>NZ_JAKEUO010000020.1 GCF_022397915.1 Vibrio sp. Isolate34 | reverse complement strand
GCCGTGGATAGTGGTGGCCTGCCGATTTGCTTTGATTTATCAGAGGGACAACGCCACGATATAGTGCATGCCGAAAGCTTAGTTGAGCAACTCGATGAAGTTAATACCATCGTTTGTGATAAAGGATATGACAGCGAACCTTTCCGTACTTTTGTTAAGGAGTGTGGCGGAGAAACGGTAATTGCCAAACGCAATTATGGACAAGATATAGACAAAGGCAGTATGGATTGGTGTCTATACAAGTATCGTCACTTGGTCGAAAATGCCTTTGGGAGAATTAAGCATTATCGAGCTATTTCAAGTAGATATGACAAGCTAGAAAGGAATTATGCCAGCATGTTATCGCTGGCATTCATGTTAATGTGGCTACCGATGTATTGTTGAACGTAAAATGTACAGCAAAGATCAACACACCCTAGAAAGAAGCGGCCGTGTGCCGCTTTTTTTGATCCCTAAAAATGAATGTCTTACACCCTAGCTGTCATATTCAATTGGTTGTTTGCAGGTTATACTTTGTGCTATCAGTCACTTTATAGCCAAGTTATGAAACAAGAATACGCACGTTTAGTTACGCTCGCTGCTTGGGCAGCCACCACCATCGCCACTATTTTATTGATAGTGAAAGTCGCAGCATGGTGGGTGACAGGTTCTGTGAGTCTGTTGGCTTCCGTGGTCGATTCAATGTTGGATATCGCAGCGTCTGTCGTTAACCTCATCGTCGTTCGTTACTCTCTGCAGCCTGCCGACAAAGAACACACCTTTGGTCATGGTAAGGCCGAATCTCTTGCCGCATTAGCACAAGCGATGTTTATCTCAGGCTCGGCTTGTTTCCTCATTCTTAATGGTATTGAGCGCTTCTTCAGACCCCATGAACTGAACTCTCCAGAGATTGGTATCTACGTCAGCTTATTCGCGATAGCCATGACCTTCGGCTTGGTTCGATTCCAAAAACATGTGGTGAAGAAAACCGGTAGCCAAGCGATTGCCGCTGATTCACTGCACTATCAATCTGACCTTTATATGAATGCCGCTATCATGCTGGCACTGGCGTTAAGCTGGTTTGGTATTGGCCAAGCGGACTCTGTATTTGCGGTGGGTATCGGTATCTACATTCTTTACAGCGCTTATCAAATGGCGATGGAAGCGATTCAATCTCTGCTTGATCATAAGCTACCGGATGAAGAGCTAAAACAGATTAAAGAGGCATCGTTGAGCATCGAAGGCGTGTTGGGTGTGCATCAATTACGAACGCGTCGTTCGGGGCCAATTCGCTTCATTCAATTGCACTTAGAACTTGAAGATGAGATGCCACTTATTGAAGCGCATCGCATTTCTGACGAAGTTGAGGCCAAGCTTATCTCCGTATTCCCTGATGCTGATGTATTAATTCACCAGGATCCGTATTCGGTCGTATTTGGACCAGAGAAGCAGCAGAAATTCCACTCGTGGTAATGCGTGCTAAAAATTAGCTGGCAAATGGTAAGTGGGCGGCTTTTGAACTAGAGTGAGTAAAAATTACTAGTTCTTTGGTGATTCAAAAACCACCTTAGTAACAATTAATGTTGATTCTGATGTGAATCAACAAAGTTATTGAGTAAAACTGTAATACTCTTACAGAAGTAGAAATGTTACATAATTTTACGCGATTTAAGTGCTATTCCTGTTGAGGAAATGTAACATAACGCACAAATATAGATTTAAAATCTTGTTGATATACAATCAGCAAGAACAAGAATTGAATAATAGATTCCCAAAAATCGAGGGTGAGCATGATTAAGAAGATCGGTGTTTTGACCAGTGGTGGTGACGCTCCAGGTATGAACGCAGCAGTTCGCGGCGTTGTTCGTACTGCGTTATCAGTTGGCATTGAAGTTTACGGTATTTACGATGGCTACCAAGGCCTTGTTGAAGACCGTATCGAAAAGCTTGACCGTTCAAGCGTATCTGACGTAATCAACCGTGGTGGTACCTTCTTAGGTTCTGCACGTTTCCCTGAATTCAAAGACGTTGCTGTTCGTGAGAAAGGCATCGAGAATCTTAAGAAACACGGCATCGAAGCACTTGTTGTTATCGGTGGTGACGGTTCTTACATGGGTGCTAAGAAGCTAACTGAGATGGGTTACCCATGTATCGGTCTTCCAGGCACAATCGATAACGATATTGCAGGTACTGACTACACAATCGGTTACCTAACTGCGCTTAACACAGTTATCGATTCAATTGACCGCCTACGTGACACGTCTTCTTCTCACCAACGTATTTCTATTGTTGAAATCATGGGCCGTCACTGTGGTGACCTTACGCTTATGTCAGCAATCGCGGGTGGTTGTGAGTACATCATTACTCCAGAGACTGGCCTAGATAAAGAACAGCTTATCGGCAACATCCAAGATGGAATTGCTAAAGGTAAGAAGCACGCAATCATCGCTCTAACTGAGCTTATGATGGACGCGAACGAGCTTGCTAAAGAGATCGAAACAGCAACAGGTCGTGAGACTCGTGCTACGGTTCTTGGTCACATTCAACGTGGTGGTCGTCCTACTGCATTTGACCGTGTACTGGCTTCTCGTATGGGTAACTACGCTGTTCACCTTCTTCAAGAAGGTCACGGTGGTCGTTGTGTTGGTATCGAGAAAGAAGAACTTGTTCATCACGACATCATCGATTGTATCGAGAACATGCAGAACCCAGACCGTTCTGAGCTGTTCCGCGTTGCAGAAGAGTTGTTCTAAGCTACGCTTAGCGTTAGCTTAAAGAATTTAAAAACCGCTGATTTATCAGCGGTTTTTTTATACCTACCGTTCTTTTGATTAATTCTAAAATCCCCTCCTAGCCTTCCCTTTAGTCAGGTTTACAGATCCCTTTAGCTTTATTTGGAAAGGGGAGGAACAGTTCCGTAGTTGTTGGAACATATACCGCCTACAACAAATTCTATCTATCAGGGTAAGCTTTCCAATTCGCGATTCATGGAACATTTTATGGTCTCAGTTAGCCAAGAAATCTCAGTGAACAAAGAAAGTTCTCCCCCTTTATCCTAGATCGGTAGGGTAATCGGGAATGTTAAAATAAGGGGGAGTTAGAGGGGGATGTGTATATGGAATTTTATTTGGGGATTGAATTCATGATTTTCACCAAAACTTCCTCAAGGTTCTGATTAACCTCATTATTGGTAAAGCGAAGCATCTTGATTCCAAGTTTGTTTAAGTCTCGTGTGCGCTGATGATCGTAAGCTTGTGCTTGTTCTGAGAAGTGGCTATTACCATCTATTTCAATGGAGAGCTTTAGTTCGCAGCAGAAGAAATCTACGATGTATTTTTCAATGCTATGTTGTCTTCTAAATTTTACGCCAAGCTGCTTTCTTCTTATATAAAACCATAGTTTGCGTTCTGGTTGAGGCATGTTGTTTCGGAGTGTTTTGCGAAATGTGTTGAGCTGAGGTCGTGTATAAGTCTTCATAACGCAGTCCAATGAATAGAAGTGTTATTAAGTTACGAAGAGCTGGTGACAAAAGAGAGGCAGAAGAGGGTGGTGTTCGAGCGAGATCAAAAAAGGCCAACCTAAGTTGACCTTTCATTCAATTTAAACGGTGAAGTTTAAATTAAGCTTTTGCTTCAGCTGCTGCTTTAGCGATAGCTGCGAAACTTTTCGCGTCAAGAGCTGCGCCGCCAACTAGAGCACCGTCGATGTCTGGTTGTGCAAAGTAAGCTGCTGCGTTGTCTGGCTTAACAGAACCGCCGTATTGGATAACAACTTTCTTAGCAACTTCTTCAGATTTCTCTGCGATGTGTGCACGGATTTGAGCGTGGATGCGTTGCGCATCTTCAGCTGTAGCTGCTTTACCAGTACCGATTGCCCAGATTGGTTCGTAAGCGATGATAGCGCCTTCAAGAGCTTCAACACCTTGAGTGTTGATAACAGCGTCAAGTTGACGTGCACATACTGCAACAGTTTCGCCTGCTTCGTTTTGTGCTTCAGATTCACCGATACAAAGAACTGGAGTTAGGCCGTTCTCTTTTAGGAATGCGAATTTCTTAGCTACGAACTCGTCTGATTCGTTGTGATATTCACGACGCTCAGAGTGACCGATGATGATGTGAGATGCGCCGAACTCTTTAAGCATTGCTGGAGACATGTCGCCAGTGAATGCACCGCTGTTGTTTAGGTCAGAGTTTTGAGCACCTAGGATGATCGCGCTGCCCGCTTCAGTAAGCGTACGCTCTGCTAGATCAACGAAAAGTGCTGGTGGAGCAACTGCTACGTCTACGCCTGTTACGCCTTCAAGTTCAGCGTTAAGACCGTTTAGTAGATCAACAACCATTTCTTTGCTGCCGTTTAGTTTCCAGTTACCCATAACTACAGGATGACGCATAGGAATATCTCCAAAGTATTTAAATAAATCGAATGTAAAAAAGTAAACTTTATTACGAAATAATATAACAGATTAATATCAACAGATCATGACTGTGGTCATGACTTTCTTGGATCTTACTCAATGGTCAGAGTAGATTTTGAGCATATATCAGTGATCCGGCAGACAGAATAATAGCTAACTTCTCGGATTTTTCATCGTTAGTTGGTATTAAGGGACAAACGATTGCGTTAACAATAGGAAGTAATAATGCCGAATCTAGTTCTAGAGTACTCAAATTCAGTGGACGAGCGAGTGAATATCCAAGGTTTACTAGAAGATCTTCATAAAGTTGCATTAAACTGTGGCTTGTTTGATGTGCCTTCTGTGAAGTCGCGTTCACTGCGTTGTCATAACTGGCTAGTCGGTGATGAAGAAGACAGTGTGGATTTTATTCACATTAGCTTCGAGTTACTTTCAGGACGTACCGAAGAACAGAAAAGAGAACTGTCGCGTTCGTTAATGCAAACCTTACAAGAACAGGCGAGCCATATCCGCAGCCTAACGGTGAACATAAGAGATATGGACAAAAGCTGCTTTCAGAAAGTGATTAACTGATTAGCTTAATAAAAGTGATTAACGAGCAATTTGCTGCTAACTTTTTGGTAGCGTATTAATTTTTTGAGTATTTTTAGATGTCGATGAAAGATTTACTGCTCTCTTTCAAAGGGAGAATTGGTCGTAAGACTTACTGGGCGTGGAACATTTTCTACTACATTGCGATTACTGGTTTTGCTTCTGGCATTTCGGCTTTGTTCCCAGCGTACTCTTACATTCTATTACCAATCTTCCTACTGATGCTAGTTATCCCAGATCTTGCGGTAACCGCCAAGCGCTGGCACGACCGTAACAAATCGAACTACTGGTTACTGTTGAATGTGCCGCTGGTGTTAGGTCGTTTGGCTTCACCAATGGCTGCGACGACAACAGAGTCGGTATCGCCAGTTCATATGGTGGCAACCGTTGCAGCATTAGTGTGTGGCTTATGGATTCTGATTGAATGTGGCTTGATGAAAGGCACTGAAGGTCGCAATGATTACGGCGAAGATCCGGTGTAATCGCGGAATGATGAATGAACAAAAGGGAGCATTGCGCTCCCTTTTTTGTTTTATAACAGTCTGTTTATCACGTGTGTCTGCTGTTAACTTGTATCCGCTTTAATACATTTTCGGCTCTGTATTGGGTCTAAAAGGCACCACATTTTCTGGTAGAGTATCTTCAAAACCGCAGCGGCCTTCGAGTGCGTCTTGGAACTTACAGACCTGACAGCGCAACTCCTGCATAAGTACGACATTGGCATGGTGCGGATTCTTACAACGGCTAACCACTAAGTCGATGTGGCTTTGCTGAGCGCGGAGTCTGTCTTGCATGGTTTCAGAAGCCGAACAAATCATCTGTTCGCACATCTCGTGTTTGAATTGATTGAATGCTTTAGGATCGCTTTTCGCGAGTTGGACAAGTTCATCAAAGGGTGGCAGTTTTTGATCAGGTTGTGGATGTGCCATCATTCCTTCCTTAGCATTAAGCATGTTTCATATGCTTTAAGCTTAAGAAAGAATTCTGTACAAATTTTGTTCTATTGGGGTTTTCTCAATATTGAGACGAGATCAGTGGCTTAGCGCGAAGCTTTAGCTGCTTGGAATTACGATGAAGGCGTGGGTGTTAACGTGTAAGTGCAACGTCGCTCGCCAGCAATAATGTGCTCAGTGCGGCTTACGTGGCACTCGTCTTTGAGCAGCTCTGTGAAAACATTGAGCTCTGACTGGCATAGGCTAGGGCAGCGAGTCGCCGCCTTGCAGATAGGGCAGTGGTTTTCGATAAAAATGTAATGATCGTCATGCTCTTGAAGTTCTGCCATGTACCCCTCTTCTTCACGAAGTTGAGTGAGCTTTTCAAGTTTACTGATCAGGTCATTGCAGCCAGATAGGGCAGATTGATATTGCTTGAGGGTGTGCTGTTCACGTTCGGCTGCGACCTTTGCGAGCCCTTCTTTACCAAACAGGTTCTCGACCGCATCAATGACTTGAATCGTCAGTTCACCATGTCGGTCTGAAAACTGACCGTGGCCGTGTTGAGTAAGGGACCAATGACGAGTCGGGCGACCCACTTTTACTTTCACGTCATGAAACGCAAGAATGCCATCATCTTCCAGACTTTGCAGATGCTGCCTTGCACCCATTGTCGTCATGCCAAATTCTTCTGACAGTTGTTTCGCGGTTACCGCGCCTTGACGCTTAATGGTCTGTAAGATTTTGTCGCTTGTTTTCATACTATCCCTACCTCATGAACCTTACTATTATGAGGCAAGGTGTTTATAAAGCAAACCATTTACTATATTGACCGTAATTTACGCTTTGGACAGAAAGCAGGGCGCGATTGTCTTGAGCCAATAAAACAAAAGGCCGATACCAAGTATCAGCCTTTGTCTGTTCTGTTTAACCTAGTTTAGGTTTACAGGATGTGACCCACTACTTCAGGATCTTTACGCTCTAGGTAGTGGATTGATTTGATGCGGCGAATCGTGCGGCAGCGGCCACGGATAAGTAGCGTTTCTGTTGTCGCGATATTGCCTTGACGAGAAATGCCTTCTAGCAGGTCACCCTTAGTGATGCCTGTTGCTGAGAATACAACGTTGTCGCTGCGAGCCATGTCTTCCATCTTCAACACGATACCAGCGGTTACGCCCATTTCAGCACAACGCTCTAGTTCAAGTTCACCGTGTTTGCGGTTCTCTTCTGTGTCGCCTTTTACTTCGTGACGAGGAAGAAGACGACCGTGCATGTCACCGTCAAGTGCACGAATAACAGCAGCAGAAACCACACCTTCAGGTGCGCCGCCGATGCAGTACATGACGTCTACTTCGCTGTCTGGCATACAGGTTAGGATAGAAGCCGCAACATCACCATCTGGCACTGCGAATACACGAACGCCCATTGCTTGCATGTCGGCGATAACTTGATCATGACGTGGTTTAGCCAGTGTTGTTACAACCAGTGTATCCAGTGTTTTGCCCAGAGCCTTAGCAATGTTTTCTAGGTTTTCTTTCAGTGGCAGTTCTAGGTCAATAACGCCTTTAGCGCCAGGGCCTACAACTAGCTTTTCCATGTACATATCAGGCGCTTTAAGGAAGCTGCCTTTTTCGCCTGCAGCCAATACAGCCAATGCATTTGATTGGCCCATTGCTGTCATGCGTGTCCCTTCAATTGGGTCTACGGCGATGTCGACAGCGTCGCCGCCCACACCTACGTTTTCGCCGATGTATAGCATAGGTGCATCATCGATTTCACCTTCGCCAATAACAATCTCACCGCTAATTTCGGTTTTGTTAAGTAGGCTACGCATGACTTCTACAGCAGCGCCATCTGCAGCGTTTTTATCGCCACGGCCAAGCCACTTGTAACCAGCTAATGCTGCACCTTCTGTGACACGAGAGAATGACATTGCTAAATCGCGTTTCATGCGGACTCCAAAATTTTCAAAGGGGGGAATAGAAATTTCGCGGCGAATTTTACCATATCCAAAAGGAAACGTTTGCCTTTTTGTTTTTTCGGGATTGCTCTCGATCAATTTGCAGTGGAAAACCGCTAATATTCATCAAAATAATTGGTTTGCCGTTGTGGCAGTAATCATTCACGTCAATATTCGGTAAAAAGCGCTGTTTTTTTCATCGAATGGCGCAAAATATCGAATATATTGAGTGTTTATCCTTGCTCTGCTGAGTAGAATGGGGAAATAAGTGGAGTGAACCTTCACCATCAAACGGATAAACTAAAGGTAGGCCAGAATGTCTTTTGAAGTACTAGAGCAGCTAGAAGCAAAAATTCAAACAGCAGTAGATACAATTGCACTTCTTCAAATGGAAGTGGAAGAGCTTAAAGAAGAGAAACAAGCACTAGCAACAGAAGCTAGTGAGCTTAAAGCAAGCCGCCATGAGCTAGAGCAAAAAACTCAGCAGATGCAAGAAGAGCATTCAGCATGGCAAGATCGCATCCGTAACCTTCTAGGTAAAATGGATGAAGTAGAGTAATTGACTCTTCAGATTTAAAAAACGCCCGCTACTCAGTAGCGGGCGTTTTTGTTTGTATTCATAAGCTTTTTTAGTATTCAAAGCCGAGTGAGTTACTCGACCTCTTCTTCAACATCCAGATCCAGTTCTACATCTAGAGGTTCGGCAGAAAGAATAATGCCCGTGTTATCGGCGTAGAGGTAATCTTCCGGTAAGAAGGTTACGCTGCCAAAATTCACTGGTACGTCTATCTCACCGACACCTTCTTGGCTTGCACCAACCGGAATTGAAGCTAGGGCTTGGATGCCTAGGTTCATGTCTTCAAGTTCATCGACTTCGCGAACGCAGCCGTAAACCACAATCCCTTCCCACTCATTGTCTTCGGCAAGTAAGGCCATCTCAGCGTCGATCAGCGCTTTACGCAGTGAGCCGCCGCCATCGATTAACAACACACGTCCTAGACCATCTTGCTCTAATACCGAGCGAATCAAGGCGTTGTCTTCAAAGCACTTTAATGTCGTGATCTGTCCTGCGAAGGATGCACGTCCACCGAAGTTGCTGAACATTGGCTCCACGACATCAACTTGATCCAAATATATGTCGCACAGTGCTGAAGTGTTGTATTCCATTAGTATACCTTTTGAACAATGAGCTTACTTTGAGTATATCGGTGCTTGATCCCTTTGCAATGATTAGTCTCAATTAACTCAATAGAGTTTGAGCTACGACAACCCCTGCAAACAATAGGTTAGTGACCAATGAGCATTTCACAATCACAGGCATCATTGGCGCGATCTGTGCGGGTTTCTCTGTTTCCCAAACCGCCTTGCCATGCTTGTAGACAATAACAATGCTCAGTAAAAACGGCAGGCTGATCCAGACTGGCTTTTCTTGAATCAGTAGGTAAATAGCAAAAGAGACTAGGGCTAATCCAAGCAGCGCAAAGTGGTAGTGTTTGGCTTTACGTTGGCCAAGGCGAACCGCCATGGTGCGTTTGCCACATTCACTGTCGTTTTCAATGTCGCGCATGTTGTTGATATTAAGTACCGCAACCGCCATCAAGCCACAGCCTAATGCCGGAAGGAACAGGCTTGGTTCAACATGACCTGTGTGTAGGAAGTAAGTCCCCGATACACCTAACAAACCAAAGAAGATAAATACCGATAAGTCGCCAAGACCAATGTAACCATAAGGCTTATTACCCACGGTGTAAGCAATGGCTGCCACAATCGCTAATACGCCTAATGCGATGAAAGATAAGATACTTTCAATTGAGGTCAGCGCATGAAAAATCAGAATCAGCCCAGCAATCATGGTAAACACGATGTTGAGGATAATGGCTTGCTTCATGGTTTTAGCGGTGACCGCGCCAGACTGCATTGCACGTGTTGGACCCAGACGGCTTTCGTTGTCGGTGCCTTTTACTGCATCCCCGTAGTCGTTGGCTAGGTTCGACAGAATCTGTAATAGGGTGGCGGTTAAAAAAGCCAGTAGTGCTATCGATAAAGAAAACTGATCGCTGGCGAACGCTAAACTACTTCCTGTAAGAATAGAGACGAGTGCGAGAGGCAGAGTTTTCGGTCGTGCGGCATCAAGCCAAATCAGTAGAGATTGTTTCATCGTAGGTCTATTTCGTTGTAAGGACACCTTGATTAGCTGGGCGCCTATATTGTAAGTATTGGTTTCATGCAGTGATTTGAGTATACGCCCATTTTTCAGGTAATAAAAAGCCCACTCGAAAGTGGGCCTTGAATTCGCTTATTAGCTGCTATTTCTTTGAGATAGAGCAATAAGTTGGAGTTTCGTGTGCTACAGGATGAAGCGGCTTAGGTCTTCGTCTTCAACGAATTCACCAAGCTTCGAGTTTACGTAAGCTTCATCGATCATTAGCGTGCTACCAGCTTTGTCTGTTGCATCGAATGAAATCTCATCCATCAAACGTTCCATCACAGTGTGTAGACGACGTGCACCGATGTTCTCAGTGGTTTCGTTGACACGCCATGCTGCATCAGCGATCTGGTTGATGCCGTCTTCAGTAAACTCAATGCTCACATCTTCTGTTTTCATCAGGGCAATGTATTGCTCAGTCAGAGATGCTTTTGGTTCAGTCAGGATACGTTTGAAGTCATTCGCTGAAAGCGCTTCAAGTTCTACACGAATTGGCAGACGACCTTGTAGCTCAGGGATCAGGTCAGATGGCTTAGCCACTTGGAATGCACCTGATGTGATAAACAAGATGTGGTCCGTTTTCACCATGCCGTGCTTAGTTGATACAGTGCTGCCTTCGATAAGAGGCAGTAGGTCACGTTGAACACCTTCACGAGATACGTCTGGGCCTGAACTGTCGCCACGCTTACAGATTTTGTCGATCTCATCGATGAATACGATGCCATTGTTTTCAGCGTTGAAGATCGCGTTCTCTTTTAGCTCTTCCTGGTTCACAAGCTTCGAAGCTTCTTCTTCAGTCAGTGCTTTGAATGCGTCTTTGATTTTCATCTTACGCTTTTTCTTGGTGTCGCCCGCTAGGTTTTGGAACATGCCTTGCAGCTGGTTGGTCATCTCTTCCATGCCAGGAGGTGACATGATTTCAACGCCCATTTGCGGTGCGGCTACATCAACTTCGATCTCTTTGTCGTCTAGCTTACCTTCGCGCAGTTTCTTGCGGAAAATCTGACGAGTGTTTGAAGAGGTAGCATCTTCGTTTGATTGCTCGTTCTGACCCCAAGCATCGCGTGCTGGTGGCAGTAGGGCATCAAGAATACGTTCTTCAGCCTGTTCTTCAGCGCGGTACTGTACTTTTTCCATCGCTTGTTGGTGCGTCATCTTGATCGCAACGTCCGTTAGGTCACGGATGATGGTTTCAACTTCTTTGCCCACGTAGCCCACTTCGGTGAACTTAGTCGCTTCTACCTTGATGAACGGCGCGTTTGCTAGTTTCGCTAAGCGACGAGCAATTTCTGTCTTACCAACACCAGTTGGGCCGATCATCAGGATGTTTTTTGGTGATACCTCAACACGCAGGCTTTCTTCAAGCTGCATACGACGCCAGCGGTTACGCAGTGCGATAGCCACTGAACGCTTAGCGTTGTCTTGGCCGATAATGTGGCGATTGAGTTCGTGAACAATTTCGCGAGGAGTCATCTCAGACATGGTTTTTCCTTAATTCTTTAATCACTGTTGAATACAACGTTATTGATGGAAGCGATCGTTACTCTGGCTTTGGCAGCTCAACGGTGCTTTCTAGTTCTTCAATAGTGTGGTGATGGTTGGTGAAGACACAGATGTCGCCCGCAATGTTCAGCGACTTTTCTGCGATTTCACGCGCATCTAAATCAGTATTTTCTAATAGTGCAGTAGCTGCTGCTTGAGCGAAGTTACCGCCCGAACCGATCGCAATCAGGTCGTTCTCAGGTTGAACGACGTCACCGTTACCCGTAATGATCAGTGAAGCGGTTTCATCCGCTACCGCAAGCAGTGCTTCTAATTTACGTAGAGCACGGTCGCTACGCCAATCCTTCGCCAGCTCAACGGCAGCTTTGGTTAGGTGGCCTTGGTGCATTTGTAGCTTGCTTTCAAATTTTTCGAATAGCGTGAAAGCATCAGCGGTACCGCCAGCGAAACCTGCCAGTACTTTGTTGTTGTATAGGCGACGTACTTTGCGGGCATTGCCCTTCATTACAGTATTGCCTAGAGATACTTGTCCATCACCCGCGATGACGACTTTATTATTACGACGTACAGATACTATGGTAGTCACGAGTAGGGCCTCTTAATATTCTTATCTTTGGGTATAAAAAGTATATGAGGATGGCACTCGGATAATTCAAGGAAGGGCGAGTGATGTCGCGCAACTTATCGGTGGAAGTTGTAAGGAAATCTAGCGAAAGGGACTAAATAAAAGAAAACCTCCACAATGGGAGGCTTTCGGTGTTTGCTGCGACTCTAGCGGTTACACAACTGCACTATCGCTTATCACTACTCGGTATCTTTCCAAATAGCACAAGGTTCGATTTTCGCGCGCTGTAGCTTGTGGCGATCTCGCTCGGCATCACGCTTTAGCTTGTATGGTCCTAGAACCACGCGGTACCAGCTACTGCCGTCTTTCTTGCGGATTTCACTCGAGATACCTTGGAAGGCAATATCCAGTTTACGTGCTTCTGCCTGTGCTGAGGTTTTGTAAGCGCCACACTGCATGATGTAAGGGATCTTAGAGATCTCTTGCTCTTTGGCTTTTACTTCAATCTCGCGGCTCGGCAACGTTTCAACGTAGTCCCACTTCTCTTCTGGAGGTGGCGGAATCACTTTCGCTGGTTTTGGCTTCGGTTTGCTCACTACTGGAGCCGGCGCTGGTGGCTCAGGATCATTACTCAATAAGTAAAGTCCGTAACCAAATCCACCAACAAGGAGGATCGCCAAAAGACCACTACGCCACGGTTTACGGCGAGGGGCTTGCTTTTTGGTCGGTCTCTTCGTGCCACGACCGCGCTTTACATAATCTCTATTAGCCACAAGACAATTCAGTAGTTGGTAATTCTGCTCTCATGGTAATCCAGATTGCGCGAGGATAATAGTGCAGAAATGGAAGCGGCACATCAAAATGTGCCGCAGATTTATATCGGTATTTCTAAGGCTTACATTCGAGGTGGCGCAGTACTGCCTCGAACCACTAACTTGGCTTCAAGCAGACGAGAACCTGCTTGCACATCGTTGCCTTTCAGTAGATCCAGCATCATCAACATCGCTTGGCGTCCAATCTCGTAACGAGGTTGAGAAATGGTGGTTAGCGGTGGATCGCAGTATTGGGCGAATTGAATGTCATCGAAGCCAACAATTGATAAGTCTTGAGGAACACGTAAACCTAATTTCTTCGCTTCTTGAATCGCACCTATAGCCATCGCATCGTTGTGACAGAAGATAGCGGTTGGTTGTTCAGGCAGTGCCAATAATTGACGAACCGCTTGAGCACCGGCTTCAAAAGTGAAGTCGCCAACTGTGCTGTAGGCTGGGTTCATTGCTACACCTGCACGACGCAGTGCTTGTTGGTAACCTTGTTGGCGGAACTTACACAGAGTTGCTGATACTGGGCCTGAGATTTGAGCGATACGTTTATGACCTAACTGCGCTAAGTAGTTAACCGCTTCAAAGGCAGAGGTCAGGTTATCAATGTGTACCGTAGGCAGTTCAAGCTCAGGGGCAAACTCACACGCCATCACCATCGGTGGTAAGTTCTTTTGTTCAGACTTACTGACATCAAATGGGTGGTCAGTGCCAAGCAGTAGCATGCCGTCAGCTTGTTTAGTGAAAACTAAGTTAACAAACGAAGACTCACGCTTCTTTTGTTGGCCGCTATCACCCAGTAAGACAAGGTAGTCATTTTCTACTGCGGCATCTTCGATACCACGAATGATCTCAGCGAAATAAGGGTCACAGATATCAGGAACGATAGTGATGATGGTTTTTGATTCGTTGCGACGTAAATTTCTAGCTAATGTATTGGGTGAGTATCCAGCTTCAAGTACTGCTGCTTCCACTCGTTTACGAGTCGAAACTGAGACTTTCTCAGGGTTCATCAATGCACGTGATACCGTGGCTGTTGAGACGCCTGCTAGCTGGGCAACATCCTTCATTGTCGCCATAAATTAAACCCTCTTTTAAGTTCCTTTGCTGCCTAAGTATCTAAGGCGTGAATGATAAATGTAATCGAATAGATATTGTGAAAGTGTTGCTAACACTTTTTTTATTGCAATATTTTATTCGTTTAATCTGTGTAAAGTTACGGCTAGATTAACAAAAATTACATGACTAGTGTGAAGTTGCTCACGAGAAACATGAAATATTTGTGAACAAACTTATCATTAGTTTTAACCCAAGTGGGTTTAGCTCAAATCTTGCGGCTCAATATCGAGTGACCAGCGCACTTTTTTCGCAGCGGGTAACATATTGATGGCCGGCTTGGCACTCATTAATAGCTTCTGCATTAACGAGCGCGTCTGAGTTTGTAAGATTAACTGCCAACGAGATTTGCCCGCTCGTTTGGCTAATGGCGCAGGAGTTGGCCCCAACACTATGCAATATTGGTCGAACAGTGGATGTGATTCCAATGTATGGCGCACTTGACGTAAGAACTCTTCCACCAAGCGCGTGTCATTTGCTTCAGCTCTAAATAGCGTCATGAACGTATAAGGAGGCAACATCGCTTGTTTGCGTTCTGCTAAAGCAGTCTGAGCAAAGTGGTTGTAGTCTTTGTGTAGCAGCGCCTGCAGTAACCCATGTTCTGGATGATGCGTTTGTAATATCACTTCACCGGGTTTGCTTGCACGGCCTGCACGTCCAGCGACTTGTATAAACAACTGAGCAAGGCGTTCAGACGCTCGGAAATCACTGCTATATAAAGAGCCATCGACATCCAATAACGCCACAAGTGTCACGTCAGGGAAGTGATGACCCTTGGCCAGCATCTGTGTACCAATCAGGATTTGGTATTCGCCCTTACGAATCGACTCTAATGCGCTTTCTAAGCTGCCTTTACGGCGGGTGCTGTCGCGGTCAATACGTATGGTTTTGTATTCAGGGAATAGCTGACCAAGCTGCGCTTCAAGCTGTTCAGTACCCACACCTACCGTCACCAAGTTAGCAGAACCACAACCTTGGCAGTTGTGCACGATATGCTGCTGTGAGCCACAGTGGTGGCAACGCATTTCATTGCTGTATTGGTGATAGGTGTAGTAGGCATCGCAGCGTTTACACTCAGCTGTCCACCCACAGTCGTGACACATCAATGCCGGAGAAAACCCACGACGATTTAGGAACAACATCACTTGGTTGCCGGCTTTCAGGTGTCGTTGCATCTCGGCAATGAGTGATGCCGATAAACCACTTTCCAGATATTCGCCTTTTACATCTAACACTTTGTTGGTGGTCGGCAGTGCGACCCCCGCACGTGAAGTAAGGGTGAGGTAGCTGTATTTGCCTATCTGAGCATTATGCAGCGTTTCAAAAGCGGGTGTTGCTGAACCTAACACAACTGGAATCTGTGCTTTGTGAGCACGCATGATCGCGACATCACGAGCGTGGTAGCGCAGACTGTCTTGTTGTTTATAAGAGGCATCGTGCTCTTCATCGACAATGATAATGCCCAAATCCGAAAACGGTGTGAACAGGGCGGAACGGGTACCAATTACAATGCCCGCTATTTTATCGCGCGCCGATAACCACGCATTCAGTCGCTCAGAATCGTTTAACCCAGAGTGGATAACCTCAACAGGCACATTAAAGCGTCGTTTAAAGCGATTGATGGTCTGTGGAGTGAGGCCTATTTCAGGTACCAAGACCAAAGCCTGTTTACCCTTATCGAGTATTGGCTTGATCATATTCAGATAGACCTCTGTCTTACCTGAGCCGGTAACGCCCTCTAATAAGAAGCAGCCAAAGTCAGTCTGGCTATTGACTGTCGCGATCGCGATAGCTTGTTCTGCATTGAGCTTAGGTTTGTCTAGGTCGTTTTCTAGGTCGGTAGGCCACGGCTGGCGCTTCGGCTTTTTCTCAACCGATTCAATCCAGCCTTTTTCTTCTAGCGTCTTGAGTACTGCGCTGCCAACCTCTTCATCAATGAACTCTTGATGAGGAACGGGGCCGTGCTCAAGCATGTGCATCACTTTGGCTTGCTTAACAGCACGACCAAAGCCTTGCATCAGTTGGTCTCGACCTGATGGTGTCAGTTGCCATTCGACCAGTGTCGCGAAGTCGGCCGCTTTGCCTTTGCGTAACGCACTCGGTAGGGCATTGGCAAAGGTTTCACCTAATGGGTATTGATAGAACTGACTGCACCACGTTAACAGTGAGTAGACAGATTCAGGCCAAACAGGTTGGTTATCCAATAGCGCTTTAATTGGCTTGAGCTTGTCTAGCTCGAATTCGGATTCGTTAACCAGAGCCGTAACTATTCCAGTTAAGGTTTGTCGTCCAAAAGGCACAGAGACTCGTCCACCAATAATCGGAAATAGGTGGTTTGGAATCTTGTAATCGAACTGCTTGTCGAGTGGAACAGGCAGTGCCACACGGGCAATCATTGGACGCATAAAGGGACGGCTTTATCTGAGTTGACGAGAGCGAACAGTCTAAAGGATAAGGCGGTTAAATTCGAGAAGCAGTTTGAATGTGATGTGGCAGAGAAGCGGGTGAGGTTGGGGCAAGCCAAGAATCACAGTCAGCAAAGGAAATAATGCCGATATTGGCGAAAAATGTATCAAATCAGTTGATCCTACTTCACAGATTCATTACTATACTGCGCCTTAAAGGTATGGCTTCGTCGCGCTTTAGTGATGAGCGGTGTCTTTATTTCTTTTTTAAACTACGTGTGGTGTGCGGCTTAGAATCGTATAGCGACACGGCCTACTTGAGGTTATCCCATGAAAGCTGGAATCCACCCAGAATACAAAGCAGTTACTGCTACTTGTTCTTGCGGCAACACTTTTGAGTTCAACTCAACGCTAGCAAAAGAATCAATCCACCTAGACGTATGTGACAAATGTCACCCGTTCTACACTGGTAAGCAACGTATCGTAGATACAGGCGGCCGTGTTGATCGCTTCAACAAGCGTTTCGGTGCTCTTTCTAGCAAGAAGTAATTCTCGCTATTTAGACATAAAAAGGACACTTCGGTGTCCTTTTTTGTTGTCTGAAATCCGATAAAACACAGACTTTCACCTCAAGCTTTCACTCTCTTCAACAATAAGCTGCTTAACTGAATATTATCGGGTCATTCTTGGCTTATCGCTCACCACTGTAAATCCGCGTGAAAGTTCAACAAGCGATAGTAATTTCAACTGCTCACTGGTCTTATTAGTAGTGAAATCTCGTTTTTTAATGAGACAGAGGCTTCAACCACCTAGGAACTTTGAAGTACATCCATTAACATGAACAAGATCCCCCAAATAATAATATCCTAGGAACCTACACCTATGTCTGAAGACAGCAGCCAAGCTCAATCCTCTCAAGAATCTTTATCGCCTCAAGAACAATTCCGTCAGCAAGCTCTTGATTATCATGAGTTCCCGATTCCAGGCAAAATTGCCGTAGAACTGACGAAGCCTGCAAACTCTGCAGAAGACCTAGCACTTGCATACAGCCCAGGCGTGGCTGAGCCTGTTCGCGAGATCGCACAGAACGTTGATAACGTCTATAAGTACACAGGTAAGGGCAACATGGTTGCTGTTATCTCTAACGGTACAGCGATTCTTGGCCTAGGTAACCTTGGTCCTATTGCCTCTAAACCAGTTATGGAAGGTAAAGCGCTACTGTTTAAGCGTTTTGCTGGTTTAGATTCTATCGATATTGAAGTAAAACACCGCACAATCGATGAGTTCGTTGATACAGTTGCGAACATTGCAGATACATTCGGCGGTATTAACCTAGAAGACATCAAAGCACCAGACTGTTTTGAGATTGAACGTCGTCTGATTGAGCGTTGTGATGTACCAGTATTCCACGATGACCAACACGGTACTGCGATTGTAACAGCAGCAGGTATGTTGAACGCGATCGAGCTTCAAGGCAAGAAGCTAGAAGAGTGTAAGATCGTTTGTTTAGGTGCTGGCGCAGCAGCGGTTGCATGTATGGAACTACTGATTAAGTGTGGCGCTCAGCGTGAGAAGATCTACATGCTTGACCGTAAAGGTGTGATCCACACTCGTCGTGACGACCTGAATGAATATAAAGAGTTGTTCGCAAACAACACTGATAAGCGCACGCTTGAAGATGTTATCGAAGGCGCTGACCTGTTCTTGGGTGTATCGGGTCCTAACCTGCTTCCAGCTGAAGCACTAACGCTAATGGCAGATAAGCCAGTTGTGTTTGCATGTTCAAACCCAGATCCAGAGATCAAGCCAGAACTTGCTCACGAAGTTCGTTCTGACCTTATCATGGGTACAGGCCGCAGTGATTACCCTAACCAAGTAAACAACGTACTTTGTTTCCCATTCATTTTCCGTGGTGCGCTAGATGTGCGTGCAAGCGAAATCAATGACGAAATGAAGCTAGCGGCGGTGAAAGCGATTCGTGAACTGGCGAAAGAAGCAGTTCCGGCCGAAGTATTGGCTGCAGCGGGTGAGTCTGCGCTGGAGTTTGGTAAAGATTACATTATTCCTAAGCCAATGGACCCACGTTTACTTCCTCGCGTAGCAAAAGCAGTAGCGGAAGCGGCTGTTGAGTCTGGCGTTGCTCGTATCGAGATGCCTGCTAACTATATGGCTTAATAGCTCGTTATAGCTACTGCTCTATTGAGCGAAAAGAATAATAAAAAACCGACTCATCTGGAGTCGGTTTTTTATGTCTATCATTCATAGCGCAGTCATAAAAACAATGCACGATGTGATCAATAAGGTTCAGCTAGAGCGAATCAATAATGAAGGCAGTGACTGAGTTGTTTTTATTCTTCGTCAAATGCTTCGAACTCGATACCCATCTCTGTCATCAGTTTTTTCACTTCAGCAGGAATATCGTCTGGGCGGTCTTTACGAAGGTCTTCATCCGTTGGTAGTGGTTGGCCTGTGTACGCATGTAGAAAGGCTTCGCACAGTAGCTCACTGTTTGTTGCATGGCGTAGGTTGTTAATCTGGCGGCGAGTACGCTCGTCAGTTAGAACCTTTAACACTTTTAGAGGGATAGAAACTGTAATTTTCTTTACTTGTTCGCTTTTCTTTCCATGCTCAGCATATGGGCTTATGTATTCACCATTCCAGTCGGCCATTGCGTACCTTCATCACTTTAGTTGTTAGAATAAATTAATAGTGGTGATTTTAGCGGGATTTACCGCCATAAGCAAAGACATATAGACGTCTAGAAGTGTTGACGTCTCACGTTTATGAAAGTAAAGTGAATAACATATATCTAACACAGCCGCAAAATGCCGACAAGCAGCTGTGATTCTCAGACGAAAAACTTGTAAGGAAGCACCTATGAGCAGCCGGAAGCCAGCAACAATCGCAGTACGTACTGGTATCGAGTCAGACACGCAACACCATGCCGTTGTCCCACCTATTTATCTTTCGACTAACTATGGGTTTCCCGCTTTTGGTGAAGTGCCAAAGTACGATTACACCCGTTCTGGTAACCCAAATCGCGGTTTATTAGAAACGGCACTGTTTGAGCTTGAATCGGGCAAAGGCGCGGTTGTCACTAACTGTGGTACCTCGGCGCTAAACTTATGGGTTTCTGCTTTTCTAGGTGGCGATGATCTTATTATCGCGCCACACGACTGCTACGGTGGTACTTACCGTCTGTTTAACACACGCTCACTTAAAGGTGACTTCAAAGTTCTGTTTGTTGATCAATCGGATCAAGCCGCGCTGGATGCGGCGATCGCGCTTAAGCCAAAGTTGATCTTAATTGAAACACCATCGAATCCTTTGGTTCGTGTGGTTGATATTGCAGAAACTTGTCGTAAAGCGAAAGAGGTTGGTGCTCTGGTTGCTGTCGACAACACGTTTTTGACTCCAGTGTTCCAAAAGCCTTTAGAGCTGGGTGCGGATTTTGTTATCCACTCAACCACTAAGTACATCAACGGACACTCGGACGTTATTGGTGGCGTTGTGGTCACCAAAACTGAAGAGCACGCTGAAGAGCTAGCGTGGTGGGGTAACTGTATTGGTGCGACCGGCACACCATTTGATAGCTACATGACTCTACGTGGTATTCGTACGCTAGGTGCGCGTATGCGAGTTCACGAAGAGAGTTCACGTGAAATTCTTGCGTCTCTGCAGCAGCAAGATCTCGTTGGTACTATTTACCACCCAAGCCTTCCTGAACATCCGGGTCATGATATCGCGAAGAAGCAGCAGTCTGGCTTTGGCTCAATGCTGAGCTTCGAGTTTGCAGGCTCATTCGAGGCGCTTAAGTACTTTGTCGATAAGTTAGAGCTGTTCTCTTTGGCGGAGTCGCTGGGCGGTGTTGAAAGCTTGATTTGTCACCCTGCGTCGATGACGCACCGTGCGATGGGTGAAGAAGCACTGGCAGAAGCGGGCGTTTCTCAACAGTTATTGCGTCTTTCTGTTGGCCTTGAAGATGCTGAAGACTTGATTGATGACCTCAAGCAAGCGTTTGAAAAGACACAAGGCTTTATCGCTGAAGGGGAGGGTTAATAATGGCAACCTTTCGCCAGCTACATAAATTTGGTGGCAGCAGCTTAGCGAATCCTGAGTGTTACCAGCGCGTGGTCAACATTCTTAGAGAATACTCATCAGCCACTGACTTGGTCGTGGTATCGGCAGCGGGTAAAACAACTAACCGCTTGATTGAGTTTGTTGAAGCGCTCGACAAAGATGGTCGTATCGCCCATGAATGTTTGCAAGCACTTCGTCAGTTCCAACTTGAGCTGATTGAAGCGCTGCTTGAAGGTGAGTCTGCGGCTCAGCTAACGGCCACCATTCAACAAGAATTTACCGCTTTGGGTGAGCTAATGGCTCCTTTAAGCGAAGCGCAAAAAGCACAAGTACTAGGACATGGTGAGGTTTGGTCTTCACGTCTATTAGCCGCTTTGTTGTGCCAACATGATTTACAAGCGGTAGCTCAAGATGCACGGGCCTTTTTGCGTGCAGAAGTAGGTGCTCAACCTGAAGTTGACCGCGCACGTTCTTATCCTCTGATTAAAGAAGCCTTGGCGCAGCATGCACATTGCCGCGTCGTGATTACTGGCTTTATGGCTCAAAACACTGAAGGTGAAACGGTACTACTTGGCCGTAACGGTTCGGATTACTCTGCAACTGTGATTGGTGCTTTGGCTGAGGTTGAACGCGTAACAATTTGGAGTGATGTAGCTGGTGTATACAGCGCTGACCCTCGTTTGGTTTCGGATGCATGCTTACTACCTCTGCTTCGCCTTGATGAAGCGAGTGAGTTAGCTCGTTTAGCGGCTCCAGTGCTTCACAGCCGAACGCTACAGCCTGTAGCTCAAAGTGCTATGGACTTAAGCTTACGCTGTAGCTATCAGCCAGAGGCGGGCTCTACACAGATAGAACGTGTACTGGCATCGGGTCGTGGCGCGAAAATCATTACCTCTTTAGATGAAGTGCTTATCGTACAGCTGACGTTTGGTCACGGCCATGATTTTGACCGTCTAGAGAGTGAAGTGCTTGAAGGGCTTAAGCGTGCTCAACTTGAGCCGCTTGCTTATGAGCTTGAACCGGATCAACACTGCCTGCGTCTTGCTTATACAGAAGAGATCGCTGGTGGCGCTTTAGAATATCTACAAGACCACGCGATTGAAGCTGAGATTAAGCTTAAAGAGGGTTTCTCTTTGATTGCTGCCGTGGGTGCTGGCGTGACTAAGAATCCGAACCACTGTTACGGTTTCTACCAACAGCTTAAGAGCTCGCCGGTTGAATTCATCTCAGAAGCTAACTCTGGCTTGAGCTTAGTGGCAGTGATTCGCAAGAGTGAAACATCAAGCCTAGTGAAAGGCATTCACTCTCAACTATTCCAAGCGCAGAAGCGTGTTGCGATTGCTTTATGTGGTAAGGGCAACATTGGTTCAAGCTGGTTGAGCCTGTTTGCTGAGCAAAAAGCGGAACTCGAAAAACGTCGTGGAATGAACTTTGAATTGGTTGCCGTGGTTGATAGCCAAACCTATTGGTTCGATGACCAAGGTATTGATGCGACTTCGGTAGGTAAGCGCTTTGACGACGAAGCGATTGCCAACAATGGTAACGACTGGTTAGAGCGTTTGGGCTCTATTCAGGGTTACGATGAAGCCGTGGTTCTGGATGTGACTGCGAGCCCGGTACTTGCAGCAAAATATCTGCAAATCGCCCAACAAGGTATTCACCTGATTTCGGCGAACAAGGTGGCAGGCTCTGCATCAAGCGAGTATTACCATCAGGTACAAGATGCCTTCGCGAAGATCAGCCGTCATTGGTTGTACAACGCGACCGTTGGTGCAGGTTTGCCGATTAACCACACGGTACGTGACTTGCGTGAAAGTGGCGATGACATCATTGCGTTGTCTGGTATTTTTTCGGGCACGTTGTCTTGGTTGTTCCAACAGTTTGATGGCACCGTGCCGTTCAGTGAGTTGGTCGACTTAGCATGGCAACAAGGCCTGACTGAACCTGACCCTCGTGCTGACCTAGATGGTTCAGACGTGATGCGTAAGCTGGTGATTCTGGCGCGTGAATCGGGCTTGGACATCGAGCCTGAAAACGTAAAAGTGGAATCATTGGTACCTGAAGAGTTGCAAGACCTGTCGGTAGATGACTTCTTTGATAAGGCTTCTGTACTGAGTGAAGAGTTAGCTGAACGTTTAGAGAAAGCGCACTCTCAACAAAAGGTTCTGCGTTACGTTGCGCGTTTAGAGAAGAATGGTAAGGCAACCGTAGGCGTTGAAGCCCTATCTAAAGAACACGCCCTAGCGAACTTGCTGCCTTGCGATAATATCTTTGCGATTGAGAGCAAGTGGTACAAAGATAATCCATTGGTTATTCGTGGCCCGGGTGCAGGTCGTGAAGTAACGGCAGGTGCAATTCAATCAGACCTAAACAGAATGTCTAGTTTGTTCTGATACTCAGATCGGTTGGTTTAGCGTCTAAATGGCATACTATTCACTAAGATAAATAAGGCTGAAAGCACGATGTGTTTTTCAGCCTTTTTTCTACATTATTTCTGCTTTGCGAGTCATCTAACTACTTGAGTTTTACTCACGATCTACTTGAGAAAAATTCACAATGGATCTGTTGACATTAAATCGTATTCAATACATCCTACAGACATATAGACGTCTAAACGTCGTTTAAGGATTTGAGATTTTAGTGGTCGCTTTTGCCACAGGGAGAGTAAGATGGGATACACACACGCTAGTCATATCGACGCTTTAAATCAGAATATCGCTGAGCTTTCTGACAACATCAATGTGTCATTTGAGTTTTTTCCACCAAGCAGTGAGAAGATGGAAGAGACCCTGTGGAATTCTGTTCACCGTCTTAAAACACTTCAGCCAAAATTTGTATCAGTAACCTACGGTGCAAACTCGGGTGAACGTGATCGTACCCACTCAATCATTAAAGAAATCAAAAACCAAACAGGTCTAGTCGCAGCGCCACACCTAACGTGTATTGATGCGAGCCGTGAAGAGCTGATTCAGATCGCCGACGATTACTGGGCGAATGGTATCGAGAGCATTGTTGCGCTGCGTGGTGATATTCCAGCAGGCGGCGGCGCGCCAGAGATGTACGCATCTGACCTAGTTGAGCTACTAAAATCTCGTCACGACTTTGATATCTCAGTGGCGGCATTCCCAGAGGTTCACCCTGAAGCAAAAAGCGCTCAATCGGATCTTATTAACCTAAAACGTAAAGTGGATGCCGGTGCTAACCGTGCCATCACTCAGTTCTTCTTTGATGTAGAGAGCTACCTACGCTTTCGTGACCGCTGTGTGGCGGCAGGTGTGGATGTTGAGATTGTACCGGGCATCCTACCGGTTTCTAACTTCAAGCAAGCGTCTCGCTTTGCTGCGATGAACAACGTAAAAGTACCAGGCTGGATGGCGAAGCAGTTTGAAGGTTTGGATGATGATCCAACGACTCGCCAGCTTGTTGGTGCTAGCCAAGCGATTGATATGGTTCGTACACTGAGCCGCGAAGGTGTGAAAGACTTCCACTTCTACACGCTAAACCGTGCAGAAATGACTTACGCACTTTGCCACACATTAGGTGTTCGTCCGCAAGTCGCTGCGCTTTAAGTAAAGTCTAAGAAGTAAAGCCTAAGCGCTTGTAAAAAGCCTCTGGCTGTAAAATTTCAAATCCTATAGATACAAAAAAGGCTTGGACTCTAAGAGTTCAAGCCTTTTGCTTTTCTAGCTTCTAGCTTCTAGCTTCTAGCTTCTAGCTTCTAGCTTCTAGCTTCTAGCTTCTAGCTTCTAGCTTCTAGCTTAAGCAAGAGCGCCAAGTTCAAGCAGTACTTCTTCAGCCCATACAATCCATGCTTCACGGATAAGTAGGTTACGACGAAGAGTAAGACGCTCAAGGCGTGCTTGCTTGTCTAGTGTTGATGGCGTTGCGTAGTAAGCCGCTTCGATTTCACGGTAGTGAGAAACCAGTTTGCGAGACTCTTCTACTAGCTCAGCAAGTTGTACACGGTAAGCGTCAGAAGGTTGTACAGCGCAAGCCATTAGCTTAGCTGAGAACTCGTCACGAACGGTTGGGTGTGCAGTTGGTTGTTCAAACCATTCACCTAGCGCGCCACGGCCAGCATCAGTGATAGAGTAAACTTTACGATCAGGTTTGCCTTCTTGAGGCTCAAGCACGCAAGTTACCTGGTCGTTCTGAGCCATTTTATTTAGCTCGCGGTAAACTTGTTGGTGGCTAGCTTTCCAGAAGTAACCAATGCTTGCGGAGAATTCTTTTGTGATATCGTAACCAGTAGCATCGCGTGTACTTAAAACGGTTAGAATTACGTGTGGTAATGACATGTCTGAAATCCAAATGGTAAACAGTAAATAAATACTTAAACAACAAGTGTGCTTCTAATGGCACGTTATATTGGTTATGTCTAAGTAGCACCAACTCATCGGTTGGTTATGTCACCTTACAAAGCCGTTTATCACCTAGGTTGACCAGTTTATTGGTCAAGATGCTGCAGATTATTTTTTGGAGTGCTTCCGCAGCGGAGCAGTAGTATATCTAAATAATAAGCATAAAGTAGAATACATGGACAAAATAACCCAAAAAACTGACAAAAAACTCAGCATTGCTTATTTTATGAAATAAAAAGGTCACACTGGGCGACCTTTTGTCTATTTTATAGCAGGAATCACTAATTAACCAGTGTTTCGCATGCCTGCTGCTATGCCTGCAATCGTCACCATTAGCGCTTCTTCAAGCTCTGCTGGTGGTGTTTCACACTTACGAGTACGGTAAAGCAGCTCAGCTTGAAGCATGTTTAGTGGCTCAACGTAGATGTTACGTAGGCGGATTGACTCAAGTCCCCAAGGGTCGCTCTGCATTAGGTTCTCGTTGTTCTCAACATTCAGTACCGCTTTGATGTCTTTTTGCAGCTGTTCACGCAGCAACTCACCTAACGGTAATAGCTCTTCGTCAACAAGACGTTGGTCGTAGTACTTAGCGATTTCCATGTTGCACTTCGAGTACACCATTTCCAACATACCTAGACGGGTAGAGAAGAATGGCCACTCGCGACACATCTCTTCTAGTAGGGCTTGATGGCCTTGGTCTACTGAGTACTGAATCGCTTCACCAGCGCCTAACCATGCAGGCAGTACCAAACGGTTTTGACTCCAAGAGAAGATCCACGGGATCGCACGTAGGCTTTCTACGCCGCCGTTCGGGTTACGTTTCGCAGGGCGAGAACCAAGAGGCAGTTTGCCTAGCTCTAGTTCAGGTGTCGCTTGACGGAAGTAAGGTACGAATTTCTCTTCGCCACGAACCACGTTACGGTAGGCCTCACAAGACACTTGAGACAGCACTTCCATTAGGTCGCGCCACTCTTGTTTTGGCTCTGGTGGTGGCAGAAGGTTCGCTTCTAGAATCGCACTTGCGTAAAGGTTGAAGCTGTTCACAGCAACATCTGGCAAGCCAAGCTTAAAGCGGATCATTTCGCCTTGCTCAGTTACACGTAAACCGCCTTTCAAGCTCTTAGGTGGCTGAGAAAGAAGAGCAGCGTGCGCTGGCGCACCACCACGACCAACCGTACCGCCACGACCGTGGAATAGAGTCAGTTCAATGCCTTCTTCATCACAAACCTTAACCAGCTTGTCCATTGCATCGTATTGAGCCCAACCTGCAGACATTACGCCCGCATCTTTCGCTGAGTCAGAGTATCCGATCATTACCATTTGGTGGTTCTGAATAAAACCACGGTACAAGTCGATGCTCATTAGCTGTTTCATTACTGCTTCTGAGTTGTTCAAGTCGTCTAGCGTTTCGAACAGTGGACATACGTCCATGCGGTATGGGCAGCCACATTCTTGAAGTAGCAAGTGAACAGCCAGTACATCTGATGCAGTACGTGCCATAGAAATTACGTAAGCACCGAAGGCTTCACGAGGTTGAGCAGCTATGACCTTACAGGTGTCTAAAACCTCTTTAACCTGTTCAGATGGCTCCCAATCGCGAGGAAGTAATGGGCGCTTAGAGCTTAATTCATTGGTTAAGAAAGCAATCTTGTCTTGCTCGCTCCATTGGTCGTAATCGCCAATGCCTAGGTAGCGAGTCAGTTCAGACAGCACATCTGAGTGACGGGTACTTTCTTGACGAACATCGAGACGAACTAGGTGTACACCGAACGCTTTTAGGCGGCGCAGAGTATCAAGCAGAGAACCGTCTGCGATTACGCCCATGCCACATTCGTGCAGCGATTGGTAACACGCGTAAAGCGGTGTCCAAAGTTGCTCGATGTTCTGTAGTGTTTCTTTCTTAGGAACCTCAGTGTCATGCAGTTTTGCATCCAGCACTTCTAGCGTGTTGTTCAGCAGAGTGCGTAGGTTCTTCAAGATTGCACGGTAAGCTTCATGCTCATCACCTGCTAACTCACGAACCGCATCATTACACTTAGTCATCGACAGTTCGGTAATTAGCTCGTTAACGTCACCTAGGTAAAGGTCTGCAGCTTTCCAGCGAGATAGGCGTAGCACTTCTTTAGTGATGGTGTGCGTTACGAATGGGTTACCATCGCGGTCACCGCCCATCCAAGATGAGAAGTGTACCGGGCGTGCATCAATCGGCAGGCCTTCACCAAGATAGCCTTTTAGTCGGCCATCCATTTCACGTAGGAAATCAGGAACGGCTTCCCAAAGCGAGTTTTCTACAACCGCAAAGCCCCACTTAGCTTCATCAAGTGGCGTTGGGCGTTGCTGACGAATCACGTCAGAGTGCCAACCTTGAGCGATAAGTTGCTCTAGGCGACGTTCGGTTTTCACGCGCTCTTTGTGCGATAGGTCGCTTAATTCTAATTTAGACAGACACTCGTTGATCTTAACTAGCTTGTTGATCATGGTGCGACGAGTGATTTCTGTTGGGTGTGCAGTCAGAACGAGTTCAATGTTCAGGTCGCGAACGGCTTGAGCCGCATCTAGCTTGCTGATGTCATTCTGGTTTAATTTGGAAAATAGAGATTGCAGCACGTCTGGTTCGCAAACATGCTCCTCACAGTGGCGAGAGATGGTGTGGTACTGCTCTGCCATGTTGGTGAGGTTGAGAAATTGGTTAAATGCACGAGCAACAGGAGTGAGTTGTTCGTTCGGCAGGTTTTTGATTTCTTCAACTAGGCTGTCACGGTCAGCTTTGTTGCCTGCGCGGGCGGATTTGGAAAGTTTACGGATAGTTTCCACTTTCTCTAAGATAACGTCACCATGTGCATCTTGGATTGTGTTACCTAGCAAGCGTCCCAGCATGCTTACGTTACTCTTGAGAGCGGCGTATTTCTCGTTCATTGTCATCCTGCCTCGTAAAAAAATTACATCCATTGTTCCTTGTTAAGTACACAATCTAGCGAAAACTGCTGTATCTAGTCAAATAAAGCATTCTAAGTTTGCAATTATTAGTTTTCGAAATGCGGGATAAGTAAATTTTCTAAGACTTCGGAATAAAGTGAAATTTAATTACAAGATCAGGCTTTGGCAGGGATAGAAGAATAAAAGCCACCTTTTGGGGCGGCTTTTATAAAAAAATATCGAAAGGGTAGCAATAACTAGAAACAATATTTACGGATGGATTTACTCAGAACATCAATCGTTGGATCGATAAAATCGAAGCTTAAGAACTCATCCGGTTGGTGAGCTTGGTCGATTGAGCCCGGTCCCAGAACTAAGGTTGGGCAAAGTTCTTGAAGGAAAGGCGCCTCGGTACAGTAGTTCACGGTTTGCGATTCAGTTTCGCAAACGGATTCCATGCCACCGATAAATGGATGGTCGTGTTGGCACTCGTAGCCCGGGATAGGTTCGTGCAGTGGCGTAATTTCAATTCTGCCCGGCCATTTTGCTTCCACTTCTTTCAGCGCGCTGCGCAGCATGTTATCCAAGCCATCTAAGCTGATACCCGGTAAAGGACGCACATCGTAATGCAACTCACAACAACCACAGATACGGTTAGCGCTGTCGCCACCATGAATATGGCCAAGGTTAAGAGTGGGGCTTGGAATCGCAAAACCTGGGTGATGGTACTCTTTGACTAACTTGTCACGCAGTTGCATTAATGCAAATAACACTTCATGCATGATCTCGATGGCGTTGACGCCTAATGCAGGATCAGAAGAGTGACCTGATTTACCGGTTACTCGCACTGCATTTGCTACGTGGCCTTTGTGTCCGCGAATCGGCACTAGGCTAGTCGGCTCTCCAATGATGCAGTAGTCCGGTTTAAATGGTGCATTCTCCGTGAAGTGACGTGCACCTAGCATGGTGGTCTCTTCATCACAGGTTGCCAATACATAAAGTGGCTTTGCCTGTTTACTCCAATCCATCTTCTTTGCTGCCTCATAAACGAAAGCGAAGAAGCCTTTCATGTCGGCCGTGCCCAATCCGTAGAAGCGATTATTGTGCTCTGTCAGTGCGTGGGGGTTGAAGTTCCAACGCCCTTCATCAAATGGAACGGTGTCGCTGTGTCCCGCTAATAGTAAGCCACCTTCACCAGAACCCATCTTTGCGACCATATTATGTTTGCCGGGCTCGACTTCCACGACCTCTACGCTAAAGCCCAAGTCTTTAAACCATTGAGCTATTTTTTCGATCACTTTTTCGTTGCCATGATCCCAGCTTGGATCGGTAGAACTAATAGAGTCGGTGGAAATTAGGCCTTTGTAGACCTCAAGAAAACTCGGTAATTGCATAATATCTTCACTTCTACTATTGACAGGAAAACTATAAGTCGGTAAAACACATATTAAATCATATTTAATGCATAAGAAATCAAATAAAGCTAAAAATTAAGTATGAATAGTCAAATTTTGAAATGTAACTTACCTCAGAAATGGATGTGTTGAGATGTTGAAAACCACGATCATTGGCGCAAGCGGCTACACAGGAGCAGAACTGGCTCTAATGATAAACAGACACCCAGAGCTCACGCTATCAGGTTTATATGTCTCAGCCAATAGTGTAGACGCAGGTAAACCTATTGCGGCACTGCACGGTAAGTTAGCTGGCTTGATTGATATGCCAGTACAACCATTAACGAATCCAGAAGAAGTGGCAAAGCAGTCTGATGTGATTTTCTTAGCCACTGCACACGAAGTAAGTCACGACCTAGCGCCAATCTTTCTAGAGAACGATTGCCAAGTGTTCGACCTATCGGGTGCCTTCAGAGTTAAAGGCGAGAACTTCTACCAAGAGTTCTACGGTTTTGAACACCAACACGAACAATGGCTAGATAAAGCCGCTTACGGTTTAGCGGAATGGAATGAGCAAGCGATTAAAGAAGCTCAACTTGTCGCAGTCGCAGGTTGTTACCCAACCGCATCACAATTGGCGATTAAGCCTTTGGTTGAAGCGAAGTTGCTGGATGAGAACCAATGGCCTGTGATTAACGCAACCAGTGGTGTTACAGGAGCAGGTCGTAAGGCGACCATGGTTAACAGCTTCTGCGAAGTGAGTCTGCAAGCTTACGGCGTCTTCAATCACCGTCATCAACCTGAAATGGCTGCACACTTAGGATGTGATGTGATTTTTACTCCGCACCTCGGCAACTTTAAGCGCGGTATTTTAGCGACCGTCACCATGAAATTGGCTGAAGGCGTGACAGAACAACAGATACAAGATGCCTTTGAGCAAGCTTACCAAGGTAAACCTGCGGTGAGATTACTCGAAGAGACATTGCCAAGAATTCAAGATGTAGAACAAACGCCTTTCTGCGATTTAGGTTGGAAGGTTCAAGGTCAACACATCATCGTTGTTTCAGCGATTGATAACTTATTAAAAGGTGCATCTAGCCAAGCGATGCAGTGTTTAAATTTACGTTATGGTTTTGCGCCATTAACTGCGTTAGTGTAAGGAAATCTAGATATGAGCCTTAATAATCAACCATTAATCATAAAGTTAGGTGGCGCTGCGCTATCTTGTGGTGAAACACTTAGCAAGTTATTTGGTGCTATCTCTGCTTACCAACAACAAGCACAACGACCAATCGTGATTGTTCACGGTGGTGGTTACCTTGTTGATGATTTGATGAATAAGTTGAACCTCGAAACTGTTAAGAAAGAAGGGTTACGTGTTACTCCTTATGATCAGATCCCTGTGATTGCGGGTGCACTAGCGGGTACGGCGAATAAATTACTGCAAGGTCAGGCGATTAAAGACGGTATCAATGCTGTTGGTTTGAGCCTAGCGGATGGTGGTTTATGCAAAGTTAGCGAACTGAACCCTGAACTGGGTGCGGTAGGAAAAGCGGAGCCGGGCGACTCAACCGTCCTGCAAGCGATTCTTAATGCTGGCGCACTGCCAATCATCAGCTCAATTGGTCTAACTGAGCAAGGTCAACTGATGAACGTCAATGCCGACCAAGCCGCGGTTGCCGTTGCTGGCGCACTTGATGCTGAACTGGTTCTTCTTTCTGATGTAAGTGGTGTGCTGGATGGCAAAGGCCACCTCATTCCAAGCCTTAATCAACAACAAGCCGATGACCTTATTGCAGGCAAAGTGATTACTGACGGCATGATCGTTAAGGTTCAAGCCGCACTAGAAGCCGCCAACGACCTCGGACGACCAATCGAAGTCGCTACTTGGCGATACCCAGAAAAGCTAACACAACTGTTTTCAGGTAAAAGCATAGGAACACAGTTTTTACCTCAGTAGTTCTCACAACGAGTCACTACTTAAAGAATTTAGACAAACTAAATAAACATATAATTATGAAGTCATTTCCAACGCTGACCGCCATGTGCAGTATGGAAACTAGGAGAAAGAAAATGAGCAAAGTTAACGTAAAGAAAGTTGTAGTAGCCTACTCTGGCGGTCTAGACACATCAGTAATCATTCCATGGTTGAAAGAGAACTATGACTGTGAAGTGGTTGCGTTTGTCGCGGATGTTGGTCAAGGCGACGAAGAGTTGATTGGTATCGAAGAGAAAGCAAAAGCTTCTGGTGCTTCAGAGTGTTACATCGCTGACCTTAAAGAAGAGATGGTGGCAGATTACATCTACCCAACACTAAAAACAGGCGCTTACTACGAAGGCAAATACCTACTAGGTACTTCTATGGCTCGTCCAATCATCGCGAAAGCGCAGGTTGAAGTCGCACGTAAAGTCGGTGCTGACGCACTGTGTCACGGTTGTACTGGTAAAGGTAATGACCAAGTTCGTTTTGAAGGTGCATTCGCAGCACTAGCACCAGACCTACACGTAATTGCACCATGGCGTGAGTGGGATCTAGTGAGCCGTGAAGAGTGTCTAGATTACCTAGCAGAACGTAACATCCCTTGTACTGCTTCTCTTACTAAGATTTACTCGCGTGATGCAAACGCATGGCACATCTCTACAGAAGGTGGCGTTCTAGAAGATACATGGAATGCGCCAAACGAAGATTGCTGGGCTTGGACTGTAGACCCAGAGCAAGCGCCAAACGAATCTGAAACAGTAACGCTGAAAGTTGAAAAAGGCGAAGTGGTAGCGGTTGATGGCGAAACAATGACGCCATACAACGCACTGGTTTACCTAAACGAGAAGGGTGCTAAGCACGGTGTTGGTCGTATCGATATCGTAGAAAACCGTCTTGTAGGTATGAAGTCTCGTGGTTGTTACGAAACTCCGGGTGGCACAATCATGATGGAAGCACTGCGCGCAGTTGAGCAACTGGTTCTTGATAAAGCGGCATTCGAATTCCGTGAAGAGCTAGGTGTTAAAGCTTCTCACCTTGTATACGACGGTCGTTGGTTCACTCCACTATGTAAGTCAATCCTTGCAGCGACAGAAGAGCTAGCACAAGACGTGAATGGTGAAGTGGTTATCAAGCTTTACAAAGGCCATGCAACGGTAACTCAGAAGCGTTCTGACAACAGCCTATACTCTGAAGAGTTTGCAACCTTTGGTGAAGATGAAGTTTACGACCAAAGCCACGCTGAAGGCTTCATCCGCCTTTACTCGCTATCAAGCCGTATCCGTGCTCTGAATAGCCAAAAGTAATCCTAACAATGAGTTAGTGAACTAGCCTTTGATGAAAGATTAAAGGTCAGTAAACAGACATTATTATGCAAAGCCCATTCACTATTGATTAGTGAGTGGGCTTTTTAGTTTCTATCCGCCTAATAAATCAGCTTCGGTTTTTACTATCGAATGGCATATAATTCGCGCTCCACGCTGAAAATAATCAATGGATTCAACTTTCTGTGAATAAATATGTAAAAATAATGAATTAATACTTTATTTTCATTTTGAATTGCCGTAAGTTTAAACCATCAGAAAAATACTGAATCTTAATCAGAATTATCATTTGCAAAAACAGTGAGCACTGTGCAATTAGGAGATACACAATGGCATTATGGGGCGGTAGATTTACCCAAGCAGCAGACACCCGGTTCAAAGATTTTAACGATTCTCTTCGTTTTGATTACCGATTGGCTGAGCAAGACATTGTGGGCTCAATTGCCTGGTCTAAAGCTCTACTGTCGGTCAACGTATTAACAGAAGAAGAGCAACAGAAGCTTGAGTTAGCGCTGAATGAGCTAAAACTTGAGGTGATGGAAGATCCTGAACAGATTCTACGTTCTGATGCAGAAGATATTCACAGCTGGGTTGAGCAACAACTTATCGGCAAAGTTGGTGACTTGGGTAAAAAGCTTCACACTGGCCGTTCTCGTAATGACCAAGTGGCGACCGACCTGAAATTATGGTGTCGTCAGCAAGGTAACCAACTTCTATTGGCATTGGATCGCCTACAGAGCCAAATGGTGAATGTTGCTTCTCAGCATCAAGAAACCGTGCTTCCTGGCTACACTCACTTACAACGTGCTCAGCCGGTAACTTTTGCTCACTGGTGCTTGGCTTACGTTGAAATGCTTGAGCGTGATTATTCTCGTTTGAATGATGCGATTAAGCGTCTAGATACATGTCCGCTGGGTTCTGGTGCCCTTGCAGGAACCGCTTACCCGATGGACCGTGAAGAGTTAGCTCACAACTTAGGTTTCCGTCGTGCAACGCGTAACTCTCTCGATTCAGTATCTGACCGAGACCATGTGATGGAGCTGATGTCGATCGCTTCTATCTCTATGCTTCACCTTTCGCGCCTTGCTGAAGATATGATTTTCTACAACTCTGGTGAATCAAACTTCATCGAGTTAGCGGATACCGTGACGTCAGGTTCATCTCTGATGCCACAAAAGAAAAACCCGGATGCGTTAGAACTTATCCGTGGCAAAACTGGCCGTGTATATGGTTCATTAGCCGCAATGATGATGACAGTAAAAGCTCTGCCTTTGGCGTACAACAAAGACATGCAAGAAGATAAAGAAGGTCTGTTCGACGCTTTAGACACTTGGAATGACTGTATGGAAATGGCTGCGCTCTGTTTTGACGGCATTAAAGTGAACGGCGAACGTACACTGGAAGCAGCGAAGCAAGGTTATGCAAACTCTACTGAACTGGCTGATTACCTAGTAGCGAAAGGCATTCCTTTCCGTGAAGCTCACCATATTGTGGGTGTAACAGTAGTGGCGGCGATTGCTAAAGGTTGTGCACTGGAAGAATTAACCATCGCAGAGATGAAAGAGTTCTCTGAGGTGATTGAAGAGGATGTGTATGACATCCTGACCATTGAATCGTGTCTTGAAAAACGTAGCGCGCTAGGTGGTGTATCACCACAACAAGTGGCTTACGCAGTAGACCAAGCTGAGAAACGTTTGGCGCAGCGTGATACTTCTATCGTGAAGGTTCGTCCTGCTCGTTTGACTGACATCGAAGCATTGGAAGGCATGGTGGCTTACTGGGCGAATATGGGTGAAAACCTACCTCGTTCTCGTAATGAACTGGTGCGTGATATTGGTTCGTTTGCGGTCGCAGAACATCATGGTGAGGTGACAGGTTGTGCATCGCTCTATGTGTATGACTCTGGGTTAGCGGAAATACGTTCACTGGGCGTTGAAGCCGGTTGGCAAGGTCAAGGGCAGGGAACCGCGATTGTTCAGCACTTGGTTGAGAAAGCACGTCAAATGGCCATCAAGAAGGTGTTTGTGCTGACTCGTACGCCTGAGTTCTTTATGAAGCACGACTTCTTACCAACATCGAAATCTCTGCTACCTGAGAAGGTACTGAAAGATTGTGACCAGTGTCCTCGTCAACATGCGTGTGATGAAGTGGCTTTGGAAGTGAATTTGGTCGAACAGATTATCGCTAAGGTGAATGTTGCATAAGGCATTGATTTTATAGTCCCTAAAAAAAAGATCAAAAATCTGATCTTTTTTGGGAACAAATTAAGAAAAGCCCGGTCTATTAAAGTACCACTGCTTTTTCTTAGAATTTTCTAAGAAAGCCCTAGAATCGATTGGTTCTGGGGCTTTTTTCTATCTGCTGTTTGGGAAATTATACTCGTTCGATGGTTGTGACCAAATTGTCGGAGTATTGAACCTATCATCTAACCATTATTGCCAATCCAACAAACACCTCAGCTAACGCTTTTTGTTCCTTAAAGGCAGCACCACAAACTTCATTATCCAATGTAGCGATAGCAAGCCACTGAACGCGAAAGCCGCCATCATCAAAGCGATGGCATTGATGGTTTTAGGGTCTTCCCTGAAAAATAACCACCATGTTCCCCAACTCAAGATCGACAGCACCATGAGCTGATTCATACAACGTTGGCAGCGACCGAGTTTATTGAAGATTTTTTCATTTTTATTGCAATGAAGACATGTCATCTTGGGCTTGATTCGCGTTATGCTTGTTGCCCTGATAATACCACGTCACAAGATATTGGATCACGGTGACATAGAGAGAGAAGATCGATGATTGAGCGCCAAGAAACCAAGCAACGCATGAGCCGTATTGTTAAACACAACGGTACTATCTACCTATGTGGCCAAGTTTGTGCTGATGCAACCAAAGACATTACTGAACAAACACAAACCATGCTAGACAAAGTGGAAGCGCTACTTGAGCAAGCTGGCAGCGACAAAGAGCACATGCTGTCAGCAACTATTTACTTGAAAGACATGAAAGACTTCCAAGAAATGAACGCTGTTTGGGATGCATGGGTACCAGAAGGTCACGCTCCAGCTCGCGCATGTGTGACTGGCGACATGGCTCGCGAAGCGTTATTAGTTGAAATCTCTGTGATTGCTGCTGAGAAATAATTCTCTGAGTTTTAGCGGTAAGCAACGGCTTCAAGAGATTCCAGATACCTCGTCCCTCAGTTCTGGAATGACGGATTAAGTTTTGGTTTAGTTGCTAAAATAAATCAACGTCATTCCCGAAAGCGACGAAGGAGCGTAATCGGGAATCTATTATTTGCTCGTTGCCAAAAACAAAAAGGAAAGCCATTGGCTTTCCTTTTTAGTATCTAATCTATGTTAATAGAGCAAATGGTTACCTGTCTCAATCAACTGAGATTAACAACCTGGACCACAGTCTAGGCAGTGTTTCACCATCTCTGGACCTAGGTGCAGTTTCGCATTCAGGTCACGTAGGGCAGTTCGTACACCCTCTTCGATTACTGGGTGGTAGAACGGCATGTCTAGCATTTCAGAAACTGTCATTTTGTTCTGGTGTGCCCATGCTAACAAGTGCGCCAAATGTTCTGCGTTTGGTCCCATCATCTCAGCACCAAGGAAGCGACCAGTACCTTGCTCGCCGTATACGTGCAGAATACCTTTGTTGCGTAGCATCACTCGTGAACGACCTTGGTTTTCAAAAGACACTTCACCCGTTGCGAAACAACCACATGTGCCTAAGCGGGTGGTGATTTCTTTGTACGTTTCACCAACCATCGCGATTTGCGGGTCAGAGAAAACCGCTGAGATTTTAGAGCGGCGTAGGCTTGCACGAATCTCAGGGAAGCGACCTGCGTTGTCGCCGGCAATGCGCGCTTGGTCTGCTGCTTCATGTAACAGAGGTAGTTGGTTGCTTGCATCACCCGCAATAAATACTGATGGCAATGATGTTTGTAGCGTGTAGTGGTCTGCGACTGGAACACCACGCTCATCAAGCTCAAGAGAGGTATTCTCTAGGCCAAGTTTATCTGTATTAGGACGACGACCTGTTGCTGCCAGTACGTACTCAACGATGTTAGTTTCTAGCTCACCTTGCTTATTGATGAACTGGATTTCGACACGTGGCTCACCCGATTCAGTGGTAATACGCTTCATGCTTTCGATTTTTACGTCGGCATCTAGGTAGAACTCTTCATTGAAGGCTTTGTCTGCGTAAGCCATGATCTCTGGGTCGGTTACTGGGCCAACTTGACCACCCAAACCGAACAGTTTGGTCTTCACACCTAAGCGGTGCAGCGATTGACCAAGCTCAAGGCCAATAACGCCAGGGCCAAATACAGCAACTGATTCTGGTAAATCATCCCAACTGAACACATCATCGTTAATGATTAGGCGGTCGCCTAGTTCATTCCAAACTGCAGGGTATGCAGGACGCGAACCTGTCGCGATAACAATACGCTTAGCTGTCACAATCGTGTGGTCATCAATTTGTAGCGTGTTGTCGTCTAAGAATTTTGCGTAACCAGAGATCTTGTCTTGATCTGGGATTTCATCAACGCCTTCTAAAACAAAACCAACAAAACGGTCACGTTCAAACTTCACTCGATCCATCACTTCACGGCCGTTAATCACGATATCGCCTTGTGGGTGAACGCCAAAAGCCGGAGCTTTCTCGATTTGGTGTACGCTTTCCGCAGCAGCAATAAGCAGTTTAGATGGCATACAACCAACGCGAGCACAGGTAGTACCGTAAGGGCCGCCTTCAATCATCACGACACTGTCAGTGTGTGCTTTTGCAGCGCGGTATGATCCTAGACCTGCCGTACCGCCCCCGATAACTGCTACATCTACATTGACTTGTTTCATAATAATTTTCTCGCAATGGCTAAATTTAGTGTGAACGAACCCCTCCAACTCATGTGATGTTTTTTGTGAGTCAGGATAGCGGGTCAGTTTTGTGGTTCTGTTTTATTAGGTTTAGCTTGTGACTATGGTTAATGCGAGCCACAAGCTTGATTCAACCCGATAGGGTTAGCCAACCCACAAGTGAGTGGGTTAGCCTTTTGGCAGTGATTAGCCTAGGAAAGCTTCTAGTTCTTCGCTACCACCGATGTGTTTACCACCGATGAATACTTGAGGAACCGTTGTGCGACCAGATATTGCACGTAGGCTTACTGTTGTAGCGTCTTTACCTAGTACTACTTCTTCGTAGTTTAGACCTTTGTCGATTAGGTTCTGTTTCGCTTTCATACAGAAAGGACAGCCAGGCTTAGTGAATACTGTGATTGACTCTTGCTCTTTATGCTCAGGAGCAATGTAGTTCAGCATAGTGTCTGCATCAGAAACCTTGAACGGGTCGCCTGGTACGTCTTCTTCGATGAACATTTTTTCTACCACGCCGTTTTTAACCAGCATGCTGTAGCGCCATGAACGTTTGCCGAAGCCGATGTCGTTTTTCTCAACTAGCATTCCCATGCCGTCTGTGAAATCACCGTTACCATCAGGGATGAATGTGATGTTTTCCGCTTCTTGGTCTGCTTTCCATGCGTTCATTACGAACGTGTCGTTTACAGAAACACAAAGGATGTCATCAACGCCGTTTTCTTTGAACACTGAGTGTAGTTCGTTGTAACGAGGTAGGTGGCTTGAAGAACATGTTGGCGTAAACGCACCTGGTAGGCTGAATACGATCACTGTCTTGTCTTTGAAAAGCTCGTCTGTCGTTACGTTAACCCATGCATCGCCTTGGCGAGTTGGGAATGTTACTTGAGGGATTGATTGACCTTCTTTAGATGCAAACATATTGATTTCCTTAAATAGTATTTTTAATTTTGTTCTATTAGAGCTTAACGTTTTTCGTTGCTCTGTTTCGTTTTGTTGAGCCCATTATTAGATAAATTCTTTGATAGCTCTAATCGTTTGATGTTATGGTTTTGATAGGTAAATTCTATCAAGAGCATTTTTCTTTTAAATGTTGCTATGAAAACCCTTGTTCTTATTAAAACCTGAGGTAAGAGACTGATCATGAACATTCGTGACTTTGAATACTTGGTGGCGCTCGCAGAGCACAAACACTTCCGAAAAGCGGCAGAAGCGTGCTTTGTAAGTCAGCCCACACTGAGCGGTCAAATACGCAAACTCGAAGATGAAATTGGACTTCAGTTAACCGAGCGTAGCCCAAGGAAGGTGATATTTACAGAATCAGGGTTACAACTTGTTGAGCAAGCCAAGCGTATTCTCAACGAGGTGAAGACCTTTAAAGATATGGCGAGTGGACACGGCGAAGCAATGACGGGGCCTATGCACATTGGTTTTATTCCGACGGTTGGCCCTTACATCTTGCCTAAGATTGTTCCTCATCTGAAAGAGAGCTTTCCTGAGCTAGAGCTCTACTTGCATGAAGCACAGACTCATCAATTGGTGAGCCAACTAGAAGATGGCAAGCTCGATTGCTTGGTACTGGCTGCGGTTGATGAAACGGCGGTGTTCAAAGAGATTGATGTATATGACGAGCCATTAAGTGTCGCTGTACCGTGTGACCATGAGTGGGCTCAACAAGACAGCGTCGATATGCTGCAGTTAAATGGGCAGACAGTACTGGCGCTGGGTGATGGTCACTGCTTACGAGACCAAGCCTTAGGCTTCTGTTTTGCTGCAGGTGCAAAAGATGACGAGCGCTTTAAAGCGACCAGCTTAGAAACTCTACGCAACATGGTGGCAGCTGGGGCGGGTATTACTTTGCTTCCGCAGTTATCAGTACCGAAAGAGAAGCAGAAAGACGGTGTGTGTTACGTGCCTGCGGTGAACCCAACACCTTCACGTCGCATTGTTGTTGCTTACCGACCGGGCTCTCCATTGAAAGGACGTTTCGAGCAACTGGCTGAGACTATCCGAACGCAATTAGAAAAAGCGCTCTAATGTTCAAACTCAGAGCCTAGACAGCTCAAGTTGTCGAAATAAAAAAAGGGTTGATATGAATTCATATCAACCCTTTTTGTTGGTTCATGTTACTGGGTTCAACAGACCCTAGTTAGAACAGCTCTTCTACTGCTTCACCTGATGAGGTTGAGTAGATGTCATCATTGAAACGTTCGGTGATGTACTCGGTAGGCTCTGTGCCTTTTTCGAAGTACTCGAACATTGATGAGCTATCGAACTTGTTAGTCAGTAAGCCTGTATCACGGTCAATACGAACGCGGACGATGTTTTCCGGAATCTCTTTACGTTGAGCCGGAACGCCTGCGAGTGCTGTACCCATGAAATCAACCCATGCAGGTTCTGCTGTTTTCGCACCAGCTTCTGCACCAGTAATTTGGTTCTTACCAAGGTTCGAGTTCGCTTTAGTGCGACCTAGGTTGCGGTTGTGGTTATCAAAGCCAACCCATACCGTTGCAACCATGCCAGGGCCGTAACCGCTGTACCAAGTATCTTTCGAGTCGTTGGTCGTACCGGTTTTGCCACCAATGTCACGACGCTTCAATGGTTGAGCACGCCAGCCTGTACCATTCCAACCCGTACCTTGGCTCCAGTCACCGCCGCCCCAGATGTTGCTGTACATCATTTCACGAACAAGGAATGCGTTCTGCTCAGAGATAACTTGAGGTGCGTATTGCACTTTCGCATCTACGTCTTGCTCGGCAAACTCATCCGCCATTGGATCTGCGGTAATTGTCTGTTTGCAATCTTCTTTACACACGACCTTCGGTGTTGCTTCAAACTCAGTCTCACCAAATGGTGTCTCAACGCGGCTGATATAGAAAGGTTCAACGTAGTAACCACCGTTAGCGAATACTGAGTAACCTTGCGCTACTTTCATAGGCGTTAAGCTGCCTGCACCCAGAGCAATAGTCTCTGAACGAGGTACTTCATCAATATCAAAGCCGAAACGAGTTAGGTAGTTACGAGTATCATCCAAGCCAACTTCACGCAGTACACGTACCGCCATTACGTTTTTCGATTGAGCTAAGCCAATACGTAAACGAGTAGGGCCAACGTAGGTTGGTGGTGAGTTCTTTGGTCGCCATGCTGTACCTTGGCTCTTATCCCATTGGTTGATTGGCGCATCATTGATCAGTGAAGCCAGTGTTAAGCCTTTCTCAATCGCTGCTGAATAGATAAATGGTTTGATACCAGAACCAACTTGACGAATAGATTGCGTCGCACGGTTGAACTTGTTGTGTACGAAGTTAAAGCCACCGACCATCGACAATACTGCGCCGTTGTTCGGGTTCATTGCCACAAATGCAGTGTTTGCATTTGGCACTTGGCTTAGACGCCAAACAACAGGTATTTCCGATTCTGCTGTCGCTGACTCTTCTGTCGGCTCTTCAGAGACTTCGTCGCCTGTTACGGCTTCATGACGAACCCAAACTTGCTCACCAACAGCAAGAATCTCTTTTGCTTGCGAGGGAGCAGGGCCTTGACGGTCGTCTGTTAGGAACTTACGTGCCCAGTTCATGCCTTGCCATTCAATTGTGCCTTCGCCTTGGTTTTTAACCCAAACCTGAGCGCTTTTCGAATCAACAGCAGTTACAACCGCAGGAACTAGGTCACCGTAGGTTGGTTGCGATTTTAGGTGTTTAACGATTTTGTCGTGGTCCCAAGCCGATTGCTCAGTTTGCCATAATACTTTTTCTGCTCCACGGTAGCCGTGACGCTCATCGTAGCCAAGCAGGTTCTTAATCGCGGCTTGGTTCGCTGCTTTCTGTAGTTTTGAATCAACGGTCGTGTAGACCTTCATGCCTGATGTATAAGCGGCTTCGCCATAGCGTTCCACCATCCAAGCACGTGCAACTTCTGCAACATATGGTGCGCTCAGTTCAATCTCTGCACCGTGGTACTTCGAGATAAGTTCTTCGTTGCGAGCTTCATCGTATTCTTCTTGGGTGATGTATTGCTCATCCAACATACGACGTAATACAACGTTACGACGGTTGGTTGCACGCTCAACAGAGTAGATAGGGTTCATTGTAGACGGTGCTTTTGGCATACCCGCAAGCGTAGCGATTTCACTCAGAGTCAGTTCAGGGAGGTCTTTACCAAAGTAAACGCGTGCAGCAGCGCCAAAGCCATATGAACGGTGGCCTAGGAAGATCTTGTTTACGTACAGCTCCATGATCTCTTCTTTGCTAAGCAATTGCTCAATGTGGATCGCAATGAAGATCTCTTTAATCTTGCGCATGATCTTTTTCTCATTAGATAAGAAGAAGTTACGCGCAAGCTGCTGAGTAATAGTACTCGCCCCTTGTTTTGCAGAACCCGACATAGCAACCACGATCGCTGCACGAGTAATACCGATTGGGTCAATACCTGGGTGTTCGTAGAAACGACTGTCTTCGGTAGCAATTAATGCTTCAACCAGGTGGCGAGGAATCTCGTCATAAGTCACTGGGTTGCGACGCTTTTCACCAAATTGAGAGATCAACTTACCGTCTTGACTGAAGACTTGCATCGGCGTTTGGAGTTCTACGTCGCGCAAAGTGGCAACATCAGGCAACTCTGGTTTTACGTAATAATAAAACCCGAAAATTGTACTGACTCCAAGAATCATGCAAATCAATGTAAATATGAATAATCGCTTTATGAACTTCACCGGATAATCCCTGATTAGTTAAGGCTGATAAGCAGCAAACCCTTGTACTCTAGGCTAAAAACTTAGCTTTCGTTTATTAACGCTTATTTAACTAATAATCACAACCCCTAGATAATCAACGAAATGCTTGGCACTTCAGGAGCTAGGTCACATGGGTTCATCATTAATTACAGGTATAGATATAAATCATCACAGCATTAAAGCCGTGGTACTAAAACCCGTGGGGGAGTTGTATGCCCTAGTGGGATACAAAGAGCTGCCGATTTCGGACGACATTTTTACAGCTAACCATACTTTGGAGTATCAGAAAACTGTTAAGAAACTCAAAGAACTTAGGAAAGGACTGCCTTTTGGCTGCCGCAACGTCGCCATTTCGGTACCTGATAACACAGTGATCAGCAAAGTACTGCAAATAGAGAGTGAGTTAGAAGACAGAGAAAAAGAGTTTTCGATCTATCAAACCTTTGCTCACCAGTCTCCCTTTCCTATCGAGGAGCTGAGTTTAGATTTTATAAAGCTGGAAGACAAACGATTTGGTAAAGGTTCGACGAGCAGTTATCAGGTGTATGCCACTCGTAAGGAAGTGGTCGATAGCCGAGCTGATGCGCTAACTAAAGCGGGTTTTAAACCTGTGGTTGTTGATACGCAGGCGCACGGGCTGTTTAATATCTGGCAATTGGCTTCGCGCTTGTATCCCGATAAGAAGAACTGGTTGTTGGTGGATGTTGGAATCGACCAAACCTCGCTAGGGATTATTCCGCAGAATTCAGCACCTTTCTATAAAGACATCGCCTTTGGTACTCTAGATCTTCGCAGTTCAGATAACCCGAGTGATATAGAAGGCGTGTTCGGCACGGCTGAAGATACCCACCGATTTATTGTCAATTTGATCGAAAAGCTTAAGCGTCAGTTGCAGCTCTATTCTTCAGTTAATGCACTTCAGCCTATTTCAGGGATCTGGTTAATGGGCGAGGGAGCCAGCATCCCGATGGTTACTGAAGAGCTAGAGCGCCATTTTCAGTTGAGCTGTGAGTCGCTGAATCCTTTGTCTCTGTTTGAGAACAAAGTAGCGAAGCGACGTCGACTGCCCATGGACTGGCAAAACTTTGGCATTGCCGCGGGTATGGCGATGAGTGGGCTCAAGTGGCAGGGAGAGAAGCATGTTGCATCAAATTAACCTGCTGCCTTGGCGCGATGAGATTCGTGCTCAGCATAAGAAGCGTTTCGTTCATTTGGTTATTCTTGGCGTCATCATCGCGCTTGGTGGGCAATGGGCGGTCGGTAACTACTTTCACGACCAACAAGCCAAGCAGCAAGCGCGTCTCAACTATCTCAATCAATACATCGCTCAGCTCGACCGACAAATTCAGTCACTGAAAGTCGCGGAACAAGAGCATAAAGCCATTCTCACTCGACTGGATGTGGTGGAGTCTTTGCAGCTTGGCCGCAATAAGACCACCGACTTCATGAACCTGATGCCGGAGCTGATTCCTGAAGGCGTGTATGTTGACAAGATAAAGATGAATGGTCAGGAGATTGAAATGTCGGGCATCAGCGACAGTACGGCCCGTCTCGCCACCATGTTGGACAACCTAGAACGTTCTGATTCTCTGGAAGGTGTTGAGATGCACTCTATCGTTCATAACCGCAAGCGCTTCAATAAAGAGTTCCAGACCTTCAAGGTCTCTTTTGTGTTCAGTCCTATTTCTTTAGAAAGCACCACGGCGAACCGTAAAGGGAAGGAGGCGAGTCATGGCTAACCTTCAAAATTTGACGAGTTTTCAGGATCTTGATGTTGATGAGATCACCGAGTGGCCGTTGCTGCCCCAGCTCTTAGTCATTCTGGTATTAATGGTGTTAATCCAAGGTGTCGGCACTTGGCTTTATGTGTTGCCACTCGATGATGAACTGCAGCAGATGAAGCAACAAGAACAAACCTTAAAGACGACCTTACGAATCAAGGCCAACAAGGTTGCGGCCTTACCTAAATTGCAGAGCCAGTTGGATGAGCTAACCAGTCGCTACGATTATCTGTTAGAGCAGCTGCCGGTTCAAAAAGAACTGGCCAGTATGTTGGCGTCTGTGAATGAACTCGGATTGGATAATTCGCTGACCTTCACTCGAATCGATTGGGGACAAAAGCAGAACAAGGAGTTCCTCTATCGTTTACCGCTCAATATCGAACTGACGGGTGACTACCATGAGATTGGTGATTTCTCAGCGGCTATCGCCAAGCTGCCGCGCATCATTAGCTTTGATGATGTGAACTGGCAGCGAGTCAGCCAAGAAAGCAGCACGCTGCACTTTAGGGTTAGAGCTTATACCTACCAGTTTAAATCGGAGGTCAATGATGAAACCCAATAGCGCGTTTTACTCAATCGTGTTGCTGCTTGCGTTGTCAGGTTGTAAAGCCAATCAAGATTCACTTGAAGACTTTGTGGTGCAGGTTGAAGCCAAGGCGAGAAAAGACGTCGAGCAACTTGTCCCCGCAACTGAGTTCTTGGCCGCGACTTATCAGCGCCGAGCCTTTCGTCCTCCCTTTGAACTCCCTAAAGAAGCCATTGTGCAAAACCAACCTTTGGTTAAGAAAGACTGCTGGCAACCTAGCGCTCGCTCTCGTAACGGAAAGTTAGAGAAGTACCCGCTGAGTAAGTTGCGTTTAAGAGGCGTGATGGGCAGTGGGTCAAGTGTATTTGGGTTAGTGCAAACACCGAAAGGCAACGTGGTAAACGTCAAGAAAGGCCAGTTTATCGGCCTAAACAATGGCCGAGTTACTAAGGTGACGAGCCAGTACGTTCAGATTAATGAAACTCTTCCAGATGGCTTAGGTTGTTGGAATAAGCGCAACGTTAGGCTGGCTCTGAAGTAAACCAATGTCACATGATGTGGATATGAGATGTAAATATGAATAAAGGAATAAGTGGATTAGTGAGCAAGGCTCTACAAGGTTTTGCTGTGTCTGTGATGTTGGTTTTTAGCGTGCTCAGCCACGCAGAGAGCTTGCCTAATAAATTAGAGAATATTGATTTTAGGGTTAATAAGGATAAAGACGCCGTCATCATTATTGAGCTAGCCACCACCACTGCGGTGGTCGATGTGCAGCGAGCTCAGGAAGGCTTGAGCATAGAGTTACTCAATACTCAAGTTGATGACGATAAACTCTACCTTCTGGATGTGAAAGATTTCGCCACCTTAGTTGAAGGGATTGAAGTCTACAAAGAGACACCGAGCACTCGGCTTCTCGCGACCATCAATAATGACTACCAGTATGAATACAATCTAAAAGGTCGCTTCATTGAGGTGGTGATCAGTAAGCCAGCTATCGATGAAACGACAGCTGAGAAAGGCATCCTAGAGAAAGAGGGCAAGCTGATCTCAATTAACTTCCAAGATATCCCAGTACGAAACGTCCTTCAGTTGATCGCTGACTACAACGACTTCAACCTTGTCGTGTCGGATTCGGTCGCGGGTAACCTGACTTTACGTTTAGATGGCGTACCTTGGCAGCAAGTTCTCGATATTATCTTGCAAGTTAAAGGCTTGGATAAGCGCGTGGATGGTAATGTCATCTTGGTTGCGCCAAAAGCGGAATTAGACCTTCGAGAGCAGCAAGCACTAGAGAAATCTCGTTTGGAAGAGGAGTTGGGAGAGCTCAAATCAGAAATCATCAAGATCAACTTTGCTAAAGCCACCGACATCGCTGACATGATTGGCGGTGAGGGTGCGGTGAGTATGTTGTCTGATCGGGGCTCTATTACTATTGATGAGCGTACCAACTCTCTGTTGATTCGTGAGTTGGAAGAGAACATTGCCGTGATACGAGGCATCATTGAATCCTTGGATATCCCAGTAAAGCAAGTGCAAATAGAGGCGCGTATCGTAACCGTTACTGAGGGTAATCTTGATGAGCTTGGTGTGCGCTGGGGAGCTTCCTCGACCAACGGAAGCTTCACCGTTGGCGGTTCAATAGAAGGCAACTATCCATCACAAATCACGCCGTATGACGATGATGGCGGCAACAGTGTGATTGATGACTACCTCAACGTTAACTTGGGGGCGACATCGCCGAATGCATCAAGCATTGCCTTTCAGGTGGCCAAGCTTGGTTCGGATACTTTGCTCGACCTTGAACTGTCGGCACTGCAACAAGAGTCGAAAGCTGAGATCATTTCTAGCCCACGCTTAATCACCACCAATAAAAAGCCCGCTTATATTGAGCAAGGTACTGAAATTCCTTACTTAGAGTCCTCTTCAAGTGGTGCTACATCGGTCGCATTTAAGAAAGCGGTATTGAGTCTTAAAGTGACGCCGCAGATAACGCCCGACAATCGCTTGGTGTTGGATTTGAGTGTGACTCAAGATAGACCCGGCCAAGTGGTAAAAACCGGAACTGGGGAAGCGGTCGCGATAGACACCCAAAGAATAGGTACGCAAGTGCTTGTTAATAATGGTGAAACGGTCGTTCTTGGTGGAATATTTCAACACAGCGTGAGCAGCACAGTCGATAAAGTTCCTGTGTTAGGAGACCTACCTTTGTTAGGTGCATTGTTCCGTCGAAGCTACGAAAATGTGGGTAAAAGTGAACTGCTTATTTTTGTCACGCCTAAAGTTGTGATTCAGTAATGAACAATTAGATTAAAAATAAAGTTGCATTAGTGGCACCTAACCTTGATAATTTCGGGTCTTATCACGAATTATCTGTGAGGAATCGGTGCCACGGGCCTTTTAATTTCAGTACTTGTACTGACCTACCTTGTGGCGATGTCATTGAATTAACGTTGTAAATTACTGCTAAAAACATGGCTGAGAAACGCAATATTTTTCTTGTTGGCCCAATGGGCGCCGGCAAAAGTACAATTGGTAGACACCTAGCTTCCCAACTTCATATGGAGTTTTTAGACTCTGACACTGTGATCGAAGAGCGCACTGGCGCAGACATCGCATGGGTTTTTGATGTTGAGGGCGAAGATGGTTTCCGTAAGCGCGAAGAATCTGTAATCAACGATCTGACAGAAGAACAAGGTATTGTTCTTGCGACAGGCGGTGGCTCAGTGCTGAGCAAAGAAAACCGTAACCGTCTATCTGCACGAGGCATTGTTGTATACCTAGAGACAACAATTGAAAAGCAACTTGCTCGCACTAACCGCGACAAGAAACGCCCTCTACTTCAAACAGACAACCCGCGTGATGTGCTAGAAGATCTAGCTGTATCTCGCAACGCACTATACGAAGAAGTGGCGGACTACACAGTTCGTACTGACGACCAAAGTGCAAAAGTGGTAGCCAACCAGATCGTAAAAATGCTAGAAGAACGTTAAGTTCATTTTTTCGGAGAGCAAACCCATGGAACGGATTACGGTCAATCTAGCTGAGCGTAGCTACCCAATCTCTATTGGCGCCGGGTTATTTGAAGACCCGGCGTACCTTTCTTTTTTATCAGGCAAACAGAAAGTTGTTGTTATCAGTAATGTGACAGTAGCGCCTCTTTATGCTGATAAAATTATATCGCTATTGGATCAAGTCGGCTGTCAGACTTCTCTTTTAGAGTTGCCAGACGGTGAACAGTACAAAACCCTTGAAACGTTCAATTCAGTGATGAGCTACATGCTTGAAGGAAATTACAGCCGCGATGTGGTGGTGATTGCTTTAGGTGGTGGTGTTATCGGTGACTTGGTCGGTTTTGCTGCTTCTTGTTACCAGCGCGGTATTGATTTCATTCAAATCCCAACGACACTTCTTTCTCAAGTGGACTCTTCTGTCGGTGGTAAAACCGCAGTAAACCATCCCCTTGGCAAGAATATGATCGGCGCTTTTTACCAACCGAAATCTGTCATCATCGATACTAACTGTTTATCAACGCTTCCAGAACGTGAGTTTGCAGCGGGTATTGCTGAGGTGATCAAATACGGCATCATTTACGATGAAGCCTTCTTTAATTGGTTGGAACAAAATCTAGAGAAACTTTATCAACTTGATGAAGAGGCACTGATTACCGCAATTGCTCGTTGTTGTGCAATTAAGGCGGAAGTGGTGGCTCTAGATGAAAAAGAGTCAGGAATCAGAGCGTTATTGAACCTAGGTCATACATTTGGTCATGCGATCGAAGCAGAACTAGGCTATGGTAATTGGCTACATGGTGAAGCTGTGTCGTCAGGCACTGTAATGGCAGCGAAAACTGCGCAATTACAGGGACTGATCTCTCAGCAGCAACTTGAGCGAATTATTTCTATACTCAAGAATGCGAAACTGCCAATCCATACGCCAGAAAGCATGTCTTTTGAAGACTTTATGAAGCACATGATGCGCGATAAAAAAGTGCTGTCTGGTCAGTTACGTTTGGTATTACCAACAAGTATTGGTACTGCTGAAGTGGTCGCTGATGTGCCTCAAGACATCATTAAACAAGCGATCGATTTCTGCCGTACTCTTTAAATTTGGTTGTGAGGTTGCTTAGTTAAACTCTAGGTAACTGAGTGTTTTACTGATCGATCTTATCAGTAGGGATCCCCAATGAGTTTGGCTCATGAATTAAGAGTATTAGAGTTAGAATCTCAAGTTGAGCTGCTAGAGCGCTTACAGCTTTTGACTAACTTTGGTTCAAACCTAGTAACGGTTGCTGGTAAAACTGGCTCAGGCCGTTCTTGGTTAGCTCAGCGTTATCTTGAAGCGTGGTCGACAGAAAAAAATCAGTGCTTACTGCTTTGTCACCCAAGCCAAGACGATCAACAACGCCGCGCGCTTATTCTTAGCCAAATTGTTTCAGATCCACTCTTTAATCAGCATGACTCTTTATCTGATAGCCTCACTCGGTTACTGGATGGGGATTCGTGTAATGTGGTTATCGTTGTTGATGATGCCCACCGACTCTCTGAGCTATTGGTATCCGAATTATGGATGTTGGTACTGGAAGCTCAATCAAACCCTCAATGGACGATCAATATCGTTCTCTTCTCGGATACGGGTCACTTAGACACGTTATTAACACGTCTGAGTTACGGCCAACAACACAAGCCTATCGATCTTGAAATCGATGACCTTTCGCAACCAGAAGCTGAACATTTCTTTGAATCACTGGTGATTCGATATGTTGATGATGAGTCTGAAACTCGCGTGCGACGTGCGTTTAGTAAAGCGCAACCTCTGCCCGGAGAGTTAATGGCTTTAGGAGAATTGAAAGTGGAAAAAAGGATTATTATTCGCTCAATTATTGGCTCACCAATCAATATCGCGATTGTGGTAGCCTTGTTGCTGTTGTTAATTGGTGGTGGTTATTGGTGGATGTTCAGTCAACCTACACCAGACGATAAAGCGCAGTCGCTTATTGCACCGATTGAACAGACGGCTATCCCAACCTTTGAAGTGGAAAGTGGCACGAAACAAACTGGCGTCGATGGAGCTGTGGACTCTGCAGCTGAAACCGATATGAGTTACCAAGGTGCGGATGATGATAGTTCGTCTCTGCCGCCGACTGTCGTTGAAGATACCGCGAGTGTTGGAGAAGTCGAGCAAGATCAGCAACGCGTTGTGATCACCTCTGATGTGGTTGATGCTCTGCTTGATGATAAACCTGAGAGTGCCGATACTAGCGCGATTGATGCGGCAGTTGAGGAAAACACAGGGGAAGCGTTTAGCGCACAACCTGATGCAGCACAAGCCGAGCCACAACCAACAGTCGATGAAGAGTCAGACCTAACTGATTCAACGCCACCGACCAAAAAGATCACCTTCTCATTTGCTCGTGAAGAGTTACAAGCTATCTCGCCACGCGCGTATACCTTGCAGTTGAGTGCGATGACCTCACTGGAAGATGTGCAATCCTTCATTGAAGAGTATGACCTTGAGAACAAGGTTCGTATCTACCCAACACTTCGTAACGACACCAAGTGGTTTATCATCACTTATCAAGATTACCCAACGATTCAAGTGGCGAGAGACGCGGTAAGTGCGTTATCAAAACCCCTTCAACAGTTGGAACCTTGGGCAAAATCGATGAATCAAGTGCATCGAGAGATAGAACGTGCGAAATAACCCTGAGCTTAGCCTCAAAATATGTTACATTCCGCAGCCTTATTTTTGTGTTGATAGATAGAGCAGTAAATGAAAAAGCAGCGTGCCTTTCTAAAATGGGCTGGTGGTAAATATGGCCTAGTTGAAGACATCCAACGTCACCTGCCACCTGCTCGTAAATTGGTAGAACCGTTTGTCGGTGCCGGCTCAGTATTCCTGAATACTGACTTTGAACAGTACCTACTAGCTGATATCAATCCCGATCTTATCAACCTGTACAATCTACTTAAAACCGATCCTGAAACCTATATCACGGAAGCGAAGCGTTGGTTCTGTCCTGAGAACAATCGCAAAGAAGCCTTTCTAGATATTCGCGCTCAGTTCAACGATACCGACAACGTCATGTATCGTTCGCTTGCCTTCTTGTATATGAACCGCTTTGGCTTTAATGGCCTATGTCGTTACAACAAGAAGGGCGGTTTTAACGTTCCGTTTGGTTCTTACAAAAAACCTTACTTCCCAGAAGCCGAACTGGAGTTTTTTGCTGAGAAAGCGAAAAAGGCCACCTTCGTTTGTGAGGGATACCATGAAACTTTCAGCCGTGCTCGCAAAGGCTGTGTGGTTTACTGTGATCCTCCATACGCACCGCTATCGAATACCGCTAACTTTACCTCTTATGCAGGTAATGGCTTCAGCTTAGATGATCAGGCAGCCTTGGCTGATGTCGCTGAAAAAGCTGCAATGGAACGTGGTATTCCAGTTTTGATTTCAAACCACGATACGACACTAACGCGTCGCTTATATCATGGTGCGGAACTGAACGTGGTGAAGGTGAAGCGCACCATCAGCCGTAACGGCGCTGGGCGTAATAAAGTTGATGAGTTACTGGCGCTTTTCCATAAAGAGAAAAACCAGCAACAAGTATCAACGGAATAGGTCTGGTCAGAATCGCCTCCAAACTCATTAAATTGAGTGACCAACGGATACTTTCTTAAACTAATCTTTCGAACTGCTAGGATCTGCTTAGGTGCTTAGGTAGAATTGCACACCAAATAGTCTTGGGCTTGAGTCTTGTATTTGTGTATGAGATATCACCAAGGCGGTGACATTCGCAATTTACTCACTCTTAAGAGGTTTGGTATGAAAGATTTTCTAATCGCTCCATCGATTTTGTCTGCAGATTTTGCTCGTCTTGGTGAAGACGTAGAAAAAGTGTTGGCAGCTGGTGCTGATGTTGTGCACTTCGATGTGATGGACAACCACTACGTACCTAACCTGACTTTTGGCGCGCCTATCTGTAAAGCTCTGCGTGACTACGGCATTACTGCTCCTATCGATGTTCACCTAATGGTTAAGCCAGTCGACAGCATTGTGCCTGAGTTTGCGAAAGCGGGTGCATCAATGATTACCTTCCACGTTGAAGCATCAGAGCACATCGATCGTACTCTACAGCTCATCAAAGAACACGGCTGTAAAGCGGGTGTGGTTCTTAACCCTGCAACACCACTATCTTGCCTAGATTACATCATGGACAAAGTCGACATGATTCTACTGATGTCGGTGAACCCTGGCTTCGGCGGTCAATCTTTCATTCCTCACACGCTAGATAAGCTATGTGCAGTTCGTGAGCTAATTGATGAGTCAGGCCGTGACATTCGCCTAGAGATTGATGGCGGCGTGAAGGTTGATAACATCCGTGAAATCGCAGAAGCGGGTGCGGATATGTTCGTTGCGGGTTCTGCTATTTTCAATCAACCAGATTACAAAGAAGTGATTGATGAGATGCGTGCAGAGCTTGCAAAAGTTAACGCATAAAAGTAGAACTAGGGTCAGTTGACCTAAAATCAAAAATTTAGATAAAGGGGCTGATTGGCCCCTTTTTTACGTCTTATTGCTCAACACATAAGACGAATATAATTAATAGGAAAGTAAGATGTCATTAAGCTCAATAAAACTGATTGCCTTTGATTTGGACGGAACCTTGTTAGACAGCGTGCCTGACTTGGCTGTCGCAGCTGACCAAGCTTGTCAGGAGCTAGGCTTCCCTTCAGTGAGTGAAGAACAAGTTCGCGACTATGTTGGCAATGGTGCTGACGTGCTTATCGGTCGTTCATTAAGCCGCAACCTAACCGTTGACCCAAGCCTAGAGCCTGAGCTGCTGAAGAAAGCGCGCATCCTGTTTGATGATTTTTACGAACAGGGTGGCCACAAGCTGAGCCACCTTTACCCATCAGTAAAAGAGACGCTGGCTGAGCTACATAAAGCGGGCTTTACTATGGCGCTTGTGACTAACAAGCCATCGAAGTTTGTACCCGACGTTCTGGCGCAACACTGTATCGATAAGTACTTTGTTGATGTCTTGGGCGGCGACTCTTTCCCAGAGAAAAAACCGAACCCAGTCGCGCTGAACTGGTTGCTAGAAAAGCACAACGTTAAAGCGGAAGAGATGTTGATGGTTGGTGATTCAAGCAACGACATCAAAGCGGCGAAGAATGCGGGTTGTCACTCGTTTGGTCTGACATACGGTTACAATCACGGTGAGCTAATTTCAGCATCAAACCCTGACTATGTGGCGGATAACGTTGCTCAATTACTAGATGTCGTTCTAGTTTCAGCATAAAGCGTACAAAAGTTAGCTAACCCACTAGCAAAATACTTATCAATGAGTACACTGGATGAGCCGCGCAGAAAGAGCTGTGCGGCTTTTCTATATTTAAGTTAAGAAGCTAAGCGTTCAATAAACTTAGCGAATAAGCAAAGGAATTAAAACCATGAGCAAGCCCATCGTATTGAGTGGTGTTCAACCATCTGGTGAACTAAGTATCGGTAACTACTTGGGTGCTCTACGTCAATGGCAACAGATGCAAGATGATTACGATTGCCAATACTGTGTTGTAGACCTTCACGCAATTACGGTTCGTCAAGACCCGAAAGCACTGCATGAAGCGACTCTAGACGCATTAGCAATCTGTCTTGCTGTCGGTGTTGATCCAAAGAAGAGCACGCTATTTGTTCAGTCACACGTACCAGAGCATGCTCAACTTGGTTGGCTTCTTAACTGTTACACACAAATGGGTGAACTGAGCCGTATGACTCAGTTTAAAGATAAGTCTGCACGTCATTCAAACGACGTAAACGTAGGCCTATACGACTACCCAGTGTTGATGGCTGCAGACATCCTGCTTTACGGTGCTCACCAAGTGCCAGTAGGTAGCGACCAGAAACAACACCTAGAGCTAGCGCGTGATATCGCAACTCGTTTTAACAACATCTACGGCCCTGAAACGCCAATCTTCCAAGTGCCAGAACCTTACATTCCAACAGTGAATGCACGTGTAATGAGCCTGCAAGACGCGACTAAGAAGATGTCTAAGTCGGATGATAACCGTAAGAACGTGATTACTCTGCTAGAAGAGCCTAAGTCGATCATTAAGAAGATCAACAAAGCGCAAACTGATGCAGAAACCCCACCACGTATTGCTCACGATTGGGAAAACAAAGCGGGTATCTCTAACCTGATGGGTCTTTACTCAGCAGCGACGGGTAAAACGTTTGAAGAGATCGAAGCGCAGTACCAAGGTGTTGAGATGTACGGTCCATTCAAGAAGGATGTAGGCGCAGCATTGGTTGAGATGCTTGAGCCGATTCAAGCTGAATATCACCGTATCCGTGCTGACCGCGCTTACATGGACGCAGTAATGAAAGCGGGTGCTGAAAAAGCGTCTGAGCGTGCTGCAGTAACATTGAAGAAAGCATACGAAGCAGTAGGTTTTGTTACTCGCCCATAGGTTGAACTAACACGACTCGCTTGAAAGTTTGAGCCCAAGGTAACTTTTGTTTACTTTGGGCTTTTTAGTGCCCATTCCATTTGCCTTCCTCGAAAACCCCTTGTTTGAATTGATGATTTACGCAGTATCTGGCTAGCATATCCATCATATTAATGCAGTGCCGATGATCTTATTCAGCACTTTTAGGTTTTATAAATTCACACTCGTTTCTATATATGTTGGAAATATATAACGTGCCAAACAATTGATGATTCCAAAGTGATAAGTTCCTCATTTTCTTGCCAACTGACTTATTCCTTTCATAAATAAACCTGATAGTTACCACAAAATACAATGACTGCCCATAGATGGCAGTGACTATAAATCAATGAACTCAGGTGAAACGGATGGCTCTTTTACACAAACCTTCATTGCTAGCAGTGGCAATTGGTAGCTTGTTAACCACAAGCGCACACGCTGATTTGTTTATTTCACAATATGTGGAAGGCGGCAGCTACAACAAAGCGGTTGAGATCGCCAATAACGGCGATAGCAGCATTAACTTAGATGGTTACTCATTGGCTAAGTCAGCCAATGGCAACGGATCATGGGGCGCCACTTTACCTTTAGATGGCCACGTTTTAGCGCCCGGTGAGGTGCTTGTTGTTGCTCATACCAGTGCCAGTGATGAGATTAAAGCAGTCGCTGACATTCTAAATGCTTCATTGGCTAATCATAATGGCGACGATCCACTGGCTATCCTGAATTCCGACTCAAGCGTGCTGGATATGATCGGTGTTATGGGTGATGTGGACTGGGGCAAAGACGTTACCTTGGTTCGAGCTGAGCAAACACCTTCGGCGACGTTTGACGCTTCACAGTGGGTATCACTACCAAAAGACAGCATTGAAGGACTAGGTTCACTAGACAGTGTTGAGCTGCCAGAAGCCTTCGCTTGTACGCTAGATGGCTCTGACCCAGTATTCACAACCATTCAAGAAATCCAAGGTGAGGGCGCTACATCGCCATTCATCGATGGCTACCCGTACATCACCGACGATGAGTACTTCGTCAAAGGTGTGGTTAGCGCAGTAACAACCGGCTTAACCAAAGGCTTCTACCTGCAAGCACTTGAGGATGACTTCAACTCAAGCACCTCTGAAGGTCTATTTATTCACACTAACCAGTCAAGCTCAGACTTAGCAGCAGGCGATGTGGTGTGTGTGAAAGGCAAGGTTCAAGAATACTACAGCCACACTCAGCTTAAAGTTGAAAACAACCAATGGCTAAAGCAGGGCGAACAACAAGCCCCTGAAGCGACAGCGATTGAAGCGCTGGACAGTGATGAGAACTTCGCTGCAACGCTTGAACGTTACGAAGGCATGTTGGTAAAAACAACCGAAGCGCTTGATATGCGTGTGACGCGTACCTTTGGTTATGACTACGCAGGTCGTCGCAACAACATGGTATTGGCGCATGAGCGTATCAACATGCAACCGAACCAGCTTTTCGCAGCAGGTTCTAATGACGCGAAACAGCAGACAGAAGACAACGCTGATCGTCGTCTTTTCGTTGAAACCGATCAAAAAGCGGGTGATGGTCTAGTTCCTTTCTACCCAGATTTTGGTCGTACCGACATCGACCAAGATGGGTCGACCGAAGACTACATCCGTATCGATGACACTATTGTCGGACTAGAAGGTGTGTTGACATACAGCTACGGTGAATACCGTTTAATTGCGACTAACCAGATCTCGGCTGAAAATTTCGTTCGTAACGACCCACGTACTGACAAACCAGATATGGATGAAGGTGATCTACGTATCGCGACCTTCAATGTACTGAACTACTTCAACTCTCCATTTGGCGGTGATGCGAACCAGCACGGCAACAACCGTGGCGCGAACACCATCACTGAGTTTGAAATGCAGCAAGAGAAGATTGTGAACGCGATTCTTCGTTTAGATGCTGACATCATTGGTTTGATGGAAATTGAGAACAACGGCTTTGGTGAAGGTTCTGCTATTCAACAGCTTGTTAATCAGTTGAATGACCGCATTGAGCGTAAGAAAGACCGTTATACGTTTGTCGCTGTCGATTCAAATGAAGATGGCGTAACCGACGAGATGGACTCGATTGGTACTGACGTAATCACAACGGGTGTTATTTACCGTAAGAAGGTAGTTAAGCTAAAAGACAGCCGCGTTATCGCGATGCCAAGCCAACAAGCACCAGAGGTGTTAGACGATTCAGGTAAGGTGATTGAGGACGGTAAGAACTACCAGCGTGACTCATTAGCGCCAACCTTCAAGGTCAAAGGCACCAAAGAGAAACTGACTGTAGCGATTAACCACTTTAAATCGAAAGGCTCTAAGTGTTGGGAAGATGCAGCACCAGTTGAGCAGGGCGGTCAAGGTGGTGTTGATGCCGACAAGCAAGGCTCATGTGAGAACTTCCGTGTGGCTGCGGCGGTGGCACTGGGTGAAGCGCTTGATGGCATCAAAGGTCACAAAGTGATTCTGGGTGATATGAACTCGTACGGCATGGAAGATCCAATGCTGGTGCTAACGGATTACTCTGAAGAGAAATACGGCAAACAAATCAAAGCGGCTCGTAACACTTACATTGATGGTGTTGAACAGTTTGGTGATAGCGGTGCGGTGATTACTAAGAACTACGGCTACATTAATGCTGGCGCTCAAAAACACCCAGACAGCTGGAGCTACTCATACAATGACGAAGTGGGTGCACTGGATCACCTGTTGATCAGCGACAGCCTGAAAGACATGGTGGTGGATGCAACGGACTGGCACATTAATGGTGGTGAATCGACGTTGTTTGACTACAACGAAGAGTACAAAGGCGATCTGCCTAAGTACCAAGATCACTTCCGTTCATCGGATCATGATCCTGCGGTTCTTGAGTTAAGAGTCGGCGGTTCATTCGGCTTGGGTGCATTGATGTCATTGTTTGGCCTAGTAATGTGGCGTCGTCGCAAGTAGCTAAATCGTCAGTAGATTGGCAAGCCATACAAGTAAGCCAATTCAGATAACTGAAGGCTATCTGTAAACAATTAAGGTCAACCTAGGTTGACCTTAATTATTGGCGAAATGCAGTTTCCACTTGCCTTTCGCTATGGGTATTGCACAATACCGCCCCTATATCTCCCAATCCTTTAGTATTTAGCAAACGATTTCGACCCATGTTACTTATCATCGATAACTACGACTCCTTTACCTATAACTTGTATCAGTATTTCTGTGAGTTAGGGGTAACTGTAAAAGTTGTACGCAACGATGAGATTGATATTGCTGGTATCGAAGCGCTGAATCCTAGTCACCTTGTTATTTCGCCGGGTCCTTGTACACCGGATGATGCGGGAATCTCTCTACAAGTCATTGAACACTTCGTTGGTAAGTTGCCGATCTTAGGTGTGTGTCTTGGTCATCAAGCCATTGCTCAAGTGTTTGGTGGTGAAGTGGTGAGAGCCAGACAAGTGATGCACGGTAAAACCTCTCCGATACGCCACAATGACAAGAGTGTTTTTCACGGATTGAATAACCCGTTGACCGTGACACGCTACCACTCACTCGTGGTGAAAAATGGCACGCTACCAGACTGCTTTGAACTGACGTCTTGGACGGAATTTGAAGATGGCAGCATGGATGAGATCATGGGTTATCAACACAAAACCTTGCCGATTGATGCGGTGCAATTTCACCCTGAATCGATTAAAACAGAGCAAGGACACCAGCTTCTCGCTAACTTCCTAGCACGCTGAGTGTTTAAATTTGACCCTTTCTCCGTCTAAATAAGCCAGTTAAACCTGTCAGTCCATTCGTTAAGCGTTTAAATTCGGGCTTTACGCGTCTCTCTCCCTCTGACGCCGATCACTTTTTATAACATTTCTCTCTCGCTTCGCTAAGTTTTTAGCCTATGCAAAATTATTCGCCTTATTTCCTCTCGAACCTTATATACCGCTTTGCCAGTAAGGCTTTGCTATTGCTGGTTATACGTTTAGGTAAAAAAAGCTTCATAAAACAGATTAATTGATGCATAAATAGTCATAGGTAGTGACGTTTAGCTGGTTGTTAGGGATGGCTAAAGAATAATCTACTATTGAAAAGGTTAATTAAATGTAAATATAATGCTGCACCGGGATTATGGCGAGACAAAATATCTTTGTCTCACTTATGAACCATTACGCTTATTTGCGAAGCTTGCGGTATCGAGAAGGAATGTACGATGACAGTGGAAAATAAAGTAGAACGTAGTCTGTTTAATGAGGTGATGGTGCCTTGTTATAACCCAATGGAAATGATCCCGGTAAAAGGGGAAGGCGCACGCGTTTGGGACCAACAAGGCCGAGAGTATATCGACTTTGCTGGTGGTATCGCTGTGAGCTGTTTGGGTCACTGTCACCCGGCAATGGTTAACGCCGTTACTGAGCAAGCAAACAAGATTTGGCACCTAAGTAACGTGATGACCAACGAACCTGCACTCCGTCTAGCGAAAAAGCTAACAGACGTATGTTTTGCAGAAAAAGTATTCTTTGCAAACTCTGGTGCGGAAGCGAATGAAGCAGCTCTAAAGCTAGCTCGTCGTTGGGCGGCGGATGTTCATGGTCCTGAGAAATCTGAAATCATTGCATTCAAACAAGGTTTCCACGGTCGTACTTTCTTTACTGTAACTGTGGGTGGTCAAGAAGCTTACTCTGATGGCTTCGGTCCTAAACCGGGCGATGTAACTCACCTGCCTTACAATGATATTGCAGCGCTAGAAGCACACATCTCTGATCGCACTTGTGCCATCATGATGGAACCTCTGCAAGGCGAGGGCGGTATCATTTCTCCAACGTCTGAATTCGTGAACACAGTTCGTGAACTGTGTGACAAACACAATGCACTGCTTATCTTTGATGAAGTGCAAACAGGTAATGGCCGTACTGGTAATTTCTATGCTTACCAAGGTCTAGGTGTAACACCAGACATCTTGAGCACAGCAAAATCTCTAGGTGGTGGTTTCCCTATCGGCGCAATGCTCACAACCTCTGAACTTGCGACACACCTAAAAGTTGGCACACACGGCTCTACTTACGGTGGTAACCCACTGGCGTGTGCAGTAGCAGAAGCGGTGGTTGATGTAGTTAGCCAACCTGAAACTCTGGCTGGCGTGAAAGAGCGCGAAGCTCTGTTCCGCGATGGCCTAGCTAAGATTAACGACAAGTACCAAATTTTCAGTGAAGTTCGTGGTAAAGGCCTATTGTTAGGTGCTGCACTCAACGACGAATGGCAAGGACGTGCACGTGACGTATTAGTAGCAGCAGGCGAACAAGGCTTGATGGTACTGGTTGCGGGTACAAACGTGGTTCGTTTTACTCCATCACTGGTTATCACTACACAAGAAATTGAAGAAGGCTTATCAAAACTAGACAAAGCAATCGCTACGCTAGTTTAGCCTGAGCGGCGTCATAGGAATGATCGCCACTAGAGCGACCCCATGACGTTCTGCTAAAGGCCCAAGCTTCTGGTTTTGGGCCTATTTTGCATCTGGAGGGAATATTGATGCTAGTTGTTCGCCCAATAAAACTATCTGATTACGATGCGCTGCATACCTGCGCCGTTGAGTCAGGACATGGATTCACATCTCTTCCGGTTAACGAAGAACTGTTAACCAACCGTATTACTCACTCTGAATACAGCTTTGCCAAGCAAGACGTGACTGAACCTGGTGACGAAGGCTACCTAATGGTTGGCTTCGATACAGAAACCGGTGAAGTTGCTGGTACCACAGGCATTGAAGCTTCAATTGGTTGGGACGTTCCGTTTTACTCTTACCACATCAGTAAAGTGGTTCACTCATCGCAAAAGCTTGGCGTGAATAACGTCGTGAAGCTGCTGACTTTCGGTAACAACTACACGGGATGCAGCGAGATTTGTACGCTGTTCTTACGTCCGGCTTTCCGTGGTGGATTGAATGGTCGTTTGATGTCGAAATGTCGCTTCTTGATCATGTCTGAGCACCCTGAGCGTTTCTCGAAAACGATTTTTGCTGAGATGCGTGGTGTATCGGATGCAGAAGGCAATTCTCCTTTCTGGCAATGGCTGCAAGAGCACTTCTTCTCGATTGATTTCACGGTTGCCGATTACCTAACCGGTATTGGCAAAAAAGGTTTCATTGCAGATCTCATGCCTAAGCTACCTATCTACGTGAACCTATTGAGCAAAGAAGCTCAGGCAGTGATTGGAGAGGTTCATGACAATACGCGTCCTGCACTGAAGTTGCTAGAACGCGAAGGTTTCACTAACCGTGGCTATGTCGACATCTTTGATGCGGGCCCAACGGTTGAGTGTGATCTAAGAAACATTGAATCGGTGCGTCACTCAATTCGAGCACAGGTTCAAATTGCAGAGCACTCTAGCTCTAAAGACTTCCTAATTGGTAATACCTCGTTTGAGAATTTTCGCGCAGTAGCCGCGAAAGGTGCGTATGACCAAGCAAGCGACACAGTGATTTTATCATCTGAAGTAGCAAGCGCTCTTGAAGTAAAAGAAGGCGAATACGTTCGCATGTTGGCTCAATAAGAGCGGCGATTATCTGTCGAAGATTTTAAGGATAGAAGTATGACTCAGTGGATAGCAGGACAATGGGTGGCTGGTCAAGGTGACGCCATGACATCAGTAAGCCCATACAACAACGAAGTAGTGTGGCAAGGTGATAGTGCAACACCAGCACAGGTTGAATCTGCAGTAGCAGCAGCTCGTGAAGCGTTTCTAGTTTGGAAAAAGCTGAGCTTTGCTGAGCGCGAAGCGATCGTGTTGAAGTTCGCGGAAAAAGTGAAAGAGAACAGCGAAGAGATCGCGCAAATTATCGCAAAAGAGACGGGTAAGCCTATTTGGGAAACTCGCACTGAAGCGGGCGCGATGGCGGGCAAGATCGCTATCTCTATCCGTGCTTACCACGAGCGTACTGGTGAAGCTTCACGCGAAGCGGCTGGCAACCAAATCGTACTTCGTCACCGTCCATTGGGCGTGATGGCGGTATTTGGTCCTTATAACTTCCCAGGTCACCTACCTAACGGTCATATTGTTCCAGCTTTGCTATCGGGCAACACTGTCGTATTCAAACCTTCAGAGCAGACACCTTGGACGGGTGAGTTCGCAATGAAGCTATGGCAAGAAGCAGGTCTTCCTGCTGGCGTAATAAACCTAGTGCAAGGCGCTAAAGAGACAGGTATCGCACTGGCTGATGCTAAAGGTCTTGATGGCGTGCTATTTACGGGGAGTGCGAATACGGGTCATATCCTGCATCGTCAATTTGCGGGTCAACCGGGCAAGATGCTGGCACTAGAGATGGGTGGCAACAACCCTATGGTGATCAGTGACCAATACGGTGATGCGGATGCAACGGTATACACCATTATCCAATCGGCGTTCATCAGTGCAGGTCAACGTTGTACATGTGCTCGTCGCCTGTATGTTCCTGTTGGTGAGAAGGGCGACCTACTGATCGATAAGTTGGTCGCGGCTACGCAAAAGATTCGTGTTGATCAGCCTTTCGCTGAACCTGCACCTTTCATGGGCCCACAGATCTCAGAAGCAGCTGCTAAGTTTATTTTAGATGCACAAGCGAATCTGCAATCGCTAGGTGGTGTAAGCCTAGTCGAAGCAAAAGCGGGTGAAGCGGCGTTTGTTTCTCCGGGTATTATCGATGCAACCAACATTGCTGAACTACCAGATGAAGAGTACTTCGGTCCATTGCTACAAGTGGTTCGTTACCAATCGCTAGAGCAAGCGGTTGAGTTAGCTAACGACACACGCTTTGGTTTGTCTGCTGGTTTAGTATCGACAGACGATTCTGAGTGGGAATACTTCGTTGACCATATCCGTGCGGGTATTGTTAACCGTAACCGCCAACTCACAGGCGCAAGTGGTGATGCACCATTTGGTGGTCCGGGTGCTTCAGGCAACCTACGCCCAAGTGCTTACTACGCGGCGGACTACTGTGCTTACCCAATGGCTTCAATGGAAGGCGGTGAAACTCAACTGCCAGCTACGTTTAGCCCAGGTATCGAGCTGTAGTTTAGATTGATATTGAGCTAAAGCTCATTCATTAGTTATGAGATAAGGAAGCGGCGTATCGCTTCCTTATTTTAACCACGCTCAGCATCAAGATTGGGCGGTAAATAATAATAGAACAAGTATGTCACAGGCTGATGGCTGCTGACTCTATGTCCAGCCTCTCCCTTTCTAATCCAAATCACTAGCTTGCTAGAACCTCTGACAAGGAGTCACCATGACGCCCGATCTACTCTTTAAATCACTATGGGATGATTACATTCATAGGCTTTGTCCATCGGCTGAGAAAGTACATCACTTGCTGAAAGAAGACGAAGCGCTGATTAACGATCACATTGCGCTGCGTACTTTTAATGTTGCTCCGCTAGGAATTGAAACATTGGCTAAGCCTTTCCTTGAGCTAGGTTATAAAGCGTGTGGCGATTACCTGTTTGAGAGCAAGAAGCTAGTCGCGAAACATTACGAGCACCCAGATCCAAAACAGCCAAAAGTGTTCATTAGTGAATTGAAGGTAGAAGAGTGTTCAAATGAGTTACAACAGATCGTTGCTAAGCTCGTTGAGCAAGTTGATGCAAGCAAACTACAAGGTCATGAATTCCTGTTTGGCGGACGCCTTTGGGATTTAAGCTTCGCAGATTTCCAAGTGCTTGCAAAAGAGAGTGAATACGCGTCTTGGTTAGCGGCTCATGGCTATGGTGCCAACCACTTTACGGTAAGCGTAAACCAACTCAATGCCTTTGATGAAGTTCAGGCTGTGAATGACCATCTGAGCGAATCGGGTTTCACTATCAATGCATCTGGTGGTGAGGTTAAAGGCTCTCCAGAGGTCTTATTAGAGCAATCATCAACAATGGCAGACAAAGTCCCAGTTTCATTTGTTGAAGGCAATGAGATGATTCCTGGAGGCTTCTATGAGTTCGCTAAGCGTTATGCGATGGCGAATGGTGAGCTTTACACCGGTTTTGTCGCAGCATCGGCGGACAAGATCTTCGAAAGCACCAATGGTTAAACTGTTAACGGCTGAGTTTTACTGACTCGGCGTTAATGTCATGTCTTTACTCGTTCTGATCTAGAGGAATGATGAACAGATAATAAAAAAGCCACCAAATTTGCATTTGGTGGCTTTCAAATTTTTGGCTCGGTTAATCTAGATTAACGAGTGCCGTATACCACGATAGTTTTACCGTGTGCAGAAATGAGGTTCTGCTCTTCTAGCATCTTCAAGATACGACCTACTGTCTCACGAGAACAACCAACGATCTGGCCAATCTCTTGACGTGTGATCTTGATTTGCATGCCGTCAGGGTGAGTCATTGCATCTGGCTGTTTCGCTAGGTTTAGTAGCGTTTGAGCGATACGACCTGTTACGTCAAGGAACGCTAAGTCACCAACCTTTTGGCTAGTTACTTGTAGGCGGCTTGCCATTTGAGCTGAAAGGCGCATCAGGATGTCTGGGTTCACTTGGATAAGTTGACGGAATTTCTTGAAAGAAATTTCAGCTACTTCACAAGGAGATTTAGCACGAACCCAAGCTGTACGCTCTTGGTCTTCTTCGAACAAGCCTAGCTCACCGATGAAGTCGCCTTGGTTTAGGTAAGAAAGAATCATTTCCTTACCTTCTTCGTCTTTGATAAGAACTGCCACAGAACCTTTAACGATGTAGTACAAGGTTTCTGCCTTTTCACCAGCATGAATCAAAGTACTTTTTGAAGGGTACTTATGAATATGACAGTGTGAAAGGAACCACTCTAATGTTGGATCGGTTTGAGGTTTACCTAGAACCATAATATCTCACTTCCTCTGCAGGGTATGCTTGCCGCTTTCCGTATTTTAGCTAAGCCTGGATTGGCTTGTAGGATAAGAGCACTCGTTGAGCGCTGCAAGCTATCTTGTGTTTCGTTTAAGAATAGTATCCTTTTTCAGGTACTATTTCTTGATTTTAATCGTGACCAAGCTACGATTTTTTACGCAAAATTGTGCACATGATCACGGTATGAAAAGTAATCAACCAGAATGTCGTTTTGTTAACCTATTTTTCCGGTTTCGATGAGTTGTTGTAGGATTGGCCTTACAATGAGCTCCATAGCAAAACTCATCTTGCCCCCAGGCACCACTAGCGTGTTATGACGAGACATAAATGAGCCGTCAATCATTGCCAAAAGGTAAGGGAAATCGACGTTTTTGATGCCACGCAAACGTATAACTACGAAGCTTTCGTCTAAACTTGGAATCCCTTTGGCGTTGAGTGGGTTCGATGTATCTACGGTTGGAACACGCTGAAAGTTGATGTGTGTGCGTGAAAACTGCGGGGTAATGTAGTTAAGGTAATCATCCATTGAACGCACAATGGAGTCCATTACCGCTTCACGAGAGTGGCCACGATCGCGTGTGTCACGAACGAATTTTTGAATCCACTCTAGGTTTACGATAGGTACCATGCCAATCAGTAGGTCGACGTGTTGAGAGACATTGATATCGCCATCAACCACACCGCCGTGCAGGCCTTCGTAAAACATCACATCGGAATTTTCAGGGATATCTTGCCATGGCGTGAAGGTGCCCGGCATTTGATTATAAGGAACAGCTTCATCGAAGGTGTGTAGGTAACTACGTACTTTACCGGTGCCTTCGTTCCCGTATTGACGGAAGAACTCTGCCAATGCACCAAAGTCGTTGGCTTGTGGACCAAAGTAGCTAATGTGCTTACCTTGCTCGCGCGCCTTGCGGATCTCGACATCCATTTCTGGTCGAGTGAATCGGTGGAAACTATCCCCTTCAACCCAAGCAGCCTTCACGTCCATCATATTGAACATTTTGCGGAAGGCTTCTGAGGTAGTGGTGGTGCCGGCTCCAGATGAACCCGTCACCGCAATAATTGGATGTTTAGCGGACATGACAACCCTTGTCGTTTGAGTAACTTACTTGTTAGCAATCGTTTTCCACTATAACACGGCTCCTTTCTAAGCGCAGCCTAGAAGCGTTTGGTCACCTGGATATCAACGGTCTCGTGCAGTTCTGAAAACACGATGCTCACGTCACCAGAAGCTAATTGATGTTTCACCTGATCAATCTTGTTTTGCAGTGAGATCTCAACGTCGCCATAGTCTGTGCCTTCACGTAGCACGAATTCTTTGATGAGGTTTTCCAGTGTTTCTGGCGCGATGTCTTGCCATGGGATGATCATAAATACTTCTCTCTTTTATGTTCATTGATATGTTGATGAGTGTGTTTAGTGATGTCGTTAGTACAACCCCAATTTGAGGCTGCGCTATCTTACCAAGGTTTCGTGTTTATATTTAGCAAGGCTTCGTCGTTATGCTGAGCCTTGGATACTTTCATAATACGCAGGTAAGGCTTCCTCTAACCAAAATCGTGGTTTGAGAGTGCTACCAGTGATGAACCCAACATGGCCGCCTTTCTGAAACAGGCGATAATCGATGTTATCCGGTAGGACGAATTTTGGAATTACATCATCGGTCATGAAAGGATCGTCTTTGGCGTGAATGATCTGTGTCGGTAGTTTGATTTTATTGAGTTTAGGAAGAGCGGAGCACTGTGCGTAGTAGTCTTGCGCGTTTTTGAAGCCGTGCAGGGGGGCAGTAATTCGCTCATCAAACTCATACAGCTTGTCTATTTTCTTGATGGATTCCGCTGTGATGTCGAGTTTTTCTTGCAGCAGCTTCACCTTTTTCAACGCATTCGATTTGAGTGAGTTAAGCAGGTACTTCTTATAGAGTTTCGAGAAACCGCGCTCTATGCGACTTGAACAACAGGCCAAGTCAAAGGGTGCAGAGACTATCGTTGCTGCAGACAACAGTGGATCATCTGCGTATTCCGCCAAATAGTTCGCCAACATGTTTCCGCCTAAGGAGATACCAACCGCCACCTTTGGGTTATTAGGAAACTGAGCGTGTAGATGTCTTAGGAAGAAGCGAGCATCTTCAACTTCACCAGAGTGATATGCGCGAGCCAAGCGATTCGGCTTTCCGCTACAGCCTCTAAAGTGCATCATCACCGACAGCCAACCATCTTTAGCAAACGCATTCATTAGTCCATTGGCATAAGGGCTCTCAAAGCTGCCTTCTAAACCGTGGAACAGAACGAATATTGGTTTATTCTTTATATCGTCACTATTTGGATTGTCGCCATCTGGCGATTCGCTCCAAGCAAGATCGAGAAAATCACCGTCGGGTGTTTCTAAGGTTTGCCATTGAGGTTTGAACAACGCCTGCTTTCTAATAAATCGTGGCACTAAGGTTTGTAAGTGCGGATTAGATAGGCCAGCTGCTGCAGTAAATATTGTCATAAAAACAGTCCATGCTTCTTTTATGGGCTTTGGTAAGGTGTTGAACTTTTGGTGAAACGCCCACGCTTTTATTTGAGCTTGGTTGATTCTCGGCATAAGCGCAAGGGTTTCACTGATACGGGCAACAAAAATATGGCATGGATAACTGATTGAATAATATCGGAGTTAGGCTTGTTAACGGGCGTATGAGTGGCGTGTTTTACCGATAGTATGTCACCGCTATGCCGTAAACATCGATAGCGATACCGCTCAGACAAGCTTGGATCTTGATTGAATAAAAGGGAAAGGAAACGGGTTAGGGCTGAGGTGCTGGTTCAGAAAATGCGTCGTAGAGGTTTTCAGCCCCTAATAAACGACAGTATTGAAATGCGAGAGGCGATTGCTGATTGGTGTACAACTCTAGGCCGTTAATACAATCGACGAGATCGGACTGCTGTTGTTTCTCAAGCTGCAACTCGAACTGTAAGGCTTCACGGTAGAGTGAATCAACAACGTGTGCCTTGAGGTGTTTGCGCAGTTCTCGATAACTATGGAGCAAGGTTTCAGAGCGGCTTAAGCATTGTTGTATTTTGTGCCACTCTTCTTGAGCAAAGGAGAGTTGCTGCTCATCAAGCCATTTGAGAAGCAGCAGTAGATTGACGTTGCCGTGGAACTGGTTTTGCAAAGCTAAGCACGCATCCTTTACACCGCGCACACTGTAATACTGAAGGCTAAATTGCCATAGTCGTTCCAGTGTTAGTGATATTGGGGCGTGCTCTGGGCTCATAAGCTATCCATATCCTGTTCCATCTGCTCAAGCTCTTCTTGAGTGGACATCCAATCCATTTCAACTTCTTCTAGCTGTGACTTACTGCTCGCTTGGAGAGCGAGTACTTTATTCAGTTTAGCCTTATTTTCAGCTTCATACAGTGAAGTGTCGGATAATTCTTGCTCGGCTTCTTCAAGAGCCTGCGTCAGCTTATCCATCTGCTTTTCAAATTGAGTCAGCTTTTTGCGCAGTGGTGCAGTCAGTTTACGGAACTCGGCTTCTTTGCGTTTCTGCTCTTTTTTCGCAGCTGCACTGTTAGCGCCATCTTTCGCTGGTGCCAATGCTTGTGCTTCTTTGCGCTCAACTTTTTGTTGTTCAGTTAGCCACTTGTAGTAATCGCTTAGGTCACCATCAAACGGTGCTACTTGGCGATCGTGTACTAGGTACAAGTCATCTGTGGTTGCACGCAGTAGGTAACGGTCGTGCGATACGATAACCATTGCACCTTCAAACGTCTGCAATGCAAAAGTCAGTGCCTGACGCATGTCGAGATCCAAGTGGTTGGTCGGTTCATCGAGTAGCAATAGGTTAGGTTTTTGCCATACCAGCAGTGCCAATACCAAACGCGCTTTTTCACCACCTGAGAATGGCGCTACTTTATCGAGTGCTTTTTCACCTTGGAAGCCAAAGCTACCTAGGTAATCACGCAGCTGTTGTTCGGTGTGCTTAGGCGCAATCTGCATCATGTGTTGCAGCGGTGTTTCTTCTGGGTGCAGCGTTTCTAATTGGTGCTGTGCGAAGTAGCCAATCTTGACGCCTTGCGAATAGCTAAGTTCACCACCTTGCTGTTTCAGCTCACCTGAAAGCAGTTTAATCAGCGTTGATTTACCTGCGCCATTTCGACCAAGCAGACCAATGCGGCTGCCCGGTACTAGGTTTAAGCGAATCTTTTCTAGAATCAGATTGTCGTCGTAGCCTGCTGATACCTCGTCCATCATCATGATTGGGTTTGGTAGGGCGTCTGGCTCTCTGAACTCAAAGCTGAATGGGTTATCAAACTGAGCAGGTAACACTTGTTCCATTTTCTCTAGCGCTTTAATACGGCTTTGCGCTTGGCGAGCCTTTGAAGCTTTGTAGCGGAAACGGTCAATGTAGCTCTGCATGTGCGCCATTTGTTTCTGCTGTTTCTGGAACATGGCTTGTTGCAGGATCAGTTTTTGCGCTCGTTGAGTTTCAAACGATGAGTAGTTACCCGTGTATTCGTTAAGCTGTTGGTTTTCAACATGGACGATACGGTTGACGATAGGGTCTAGGAAGTCTCTATCGTGCGAGATAAGCACTAGCGTGCCCGGGTAGGTTTGTAACCAACGCTCTAGCCACATTACTGCGTCTAAATCCAAGTGGTTGGTCGGCTCATCGAGCAGCAATAAGTCACTGCGACACAGTAGGGCTTGCGCTAGGTTCAAACGCATACGCCAACCACCTGAGAACTGAGTCAGGTTCCATGTCATTTGTTCTTGGCTAAAGCCTAGGCCGTCCAACAACTCTGCAGCACGTGCCTTGATGCTGTAACCACCAATGGTTTCGATCTTGCCGTGGATCTCCGCGACCAATGTGCCGTTGTCGGCTTGTTCCGCTTTCTCTAGTTGATCTTCAAGGCCGCGGTATTCACGGTCGCCATCAATCACGTATTCAATTGCTGTTCTTTCTAATGCCGGCGTTTCTTGAGCAACCCAAGCCATTTCCCAATGGGCTGGTTTGCTGAATGAGCCGGCATCAATAGACAGTTCGTCCTTGATTAAGGCGAACAACGTAGATTTACCACAGCCGTTTTTACCAACCAAACCGATCTTGTCGCCAGGGTGAAGAGTCGCAGATGCTTGGTCGAGGAGTGGCTTACCGCCGCGTAGCAATTGAATATCAGAGAAAGTAATCATATAGAGATAGCATAGAAATTAGAGGTGAACAGACGCCTGCATAGTAGGCTGAAACCAGATAAAAGTCGATCACAATGCAATTTGCGTTATGATGCCAATAACATATTAATAACTTTTGCTTAAATTCTTGTGGCCTTGCCACCGTTTAGCCCTCAAAGGAATGTTTCAAAGGAATGAGTAATACTCCCTCGACAGACAAAGTCGTGCCAAAGGTGTTGATCATCTACGCGCACCCAGAGCCGCAAACTTCTATTGCCAATCAGATGATGATTAAAAAGATAGAGTCGCTCGGTCATGTCAAAATTCATGATCTCTACGCCATCTACCCAGACTTCTTCATCGATGTGCCTTATGAGCATGAATTACTTCTCGAGTACGATGTGATTGTGTTTCAGCATCCTCTGTTTATGTATTCCTGTCCCTCATTATTAAAAGAGTGGTTTGACCGCGTATTGGGCAAAGGTTTTGCGTTTGGTGAACAAAGCGCGCTTAAGGGTAAACACTGGCGTAGCGTTATCACAACCGGTGGTAAAGAAGAGGCGTTTGGTGCCGCAGGCTATAATAAATATCCATTACAAGAGATCTTGCAACCATTCGAACTCACCGCAGCCTTGTGTCAGATGCATTGGATATCACCTTTGGTTTTACACTGGGCACGAAATGTCTCAGATATGACGCGTTACCAACATGCTGAAGCGTATCGAAACTGGTTGCGAGACCCGCTACAAGAGATAGGAGCGAATGATGGCTCTGACTAATGATTTTTTGCAAAGTAGCGTTATATTTCTAGCAGCTGCGGTAGTCGCGGTTCCTATCGCGCAGCGAGCTGGCTTGGGATCAGTATTGGGTTATCTACTGGCAGGTGTTGCTATTGGCCCATGGGGGCTTGGCTTAATCAGCGATGTAGAGGCGATTCTGCACTTCTCCGAATTCGGGGTGGTACTGCTGCTCTTCCTGATTGGCTTAGAGCTTAACCCTAAAAAACTGTGGCAGATGCGGGCGCCTATTCTCGGATTAGGTGGCGCGCAAGTGCTGATCACGACTCTGATTATTACCGCCATCGCCTGCATGTTCGGTTTAACGTGGCAAACGAGCTTGGTCATAGGTATGGGTTTAGCCCTATCTTCGACCGCGATTGCCTTGCGTGTTATTGAAGAGCGAGAGCTCGGTGGTAAAGAAGCGGGGCAGTCTGGTTTCGCAGTGTTACTTTTCCAAGATATTGCCGTTATTCCAATGTTGGCGATGTTGCCTCTGCTTGCGGGTAATACCGGTGGCAGTTGGGCGGATATGTTATGGATGCTGGGTGGTGTGATTGGTTTGCTGGTCGGTGGTCACTTCTTGTTGAGACCGCTATTCCGATACGTAGTAATGAGTGGTGTGCGTGAATTGTTCACGGTTGCAGCGCTGTTACTGGTGATCGGCATTGCTGTGATCATGCAGCAGATCGGTTTATCGATGGCATTAGGTACCTTCCTAGCGGGCGTACTTCTGGCGGAAAGTGAATACCGACATGAGCTTGAAATCGCGATTGACCCATTCAAAGGGTTATTGCTTGGTCTGTTCTTTATCTCTGTGGGTATGGCGGTGAACTTGGGTTTACTCGCTGAAAGTCCATTCGCGATATTGATTGCTGTTTCTGCATTGGTCGTATTGAAAGGTATAGTGCTGTATGCGCTGGCTCGTATCTTTGGTACTCAAGCAAAAGCGCGTAGCCGAATGGCGATGATTCTCAGCCAAGGCGGTGAGTTTGCTTTCGTTATTTTTACCGCGGCGAGTACTCAAGGCATCTTAAGTGGCGAACAAGTGTCGTTCTTACTGGTGGTGGTGAGTTTGTCTATGGTGACCACGCCATTAATGCTCAAGCTGCAAGACCGATTCTTTGCTCGTCAACTGAATCAAATCAGCGAAAACGCGATGTCTTCAGATGTTGTCGATCGCAGCCCTAGAGTGATCATTGCTGGTTTTGGTCGCTTTGGTCAGATCATTGGTCGATTGATGTATGCCAACAAGATTCGAATTACCGTTCTTGAAAGCGATGCCAGCCAAATACACATCCTGAGAAAGTTCGGCTACAAGGTATTTTACGGTGATTCAACACACCTAGAGCTGTTACGTGCCGCAGGTGCGGACAAAGCGGAAGCCATCGTGTTGTGTACTGACTCTCCAGACGAAATCATGAAAACCGTCGATTTGTGTAAGCAGCACTTCCCACGCTTAAAAATCTTAGCGCGCGCTCGAAGCCGTGTTGAAGCGTATCAATTACTTAACCATGGTGTGAGTAACTACTCGCGTGAAACCTTCCTTGGGGCTCTCGATTTAGGTCGTCAAACATTGACCGAGCTTGGCATGCACCCATATAAAGCGAAGCGAGCAGAGGCACACTTTAGGAAGTTGGATAATGGTATGCTGAAAGAGTTGCTTCCTCAGCATAACGAGGATGCCGAGTTAGCCCAAAGAGCGAAAGAGGCTCGTAAAGAGCTTGAAGAGATCTTTGGACACGAGATGGAAAACGATCACCAATCTCGAAACTATTGGCAATAGTTAGATTAAATAGCTAATAGCTGAGCATAGAAATAACAGTCTATAGAACCAATCTAATAATAAACGCGGTCTCTGTTTCGTCTTTAATAAAGCTAGAACGGAAGAACCGCGAATCTAGAGTAGTAAAGGATATCAACGTGAAACAGAAAAAACGCTTTATCGCAGGGGCGAGCTGCCCAAGCTGCAACACTCAAGACACGCTTCGCTGGTGGGTTGAGAATAATATCGAGCTGGTGGAATGTGTCGATTGTGACTTCACAGAGCAACGTAAACCGAAAACTGTAGAGAAATCTGAACACGCGAATCAAGAAATGATCGGTATTTTTAAGCCAGAATGATTGAGTTTCGTTAATTGATCCCCATAATATCCCGGTACAGAATTTTTCCTAAGCTCAACTGTTCGAGCTTAGTCCAAACCTCCTTGGAGCTCTCATGAAAATTGAAAAGAACGTAGTAGTTAGTGTTGCATATCAAGTGAAACTTGAAGATGGCGTAGTAGTTGACCAATCAACTGCAGAAGCTCCACTAGATTACCTTCACGGTCACAACAACCTAATTACAGGTCTTGAAAAAGAGCTTGAAGGCAAAGTTGCTGGTGACAAGTTCTCTGCAACTGTTACTCCTGAAGACGCTTACGGCGAACACAACGACGCTCTAGTTCAACGTGTTCCTGCTGACGTATTCCAAGGTGTTGAGCAAATCGAAGTTGGCATGCGTTTCCTAGCGGATACTGACCAAGGTCCAATCCCAGTAGAAGTAACTGAAGTAGACGGCGACGAAGTTGTTGTTGACGGTAACCACATGCTTGCTGGCCAAACTCTAACGTTTGACGTTGAAGTGGTAGCGGTTCGTGAAGCGACTGAAGAAGAAGTTCAACACGGTCACGTACACCAAGAAGGCGGCTGCGGCGGCCACGGTCACGATCATGACCACGAAGGCGGTTGCTGTGGTGGCGAAGGCCACGACCACGGTGAAGAGAAAAAAGACGGCTGCTGCGGCGGCGGTAGCTGTGGTTCTCACTAATACCGAATTAGCGGTTTAGATTAAGAATCTTGAAAGTCTCCCTTGTGGAGGCTTTTTTCGTATTAGCGGCGGCTTTTTGCTCTGGCTTTTAATCTACCGAACTAAGTGTCTGAAAATCTAAGTGTCCGTAAATCTAAGCATTCGTAAAAAGTTTGGTTTTCGCTATCAGACATCGAACCGTGGATGTGATATTGATAGGCACAACATTATAAGACGACATCAGTGGAGAGTTCGCATGTCACAACCTTTTTCAATTGCCATTCATGGTGGTGCGGGAACCATCTTGCGAGAGCAAATGAGCGATGAATTAAAAACGGGTATTACTGAAGCTTTAGAGAAATCGGTTCTGGCTGGTTATCAAGTGCTGCAATCGGGCGGTGATGCTCTGGATGCGGTAGTGGCATCCGTTAAGGTGATGGAAGACAGTCCTCATTTCAATGCCGGTAAAGGCTCGGTTCTGACTCATGACGAGTTTGTTGAGATGGATGCGTCTGTGATGCACGGCCGTGAAATGGATGCAGGTGCGATTGCTGGTGTCCGTCATATCAAAAACCCAATTGAACTTGCGCGTGATGTGATGCTGAAAAGCGACCACGTACTGCTGATTGGCGAAGGTGCTGAGAAGTTTGCCTTTGAACATGAGTACACCTTCACTGAGCAAGATTACTTCTTTACTGAGCGTCGCTACGACCAGCTTCAATCAATGAAAGAGAAAGGTATCTTTGCCTTGTCGGAAGCAAAATACGACGAGCAACATGCTGAGAAATATCCAGACGACAACAAGTACGGCACAGTTGGTGCGGTGGCGTTAGACCAAGCGGGCAACCTAGCAGCTGCGACAAGCACTGGCGGCGTGACTAACAAGAAGTATGGTCGTGTTGGTGACTCACCAATCATTGGCGCTGGTACCATTGCCGAGAATGGTAACGTTGCGGTTTCCACTACCGGAATGGGTGAGTTCTTCCTAAGAAAGATGGTTGCCAGTGATGTAGCAGCACGAATGCGTTATCTCAAAGAGGATGTGCATACCGCTTGTGAACACATCATCCAAGGTGAGCTTAAAACCATGGGTGGCGAAGGTGGCTTGATAGCGATTGATGGCCAAGGTGATATCCACTTCGGCATGAACAGTTCAGGGATGTATCGTGCAAGTGTTGATACAGACGGGCGTGTAGAAGTGAAGATTTACGCCGATGACTAAAGTTTTGGTGGTTTGGCTCTAATTTGGTGGCTTGGTTTTAAATAGCAGACATAAAGAAGGGGCGACAGATATTCTCTGTCGCCCCTTCTTTTTATTCGTCATCAACAAGCATTTCGATAGCTAACACATTCAATGGTTAGCGAGCTTTGGTTGATTTGAAACGTGCTTAATAGTGCGGTGGTGGCGTTTCTTCTGATGCGTCAGCCAAGTTTGAACCATCAATGTTCTTCACTTTACCCACGACATACTTCATTTGGTCTTTCATCTTAGTGATCAACATCTGTTGCTGGCTAAGCGCTTCATTGAGTTCTTCAATGGTCTGTTCTTGGAAAGCTAGCTGACATTCTAAGTCATTCACGCGGCTTTCTAGTTGTTCAACTCGCTTTTCTGTCATCGTTCTTAATCCACATTCCAAGCTTGGGCTATGCCCGCAGAGGTGCCCGATATCACACGGTTCTTATCATCAAAGGCTGCATCATACACTACCGCACGGGGAGGGCGAGCATCTTTTAGTGGCTCAGCATCGTGACGAGAAATTCGTTTTCCGTCTTGAGTATTCCACACGCTAACTTGGCTTGATGGTGTACCCGTCACTAACATACTGCCATCATCAGAAAAACGTGCGCTAGAGAAGATCAGTTGTCGCGACCAACTCTGCAGCTGTGCTTGAGGTTCGCCAGTTTCAAGATCCCAGATTATCGCTTGGTTGCCGCCATCAGAGGTAAAAGCCAGTTCACCATCGCGCTGTAGCGCAACTCGTACTACTCTTTGTTCATGCTCAAAGGTACGTAATACCAAGCCTGACTCGGTATCCCACAGGTAGGCTTTATAGTCGTTGCCACCTGATAACGCGTAGCGACCATTGGAAGAAAGGGAAACAGAATTAACTTTTTCTCGGTGAGCAAGGAACTCAAGACGGCGTCCGGTGACTAAGTCCACATAGATCGCTTTGCCGTTAGATAGGCCGAGCAATACTTTTTCACCATTGCTAGAGATATCGACATCGCGAATTAAGCCATCGGAGATAGACCATAGCCCTTCAGCTTGTGTCCAAGATAGGTCCCAAACGGCGAAGTTCATCTGGCTTGCGGTAATGGCAAAGCGGCCATTGTCCGAGATACGAATACGCGATACTTGGTTTTCTAATTGATCTTGTGGGCCGAGTTGAGCTAACTCTTTGTTTTCGGCAAGGTCCCAAAGCAGCAGCTGTTTTTGTTGAGAGTAGAGCAGGGCGAAGCGTCCATCTCTGCTAAGGGCAAAGCTGGTGGCACCATTGGGCTCGATTTCCCAACGCTGCTCATCATTTTGGAAGAAAAAACATCCATTTAACAAGGTGATGACAATTGTACATAGCAAAGAGTGGAAAAATATTCGCATCACATCTAATAATCCGGTTTGTGTCGAAAGACATATGACTAGTATATTGTTATAACTAACGTATTCACACCAATCTAATCATTAGATTTGTGCACAATAACCAATGGCTTGGCCATTAATTGGAGAATTCAATGAAATCAGTTTTAAAAGTATCACTGCTTGCCGCAACGGTTATGCTAGCAGTTGGTTGTCAGAAAGAAGAACCAAAGGCAGAAGCTCCACAGGTTGAAGAAGTTAAAGTTGAAGCAGTAAACTTTAAAACAGAAGACGACAAAGCGGCATACGCAATCGGCGTATCTTTCGCTAACTACCTAAGCACAAGCATTGATAAGCCAAGCGAGCTAGGCATTAACCTAGACAAAGATATGGTTCTTCAAGGTATCGAAGACGTATTTGCAGAGAAAACTGCACTGAACGAAGAAGAAACTCGCGCAGCTCTTGAAGCTCTAGACAAGCGTGTTGCTGAAACTATGCAAGCACAAGCAGCAGAGAAATCAGCGGAAACTAAGAAAGCCGGTGATGACTTCCGCGCTGAGTTCGCAAAGACTGAAGGCGTAGAGCAAACTGAATCTGGCCTACTTTACCAAGTAATCACAGCTGGCGAAGGCGCTTCTCCAAAAGACACTGATACTGTTCAAGTACACTACAAAGGTACGCTAACAGACGGTACTCAGTTCGACAGCTCTTACGACCGTGGCGAACCTGCAACATTCCCACTTAACCGCGTAATCCCAGGCTGGACTGAAGGCGTACAACTGATGAAAGTTGGTTCTAAGTACAAATTCGTAATCCCGCCAGAGCTAGCATACGGTGAGCAAGACACACCGACTATCCCAGCTAACTCAACGCTAGTATTCGAAGTTGAACTACTAAAAATTGATAACGCTGAAGCAGCTCCTGCACAGTAATATCGATTAAAAACTTCGTACTAAAATACGTTGATTGAATAAAAAGCCTAACTTTGAGTTAGGCTTTTTTTATGATTTGAGGCTGAGTATTTGAATTTTAAACTTGTTCTAAATCACTAGTTGCAATGTTAGCTAGGTGTGCAATTAAAATTTTCTGATAAACTTACATAAATTTGTTGATTTTTCACACGAAGGTAAGGAATAAGTGACTACTACAGAAACAGTCAATGCAGATGTGTTACTTGAAATGGAATCAGTCCACGTTATGCCATTCAGTGAACACGATAAAATCATTCTAAGATCTTATGAGGCCGTTGTTGACGGTATTGCGAGTCTTATTGGTCCGTTTTGTGAAATCGTTTTGCACTCATTAGAAGACCTCAATACTTCTGCGATTAAAATTGCCAACGGCGAGAATACAGGTCGTCAGGTTGGTTCGCCGATCACCGATCTTGCATTGAAGATGCTGAAAGATATTGAAGGTTCTAAGCGTAATTTCTCACGTTCATACTTCACTCGCGCGAAAGGTGGGGTGTTGATGAAGTCGATCACGGTTGCTATCCGCAATGGTGAAGACCGAGTGATTGGCCTGCTGTGTATTAACGTCAACCTAGACGCGCCATTCTCACAAGTGCTGCAATCTTTCATGCCTACGCAAGACGCAGACGAAGCCGCATCATCGGTTAACTTCGCAAGCGACGTTGAAGAGCTTGTCGACCAAACGGTTGAGCGCACCATTGAAGAGATCAATGCTGATAAGTCAGTATCGAACAATACTAAGAACCGTCAGATCGTGATGGAGCTATACGACAAAGGTATTTTCGATATCAAAGACGCGATCAACCGTGTTGCTGAACGCTTGAATATCTCTAAGCACACCGTGTACCTATACATCCGCCAACGTAAAACAGAGGATGAAGAGGGTTGTTAAGCTATACACTCTTAGTCAATGGACCTGTCTATGGTTCACAGTCAGCAAGAAGTGCTTACCAGTTTGCAGTGGCTCTGATTAAACAGGGCCACAAACTTCACAGTGTATTCTTCTATCAAGATGGCGTCAGTAATGGCTCCGATCTCACTGTACCTGCTAACGATGAATTCGATTTAGCTTCTGCTTGGCAAAAGCTAGCGGATGAGCACGATGTTAGCTTGGAAACGTGTGTAGCCGCCGCGTTAAGACGTGGTGTGGTTAGCTCAGACGAAGCAGAGCAACACCAACTAAGCGCATCTAACTTAGCGTCAGGGTTTACTCAGGCCGGGTTAGGGAGCTTATCGGAAGCGCTACTCACGCAAGATAGGGTGGTACAGTTTTGAGAAAGTTAGCCTTTATATTTAATAGTTTTCCTCATACTACCGCTGCAGGTAGAGAAGGGTTAGACGCATTACTTGCCGCTTCTGCTTACAGTGAAGACATTGCTGTGTTCTTTGTTGGCGATGGTGTGACACAGCTTCTCAAAGCTCAGCAACCCGACGAAGTCCTATCTCGCGACTACATCTCAGCATTCAAGCTTATGGACCTGTACGATATCGAACAGGTGTATGTGTGTCAGCGCAGCCTGAGTCAGTTTGGTCTTTCGACAGATAACCTGTTGATTGATGCAACCGCCGTTGAAGCCGATGAGTTAACTCAGAAGTTAGCCCAGTGCCAACAGATACTGACTTTCTAGGGGACGCTATGCTTCATATCGTAAAATCAGTCGACAAACTTAAACTCGCATTAACCTATTCTCAACCGCAGGATCAGTTCTTGTTAGTTGAAGATGCAGTGTACGTTTGCCTTCCAAATCATGAGTTATTCACTCAAATCAGCGCAGTTGAGCGAGTGTCGGTATTAAAACCGGATCTTGTTGCTCGAGGTCTCCAAGAACTAGCCTCCGATGTCGTTCCGCAAGTGGACTTCGACGGGTTCGTTAAACTGACGGTTTTAAGCGACAAATCAGTCACTTGGTAGCTGTGTTTTATCAGTTTGGTTAAAATTAGACCATCCTGAGCTCTAGACGGCTAAAAAAGATCTGTATATTTCTTGACACACCTCCCACTGCTGAATAGAATTTTGCGTCCCTAATTACGACTTGTGATTAGGGATAGATTTTTCACAAAGCTTACTTTCAAGTAAATTTCAGGAGCTAGTTAATGGCAACTATTAACCAGTTGGTTCGCAAGCCTCGTGTAAAGCAAGTTGTTAAAAGCAACGTGCCTGCACTAGAAGCGTGCCCACAAAAACGTGGTGTATGTACTCGTGTTTACACTACTACACCTAAAAAACCTAACTCGGCACTACGTAAAGTATGTCGTGTACGTCTAACTAACGGTTTCGAAGTAACTTCGTACATCGGCGGTGAAGGCCACAACCTACAAGAGCACAGTGTTGTACTAATCCGTGGCGGTCGTGTAAAAGACCTTCCGGGTGTTCGTTACCACACTGTTCGCGGCGCACTTGACTGTGCTGGCGTTAACGACCGTAAACAAGGTCGTTCTAAGTACGGTGTGAAACGTCCTAAGTCTTAATGCATTTTCTTTTTTTTAAAGAAAGCGTTAAGTAAGGCCAAACACTATTTTATTTATTATTCTGAAAAGTTTTGGAAAAAACCTGAAGAAGACAACGGAGAATATCCATGCCACGTCGTCGCGTAATAGGTCAGCGTAAGATCCTTCCAGATCCTAAGTTCAAATCTGAATTGCTGGCAAAATTCGTTAACATCCTTATGGTTGACGGAAAGAAATCTACTGCAGAAAAAATTGTTTACACTGCACTAGATGCAATGGCTGAGAAGTCTGGTAAAGACCACTTAGCTGTATTTGAAGAAGCTCTTGAAAATGTTCGCCCAGCGGTAGAAGTTAAATCTCGCCGTGTAGGTGGTTCAACTTACCAAGTACCTGTAGAAGTTCGTCCGGTTCGCCGTAACGCTCTTGCTATGCGTTGGGTAGTTGAAGCTGCGCGTAAGCGTGGTGAAAAATCTATGGCTCAACGCCTAGCTGCTGAAATGCTAGACGCGTCTGAGAACAAAGGTACTGCGGTTAAGAAACGTGAAGACGTTCACCGCATGGCTGACGCAAACAAAGCGTTCGCACATTACCGTTGGTAATACCTTTTTAGTGCTGCAGGGTTCCTTGCAGCACTTCTTTAGTTCCTATGCTTATGCTAGGAACTATTGCTATTTCTAGGGCATGCACTTTTTAGCGAAGCATCGCTTTTAACGCATAATCTAGGTATAGCAATAGTCCCTAAGTCTCTAATAAGAGGATTCAACCGTGGCTCGTAAAACTCCTATAGAGCAATACCGTAATATCGGTATCGTTGCTCACGTAGATGCAGGTAAAACAACCACAAGTGAACGTATTCTGTTCTATACCGGTCTTTCTCACAAAATCGGCGAAGTTCACGATGGTGCAGCAACCATGGACTGGATGGAGCAAGAGCAAGAGCGCGGTATTACGATCACTTCAGCAGCAACTACTACGTTTTGGCGTGGTATGGAAGCTCAGTACTCAGACCACCGTATCAACATCATCGACACTCCTGGACACGTTGACTTCACTATCGAAGTAGAACGTTCTCTACGTGTACTTGATGGTGCAGTTGTTGTGTTCTGTGGCTCATCTGGTGTTGAACCTCAGTCAGAGACAGTATGGCGTCAAGCTGATAAGTACCAAGTTCCACGTATGGTTTTCGTTAACAAAATGGACCGTACAGGCGCAGACTTCTTGCGCGTAGTTGAACAAATCAAGGATCGCCTAGGCGCAACTCCTGTTCCAATTCAACTGAACATTGGTGCTGAAGAAAACTTCCAGGGTGTTGTCGATCTTATCAAGATGAAGGCAATCAACTGGAACGAAGCTGACCAAGGCATGACTTTCACGTACGAAGATATTCCTGCAGACATGCAAGAAATGGCTGAAGAATATCGTACAGAACTTGTTGAAGCTGCTGCAGAAGCAAATGAAGAGCTGATGGATAAGTACCTTGAAGAAGGTGAACTAACAGAAGCTGAAATCAAACAAGGTCTTCGTACTCGTACCCTTAACAATGAAATCGTACTAGCAACTTGTGGTAGTGCATTCAAAAACAAAGGTGTACAAGCTGTTCTAGATGCAGTAGTTGATTTCCTTCCTTCTCCAGTCGATGTACCTGCAATTAAAGGTATCGATGAAGACGAGAACGAAGCAGAGCGTCACGCGGACGACAAAGAACCGTTCTCAGCGCTAGCATTTAAGATCGCAACAGACCCATTTGTTGGTACTCTAACCTTCATCCGTGTTTACTCTGGTGTTGTAGAAAGCGGTAAAACGGCTTACAACTCTGTGAAGAAACAACGTGAGCGCTTAGGTCGCATTGTTCAAATGCACTCAAACAAACGTGAAGAAGTAAAAGAAGTACGAGCAGGTGACATCGCAGCCATCATTGGCCTGAAAGATGTAACCACTGGTGAAACGCTATGTGACCAGAACCATAAGATTGTTCTTGAGCGCATGGAGTTCCCAGACCCAGTTATTCAGATCGTTGTAGAGCCAAGCTCTCAAGCTGATCAAGATAAAATGACTATCGCTCTAGGTAAACTAGCAGCGGAAGACCCATCGTTCCGCGTTGATATGGATGCGGAAACAGGCCAGACACTGATTTCTGGTATGGGTGAACTACACTTAGATATCATCGTTGACCGTATGAAGCGCGAATTTAGCGTGAACTGCAACGTTGGTAACCCGCAAGTGGCTTACCGTGAAACGATTCGTGGTACAGCGAAAGCGGAAGGTAAATTTATCCGTGAACATGGTGGTAAAGGTCAGTACGGTCACGTATGGCTGAAACTAGAACCATCAGAAGCTGGCGAAGGCTTTGTCTTCGTGGATGAAATTGCCAATGGTATCGTACCTAAAGAGTTTATCGCTTCAGTTGCTAAAGGCGTTGAAGAGCAGATGAACAATGGTGTACTTGCTGGCTATCCAGTTCTGGATATCAAAGCTACACTATATGATGGTTCTTACCATGAAACAGATTCAAGTGAGATGGCGTTTACAATCGCTGCCTCTATGGCTTTCAGAGCGGGTGCACTTGAAGCGCAACCAGTTCTGCTTGAGCCTATGATGAAAGTTGAAGTAACTACTCCAGAAGACTGGATGGGTGACGTTGTTGGCGATATTAACCGTCGTCGTGGCATCATCGAAGGTATGGACGAGGGGACAGCTGGCCTGAAGATAATTCGTGCACAAGTTCCGTTGTCTGTCATGTTCGGTTACGCAACTGATTTACGTTCTGCGACACAAGGTCGTGCTTCTTACTCTATGGAGTTTAGTGAGTACGCTGAAGTGCCTAACAATGTTGCAAAAGCAATCATTGCAGAGCGTGGTTAAAAAAAGGAAGGCATTTTTTTTCATTTTTTGAAAGAACAATGCGTCCAAATATTGCGCTAACGAGAGTTGGCGCATAAAATAGCAATTTCTGGCGCGTCTCGCTCAATAATGAACGTGGCGAATCATAACTAGGAAGGAACACGATTGTGTCTAAAGAAAAATTTGAACGTACGAAACCGCACGTAAACGTTGGTACTATCGGCCACGTTGACCACGGTAAAACAACTCTAACTGCTGCTATCTGTACTACTCTTGCAAAAGTATACGGCGGTGTTGCTAAAGATTTCGCATCTATCGATAACGCTCCAGAAGAGCGTGAGCGCGGTATCACAATCGCAACTTCTCACGTTGAGTACGACACTCCAGCACGTCACTACGCACACGTAGACTGTCCAGGACACGCGGATTATGTTAAAAACATGATCACTGGTGCTGCACAAATGGACGGCGGTATCCTAGTTGTTGCTGCGACTGACGGCCCTATGCCTCAAACTCGTGAGCACATCCTACTTGGTCGTCAAGTTGGTATCCCTTACATCATCGTATTCATGAACAAATGTGACATGGTTGATGACGAAGAGCTACTTGAGCTAGTAGAAATGGAAGTTCGTGAACTTCTTTCTGAGTACGACTTCCCAGGTGATGACCTACCAGTTATCCAAGGTTCTGCACTTGGCGCACTAAACGGCGAGAAGCAGTGGGAAGACAAGATCGTTGAGCTTGCAGAAGCACTAGATTCTTACATCCCTGAGCCAGAGCGTGCAGTAGACCAACCGTTCCTACTACCAATTGAAGACGTATTCTCAATTCAAGGTCGTGGTACTGTTGTAACTGGTCGTATCGAGCGCGGTATCCTACGTGTAGGTGACGAAGTAGAAATCGTTGGTATCAAAGAGACTACTCTTACTACTTGTACTGGTGTTGAAATGTTCCGTAAACTGCTTGACGAAGGTCGTGCAGGTGAGAACGTTGGTGCACTTCTACGTGGTACTAAGCAACGTTGGTGCACTTCTACGTGGTACTAAGCGTGATGACGTTG
>NZ_JAKEUO010000002.1 GCF_022397915.1 Vibrio sp. Isolate34 | reverse complement strand
GTCTTAGCATCAGCGATGACTGTGGCATATCGGTGCCCTTTAAAGATGGCGAACTCGTCCATGACGAGTTGCCTTAGCCCTTCCCATTTCACTGACGGTACAACTTGGCGAAGTCGACGTTTATCTATCTCTTTAATGGTGTGCCAATGAACGCCCGTTAACTGGGAGATATGCTTAATGGGAAGAAGAGGCAGTAGTTGTTCTATATAGCTTTTTAGGCGCTTCGTTATACGAGCATAAGGCTCCAACCAAGATAGAGACTCTGTTTTTATGCCGCAGTCACGACACTTAATCCTTCGAGTTTGAACGGAAAGTTCGACAGGAACACCGAGCAACATGGCCTCTTTCACATGACGCCATTGATACTCATGGATAGCCTCGGCTTCAAGACCGCAAAAGCATTTAGCCTCAGAGTTCGGTTTAAGAGTTAGTGTAATAAGTGATGCTGTCTGGTGAGACTTTACTATTTTAAAGCCTTCCCAGAATGACGATAGGAAAGTATGATTCGGCATGAAAACGGTAGTTTGTGTATGATTTTTGTTTGGCGACTAAACCATATCACTTACTACCGTTTTTGTTTTTAGTTCCCGCTAATCCGCGATGAACCTAAAAAAAGCCCCAGTCTTTCGACTGGGGCTTTAAACTTTTCCCGATAGATAAGTATCGTGCTAGCGAAAACTTATCTCAAAACTAATGCTTACTTATTATGCGTTAGCTTTTTCTTTTTTAGCTTTTGATGCTTTCGCTTCAGCTGGTTTTTGGTCAGCTTTCTTAAGGATAACTGTAGTACCTTCGAAAGTTTCACCTTCAACGTATGCTTCGCCGTAGTAAGAAGTTGTTAGTACTTCTTTTAGCTCAGTGATAAGTGGGTAACGTGGGTTAGCACCTGTACACTGGTCATCGAACGCTTCAACAGCTAGCTCGTCTAGTTTAGCAACGAAGTCAGACTCGTTAACACCCGCAGCTTGGATAGAAAGTGGGATGTCTAGGTCTTTCTTAAGCTCTTCTAACCAAGTTAGTAGACGTTCAATCTTCTGAGCAGTACGGTCACCAGCTTGGCTTAGGCCTAGGTGGTCAGCAACTTCAGCGTAACGACGACGTGCTTGTGGACGGTCGTACTGAGAGAATGCAGTCTGCTTAGTTGGGTTATCGTTCGCGTTGTAACGTACAACGTTTGAGATAAGTAGTGCGTTAGCAAGACCGTGTGGTAGATGGAACTCAGCACCAATTTTGTGAGCCATTGAGTGACACACACCTAGGAATGCGTTCGCAAATGCTACACCAGCGATAGTTGCTGCGTTGTGTACTTTCTCACGAGCGATTGGGTCAGCCGCACCATTTTTGTAGCTTGATGGTAGGTATTCTTTAAGCATCTTAAGCGCTTGCAGAGCTTGACCGTCTGAGTATTCGTTCGCTAGAACAGATACGTAAGCTTCAAGAGCGTGAGTTACTGCATCGTAACCACCGAACGCTGTTAGAGACTTAGGCATGTTCATTACTAGGTTCGCATCAACGATAGCCATGTTTGGCGTAATTTCGTAGTCAGCTAGTGGGTACTTAGCACCAGTCTTGTCGTCTGTAACAACAGCGAATGGAGTAACCTCTGAACCAGTACCTGAAGTTGTAGTGATACATACAAGCTCAGCTTTTTGACCCATTTTAGGGAACTTGTAGATACGTTTACGGATATCCATAAAGCGCATTGCCAGTTCTTCGAAGTGAGTTTCTGGGTGCTCGTACATAACCCACATGATCTTAGCTGCATCCATTGGAGAACCGCCACCTAGAGCAAGGATTACGTCAGGTTGGAAGCTCTTCATTGCTTCAGCGCCTTTCTCAACAACAGATAGCGTTGGATCCGCTTCTACGTCGAAGAAAGTTTGAACTTCGATGCCTTGTGCTTTAAGCAGGCTAACTACGTCATCAGCGTAACCGTTGTTGAATAGGAAACGGTCAGTTACTAGGAATGCGCGTTTCTTACCTTCTAGGTCGCTCATTGCGATTGGAAGGCTACCACGACGGAAGTAGATAGACTTAGGTAGTTTGTGCCACAACATGTTTTCAGCTCGCTTCGCTACAGTTTTCTTGTTGATAAGGTGCTTAGGACCTACGTTCTCAGAGATAGAGTTACCACCCCATGAACCACAACCTAGAGTTAGAGAAGGTGCAACGTTGAAGTTGTACAGGTCACCGATACCACCGTGAGTAGTAGGGATGTTGATTAGGATACGAGCAGTTTTCATCTTGTCACCGAAGTAACGGATGCGGTCTGCGTTAGTATCTTGGTTAGTGTAAAGACCAGATGTATGACCGATACCGCCGATTTCAACCATAGTTACCGCTTGAGCAACAGCGTCTTCGAAGTCGTCTGCGCGGAATAGACCTAGAGTTGGAGATAGTTTCTCGTGAGCGAACTCGTCATCGTAAGAAACTTTACCAAGACCTTCACCTACAAGTACTTTTGTATCAGCAGGAACTTTAACACCAGCCATTTCAGCGATTGCTGGAGCAGGTTGACCTACGATTTTAGCGTTTAGGTTGCCGTCGATAAGAAGCACTTTACGTACTTTATCTGCGTCAGCTTTAGACAGAACGTGAGCTTTGTGAGAAGCGAAACGCTCTTTAACTTCTTCGTATACATCGCTAACAACGATTGCAGCTTGCTCAGAAGCACATACAACGCCGTTATCGAATGTTTTAGACATTAGGATAGATGCTACAGCACGTTTGATGTCAGCTGTTTCATCGATAACGACAGGAACGTTACCAGCACCAACACCGATAGCAGGCTTACCAGAAGAGTATGCAGCTTTAACCATGCCTGGACCACCAGTAGCAAGGATAAGTGCGATACCGTCGTGCTTCATAAGCGCGTTAGAAAGCTCTACAGATGGTTGGTCGATCCAACCAATGATGTCTTTTGGAGCACCAGCTGCAACAGCTGCGTCTAGAACCAGTTTCGCTGCGTCGTTAGTTGAGTTCTTTGCACGTGGGTGTGGCGAGAAGATGATGCCGTTACGTGTCTTAAGAGAGATTAGAGATTTGAAGATTGCTGTAGAAGTTGGGTTCGTTGTTGGAACGATACCACAGATGATACCTACAGGCTCTGCGATAGTCATTGTGCCTAGGTTGTCATCTTCTTCTAAGATGCCACATGTTTTTTCGTCTTTGTATTTGTTGTAGATAAATTCAGATGCAAAGTGGTTTTTGATAACCTTATCTTCAACAATACCCATTCCAGATTCAGCAACTGCTTGTTGTGCAAGTGGAATACGAGCGTGGTTAGCAGCAAGAGAAGCTGCGCGGAAGATTGCGTCTACTTTCTCTTGAGAGAATGTTGCAAACTCTTCTTGTGCTGCTTTAACGCGAGCTACTAGAGCATCAAGTTCCGCTAAGTTAGTTACAGGCATGGTGGATCTCCTAAAATAATAAATATTAAAAACTTTTTATTAAATTCGCTGCTTGCCGTTAACCTTAAACACCAGCGTTCTTAGTAAATTGCTTTCAGGGCTGAGTATATTATTTCACAGTGTGAAAAAAATTGACCCAGATCAGTTACCCAAAAAGAATTAACCAGAAAGTAGTAAGGCAATCGCAAAAATGAACTTAAAGTTATGATTCATATAGATTAATATCACACCTTCCGTTCGAGCAAAAAACAAACAAACAGACAACTTTTTTCTACATTGCGTCATAAACTGTAAAAAAGTTTCACTTTTAGTCAGCTCACTTACATGTATACGGCCAAAACTGTGCTACTGAGAGTATATCCATACCGTTGCAACGAGCTAGAAACTGTCATAATTTTTATTAAAAGCGTGCGTGAGATAACATTTAGTTCAAATTGCGTTACAACACGAAACACGAGAAAACACTTTGCAACACTGACATTACACATCTCACACTCAATTAGTTTTTCTAAAAAATAGCCCCTTCTTCAAGTTAGTTTTTTTCATTCGCTCTCATTGAATTTGTCCCTTACATTACGCACTCTGACAAAGGTCAGATCAAACCCACTACCCTACTTAACGTTACTGGAGATCGCTCTCATGCAAGGTTTAGAACTCGCAATCTTTATGCAATTCTTCCTTGGGCTTGTTGCAGCCGTAAACCCAATCGGCATCATGCCTGTTTTTGTTTCTCTAACTGCTCATATGCCACCAGAAGAGCGAAACAGGACAGCCTTACAAGCCAACATTGCTGTTGCCGTTATCTTGATTGTCTCGCTTGTTGCAGGGCAAATGCTTCTTGATATGTTTAGCATCTCGTTGGATTCATTTCGCGTGGCAGGTGGCTTGCTGTTATTGAGCATCGCATTTTCGATGATGAGCGGTAAGCTCGGTGAAGATAAGCAGAACAAACAAGAGAAATCGGAATACATCAGCAAAGAGCAAATTGGCGTGGTTCCACTGGCTATGCCTCTGATGGCTGGTCCGGGTGCAATCAGCTCGACGATTGTTTACGGTTCTCGCTACCCTGCTGCTATTGATACGGTAGGCATCGGCATTAGCATTATTGCTTTCGCAACTTGTTCTTGGCTTTTATTCCGTTCAGCGCCCGTTATCGTTCGTTTTCTAGGTCAAACCGGTATCAACGTTATTACACGTATCATGGGCTTGATCCTAGGTGCGCTTGGCATCGAGTTCATCGCCAATGGCCTTCGTAACCTATTCCCGGGTTTAGCGTAATTAAGAATACGTTTAATCAGCGCTGATACCGATATCGAGGTGAGTAAAGTACAGGCTTTCACTCGCCTCATTTATTTCAACCAAGTATGATATTGAGTAGGTCATTATAAAAAGTACTCTTTCCATCATGTCTCGACACTCTCTTAAACATCACCTATATATCATCATTTTTGGCACACACACCCGAGCAGGGCGTATCTTTGATATCTCATTACTCGTAGCGATCATTGCTTCTTTAGTGGTTTTGATTCTTGAATCACTGCCTATGATGACAAATTGGTCACAAGAACTGCGTTATATTGAATACACATTTACCGCGCTGTTTACCATTGAGTATCTATTGAGACTGTATTGCTCACCCAATCCTAAATCTTATGCCACCAGCTTCTATGGCATTGTTGACCTCCTTGCAATTTTGCCCACCTATTTAGCGATACTCATCCCTAGTGCATCGTTCATGGGCGTGGTCAGGCTGCTGCGGGTAATGCGTATATTCCGCATCCTAAAGCTCGTTCGCTACCTGCAAGACTCCAACATCCTTTTGCGTTCGCTGCTGATGGCTAGGCGTAAAATCCTGATATTCTTCAGTACAGTTGGAATTTTGGTTACCATTTTTGGGTCGCTTATCTTTGTTATCGAAGGGCCTGAGAATGGATTCACCAGTATTCCTCACAGTATCTACTGGGCAATCGTGACCATCACAACCGTGGGTTACGGTGACATGGTGCCGCAAACCGCATTAGGTAAAGCTATCGCATCTCTGACTATGCTCTTGGGTTACTCAATCTTAGCCGTGCCGACCGGGATTATTACCGCAGAACTCAGTAATGAAATGAACTCGCACAAAGAGTTGGTCAAGTGCCCAAACTGCAACCGTTCAGGCCACGATTCTGACGCCATCTATTGTAAACACTGTGCCAGTGAATTGGCCGATCCCGACAAACGTGTCGTGACTGAAGAGAAATAAAAGCAGACACGAGATGCGAAGAGATTTAAGGGCAGTTTCAAGGGCCGAATAACAAGATATCAATAAACTAAAAAGGGTTGACGTTTATCGTCAACCCTTTCGGTTTATCAGCTAATAGAATTTAAGCAATCTTGCCGATTACGCTTTCTCAGCAAGAATAATACGTAATGTACGACGTAGTGGTTCTGCCGCACCCCAAAGCAGTTGGTCACCAACTGTGAATGCGTTTAGGAAGTCGTTACCCATAGACATCTTACGTAGACGACCTACTGGTACAGACATAGTGCCTGTTACTTTAGCCGGAGTCAGTTCTTGCGCAGTGATGTCACGGTCATTAGGAATCACTTTAACCCAATCGTTGTGGGTCGCGATGATCTCTTCGATTTCGTCCATTGGAACGTCTTGCTTAAGCTTGATCGTTAGTGCTTGAGCGTGACAACGCATTGCACCGATACGTACACAAGTGCCATCGATAGGGATTGGCTGACCATCTAGGCCAAGAATCTTGTTCGCTTCAACGCCCGCTTTCCACTCTTCTTTGCTTTGGCCGTTTTCACGCTTCACATCAATCCAAGGAATCAATGAGCCAGCAAGAGGAGCACCAAATTGGTCTGTTGGGAATGAAGATGAACGAATCGTATCCGCAACCTTCTTATCAATATCAAGAATCGAGCTTGAAGGGTTTGCTAACTCAGAGCTTACGCTGTCGTTGATCACACCCATTTGTGAGATAAGCTCACGCATGTTTTTAGCACCAGCGCCCGATGCCGCTTGGTAAGTCATCGCACTCATCCACTCGACCATGCCTTTTTCATATAGGCCGCCTAGTGCCATAAGCATCAAGCTCACAGTACAGTTACCGCCAACGAAAGTGTTGGTGCCGCTGTGAATGCCTTGTTGGATTTGAGCCAAGTTAACAGGATCAAGAGTGATGATTGAATCAGCGTCCATACGCAGAGTAGAAGCCGCATCAATCCAGTAGCCTTTCCAACCTGCTTGACGCAGCGCTGGGTATACTTTTGATGTGTAGTCGCCACCTTGACAGGTAATCACAGCATCTAGCTGTTTTAGGCTATCAATGTCAAAGGCGTCTTGAAGTAGACCAGCATCTTTACCGCCTAGAACAGGGGCAGGAATACCAATCTGAGATGTGCTGTAATAAACAGGCTCAATCAGGTCGAAGTCTTTCTCTTCAACCATACGTTGCATCAGTACAGAACCCACCATACCGCGCCAACCAACTAGACCTACTCTCATCGCTCACTCTCCATGTATAAAATTAAAAATTGCTCTCCCCCATCTATAAGTTTTTCAGAAACAGAACTCAAGTGCTTTTTGTCAAAAAGTGTAACTTTTTCGTTTCTTTTAAGTGAACGTAATGAATCGTGCAGTTATCCCTGTATCGACACTCAGTATCCACATCACCAATAAAAGTCTCAATATCGGCAAATTCAAACATTTGCACTGTAGAAATCGTTGAAACTCAGCCTACTCACAAACAGTAATTCCCTCTTTTAAATCAAGGTTAGTCAGAATTATATTTTACAAAACAAAAACAACGCGCGACAGAAGTCAACATGTAACAACCATGAATTTAACAAAATTTTAGATTATGAAACCAAAATCAATTGAGTTAACAGTCAAATATCACAACTTAGACGTATTTTTTCGATATAATAAACTAATTACTGTAGTGTCCATTTCGTACCACACACTATAACGAAGCACTATAAATGCTCGAAATCACAAGAGGCTTTTATGAAGCAGAGTAAAACTCGCCTACCGAACCTATTACAGGTATTTATCGCGTTAGGACTATTTCTATCCCTTGCTTTTTCCTTTACTGCAAAGTTTGACCTTCCAATCCAACTTGCCTTGTACATTGGCTGGTTCATTATCATGGTGCTAGGTATTCGCCTTGGTCACGAATACAAAGACTTAGAAAAAGCAGCACTCAAAGGAATATCCAATGGCTTAGGCGCGGTTTTAATACTTTTAGCCGTTGGCGCTCTTGTTGGTACTTGGATCTCAGGCGGGATCGTACCTACTATCATTTACTATGGTCTGAAAGCTATCCACCCTTCTATCTTCCTTTTAGCGACCATGATTATCTGTTCTCTAACCGCATTGGCGACCGGTACTTCTTGGGGAGCTGCGGGTACAGCAGGTATCGCGATGATGGGTATCGGCCAAGGCCTAGGTGTTCCAGCACCGATTACTGCAGGTGCAGTGCTGTCAGGTTGTTACTTCGGTGACAAGATGTCTCCGCTTTCTGATTCAGTGATTCTTGCTTCTTCAATGTCTGGTGTTGAAGTAGTTGAACACATCAAGGGCATGCTTCCAGTTGCGTTAATCAGCTACGTGATTACAGGCATCATGTTTACTGCGTTTGGTTTCCACTATGCGGGTAACGTTGACATGAGCCAAGTAGACTCTGTAATCAAAGCAATGGAAGTTCAGTTCTACATCACGCCTTACTCATTCGTTCCGGTACTTATCGTGCTTGGTCTGTTGGCTTTCCGTATGCCTTCATTCCCGGTAATCAGCTTTGGTTCTCTGCTGGGTATTATCTGGGCGGTCATGATCCAAGATATCGACTTCCTAACGGCATTCAACACGGCTTGGGCACCGTTCTCTATCTCATCTGGTGTCGAGTTCATTGATTCAATTCTTAACCGTGGCGGCATGTCTTCAATGCTGGGTTCAGTTGCAGTTATCGTATTTGGTTTAGGTTTCGGGGGCTTACTGGATAAAGTGGGCGTACTAGAGACAATCGCTAAGGTGTTTGAGCGCCGCGTAAACAGCGCAGGTTCACTAGCGACTAGCACAATTGGTACAGCGTTCATGGGTAACGTGTTCGGTTCTGCAATGTACGTATCGTTAATCCTTACGCCAAAAATCTGTGCGAAGAACTACGACCGTTTAGGCTACAAACGTAAGAACCTGTCTCGTAACGCTGAGTTTGGCGGCACGCTAACATCGGGTATGGTGCCTTGGAGTGATAACGGCATCTACATGGCGAGTATTCTAGGCGTTGCGACGCTTTCTTACGCGCCGTTCATGTGGTTAAGCTTCATCTGTATCATCGTGACTATCGTGACGTCTTACATGGGCTGGTTCGTTGATAAGTGTGAACCAACAGCGCCAGCACTTGAAACTGAAGAAGCGGCAGAGCTGACTAAACAACAAGCCTAGTACTTCATCGTTCAGGGCGTTAGAACGTAAAAACAAAACGTTAATGGTATAAATGCAAAAAGAGCGCCCTAGAGCGCTCTTTTCTTATCTGCTGATTTACTTATTTGTTGGCGGTTCGTTTACCCAACCAGTAACCGATACCTAACGGGGCAAAGAACACCACTAAGATAAACAAGATGAAGTAGATAATCACACCTTTGATTAGCTCCATCAGCTTATCAATCGCAAGCACGACCACCTCTTGAGAGACACGGTCTAAATCTTTGGTGAACAGTTCTCTTTCAGATGCCACGATACCAGCAATCTCGATGCGTTCTTTCTCAATCATCTGAACCAAAGCTTCTCTCTCACGCGTTACCATCTTTTCTAACGCCACACGCTCATCACTCAGCATTGCTAACTTTTGATCTGTTTTATCGCTGAGGTCGTTTAACAGGGGCTGCATTTCTGTCGACATAATAGAAGCCAATGTTTGCATGTACACTGGGTTGTTCTCAATGAAATCCTGCATGCTTGCTGACGTTTGACGAAGGCTTTTCAGTGTTATCGATAAATCTTCACCCGTGAGTGAACTGTTCATTGCAACTAACTCAGCTTTCCACGTCATCAATTTTGGCGTTTGGTCAGCCATTAAGCTTAAGCGGTCTGATGCGTCGCTCATGGCTTCTGGCATAGTACCTAAGCTCTGAACGATTTGAGATTCGTCTTTACCCAGGTAAGCTAACCATTCACGATAAGCAGGCGTGCTTCTGAAGGTAAGATCTTTAAAAGGATTGCTCGCGGCGAACTCTGCGACGAATGCTTTGCTCTTCTTGAAATCACTTGAGCTCAATACGCCCTTTGCTAGCTTCTCAGCTTCTTGGTCAAGAAAACGAGCAGTTTCTACCGCATCATCGGTCACGAACAAGTCAGCGCCATCACCTTGGGCGTAAAACTGATTCATTTGTGCAGTGAACACCCATGAGTCAATTAAGGCTGACATAGGAGAAGTTTGGTAAGCCGCTTGCTGTAAGCCTTGCTCTGCGTGGATCTTCCAAAGCAACACATAAGATTGATGTAAGGTGTCATCAGCCGGGTAAGATTGTGCGATTACATCCGCTGAGTCTTCTACTCGAGTGAAAAACATCTTGGCGTATTCACGCGTCATGAGGCGAGCATTCAGTTCTTGTTGAGTGAGAGGCGTCGTCTGACTATCTAACTTAACTTCTAAGAGAGAACAACCACTTAGCACAATGCTAAGCACCAACACCATCCAACTTCGACTCGAAACTCGTAACATATAAACCTCTGACAAAGACTAAGGGCGCGGATTGTATGAGCACTTCGTCAGAGTATTGTCAAATACTCCTACAAAAGTTAACGTTGATTATCTAAATATGTATGAGCTGAATCTACCGAGGCTTTTATTGCCTGCTCTAGCTCAGTTAAATCATGCTCACTGATGGCTCTTGATTGCTTCATCGTCATTTCGATACTCGCCGCAATGATTGCTAATCGAGAGGCTTTGATGCTACCCGCCACGCCTTTCAGGCTATGCACAACACGAGCAGCGGAGGTTTCGTCTTTGGTCAGTAGCGATTTAAACTTCTCATAATCATCAGCGTGATCTTGAACAAAAACACCAAGCAACAATTCAACTGACTCCGCATCCCCATCGAGTGTTTCGAGCATATCTTCAATATCAATCGCGGGCTTTGAATCCGTCACACTGGCGACGTGTTTCTCTGCCACTGGCACATCTTCAATATTTTGTTGAGTAACGGGCTGACTAACCACACTAGAACTCTGCTGTGATTGAAAATTGGAATGTTGGCTACCTACAACATGAGAGGCATTATCTGCTGGTTTCACTACTGAGGAAGCGACGCTGTGATTCGATTCATGAGATACGCTGTCTTTTCCGCGTGGAACGCTTCCAGAGGTAGCCTCTTCAAGGTCAGCTTCTGTGCGAGAAGCACTTGGCTTACTAGATTCGACTTCAGGCTCAGGAGTGAATTCTTCGCCTGTTTCTTTAGTCAATTTTTTTGCACTAGCGCCCCACAAAACCAGCGCTATCATCGCCACTAAGCTTAAACCAAGCATCACCAATAATAGGTTAAATTGACGATCGTGAAACTCAGCTTCAAGTTTGATGATCTGCTTGTTGACTGAGTTCTTCTTAATCTTATCAACCAAATAGTTAAGCTGAGCGTAATCACTTAATAATGCAGAGGCATCAGCCAGCAACTGTTGAATAGCGTCTTGCTCTTCGGTTTCTAATGCATACGACTTATCAAGAATTGAATCAAAGGCGCGATAAGTGGCGGATGAGCTTTGATTATCAGAATACATGGCTTCAAAAACCACCACTCCAAATTCATTCAGTAGCGGTTTTAACTTAGGAGAGAGTTCAGTATCGGCACGCAACAGCTTGATGTTGTCGACAATGTCTTGAACCTGACTTTCTATAGGGATGAACTCATCAAACTTTTCTAGGAATTGGTCTGCGACGTAAAGCAGTTGATTCACATCAGGACGAAAGAAGGCGTGTTGGAAATCAGATTCGATCTGCAGCCTGATCGAGTAAACCAATTGAGCATCAAGTGCGAGGTCGTTGATTCGAGATACTCGCAGTGGCTCCGAGAAATAAAGCGATTGCCTTAGTTCATTAACGCGAATACCGAGTTCTTCAATTTGAGCAAGAGAATGTGTGTAGGAACGGCTTAGATTGAGAAGTGCTAATGAAGGCAGTAGCCACAGAGCCAAGAGCACAACCAAGAAAGTGGCTGGTTTTTTAAAGCGATTGGGCTTTGCTACTGATTGTTCCATCGATATTCCTTGTGCGTATTTGCTGTCAGCCATTATCGTTAGCTAAAAGACTCAGCACAAAACAAGCGACAACATCCTGCTGCCGCTTCTACCCGTTAACTTCGGACTATAACTTATTGCGAGTCAGTTGGTCACGTAAGTTCGGTGGTGTGCCTTTAATTGTTAGCGTGTCTGTCTCCGGATCGTAGAAGATACGCTCGCCTAGAAGCAGACTATCAAAACTAACATTCAAACCGCCACCAGCACCAACAAATTTTGTTAGTTTACGCATAGTTGCACGATCGGCTGGGAAGCTATCTTCTAACTCATAACCTTGCTCACTAGTATAGTCAAAGAAGCTCGTGCCATCTGTGCTTGCTGGTAATTCGCCAGAAAGCTCACGAACTTGTACTTCATCACCCGCTTTTAGCTGCTCGTTACAGTAGTCTGCAACCTGCTTTTTGTAGCTGATCGCTTCTTCTTTCTCTAATTTAGAGTCAGAAACAAAATCTTCTACCGCTTGCATCAACACTTGGTTTTGCTGCTTAGCATCCAAACCGACTTCAGCTTGAAGAAAATCTAGGAAGAAATCCGCGACTTTACGGCCAACACGTCCTTTAATATAAGTTAAGTAACGGTTTGACTCTTTATCTGTCTCGTAAGTCGACAAGTCTAGGCGCGCCGCGATATCCATTTTCGAGATATCTAGGTAGTCAGTTGCACTAATATCTAGCCCTTCTGTCACCTTTAGGCTTTGGTTTGAAGGCAGCAGACCGATGAAAAGGTAATCTGTCGCAAGTGACTGATATTCAGCCATTACCAAGATACCTTCGTCAGCGAATGGGTACTTTGATAGCTCGTCTTTTAGACGTTGCGCACTCTTTTGAGAAAAATCGTAAAAGTTTGTCTCACCAGCACGAAGTTGATGCAACCACTGTTGAAATTCGCTGTCAGATTTGAAAGAACCAAACCCTTTGCCTGCTTTTGAATTAAAAACACGGTGAAGTTCAGCAACTAGGCTTTCAGATGAAGCATCGTTTTCTAGAGATTCAGCACGATAGTTAACAATCAGTTCATCCTGATCGTTCTTGCTCAGCTGGTGTAAAATTACGTTGGAAAGGTGAAGGCTCATAGTGAAAATATTACCGTTCAGGTTTCAGTTGTCGTGCATAGTAGGTTATCATAAGCCGCTTTTACTATCATTATTAGAGTCCTTATGCCGATTATATCTAAATACACAGATGAACAAGTTGAAAAAATCCTAGCTGAAGTAGGTGCTGTACTATCTAAGCACAAAGCTTCACCAGAACTTTCACTGATGATCGCTGGAAATATCGCAACCAATGTCTTAAATCAGAATGTTGCTGCTTCACAACGCAAAGGAATTGCTGAAAAATTTGCCGAGGCTTTAATTTCTTCTCTTGAAGATAAAAAGTCTCACTAAATTTGATTGACGGATAAAAGAATTATAAATGGTAGACAGCGCAAACTCATATAGCGATCGTGTATCTCGACTGGTTGGTTGGGGTCACTGGTTTGCATTTTTCAACATCATTGCTGCGATGTTGATTGGTACTCGTTATATTACTCAATCTGCTTGGCCAGAAACCTTGCTGGGTCAATTCTATTTGGCTGCATCATGGGTTGGTCATTTCGGCTTTTTAGTGTTCGCGCTCTATCTATTAGTGCTGTTCCCGCTCACTTTTATTCTTCCGTCGAGGAAGTTATTACGTTTGGTTGCCGTTTGTTTCGCGACCATAGGTTTAACTGTCCTACTGATTGATACCCAAACGTATCAAAATATAAACCTCCACCTGACGCCTGTCGTGTGGGAGGTTTTGTTCAGTGGAGAGGAGTCTGCATTTACATCTGACTTGCAGCACCTCTTCATTGTTATGCCGCTTATCTTCCTACTACAACTCGGGCTGTCTGAGTGGGTTTGGCGTAAGCAGCGTAAACTTTCTCATAAACACATCGGCCGTCCAATTACCGCCGTATTCTTCTTGTGTTTCATCAGCAGTCACTTGACCTACATGTGGGCTGATGCGTATTTCTATAACCCGATTACTAGCCAAAAAGCGAACTTCCCACTGTCTTACCCAATGACAGCGAAAAGCTTTATGGAGAAACATGGTCTATTAGACCGTGAAGAGTATTTACAGCGTTTAGAAGCGAACAAAGAGAACGTAAACTTAGTTAGCTACCCGCTAGAAAAAATTCAATACAACCGCCGCAGTGATGATCTGAATATCCTGATGGTGAGTGTGAACAACCTTCGCTCTGATGCACTTAATGCCACAGCGATGCCAAACAGCTACGCTTACGCGCAACAGTCGATCAACTTCACCAACCATTACAGTTCAAGTAATGATATGTTTGGTATTTTCGGTCTGTTCTATGGCCTTCCGAGCAGCTACGCAAGCAGCATCGAAGCACAAGGTTCAAGCGCAGTACTGTTGGATGTTTTAGACAATCATAATTATAAGTTTGCCGCTTTCAGTGGTGACAACTTTGACGATGCACTTTACTCGGAAATCATCTTCCGAGGCCGTGACGTTATGCCAGAGCAAGCAACTAATGATGACCAAAGTGCGATACAAGCTTGGGCTGATTGGATTCAATCACCACAAGCTAAACGCCCTTGGTTTAACTTTATTGAACTGACCACGCTGGATAACTTCTCTAGCTACGATTCAAGCTCTGAGTCAGATTCAACGTTGAGCACAGCAGAACGTTTTGCGGCAGATTATCAAAAATCAGCTCAAGCGGCCGATGCTCAACTAGCGACTATCTACGCTGAACTAGAGCGCTTAGATCTTATCGACAATACGGTGGTTATCATTACTTCTAACCACGGTACTGAGTTTAACGAAACCAGAACCAACAGCTGGGGTGCAAACTCTAACTACAGTCGTTACCAGTTACAGGTGCCTCTATTCATCAGCTGGCCTGGTAAATCAGCTTCTGAATACACTCACCGCTCTAGTCACCTAGATGTGTCGGTAACACTAATGCAAGAGCTGTTAGGCGTATCATCGAACCCCACTGACTTCAGTAGCGGTCGCAGCCTGTTTAATGAGCGTAAGAGAAAGTGGATTCTAGCAGGTGATTCTCGTGAGCTTGCACTGGTTACTGATCAGCAAACAACGGTGTTAGATAAATTTGGTAACTACAAATTGTATGACCAGAACTACAAACGCCTGAAAAACGTAAGCCCTCGCTTACCTGTGTTGATGCAAGGACTCACTGAACTACAGCGTTTCTACACAAAAAATGACTAAATTATCATCAATGAGAAAAGGAAAGCCAATGGCTTCCCTTTTTTATTGCCGTGAATGATTAGAAAACAAGCAACAAAACAAAATTATGAAAATTAAGGGTTTACAAGATCCTCCGCCCCTTATATTATTCACGCCACTGGAGGGATGGCTGAGTGGTCGAAAGCACCGGTCTTGAAAACCGGCAACCGTTAATAGCGGTTCTAGGGTTCAAATCCCTATCCCTCCACCACATTAAAGAAAGCCGCTGAGAAATCAGCGGCTTTTTTGCATCTGAAGCTTTTTACTATTTGAACTTAGGTTATCGACTGTCATCCTTGTCATAAAAAGCCACAAACCCACCCGTCTTATCTGTCGTACTTTATTGTTGCCCTTAAGTCGCGCTCAACCAACAAATCGATATCTGAACCAAACCACCTCTTACCCGCGATTGGTTTATCACACAGGCCAAAGCTCATAGCGAATATTACTAAGATGATTTTTAACCGCAGAACTTCGTCTCTAAGTTCGATAAAAAGCACAACAAATAGCCATTCAGCACAAAATTATCAAAAAGCGTTCATAAAAAAAGCAGTCAGTTGATAAGGGTATTTACAAGCGAAAGCCACCCTTATACTATACGCGCCATCGGAGGGATGGCTGAGTGGTCGAAAGCACCGGTCTTGAAAACCGGCAACCGTTAATAGCGGTTCTAGGGTTCAAATCCCTATCCCTCCACCACATTAAAGAAAGCCGCTGAGAAATCAGCGGCTTTTTTTGTATCTGAAGTTTACGTATCAGGCTTACACAGCCTTTTCACTACGCCACCTTTCGGCTCACTTCAAAGCGTCCTATCAGTTGGTCTAAGCGGCTCAATGCATTACCCATTAACGAAACTCGGCGTGCGAGTTGTTTCGTCGACAGTTGTAGGTCAGAGATAGAACGTTGGGCTTTGTCTGCCGTTTGTCCATTTTTCTGACTGTTCTCATCTAGGTTTGACATGGTCGTAAAGAGATCGGCCACTGCTGCTTGAATTTGCTCACTGCGGGCGTTCGAGTCAACAGTTAAATTGCCTTTACTCACGTTCTCAACACCTCTCTCCATAGACTCCACTGCGCTGCGAGACTTGGTATGCAGCTCTTTCATTAGGTCACTAATATGGTTGGCAGCTTGTGAAGTACGGTCAGCCAGAGTTCTCACTTCAGAGGCAACCACAGAAAACCCTCTTCCATGTTCACCTGCTCTTGCAGACTCTATGGCCGCGTTCAATGCTAGAAGGTTAGTCTGCGCAGTAATGTCGGTAATGATGTCTATAATGTCTGACACTTTGGTCATTTCATTATTCACTTCATTCACGCTGTGGGCTGAGCTTTCTACGATATTCCGCACAACTTCCATACCTTCAACCGATTGATTGTATTCCTTCTCCGCATTAAGAACAGCTTGCTTCATTACTGTATCCATTTGCGTTGCCGAAACGGTCGCATGTGTAATTTCACTCTGTTGATACTGACTTAAGTCCAACATATTGCTGAGTGCCAGTGATGCATCATCACTGGTTTGTTTCATCACGACACTGCGACGAAACATCGATTCCGATACTTCCCTAACTTCGTGGCTCGCATGAATCAAGTCACTCACCGTGCTATCTAAGTTATCGATGAAGCTGTTAGTCCATCGCCCCAAATTACCAAGTTCATTATGACTGAATGTGGTTGGGTCGAGTCTCCGACTTAAGTTCCCATCACCTTCGGCTAACGTTTGCATCACCCCGGTCATTTCATGGACTTTATTTGCTAGTGGTTTAGCACTCACTAGACGGAATAAACCGAGAGCGAGAAGCGCGCAAGCGAACATGACACCACCGTGCAGAAGAGGGGTTAACGTATAAAAGTTAGCAAGCAATAATGGAACAGACAGAGGCAGTAACATGCAGCCAATAAAATGTTTAGATAAGGTGTAACTGAGGCTTCGGTCTCTATAGACCTCTTCTAAGTCGGACTCACACATCATGCCGAAAGTGTCTGGTGAACCGTCTAGCTGAAAAGTAATACCTTTGCCGATAACGGGGATGTGGCGATAGTCGGAATACCCCGGGTAACCAATAAACAGGTTGCTGCCATTTTTGATGGTTTCTCTTACGCCGGGATGAAGTTGATTCGTGGCAGGGTCCGTAAAGCGAATCTCAAATTCAGTGTGCTGTTGGATCTTAACCGTTCCCCAATCAGTATGAATCCCTTGTTTTAAGTTCTCGCCATGTGAAAAGGTATTATCTTCAAAGCGGGAGCGAGAGAGCGCAACACCTGGCTGAATTTGAGGGTCATGAATAGAGTCGACCATAAAGATATAGTTATCACCCGACTCACTATAAATATGCCCCGCTTCTCGCTGAATAATGTCACCAATGACATCATTAGGAACACGACCACATAAGAACTGCTGAGTCCCTTCGTCCCGAGAAAAGGGCACATAAAACATCAGCGTGACTTGATCATGAAACGATGAACTCGAAGCTCCTACGTTCAACGTGCGTGGGTCCATATACGGCCCGTGTAGATAACGCTTCGATGCTCCTTCGACTAAAGCCTTCTTATCTGCAAGAGTTGCTCCGATATGGTCGTGATAACTCGATGCTTGCGCGACACCTTTAGAATCGACGATCGCCAGCTCAGAGAAATCCGTGCCACGTTTAAGAAGACTTGATAATGTACTTTCCGCCTGCTCTTCCGTTCGACTTGCTAAATAAACGGCAGAGTCCTCTAAAAAATCCCATTGGTTCTTCACCCAATTATGAAGAAGTTGAACTCGAGTATGGGCGATACTTTCAAATGTTTGCTCGACCTCTTCCGTCCTGCTTCGATTTAGAAAACAGGCTCTACGCATTGCCAGTTTCCCTGTTGCGCCAAACCAATTAAGCCAACTGCGTTCCTTGTCCGTCAGGTTCATTTACACCCCTTGTGTTTTTATATTCATGTGGGTAAAGCAATTTACAGACCAGAATTAATCACATAAATACGTAACCAATTAATAAGAAAGTGATTTTTTCGCATCAGGATGGTGCAAACCGTGTCTTTTTTGGTGCAACAGATACTTCTTCTTTATCACCTTTTTAATGAGGTTACAGTGGTTAATTTGAGAAGTTAATCGTAAACATGATGAGCCGCTTTCAATAATTGCATGTGAATAGGAACCAGATCTTGATGCTGTGTTCGATAGCCTCCTCCAACAACACACGCCATTGGAATAGACTCTGATTTTGCTAAGTTAATCATGAAGCAATCGCGTTCAAATATGCCTTGTGTAGACACATTCAAATAGCCCAGTTCGTCATCTTGGTGGATGTCGATGCCCGCATCATAGATGATAAGGTCAGGTTGGTGATGCGTAATCGCCAGCTTGGTCACTTGTTCGAAACACCTTAGAAACTCTTCATCTTCAGTTTCACGACTTAGCGGCACATCTAAATCCGACAGAGGTTTACGTGCCGGGAAGTTTTTATCACAGTGGAAAGACAGAGTAATAATCTCATCGCTATCGTGGCAAAGAGTCGCTGTGCCATCGCCATGATGAACATCACTATCGACAATCAACACTTTATCTATGTGCTCAAAGGTCAACGCGTGCTTTGCTGCCAGCACAAGATCATTCAACAGACAAAAACCACTGCCAAAATCATGATGCGCGTGATGGTAGCCACCACTCAAATGAATCGCTAAACCACTCTCTATCGCCATTTCTGCGGCCAAGCAAGTTCCCCCGCTGGAATAGAGCGTTCTTTCTATAAGTTGTTCACTCCAAGGAAAGCCAATACGCCTCATCTTTGCCGCGGGCAGGTTTCCAGAAACAAGCAAATCGACATAGTCACTATCGTGGACCTGCTTGACTTGTTCTACCGAAACCGCCTCTGGTTGGAACACTTCAAACTTACTCTTCCAGAGTGGATCGCTATTTATTAGCGCCTCAACCGCGCCATGTAACAGCTGGTATTTGTTGATTGGGTAACGATGGCCTTCTGGTAAAGGCAGCTGGGAATAAATTGGGTGGTAAATTAAAGGAATCATAATCGAGTTAATTGCTTATCTTTCTCAAAATCATAACAGCCTCAGACTTGGCGACAACCCAAATTAAAGATAACAGTTATCATTATCTTTAATGATATTCAGAGAAAGTAATGAAAAACCTAATACTTACCCTTGGGGTGATCTGTGGCTCAGCGACAGCAGTAATGATTTTTGTCGGAATGCTAATGGCCAGTTGGTGGACCGTTGATTTTCTCGTGTTAAGCCATCACACTTAACTAATTGAACTGAAAAGGAATCACCATGAGCGTTATTTTTATTACTGGAGCAAACCGAGGCATTGGCTTAAGCTTGACTCAACAATATTTGCGAAGTAACCATAAGGTGTACGCGATTTATCGTGATGCCAATTCAGCAACAGAGCTGCTCTCACTCGCGGAGCACAACAGCAACCTAACCTGCATTCAGTTAGAAATAACCGATTACCAAGCGGTGAGCCAACTTCCTTCTCAAATTCCGTTGATTGATATCTTGATCAACAACGCAGGCTATTACGGCCCTAAAGGTTATGGACTGGGTAACACTGATGTAGAAGAGTGGAGACGCGTTTTTGAGGTCAACACGATTGCGCCATTGAAGCTTGTCGAAGCGCTATTACCTGTTCTAGAAAACAGTGACGTGAAAAAGGTCGCTTGCTTGTCTTCTCGAGTAGGTAGCATGACAGAGAACACCTCTGGCGGTGGCTACATCTATCGTTCGTCTAAAGCAGCTCTCAACTCCGTAGTGAAAAGTTTAAGCAACGACCTAACCGATAATGGCTTTACTGTGTTAGCCCTACACCCTGGTTGGGTACAGACCGAAATGGGTGGGCCAAATGCTCTAATCGATACAGACACTTCGGCATCTGGCCTTATCAAGGTCATCGAATCTGCCAATACCAAAGTAAGTGGTCACTTCTTCAATTTCGATGGCAGTGAAATAGACTGGTAGGTAACCCATGAATCTTCGCCTTCTTCCAAACTTCGTACAACGCTCACCACTGCTTTTAATCACTGTGGTGCTCGGAGGATGTTTTGGGGAAGGCCCTGGAGACTTGTTCGATGACTATCAAACCAAGGTAGCAAGAGTGCAAGATGCTGAGGAGCTCAAACAAGAATGGGAGTTTGAAGGGTTGCCAAGAAAGCGAGAGCTATTGTTAAACGTCCCCTCAGTTTCTATTGGGCTCATCGACAGCTATCAGCTTCGCCAATGTGGACTTTTCAACCTGATTGCTGAGAGAAATTCAGTACTCGGAAAAGTCGCGGACGAGTTCCGTAATTACGATTATCAGGTCGCTCTATTGGAAGGTGTGGGGCAATGTTTAGCTAACAACGAGTTAGACCCAGAGATCGTAGAATTACTAAAAGAAATTGAGCAACAGAAACTCGCACAGTTTCCACTACATCAATGGAATCTCATCTATGCCAGTGATGCTATGCAGTCGCAAATGCGGGGGAGTCAGTGGTTACGTGCTGATATTGGCGATCAAGTGAGACAGACAAGTGACGCCCTAGAACATATCAATCAAGCATTAAACACATCGCTCATTTCGGGCAAAACCATTGAGGTTCAAGAAGTTCTGGAGAAGAGTTCAACGCTTGGAGATTTGTACTACTCACTCGCGCGAGCCTCGGTTGAACTCGATACCATCACCAAACAACTCACAACTTTTGATGCCAATATCATTTGCGGGAAACAACGAGACACCACTAAGTTTCGTTATCTCAACAATGTGTTCGAACAACAGTATATTGGCAAGGTTCAGCCTTACATGGCACAACTCGATGGCTATTATCAGCAGTTAGCATCGCAGCTGGTTATGTTTGATGCTCAGCCAGAACTTCACAGCTACTACTTTCCCATCCAAGATACACATCAAGCTTTTCGTGCATCAACTCGCCGCCATGTGGAGTATTGGCAACAGTTATTTAAACGCTGCGGACGCAAGGTGGGGCGTTAACCCCGATACTGACAACTATCAGCTCTTAGTGCCCTTTTTAGCGGAAGTACCTTTCTTAGCATACGAGCCATTCTTAGCATACGAACCGTTCTTGGCATAAGACTTCTTCGTACCGCCACCTTTGCGACGTTTAAAAGCGGGTCTCTCGACTTTAGGGAGATGACGGAGTGATTCAGGCACTTCACCTGTTTTCACTCTCCCCATTAAGCCATCAATCTTGCTTTCCAGCGCTTGCATGAAAGGTTGATACGCTTGGTTACGCTCGGCCATGCCCTGTAACTGGTGTTCCCAGTGTGCTGTCATGTCCGGAAAGGTCGAATCCTCAGGTAGGGCATGAATCAAACCTCTACCTGCAGGACTACTATGAATACTCTTACCTTGACGCGTTAGCAGTTGCCTTTTGAATAACGTATCCAGAATGCCCGCTCGGGTCGCCTCTGTTCCAAGACCATCAGTCTCTTTCAAAATAGCTTTCAGGTCCTTATTCGCGACAAAACGCGCGATACCTGTCATCGCTTGAAGCAATGTCGCTTCTGTAAAGTGCTTTGGTGGTTCGGTTTTCTTATCACCAATGACACCTTCACGGCAGGTCAACACGGTTCCTTTATCTAACGGTGGAACCGTATCAGTACCGTCACCTTTCTCTTCAGTGTCAGTTTTACCCATTAGCACTTTCCAACCCGGGTTGATAAGCTGACGTCCTTTTGCGATGAACACGCCACCAGCAATATCAAACACTAACTTAGCGTCCGCAAACACAGCCGGTGGGTAGAACTGCATCAGATACTGGCGGGCGATTTGTTGATAGATTTTCATCTCATTGGCAGACAAACCATTCACCGATGATTTTTTCGGAGTAGGAATAATCGCGTGGTGAGCATCAACCTTGCTGTCGTTCCATGCTTTTGATTTCAGTGAAAGATCCGCGCCTTGCGCGCCACTTTGCAGCTCTTTCGCATTATTGGCGATGGCGTCTACAATTGATTCTCGCTGCGAGTAGTGTTCTTTAGGAAGATAGCGGCTATCGGAACGTGGGTAAGTAATGAGTTTGTGTTTCTCATATAAAGACTGACAAGTGTCTAACACCTGCTGAGCACTCATACCAAAACGTTTGGAGGCATCAATCTGCAAGGCAGACAACGAATAAGGCAGTGGCGCAGCTTGTTTACTTTGCTTCTGCTCTGATTCCGTCACTGTTGCAGGTTGGTTCGCAATGCGCTGAGCGACGTTTTCAACCAACTTTCGATTGAGCACACGGCCTTCTTCATCTTGCCAAGGTTTACATGCTTCGCTTGGTTTCCAACGCGCTCGAATATCAAAGCTCTGGCCGTTGTTTTGATAAGGAATCAAGGCATGCAGAGTGAAATAATCTTTAGGAATGAAGTTTTCGATCTCTTCATCACGTCTCACCACTAAGCCAAGTACTGGAGTCTGTACTCGACCTACCGACAAGACCCCTTGGTAACCGGCCTTTTGGCCAAGCAAGGTATAGGCGCGAGTCATGTTCATACCATACAGCCAATCGGCTCTAGAGCGCGCTAAAGCTGAAATTGATAGTGGGATAAAGTCACGGTTGCTGCGCATTTGAGAAAGTGCACGTTTTACGGCAGGTAAGTTCAAGTCACTAATCAGTAGCCTGTCCATCGACTCTTTCTTAGCCTTAGAGACTTTGCAGTAATCAATCACTTCATCAACCAGCAGCTGCCCTTCTCTATCCGGGTCTCCGGCGTGAACAATTTGAGTAGCGTCCTTCAATAGCTTTCGGATCACCGTGAGCTGTTTGCTTGAAGTCTTACGAGGTCTTAGCTGCCATTGCTCTGGCACAATAGGAAGATCGGCCAAGTTCCACTTCTTATAACGGTCGTCATAAGCATCTGGCTCAACCTGCTCCAACAAGTGTCCAATACACCAAGTCACCACATCCCCATTACCACATTTGATAAACCCTTGGTCTTTCTTCTGTGGATTAGGCAGTGCAGCGGCGATCGCGCGGCCGAGGCTTGGTTTTTCAGCAATAATAAGGCGAGACATGTTTTTCCAGATGCTACAAACAATTAGGGCCACATTATCTAATGTGACCCTAATAAATCAAGAAAAACTGGTTGTTTATACAGTTAGCATTCCACTATTCAGCTTCAGTGCTCTTTATAGGAACTCAACAAACTTAGAGAAGTCGCGCTCTGGTACTTTCATTGGTGTACAGCCCGGCGTACCTAGGTATAGGAAGCCAACAATTTCGTCGTCGCCTTCTAGACCGAATGCTTGGTGTACTTCTGGGTGGAACATCCATTTACCTGAGCGCCAAAAGCCTTGGAAACCTTGTGCGACTGCAGCCATTTGCATCGCTTGAGCAGCGCAACCTGCAGAAAGATGTTGTTCAATCGCTGGTACTTTTTCATGCTCGGTTACTTTAGCAATCACGGTGATCACCATCGGAGCTCGGAACGGCGCTTTTTTTACTTTCTCGATAACCGCTTCTTCGCTTTCATCCGCTTCAGCGGCACGCACCAAGATGTCTGAAAGCTTTTGTAGACCAGAACCTTGCGCGATAACAAAGCGCCAAGGTGTTAGTGCACCGTGGTCTGGAGCGCGCAGCCCTGCTTTAATGATGTTTTCTAACGCCACACCTTCAGGTGCTGGATCAGAGAGTTTTGCGATTGAGCGTCTGTTGAGCAATAGATCCAAAGCATCCATTTGAAGTCCTTACTAATTTTTATTGTTTGTATAGTTGAACTTTAGCACAGAATACAAACGATAATAAATCTCAACGGCTGTCAATTTGGGCTAGATTAGAAACAATAAAGGCTCCTAAATCGATGACTTAGGAGCCTTGTTCAAAATCTAGCTCAGCAAATTAAGTAACAATATCTACCGATAAGATTACAGTTTGATAGATGATTCTATAACTTAATAGCTAACTCAACACCTTGACGGATAGCACGTACTGCATCCAGCTCACCGGCATAATCGGCACCGCCTATCACGTGCAGTTTGCCACCAAACTCTTGCCACATATCTTCAAATGGACGAACTGACACCTGACCTGCACACACGATAACGGAATCGGCATCAAGTACCTGTTCTTTCTTGCCAATACTGATATGCAGACCTTGGTCATCAATTTTGTTGTAGCTCACGCCACCCAGTAGATTCACGCCGCGCTTTTCTAGCGTACGTTTATGAATCCAACCTGTGGTTTTACCCGGGCCTTTACCAACGCGCCCCGCTTTACGCTGCATCACCCAAACCGTTTTGTCGCTGAATGAATCCGGGTAAGGATACAAACCACCTGGGTGTTCCATGTTCTTATCGATACCCCACTCATGCAGCCAATCGTCTAGGCTGTGTGAAGTCGGCTCTGTCAGCATGGTTGCCACATCGACACCGATACCACCGGCACCAACAATCGCGACCTTTTCGCCTACTGGTGTCTTTTCGCGAATCAAGGTTTGGTAATCGACCACGTTTTCTTGATCAATGCCCTCAATATCGAGCTTTCTTGGCTCTACGCCAGCCGCCATCACAACTTCATCGTACTTCAACAACATTTCAAACGTTGCTTCGGTATCCAATTTCAAATTCACACCCGATGCGTCGATTTGGTTAGCAAAATAACGAATCGTTTCTCTAAACTCTTCTTTGCCCGGGATCTGCATTGCCAATCTAAACTGGCCGCCGATACGGTCATTTTTCTCAATTAAGTCAACCTTGTGTCCACGCTGCGCTAGCGTCGTCGCACAAGCTAAACCGGCAGGGCCTGCGCCGACTACCGCAATGGTCTTAGTCGCTTGCGCTGGTTGAACAACAATTTCAGTTTCGTAACAAGCACGTGGGTTAACCAAACAGCTCGCGCGTTTACCTTTAAACACGTTATCCAGACAAGCTTGGTTACAACCGATACAGGTATTGATGAACTGAGCTTGGTCTTGAGCTGCTTTGTTGACGAAATCAGGGTCCGCCAAGAAAGGACGAGCCATAGACACCATATCAGCCTGCCCAGAGCTAAGAATACGTTCTGCTTCTTCTGGTGTGTTGATTCGGTTACATGTCACTACTGGGATCGACACGTATGGTTTCACTTTCTCGGTTACCCAAGAGAATGCGCCTCGTGGTACTTGCGTCGCGATAGTCGGAACACGAGCTTCATGCCAACCAATACCAGTATTGATGATAGTCACGCCCGCTTCTTCTAGCTTTTGAGCCAAAAGAACAACATCTTCAAAGGTGCTACCTTGTTCAACCAAATCCAGCATCGACAAGCGGAAAATAATAATGAAATCTTTACCCACCGCTTCGCGAATCGATTTGACGATCTCTAGCGGGAAACGCATACGCTTCTCGTAAGAGCCGCCCCACTCGTCGTAACGCATGTTGGTACGCTTACAGATGAATTGGTTAATCAAGTAACCTTCAGAGCCCATGATCTCAATACCGTCGTAACCCGCGACTTGAGCGAGCTCGGCACTGTTGGCAAAAGCACCGATGGTCTTTTTGATCTGACGAGGGCTCATCTCACTGGGTGCGAACTTAGCGATTGGCGCTTTAATGCCAGAAGCACTTTGCGCGAATGGGTGCATCGCATAACGACCAGCATGCAATAGTTGAAGCGCAATTTTACCGCCGTGCTTGTGGACGGCTTCGGTAACAACTTGGTGCGCTTTGGCGTGCTTTACTTTACTGAATTCAGCACTAAATGGGGTTAATCTGCCACGTAAATTAGGAGAGAAACCACCGGTAACAATAAGACCAACGCCTCCTTTTGCTCGCTCTTCATAAAACGCGGCAAGTTTGTGTAGGCCTTCTTTATTTTCTTCTAAACCTGTGTGCATTGATCCCATCAATACACGGTTACGTAACTGAGTAAATCCAAGATCGAGTGGTTCAAGTAAATGTGGGTACATGGCAGACATCACTTCTATTATTTTATCCTTGTGGTCTGACCACAGTATAGTTCAATCACCAAAAGTTCAAACAGCCGTTTACATTTTTGTAACACCGATCATAATGCAGAGCGTATTAATCGTTCAGAAGCCCTAGGGGCTGTTGACCTTTCGAGCTGGGTTTTGCAGCATCTTGTGGGAAATTTATACAAGGAAGAGGCTTTGACGTGTAGCTGGCCTACATGAAAAGCCGATAACGCAGTAGAAATGAACCACAAGGGCTGCCCGAAGGGTTCGGCTAAAATCGTTTTATGCTTTGTTGAAGAATATTTGCTTAGAATGACTAGGCTACATACTCTTCGCCGCGTCTAAAACGATTTTATCTCGAACAAAACTTAACCACGAAAGGTCAAAAGCCCCTATTCTGACTACACTTAATGAGAATATATATCGATTAACAATTCTTGGTGTAGTTTGAGCTTGGGAATTATCGTAGGATACTAAGCAGTTCATATTATTGAGATTAATGGTACTACTGCTTGTTAAAGCGACGTGATCTCACTGCGGAGACAGAATGAAAAAAATATTCAAATTTATAGGCATGATCTTTAAAGGGATTTGGAAGCTCATTACGTTTGTGCGTCTTGCGCTTGTTAACATCATCTTTTTACTCAGTATTGCCATCATCTACTTTGTGTACTTCCACTCAGATACGGCTCAGCCAACTGTTCCACAGCAATCAGCTTTGGTGCTTAACCTTTCTGGTCCGATTGTAGAACAAAGCCGCTATATCAACCCGATGGATTCCGTGACAGGTTCACTGCTTGGCAAAGACCTTCCGAAAGAGAACGTGCTGTTTGATATCGTTGAAACGATTCGCTATGCCAAAGATGACGAGAACGTAACGGGCATTGTATTAGCACTTAAAGAGCTACCAGAAACTAACCTGACCAAGCTTCGTTACATTGCTAAGGCACTGAATGAGTTCAAAGCAGCGGGTAAGCCGATTTATGCGGTGGGTGATTTTTACAACCAAAGCCAATACTACCTAGCCAGCTACGCGACCAAAGTCTACTTATCGCCAGACGGTGGTGTGCTTCTTAAAGGCTACAGCGCTTACTCGCTTTACTACAAAACCTTATTAGAAAAACTAGACGTGAACACACATGTGTTCCGTGTAGGTACTTATAAGTCTGCCATCGAACCTTTCATTCGTGATGACATGTCAGACGCAGCAAAAGAATCCGCCTCTCGTTGGTTAGGCCAACTATGGGGTGCTTACGTTGATGATGTGAGCCACAACCGCCAAATCGACGCGAAAACGCTGAACCCAAGCATGGACACTTTCCTGAAGGAACTTGAGTCTGTCGATGGTGATATCGCGAAACTGGCCGAAAAACTGGGCTTAGTGGATGAGCTAGCAACCCGCCAACAAGTCCGACTAGAGCTTGCAGACGTGTTCGGCAGTGACGGTCAAGACAGCTACAACGCATTTGGTTACTACGAATACCGTACCACTATGCTTCCAGACATGAACAGTGAATCACACGACGTTGCTGTGATTGTGGCAAGCGGCGCTATTATGGATGGTAAACAACCTCGTGGCACAGTTGGAGGTGATACCACTGCAGCGCTACTTCGCCAAGCTCGTAATGACGACAAAGTAAAAGCAGTTGTGCTTCGTGTAGACAGCCCAGGTGGTAGTGCATTTGCTTCTGAAGTTATTCGCAATGAAATCGAAGCGATCAAACAAGCAGGTAAACCTGTAGTGGTTTCTATGTCTAGCCTTGCGGCTTCTGGTGGTTACTGGATCTCAATGGGCGCAGACAAGATCTTAGCTCAGCCGACCACACTAACAGGCTCGATTGGTATCTTCAGTGTTATCACGACCTTTGAGAAAGGCTTGAACGATATCGGCGTTTACACCGATGGCGTGGGCACGTCACCTTTCTCTGGCCTTGGTATCACTACTGGCTTAACTGATGGCGCTAAAGACGCTTTCCAAATGGGTATTGAAAATGGTTACCGCCGTTTCATCAGCTTGGTTGGAGAAAATCGCGGCATGGACGTGAATGCTGTCGACGAAATCGCTCAAGGTCGTGTATGGACAGGTCAAGATGCAATGCAGAAAGGCTTGGTCGATGAGATTGGTGACTTTGACGATGCGATTGCAACAGCAGCTACACTTGCAGAGCTTGAAAGCTACAACATTTACTGGGTAGAAAAGCCACTTTCAGCAACTGAACAATTTATTCAAGAATTTATGAACCAAGTTCAGATGTCGATTGGTCTAGATATTCAGTCAATGATTCCAAGCAGTTTACAGCCTGTTACGCAGCAGTTAGCTCAAGATAGCCAACTATTCGGTAACTTTAACGACCCACAAGGCCGTTACGCTTTCTGTCTAAACTGCCAAGTTCAATAAGTTAAATCAATAAGTCATAAACCAAGAGGTGCCTGTGTGTTAGGCGCCTCTTTTTATTGCATGATAATTCGCTATAATCGCCCACCTGTTCCCTACATCACACTAAGTATTAATCGCCATGGAAAGAAAACACATCTATATCGCGTACACCGGCGGCACAATAGGCATGCAAAAGTCTATTGACCACGGTTATGTTCCAGTCGCAGGTTTCATGGATAAGCAGCTCGCTGGCATGCCTGAATTCCATCGCCCAGAGATGCCTGAATACACCATTCATGAATACTCTCCATTAATGGATTCGTCAGATATGACACCATTGGATTGGCAGACGATCGCTGATGATATTCGCGCGAACTACGATAAGTACGATGGTTTCGTTATCCTGCACGGTACTGACACAATGGCCTACACCGCGTCTGCGCTGTCGTTCATGTTAGAAAACCTTGGCAAACCTGTGATTGTAACCGGCTCTCAGATCCCTCTGGCAGAGCTACGTTCAGACGGACAAGCGAACCTGCTAAATGCGCTACACATTGCAGCTAACTACCCAATCAATGAAGTGACACTGTTCTTCAACAACAAGTTGATGCGTGGTAACCGCAGCACCAAATCTCATGCTGATGGCTTCAATGCGTTTACGTCTCCAAACCTTAGCCCATTGCTAGAAGCCGGTATCAATATCCAAATTAGCAATAACGTTGTGGTAAATGAGCAACCTAAAGGTGCGTTCAAGGTTCATAACATTACTCCGCAACCTATTGGTGTAATCACTATGTACCCAGGCATCTCACATGAAGTGATCCGTAACACGCTACTACAGCCTGTTAACGCAATGATTCTGCTTACTTTTGGTGTCGGCAATGCCCCACAAAACCCAGAATTACTTCAACACCTAAAAGACGCATCTGAGCGTGGTGTGATTGTGGTGAACCTGACTCAATGTTTGGCGGGTAAAGTGAACATGGGTGGTTACGCGACAGGCTGTGCACTTGCAGAAGCTGGCGTTGTTAGCGGCTATGATATGACACCAGAAGCGGCACTGGCGAAGTTACACTACCTATTAAGCCAAAACCTAAGCTACGAAGAAGTGAAGACTCAGATGCAACAAGTGTTGCGTGGTGAGATGAGCTTATAAGCCTTCGCTTAAATGCGAATAAATAAAACGCTTGAATGCGAATAAAACGATTTTACGTGAACTAAATCGTTTTACTGCTTATAAATAAACGGCTTAACATTAAAAGGGGGTGGCACATTGCCACCCCTTTGTTGTAATTTAGGCTTAATGATTCGGGTTAACCCTAACAATATCTTCTTGGTCTGACTTAAACTGTTTCTTGAGTTCAGACTTAGATTTAAAGCTAATCTCACCACCAGCTGCAATTGTCATGTGCTGAGCTTCAGAATTATGTTTAGATTGGTATAACATAACCGCCTGCATACACGAGTCGCGCTGTTCTTTTGAGAGCGCCGTACCTTCTGGCCATTTACCCGTCTCAACTGCGTAAGTTAAACGTTCGTAGACCTCGGGTGTCATTGCGCTAAGAAGTTGTTCTGCATCCATGGTAGAGCCTTAGTTTTAACAATTTTCACCAGAAAATAACCCGTAACAGAATTGAGTCAAGAACCTGACCGAAAATAAGTGTATTTGATCACAAGTGAAGGAATATGAAAATTATGAAATGGTTGGCGATGAGCCTATTGCCTTTCACTCTGGTTGGGTGTCTTGAAGGGAACAAAAATACCGATCAACTGTGCCAAAGTAACCCGGGGCTGCAGTGTGAACAATTGAACATGAACGATGGGCAATGTCGTGTCGCACGTACCGACTTAATCTGGCATCGTTTTGAAGTTCAAAAGCAACCTACCGAAATCAACAAGATTAAAGAGTTCAAGTTAGTCACAGCGTACAAAAAGTGCCTAGAGCTTGCCGCACAGATTGAAACGATTGACCAATCTAAACTGCAAGAACGCCGCTTTACCTCTTTAATGCACAGCATTGAAGAGTCTGAACGCATTGTTGAAGAGCTCGCTCAATCAGACACGCCTGAAACACTCTACTTTTTGTGGTCGCAAACAGGCGATACCAACGCAAGGCGCAGTTTCTTACAGTTAGAAGGAACGGAGGCATTAAACACGGCAGATATGCAATACGCCCTAGCTACCTTCTATACCACCAGAGACCACACAAAAACACTTAAGCTGCTTAATAATGCTTTAACTTTGTCGAGCAACTCTGCCGTCAATACTGAGATCTTTAAGTCGATGGCCAGCATCAACCATAGTTTGGGTCATATGGAAAAAGCGTATGTCTGGGCGATGGTTGCCAAAGAGTTTGATGTGCCGATTGCATCAGAAGCGGAACTGGCCGTTCTCTATCGTTTTGAAGATTCAAAATACAAACAGTTAAATAAAGACGCCGACAAAATTGTCGAGGCTATTGAGGATGGGGTCTACAGCCCAGCGATCGTCCCGAGTTATTGATCACACCGTCTATATACATAAAAAAACAGCTACCATGATGGTAGCTGTTTTTATTTGTACTAGAGTTAACTCTGAAATTCTGAAGTCTTGGGCAATTCAGTATTATTCGATCAGCAAATGCGACCTGTAAGGATTAAACAATAGTTACAAGTTATTTCGTACTTTTGTCATTTTTGTTGAAAATTAACGACACCGAATTAACACAGAAACGTTCACCGGTTGTCTTCGGTCCATCAGGAAAAACGTGACCTAAATGGCTATCACAAGCGGTACAACGGATCTCTACACGCTTCATTCCGTGACTTAGATCCTCTATATAGCGTACTGCTTCGTCATTCACTGGTGCATCAAAGCTAGGCCAACCACACCCAGAGTCGTATTTGTTGTCCGACAGAAACAAAGGGCTTTCGCAGCATGTGCAGCTATAGACACCAGTGTCTTGGTTGTGCAGTAACTTACCGCTATATGGGGCTTCAGTACCACGTTGACGACACACTGCAAACTCGTCGTCTGATAGGCGTTCACGCCAGTATTCATCAGGCTTTATCATATTTTCTCCCTTTTGAATCACGTTAATATCTCTCCACATTCTCATTTATTATATTTACTTTTTTCTATAAAGGCTTGCATATGAGTCGTTTTGTAGCACATACTTTCTCACTAGAAAACATTGTACATATACACTCATAAGTGAATCATCATTTAGGGGTATTTTACCCAACTGGAAGGGTACAGAGCCACTTGCAATGGTCAATTTTCAACCACTTACACCCAATTGTTAAGAAAAGCGTCGCTTTTTTTTGACATTAAACAAGTTAAGTCGGATTATCTATTGCAGATGTATACTGGATTCTGTAATTTTACTACCAGTTATCTTTAATCAGAAATTAAGTTGTGGAGCAACTACAATGACTATCAAAGTAGGTATTAACGGTTTTGGCCGTATCGGCCGTTTCGTATTCCGCGCAGCTCAAGAGCGTGCAGACATCGAAGTAGTAGGTATTAACGATCTAATCGACGTAGAGTACATGGCATACATGCTTAAGTACGACTCAACTCACGGCCGTTTCAACGGTACTGTTGAAGTTGAAGGCGGTAACCTAATCGTTAACGGTAAAACTGTACGTGTTACAGCTGAACGTAACCCAGAAGACCTTAAGTGGGATGCTATCGACGTAGACGTAGTTGCTGAAGCAACTGGTCTTTTCCTAACTGACGAGACTGCACGTAAGCACATCACTGCTGGCGCTAAAAAAGTAGTTCTTACTGGTCCTTCTAAAGATGCAACTCCAATGTTCGTAATGGGCGTTAACCAAGCATCTTACGCTGGTCAAGACATCGTTTCTAACGCTTCTTGTACTACTAACTGTCTTGCACCTATCGCTAAAGTACTTAACGATAAGTGGGGCATTGAGTCTGGTCTTATGACTACAGTTCACGCTACTACAGCAACTCAAAAAACTGTAGATGGCCCTTCTGCTAAAGACTGGCGCGGTGGCCGTGGTGCTTCTCAAAACATCATCCCATCTTCAACTGGTGCTGCTAAAGCTGTAGGCGTTGTTCTTCCAGAACTAAACGGCCTTCTAACTGGTATGGCTTTCCGTGTACCAACTGCTAACGTTTCTGTAGTTGACCTAACTGTTAACCTAAAAGAAGCTGCATCTTACGAAGCAATCTGTGCTGCAATGAAAGAAGCTTCTGAAGGCGAAATGGCTGGCGTTCTAGGTTACACTGAAGACCAAGTTGTTTCTCAAGACTTCATCGGCGAAGTTAACACTTCAGTATTCGATGCTAAAGCTGGTGTTGCTCTAACTGACAAATTCGTTAAAGTTGTATCTTGGTACGACAACGAAATCGGTTACTCAAACAAAGTTCTAGACCTAATCGCTCACATCTCTAAGTAATTTCTTTTTAGAAATAGCTTTAGATAAGCATTAGCGAAGACTGTTTTGAGCAGACTTTGAAAAAGGCGACCTTAGTGTCGCCTTTTTAATACCTGCTATCTTTTAAACCGCGTCTATCTAAGTTCATCGAGATAGCCCAAACGCAAAATTCAATTCTAATACTGACTCAGCTTGTTACTCATGAAAGCACAAGCACCGTTCTAGTCAGCATTTGAATTCAATTTCCTTAGAAGGATCATGTAATGGATTTATCAACTCTATCTGCACTGGCTGTACTTTCTGACAATGTCACTATCGTTGAACACGAAGGTGTAAAACTGGTTCGCGTTATCCACGATAAAGCAAACGCAGCGATTTCACTATTTGGCGGTCATGTTGTGTCGTTCCAACCACAAGGCCAAGAAGACCTTATTTGGATGAGCCAACAAGCTAAGTTTGATGGCAAAACGGCACTGCGCGGTGGTATTCCAGTATGTTGGCCTTGGTTTGGTCGCATTGCAGCACCAGCACATGGTTTTGCACGTTCAAGTGAATGGCAATTGGTTGAACACCGTGAAAGCGAAGCTGGCGTGATTGTTAGCTTAGGTCTGAAGCCAAGCGAAGAAACACTAGCAGTATGGCCTCATCAGTTCGATGCGCGTTTGAATGTTGAGATTGGCGATGAGCTAAAAGTAACATTAGATGTGAAGAACACAGATTCAAAGCCATGGACTTTCTCTGGCGCGCTACACACTTACCTAAACGTTGGCGATATCCACAATACAACGACCACTGGTATGGGCGCTGAGTACATAGATAGCCTACAAGGTGGCAAGATCTGCCAAAGTGGTGCTGAGCTTGTGCTAACCGATACAATTGACCGTGTTTACACTCAGCCAGAAGCGCAAATCTTTGTTGCTGATAAGAAGCTGGGTCGTACTCTAACGGTTAAAAACCACGGCCATAACTCTGCAGTATTGTGGAACCCGTGGGCTGAAGGCGCTACTAGTATGGGTGATATGCAAGACGACGGTTACCTAACCATGCTTTGCGTAGAATCAACACTGCACGCACCAAGCCTAGAAGCAGGCAAAACGTTACAGCCTGGCGAAAGCCACCAGCTGATTACAACGATTTCTGTTCAATAACCTGTTCAGTCATCAGTTCACTACGCAAGACACATTAAAGGCCGGTTCACTCCGGCCTTTTTATTTAGCCTGATGCTGACCTTTTTGATAGAATCTGCGCCCAACTATATGCCTCTGAGATCGTCATGACTTACCAATGCCCTTTGTGTCACCAACCTTTATCTAAACACGATCGTACGTTTAAGTGTGAAAAGAACCATCAGTTCGACCTAGCGAAAGAAGGCTATGTCAATTTGATGCCAGCACACCACAAACGCTCAAAAGATCCTGGTGACAACAAAGAGATGATGCAGGCACGTCGTCGCTTCCTTGAAGGTAACCATTACGATCCAATGCGCCAAGCAGTCGTTGGCTTATGCTCTAGCTACCTGCCAGACACAGATCCTAGCCTGTTGGATATTGGCTGTGGCGAAGGGTATTACACCAACGAAATCGCGTTGAATCTTCAAAATAATAACGGTGCGATTTTTGGCTTAGATATTTCTAAGGTTGCTATCAAATACGCCGCTAAGCGCTACCCTGCTGTCGACTTCTCAGTTGCCTCTAGCCATCGCCTACCCTTTGCTGAAAGCAGCTTAGATGGCATTCTGCGCATTTACGCGCCATGTAAGGCTGAAGAGCTGCAACGTACCATCAAAGACAATGGTGTCGTGATCACCGTGACACCAGCCAGTCGACACCTATACCAACTGCGTGATGCGATTTATGATGGCGTTCGCTTGCATGACGAAGATCCAGAAGTGATCGAAGGTTTTACGCTTGAACACCAAGAGCAACTAAACTATATGATGGAACTATCGGGGTCAGATGCATTCGACCTGCTACAGATGACGCCGTTTGCTTGGAAAGCGACAGAAGAGTTTAAACAACAACTCACCGAAGCTGAGCAATTCAACTGTGAAGCGGACTTTATGCTGAGAGTGTATCGCAAACAGATTTAACTGATATTGATTATCGTTTGCATTGAAATGTCATCTTGCCTCCTTTAATATGCGTGTTCTTCAAGGAGGCATTTCATGCAACGTATTATTCTTATCGGATTAGCTACCCTGCTTACGGCCTGTGCTAATCAACCTTCAAACAACACTTCTCAACAAGTGGCTAACACGCAAACGGACACCCTTTCCACATTCTATGATTACCAGTTTGCTTCTCCAAAAGGTGAAACGCTCTCTCTCAATGCTTTACCTGAGCAGTTGATTGACGCTGATGTGGTTCTGATTGGCGAATGGCACACTCACTCGGCAATTCATCGTTTCCAAACCGACTTCTTAAAAGCGCGCCGCAACGCAACATCAAACATTGCGCTTTCAATGGAACAATTCACTCGAGAGCATCAAGACACGCTAAACCAATACTTAAACGGTGAAATTGGTGAGCAAGTGCTTATCTCCAAAGCAGCTGCTTGGCCAAATTACGAAAGTGATTACCGCGCACTGGTTGAGTTTGCTAAAGCGAATGATTTAGATGTTATCGCAGCAAACGCTCCAAAGCCTTTCGTTCAGTGTATTGGCCGTAAGGGATTACCTTACCTAGAGCAGCTTTCTTCAGAACAACGAGATTGGGTTGCGACTGAGGTTAATAATGGCGATAGCCCTTACAAAGAAAAGTTCATGGCTTCTATGCATCACGGTACGCCAGAGCAAACAGAAAAGCAGTTTGCCGCTCAGGTTACCTGGGACGAGACCATGGCTGAATCAATCGTTGATTACTTAGCATCGAACCCAAATAAACAGGTAATTCATGTAGCGGGTAAGTTCCACACAGAAGGTGGTTTAGGCACAGCGGCTTCGATTCTACGTCGTAACCCTGATCTAAAAGTGGCAGTTATCAGCCCGGTTGCCGAGTTCTCGTCGGATACGACGGATTACCAACTAAAAGTACTTTCTCCACCGGCGCGCTTTGTTCAAAAAGAGAACCGAATGAAAGCATACAAGCACCTGTCTAAGCGTGGCGCCGATCTTAAGTGCGATTAAACTCGCGAGTCAGACTTAAGCTTATTTAAGTTTAAGTCTGACACCTTAAGAGTTTGCTCAAAAACGCTCCACGACAAATATAAATATCGGCATAGGAATTGCTTAAATACCAAGCAGTTTTGATTAAGCAGAAGAAAATATAATGTGCGAATAAAAAACATCACTATCGATGATTAATTGCACAAGTTTTTCACACCTCTGCCGATACTATATTTAAGGATAGGTAAGGAGAGCGATATGACGCCAGTAGGAACGAGTAACACTCAGCTGTATTCACCTTCGCAAATGAACACACAAACCAAGAGTACCGAAGCTGAAAAGCCCGCCCCTCTTAAGGTTGAGCAAAATACCGTTAAGCTCTCTGATGAGGGCAAAGCCCTATTATCTGCTCTTAAAGAAATCGATAAAGAAGCGAAGAAAATCGAAGCGGAAAACGAAACCGTGACCGATAAGGTTGAGTCATTTGCTCACGGCGCATTAGGTATGGATCACCCTGATAAGATTGAAGAAGAAGACGATGGTTCTTATTCAGCAGGGCAATACCTGTCCGCAGCGGCAACCGTTGGTGGCATTCTTCTCGCTCTGATTTAACGTCACCCTCACTCTACACTATTCCTTCCACTGCCCTCTTTTGCATAGGCACCTCATGACTTGCCTATTACTCTTTGCCAAAAGCAATTTGTCGTCACGACAATAGACCCGATTTGTTCTAAAAAACGAGTTCACTTCATAATTCCTCTCTCATTTTAATGGAATAATACTCGTGAAAAACACTTTTGAGCTTATTGATAAGCCAACCTTCTTTGGTGCTATTGCACTCCTACTCACGATAGTTTTCCCGCTCATTTTGTTCCCGACTCAGGGCGCAGACTGGATTGCGGTTGCGAAAACATTCATGACTGATCAACTTGGGTTTCTATATCTTGCGCTAGGTCTCGCGGCTTGTGCATTTATGGTTTACGTTGTGTTCAGTGATATGGGACAGATTAAACTGGGCGAAGCTGATGAAGAGCCTGAATTCAAAACTGCATCATGGGCAGCAATGCTATTTTGTGGTGGTATCGGTGCAAGTATCTTGTACTGGGGCTGTATTGAGTGGGCTTACTACTACCAATCACCTCCTTTCCAACTAGAGCCGGGCAGTGAAGAAGCAGTTCGTTGGGCAGCAACTTACGGTTTGTTCCACTGGGGACCAATTGCTTGGTCTATCTACCTAATCCCTGCAATTCCTATTGCTTACTTTTTCTACGTACGTAAACAGCCTGTTCTAAAGATCTCTAGCGCGTTAATGCCGGTTCTTGGTGAGCACCGCAGTAAAGGCGTACCTGGAAAAATCGTCGATATCCTATTCATTTTCGGTCTACTTGGCGGTGCAGCAACAACATTGGGTTTAGCCGCTCCTCTAATTACTGAAGGTCTGAATCACCTATTCGGTCTACCTAAAAACAACCTAACGCAAGTGATGGTACTTTTAGTTTGTACTGCAATTTTTGCTTACTCTTCTTATGCTGGATTGGAAAAAGGCATCAAGATCCTAAGTAATATCAACTTCTGGGGTGCGATGGGGCTGTTGGTTTTCGTACTGATTGCGGGTCCAACTATTTTCATGCTTGAAACCGGCCTAGATTCAATTGGTCGTCTACTGTCTAACTTCTTCGTGATGGCGACATGGGCGGAACCATTTGGTGGCTACGGTACATTTGAAAACACCCACTTTCCACAAGATTGGACGATTTTCTACTGGGCATGGTGGCTAGTATTTGCACCGAGTATGGGTCTGTTTGTTGCGCGAATTTCTCGCGGCAGAACCATTAAACAAATGGTGTCAGGTTCTATCTTCTTCGGTTCACTGGGTTGTTTCTTGTTCTTCATGATTCTAGGTAACTACGGCCTATCACTTCAGCTTTCTGGTGAGCTAGATGTGGTTGCTATCCTGAATGCAGAAGGCGCAACTAAGGCTATCTTCTCGATGCTAGCGCAGTTGCCAATGAGCACTCTAGTAATCGCTGTATTCACTTTGCTTTGTATCATCTTTACAGCAACAACGTTTGACTCGATCTCATACATCCTTGCGTCTGTGGTTCAAAACAATGTGACTGAAGAGCCAATGCGTTGGAACCGTATGTTCTGGGCATTCACTCTGTCGTTCTTACCAACGATTCTGATGTTCTTGGGTGGTCTAAGTACGCTACAAACCGCAGCAATTGTGGGTGGTTTACCGCTATTGGCTATTTCTGTGATGCTGATGATCTCTGCAGTTCGTGCAACTAATCTCGACCTGCGCCATCAAGATGCGTACATCGAGCCAACGATTAACATCGAAGAACTACCAGACATGGACCCATGGTCTGCAGAAGGTATGGCGTTGGCTCAGTTTGAGAAAGAAAGAGATGCAGCACAAGAAGCCGCAGAACTTGAGCGTGTTGCTTATACAGAACTTGCCGCAGTGAAAAAAGAAATTCGCGCTTATGTGTTAGAGCAAGGTTCACAAATGGAAACTCACGAGTTACCAGAGAACCTACAACAAGCACTTGAGCAGGCCGAGAGTAATCTTAGTGCCGCACAAGCGAAAAAGATCGAGTTATCTGAGCAAGCTCAGAATGCTCGTATCACGTTCAATCAGGTGGTTGCAGACTTACCGCTTGCTTGACATTAGCCATGACGCAGTCCTTTGATTTGGACCCTCCTAAATACGACAAAGGCTCACAGAAATGTGAGCCTTTTTTTATTCGGGTCATTTGCTACTAATCAGCAACTAACGGTTCGGGTGGTTCAGGATATGGTCTTCCCAATCGACAACATCAATTTCGTAAACCACTTTATTACGAACACTTTCACCTGCTGCATGCATCTCTGTTTTTGATCCAGTGATCAATGGGTGCCATTCTGGAATCGGCTTAGATTCTGATAGAAGACGGTAAGCACAAGTGTCTGGTAACCAGTGAAACTCATCGATCTTGTCACGAGTTAGCTTCAAACACTCTTCACCTGAAGTGAAGCGGTTTGGGTAATCTTTACATGAACATGTTTTGTCGTTTAACCAGCTACACGCGACATTGGTGTAGTACACTTCATCGCTATCTTCATCCATTAGCTTATGTAGGCAACACTTACCACAACCGTCACACAGTGATTCCCACTCATTCTCGGTCATCTGCTCTAGTGTCTTTTCTTGCCAAAATGGATTCGTCATAGGATTACTTCTTACTCTTTTACTGGGGTGCGTGTTATACCGCTAGCCTATAAAAAGTTCAAGGATAATAATTGCTCATTCTTTGATTCAATCAATAGCTGTCACTCCCATCATTTTTTGCTACTATCGCGCACCCTGTTATTTAGTGAGTTTAATTTGATGGAATGTCGTTTAGGTTGTGGAGCTTGTTGTATCGCTCCAAGTATTACATCTGCTATTCCTGGAATGCCTAATGGCAAGCCTGCAGGCGTACGTTGCATTCAATTAAATGAACAAGATCTGTGTAAGCTATTCGGCCAAGCTTCACGCCCGAAAGTATGTCATCAATTCAAAGCCTGCCCTGTCATTTGTGGTAAGACCGATCAAGAAGCCCTTGATAACCTGATCGAATTAGAAGCAATTACCTAAGCGTATTTACCCTTTTCTACCTCCTATATGCCCAAGGTTTCACAAAGTTGCGAAATCTAAACTATCTTGTTGATACTGGTACAGATTAATAAGGATCGTTATGAATAGGTATATCGCAGAAATGTTTGGTACGTTTTGGTTGGTATTGGGTGGTTGTGGTAGTGCCGTCTTAGCCGCTGCTTTCCCCGATGTGGGAATTGGCTTGCTCGGAGTCTCTCTTGCCTTTGGTTTAACCGTGCTCACTATGGCTTTTGCTATTGGCCACATATCCGGTTGTCACCTCAACCCTGCAGTTACTATCGGTCTTTGGAGTGGCGGGCGCTTTGATGCCAAAGACGTCGCACCTTATATTATTGCCCAAGTGATTGGCGGTATTATCGCAGGTGGCGTGTTATTTGTGATTGCTTCAGGCCAAGCTGGCTTTGATGCCACGGCGTCAGGGTTTGCTTCCAATGGTTATGGTGAACACTCACCGGGCGGCTACTCGCTCACAGCAGCTCTCGTTTGTGAAGTGGTCATGACCATGGTGTTTCTTTTCGTGATTATGGGTGCAACGGACTCGAAAGCACCTGCTGGATTTGCACCGATCGCAATAGGTCTCTGTTTAACCTTGATCCACCTTATCAGCATCCCTGTAACCAATACCTCCGTGAACCCTGCTCGAAGTACTGGTGTGGCGGTGTTTTTAGGTGATTGGGCTATTTCGCAATTATGGTTATTCTGGGTGGCACCGATTATTGGTGCTGTGATTGGCGCGATGATCTACAAAGCGGTAAGAGGGTCAGATTAAACTCAACGAAGTGTTTTGGAATAGAAGCCTTTGAGAAACATAAAAGAAAAAGCCGCTTAGTGAAATTCACCAAGCGGCTTTTTTAGATCTTATGACGACCGAGTAAGGAGTGCGAAAGCGTGGTGCCATCCACCAGCTCTAGCTCACCACCAACGGGAACACCATGTGCGATACGGCTTGCGTTCACTTCATGGGCATTACATAGCTCTGCAATGTAGTGCGCTGTCGCTTCCCCTTCAACTGTCGGGTTGGTCGCTAGGATTACTTCAGAGATATCACCACGGCGTAAGCGGTAGTCCAGAACATCGAGGCCGATATCACTTGGACCAATACCATCAAGTGGTGAAAGGTGACCCATAAGCACAAAGTAACGACCTGAATATTGGCCTGTTGCTTCGATAGCGGCAATGTCTGCTGGGCTCTCTACTACACAGATTTGACCATTTTCCTGACGTTTAGGATTGGTACAAATGTGGCAGGTATCTTCTTCAGTAAAAGTACGGCACTCATTACAGTGACCAATTTCGGTCATTGCTTGGCTAAGAGCTTCAGCCAACTGTAGGCCGCCTTTTCTATCGCGCTGTAACAAATGAAAGGCCATACGCTGCGCCGACTTGGGGCCAACCCCAGGTAGACAACGTAAGGCCTCCATCAAATGCTCCAGCATATGACTGGTACGCATATTTAACCGTTCTAATTTTCAAGTAACGGTTTACTCAAGATAAACCGCAGCTTGAATAAACCCTTAGAAATAGTTTCTTAGAAAGGCATCTTCATACCTGGTGGAAGTTGCATTCCACCAGTTACGCTAGCCATTTTCTCTTTTTGAGTTTCTTCAACGCGACGAGCCGCATCGTTGAAAGCAGCAGCGATAAGATCTTCAAGCATCTCTTTATCGTCTTCCATTAGGCTTTCATCGATATCAACACGGCGAACGCTGTGGCTACCAGTGATCGTTACTTTTACAAGGCCAGCACCTGACTCACCTGTAACTTCCATATTTGCGATTTCTTCTTGAAGCTTTTGCATGCGCTCTTGCATTTGCTGGGCTTGCTTCATCATGTTGCCCATACCGCCTTTACCAAACATGTTAATACTCTCTGGTCTAATTGGTTTATTAAAATTAATTAAGCTATACGTGCTTAAATGGGGGTTAAGCCAGTGCGATTCAACCCCTCGATGTTCAGTTCTCAGATTTGCTTATCTGGGATGATATGCAAGTCACTAAACGAGAAAGTACTCTAGATAGGACGAACGCTGTCTCTGTCGAGTTCTGCAGCAAAACGTCTTTCGATAAACTGTACGTTGGCATCGTTTTCCAAACTGGTAAACGCGTCTTTCAACTTGCCTTGGTACAACCTTTCTCGTAATTCTAGCGGCGTTTCTCCACCATCACCGATTTCAACACTCAAATGACACTCTTCTCCGAGCACAGTATTGAGCGACTGTAATAGTTCGCTCTGTGCGCGGTCCGTATTCAAGTGAGCTTGGCTCGCTCTTAACGTTAAAGTGATTGATGTGTCGTTTTTAGCAAACACTGAGTTCAATGCTAACTGTTCAACAAGCTTGGCTGTCTCTAGCTTTTGAATCGTGGCGGACCATTCATCTTGAGCAATCGACTCCTGAAGCAATTTATCGACCATTTCTGGTGTCTTAATATGCTCTAACGCACGCTTGATCTGAGTAGGTGTAAGCTCTTTGCTCACCTCTTTAACTACAGGTTTAGACGGTTTCCAGCGATAAGGTTCATTATCATTGGTTACCTTTTCTGCAGAAGAGGCAGATAAAGAAGCTGGCGACACCCGCTCAGAGCCACCGTGTTGCTGAGCAACTCGGTCAAGAACTGAAGTTTTAGCTGGTGTCGCCTTAGCCTTTTTTGGCGCTGAACCTTTGCTTTCCGGTGCTGCGCTGCCTCTACGCTGAGAACGCAGTTGGTGGCGTAAACCACTGACAGGCGAAGCTGGACGTTCTGATTGTCCTTGCGGAGCAGTCGAAGCAGGTGGCGTTGAAGGTGCAGTGTTTTGCGGCTGAGCCGGAGCTTGATGCTGATAACCCGCTTGTTGAGGCTGCTCTGCACCGTAGCTAGGACGTTCGTCATAAGCCGGTGGCACATCATACTGACTTTGCGGGTAACCCTGCTCAGGATAACCTTGGTTGCCAGAATGATCAGCGTAACCTTGCGAATCTGAATACTGTGCTGGATTCTGCTGCGGAGCCTGTTGTACGGGTTGCTGCATAGCTTGCTGTTGAGGCGCCTGTTGTTGCATCTGAGGCTGTCTCGGAGCTGCCATTGGTGCAGGTTGGCTCACAGGTTGAGCAACGCTCTGAGCTTGAGCTGCTGGTGCTGGCGCAGTGCTTGTCGACTGAGTCGAGATTACTGTTGCAACCGTTTGTTCAGCAGGTCTAAAGGCCAACATACGTAAAACCACCATCTCAATACCAACACGAGCGGTTGGCGACAACGGTAAGTCTTCACGACCTTTCAACACGATCTGGTAGTAAAGCTGAATGTCTTGAGGGCTTAGTGCCTTACTCAACAGTTCTAGCTTCTCAGCATCTGGTTGTGCTTTATCTAAGGTAGACGGCAGAGCTTGGAACATCGCCAAACGATGCAGTTGAGTCGCAAGCTGATTCAACAAACCATCCCACTCTACGCCATTCTCAGCAAGACTTTGAATACAGGCCATTGCCACTTGAGGCTGCTTACTGCTGATCGCTTCAAGCAAGTGAATGGCTTGGTCGGTGTCTAGCGTGCCAAGCATGTGAGCCACGGTGTCTGTCACAACATTGCCGTTGCCTAGTGCTATAGCTTGATCCGTTAAACTCAGAGCATCACGCATACTGCCGTCAGCAGCATGAGCAATCATCCCAAGCGCACGAGGTTCAGACGTCACGCTCTCTTGTTCAAGAATGTGGTCAAGCTGCTCGTGAATATTATCAACGCTGATCGGCTTAAGATGGAACTGCAGACAACGCGACAAAATCGTCACAGGAAGCTTTTGCGGATCGGTTGTTGCAAGCAAGAATTTCACATACTCAGGCGGCTCTTCTAACGTCTTTAGAAGTGCGTTGAAACTGTGCCTAGAAAGCATGTGTACTTCATCGATAAGGTAAACCTTGAAGCGACCACGTGCCGGCTTGTACTGAACATTGTCCAAAAGCTCGCGGGTATCTTCTACCTTTGTACGTGATGCCGCATCGATCTCTAGCAGGTCAACAAAGCGACCTTCGTCGATCTCTTTACAGGTTGCACATTCACCACAAGGGGTTGAGGTAATACCTGTTTCACAGTTGAGTCCCTTAGCAAACAAACGGCCGATGGTTGTTTTACCAACACCTCGTGTACCGCTGAACAGGTATGCATGGTGCAACCTATTCTGGCTAAGGGCATTCTCTAATGCTGTTAAAACATGGGCTTGACCAACCACTTCTTTAAATTTGGTTGGTCGCCATTTTCGCGCTAACGCAAGATAGCTCATGAATAATTCCGAAAAGGATTAGTGACCGTCGAATTCGCAGATGCTAAACACTTCTAGACCTAAGCCTTGTAAGCGCTTGTCACCACCGATTTCTGGAAGGTTAATAACAAATGCAGCGTGTTCTACCACACCACCTAGCTGACGAATCAACTTTGTTGTTGCTTCAATCGTACCGCCCGTTGCTAGCAAATCATCAACCATCAACACTTTATCGCCTTCAACGATAGCGTCAGTATGGATTTCTAGCGTATCTGTGCCGTACTCAAGCTCATAAGATTGTGCCACAGTTTCACGAGGCAGTTTGCCCGGTTTACGAACAGGAATGAAGCCAACACCTAGCTCTAGTGCCAAAGGCGCACCAAATAAGAAACCACGAGCTTCAGTACCAACGATCTTAGTAAAGCCCATGTCCTTGTATGTTTCCGCTAGCAGGTCGATTGTCGCTTTATAAGCGGCTGGGTCTTCCATCAAGCTTGTTACGTCACGGAACAAAATACCTGCTTTAGGGTAATCAGGAATGCTTTTGATGCTTGCTTTGATCAGAGAGATTTTTTCTGTGTTCATAATCTTATGCACTTCATTAGGCCGCTTTCCAAACTCTCGTCAACGAATCAAACATCAACGCTTGGAATTAAGGAAAGGTACGATTGGTATTCATTGCAACGAGAGTCATAACTCTGATTGCTGAAATAATAAACGCCCACTATAGCAGCAGGCACACTGGCTTAATGGTAGTGATTTTCTTTGCTGTCAGCAACCAACTCATGGGTTGGAAGTCGCATAAACCATGTGAGAAGAATAACAAGTACACAAATTAGGAAAGCCTTGACCCAAATGATAGGAGCAAAGTAGATAGATAACGCAAAACTCAACAAGATAAAGAATACGCCGCGCGTTTTAACTTGTTTGGTTACAGCACCGTGTTGGTACCAATTGTTCAGTAAAGGACCCAGCGTTTTGTGCTCGTGCATCCATTTATGAACTTTCGGATTACTTCGCATGAAGCATGCGCTAGCAAGAAGGAGAAAAGGTGTGGTTGGCAGAACAGGTAAAGCTATCCCCAGAACTGCGAGAAATATGCAAAGGCCACCAGCTATATTCAGGCTTAAAACTCGAACGCTAATTGTGGCCTCCTTGAGTCAGCTATCACCGATCGGCAATGACAACTTAACTAGAATGTTGCGTAACCATTGAATACACGGATCAACGTAAGTGTTGCTGGTAGCAATGGAATCATTAAAAATGCGGCTAAAAATCCTAAAAAGTAGAATACATTAAACGGGTCTTGAAAGTCTTTGTTATCTGCCATGATTGCTTCTTGTTTTTGTTAGTAAAGGTAAGTATCTGGCGAACCAAACCCGCTTTGCTAAATCAACATTTAACAAAAAAGGCATAGCCACACCATTTGCGCAACTATACCTTGATCAATTATTCACAAAAACCGAGGAAATATAGGGTTAATCGGTAGACCCTTGGTGTATGTCTAAACTAAAACTTGCCGCTCCAAGCAGACTTAATGAAAGTTGGCAGCCTTGCTCTATCGGCAAGTCTCTCGTAATGAAATTCTTCTTACAGTTTTCGCCTAAGCGCTCACCTGCCGCAATGTGTTGATTCATCTCACCATTTGACCAACGTCCATCTAACCCCGCCGGTAAAATAGATATAGTACCCTCAGCAAGATTGGCAACACCAAACAAAGCGTTAACGGGCGTGGCGCATTTCGAGCACTCAATCCCCTTCTCTAAAATTTCAGCAATATCTTTGAGATCAACATTAAAATCTTTTCGATTTCTTATGTAATCGTGGAATAAGGCTCTCACCAACAGCGTTGACGCTGAACTCCCATTATCGGAAGAAGACGAATCGACGAGGTAAAAGGCAAACTGCCCATTCATCATCCAAGCGTAATCAAACACAAGTGGCATCATCTCTGTTGATTGCAGTAGTCGGTAGCTACAACGCCATGAACCTTGTCTTGTGTCTTTTTCAGGAAGCAAAGCATGCAGCAAGTCTTTTGCAGCGCTCGGGTTATCTTGTAGGTAGTTAAGATGCCAATGCAGTTCTTGGTCTTCGGGGATCTCTCCTCCGTCATCCACACAGAACCATTGGCTTGAAAAATCTCGTTGGTCTGAAATATTGTCGAATGAATCTTTTAGCGTATTCGCTATCGCACTTCCTAAGTGACCGTGGTCCTCTAGAGGTTTTGCCAAAAAGTCTTTAATACCAAATCGCAATGCTTTCGCCACATCAGACATGTCGTCGGTAGCAGACACGACGATCATAGGCAGTGACGGATATTCTAAACTGAGCTCTTCTACAAGCTCGATACCGTCCAGGATCGGCATTGATAAGTCACACACAATTAAATCTGGTGCTGAGTCTCTAAGCTTCTGCAGAGCGTCCAGCCCATTTTCAGCCTCAACCACTTTGTAACCAATCTTGTCTAAATACGCGCTGGTTATACGGCGAAAAATAGGATCATCATCAACCAACATTACGCATTTTTGGTTAATTACTTCCTGAGCCGAGGTCATTACTGGCTGACTGTGAGTTTTGTACATAATCTATAACCTCACAAAACTAAGTCGAATTATTATTGTTATCTGTTCTAAGAACTAATATAAAACTTAGTAATAAAATGCTAAATACACAAATTTGCACTCTTTACTGGTAATTCGTGACGAGGGTTGGAATACTTGTAAATAATGCAACGAGTTGACGTAACGCAAACATTGATCTCACTGTTACGTATAAATTAGATGAGATTGTAAACAAATGTGTCTGGATTTATGAAATTAGATGATTTAAACCTCTTTCGACTCGTCGTTGAAAATGGGAGCTACACCGCAACATCGCGCAAGACTATGATTCCGGTTGCGACCATTACACGACGCATCCAAGCCTTAGAAGACTCACTGAACCTGAGGCTTCTCAATAGACACGCGCGTAAACTCTCTTTAACAGAGGCTGGCGAACGTTTTTTCAATGAATGCTCTCCGCTATTGCAACGTCTGTCTTCTACTGCAGAAGAACTCACGGATGTGTGTAAAGGAGCTTCCGGTAAGATTCGTATTACGGCACCCTCCAACCTGACCAAGCGCATGATGATGCCAATGTTCAGCGACTTCATGACTCAATACCCTGATATCAATATTGAGTTGATGATGAACAACCAAGCCGATCAGCTTGATCCTACCGAGTGGGACGTAATTTTCCGTGTCGGCCCACAACGTGACTCAAGCCTAATCGCAAGAAAGATCAGTGAAGTAAAAGACATTCTTATTGCTAGCCCTGACTACTTAGCGAAGAACCCGGCACCAAGCCACGCTGAAGAGTTGGCTAACCACTCTCTTCTAAAAGGCTACCCATTGATTAAGTGGCAGCTGAGCAATTCGAATGAAGAGACGGTGGTGAATAGTGAGAAAGGTCGTTTCAATGCGAATGCGCTTAATGTGGTGAGACAAGCGTGTTCTGAAGGCCTAGGTATCACCCTAATGCCTGACGTGATGATTCGTGAATACATTGAAGATGGCAGCTTAGTGCAAGTCCTAGAAGACTGGAGCGCTAACCCTCGTGATATTTACATGCTTTATAACCACAAAGACCACCTGCCAGAGAAAGTTAGACTGTTTATTGATTTTGTGATCGCATACCACATTCATTAACGTCGATCCCCTTTTCTGCAAACAAAAAACCAGAGCCGATGCTCTGGTTTTTTATATTTTCAATACTAACGAAAACTAAGCGCCTTCGTTGTGTAGCTCTAGGTTAGCTAGATCTTGTTGGATTTCGCGTTGAACCTTTGAGTCATCGTTACGCAACGAGTCTAGGAAATCTAGGTACGCTTGGTCGATATCGCCCGTTACATACTCACCGTTAAATACCGAAGTATCAAAACGAGAGATGTCTTGATTGCCCATACCTACTGCAGAGATTAAGTCTGGTAGCGTTTGGAAGATCAAAGCGTCTGCGCCAATCTGCTTACAAATCGTTTCGTTGTCACGACCATGAGCAATCAGCTCAGTTGCGCTCGGCATATCGATGCCGTAAACGTTAGGGAAGCGAACCTCTGGAGCTGCTGAAACCATGAAAACTTTGTTAGCGCCCGAATCACGAGCCATCTCAATGATTTGCTCTGATGTAGTACCGCGAACGATGGAGTCATCAACCAATAGAACGTTCTTATCTTTAAACTCAGAACGGATTGCATTCAGCTTACGACGAACTGACTTCTTACGCTGCTGTTGACCAGGCATGATGAACGTGCGGCCAACATAACGGTTTTTCACGAAACCTTGACGGTATGGCTTATTGATCGCTTGAGCGATGCGAAGTGCAATATCGTTCGATGTTTCAGGAATTGGGATAACCACATCAATGTCTAAGTCTGCATACTCTTCTTTAATACGCTTACCTAGCATCTCACCCATCTCAACGCGTGCGCTGTAAACCGAGATTTTGTCGATGAATGAATCTGGGCGTGCAAAGTATACAAACTCAAAGATACATGGGTTTAGTTGTGGGTTGTCTGCACATTGCTTAGTGAAAAGTTCACCGTCGAACGTTGCGTAGATAGCTTCACCCGGTGCTACGTCGCGCATGAAATCAAAACCAACAGCATCAAGTGCTACTGATTCAGATGCAACCATGTACTCTGTTTTACCATTAACTTCACGCTTACCAAGACACAGTGGACGAATACCATGTGGGTCACGGAATGCGATCATACCGTGGCCGATGATCATTGCCGTTACTGCGTAAGCACCACGAATCGTGCGGTGTACATTAGATACAGCACGGAAAACATCGTCAGAAGTCACGTTACCTTTAACGGTATCGATCTCATGAGCCAATACGTTCAGTAGAACTTCAGAGTCAGACGTTGTGTTTACATGACGACGGTCTTTCTCGAACAACTTCTCACGAACTTCGTTTGCGTTCGTTAGGTTGCCGTTGTGAGCCAATGTGATGCCAAAAGGCGAGTTTACGTAGAAAGGCTGAGCTTCCGACGCACTTGAGCTACCTGCTGTCGGGTAACGAACATGGCCAATACCAACGTTACCTTGGAGGCGTTGCATGTGTTTTGCTTCAAAAACATCTTTTACTAAACCGTTCGCCTTACGCAGACGGAAACGATTGCTTTCTATGGTACAAATACCAGCGGCATCTTGGCCACGATGCTGCAATACCGTTAAAGCGTCATAAATAGACTGGTTTACAGGTGTTGAACCCACGATTCCAACAATACCACACATGTCCTAATCCTCGATTTTTCGACATTAACTGGCGCTAGAGCGCGCCAGATAAGAAACTAGATGTTGCTTGTAAATGCTCGAAGAACGGCGCAATGATTCGACTAAACTCCGGAACCAACTGCGAATTCTTCCACCACTCAGAACTTGGGAATGCAGTAAACGCATCCATGAAAAACAACACTGCAGAAACAATCAAAACACCACGTAAGCCACCAAAGACGACACCGAGGATTCTGTCTGTACCTGACAGGCCTGTTTTCTGAACTAGCTGACCGATGACATAGTTAACTAAGGCACCAACAACTAACGTTGCAACAAACAATGCTGCTATCGCAGTTCCGTTTCGAAACATCTCATCTTCGATATTGGTGAAGTACATCGCTAATTTAGCGTAGTACTGGCTAGCAATGAAAAATGCTCCAAACCAAATTACGAGTGACAAGGCTTCTTTAGCGAAACCACGAACTAAACTGATCACGGCAGAGAAGCCGATCACGCCTAAAATGACAAAATCTAACCAATTCATGAATTCTTCATCTTAAGTTGGCGCGCATTTTAACAGAAAAAATGCTGACGCAAACGTTTTCTTATGGATTTAACGGTTTAAATTTGAGCAATTGGCCTTTTGAACCCGTAATTTTTTCTAATTCCTTAATTTGTCGCTCAAGTTTGGATTTAGACACATCCGGGCCAATAATTACTCGCGTAAAAGTTTTTTCTTGCTTGGTATGAGCTTGGTAACCACGCTTCTGCAAATCCTTGACAACGTTTTTTGCGTTGTCAGCATTCTTTAAAGCCATCAATTGAATGATCCAAGCGCTGTCTTGGTATTCATTTTTTTCTGGTACCGGCTTAACCACCACTGCCACTTTGTCTGCTTCTTTTTCAGAAACCGACGCCGTTTGCGTATCTGAATTATCATCAACACTGCTTTCAACCACTCGCTCAACCGGAGAGTCCGGTAGCGCTATCTGATCTTCAACAGGATCGAGAACTTCAAACACTTCAACATTACTATCAAGCTCTGGCTTAATAGGAATACTTGCAAACTCTTCTTTATAGTGGAGCTTCTTACCATCGAGCACATCTGGCAATACAATCACGCCAATGGCCACTAAAATGATGGTGCCGACTAATCGGCTTTGGAATTTACTTGCCATTTAGTTTCCTTTTTTCTGCCAATGCTCCAAGACTTCGCCTACGGTATGGAAAGAACCGACCACCAACACAACATCATCGCCTTGAACAGAAGCTAAAGCCGCTTCAAACGCCGCGACAGGGTTTGAATACTGCTCTACGCCTTGAGGTAGGCTTTTACACAATTCAGCCGCTGTTGCCGCGCGCGGGCCTTGCAATGAAGCTGGGTACCAATGTGTTGTGATAGGTGCTAATACTTTCAATGTCGCTGGAATATCTTTGTCATGAAGCATAGCGACTACAACGTGTAAATTTTTGCCTGCGTATTGCTTCGTTACTTGCTGTGCAAAGTACTCGGCTGAATGTGGGTTATGCGCCACATCAAGAACAATCACAGGTTGCTCGCTAATTTGCTGCATACGCCCAGGAAGCTGTGCGTTCTTCATACCATTAACGACATTCACATCACTGATGCTAAGCTCTGAAGTGCCTAATGCCATCAACGCGGTTGCTGCGTTCGGTAGCGGTAGGCTTGGAATAGGTAGAAATTCTAATTGGAATGCACCGCTGCGCCAGTTCCAAGTGTCGCCATCCACATCGTAGGTGTATTGAATGCCTACTTGGTAGAACTCAGCTTTAATATCATCAGCGTGCGCTGCAACCGTAGCCGGTGGCTTAGGTTGACCACAAATAGCTGGTTTACCACTACGATAAATACCCGCTTTCTCAAAGCCAATCACATTAATATCATCACCAAGCCAATCAACGTGGTCGACAGCCAAGCTCGTAATCACAGACACGTCATGATCAACGATATTGGTTGCATCTAAACGACCGCCTAGCCCTACTTCCAATAGCACGACATCGACCGCTTCCGTTTGAAATGCGCGTAACGCAGCTAAAGTGCCGTATTCGAAAAAGCTAAGACTGATTTCGCCACGTTCTTTCTCAATGAAATCGAAAGACTGAACCATCTTCTCATCAGAGAGATCTTGGCCATTGATACGAACACGTTCGTTATAGCGAATTAAGTGAGGAGAGCTGTAGACACCAACAGAATAACCAGCATCCAATAGAATCGCTTCCATCAGGGCACACGTTGAGCCTTTGCCATTGGTTCCGGCAACAGTAATAACGTGTTGAGCAGGTTTGGTGAGGTTTGCCTTAGAGGCGACGGCCTGAACTCGGTCTAATCCAAGATCAATAGCACTGGTGTGGATGTTTGATAAATAATCAAGCCACATCTCCAAAGAGGATGTGGCTTGAGGAATAGGTTGTTGACTCATCTAACTCATAACCATAATAAAGTTGGTTTGTTAGAAGGTACTTTACCCTTTTTCTGGCGCTTCTGGTACTTCATAAGTAGCTTCATTCGGTGAATCGTTCACAGAAACTACTAATGGTGAAGGCTGGTTGGTCATTTTAGCAACAAGGCTTGCAACACGCTGACGCATCTCACGACGGTCAACGATCATGTCGATAGCACCGTGGTCTAGTAGGAACTCACTGCGTTGGAAACCTTCAGGAAGGTCTTCACGTACAGTTTGTTCGATTACACGACGTCCAGCGAAACCGATCAGTGCTTTTGGCTCACCAATGTTGATATCACCAAGCATTGCCAAACTTGCAGAAACACCACCCATTGTTGGATCAGTCATTACTGATACAAACGGTAGGCCTTTCGCAGATAAACGCTCTAGGGCAGCACTGGTTTTTGCCATTTGCATTAGAGACATAAGCGCCTCTTGCATACGCGCACCACCACTTGCAGAGAAACAAACTAAACCACAGTTGTTTTCAATTGCAGCATCAACCGCTTTCACAAAACGAGCACCAACAACAGAACCCATTGAGCCGCCCATGAATGAGAATTCAAAAGCACACGCTACGATAGGTAAACCAAGTAGTTCGCCTTTCATTGCAACTAGTGCGTCTGTCTCACCACTGTTTTTCTGTGCAGCAGAGATACGTTCTTTGTAACGCTTAGAATCTTTAAATTTCAGCTTATCTTGTGGCTCAAGATCAGTACCTAGTTCAACACGCTCGCCTTTGTCTAGGAATGTATCTAGACGACGACGTGCTTTCATGCGCATGTGATGATCACATTTTGGACATACTTCTAGGTTACGCTCTAGCTCAGCATGGTAAAGAACCTGCTCACAAGAAGTACATTTAGTCCAAACACCCTCAGGGATAGACGCTTTACGAGATGTTACGATGTTGCTTTTTTCTAGAATCTTTTCAAGCCAACTCATGGAAGACCTTTTTGTTTCGATTCTTCCGCTTGATTGCGAAAGAAATAAATTTGGGAATTATGCGTGGGAATTAAAGCACATAAAACAGCGACTGTAGATAAAAAACTGGTTGTACCTATTTTCTGGGACTATCTTACGCACTAAACCGTAATAATTTTTGAACCTAAGTCTCACATTTAGTTCAAATTATCCGGTAAAAATAGAGGGCCAATTGGCTCTCGTGGTAGTTCAAAATGTTCAGGATAATCAACGTCCACCAGATACAAGCCTTCCGCTTTTGCAGTCGCACCTGCCACTTTTCGATCTTTGGCCTCTAAAAGCCACTGGATCCATTCTGGTTTCTGCTCACCTTTACCTACTGCAATAAGGCTACCAGTAATATTCCTCACCATATGGTGAACAAACGCATTCGCTTTAATGTCGATCACAATATAGTGTCCATGACGAGTCACATTTAAGTGAATCATGTTTCTCCATGGGCTACGAGATTGACAATGTGTCGCTCTGAATGAAGTGAAGTCGTTCTCGCCTAACAAGTACTGACCCGCTTCATGCATTTTTTTCTCATCAAGATGACCATGATAATGGCTCACGCCTGAATTCAGAATGCCTGGGCGCAGTGCATGGTTAAAGATAATGTAGCGGTAACGGCGTGCAGTCGCTGAAAAACGAGCATGGAAATCCGCATCAACTTCAGTCGCCCAACGAACCGCAATATCTTTTGGCATGTTTGCATTCGCGCCCATTGTCCATGCCACCATTTTACGATCGACATTAGTTTCAAAGTGAACGACTTGTCCCGTACCGTGAACACCGGCATCTGTACGACCTGCGCACATAACTTCTACTGGGTGATTCGCGACAACTGAAAGAGCCTTTTCCAATTCTTCTTGGACACTTTTCACGTCTCGTTGGCGCTGCCAACCAAAGTAGTGGGTACCGTTATATTCAATACCTAAAGCAATTTTCATGTTCTTGTTCTCTTTGAAAATGGGCGAGAAGTATATACGGAAATGAGTGCTAGCCCAAATAGGATGGGGCTAAAACTTCAATAAACACTCACCATCGCCCTAGGTTAGCTTTGAGAAGCCAAATAAAACGACGACTCTTATCCTCACCTAAAACAAAGGGTAGCCAATGCTACCCTTTTCGTTTCGCTGAGCTTATCGACCGTTTAACGTGTCGATGAGATTCTTGGCCTCGCGGCGAATGTCATCGCTTCCGTCAACAATCGCCTCTTCTAGTAGCTTAATCGCCCCTTGAGGATCACTCATCTCGATGTATATTTTAGCCAAATCAAGCTTACCTGCAGCTTCTGCATTGCTATCAACATCATAGTTGCCAATATCGCCGATCACATCTGGGAATTCATTTAGGCCAACATCCAGCTTCAATTCTTCATCATCTGGATTAATGACCTCTTCGCCTTCTTGCTCGACTCGCGCCATAAGTTCATCAATCGTCATGTATTGTTTATCACGACCATTGCCTGGTTCGGTTAAGTTATCTTGCTGTCCCCAATTCTCTTCTTTGATTTTTGGTTCAGCTTGTTGCTCTGCCGATGCCCAAATCTCTTGTTGGTCATCAGGCACATCATTGTGCATGCTCGATTGCTGCTCTGGCGCTAAATTAAAGCCCTTCCAATCTTCGCCGCCCACTTCAAGCATTGCATCAATGTCTAGCCCTGCGCTATCAATCGATGTTGCATCAAGAGGTTTGTCGAACATGTTATCGACCGAGTCTTGAACATCTTCCGAAAGCAACTCAGCCAGTGCTGTCTCATCAAAATCATCAAAGCCTTCTAGTGGTTCGTCTTGAACCTCCGTTGGCGCTGAGTTTGACGCTGCTGGCGCTAGGTCTGATTCTGAGAGTGCATTCGATGATAGCTCTGGCTGTATGAAGCCAGCCATTTCAGACTCTTCCGCATCCGATAAATCATCAGCATGACTGAAGCTTTGCGGATTCGAGAACAAATCGTGCAACGCATCTTGCTCTTCGCCTTGTGGGCTGAAAGAGGTTAGCGGTGTTGGCTTCTCAGCAAACGCATCAGAGATAGCTTCATCTTCACCGTATTCTGGTAAATCAAGCTCATCGAACTCTACACCTTCATTTTCTGCTACTGGCTCAGCACTGCTTTGCTCAATATCATCTAAGACAGAATCGGCTTTCGCACTCTCTTCATCGTATTCAGGCAGATCAAGGTCATCGAATTCGAACTTCTCAGTGCCATCAGATAAGTCTTGCTCTAACTGTGCTTCATCCGGTTCACTCACCACTTCAGCTAATGCATCTTCTTCACCGAATTCTGGCAGCTCAAAATCATCAAACGAGAACTCTTCTTCGCTTTCTGGTTTCGCAGTTTCAGCCTGTGGTGCTGCATCAAGCTGAGGCTCAGCGGTTGGTTGTGATTCAACACTTGGCTGAGCATCAACAGCTTGCGTGACTGGTTCTGATGTTGATTCAACATCAGCTTCTGCCAATGCATCTTCTTCACTAAACTCTGGCAACTCAAAGTCATCAAACGAGAACTCTTCGTCACTTTCTTGTTCTGCTACTTCCGCTTGCAGTGTCGCTTCAACTTGCGGTTCAGCGTCTAATTTAGGTTCAACAACAGGTGCTACAGACTCTGATGCTACGTCAGTTTCTTCTAATGCTTCTGGCTCAGACGTTTTATCTTCAATCAGCCAATCGTCATCTTCTGGTACGCCGAATTCATTTGGAATGATTTCCGGCATATTTGCAGCTCGCTCTGGCTCTGGCAAGGATTCAACGACATCTTCAAATTCATCGCTACCTTGAATTTTCGGCTCAAAGTCGAAATCAGAGTCGATGTTCGCTGGAGACTCTACATCGTCGATCGCTTCTGCTAACCAATCTTCAACCGTCTCTTCTTCATCTTCCGAGATATCACTCAGTGACGCTGGTGAAGCTTGGTTTTCAAAGCTAGGCGCGATTTCTTCGTGACTGTCTGGTGTATCTGTTGCTTTCGGCTCAAGCGCTTCTTGTTCTAACTCAGCGAAAGCGGGCTCTTCAAAATCAGAGTTTTCAGATAACAGCGAATCAATATCCAGTTCGTTATCTTCAACAGACGGTTCTGCTTGTTCCGGTAATGAATCTAAAACATCCGAACTTGATGTTTGTTCTGGTTCAGAAAACTTTTCGCTTGGAGCTTCAACTGGCTCTTCAGTTGCTTCCAATACATCACTGTCGTCAGACGTCATTAATTCATCAATCAACGCTTCGTCTGTGGTTTCTAGTGAATCATCAAGCAGAGCATCTGTTGCTGGTGCTACACCAAATAGATCATCGATAAAGTCATCACGATTAAAGGCTTCATCGTTTTGTGGCTTAACATCATCGCTTTCTGGCTCTAAGCTGTCTTGCGCCAATTCTGAATCTAATAGCTCATCGTTAATTTGCTCTGGTTCGGCTTCAGAAGGCTCCAACGGTAACTGAGTAGTTTCAACGTCTGAGTTTTTAATCGGTTCGTCGCTGGCTTTGTCAAAATCAAAGGCCGCGTCTAACTCTTTATCAAACGTCTGCTCTTCTGATTCAAGCTCGTCTTCAATGCCGCTTGTTAGTAGATCATCAAACGGGTCTAAAGATCCCGTGTCCTTCTCGCTCGCTTCATCGGCTGATGCATCATCAGCTAACAATTCGCTATCAAGGAAATCATCAAGCAGATCAGTGCTATCTTCATCGAGTTCAAAGTCATCATCGTCAGAATCACCGATCAACTCATCTAAAGTTTCCGTGCTATCTTCGGCAATGTTTAGCTCATCGTCCGTCGATAGACCAGAAATCTCTTCAAGTTCAGACAGAGAATCAAAGCCAAGAGGCTCGCTTTCAGAGTTATCATCCGATTCGTCCCCTAGCATCTCATCAAGAAGGTCTGTTGAGTTACTTAGGTCTACATCATCTCCTGCCAGTTGCTCATCAAGCAGATCAACGCTGTCTTGAGTTTCTTCGTCTACGATTGGTTTATCAAACTGAGACAGGATGTTTTCGATATCATCATCCGATGCCAAACCGCTGTTCAAGTCTTTGGTAACTTCATCATCACTATCAAGATTGAAAAGGTCGTTTTGATCATTTTGCGCGGCAACCTGAGCAAAGATGTCATCAATATCGTCTTCTACACTTGGCGTTGCGGGTTGTGCTACTGGCTGTGGAGTCTGCTGTTCAGAGATCAGAGCATCGATATCGAATTCGTCATTGCTCAAATCTGCTGGTTTCGCATCACTCTGTTGCTCTGAGATAAGCGCATCAATGTCGAAATCATCGGTAGCTGGAGTGGTGCTCGTCGAAGGCGAGTCATTTTGCTCTTCCGAAATCAAAGCATCGATATCGAAGCTATCATCGTCTTCGTCATCAAGGGCAAACAGATCGTCTAGCAGAGATTGGTCTAGCTCATTCGAGCCTAAATCTTCCGTCTCAGCTTCTTGAGATAGCAGCGCTTCAATGTCGTCAGCAGACATTGAGTTATCATCAGAAAGATCAAAATCGACATCGTCAGAATCTAAAGCGCTTTCTGCCGTTTTATCAAGCGCGCGCTCCATCTCTTCAAGACCAAGCGCCTTTTCTTCACCGTTGACACTGATGCCATTGCTGCTGTCTAAGTCCAGATCATCGAAGTTAGTGTCTAAGTCACCGTTTTCGCCAATGCTGGCAAATGGATCATCGTCTTCACCGTCGAGATTGAAATCGAGATCCGATTCGTCTAGGCCTGCGAATACATCGTCTTCTTCAGCCAGAGCTTGATCATCAAACAGCTTATTGGCGTCATCTTCCGTACCAAACAATTCATCATCGAGAGACAACTCGTTATCAAGGTCGTCTATCTCATCGCCTAGAGTGATAGGCGCAACGCTGCTTGCTTCAGGTTGAATCGGTTGATCTTGCGTTGTTTGTTGTTGGTCATCGTTTTTAGAGCGGCGACCCAATAGCACAACAATGATTAAACCAAGCAGAAGGCCGGGAATAATCGCCAGTGCAGCCACTAACCAACCGTTAGACAACAGTTGATCCATCGCGCTTGGTGCCATTTTTTCAATTTCAGCGTTCTTTCTACGTTCTTCCGCCAATAACTTTTCAACTTCACTGCGGATACGGTCTTCATCGCTGAGTTCCGTTTTCAGCACATCCACTTCTGACTGTACATTTGACAGCATTAAGCGGAGTTGATGGTTTTTCTCTTCAAGTGAAAGGAGTTCTGTTTCTGAAAGCTCTAGCTGTTTCTCCAGCTTATTCATCTCTTTTGCTGGAGATGATGGAACAAGAGAGGCTGGTTTATTAGCGACTTCAGTTGAGCTGGCTTGTTTTGCAGATGTGGTATTTTTCGAACCAGTATCCGATTGATTTGAGGCTTGCACTGCTTTTGGCTTTGAAGCTGCAGGTTTCGTCGTCGGATCATCAAGCTTCGCTAGGTGCGAATTCATGATATTGATGGCTTGCTGCGTAGAACTTGCTCGCGCTTGCTCTAAAGAAGGCACGCGTAGATTGCTAGCCGGCAACAGGCTATGGATGTTCTGGTTTTCAAATGCCTGAGGATTTAAGCGATAAATTGCCAACAAGGTCTGTTGGACTGAAACGGAGTTATCCGGACGTAATCTTGAGGCGATAGACCACAGCGTCTCTGAACCACGAGTTGGACCATAGAAACGAGAAGGCTCAGCGCTATTTGACTGCGCTCTTGAGAGAGGTTCTGAAAACGTAGGCGCTGATTGTATTTGGCCATCAGGCCCAACAACTCGAATGGAATCTGCACGAACAACGGAAATCTGAGTCGCAATGATAACGGAAAAAGGCATTAACCACTGCTTGAAAATTTGAAACATAAAAGGCTCAGCTAGGTGCTTAAATTCGGATAAAGTGATGATCTATTAAATATATCGGATAAATGACGTAAAACTATAGAGATGAAAACAAAAAATGTGTTGCAGCGACAATATTCGCAGCAATTTCACACAATTTGACTAACAATATTTTCAATCGATTAAAAAAGCCCCACTAAAGAGTGAGGCTTGTTTATCAAAGCAGTAAAGCTTAGAAGTAATCGCGAATCAGAACTTCAGCGATTTGCACTGCGTTTGTCGCTGCGCCTTTACGAACGTTATCAGCAACCACCCACATGTTCACGCCGCTATGATGGCTGATGTCGTTACGAATACGACCAACCATTACGTGGTCTTTACCACCAGCATCACGAACCTGAGTTGGGAAGTCTAAAGCTTGGAAAACTTCAACGCTTTCTGTGTTCTCAAGAAGCTGAACCACTTGCTCTGCACCGATTGGCGCGCGAGTTTCAATGTGTAGAGATTCAGCGTGACCGTAGAATACAGGTACGCGAACACACGTCGGGTTCACTGTGATTGAAGAGTCAGCAAAGATTTTCTGAGTTTCCCAAACCATCTTCATCTCTTCACGCGTGTAGCCGTTCTCAGTAAACTCATCGATTTGAGGAATACAGTTGAACGCGATCTGTTGTGAGAACGCTGAATTTTCAGCTGGCATGCCGTTAAGAAGCTTAGCCGTTTGACCTGCTAGTTCATCGATACCCGGCTTACCTGCACCAGACACAGATTGGTAAGTTGAAACGTTAATACGCTCAAGACCTACTTCATCGTGAATTGGTTTTAGTGCTACAACCATTTGGATAGTAGAACAGTTAGGGTTCGCAATGATGTTGCGGTTACGGAACTCAGCAATCGCTTCAGGGTTCACTTCTGGCACAACCAGCGGAACATCGTATTCGTAGCGGAAACGTGATGTGTTATCGATAACAACTACACCTTCATCCGCAGCGATTGGAGCCCAACGCTCTGAAAGTTCGCTACCTGCAGAGAAAAACGCAATATGTACTTGAGACCAATCGAAGTCTTCTACGTTTTGTACTTGTATTGTTTTGCCGTTAAAACGGGAAGTTTTGCCTTCACTACGTTCACTTGCTAGTAAGTGCAGTTCACCGACAGGGAATTTACGCTCTTTAAGTACTTCAAGAATGGTTTCACCAACCGCACCAGTCGCACCTAAAATAGCAATATTAAATTCTTGGCTCATTGTTTCTCTCTTTTATAAAGTTGGCTTTACCATAAAACCGAGTTTAGATAACGGCGTTAAATTACAAGATTCGTCGCCCGTTAACTCGACAGCACTGTACTCTCTGCGGTCCCAATATTCTTTACGCATCTTGTCAAAAGAACCCGGCGTAGAGATATTGCGACGGAATAAGGCGTCGTCTTTGCGCACATCATAGATCAACTGAGTCAAATTGTGCAGTGTTGCTTCGTCCCAAGCTCTATCTAATTTCATTTGAGGCACAGGTGCAGTCGGCAGAAGATCGCTTGCATAAGCACGTTGTTCCGTACCTAAAAACTCACAATAACTGTTAAAGATCATCGTCGTACCGCGCGCTTTGCCCTCTAAACCGTAGCCCGCTACGTGAGGTGTTGCGAAAGCAAGCAACGGAAGTAATTCCATGTCGACTTCAGGTTCAAACTCAAACACATCCAGAACCGCAGTAAAACCATCCGCTTTTTGTAAACGAGCTTTTAACGCTTGGTTATCCACGACAGGACCACGAGCGGCATTAATCAGGATTTGATCAGCACGGAAGTTGTTGAGCACTTGCTCATTAATCAAGTGATGCGTTGGGAACTCACCCGTTTTAGAAATGGGCGTATGCAGCGTGATAACGTCAGATTGCTCAAGCAGCGTCTCTAGTTCAGTAAACTCACGAGTGTCGCCCTCTTGTTGTTTTAGAGGATCGTTGAGCAACACTTTAATACCAATACCTTCTAGGCATTTCGCTAGGTAGCTGCCCACTTGACCACAACCGATAATACCGACTGTTTTATCAAACACAGAGAAGCCTTGTTGCTGCGCAAGTACCATCATTGAACTGAACGCATACTCAGCCACACCGACCTTGTTACAGCCTGGTGCCGCGGTAAAGAAAATACCACGCTCTTTCATCAACTCTTGGTCGACGTGATCCATACCAGCCGTCGCAGTACCAACAAACTTCAGTTTATTGGCTTTGCTGATCAACGACTCGTTCACCTTGGTGACTGAGCGAATCATTAATGCGTCTACGTCAACTAGGTCGTCAGCAGTAAGTGTGCGACCAGACTTCATTGTCACTTCCCCTAGCTGGCTAAAAAGCGCTTCAGCATAAGGCATATTTTCGTCGATTAAGATTTTCATTTGGCGAGTACTTTTGTTGGGGTCTATCGACCTAAATGTGAATTGAAATGATTGTGCAAAATTCCACACACGGTGTCGAGTAGCAAATGGAATACATTATGAATAAAGGGCTGAATCGCCGAGTCGGCACAAACAACGGAGATAAGCATCTTTACCCAGAAACCAAAAGGCTAAAACGAAAAATGCCCGATTGAATAAACAATCGGGCAAACATCCAGAACAAAAGGATCCTATCTCGCTCTCCAGGAGACAGAGTCTTGCGTCTGTTCAACCAGTACTAACTAAGTTACTACTGATCAAGCTCTGGAAACCTTTCAACTTTTAAGCATAGATTTTAAATCTATGCTTAAAAAGCTTTGTTCTGTGGTTCATAGCTAACGAGTTACCTGTGCGTGTTGAATCGACACTCGCGTAACCCGTTAACGATTAATCTTTGTATATCTGACTCAAGCCTAAATTAAGCTTGGTACTTTTTGATTACTAGCGTTGCGTTTGTACCGCCGAAACCAAAGCTGTTAGACATAACTGTAGTTAGCTCTTGCTCGCGAGCTTCAGTTACGATGTCTAGGCCAGCAGCTGCTTCGTCTAGGTTAGAAACGTTAATGCTTGGAGCGATAAAGCCGTTGTCTAGCATTAGCGTTGAGTAAATCGCTTCGTGTACACCAGCAGCACCTAGAGCGTGACCTGTCATCGCTTTCGTTGCAGAAATTGCTGGGCTGTTACCGCCGCCATTACCTTGAGAGAAAACTTCTTGGATAGCACCTAGCTCTTTCACGTCGCCAACTGGAGTTGAAGTACCGTGAGTGTTCACGTAGTCAACGCCATCAACGTTTTGCATAGCCATCTTCATACAACGAACCGCGCCTTCACCAGAAGGAGCAACCATGTCGTAGCCATCTGAAGTTGCGCCGTAACCTACGATCTCACCGTAGATTTTTGCGCCACGAGCAATTGCGTGCTCAAGCTCTTCGATTACTAGCATGCCGCCGCCGCCAGAGATAACGAAACCGTCACGGTCTGCATCGTAAGTGCGAGAAGCCAGCTCAGGTGTGTCGTTGTACTTAGTAGAAAGTGCGCCCATTGCGTCGAACATCATAGTCAGAGACCAATCCAGTTCTTCACCGCCACCAGCGAATACTACGTCTTGCTTACCAAGTTGGATAAGCTCCATTGCGTGACCAATACAGTGTGCAGATGTTGCACATGCAGAACTCATAGAGTAGTTCACACCACGGATTTTGAAAGGAGTTGCTAGACAAGCAGAAACCGTTGAAGCCATTGTACGTGGAACCATGTATGGACCAACACGCTTAACGCCTTTCTCACGGATGATGTCTACTGCGTTTACTTGGTTAAGTGAAGAAGCACCACCTGAACCCGCAACGATACCCGTGCGGTCATTAGATACTTGATCTTCTGTTAAACCAGAATCAGCAATTGCTTGCTCCATTGAAAGATATGCGAATGCCGCCGCATCACCCATAAAGCGCATTTTTTTGCGATCGATATGGTCAGCTGGGTTCATTTTTAGGTTACCCCAAACTTGAGAGCGCAAGCCATTTTCCTTGAACTGCTCTGAAGCGGTAATACCAGATTTACCCTCTTTCAGTGATGCTAAAACTTCTTCGACGTTGTTACCGATACTTGAAACAATACCCATACCGGTGATTACGACTCGTTTCATGTGACATTCCTATAATTCTAAATTCAGCTAGATGATAACTAAGAAGCCTAACAAAAGTGGTCAGCTTTCCTAGAAATTCGTACAATCCCTACCAACATATCGCTTCAAATCACAAAATGATAGATTTTATGACTTCAATTACTAATGCAGAACTGGAATGGAATGAGTCTGGCACGCCAGTTTCAGACCAATTTGACGACGTTTACTTCTCCAATGTTAACGGTTTGGAAGAAACTCGCTACGTCTTTTTAAAGCAAAACCACCTTCCAGAGCGTTGGGTTGAACATCAACAACGTCGTTTTGTCATTGCAGAAACCGGCTTTGGCACAGGTCTTAACTTTCTTGCTGTTTGGCAATGGTTCGATACTTTCCTTAAAGATAACCCTCAAGCTATTACCAAAGAGTTACATTTCATCAGTTTTGAAAAATATCCTCTAAATAAAGAGGATCTCATCAAAGCACACCAATCGTGGCCAGAATTAGCCGAGTATGCGACGCAACTCCAAGAGCACTACCCTATCGCACTGCCGGAATGTCACCGCATTGTGCTGGGTGATGGCGCTATCACGCTTGATTTATGGTTTGGTGATATCAAAGATTGTATGCCTAACGTGCCTACACCAAAACAAGGCTTAGTGGACGCTTGGTTCCTAGATGGTTTCGCACCAAGTAAAAACCCAGAGATGTGGAATCAAAACCTGTTCAACGGCATGGCTAAGCTAGCTAAACAAGATTGTAGCTGCGCAACCTTCACCGCCGCTGGTTTTGTTCGTCGTGGTTTAATCGAAGCTGGCTTTGAGATGAAGAAGGTTAAAGGCTTTGGGACTAAGCGTGAAATGATCGCAGGCCGACTGGGCGAAAAGCACGCTCACACCAACATCAAACCTTGGTATGGCCTATCAGAGCATAGTGACTCGCAAGACATTGCGATCATTGGCGGCGGTGTTGCTAGTGCAGCACTCGCTAAAACGCTAAGCCGCCGTGGTAAAAATATCACCCTTTATTGCGAGCATCCACAAGCTGCGGGCAATGCATCAGGCAACAATCAAGGTGCGATTTACCCATTGTTAAGCGAAGCGACATCGAACGTTTCTCGCGTGTTTGGTCCAGGCTTACTGTTTGCTCGCCAGTTCATCAATCAAGCGGCGCAATCTATTCAGTTTGACCACAGCTGGTGCGGCGTGAATATTCTGATGTGGGATGAAGGCTCAACCAAAAAGCTTAACCGCATGTTAAAGGGCAATTTCCATACAGATTTGATTCAGCGTTTATCGCCAAAACAAGCGAATGAAAAGATTGGCCTGCCGGTTGATAAAGAGAGTGTTTACTTCCCACTGGGTGGTTGGCTAAGCCCTCTACAACTGACACAAGGCTTGATCGAAAAGTTACAAGAGTCCAACCAAGTTAGTGCTCACTATCAACATCAAGTAACTCAACTTGAGTGGCTCGAAGTTGAACAACAATGGCAACTTACCATTGAGACACCACAAGGTGAGATTCAAACTAAACATGACCAAGTGGTCGTTGCGAACGGCCACAAGTTCACCCAGTTTGAGCAGACTCAACCTGTACCTCTAACGCCGGTTAAAGGCCAAGTAAGCCATATTCCGACCACGGAAAACTTAACCAAGTTAAAAACCGTGTTGTGCTTTGATGGTTACCTAACACCGCAAAATCCAAATAACGGCCACCATTGTATCGGCGCTAACTACGACAAAACCAATATTGACCAAGAGTTCGATCTTGAGGTTCAGCAGCATAATGGTGAGCGCCTACACGGATCGCTGCCAGACCAAGAGTGGACAAAAGATGTCGATACCAGTGGCAACCTAGCACGCCAAGGTATTCGTAGCGTAAGCCGCGATCACCTTCCGTTTGTCGGCAACGTGGGTGATTTCGAATCAATTAAAGAGCAATACCAAGATCTGCACAACTTTAACCCACAGCGTGACTCGGTAGATGATGTTCAAACAGTCACAAGCTTCCCTAACCTGTACTGCTTTATCGGGCTGGGTTCGCGCGGTTTAAGCTCTGCCCCATTGTTAGCTGAAGTATTAGCATCGCAAATCTGTGGTGATCCGCTTCCTTTACCTGTTGATGTGCTTGAAGCCATTCATCCAAGCAGAATGTGGGTGCGCAGGCTGCGTAAAGGTAAAGCATTAACCGCTGGCTGGGTTGCAGATAAACACTCTAAAGCAAACCAATAGACTCTAGTTCAACTATTCTGAACATCTAAAATATCTGAATATTGGAAATATCTGAAACTAAAAGCTAAAAAGCCCGAGCGACATTATGTCACTCGGGCTTTTTGTTGATCGTGTTGTTCTAAACCGATTTTTTTAAACTGCTCGATGTTTACAGCTTAGCAACCGCGCCTTTGATCTGCTGAGCAATCTCTTCGTTGCTGATAGCGCCGGACTCAAAGTCAAAGTTATCATAAAAATTTGGCACTGATAGTGAAGCCTTAACGTTGCCGCCAAAGAATGATGCAGACCCCGTTGCCGCGCCAAGTACCGTTTGAGCGCCACCAGGGCCAGGAGAAGTTGCTAGGTAAACCGCTGGCTTCTCGCCAAACACTGAACGCTCAATACGTGTTGCCCAATCAAATAGGTTTTTATATGCGGCTGGGTAGTGGCCGTTGTGTTCAGCGAAAGAGATAACAAACGCGTCCGCTTCTGCTAGGTCACGCAAAAATGCTTGTGCACCTTCCGCTTGGCCAATCTCTTTTTCAGTGTCTTCACTGAACATAGGAACATTGTAATCGTTGATGTTTAGAACTTTAACTTCAGCACCCTCAATCAAGTTAGCTGCGTAAGTTGCTAGAGTTTTGTTGATAGAGGTAGAGCTTGTGCTTGCGCCAAATGCGATAACTTTCATGATGTGACCTTTTCTGTAATTCCGTTAAGTAGGATTAGAATAACGTAGTCAGAAAATGTAACCATCACAAGGATTGAACGGACTCATTCAAAAATTTCGAATGAGTCTCAAACTATTCACGACTCAGCAAAATGAAAAAGGAAGGGACTGAGCGGGTAATGATAAGTAACCAGCGATTAAGCTTGGTTTTGCAGTTCAACCCAAAGGTCATTCACGATGGTGCGGTCTGCAGGCGTTAATTCAGAGCGAGCGTCATCTAGGCTCTTCTCGATGCGGGCTTTTACTTCAGCTACGTCTTCAATGCCTTCTTCTTCACATGAAGCCACTGACAGAGAAATATGACCACGTAAATAACCACCAGCAAACAGTTCATCGTCTGATGCGTTTTCAATGCGAGCATCAATTACTTCTAGTAGTTTTTCTTCAAATTCGATAATCATAATATTCTCTTATTTCACAATAAATTGGCTAGCACATAAAGGTTCTACATCGTAGAAGCTGCGCAATGCTTCAGAGAGCATTTTTACGCGAGGCGGGAAGCCAACTTCAAAGATACCCATAACTTCGCTATGTACTTTATTCATAAAGGCCAAACGATCTGGCTCAAAATCGCCGTGTAGATTGTCACAGCTGACATTAAAAGGAAAGCCTGCGCTCATCGCAATGATCCATTCATACGCTTGTGGGCGAATTTCTACTTTTTCAAACTCAGCTTGAACCGATTCCGTTCGACCGTCAGGTTCATACCAATAGCCAAAATCTTCCAGTAAACGACGCTCAGGGCCAGCAACGCACCAGTGTGCGATCTCATGAAGTGCAGAGGCGTAAAAGCCACGTGCAAACACGATTCGATGATGTGGGATAGTGTCATCAGCAGGCAAATAGATCGGCTCATCAGCCCCTAGCTCTAGTTTGGTATTAAAGCTTTCAAAAAAGGTCTGATTGAAGATATCGATAATGTCTGAATATTGGTGTGTCATAAAATCAAATTTAAGTAAAAAGAACTGGGGCATTTTGCGTTTTTTCAAGTGCTCGGTAAAGCCCTATCAAGCGCAATGACATCGGGTTCGCCATTATACTTTACGGTGACAATCGATTGCCATTCCCAGATTACACCACTTTAAGGTGAATGATTAGTTTAGCTAATCTGAAGCACCCATTCACGGTACAAATATTCATTCGTCAACAAGCATTTTTACTACTACACTCGCGCTTCATTTTTATATCCCTAAGGCCTATAAGACTCGAATTTATAGACCTAAATTATAGAGCTACAGCAATGCTACTAAGTGTTTTGTATATCATTGGCATCACGGCAGAAGCCATGACCGGCGCTCTCAGTGCTGGTAAACAAAAAATGGATTGGTTTGGTGTAATGTTGGTTGCGAGTGCAACGGCAATTGGCGGCGGTACGGTGAGAGATATCTTACTTGGCCATTACCCTTTAGGTTGGGTTGAAAACCCGCAGTATCTGGCCATCACCTGTATCGCAGGTGTTATTACAACCGGACTAGCTAAATGGGTTATCAAGCTAAAAGGCTTGTTCATTCGCTTGGATGCCTTAGGCCTAATTGTATTCAGTATCATTGGTACCAAAGTAGCGATGACTATGGGTCTGCACCCGATGATTTGCATGGTATCGGCACTGGTGACAGGTGTGTTTGGTGGCTTGCTGCGTGACCTTATCTGTCGTCAAACGCCATTGGTGTTACATGAAGAGCTGTATGCGTCTGTCGCACTTGTCGCTTCAGGTTTGTACCTAGGTTTGCTTGAAGTTGGCATTAACGGCGTAACGGCGACAATTGTAACGCTTGTGGTTGGTTACTTGCTGCGTATGGCAGCGGTAAGATTTAAATGGCGTTTGCCTTCGTTCCAGCTTGATCCTGAAAGCTCAGTGCATTAATGGATTAAGAGCCTTGAGCTGCTAGCGGTCTTTAATGACGATAGTCGCTAACCGGACGAACAATCCTATTAATGTGAAAAAGGGTTGCTTCATTACGAAGCAACCCTTTTTGTTTTTATCAAATCAGTTTCAATTCTATTCTAAATAAAAAGCAGCAGGATTAGATTTGTGGCGTTTCAGTTGTCACACCAAAGTTTTGACCACGATGACGTAGCAAGTGGTCAAGCAGCACAATAGCCAGCATTGCTTCTGCAATTGGCACAGCACGAATACCAACACATGGATCGTGACGACCTTTCGTGATTAACTGCGTTGCTTCACCATCTTTCGTGATTGTGTCACCAGGAACCGTAATGCTTGAAGTCGGCTTAAGCGCGATGCTTGCCACAATATCTTGGCCAGTAGAGATACCACCTAAGATACCGCCAGCATGGTTGCTGCTGAAACCTTCTGGAGTTAATGGATCACGGTGTTCACTACCGCGTTGATTAACAACATCGAAGCCATCACCAATCTCAACACCTTTCACAGCGTTAATGCTCATTAGAGCGTGCGCGATGTCAGCATCTAGACGATCAAAGATTGGCTCACCAAGGCCTACTGGCACTTTAGTCGCAACCACTTGAATCTTCGCACCGATCGAGTTGCCTTCTTTTAGCAAGTCACGAATCAGTTGATCAAATTCTGGTACTTTATCGGCATCAGGACAGAAGAAAGCGTTGTTTTCAATCTCGTTCCAATCCACTTTATCAATTGAGATATCACCCATTTGAGAAAGGTAAGCTTGGATTTCAACACCAAATTCTTGTTTTAGGTATTTCTTCGCAATTGCACCTGCAGCAACACGCATTGCAGTTTCACGAGCTGAAGAACGACCACCACCTCGGTAATCACGCACACCGTACTTTTGATGGTACGTATAGTCAGCGTGGCCAGGGCGGAACTTGTCTTTAATTTCGGAATAGTCTTTAGAGCGTTGGTCTGTATTTTCAATCAATAGACCAATAGAAGTACCCGTAGTTTGGCCTTCAAATACACCTGATAAAATCTTTACTTCATCCGCTTCACGGCGAGCCGTTGTATAGCGAGAAGTACCGGGGCGACGACGATCCAAATCTCTTTGAAGGTCTGCTTCGGTAATTTCTAATCCTGGTGGGCACCCATCTACGATACATCCTAGTGCGATACCGTGACTTTCTCCGAACGTGGTCACGCGGAAATGTTGTCCGATACTGTTTCCTGCCATTACTTCCTCTAAATCAGCTATTGAGCAGAAGGTTTGATTCCTAAACCCACTGGTGAACAGCTTTACTTGTCTATTCTTCGTGAATTCATAGTGGCTTTATTACCAAATGATGTAAACCCCAAAAAAGGAACAATTTTAACTTTCTATTACATAGATCGAACGAAATGAGTAACGAGTGGAAACGAGCGTCGCTTTAAAGTGAGCGTTTTCACCAGTAACATTGACCAATTAACAAAGGTTAATGAACTCGCTTTTATAGATTGAGAAGCTTTCTCTAGTTTAGTGGTATTTACCTCCCCAGTTAACATAGCAAACAAGCCTCTCATTCGCATGAAAGGCTTAAGTTTGAACAGTTACGCAGAATTTAGGGCACTCTCGAAATCAGCAGAGCTCTTTCTGTTGTTTGCTAGGCTCTAATCCCCAATCAACTACACAGCTGTGCTCGACCGGGTCGTAGAGGTTTTTCTGTGCGATGCTGTTGAGTATTTTGGCACCTCGCCACGCAGCTAAGCTTAATTGTGGCTCTGCGATACCATGACTCCCCATACCAGTATTAACCATATAGATACGATTATGCTCCCCACCATCCCACTCTACAGAGAAGTCTTCTGCCAATTTAGGACGTCCATGATAATCCCACTTGATTTGTTCATGTAACGCGTTTAAACAGCTTGGTGTTACCCGCTTAAAACCAGTGCACAGCACAACAACATCCGCTGAAATCTGTGATACTTCGCCTGTTAAGCTATGTTCAAGTTTCAATTGGTAACCTGTGCTATCACGTTGCATCTCGATTAAGGAGCGGCTTGGTTGAATGCTCCACCATGGTCTATTTCTCAACACAAACTTATCATGATACAAACGCTGATAGATCCCTTGAAGGCACTCGCTTGTAATCCCATCACTGGTTAGCTTTTGTCGCCCTACTTCGCTATCTTTCACTTCTTGCTCAAGTTGATAGAATCCATTCACATAATCTGGCATGAAATACTGGTCAGTAAAGCAACCTTCATCAAGTACCTCGATATTCGCTCTTCTCGACACCCAATGAAGCTCAGATAACGCACCGAACTGTTGATCAAAACTATGTTGGAAAACATCTGCTCCCGTTTGCCCTCCGCCGATCACTGCAACTCGTTTACCTTCAAATTGAGGAGCACGCAAAGCTAGCTCACTGGCATGAAAGCACTCATCACCCATGTGTAGCATTGCACATTCAGGAACGGTTGGTACAACACCGGTTCCCATGACAAGGTTTTTTGCATAAAAGATGTGGTTTTCCGTTACTACCTTGAATAAACCATCGTTGTTTTCAATATGAATGACTTCTTGGCTAAATTTTACATTGGGTAGTTGATTCGCCACCCACCCCATATAATCTGAAAACTCTAAACGTCCTATCGTGTTCTGCCCCGAAGCCATAAACGGGTAGAACTTTCTGTTCAAGACTAAATAGTTGAGAAAACTGTAAGGGCTAGTTGGGTCAACCGCAGTCACTAAATCTTTTAAGAATGATGTTTGCATTTTTGCATTGTCTAGTAGCAACCCTGGATGCCATGCAAAGTGAGAACGTTTATCTAGAAATAGCGTGTTTAGTTCAGGTTTTTGGGCTGCTAAAGCGGCAATACTTAAGTTAAATGGACCTAGGCCGACACCAATCACATCATAAATAATGTCCATCTCGAAACGTTTGTTATCGTTCTTCATTATTTTCCCTTTTCAATACGAAATATCTAAAATGCAAACTGCTCAAAGAAGCGTTTTCTACCGCACAAAATGAACGCTGAACGTTTATGAGGAAAATCAAATTCAAACAATTTTTGCATCCCTACTCGCGAGTTCAACTTGAGCACTCGATGGTTATCGGCTCTTGGCTCACCGACCACAGACTCCATTCTTGGTTCCTGCATGAAACAGTATTGAACAACTGACCTTCCCCAAGTATCAAAGTAAGGAAGTCCTCTATAGGCTAAGTTGCCCACCAGCATATGCACGCCTTTATCAAACAATCCGAACTCGTAAAATGGACCTATTCTGTCTTCGGCTGCCCAGTAGATTTCAAAATAACCGAAAGGCACACCATCAAACTCCCCGATCACACCGTAGGCATGCTTGTCCTGTTTTTGCTGATCAAGATAGTTTAGATGTGTCGACAACTCTCCCTCTAGCTCCCACATTTGAGCAACAGAAGGCTCATTGTGCCAACGATGGAATATGTTTAAGTCCCTAGCGATATCAACCACTCTCAAGGTAACAGTACGTTTCAAGTGGTAGTAATATCGCTGAAAAACGATACCTTCAGGGTGAGCGGGTCGAATAGGATGTGTCGAACCATTCTCTGCTGTCGTTAATACAAGAGGGTTCGAGTCCTGAGCTGTATGCAACCAAATTGGTGCTGACTCTAAAAACTCGCTGAAATCAATCGTCTTTTCTCCACCTGGCCAGTTGGTCACTTTAATACGATTTAGATCCATAGAGAAAAGAGTGTGTTCAACAGCACTCCACCAAAACATGGAATCATTGACGTCAGTTGTGTTGCACGTTAACGCGCCAGTCTTCCCACCTTCTCTTTCCGCACTAAATTGAGCAACTACTTCGCCATATTCGATGAGAGTGAAAGTCAGAGTCCCATCCGAACTCTCTCGATCAAGTATTGTGACAGTTCGACCTGAAGGAAGTGGTTTGTGGATACGTACTCCTTCATTTTCTGACTCTTTCCAAGCAAGTGGATTAGCGACATCGCAGTAAATGATTGATGGATCTTTCATCGTGGCTTCATTAAACCCCGATAAGAAGCACATAAAGTTGCGTTTCCACCGTAAGGTTGGCGAGTTAAGAATGTAGTGATAAAAAGAGTCATCTTTAGGGTTTAGCTTGGATAAGGCGTCAAACTGATTGCGGCATAATGCCCATAAATTAGTTTCTTCAATAAATCCTAGCGCTCCAATGGCCGCAATCGTATTTAGTAGAGAGTTTCCAATAACATAGTAAGCGTGATAAGGGTTAAGCTCTCCAGCTTCCATAAAGTATTCCGATTGCTCACGTTCCAAAACATCAGAGAACACATCCATTGCAAGTGACGTTAGACCAAAACCTTGACAGTCTCGAACCGCAACGCCAACAGGCAAACCTTGCTCAACTTCAACCATTAAGTTTTGCTGATGAGCAAGCATCACAATGCCATAGTCAGCACGCGCGACACAGATTGGCGCAATGACCTTTTCCATAAATGCGCTCATCCAGTGCCTCGCTGCGAGTTCAAGGCTTTGTCCTTGGGTTTGGGCACACTGTCGAATCCACTGTTCGAGCTCACTGGCCTTATCACCGACTGCGTCTTGATTTAGTGTTGCCAACATGTGGAAACGACTCGCGATAGAATCAGATACTTGTTCAGCTTCAACAAAGAAAGGGTTCACTCTAAAGCATACCAGCGGTAGATCTAGGACAGCTTGATCCTTTCCGACAATAGAACACCACATAGGCTCTTCAATAAAATTGGCGAAGTTCAAACGTTGTTTTAATTCCTCTCCTGCTGCAGTTTTCATCAACTTACTAAATTGAGTCCCTCGCCTCGCTTCAGGCTCGGTCATAAGACGCAGAGAATTAGTCAAGCGAACCGGTAAGGATACCTTTAGCATCCATTTACAATTCGGATGATAAATAGCACGAGAGGAAGATGTTGCTGTCCACCCATCGCTCCTTAGACCTAAATCAAGGGTATAAGCCTGCAGAACCTGACAATTTGCTTGTGCTTTTCGCCACTCTCTTGCTTGGAGCGGATGCATGGGAATTGGCACCCACTCTGCACCTGGTAATGAAGAACCACCTTGAGTGTGGCCGCTCAGAAACATTTCTTTTAGTTCATATTTCAAACATCCGCAAACGTATTCGCCAGCGAGCTTATCTTCTTTTACGGCAAACCATTCCACTGCAAATTCACCGGCGAATTCAGGTAAGTACGCTTCTTGCTCTTGTTGGGTCAGAGGTTCATTACACTTAGGTGCTGGATGCATACTGTGTCCACCACTAAGTGCCTGTTCCAATGTAATAAAACCTTGCAAATCATGTTTAGATTGACGCAAAGCCAATGCGGAAGATGCTCGCGTTACATAATCATTTGAGCTTTCAACACGTTGTATAAACAGCGTTTTTTTATCTTTATCAACTTCAGGGAAGTAACGTTCAACCAACAAAGAAGCAGCTTAAGAAAACGGTATTTGTGATAATTTATCTAGCTCTCGAAGCAGTACTTTTCCACTATATCGATGACGACCTGAGGCAGATACATAGGTAAGAGGAATCTCTAATTGCCCATGACAGTTCAAATCAACATAAATACTGTTGCCCTTAATTTGATATTCAGATGTTTCAAGCAGCAAGCTATTTAGGAAGTGCTGCATCGTAAGTAAATGTGTCATTTAACTCTATCTCTTAGGATTTATTTCATTATTTAATAGGTCGTCTGTGGCGACCATTTTGATGTCAGCGGTTTTGCGCATCGTCTACGCTTTTTACGTGTTTCTGCAGGTGTACCTAGCACCAAGAACCCCACAGGAACATGACTCTCATTAAGGTGCAGATGTTCTTTCACATTTGGCAGATCCACGGCTTCCGTCGAATACCAAACGCCACCGTAACCACTCGCATCCGCTGCTAGGAGTATCATTTGACATGCTGCAGCCGCAGAAAGGATCTGATCTTGTTGTGAGATCTCTTTGTGTGGTTTGATCTCTGCAGAGACCAGCACCAGCATCGGAGCTTGACGTAAATAACTTGATAGCCGTTTGACTTGCCCTTTATCTATATTCACCTCAGACGCAACCCATGCGGCACTCAGTAGTTCAACCAGTGCTTCAACTTGTTCACGTTCTATCACTAAAAAATGCCAAGGGTTAAGATTCCCATGATCTGGAGTACTCATTGCGGTTTGCAGTATGGTCTCTAAATCACACCCAGCCGGAGCTGGTAGAGATAACTCATGAACATGATAAGAGACACGTTGTTGAAGAAATTTAATCAATTCCATGACGTTGTTTTCGATATCCGATTAGTAGTAAGAGTAAGAAGTAAAGGCTCCCTAAAATAGACACGACCAAGCCTGCTGCTATTTCAGAAGGAGGCATAAGACTGCGTCCTATTCCGTCAGCCCAAATTAAAAGAGATGCACCAGTAAGACCCGCGGCGGGAATCAGATGAACATGACGATATAAACCCAATAGACGCGCGCAATGTGGCGCTAACAAGCCAACGAAGCTAATTGCACCAACAGTTGATATTGCAACCGCCGTTAATAGAGCAGCAACCCCGAGCAGCACTAGACGATAAGGGGTAAGAGCAATCCCCACGACTTGAGGAATGACTTCTCCCAAAGGCATGATGTCTAGGCTTCGTAGAATAGGAACCATAGCAATGAGTGACAAAGCGAGCGTAACGGCTAAAGGCATAATGCTTTCAGCAGACGCGCCATAAGTCGTACCGGACAACCACATGAGAGTGACCGTTGATGTTGTACTACCGAAAGTCAACAAGATGTGAGTGGCTGTGCCAGTAAATGCAGAAATGACAATCCCAAACAGCGCGAGTTGAGAGACGCTAAGTTGTGATTTGAGCCCCCAAAAAAGGAGCGCTATAACGGCGAGAGCACCGGTTAAACCGGCTAATACGATCATGCTGTGACTGGCTCCCGGGAAAACCACCAGCAGACAAGCGATCATTAAAACTGAACTGGTACTGACCCCTGAAATATCAGGGCTTGCTAACGGGTTTCTGAATAGTGTTTGTAGCAAAGTCCCCCCGCAAGCCAATGCAAAGCCTGCAAGTCCTGCTAAAACAATCCTGCTCATCACCCAATCAGAACCAATATTATTACTTGGTTCAGACCAGTAACCCACTGTCATGATAAGAATCACACCGAGAACCAGTAACACATGACTTGGTGAAAGCTTTAACAATGGACGTAGACCAATCACTTGATCTTCTGTAGCAGCAAGCGCTCGCCCACTCTTTCCAAATAAAAGGAGTAAAAAGAATGGTGCGCCCAAAAGCGCAGCAAAAGCACCAGTTGGTAATCGATAACCTAAGAACAGCAGGCTTCTTGAACACCATTCGGCCAGCAGTACTAACATCGCGCCAATGACTAAGGATAAAAGCCAAAGGCTTGTAACACTTCGACCTTGGTATTTGTTCACCGTTAAATAACGAGCCAAATGGGGAGCCATAAGCCCAATAAAACCAATCATACCAACCATCGCAGTTGCCAGAGCCGCTTGAGAAATAGCAAGGAGCAAAATCACCCAACGCCATCGATTTACTGATAAACCCAAAGCATGCGCATGTATTTCACCAAGCTGAAACAGTGAAAGCTTAGGCAGCACGGCGACACTCAGCGCCAACGTAATAAAAGCCGGTAAAGAAAACTGTTTAAATGCTTCAGATGAGCTTTGTAGGACTTGCCCACTCCCCCATAGGAACAGCCCATCCGTTTCATGCTCGAAGTAAAGCAAAAATACAGAAGCAACTGCACCAGCACCAAGCCCAATAGCCATACCAACTAACACTATTGGCAGTTTTCCTCCACCAATAAGTCGACCCACCATAACGACAAGAGAGGCAATCGCAACACTGCCTAGAAATGCGCTACACCAGACAAAGATGAGCCCGCCCTCAGGATAAAATACTCTTGCTAGAACAGCGCCAAGTAGAGCGCCGGAGGCAACACCTAACGTCGAAGGAGAAGCAAAATCATTGTCGAGTGATACTTGAATTAATACGCCAGAACTGGCTAACAATGACCCTGTTACAATCGCCATTCCTACTGTCGGAAGCCAAATGGCGTCAAACATCACTTGGCTCAATTGCGGATCTGAGATAGGAGAAATCGTATATAAGTAGCCTGCGACAACGAGAGACAATGCCAACAATGAACAGCTGAAAAATCTAACCATTGCTCTTCTCCTTCCAATCCAACAGTGACTTTGTAAATACTCTAGCCATTCGCTCAATCGACTTAGGCCCACCAAAGCTCCAAAGTGGTTCTACTTCAGAGAGTGCGTTTTGTTTGACGAAGGGCAAGTATGGCCAAACCGGAGAACGAATCATCCGTTCGCTATCGGTTTGATTACCTGCTAGTAGAAGATGAGTATTAATAACACCCGGAAGCTGTTCCAATTGAAGATGAACAAAATCCTTACCAGGCAACGTGCTCTGCCACTGATAGTTCAGACCCAACTGTTCAGCAACTGAGCCTGCCAAACTGTGGTTAGAAAAAATTCGTAGCCCATATCCCATGCCCACAAATTTGCCGTAGGTTACCGAAGTCCCAGCAAGACCAGACTCTTTAATCGCTTTACGCAACTTGACGAGAGTTTTATCCATATCGTCCAAAATCAGAGCCGCTTTTCTCTCGGTCCCTGTTACGACGGCCAGAGTGGCAAATATGTGTTGAGCCTGTTCGAAATACCGAAACTCCGGCTGATCTAACCTTGGGAATTGCTGATAAAGCAGAGTGGGTGCGATCTGGTTCAGTACTGGGTACAAGCGCTGATGTCGAAAGTCATATCCAACGATCAAATCTGGCTTTAGGTTCGCGATAACCGCTAAGTTTGGTTCTTGGCGGCGGCCTACTTCTGCAACATCTTCTGGCAATTTCGGATTGTTGGTTTGCCATTTTCGATAACCTCTTCCTTCAGTAATACCGACCGGTTTTATACCAAGAGATAAAAGCATCTCTGCTGCAGACCAGTTTAACGCCACCACCCTTTTCGCTGGCTGATTAAGACTCACACAGGTTGATAGGCAAGCCGCCTCTTTATCGATGAAAGGCTGATTTGCATAAACAACAGATGGTATTAAGACCGTTAAGATTGAGGTGAGGATGCAAGATAAACGCCTCATGCACGAACCTCCGTCCATAAAATTCGCTGCCCATCGATATCGTGATCACGAACTGGAGTTTGATAGATATGACTCACTCTTTCTGCGGAGATCACATCATCGACCAAACCAGAAGCAACTAAATCTCCATTTTGCAGCATCATGGCTCTGTCGCTGTATTGAAGGGCTTGGTTCAAATCATGGAGTACCCAAATAATGGTTTTACCAAACTCTTCATTGAGTCGTTTAACAATCCCCAATAACCCTTGTTGATGATGGATATCCAACCAAGACGTTGGCTCATCCAGCATCAAAAGTGGAGTATCTTGAGCAAGTACCATAGCTAGCCAGCAACGCTGCAATTCACCACCAGAAAGGCCGCTCAGTAATCGGCCGCGATAATGTTCAATACCAGACACAGAAATTGCCCAATCAATGGCTTCTTTGTCTTGCGCATCTAAACGGCGATACCAAGGGCGATGCGGATGTCGACCAAATGCGACTAAGTCTGCCACTGATAAAGTTGAAGGGACTGGGTTACGCTGTGGCATAAGAGCGATTTCGCGAGCGATCTTTGCTCGAGACAAGTTAGAGACTTGCTCACCACTAAGTAGAATTTCTCCACTGTCAGGTTGACGTAATTGACTCAACACCGACAAAAGTGTCGATTTCCCTGAGCCGTTAGGACCAATCAAGGCGGTGATAGATCCTTGAGGGAACCCACCGCTCATTGGTTTGAGAATAGGTTTCCCTCCTAACTGGAGGGAAACATCGTTAAATTTCAGCACATTCACACCCTAGAATGTCGCGCTGTAAGCAACAGAGAAGGTCGTGCCTTGACCGTTGTGAGTGAATATTTCTTCAGGAACACTCGTACCGTAAAGCATTTGCGAACGCTGGCTCCAAAGCGTCTCGTAATCTCTGTTAAACAAGTTTGAAATGCCTAGGTTTAACTGACCAACCGGTAATGCCATGTAAGATGACACGTTAGCAAGGGTGTAACTCTCCAGCTTTTGGCCATCATCATCTTCGTAGCTTATGAAGCTATTGATTCTCAGCTCTGCGCCGTATTCAAGGTTATCGTAACCAAACCACACACTACCGGAACTAGGGCTCGCTGATGCAGCAGATAGATCTTTCCAGTCACCAGAAACTTTAGTTTCACTCTTCACATAGTGAGCATTCACACCTGAGTAGATATTGTCCGTAAAACTATATACTGCTTGACCTTCAACACCATAAATACGTTTGTCATCGTCTTCTACAACAACCGCAAATGTGGAGCGATCGTAATCTACTGTTTTGTCTGAAAGTGAAATGTATGACGCAACTTGAGCATCTAAGTCACCTTCGGACATTCGCCAACCAAGCTCTAGAGCATTTGTTTTAACACCTTGAAGTTCGGTATTAGATACTGATGTCGAAGAGACTAGATTCGAGCCTTCACCATATGGCCCATCGTATTGACCTTGCCCAAAGAAGCGAGCAGGATCTGGCACATCAAAACCTTGAGACACATTTGCCCACACTTGTGATGTCTTGTTTAAATGGTAAACCGCGCCTAAGTTAAACAGCCACTCATCATAATCGGTCTTACCACCAGCAATTGAATCTGGGTTTGAATACAACCCAAGCTGCGCTAGGTGTTGTTGTAGAACCCCAACATGGTCACCAATTTCGTGCTCAATACGCTCATAACGGAACCCACCACTAACGGTAAGATCTGATGTCACTTCCATTTCTAGCTGGTTAAATAACGCAATGAAACGGCTATCCACATCAGGGTAACGTTGTGCGGTTTGAGAAGGTACGAATACCATGCCACCCGAACCCACTGACGTTGCTTGATCATAGATAGTCTGACTAGCGTCAAACGACTCTTGAGAAGCATCTAACCCAAATGTTGCAGAGACAGACTCAAACTGTTTGATCAATGCTAACTTCGCACCAAACACTGACGTGTTCTGCTCAGAGGCACCGTAGAGCGGGTATACGTTACCTGGCAAAGGCGATTGAGAGACTTGCGCTATCGTTGGGAATGGGAAGAAACGAATAGACTCATCACGATAGTACGCTTGAGCTAACAATTGGCCACCTAACACATCGGCATGACTGTATTGAGCATTAACCATGTATCTTTCAGTGTTTGGCTGTTCATCCAGTTGCAAGCCTTTACGCGTCTCGATCAATGAAGCATTGAAAAGACCGCCTAAGTTTGCTCCAAGATAAGTAGAATACTCCGAGTCTTGCTCGCTATTGTAGTATTGAGCGCTAACAGACAGTGTTTGCTGCTCATCGAACGAATATTCAGCGCTTGCCATCACATCTATTGTGTCATTGAACTGCAAATCTGTTTGAGTAATGTCAGGGCGAACGATATCACCATTTGCGTCGTACAAACCGCCAGTTCCACTATACGCAACTGAAAGTCTGCCTTTCAGATCGCCATGTCCACCAGAAACCGCAACCGCAATTTCTTTTGCCAAATCGTCACTGTTGTTGAAGCCAGAAGATGCACCAACTCTCGTTTCAAATGTTAGCTCATCACTCTCCGCTTTTTTCGTGATGATGTTGATGATACCGCCAGCAGCACCGGCACCGTATACTGAAGTGGCTCCTGAAAGCACCTCAATTCGAGCAATATTGAAAGGATCAATACTATCCAATTGGCGGCTAATGTTTCGGGTTGAGTTCAGCGATACACCATCGATCATAAATAGAGCCGTACGACCACGTAAATTCTGAGAGAAGTTAGTCCGTGCGTCACTACCAAAATCAAAGCCCGGAATAAGTTGACCAAGAGCATTCTTAAGATCTGCACCAGTATTTATGACTTTTTCTAGCTCTTGCTGGTCAACAACCCACATGGTTGCTGCAACATCCGAAATCGCCGTTTCAGCTCGATTAGCGGTAACAACAATGGTCTCTGTATCAGAAGCGTGAGCAAGGTTAGCAAAAACCAATAGCGCAATTGGGCTAAGCTTAGCCATGCATCGAGTGGTGGTGTTCATATTGTTAGTGTCCATTCTTATTAATTAGATTATTAGTAGGTGTGTGCTTGTTCCAATTCCGACAATGAATTAAGCCGCAACACACAATAGATTAGAGAGACAGAGATAAGCCCGATCAAAATAGAGAGCAGCCACTGTTGGTTAAGAAAAAATGCCGCAAACCCTGTCCCTAGGATGTGTCCACTTGTATAAGCTCGAGTTAAATACCCGCTAAGCTTTGATTGCATTAAAGTATCGTTTTCACTTTGAAGTAATCTCGCGGTATACCAAGCTGGTAAACCTGCGACGGCTAAGAGTAGCGACACAAGTGACCCCCCGAGCCCCCACCAATTCATCCCAAACATAACTAAGGTTGCACTGCCAATAATTAGGCTAGATAACAAGATACCCATAAAGTGATTGGATTGGCGTTGACTGAGAGATGGTATAACACGAAGTTGATACACCACGAGCAAAACGCTCGTCGCAAGCATCAGCGACGCATAAATGTCGGTCCCTTTCTCCCCTTGATATCCATGTAGAGATAAGAACTGTAAAACAAAGAATTGGAACACCGCGACCAAAGCTGTTGTAAGCAGCGCGGCAGTAAATGCAAAATAATGCATTGGTTTTATCGAATATTTCTTAGACGTCGAATTGACATTTTTTTTCCACTGCTCCTCATCACAGCGAGTGAAAAATAACGGCAAGACCATGACGATAGGAAGCAGAAGTAAGTAACCAAACTCCATAGGAAGAAAGACCAAACTTGGACCAACGAGTCTTCCGAGCGTGAGAGCACTACTTAAGCGAGAAAGTGCCGCAGGTGTCGCATCATTTTTAGTTGCTAACAAAGTTTGAGATAGAGGAAGAAACGCGCAGCTAAAGGCACCAATCAAAAATCGACTTCCGCCTAAAAGCAACAGATTCGGTACGTCCCCTAAGATCAGGGCAACAAACGTCAAGCAAGAGAAAGCATAGCCATATGCAGCTAATTGAAACGATTTTGTAAAGCCAAGCTTACTGACAACAGCTCCCCAACGACTGGCACCAAGCCAATAACTGACAAGGTTCATGTTTACTGCAAGCACTAGCCCCCCCATAGAGGCGTTAATATCCGATGCTTCAAGCCAACCTGACAAAGATGGAATTGCAGCAACAACCAGAGTCTGGTTGATACCAAGCGATATCAATACCAGATAAAAAGCCAACTTCATAACGATCAATAATGCAAATGAGAATGATTGTTAATATAATTGCCATTTATGTTGCGATGTGTCAATAATATTATGAACTTAAATTCATTTTATAAATAATGATCACTATTTACTCTATTAAATAAATCAACTTATTAACGGATTGGACACAATGACACCGGACTCTTGGCTAAGTGTTAATCGCTCTCTGTGCGCGAAAATCATCTCTGAACTTCACTATGAAGAACTTCTAGAACCAACGAAACAAGACAGGGTTTGGTTTTTAGAAACCAAAAATGACAAATGGTACTTTGAAGCTAACATCACAATTTGGGGTATGCTTGAAATCGCCGAAGACAGTGTAGAATGCGAAAGTGGCAAAGCACCTTTAGCATCTCAATTACTTATTGATTTAAACGAATATTTAACAATATCTGACATCAACTTGGCTAACCTGCTTGAAGAGATCCAGCAAACCCTATACAGCGATATGGTTAGAATGAAAAAGCTAGAAGGAATGACAGCTGACGATTTAACTTCCATGAGTGAAATCGACCGTCAGCAATATATAGATGCACACCCAAAAGCAATTGCTAACAAGGGGCGTCTTGGCTGGGGTGCCGATAATTTAGAACAATATTCCCCTGAGTCTGGTAATCCATTTCAATTGCGGTGGTTAGCCATTCGTAAATCTCAATGCGAAGCTGGAACTGCCCAATCGACAAACTACGATAGCATTCTAAAAAACGTTCTTGGTGAAGCGGAATTAGATCAATTAAACGCAAAGTTAGGAACTCAATATCAAGATTTTTGGCTAGTTGCCATTCACCCTTGGCAGTTCCAACGATTTCTAACCAGTCAGTATGCTTGCTTGTTTATGAACGGTGATATCGTCGATCTCGGCCTAGCTGGAGCAGATTGGAAAGCTCAACAGTCCATTCGTACACTCAGCTCAACTTCTGAACATATTGCTTACGACGCTAAAACCGCTTTGAGTATTCTCAATACTTCTTGTTATCGTGGCATTCCAGGAAAATTTATTGTTCAAGGACCAGAGCTATCTTCTTGGCTAGATAAACTCGCGAAAACGGATGAAACATTAAAAGCGGCTGGCTTACATGTTCAACAAGAAGTCGCTGGCTTTTATGCTCCCCACCCATTTCAATCACAACTTGAGCAAGGACCTTATCGATATCAAGAGATGTTGGGTTGCATTTGGCGTGAGCGTGCTGAGCACATCATTGCAGAACATAAACGTCCAATCACTATGGCAGCTTTGATGCAAGGAGACCTCAAGGGAAAGCCTTTAATTGGTTCTCTAATCGATGCATCAGGTATTGCTATTGAGCAGTGGCTAGAAAAACTGTTTAACCATGTCGTGGTTCCACTCTACCATTTGATGTGTAAGTATGGCGTTGGTCTTGTTGCGCATGGACAAAACATCACTCTAGTTCTAGAAGACAATATACCTTGTGGCTGTATTATCAAGGATTTCCATGGCGACTTAAGAATCGTCAATCATGAATTTTCCGAGTTAAACTCGCTTGATGGATCTATCAAAGAAACCCTCACACGATTACCGCCACACTATTTAATCCACGACTTATTAACCGGTCACTTTGTTACGGTGTTAAGGTTTATTTCTCCAAAAGTCGCGGCGTTGGGCTTCGAAGAGGTAGACTTCTATCGCTTATTACGTCGTGTTATTCTGGCGTATAAAAAGCAACATTCACACCTTGAAGAGAGGTTTAATCAATTTGATTTAATGGCTCCACAAATCGACAAAATTTGCATAAATCGAGTCAGATTTAAGATTGGTTATGGGGATACGAACGAAAGACCACTGCCCGATATTGGAAAGCCTATTAATAACCCACTCATGCAATAACTTATATTTAAGTAGCCAGAGGAGCTATCGCAAACTTTGAAGCTACAAGTTTAGATTTATTTGCCCACTTAGTTGACCTCTGATCGTGGGCTTTGTCACTTTGCCATACCTGAAGATTCATCGTTGCTTAACCACAAATGGCAGAAACGAAAAAGGGCGTAGCAAGTATTACCTGCTACGCCCCGTAAATAATGGCACGCCCTGAAGGATTCGAACCTTCGACCACATCCTTAGAAGGGACGTGCTCTATCCAGCTGAGCTAAGGGCGCGCTACAGGAACGAATTATACGAATTCGAATCAGTAAAGCAACGGCTTTATGTAACATTCTGATCTAAGTGAGTAAAAAAAGGGCAACAAACATATAAGTGTTGGAAAATAGACCAAGGCAAACGTTTGCTTGATGGTAATCAAAAAGATTTTCTGGAATAATGCGCCAAAAACATCAGCCACTAACTTGAATATCAATACTAAGGAAATTCATGACTGCTCAAAATATTGATGGAAAGCTAATTTCTCAAACGGTTCGCTCTGAAGTTGCTGCACGTGTAAAGGCTCGTACTGAAGCAGGATTACGCGCTCCGGGCCTAGCGGTTGTTTTAGTGGGTGAAGACCCTGCTTCTCAGGTTTACGTTGGAAGTAAACGTAAAGCTTGTGAAGAAGTTGGCTTCGTATCTAAATCTTACGATTTGCCAGCCACTGCAACAGAAGATGAACTGTTAACATTAGTAGACCAACTGAACCAAGACCCAGAGATCGACGGTATTCTGGTTCAACTGCCTCTACCTGCTGGCATTGATAGCACTCACGTTCTTGAGCGTATCACACCAGAGAAAGACGTTGATGGCTTCCACCCATACAATGTCGGCCGTTTGGCTCAGCGTATGCCTAAGCTTCGCTCTTGTACGCCAAAAGGGATTATCACGCTCCTTGACCGTTACAACATCGATTTACGAGGCAAGCACGCGGTGGTTGTTGGCGCATCAAACATCGTAGGCCGTCCAATGACTCTAGAGCTGCTTCTAGCGGGTTGTACAACGACGACGTGTCACCGTTTCACAAAAGACCTTGAAGGCCACGTACGTCAAGCAGACGTTGTTGTGGTTGCCGTTGGTAAGCCTAACTTCATTCCAGGTGCTTGGATTAAGAAAGGGGCCGTTGTGGTCGATGTTGGTATCAACCGTTTAGAATCTGGCAAGCTAGTGGGTGATGTTGAATACGACGTAGCGAAAGAGAGCGCAAGCTTCATCACACCTGTACCGGGTGGTGTTGGTCCAATGACAGTGGCAAGCCTAATCGAGAACACAATGATTGCTTGTGAGCAATTTCACTCGAAGTAATCTATTAGCGCAGTATAAATAGAATTAGAAAGCCGCAGCGTGGTATTCGCTGCGGCTTTTTTGATAAAGAACACTTACTACTTATCTGGAGCCTCAACTTTCTCAACCGGCTCTGAAGGCGGCAACAAACTGATGATCTCACACTCCGTTGATATCAGCTTTTTCAAGTCAGCCCCTTGTGTAATTAAACGGAAGTCCCCGTCGTTGATAACCCCAAGCAAAATCGCTTTAGGATAAAGCGCTTTAAACTCATTCAGATCAAATGCCTCTGTTAACCCTGTGCGCTTAATTTGACTGCCTTGAGCCATTAACGAATTAAGCTTGGAATAAGTAATCCCTTCCGAAAACAAACTTCGATTACCATCGCGACTCACTTGATGCCTTTCATGCTTAGTCTCTGACGATTCAAGCTCGAACACCTTATTAGCGCCAAACTCATCTTGGTAATGCATACTGACTAACGGGTTGGTTTGACGATAAGGCGAGACGATCATCGCACGCCCTATCCCATCCAATTCCAGATTATTTTCCGCGTGGCTTGAAGCTGGGTTACCAAAGTAGACATTCAAATTATCCATCCTCGCCAAGCGAATGCTCTCCCAGTTGGTATCGGCAAGCACACTGTTAATGTTGTGTGTAGCTAACACCTTGGCAAACTGTCTTGCAAAGTGAGTTGCACCAAAGAAGAGCACCCCTTGCGCTTTCTCTTGAGTCACACCTAACCTCCTCGCCCACCAACTTGCAGTTAAACTCTGAATCACAACCGTACCAATAATGACTAAGAACACCATTGGCACGAGCAGATCTGCACCTTCGATCAATTGCTTCTCTTGCAGTTTTATCGCAAACAGCGAAGAAACCGCGGCTGCTACGATCCCGCGAGGTGCCATCCAACTCAAAAACCATTTATCCGCCGAAGTAAGATCCGTACCGATCCCGCTGATCCACACGCTTAACGGACGAGCCACCAGCATCACCACCGCTAACAACCCTATACCGCCCCAACCTATCGAAAGGAAGGTTCCCGAATCAAGTCGACTGGCTAGCAAAATAAATAACGCAGAAATGAGTAGCACAGTCAGAGTTTCTTTGAATTCGATGATGTCTTCGATATCCAAGCCCTTCACATTGGCAAGCCAGATTCCCATGATGGTCACGGTTAACAAGCCCGACTCTTCACTCAAGTCATTAGAAAACGAGAACGCCGCCAACATTAGCGTCAGCACCGCCACATTGCATAAATAGTGTGGCACCCAATGCCCTTGCAGCATCTTGGCAATCAAATGACCACCGATGATCCCTAAGCCTAAACCAATGGCTAAGGTTAGTCCCAGAGCCGAAAGTACATGCTCTGCAGGGTCGGCAGAAGAGACTATGTATTCATAAACCAGAACAGCAAATAGAGCACCAATCGGATCAATCACAATCCCTTCCCATCTCAAAATGCTACCAAGAGAAGCTTTGGGCTGAATACTACGCAGCATAGGCACAATCACTGTCGGCCCCGTCACCACCACCAAGGCACCGAATAGCGCGGCTAATGGCCAGCTAAAGTTAACAAAGTAGTAAGCACCGACCACAATGCACGCCCATGTAATCAGCATGCCGACACTCACGAGGTGAGTCACCATGCGACCATGGCCTCTGATCTCTTTGAAATTAAGCGTCAATGCACCTTCAAACAGAATGATAGCAACACCTAATGAAATCAGCGGAAATAGCACTTCGCCAAAAATGGCATCTGGGTTAAGGACATTTAAACCGGGGCCTAATAGCAGGCCGACAATGAGAAGAGGGAGAATAGCGGGAAGACGCAATCGCCAGCCGAGCAGCTGACAAACTAAAGACAAGAGCCCAATTAGCGCCAAAGAAGAAGTAATCGACAAATCCATTTATGCCCCTAAATAATTGGTGCCACACCCTGTGGTCCAAATCTGTTTACTGAAACAAGAAAGCCTACGTCATTAAACTATAGGCTCTCTTTTTCGTGCTAACCGAATATTATTGTGATTAATCAGTCACTTTACTATAGGGGAAATAAAGTGACTGACTCATCTACTCGGCACTTATCATCTAACTACAGAGAAAGTACCACACCAGCAATCGCTGCACTCATTAGGTTAGCAAACACACCTGCACAAATTGCTTTAAAGCCGTATTGTGAGATGAAAGAGCGACGCTCTGGTACCAAGCTGCCCAGACCACCAATCAGAATCGCCATCGTTGAGATGTTAGCGAAGCCACACAGTGCGAAGGTAACGATCGCTTGTGAGTGCTCGCTTAGTGCCTCTTTCGCGTCCATTAACTGAATGAAAGCGACAAATTCGTTCACAACAATCTTGTTACCGATCAGTGAACCTGCCACAACGGCTTCAGACCACGGCACACCGATCAGCCATGCAACGGGTGCGAACACATAACCTAGGAGAAGTTCGAAGCTTAGGTTTACACCAAACCAACCACCAACAATACCTAGCAAGCCATTCAGCATTGCAATCACACTAATAAAGGCCAGAAGTGTCGCACCCACCGCAACGGCAATACGAAGTCCAGACATAGCCCCATCTGCCATTGCCTCAACTACGTTTGTTGCTCGTGGAATTTCAACATCAGACTCAATATTTTCTTGAGCGTCATCTGCACTACCTGGTACTAAGATCTTAGCCATCAATAGACCAGCAGGTGCTGACATGAATGCCGCTGCGATCAGGTAGTTTAGATCAACACCAAGCGATGCATAACCCACTAGCGTACCACCAGCGACAGAAGCCAAACCACACACCATCACAGCAAACAGTTGCGAGTCTGTCATGTGCTTCAAGTAAGGCTTAACCACCAATGGCGCTTCAATCATGCCAACGAAGATATTTGCTGTCGCAGACAGTGATTCTGCACGACCTGTGCCCAAGAACTTCTGCAGCGCGCCACCGATAAGGTTGATCACCTTTGGCATAAAGCCGATGTGGTACAAACCAGAGATCAGTGCAGAGAAAAAGATAATGATGCCTAGAACGTTAATCGCGAAAACGAAACCGTTATTCGTAAGGCCACCAAATAGGAAGTTAATCCCTTCTTGACCGTAGTTGATCAAGCTAGATACCGCACCTGTGGCTGCATTCAACGCTTCTTTACCCATCGGTACATACAAAACCAATAGCGCGAATGAGATTTGTAATAAGAAAGCCAAAGAGACTGTTCTTAGTGGAATATTTTTTCTGTCCGTAGATAGTAACCAAGCGGCAACTAAAATAGTGATAATTCCAAGTAGCGAAGCCATGTGCGTCAACCTAAAAGTTGTAGATAGGAAAGGCGACGCATTCTATAGAGGAAATCGTTTGCGGCAAGTGACGGTTGTTAACGTGATGTTGGGGTAATCATCTTTGAGTAATGATATAAATTAAGTCATTGAATTTTAATAATTAAGTTTGATTAAAACCATACTTTTTCCATGTGGAAATTATATTTATAGATTTGGAAACAGTTAGCGATGCAGTTCAACGCAAGTTTTCAGGTTTTCATCCCAGTACGTCGGCGATCCGATATGATCTTTGATGAACTCAATCACCGCAGAAAGCTTCTTCGGCATGTTCTTTCGACTCGGATACACGGCATAAAATGGCATCAATTGGCTAGCTCGCCATTCCGGCAAAACTTGGATTAATTTGCCCGTTCTAAACTCTTCTTTGACTAAGTAAGTTGCTAAGTAAGCCACGCCCCACCCTGATACGGCTGCATCTCGCACTGCCTCAGCTAAGTCCACCGAGTAATCGCCCGCGACTTTAACGCTAAGGTTCTCTTGCCCGTTATCAAACGCCCAAGATGTGTAATCTCGCTCTCGGCTACGATAGATAAGACAGTTATGGTCAATCAGGTCAGAAGGCACATGTGGCGTCCCGGCCTTAATCAAATAGTCCGGAGATGCAGCCACCACAAACTGACTGTCCGCTAATCGCTGCGCAATATAACCTTCGGGCAAATCTTCGTTATTGGTGATCCAGAGATCCAATCGCTCTTCAATCATATCCACCTTGTAGTCGAACAAGTGGACCTCGATTCTCAGCTGCGGATAAAGCTGTCTGAGCTGATCAATCGCAGGAATGATGTGCAAAGTACCAAATGACTGCGACAACCCAACTCGCAATATTCCAGAGATGTCATCACGCTGGCTATCCATATCCATTTGAGCCGCTTTTACCGTGTTAAACAGCTGTTCACAGTGCTGATAGAACACTTCTCCTGCTTCAGTGAGCGTTAGGCTACGTGTGGTTCGTTGTACCAACTTGATGCCGATTGAGTCTTCAAGCAAAGCAACTTGCTTACTGATGTGAGACACCGAAACGCTCAAGCTTTTTGCAGCACTGGTAAAGCCTTCATGCTTGATCAACGCATGGAATATCACCATCTGTGCAGCTCTATCTGTTAGCACAAGGCCACCTTCTTAAATCTCTGAAATATAAAATCAAAAAGGACTCCGAAGAGTCCTTTAGTTCGTTCTGCCTATGGTAGGCCAATTGCTATCTAAGCAAGCTAGACCTATTAATCAAATTAAGTCTGCCAATCAAATTAGACCGATTAATCAAACTTAATTCTGTCTGCTAGGTGGCTGACTGCCAAAGCAAAGTAGTAAGAACGATTCCACTTCATTAACACATTGTAGTTGTTGTAAATGAGGTACGAACGACCTGCTTCGTCATCCGGCATAATTAACCAAGCTTTAATGTCTTCATCAAGCGTTGGTAGTGGGCGATCGTCATAACGCTTAATACCAAGTTCAGACCACTCTTTTAGGTACTTCGCTTTGTCTTCAGTTCGACCTTGCAAATCAATAGACACGGTTGACGGTACGTGAACCTGACGGCCCCAAGTGTACTTATCATCCCAACCTGATTGGCTAAGGTAATTGGCTGCCGAAGCAAACACATCTTCTTCAGTGCCCCAGATATCTTTCTTACCGTCGCCATTACCATCAGCAGCAAACGCTAAGAATGAGCTTGGCATAAACTGAGGTTGACCCATCGCACCAGCCCAAGAGCCTTTCATCTCTTTTGGTGCTATATGGCCTTGATCAAGAATCTTCAACGCCGCCATTGCTTCGCTACGGAAAAACACTTCTCTGCGTCCTTCGTAAGCCATAGTCGTTAGCGCATCGATAACACTGTAGTTACCGGTGAATTTACCAAAGTTACTTTCAACGCCCCATAGCGCGACAATGAATCTTGGTTGAACACCATATTCATCACCAATACGCTTTAGCGCTGTGTAATGCTTCTTATAAAGAGAGCGAGCTTGCTTCACTTTCCAATCTGGTACTGCTCGTGGAATGTATTCATCCAGAGTCAGCTTCTTCTCAGGTTGGTTTTTGTCGGCTTTCACCGCTCTTGGCTTAAACGTTACACCATCAAAGACTTCATCAATGATCGCTTCAGAAACGCCTTCTTCCCGGCCTTGTTGCTTTAGTTTTTCTACATATTGTTCGAAGCTCAATTCTTCAGCGTGTACTGAGCTAATGGTCAGGCTATTACCCAATAGTAATGCTGACACAGCCAATATGGTTTTCGAAAATTTACTCAACGATCACTCCTCCTTGAATTGAGGTGGCTATCACTCTTCGTCTTGAGATTTCTGTTGAGCTTTACGCTCTTTATGAAGTTCAAGTTCGTTAACTGGTGGTGGCGGAACCTGCAAAAAGAAACCATCGGTATTCAGTGATTCTTTCACTTTTTCGATGTTCACTTGAGCCAGTTTACGGCCATCCATTTTAATTACCATTACAAAACTAGGTTTACCAAACATTTGCATCAATGCGTCAGGAACTTGTGAAAAATCATCCTTCTTAGGGATATAAAGGTATGTTCCTTCTTTCTTTGAGCTTTTATATATAGAACACAGCATGACAAACCTTTTTAATTGATTATGACTACAAAACTCTCACTTGCGAGATCAATAGTTTATGTTAGGGAAATATTGGGAACAAAACGTCCATTTGACAACAAGATTACTTGCTGTGCTTGGTTTGGGAATATAACATGATAAACCTAGTTTCAGGCAATGCCCTTTATTTTATTGATAAAGAAATTGTACCAATTCGCTATTGAGGTCCTGTAGTTTTTCGATGTCTAGTAACCCAGATCTAAAAGGTAGCAGCTTTACGCTATCTGTTTTGCACTTATCCGATGATCAAGTCGAAAATGCAGTGTCTTTTCTTCAAGAGAAGGTAGACCAAGCACCCACGTTTTTCGCCGCTGCGCCTGTTGTTATCAACATCAGCAAAGTCGCAGGCGATATCGATTTTGTGCAACTGAAAAATGGTATATCTCAAGCGGGTATGATCCCGGTTGGCGTGGCTGGCTGCTCTGATAAACGTATGCAGAATCTAGCGAAAGAAGCGGGCTTTGCTGTCATGACGGCCAGTAAATCTCCGTCGCAAGCACCCGCTAAGATGGCACCAATTAAAGTGGTTCGAACTCCAATTCGTTCGGGTCAGCAGGTTTACGCGAAAGATGGCGATCTATTGATCCTTAGCCATGTGAGTGCGGGTGCAGAAGTGATTGCCGATGGCAGCATCCATATTCATGGCACATTACGCGGCCGCGCGATTGCAGGTGCAAGTGGTCAAACTGAAGCAAAAATAATTTGTAATGATTTACAAGCCGAGCTGGTTTCCATTGCTGGAAATTACTGGCTCAGCGATCAAATTGAAAGCGAGTACTGGCAGAAGAAAACCATGTTCAGTATGGCAAACGATGTATTACACGTTGACGTCCTCGCAATATAAGAGAAATAAAAGGAAAAAATAATGGCACGCATTATCGTTGTAACGTCAGGTAAAGGCGGGGTAGGCAAAACGACCTCTAGTGCAGCTATTGCCTCAGGTCTGGCTTTAAAAGGGAAGAAAACCGCAGTTATCGACTTTGATATCGGTCTGCGTAACCTAGATTTAATCATGGGTTGTGAGCGTCGTGTTGTTTACGATTTCGTTAATGTTATCAATGGTGAAGCTACGCTGAACCAAGCGATGATCAAAGACAAGCGCACAGAGAACCTGTTCATTCTTCCTGCTTCTCAAACTCGTGATAAAGATGCACTAACCAAAGATGGTGTTCGTCGCGTATTTGATGAACTGGATGAAATGGGCTTTGATTTCATCATCTGTGATTCTCCTGCGGGTATTGAGCAAGGTGCTCTGATGGCGCTGTACTTCGCTGATGAAGCGATTGTAACGACCAACCCTGAAGTCTCTTCTGTACGCGACTCAGACCGTATTCTAGGCATTCTTGACTCTAAATCTCGTCGTTCTGAAGACGGTTTAGAGCCAGTGAAAACTCACCTTCTACTGACTCGCTACAACCCAGCACGCGTAACTCAAGGTGAGATGCTGAGTGTTGAAGACGTTGAAGAGATCCTACACATCTCTCTACTGGGTGTGATTCCAGAGAGCCAAGCGGTACTGAACGCATCGAACAAGGGTGTTCCAGTTATCTTTGACGAAGCAACCGACGCAGGTATGGCTTACAATGATACTGTAGAGCGACTACTAGGTAGCCAAGTGGACTTCCGTTTCTTAACGGAACAGAAGAAAGGCATCTTCAAAAGACTGTTCGGGGGCTAATACGCAATGTCATTACTAGAGTTTTTCAGACCACAGAAAAAGACGACAGCAAACCTAGCCAAAGAGCGTTTGCAGATCATTGTTGCTGAGCGCCGCAGTCATGACGACCCTGCTCCTTCGTACTTGCCGCAACTGAAAGAAGACATCTTGAAGTGTATTGCGAAATACGTTGAAGTAGATCCATCAATGGTTGATCTTACTTTCGAACACAAAGACGACGACATCTCTGTATTAGAGTTGAACGTTAAGCTACCAGAAGACGACAAGTAGTCTTCGCTATCTTGTAAGTAGTAAACAGATTTAATAAAAAAGAGAGCCTAGGCTCTCTTTTTTGTGTCTGTATTTTATACCTTTAACTGGCTAACTCTTACAACAAGAACAGATTACTTAATCGCTTTATTCAGCTTTTCGCCAACCACATCTAAACGCCAACCTTGCATTACATCAGGTAGCTTTTCAGGGTTACGTTGGTGTTTCCAAACCCAGCTTAACACTTGATTAAGTTGCTTTTTCGATGCCAAAAACTCGGTCGCTAAACCGCTGTGTTGTGATGCTGTTTTCACTTCATCTTTCAACACTTTGAAGATTTGCTTGTAACCCGGGTAGTCCATTAGACGTTCTACTGGTGCTGGGTACTCTTCTTCTGGCGTATGCTCAGCCAACTTCACGATTGAGCTGATCTTCGCACCATGGCGACGTACAGAACGGTAATCAAAACCTTCCTGTTCCATGTGCTTAGGATCTTTCATCGCGAATCGAGCCACAGCCCACAGGTCTTGTTCTTTGAAGACAAAGTTCAGCGCTAAATCACGCTTAATAGCTTCTTTTAAACGCCAAGTTGCTAGCGGTCTTAAGATCGCTAGCTGCTTAGGTTTTAGCTGCCATGCACCTTTGATATCGAGGTAAGCATTATCTGGGTTTGCTTTACGAATACGTTTAGCAACTTGTAGGTCAGACTCTTGTTGAGCCGCTTCCCACCAGCCTGCTTCCATCACTCTTTCAAGAAGCTTGTTGTACATTGGCATTAGGTAATGAACGTCTGCCGCAGCATAGTCTAACTGCTTTTGAGAAAGTGGACGTGCTAGCCAATCAGTGCGAGATTCACTCTTATCTAGGTCGACACCAACAAACTCTGAAACCAGAGCAGCAAAGCCCGTTGATAAGCCATGGCCTAAGAAAGCCGCCATGATCTGCGTATCCACCATTGGTGTTGGTGTGCAGCCAAAGGCGTTCTGGAACACTTCCAAATCTTCACCGCACGCATGCAGCACTTTCAATACTGAAGCGTCTTTCAACAAGGTAACGAATGGTGTCATTTCGCCAAGAGCAATAGGGTCAATCAGTGACAGCGTTTCACCATCAAATAACTGAATCAAGCCTAATTGAGGGTAATAGGTTCTTGTACGAACGAACTCCGTATCAAGCATAACGACATCGGCTTCACGTGCTTGTTGGCAAACTCGCTCAAGGTCTTTCAATTGGGTAATGATTTGATAATCCACAAAAACTCTCACTGGTTTCTATTCGATCGCCGGATACAAAAATGCCGACATTAACTGTCGGCATTCTAACACCATTTTTCAGCGCTCGCTTAGATTAAGCGCCTCAATGGTTTTTCGTGCTATGGTTTCTCGAGTAGTGGTTACCTATAAACTGGCTAATTATTCGCTCGCGCGTTTAGCCAATTCTGCATCGTTCTCTTCACGAAGCACACGACGCAAAATCTTACCTACGTTGGTCTTTGGAAGATCTTCTCTGAATTCAACCAGTTTCGGGATCTTGTAACCCGTTAAGTGTTCACGACAATGCGCGATGATGTCTTCTTTGGTTAGGCTAGGATCGCGCTTCACAACGTAGATCTTAACCAATTCGCCAGATACTTCATGAGGTTGACCGATAGCCGCTACTTCCAGCACTTTGCCGTGTAGTGCCACTACATCTTCAATCTCATTCGGGTAAACGTTAAAGCCAGACACAAGAATCATATCTTTCTTACGGTCAACAATGTGCAGCAAGCCTTCATCATCAAACTTAACGATGTCACCCGTAGATAGCCAACCGTCTTGGTCGATCACTTCTTTGGTCGCTTCTGGACGCTGCCAGTAGCCTTGCATCACTTGAGGGCCGCGAACTTGCAGCTCGCCTACTTGATCACTAGCAACCACTTTGCCTTCATCATCAACAATACGAACTTCTGTTGATGGTACTGGCAGGCCAATAGCGCCTGTGTAATCTTTAAGATCGTATGGGTTACCCGTTACCAGTGGTGAACACTCAGTTAAGCCATAGCCTTCTAGCAAGTGAATGCCTGTCGCTTTTTTCCATTGCTCAGCAACAGAGCGTTGAACTGCCATGCCACCGCCAACAGATAGGCGTAGGTTACTGAAATCCAACTCGTGGAAATCTTCGTTATTCACAAGTGCATTGAATAGAGTGTTTACGCCAGTAATCGCGGTAAACGGCACCTTTTGAAGCTCTTTAATGAAGCCAGGAATATCACGAGGGTTGGTGATAAGAAGGTTACGACCACCCATCTCCACAAACAGCAAGCAGTTCACGGTCAGTGCAAACACGTGATAAAGCGGCAGTGCTGTTACCACCAGCTCACGGCCTTCTTGCAGAACAGGGCCATACGCCCCTTTCGCTTGAAGTACGTTCGCGATCATATTGCGGTGCGTTAGGATTGCGCCCTTCGCAACACCTGTTGTACCACCCGTGTACTGTAGGAATGCAATGTCATCTCCTGCCATAAACGGCTTCACATATTGAAGACGACGGCCTTTGTGCAGCGCTTTTCTGAATGAGATAGCACCCGGTAAATCGTACTTAGGAACCATGCCTTTAACGTATTTCACTACGAAGTCGACAATTGTACCTTTAGCGCGTGGCAGCATTTGCCCTAGGCTGGTGAGTACAACGTGTTTAACTGGCGTGTTATCAACGACTTTCTCTAGTGTGCTCGCAAAGTTTGAAACGATAACAATCGCCTTTGCACCAGAATCGTTCAGTTGATGTTCAAGCTCACGAGGTGTGTACAGTGGGTTGACGTTCACTGCAATCATACCAGCACGCAATACACCAAAAAGTGCAATTGGGTATTGCAGCAGGTTTGGCATCATCAGTGCAACACGATCGCCTTTCTTCAGTTTCAAATCATTCTGCAGGTAAGCGGCAAAAGCACGGCTGCGCTCTTCAAGCTTACGGAACGTCATTATTGAGCCCATGTTCTCGAATGCTGGTTGGTCTGCGTACTTCTGTACCGACTGTTCAAACATTTCAACAAGAGATGGGTACTGATCTGGATTGATCGTCTCTGGTACGTCACTTGGATAACGTGAAAGCCAAGGTTTATCCACTATGTTACTCCTCGTTTATCAGCTGACGACTGTTTCGCCGCTTTTTATCATTGCGGTATTACAGCACAGCTTTAGTGCATGAGCACTAAAAGGCTCAAACACTTGTTTAAATTTTGTTAACTACACCAAGAATTAGCTCAGAAACTAACTCTGGACTCTCTAAATGGCAATGATGTCCGCCAGGAACAGTCTCTATATTTAGAGGACTATGGGCTGATTTGTAGCGATTATGCTGCAAATGTCGGAATCCATCATTTCCTAAAACTATTAATTGAGGGCATTCAATAGCCGCCATAATCGCTTCAGCGTGCACCTGTGACATTCGATATAACGAGTCACATTTGAGGTTAGGGTCGCATCGCCATTGCCAAAAGTTATCTAACTCGACAATTCCTCGCTCGACAATCGGAGCAATTAATCCAGCATTGATTTGATTGGCGTGAGCTCTCAGCTTAATAGCATCCTCAAGGCTTGCCAGAGGACGTGAAGGCTTTCTTCGCTGTCGAAGACGACTGAGTACCCCATCTCTCAAGCGAGAAACCGTTTCTTGGGGAGCTTCTGAAAGAGGTCCGTGACCTTCAATTTGAATTAATCCTGACACCTTTTCAGGAAAGGCGGCACTATAGCAACTTGCGATCAATGCACCAAGTGAATGTCCTACCAGCACCAGTCTGTTTGCCGATAATTTAGTCACCAACTGGTGCAAATCATCAATATAGTCGTGAAACGGGTAGTAACTGCCCGACTTATGCGACGAAAAGCCATGACCAAAGAGATCAATCGCAACCAAGTGAGAGTTGGGTGAAAGTGTTTCGAGATTAGAGAGAACAGAAGAGAAACTCGCGGAGTTATCTAACCACCCATGAATAAAAACGACCGTCGTAGCGGTCGTTTCTGGGTTACCTATCTGCTGTGTTGCAAGCTTCCCGCTCGCAAGGGAGTATGACTTTTCAATCATCAAGCATCTAATTCCATCTGGTTGCGTAATCAACCTCTAGTAATCAAGAGCCAGCAAAGTGAGCTACTCTACGTCCTGTATCACTCGACCTTGTCTTGGCATCGTTTGGAAGCTGCGGCAATGTAGACTTCTGCACGAGTAGTAGGTTGGGGCGAAATCGTTAACAACAACGCGCTCCGTAATGTTCCACAGTCGTTGATTGTCCACTTGCATCACAGGAAAAGTGTAAGGGTATTCCCCTATTTTTCCATCTTCACTTCCGCTTGATTGACCAACCAAAGTAATCAGGCGACCTTCTGCAAAGCTTAGAGGCTCAACGTAACCTTCAATATAACCGACAAAACGTCCGCTTGGCTCAGCGTCTAGATCTGGCTTACCGTTACTAGAAATCGGCATATTAGCGACTTCGATTCGAGTCTTATCTTTCAAGTTGGTCACTTTAGAAATCACGCCGCCTAACCGAACACTTTTCGCATCCGGCAGTTGGTCGACCCATTGCTGGTAGTCGCTGATAACAGGCTCTGATTTTGCTTCGAGTTCACTAGGTAGTGATGAACACCCTGCAAGCACCAAGATACCAATAGAAAGGGCAATTAAGCGTATTTTAGATAAGTAATTAGGCATGGTTCTGGTCCTTAAACAGGCATTAATAACAAGCTCTAGATGTAGATATCGACACCGATAAGCTTTGCAAGTTCTTCTTTCTTCGCCTGATTCATTACATCCATATACTCTTCCATAGCCTTACGTCCTCGGCCTTCTGGAAGATCATACTGGATTTGAGCCTTGTGTAGCTCAGACTCTTTGACTTGACGAATAGAGTGGGAAACAGCATTAGCCACCTTAGTTGGTTGTCCAACCGCAGTGCTAGCATCAGATTTTTTTGCCTGCTCCTTCTTTTTAACTCGATTTGGCTTAGACGTGCTGCCTATCGAAGAAGGAGGTAAGTTGTTAATTGATACCATGACTAAATATCTGCCCCCTCAAATCTAAATAATACGCATTTAGATCTAATTTGCATCAGAACCTTGTAAAAATTATTCGCGACCTGGCAGTTTCTTCCAAGTCACTTTATCACGAAGATAAACTGGCTCAGACTCTTCAGCGGCAACCGCTTTGCCTTCTGCGTAAGCAAATTGAGCAAGGAACGCCATATCTTGAGCTTCTGGGAACAGAACTTCACACGCTTTGGTGTCGATCGCTAGCGTATCCATATGTTCTGCATACGCTTCCCAACCTGTGCCGACTTTAGCCCATGTTTCAGAGTCCGCTTCAAGCTGCGCAGCCAATTCGCTTGGTGGTGTAACACACTCAGCATCAACCGCAGTCCAACGACCGTCTTGTTCACGGCTGTAACGAGCCCAGTACACTTCACTCATACGCGCATCAATCGCTGTTGCTACATGAGTTTCACCAAATTTACGGTAGCTGCCTTGCGCCATCGCTGCCAGTGTAGAGATACCAATCATTGGTAAATCCGCACCAAAAGCCAAGCCCTGAGCAATACCAATACCAATACGCACACCTGTGAAACTGCCTGGGCCTTGGCCAAACGCGATAGCATCGATATCGGTTAAAGCGACATTCGCTTCTTTCAGTACTTCATCAACCATAGGTAGAATTTTTTTCGTATGGTCTCGAGGAGCCTCTTCGCTACGTGCGAACACCTGGTCACCCATTACTAATGCAACTGAACAGTTTTCAGTTGCGGTATCTACTGCAAGAATTTTCGCGCTCATTTGTGTCTCAAATATTCGTTATCTAATCTAAAAATAATGGCTAAACTCAACAATGCCAATTACTCAGCAGCGGTTGAATGGTCTTTAGCTAAGAATTCTTTAATGACCCCTAAGTCACGTGTACGAGGAATAGGCGGTAAACTCGCCAAAAATATGCCACCGTAATCGCGAGTCACCAATCGGTTATCGCAAATAATCAAAGCGCCATTATCGCGCTTGTCACGTATCAATCGGCCGACACCTTGTTTCAAGGTAATCACAGCGTCTGGCAACTGTACTTGTGCAAAAGGATCACCCCCTTTTAACTTACAGTCCTCGATTCGAGCCTTAAGTAAAGGGTCATCAGGGGCCGTAAAGGGCAATTTATCGATGATAACACAGCTTAATGCATCGCCCCTAACATCTATCCCTTCCCAGAAAGCGCCTGTCGCCACAAGCAATGCGTTACCCAATTCCATGAACTCGGCTAAGGTTTTTTGCTTACTTGTCTCACCTTGCAATAGAACGGGAACCGTGAGGGTTTCTCGGAATCGCTCGCCCAACTCTTTCATCATGCTGTGTGAAGTACACAAGAAGAAACAGCGGCCTTGGTTTTGCTCAATTACAGGTGTCAGCATACGAACCAGCTTATCAGCTAAGCCAGGGCTATTGGGCTCTGGAAGATAACGAGGCACACATAAACGTGCCTGATTCGGATAATCAAATGGGCTCGGCAGTGAAAACTGAGCCGACGGCTTTAAGCCAAGTCGAGAGGTGAAGTGGTCGAAATCATCTGACACCGCCAAGGTTGCTGAGGTGAATACCCAAGCGCCCGGTTTAAGCTCGATTTGCTCGTGGAATTTATCCGCAACCGACAGTGGTGTGATGTGCAATGCAAATTGCCTTGGTGTTGTGTCATACCAATAGGAGTATCCCGTAATCGACACATCGCACACACGTTCAATGCGTGACTTAATCATGTTTGCACGTTCGAAAGCGGTGTCTAACAGTTGGCTTCGACCCAACGCTAGCTTCAATACATCGACGGCCAATTGCAACGCATCTTGTAGACGAACAAGTTCTCGTGCAATCGACTCAGATTTTAAGGCCTCACGCCAGTTACCACGAAAGCCAGTGTCACCCAATACAATACGTAGATCGGCGGCAGACTGAACGAGCCTGTCACCTACCTTTTGTAACTGACGCATATCTTTTGCTTCAGTTCGGTAGGCAATTTCTATGTCTTTAGCGAGCTCATTGATCTGTCGGCTCGACACAGACTGGCCAAAGTATTGGCTAGCAATATCGGGAAGCTGATGCGCCTCATCGAAGATAAACACGTCGGCTTCTGGGATTAGCTCACCGAATCCGGTTTCCTTTATCGCTAAATCGGCTAGGAACAGGTGGTGGTTTACGACGACCACATCGGAATCCATCGCTTTCTTACGCGCTTTAAGCACAAAGCAATCGGTATAGCTTGGACACTCTTTACCTAAGCAGTTGTCGTTGGTAGAAGTTATCGTAGGAATAATTGGGCTGTCTTCTGCAATATCATCACAATCACCTAAATCACCCGTTTGTGTCGCAGACGACCAACTACGAACTTTCACCAGTTGCGCTAACAATGTAGGATCAGTGTGAGTGCCATGACTCTCGATCATTTGACGGCTCAACCTATCCAAACACAAATAGTTTGAACGACCTTTGAGTAACGCTACTTGACCATAAAAGCCAAGCGCATCGACCATTAATGGTAAATCGCGATGAAACAGCTGTTCTTGAAGGTTTTTAGACCCCGTACTAATGATGGTTTTCTTGCCACTAAGCAGCGCAGGCACTAAGTAAGCAAACGTCTTACCGGTACCTGTGCCCGCTTCAACAACCAATTGGCTTTGTTTTTCAATCGCTTGTGAAACCGCTTCAGCCATGTCTAACTGAGCTTGTCTTGGTTGAAACCCAGGGATTGCTTTGCCCAGAGCGCCATCAGCAGAAAACGTTTTAGATATCATAGAGTACGAAGTTTAGAAAAAGAGAAGGCGAATTATGGCAGGTTTAGTGAGCCGGCGCGAATCAAGAATGACTTCGCACCGGAGGTGTTTGGTTTAGTTTGATTTGGTCTAAGCGTCCTGAAAAGCGAAAGGAACAAAAATCAAAGAAAGGGTTTTATTTTCGACTGAGGTAACGCGACAACCAAGGGGCGCCTTCAAATTGGTTCTCGCAAGGCTGCATGGCTTTCGCAGCATCGGTTGGTGAGGTTTTACTTTCCCACATTTCATCTAAAACATTACCATCTAACTCCGTCCCACCCGCCAATGAATTCACTCGCTTGCAGTACAGTTTTTTTGCTAGTAACTCTTTATCCATAAGTATCACCTCTATTTTTGGCCAAGGCGTAAATGCCTCGGTTGAAGTTCAAATGCGTACTACGGTCAAAACTTTAAAAATGAAGCTTCTGCCTGTTTTCCTATCTAAAAACTGATATTTCCACATCAAACAATTTATCAAAGCGATAAATGAGCAGCAGAATTTGTTGAAACCAACTTGATAATAGATTAATTATAACGGTGATATTGCGGCTCAGTTCACCGTTCGACGGCCTGCATTAAATTTGAAGAATCCCGATTTCATATAATAAGTGCAACATTTCATGGAAGTAAGATGCAAATGGAAAGAAAAACTTTACTAACACATTGTACTGATGCCCCAGGCCTCATCTCGAAGATCACCAACATTTGTTACAAACACCAACTCAATATTGTGCACAACAATGAGTTCGTAGATAACACCAGCGGCCACTTCTTTATGCGCACCGAGCTTGAGGGTTACTTCAATGACGAAACCTTGCTAGCCGATTTAGACCAAGCGCTGCCAGAGAACGCAAAACGCAAGCTAATGAGCTCTTCTCGCAAACGTGTTGTGATTCTTGTAACCAAAGAAGCGCACTGCCTTGGCGACATTCTAATGAAGAATTTCGATGGCAGTTTAGACGTGGAAATCGCAGCAGTGGTTGGCAACTATGACATTCTACAAAGCCTGACCGAGCGTTTTGATATTCCTTACCACCATGTTTCACACGAAGGTCTAAACCGTGAAGAGCATGAGCAGAAAATGCTGGAAGTGATTGACCAATATGAGGCTGATTACCTTGTTTTGGCTAAGTACATGCGAGTGCTGACTCCGGGGTTTGTTGAAAAGTACAACCACAAGATCATCAATATCCACCACAGCTTCTTGCCAGCATTTATTGGCGCAAAGCCATACCAACAAGCGTATGAACGCGGTGTAAAGATCATTGGTGCAACGGCACACTTCGTGACTAACGATCTAGATGAAGGTCCAATCATTAAGCAAGACGTTATTCCAGTGGATCACAACTTCAGCGCGAAAGACATGGCGCAAGCGGGTCGTGATGTAGAGAAGAACGTATTGAGTAAGGCGCTAAACAAGGTGATCAACGATCACGTGTTTGTTTACGGCAACAAGACTGTGATTCTGTAAGTCGCTTATTTAAGGTCGACTTCCAGTTAAAACTCAATAAAAAACGCGCAATAGGTATGCCCTATTACGCGTTTTTTTGTATCTGATTATCGAGTTAGCTGTTAGAGATTCCCGACTACGCTCCTTCGTCGCTATCGGGAATGACAGTGTTCTCTAGCTAGCAAAAACTCTGGCTTGGAAGCACATCCACTCAAACAGAATGATTGTAAGGCACAAGCCCAACCCACATCCGTCATTCCGATGAGCCTAAGCGAAATCAGGAATCTCTTTCCTGTTAACTCTCGACTCAGGCTAAGCCTGCTCTGACTCCACAATCTTCTTCAACGAGTGTGGGTGCAACTTGATGCAAATTCCTTGGTGTTTGAATGCAACCGTTGGGTTATTCAGACGTTCACCCTCGCCTTTCGGGCTAGAAAGTTTGATCTTAATACCTTGCTCCGCTAACGAGTCGAACTTAGCTGCGAACTCTGGGTAAGTCTCTTTAAGATCCGCTAAGTACTCATCAGCCGTTTGTGCGTGAGAAGGAATAACGAACTCAACGTGCTCCCAATCTTGGCTCGGGTAAATCTTGCCTTCTGCTGGGTATGGCAACTCTAAGCATTCAATCTTCCAACCAAGGCTTTGCAGTGGTTCATCGAAAGCCAAAACCACAATTGGGCGACCGTTGATCATCGCCTCTGAAATCGTAGAACCGTACTCAGACCATGCTTGGTGCGCAGATTTCGCCAGCTCAGTTTCATTGATTCTAAGCGCAATATGATCCGCTTGAGCAAAGCTTAAATCCAAACCCAGTGTATTTCCTAGGTTCTCAATTTTCGCCATAAACGTATCAAGGCGGGCAATCATTTGTTGTGGTTCGAGTTCGGCTTGCTTGAGGCTCATCGTCATTGTCTGTGTTCTCCAATTAATGGCAGCATGTTATCAGTTTTGCTTTCTTCAACAAGCGTTGCTTTTGCAAAATATACTCAATAAGTATGCTCATTCGACTCCTTAAACATTCAAACTCGGCTTGGCAAAAGTTGTTTGTCAAAAACCCCTGAGGAAATGTTAATTTTCTATCAATTCGACCTATAAGAAACCGCACAAAATTGGTATGATTACCGCCATTTCTGTGAACTTAAACAGAGTCTGCTGCTGATTTTGGCATTAAATCGTTAACTAGAAGCATAATTAACCAATTTAATGACCAAGAATTAACAGCCACTCTTATCATCCTTGAATTGAAGGAAACGCGTGTGAATATCCAAGCACTTATTAATGACAAAGTATCTCAGGCTCTAGAAGCCGCTGGCGCACCTGCAGGCTCTCCTGCTGCTGTTCGTCAATCTGCAAAACCACAGTTTGGTGACTACCAAGCAAACGGCGTTATGGGCGTTGCTAAACGACTAGGCACTAACCCACGAGAATTTGCTCAAAAAGTATTGGACGTTCTAAACCTAGACGGTATCGCGTCTAAAGTTGAAATCGCAGGTCCGGGTTTCCTAAACATCTTCCTAGATGAAGCTTTCCTAGCAAAACAAGCAGACGCAGCATTGGCTGACTCTCGCCTTGGTGTTGCAGTTGCTGAAACGCAAACTATTGTTGCGGATTACTCTGCGCCAAACGTTGCTAAAGAAATGCACGTTGGTCACCTACGTTCAACTATCATCGGTGATGCCGTTGTTCGTACTCTAGAATTCCTAGGCCACAACGTTATCCGTGCTAACCACATCGGTGACTGGGGTACTCAATTTGGTATGCTTATCGCAAACCTTGAGCGCGTTCAGGCTGAATCTGGTGAAGTTTCAATGGAACTTGCTGACCTTGAAGGCTTCTACCGTGAATCTAAAAAGCTTTACGACGAAGACGAAGAGTTCGCAGTTAAAGCACGTGGCTACGTTGTTAAACTGCAAAGCGGCGACGAGTTCTGTGCAGAGATGTGGAAGAAGCTTGTTGACGTAACAATGATTCAAAACCAACGCAACTACGATCGTCTAAACGTGTCTCTAACGCGTGATGACGTAATGGGCGAAAGCATGTACAACCACATGCTGCCAACTATCGTTGCGGACCTGAAAGAGCAAGGTCTTGCTAAAGAAGATGACGGCGCACAAGTTGTATTCCTAGACGAATACAAAAACAAAGATGGTGACCCAATGGGCGTTATCATCCAAAAACGTGACGGCGGCTTCCTTTACACAACAACCGACATTGCTTGTGCTAAATACCGTTTTGAAGAACTAGGCGCAGACCGTGTTCTTTACTTCATCGACTCACGTCAACACCAGCACCTAATGCAAGCTTGGACTATCGTTCGTAAAGCAGGTTACATCCCAGAATCTGTTTCTCTTGAGCACCACGCGTTCGGCATGATGCTAGGTAAAGACGGTAAGCCATTCAAGACTCGTGCTGGTGGTACGGTTCGTCTTGCTGATCTTCTTGATGAAGCAGAAGTTCGTGCAGCACAGCTGATCGAATCTAAGAACCCAGAACTAGCAGAAGACGAGAAGAAAGCGATCGCGAACACAGTTGCAATGGCAGCGGTTAAGTACGCAGACCTTTCTAAGCACCGTACTACTGATTACGTGTTCGATTGGGACAACATGCTTGCGTTCGAAGGTAACACAGCACCGTACATGCAGTACGCGTACACTCGTGTTGCTTCTGTATTCGCTAAAGCTGGCGTTTCTATGGACTCTCTTGAAGGTGAAATCAAAATCACTGAAGAGAAAGAGAAAGCACTTATCGCGAAACTTCTACAATTCGAAGAAGCGGTACAGTCTGTTGCTCGTGAAGGTCAACCACACATCATGTGTAGCTACCTGTTCGAACTAGCGGGTCAATTCTCTAGCTTCTACGAAGCATGCCCTATCCTAGTTGCAGAAGATGAAGCTGTGAAACAGAGCCGTCTGAAGCTTGCTGCACTAACTGCGAAGACAATCAAGCAAGGTCTATCGCTTCTAGGTATCGATACTCTAGAGCGTATGTAATTCCCTTAGAGTTACAAAGAATAAATACAAAGGTTGATGTGAGAGCATCAACCTTTTGTTTTATCTAACGTATACTGAATTCAAGAAATCGAAATGGATAATAATAATGAGCTTTGAACTTCACCCACAGTTAGCGAAAGACACCACGCTTATCGGCGAGTTTCCTCTGAGCCTAGCACTACTAAGCAAAGATAACGCTGTGCCTTGGGTTATTCTGGTACCAAAACGTGCCAACCTAAAAGAGCTGCACCACTTACCAATGAAAGAACAGCAGCAGTTCTTGCATGAATCTCAAGCGGTAAGCCAAGCACTAGAAGCCACCTTCCAACCAGATAAACTAAACCTAGGCGCGCTAGGCAATATGGTGCCTCAACTGCACATCCACCATATTGCACGCTTCAAAGATGACATTGCGTGGCCAGGTCCGGTATGGGGCAACACCAAAGGCGAACAACGTAGCGAAGAAGATCAAGCCGCTATCCTGACTCGTATTCAAAACGTGCTGTCACTGAGCTCTATATTCAAGAAAGCGTAATTCGAGTCTATCGTTAAGCGTCAAACCAGACAGCACAGAAAAGACATATAACAAAAAGCCGCTTATCTAAAATAGATAAGCGGCTTTCTAATTTTCTAACCTCGCTACTCTCAACGAGTGTATGCAGCTCTGAACTACATCATCACATTCAACGAGAGACCATCTTGTTTACTGATGGTGTAGCGAACACGCGTTGTATGACCATGTTTGTTGGTGTCGACCAAGCGAGATACTTTGCCTTTCTTGACCCACACGCTCAACATCGCATCCACGCCATCCTCACTCATACCAAATTTCGCTGCAATCTCTTTACGAGCCGCGACACCTTGGCTGTCTATGTATTGATGAAGTTCAGTTAAGATCATACGACTTGCACCTCTAGCGCTTTCTGCTTGCTACCAATTTTCTTGAATACTCGATATGTCACCACAAAGCCACCAGCAATTACTACCATCCACACAGCACTTGTCACTGGGTGCGCAGCAAAGTTTGCCGCTTGGTAATAGAAGGTCGCACCAAAGTAACCAAGCGCCATCGTCCAAACTGCAATGAAGCGTGCGAACGTCTGGCCAAACTCACGTACATAAGCCCCCATCGCAGCAACACAAGGCGTATAAAGCAGGATAAGAATCAAGTAAGCGAATGCCGCGTGGCCAGAAACAAACTTGTCTTTCAGGTTACCAAAGATAGATGAATCAACTTCTTGATCTTCAGCCACTGAGCCAGAGTCTGATAAGTCACCCACTTCAATACCTAATGGATCTGAGTAGCTCAGACCAGACAGGTTTTCAGGAATCGTCATCACCGCTTCTTGCAAGCTTGCTGCTAAATCAAATTCAGCCGCTTCTTCATCAGAAGGCGTTGTGTAAAGGCTGTTCAGCGTACCAACTACCGCTTCTTTCGCGAAGATACCAGTAATGATACCTACCGTTGCTGGCCAGTTTTCTTCTGTAATACCAATTGGTTGGAACACAGGAGTCACAACTTGCGCTGCCTTAGAAAGTACTGAATTTTCGCTGTCTTCGTTACCGAAACTGCCGTCCATACCCAGAGAGTTCAAGAAGCTTAAGATTGCTACCACAACCACAATCGTTTTACCTGCACCAAGCACGAAACGCTTCAGTTTCTGCCACGTTTTCAGCATCACGTTTTGTACAGTTGGCAGCTCGTAGTCTGGCATTTCCATTACTAAGCTGTCGCTGCTACCTGGGTAGATAGTATTTTTAAGGAACAAACCAGTAAATACAGAAGCAAGGATACCCATAATGTACAGAGCAAATACCACGTTTTGACCAGCACCAGGGAAGAACGCCGCAGCAAACAGTGCGTATACCGGTAGACGAGCACCACATGACATAAATGGCGCCATAGACGCAGCCAGTTTACGCTCACGCTCTTGGTCAAGAGTACGAGTAGCCATGATTGACGGTACGTTACAGCCAAAACCAAGAACTAACGGTACAAATGCTTTGCCCGGCAGACCAATTTTTTGCATCACTTTATCAAGTACAAACGCAGCACGCGCCATGTAGCCTGAACTTTCAAGCACCGCTAAGAACAAGTAAAGCGCCGCGATAACCGGAATAAAGGTCGCAACAGTTTGAATACCACCACCGATACCATCGGCCAATATAGTGACTAGCCAAACAGGCAAGTGACCATCTAATAAGTGATGTCCACCATCAACCAAGATTGCCCGAACACCGATATCAAAGAAGTCGATAAACGCGCTACCGATATTGATAGAGAACATGAACATCAGGTACATGATCACAAAGAAGAAAGGAATACCGACCCATTTGTTAAGAATGAATTGGTCTGCTTTTTCTGTGAAGTTGCGGCTTAGCTTACCTTCGCTACGGCGTACTCGTTTACAAAGGTCATGTAAGAATGTGTATTTCGCGTCAGCGACTGCAAGGTCGATATCAAAGTCAGCACCAAGACGTACGCCATCAATTTGAGTACGAGTCTGCGGAGCCAGTCCATTCAAGACCAAGTAATCATTTTCTAAAGCACGAATAGCCAGAGCTCGGTGAGAAACGTCAGCATCATCAAATTGTGATTCAACAGAAGGGATAAGAGCTTCTAATGCTGCGTCGTAATCAATAGAGATAGGATCAAGGATCACACCTTGAACAAGCAATTTATGTAGGCGTTCTTTAAAGCGAACCACTTGGCCTTTGTCGTTTGCAGACAGGCTTAATACTGGACAACCAAGCTCTTTCTCAAGCGCTTTAAGGTTAATCACTTGACGCTCACGCTTTAGTACATCCATTTTGTTCAATACCACGATCATTGGGCGACCCAATTCTCGCAGTTGTAATGTCATGTATAAGCTTCGTTCCAGACAGCTTGCGTCTACCACATTGATGATTACATCTGCTGGATGAGTAAGAACGGCGCGAGATGCTATCGACTCATCGATGCTGTTCGCGTCATTACCACTGTCTAGTGCGTAGATACCCGGTAAATCGGTAAGCTGGAACTGATCACCAGCATGCGAATATACGCCCGTCTTCTTTTCTACGGTTACACCAACCCAGTTACCAACGTGCTGTTTAGCACCAGTCAGTGCATTAAATAATGTTGTTTTACCACTATTCGGGTTACCAACGGTTAGAACTTGATAATCCATTTAGATAACCTCGATTTGTTCTGCGATGCTTTCACGAATGGCGATTGAAACCCCTCTCACTTCAACTTGAAGCGGATCACCCATAGGTGCACGGCGAATCAATGTCACCTCGGTTTTTGGCAACATGCCCATGACCATAAGTTTTTTTCTAACTTCTGGTGTTAAACCTGTTAGTGCAACAATAGAAGCCGCTTTGCCTTGCTCTAGTTGTGAGAGTTTCATAAGTACCCAATTCGTGACTGATAATGAGAAAGATTGTTATTACGAGCATGATACACATACATGACCACAATTCCATTGTGTGAAATCAATGTTTTCGAAAATATATACTCGTAAGTTTCGTTAAAAACGTTTACGTCAAAACCGTCACTTTCAACAACTAGTGAGAACTACCTCACTAGTACATCACAACCAAAAATGCAACAAACCATTAATTATCAATAACTTATGAAAATGTCGTTTTTCTCATAGCCTTCTGTCGTTAATTTTATAAGTAAAATAAGTCACTAATCGTATAGTTACTCCATCGAAGAGAAACTCCTTCTCTTTAATTTAATTCCAGAGGTGATGTGGCTTGCCATATCACTCCGGCAGCAAGCGAAGGTGTCGTTGGCACCCGTGGTATAGTCCCCCCGGCTATACCACGATATTTTTTTTCTTATCTCCCCCAACAAAACCATACTCAAACAACTCAATCGCAAACACCCCAATTATCTCGTATCTCGTATCTCGTATCTCGTATCTCGTATCTCGTATCTCGTATCTCGTATCTCGTATCTCGTATCTCGTATCTCGTATCTCGTAGAAGCATAAAAAAGCCCCAACACGAATGTCGAGGCTTAGAGTATCTTTATCGATGTGAAACCGCAATGAACTACTCCTCGTTGTTTTCAGCAAACTTAGACGGCGACATACCGAAGTGATGTTTGAACCTTTGGCTGAAATAAGACGGGTCATTAAAGCCAGAGTCAAAAGCAACGTCTGATATCTTCTCTCCCGCGAGCAACCGCTCACACGCATGCTCCAAGCGAACCTCATTCAAATGTTCCTTAAAGGTCTTGTTATAAGCCATCTTAAAGCGCCTTTGTAAGCTTCTCTCAGACATAAATAGATACTTAGCAGCAGTAGCGGTACCAAACTCTGCATCAGCGTAGTGCTCACTAACAAGCTGAGACACTCGGTTCTTCCACTCTTGTTCTGCACTAAGCTTTAACTGCTCAGGTGAGGTATTAGCGAGCTTAATAGTCTCAATCTGCTCTATTGTATTAGTTTCGAGATTATCTAATACATGATAGTCGATTGGCCAAGTAAGCTGAACCTTATTTTGAGAATCCGACACAAAGGCATTGATTTCACCACCACTCTGATTCATCAGCAACGGTAACTTTTCTATGTTTAAGTCGGTCGACTTACCACTGTTGTCACTAATACTGGAAGTTAACTTAGGGAAAGGCATGCCATGATCTAAGATGGTAACGACCAGGTGTTCTTTCAGCTCCTCCACCATGACCACCATACTCTGCGACTTAAAGTTACGCTTGATGATGCTCGCGATCAGGCTATTGAAGATAATATCGAGATTAAAATACAGTAAAGAGACATGTCTGTGCTTAGTATCTACCTTTATTTCTAGCTCAATGCCAGCCTTGGTTAAGTCTTCCTGCCAAGCCTTAAGCACTGACTCCAAAATTAAGATCATATCGTAACCAACGGCGCCACCACCTTGCCGGCTATTGCTCAATTGAGCCAAACCATTCTTTAACGCAAGAATCGGCGATTTACCTTGCTCATCACTCCAATTAGGGAGCATGGCTGCAACTTGGTTAACCTCTGAAGAGAGTTCGTCGGCGGTATGAGACACAAGCGCATTCTTAACCGATAACTGCTTCTTAAGTTGCTGATTAGTCGTCAGTAGTATCCGACTTTGGTGCCTCAACTGATCAGTTTTCAAAGCTACTTGTGACTTAAGATGTCTGTTGGCAAAAGTGACGTAACGCGAACGCCAAAAAACCAAAATGGTGACCACACAAATCAGTAAGATAAGAGAGCTCGCAGCAGCCCAATTACTGAGATACCAAGGTTCCGCTATAGAGAAGCTTTGATTGGTGGAGACAAAACGATAGTGTGAATCATTTACCGGCTTCACTTCGAGCGTATAATCTCCCGGAAGCAAGTGGTCGAGTGTTAATAAGCCACCTTCAAACTCACTCCAAGGTTCATCATCATTGAGTCGATACTCCATCGCAGGAGCAAATGTAGCAGGCAAAATGCCTAGCTTAAAGCCAATCGATGAACCATAAGGGATCTCGGCTAAATCCGCGGCCTTCCCACCCAATGATACGGTCTTTTGGTTAACGCTTATCTTACTCAGCAATGCTCGACTATGAGGCGTGGTAGATACCAACAACTCATTAGACAATGCACTCACCACACCATACTTGGAACCTAAAACTAACCGTGAGGATTGATTCTCCTCACTATAAAAGAGTTCACATGCACCGGCCGCCAATTCATTGGTGATCAAACCAAATGGTGAACCTATGTGCTTGTGCAGCTGACCATCCAGTCCATAATAGCTAAGTCCTTTTGAAGACCCCAACCACACACCATTCTCATCGCTAATCAGACAACTCGGACTGATATTCTCTTCAACCAAGGCGATCTCTTCTATCACCGAACCATCGTAAGGGATCCGATAAACGCCATAACTACCCGCAAACCACTGAGAGCCATCATTGGCTTTTTCTATATCAACCACTTTGCCAAATCGTTCGCTGAAACGACTAAAGCTGATCCGTTTATCAACAAAGGAATAGAAGCCATGGTCGGTGCCGATGTAGACGCGACCTTGTAAACCAATATTTAGATCTGTAATTTTTGCTGGCAGGAACTTATCCACCAACCAGTCCATTCCGTAGCCCGTAAGCTCCATATGGTCGAGCGATAATGAATAGAGGCTTTGACCAGAGGTCATCCAAAGGGTGTTATCACCTTGAAGGGCAAAATTCTCGATGTGGACGCCTTCAATGGCTCTTGGCAAATTCAGTGCTTCAAACTCCAACGTCTCGGTATTGAAGCTTATAATCCCTTCTTCGGTCGCCAACCAAATTGACGTACCAAAAATCTGAAAGTCTTGTACTGGTTTTTGATATACGCGCCTAGGCCTCTCTTCAGTTTCAGAATCAACGAGGTAGAGGCCCATCGAAGATGCCACCCAAGATAGATGCTCACCGATTGGCTCAACTTTATTGATCACCATACTGCTGGAGTGCATGCCCATTCCGGTGAGTGGCGTTCTTGAGAATGTCTTACTAAACAAAGAAAAATACCGAATACCATTGTTGGTCGCGACCCACATCCCACCAGCATGATCGTTAATTAGTGAGTAAATTTTCTCGCCCGGTAACGAAAAGTCTTGGTTAGCAGCTTGTTCAAAACGAGTGATTTCGCCGGTAATAAAGTTGTAGCTAATCAAGCCGTGCTCAGTACCAATCCAATATTGATTCGTGGTTTCAGCAATAGAGAGCACATGCGAGCCACTGATCTTGGTCTCTTTCTCAGAATTAGCCAAATCAACAATCACAACACCATTTAATGTACCAATCAGTAATTCACGTCGCGCATTCGAAAAGTACACAGTCTCGATGTAGTGTTTATCGGAGGCAGCAACATGAGTAAATTCTTGATTTTCGGATAGGTAAGTGCCGGAACTGGTTGCCAGTACCCATTTTGATAATACCCACTCAGCATCATTAATCGTAATGTCGCTGCTGTTGTTGTATCGGTACAATTTGAGAAGTGAATAGGTATTAAATTCTAACGACTGAGTGTTATAGGTGTAGAAATTATTGCCGTCGGTCACCCAGATATAATTGTCAGAGGCACCAATATTGGTTATCTCTGAACCAGGACTAAGGCTAAATGCGAGCTCATTACCGAGCCCAGGAGTATGTCGATATACCTCATTATCAAAAAACGTCCAAAACTCATCGTTCAGGAAAGCAACGCGTTCCGATGAGAACTGTAGCAGGCTGCCTTTTCGTGGTAGCAAAGCTCGACCATCGTAAAACAGGACTTTTCCATGCACATCATGGATCCAAAGCCCACCACCTGCGCCTAGATAGAGATTTTTAGCCGCGAGAAAATTCCCTTGCGCTTGAACAGGCAAAGGATAAAAGACAGACGGCGATTTATTTAACGCAAGAGCGCTAAATGAAATGCTCATTAGCATGAACATTCGGAAGACAATTCGATACAACTTCTAATCCTGAACAGCAAAAACGTATGAAGTTTCGGCTACCGCAATGTCTTAACCTGCTCGACCAGAAACTGAGTTTTTTTGTGCTTATTATTATCTTTCCATTTTAGCGGAAATCTACGAAGGAGAAAGAAGGTTTATTGTTTGTTGAAAGGTTTTATCTTAGCGGTCACGAAAATGCCGCAAAAAGCGGCATTATTCATAATCATATCGAGAGCAAAGTGGAGTAAAGGTTACTTACTATTGATTACTTTGCACTTAGACAGCTTGCGTAGCTATCGGTAAGTTGCTGAAGAAAATCGAAATAACTTCCGCTCTTCACTTCAACTGTAGAGCCAATTGGGTCTAATTGACCTTGTTTCGCATTGCTTCCACGAGTCACTGAGTCAATTACAGCCGGTGTAAATTGAGGCTCAGAAAACACACATTGAACGTTTTCACGTACTATTGTCTTCTTAATCGCAATCAGGCTTTTTGCACCCGGTTTACGCTCTGGACTCACTGTGAAATGACCTAAGTTATTTAGGCCAAACTCTTCTTCATAGTAACCATACGCATCGTGGAAAACGTAGTAGCCTTTGTCTTTCACTGGAGCCAGTTGCTCGCGAATAGATTGCTGCTTCTCTTTTAATGCAATCAGGAATGAATCTAGATTCTCTTGATACGCCATTGCGTTATCTGGATCAGTTTCAATTAGCTTATCTGAAATGTACTTAGCAGCTACTTCCACTTGATCGATGCCTAACCAAAAGTGTGGGTCATGGCTGCCATGATGGTGCCCTTCATGTGCATCGTGATCATGCTCTTCGTGGCCAAACTCTCGTAAGTTGATACCAGGGATTTTACCGATTTCGATAACGTTATCATTCGATTCAATCACCTTAGTCAGAAACGCTTCTAAGTCAGGGCCGAACCAAACAACCATGTCTGCACTGTGAACTTTTTTGACATCAGACGGTTTAAGCGCATAATCGTGCGGCGAAGCATTGCTGTTCATCAACACATCCGGTTCACTAACGCCTTGCGTTAATTCTGTCACAATCATTTGAATTGGTTTGAAGCTTGTTAGAATGGTATTAGCACTTGCAACACTTGGCGCTAAAAGCAAAGTAGCAAGTATATAAGATGAACGTGACATAATTCCTCGATAATAGAAAAGTAGCTTAGGCTTGAGGTAAATGTTACATTATAACATTAGCGAATTGCAAATGAGTTCTATTCATGGATAACTTAATCCAACTAGATTCTGTGAGCGTCGAGTTTGACGGTCGAAAAGTCCTAGACAATATCTCTCTAAATTTAGAGCGTGGCAGAATCACTACCCTAATTGGGCCAAACGGTGCGGGAAAATCAACCCTAGTAAAAGTACTACTTGGGCTCCAACACAAATATTCTGGAAAGATTACCAAATCAAAAAAACTAAAAATTGGTTATGTTCCTCAAAAGCTAAAGCTGAATGATTCTCTGCCTCTCAATGTAGAGCGTTTCCTTAAGCTCACCGGTAGATTCAGTAAACAAGAGATCTTGGAAGCTCTAAAACTCGTTGGTGCTGAGCATCTGATGAAAAGCAACATGCATCAGCTATCAGGTGGTGAAAACCAACGCGTACTAATTGCTCGTTCTCTCTTGAGAAGGCCAGACCTATTGGTTCTTGATGAACCTGCACAAGGCGTAGATGTACAAGGTCAAATCGATCTCTACGAACTGATTGATTCTATTCGTCACCGCTTTGGCTGTGCAGTCTTTATGGTTTCACACGACTTACATTTAGTGATGGCAAAAACAGACGACGTGATCTGTTTACACCACCACATCTGCTGCTCTGGTGCACCCGCTGATATTAAGCATCACCCTTCTTATATCGCTCTATTTGGTACTGCGGTTCAAGAGAGTTTGGCGTTCTATCATCACCAACATGACCATCATCACCATGACTTAGCAGGCCAACCTGTATCTGGAGATGTGCACGACTGTTCTAACCATAAACACGGACATCACCACTAATGCTTGAGTTTCTTTTACCTTCTATCCTCGCAGGCTTAGGCATCGCGCTTATTGCTGGTCCACTGGGGTCGTTCGTAGTGTGGCGTAAGATGGCGTACTTTGGCGACACATTGGCTCACGCCTCTTTAATGGGTTTGGCGCTTGGTTTCCTGTTAAATATTAACTTGTACTTCGCGCTGCTGATTTGCTGCTTAATGTTGGCTGTATTACTCGTGACCTTACAAAAGCAAAAGCTGGTCGCGACCGATACGTTGCTCGGCATATTAGCCCACAGTGCACTCTCGCTCGGCTTGGTTGCTGTTAGCTTCTTAGATAACGTTCGTGTTGACCTAATGAGTTACCTATTCGGTGACCTGCTTGCCGTTTCTCCCACTGATTTAGTGTTCATCTATGCAGGCGCTGGTGTTATTGGTTTAGTGTTAGCTATCTTCTGGCGGCCACTGCTATCAACAACAGTGAACGAAGATCTTGCGGCGGTTGATGGCATCAACATTGATTTAATGCGTCTGATTTTGATGCTGCTTGTTGGTATCGTGATTGCTGTCGGTATGAAGTTTGTGGGTGCACTAATCATGACATCACTACTGATTATTCCTGCAGCAACGGCAAGGAAGTTCTCCAATACACCTGAGCAGATGGCGTTCCTAGCATCGATTATTGGCTCTATCTCTGTGTTCGGTGGATTAAGCTTGTCTTGGTTCTATGACACGCCTGCCGGTCCGTCTGTGGTTATCAGTGCGGCTGCGATGTTTATGCTATCTCAAATGGTGAAGACCCAAGCGTAGTCATACGATTCATATCTCGTATCATTGAAAACATACAAAAAAGCTTGGTCAGTGACCAAGCCTTTTTAATCTCGTTCAGTTAGCTTCTATCTCATTCGATAAAAGTTAGCTGATTACCAACCTGTGATTTCACGTAGACCTTTACCGATGTCAGCAAGAGACTTAACTGTCTTAACGCCTGCTGCTTCTAGTGCCGCGAATTTATCTTCAGCAGTACCTTTACCGCCAGAGATGATTGCGCCTGCGTGGCCCATACGTTTACCCGGAGGAGCGGTAACACCAGCGATGTAAGAAACAACTGGCTTAGTTACGTTCGCTTTGATGAACTCAGCCGCTTCTTCTTCCGCAGTACCACCGATTTCACCAATCATTACGATTGCTTCAGTCTCTGGGTCTTCTTGGAAAAGTTTTAGGATATCAATGAAGTTTGAACCTGGAATTGGGTCACCACCGATACCAACACATGTAGACTGACCAAAGCCTTCATCTGTTGTTTGCTTAACTGCTTCGTACGTCAGAGTACCTGAACGAGATACGATACCTACTTTACCCTTCTTGTGGATATGACCAGGCATGATACCAATCTTACACTCATCTGGAGTGATAAGACCTGGACAGTTAGGACCAATCATGCGAACGCCAGTTTCTTCTAGCTTCACTTTAACGTCGATCATATCTGTTGTAGGGATACCTTCAGTGATCGTTACGATCAGTTCGATACCTGCATCAATCGCTTCTAGGATTGCATCTTTACAGAAAGGAGCTGGTACGTAGATAACGGTTGCTGTTGCGCCAGTTACTTCTACAGCTTCGCGTACTGTGTTGAATACTGGAAGGCCTAGGTGAGTTTGACCACCTTTACCAGGTGAAACACCACCAACCATTTGCGTACCGTATGCGATAGCTTGGTCTGAGTGGAATGTACCTTGACCGCCAGTGAAACCCTGACAGATTACTTTAGTGTCTTTGTTAATTAATACAGACATTATTTAGCCTCCGCAGCAGCAACAACTTTCTGAGCAGCATCTGTTAGAGATTCAGCTGCAATGATATCAACATCAGAATTAGCAAGTACTTCGCGACCTAGGTCTGCGTTGGTACCTTCTAGACGAACAACTACAGGAACTGTTACGCCAACTTCTTTAACCGCACCGATAATACCTTCAGCGATCATGTCACAACGAACGATGCCACCGAAGATGTTTACTAGTACTGCTTTAACATTGTCATCAGAAAGGATGATCTTGAATGCTTCAGCTACACGTTCTTTTGTCGCGCCGCCGCCTACATCAAGGAAGTTTGCTGGCTTGCCGCCGTGTAGGTTTACGATATCCATCGTACCCATCGCAAGGCCTGCACCGTTAACCATACAGCCAACGTTGCCATCTAGTGCTACGTAGTTCAGCTCCCACTGTGCTGCGTGTGCTTCGCGCTCATCTTCTTGAGATGGATCGTGCATTTCACGTAGTTTAGGCTGACGGTACATCGCGTTTGAGTCGATGTTGATCTTGCCGTCTAGACAAAGCAGGTTGCCTTCGCCAGTAATTACAAGTGGGTTGATTTCTAGTAGAGCTAGGTCGTACTGAGAGAACATTTGGCCAAGACCCATGAAGATCTTAACGAACTGTTTAATTTGATCGCCAACTAGACCAAGTTTGAACGCAAGTTCACGGCCTTGATAAGCTTGAGGGCCCACTAGAGGATCGATCGCTGATTGGTGAATCAACTCTGGAGTTTCTTCAGCGATTTTCTCAATGTCCACACCGCCTTCAGTTGACGCCATGAATACAATTTTGCGTGTTGCACGGTCAACAACAGCACCTAGGTAAAGCTCGTTAGCAATGTTCGATGCTTCTTCAACTAGGATCTTTGTTACAGGCTGACCATTAGCGTCTGTTTGGTAAGTCACTAGGTTTTTGCCTAGCCACTTTTGTGCAAACTCTTTAACGCCTTCTTTCGTGTCATGTAGCTCTACGCCGCCCGCTTTACCGCGGCCACCAGCGTGTACTTGACACTTAACGACTTTCTTGGCTGTACTGATACGACCTGCAGCTTCGAAAGCTTCTTGTGCAGTATCACATGCGAAACCTTCTGGTACAGGCAAACCGAATTCTGCAAACAGCTGTTTGGCTTGGTATTCATGCAAATTCATTTTGATATTCCGTTTATTTTCCCTTAAGGGATTATTATTTCCATAACGACACAGTTTCCTGTGTTACGTCTGTAGGGTCTTCTCAAATAAACTGCTGTCCATTTTCTAATGGCTTTACAGTTCAAGTGAAGGCCAGACGTTGAGCAGCCTAGCCTTTGAAACTTTTTACGTCTAGCTAACTGGGCTAACTAGACGTTTTAGCGATACTAAACGTCTAATAGCAGACGTGCAGGATCTTCTAGTAGCTCTTTGATGGTCACTAGGAAGCCAACTGATTCACGGCCATCGATTAGACGGTGGTCGTAAGAAAGCGCTAGGTACATCATTGGTAGAATCTCTACCTTGCCGTCAACAGCCATTGGACGATCTTGGATTTTGTGCATACCCAGGATTGCCGCTTGAGGCGGGTTGATGATTGGCGTAGACATTAGAGAACCAAATACACCACCGTTTGTGATAGTGAAGTTACCGCCCATCAGCTCATCAACAGTTAGCTTGCCGTCACGGCCTTTGATTGCTAGCTCTTTGATGCCTTTTTCGATGTCAGCGAAACCTAGTGTGTCACAGTCTTTCAAGACTGGAGTTACTAGACCACGTGGCGTTGATACTGCCATGCTGATGTCGAAGTAGTTATGGTAAACGATATCTGTACCGTCGATAGAAGCATTCACTTCAGGGAAACGTTTTAGCGCTTCTGTTACTGCTTTCACGTAGAAAGACATGAAGCCCAGACGCGTGTCGTGACGCTTCTCGAATTGGTCTTTGTACTGCTTACGAAGGTCCATGATTGGCTTCATGTTCACTTCGTTGAAAGTAGTCAGCATTGCTGTGCTGTTCTTCGCTTCTAGAAGACGGTTTGCAACTGTCTTACGTAGGCGAGTCATAGGCACGCGTTTTTGGCTACGAGCTGCTGCTGGCGCTTCAACTGCTGGTGCAGATGCTGCTGCCGGAGCCGCTTTCGCTGCTGCTAGGTGTGCGTCGATGTCTTCACGAGTAATACGACCACCAACACCAGTGCCTTTAACGTCAGCTGGTTGTAGGTTGTGCTCTGCAAGCAAGCGACGAACAGCTGGGCTCAGTGCGTCGTTGCTCTCTTCTGTAAGAGCCGCTTTGTGGCGCTTATCAGGAGAAGCTTCTGTATCTTCCGTTGTATCTTTCGTTGGTTCACCAGCGACAGCACCCGGCTTGATTTTAGCCAGAAGCTGTTTAGAAAGTACCGTAGCACCTTCTTCTTCGATGATAGTTTCCAGAACACCCGCTTCAGGAGCTGGTACTTCTAGAACTACTTTATCTGTTTCGATATCTACAATGACTTCATCACGTGCAACCGCTTCGCCCGGTTTTTTGTGCCAAGTAGCAACTGTTGCATCAGCCACAGATTCAGGTAAATCTGGAACCAGAATTTCAATTGTCATGTGCGTATTTTCCTTTTACTTCTAGTTCTTAAGTAGGGTCAAAGCGTCGTCAACTAACGCTTTTTGTTGTTTCAAGTGTACCGACATATAGCCAACAGCTGGTGATGCTGATGCAGGGCGACCTGCGTATTGAATATCAGCACCCACTGGGATAGCAGCTCGGAAATTATGTTGGCTACTGTACCAAGCACCTTGGTTTTGAGGTTCTTCTTGACACCAAACGTAATCGACTACATTCGTGTACTGTGCAATTGCAGCTCTCACGTCCTCGTAAGGGAACGGGTAAAGTTGCTCAATACGCACAATAGCGACATCGTCTTGCTCGTTCTTACGTCTTTGGTCAAGTAGGTCAAAGTAAACCTTACCTGAACAGAACACGACGCGTTTTACGTTCTCAGGAGCCAGATCATCAATTTCTGCGATAGCTGGTTGGAACGTACCTTCTGCCAAATCTTCCAAAGAAGAAGTACACAGAGGGTGACGAAGCAATGACTTAGGTGACATTACGATCAAAGGACGACGCATTGGTCGAACAACCTGACGGCGAATCATGTGGTAAACCTGAGCTGGTGTTGAAGGAACAACAACCTGCATGTTTTGTTCAGCACATAACTGAAGGTAACGCTCAAGACGTGCAGAAGAGTGCTCTGGACCTTGACCTTCATAACCGTGAGGAAGCAGCATAGTTAGACCACATAGACGTGCCCACTTTTGCTCACCTGACGAAATAAATTGGTCGATAACAACTTGTGCACCGTTTGCGAAGTCACCAAATTGTGCTTCCCAAAGGGTTAGACCGCTTGGCTCTGCTGTTGCGTAACCATACTCAAATGCCAGTACCGCTTCTTCAGACAATACCGAGTCAAACACTTGGAATGGCCCTTGCTTATCATGAATGTTCGCAAGAGGAACATACGTGCTTGCATCCGATTGGTTGTGCAGTACTGAGTGACGGTGGAAGAAGGTACCACGGCCTGAATCTTGGCCAGAGATACGAATACGCTTGCCATCATCAACAAGTGTTGCATACGCCAGAGTTTCAGCCATACCCCAATCGACTTGTTTTTCACCATTCACCATGGCAGTACGATCGTTGTACAGTTTATTTACTCGGCTTTGCAGCTTGTGGCTCTCTGGGTATTGGCAAAGTTTGGTACCAAGCTCTTTCAGGCGCTCGATATCAATCTTGTTATCCCATTCGATGTTCCAGTCATGACCTAGGTAAGGAGACCAGTCGACAGAGTGCATGGCCATTGGACGCCACTCTTTAACTACAACTTCACCGTGATCAAGCGCATCACGATATTCGTTAACTAGCTGAGTTGCTGTATCAATACCAAACTCACCGCGCTCCATTAGCACGTCAGCATAAAGCTTACGTGGCGTTGGGTGCTTCTTGATTTTTTGGTACATCAAAGGCTGTGTTGCATTCGGCTCATCAGCTTCGTTGTGACCGTGGCGACGGTAACAAACCAAGTCAATAACAACATCACGTTTGAACGTATTACGGTAATCCAATGCAAGACGCGCAACGAACGCAACCGCTTCTGGATCATCAGCATTAACGTGGAAAATCGGAGCCTGAACCATCTTCGCGATATCAGTACAGTACATCGTAGAACGAGTATCGCGTGGGTTAGACGTTGTAAAACCAACTTGGTTGTTTACAACGATACGAACCGTACCACCAACACAGAAACCACGCGCTTGAGACATGTTAAACGTCTCTTGTACTACACCCTGCCCAGCGATCGCAGAGTCACCGTGGATAGTAATAGGAAGTACACGGCTACCGTCATTATCACCAAGGCGATCTTGACGTGCTCGTACTGAACCGATAACTACCGGGTTTACGATTTCTAAGTGAGATGGGTTAAATGCGAGTGCTAAATGAACGTTGCCGCCTGGCGTTGCGAAATCCGCAGAGAAGCCTTGGTGGTATTTCACATCACCAGTACCCCACGTGTCATCATGCTTGCCGGCAAACTCGTCAAACAGGTCTTGCGGCTTTTTACCAAGCACGTTGACCAACATGTTTAGTCGACCACGGTGAGCCATACCAACAACAACTTCACGCATGCCTTGTCCGCCAGCATGACGAATGATCTCTTTCGTCATTGGGATAAGAGCATCACCACCTTCCAACGAGAAGCGTTTTGCGCCTGGGAATTTCGCACCAAGATAGCGCTCAAGACCTTCAGCAGCAGTTAGCTCTTCTAGGAAAGCTTGCTTTTCTTCTTTATTGAAAGAGGGTTGACCAGATACAGACTCTAAACGTTGTTGGATCCAACGCTTTTGCTCTGTATTTGTCATGTGCATGTATTCAGCACCAATAGAGCCACAATAAGTTTGCTTTAGAGATTTGTAGAGATCTTTAAGCACCATCGTCTCTTGGCCAATCGCGTAAGAGCCGACGTTAAACGTCTCATTGAGGTCATCTTCGGTAAGAGTGTGAAAAGAAGGGTCCAGTTCATCAACTGTCGCTCTTTTCCATAAACCTAGGGGGTCTAGATTTGCTGCTTGATGCCCTCGGAATCGATAGGCATTAATAAGTTGCAGAACCTTTACTTGTTTCGCATCGACATCTGGATCACTAACTTGGACACTGTAATGCTTTGTTTCTTGAGCGAGTCGACGGAAGTATTCACGAACACGAGAGTGTGGTTGTTCCACTGTCTCTGAAGCTTGCACAGGCAGTTCTTCAAAAACACTTCTCCATTCGTCACTTACCGAATCTGGGTCACTTAGATACAGTTCATAGAGTTCTTCTACGTACGTTGCATTGGCGCCAGCCAAGTGTGAAGACTCGAGCCATGCCTTCATCACGCCGTTGTGCATATTTTCCCTTAACCAGTAGTTTTCACGTTTGCTGCGGTCTATGCCGAGCTATTAAAAGGCCGCCCCAAAACTTCTAGGGCGGCAATTTTTATATAACTTAAACCGAACGATTTACTAGCATGGTCTTGATGTGACCAATCGCTTTCGTCGGATTTAATCCCTTAGGACAAACACTTACACAATTCATGATGCCATGGCAACGAAAAACGCTAAATGCATCATCAAGATCGGACAAACGTTCATCTGTCGCTGTATCTCGGCTATCAATTAGCCAACGGTACGCTGCAAGCAGGCCTGCTGGTCCGATGAATTTATCAGGGTTCCACCAGAACGAAGGGCAAGATGTTGTACAACATGCACACATGATACATTCGTACAATCCATCTAAGTGCGCGCGCTCATCAGGGCTTTGTAAGTTTTCGCGTGCCGGTGGTACATTGCCATCAGACACTAAGAATGGCTTCACTTTCTCGTAGTTATCGTAGAACTGAGTCATGTCTACAATCAGGTCACGAACAACAGGTAAACCAGGCAGAGGACGAATCACAATCTTGTCTTGGCCAGAAAGCGCAGACAACGGAGTAATACACGCCAGACCGTTTTTACCATTCATGTTCAGACCATCCGAACCACATACACCTTCACGGCATGAGCGACGGAATGAGATAGTTGGATCTTGCTCTTTTAACAGAATAAGCGCATCCAAAAGCATCATGTCTGAACCTTCATCCACCTCTAGGGTGTATTCCTTCATATAAGGCTTCTGGTCGACATCTGGATTGTAACGGTATAAAGAGAAATTCAGTTTCATGGTCATATCTCCTTAGTACGTACGTGCTTTTGGTGGAAACGCTTCACGATGGATAGGCTCCATGTTTACACCACGCTTAGTCATGCTCTCTGACTCTGGGTTGTAAAGAGAGTGGCATAGCCATTGCTCATCATCACGGTCAGGGAAATCGAATCGAGCGTGTGCACCACGGCTCTCTGTACGGAAGTTTGCAGCAACCGCTGTTGCAAATGCCGTTTCCATCAAGTTTTCAAGCTCTAGACACTCAATACGTTGCGTGTTGAACTCCGTCGACTTGTCAGATAGGTGTGCATTCTTCAGACGCTCGCGAATCGCTTTAAGCTCTTCTAAGCCTTCCGCCATTGCTTTGCCTTCACGGAACACCGAGAAGTTATTCTGCATACATTGCTGAAGATCTTTACGAATTTGCGCTGGATCTTCACCGTCAGTACTGTTTTCCCAACGATTGTAACGCTCTAGAGAACGCTCAATGTCTGCTTCAGTTGCTGGTTTCGCTTGATCTTGCTTCTTCAAAGTCTCACCTAGGTGTAGACCTGTTGCACGACCAAATACCACCAAATCAAGTAGTGAGTTACCACCTAGACGGTTTGCGCCGTGTACTGATACTGATGCGATTTCGCCACAAGCAAATAGACCTTGGATTTCAACATCGTTGCCATCTTCAGTTTGCTTAATAGCTTGACCAGAAACTTGTGTTGGGACACCACCCATCATGTAGTGACATGTAGGGATTACTGGGATTGGCTCTTTCACTGGATCAACGTGAGCAAAGGTACGAGACAGTTCACATACACCAGGAAGACGAGATTCAAGTGTCTCTTTACCTAGGTGATCAAGTTTCAGCTTGATGTGTGGACCCCAAGGGCCATCGCAACCGCGACCTTCACGGATTTCAACCATCATTGAACGTGCAACAACATCACGACCCGCTAAGTCTTTAGCGTTTGGTGCGTAACGTTCCATGAAGCGTTCGCCGTCTTTATTGAGAAGGTAACCACCTTCACCACGACAACCTTCCGTTACCAATACACCTGCACCAGCGATACCCGTCGGGTGGAACTGCCACATTTCGATGTCTTGCATTGGAACGCCAGCACGAATCGCCATACCAACACCGTCACCAGTGTTGATGTGTGCGTTAGTTGTCGAAGCGTAGATACGACCAGCACCACCAGTAGCAAGGATTGTTGCCTTCGCTTTGAAGTAGCAAACTTCGCCCGTTTCCATACAAAGCGCAGTTGTACCTAAGATTGCACCGTCTTCGTTCTTAACAAGATCCAGTGCATACCACTCAGAGAAAACCGTCGTTTTATGTTTAATATTTTGTTGGTAAAGCGTATGAAGCAATGCATGACCAGTACGGTCGGCTGCAGCTGCGGTACGAGCCGCTTGCTCACCACCAAAGTTTTTAGATTGACCACCGAAAGGACGTTGGTAAATAGTACCATTCTCAAAACGAGAGAACGGCAGGCCCATTTTTTCAAGTTCGATTACCGACTCAGGACCGTTTTTACACATGTATTCGATAGCGTCTTGGTCACCGATGTAATCAGAACCTTTAACGGTGTCGTACATGTGTTGTTCCCAATGGTCTTCGTGCGCGTTACCAAGAGCAACAGTGATGCCGCCTTGTGCTGAAACCGTATGAGAACGAGTAGGGAAAACTTTAGAAAGCAATGCACAAGATAGGCCTTGCTCAGAAATTTGCAGTGCGGCACGCATACCTGCACCACCAGCGCCGATAACTACGGCATCAAACTCACGAACAGGAATAGTCACTTACGCACCCCACAAAATAAACAGACCAGAGAAGAAATATCCAAGAAGAACTGCAACAACACCGACTTGAAGACCAACACGCAGTTTTGCGCATTTGATGTAGTCAGTCAGTACTTGCCATAAGCCGATCCACGCGTGAACCAAAACCGAAGTAAGTGCTAACATGGTGAAGACTTTAGTGAAGGTTCCACCAAAGAATTGCGTCCAAGATGCGTAAGAGATATCACCAGAGAAAGCACAGAAGCTTACTAGGTAGATAGTGTAAAGAGTCATAATGATGGCAGTTGCACGAATCAGTAGATAATCATGAACACCATTACGACCAAAAGTAGAAACGTTGTTTACCATACTAAGATCCCCGCTAGTAGAGACAATACTGCTGTTGCTGCGAATGCAACCTTAGCGCTCTTAGCGCCAGATTCCAGCTCTTCAAAGTGACCTAAGTCCATAAGAAGGTGACGAATACCACCAGCAATGTGGTAAGCCAAAGCGGTTAGAATACCCCACAGAATAAACTTCACGAAGAAACCGTCGACGATGTCGCTAGCTTCCATAAAGCCTACAGGGGATGAGAGGGAAATGGATAGTAACCAAAGCAGAATTCCAATCGCGACAAAAGTTATCACCCCAGACACACGGTGTAGGATGGAAGCTATTGCAGTGATAGGAAAGTGGATGGTCTGTAAATCTAAATTAACAGGTCTTGTCTTTCTTTCTTTCACGGGCTTGCTCACTCAGCTCCATTGAGCATTATGGTCATTAAATAACCTTATGATATTGTTATGGACAAAATTTGATCGCAAACCTTCAAAACTTAACATTAACTTAACAAATAACTGAAGTTGAGCCTTAGATAGTTGTAAAATAATTGTTAACTGCCAGATTAAGAAAGACACCTCACATTTCTTCTTAGCCTTGCATTTATAAGGTTTTAACCAAACTTTTCAGCGCCACTATACGGCTGGCAACATTCTAATACAATTGATGTAACAAATAATGCTACACAGACCAGATTTTTAACGAATTTAATGTAAAAAACACTAACAACTGCACACAAAGCTGTAGAAAAATTGACTTTCCCACGTAAGACCAGTAAAAAAATGGCACATAAACATCCTGGACGGATTAATAATAAACAAAGGAGATTGTTATGGCGGATAAGAAAGCTACCCTTCACATTGAAGGTCAAGCGCCAATCGAGCTGCCGATTACAGAAGGTGTACTTGGTACTCCAGTGATCGATGTTCGTACACTAGGTTCTAATGGTTTTTTCACTTTTGACCCTGGTTTTCTTGCCACTGCATCTTGTGAGTCTCAAATCACTTTTATTGACGGTGGAAAAGGTATTCTTCTACACCGTGGTTATCCAATTGACCAACTTGCCAATAACGCTGATTACTTAGAAGTATGTTACATACTTCTTTACGGTGAAGCCCCATCTCGAACTGAATACGAAAAGTTCAAGACTACCGTGACACGTCACACTATGGTGCATGAGCAGATTGCTAGTTTCTTCCACGGCTTCCGTCGTGACGCTCACCCTATGGCTGTAATGTGTGGTGTTGTAGGTGCTCTAGCGGCGTTCTACCACGACTCACTTGATATCAACAACGATACACACCGTGAAATCGCGGCTTACCGCCTGATTTCAAAAATGCCGACACTAGCAGCAATGTGTTACAAATATTCAATCGGTCAGCCGTTTATCTACCCACGTAACGACCTAGGCTACGCAGAAAACTTCTTACACATGATGTTTGCAAATCCATGTGAAGAGTATGAAGTGAACCCTATCGTTGCCCGTGCAATGGATAAAATCTTCACGTTACATGCTGATCACGAACAAAACGCTTCAACATCTACTGTACGTCTAGCGGGGTCATCTGGTGCAAACCCATTTGCGTGTATCGCAGCTGGTATCGCATCACTTTGGGGCCCAGCTCACGGCGGTGCAAATGAAGCTTGTCTGCGCATGCTTGAAGAGATCGGTAGCGTAGAAAACATTGAAGAATACGTTGCGAGAGCAAAAGATAAAGATGACCCATTCCGCTTGATGGGCTTTGGTCACCGTGTTTACAAGAACTACGATCCACGTGCAACGGTAATGCGCGAAGCGTGTCACGAAGTACTGAAAGAACTAAACATACAAGATCCTCTGCTTGATGTAGCAATGGAACTTGAGCGTATCGCTCTTTCAGATGAGTACTTTGTTTCTAAGAAGCTATACCCGAACGTAGATTTTTACTCAGGTATCATTCTAAAAGCGATTGGTATTCCAGTATCTATGTTTACAGTAATCTTCGCGATGTCTCGAACTGTCGGCTGGATTGCACACTGGAACGAAATGCACAGCGATCCGACAAACCGTATCGGTCGTCCTCGTCAGTTGTACACTGGCCAAGAGCAGCGTGATTTCCAAGCTCTACACGAGCGCGAATAGTAAAGTTTCGACTTTTCTAATCGATTGAAATCAAAAAGGGTTGATGTATTAACATCAACCCTTTTTTATCTCCCAGTATTTCGTATCACTTCAATGAAGGTACAAATATCCAGAGAGCTACAACCTTTAAACGTGGTTACACAGGATTATCAATATCGATAAATTCTACGTCTAAACCATGCTCTTCCGCTAACCATTCACCTAATGCTTTCACACCATAACGTTCCGTTGCATGGTGGCCTGCTGCAAAATAATGAATGTCTTGCTCACGCGCTGAATAGGTTGTGCGCTCTGAAATTTCACCAGAGATAAACGCATCAATACCTTGAGAGGCTGCAAGCTCAATGTAGTCTTGACCGCCGCCAGTACACCAGCCGACAGTCGTAATGATTTTGTCTTGGTTTTCAGGAGCGATATGCAGTGGCTTACGATTCAGAACTTGCTCTATTTTCTCTGCAAACTCAGCACCTGTCATTGGTGTTTTCAATGTACCAAACATTGCAACCGACTGTGGGTGCCCTTCCATGCCACCTTCTACTTCAATATCAAGCAGTTCAGCGAGCTTAGCGTTGTTACCAAGTTCAGGGTGGATATCGAGAGGTAAGTGATAACCTAACAGGTTGATATCATTCTTAATCAGAGTACGAATGCGCTTGCCCTTCATGCCACGAATGGCCTCTGACTCACCTTTCCAAAAGAAACCGTGATGAACCAACAAAGCATCAGCGTTCAATTCTACCGCTTTATCAATCAGCGCTTGAGAAGCTGTTACACCAGTAACGATGCACTTCACCTCAGAAGCACCTTCGACTTGAAGACCATTAGGACAGTAATCTTTAATCTGCTGTGGCTGCAGTTTTTCGTTCAGTAGCTTTTCTAATTGTAAGTTATTCATTTTTATTTCCAGCTTACCTTTATAATAACGTCGTTATATCAATTTACGGGTAGAATGTCGAAAGCCCTGCCCTCTGTTTATTGAGAACAGATGACTAAAGTTTACGAGGAACCGATGACTGAACTGCAACGTTTTTACCAATGGGTGATTGGCTCACCACCACTACTGGAAATCAAGCCACCCATTTCTGATCTCGGGGTATTCTCAAACCACCAAGTACTCGACACATCACATAGTTATAATGGTAACCCTAGATTAGGGTTTCTCTACCAACACCTGTGTGAACAAGTCATCATTGGTTCGGATAATTATTCAATCAAGTACGACGAGATTCAGATTAACGTAGAGGGTAGAACACTAGGTGCTATCGACTTTATTCTCGAAGACACGACCAACCAAAAGTTAGAACACTGGGAAGTCGCGATTAAGTTTTACCTACTCCACGAGCAAACATGGTTTGGCCCTAATTCTCATGATCAATTGGACAAGAAGATCGATAGAATGCTCAACCACCAGCTTGGAATGTCATCTTCAGTCGCATTTGTTGAGCAATACCCAGAGGTCGAGGTCGACTCAAAACACCTCCTCATGCAAGGTCGCCTATATACCAACCCATTCTTAGAGCAAAACGTACCTACTGAGTGTTTGGGTTACGACATTAATCCAAGCCAAGTAAACGGTTTTTGGTGCTATCAAGATCAAGCTCATCTCATCACTGAAGCGCTCTACCCTCTTACCAAAGAACAATGGGCGGCTGGGGCAGATGATTTCAGCAGTCAGCCTATCACCGAGTTCGGTGATCGCTTCGTCCACGGGCAAACCAAGTCCGGACAATTTTGGTTTGTGATGCCGCAAAGCTGGCCACACGGCTAATACATTCGTCATTGAGTTAACTTAGTCTTAGCCACTTACTCACAGACAAATAAAAAGGGCTGATGCTTTCACATCAACCCTTCTTCGATTTACGTAGCGACTCTAGTAATCAAGATTCGATTACAGACCAGCGGCTGCAAATACTTGATTAACAATCTCTTGAGCTTCTGCTTCGATTGCTTTTAGGTGCTCTTCACCTTTAAAGCTTTCACAGTAGATCTTGTAGATGTCTTCAGTGCCTGATGGACGAGCAGCAAACCAACCGTTCTCAGTTGTCACTTTAAGGCCACCAATCGCAGCACCGTTACCTGGAGCATGTGTTAAGCGAGCAGTAATCGCATCGCCAGCAAGTGTTTCAGCCGAAACCATCTCTGGAGACAGTTTCTTCAGCACGTCTTTTTGTGCGCCATTTGCTACAGCTTGAATACGGTTGTACTTAGATTCGCCGTGTTTATCAGCAAGCTCTTCGTAGTATTCTTGTGGGTTCTTACCCGTTACCGCTGTGATCTCAGCCGCAAGTAGGCAAAGAATTAGGCCATCTTTATCTGTTGACCAAGGCGTTCCGTCTTTACGTAAGAAAGATGCACCCGCACTCTCTTCGCCACCGAAACCAAATTGACCGTTGTATAAGCCATCAACGAACCATTTGAAACCAACTGGCACTTCACAAAGTTCGCGACCTAGGTCAGCAACAACACGGTCAATCAATGCGCTTGATACCAGTGTTTTACCAACAGCAACCTCTTTACCCCAACCTTCACGGTTACGGTATAGGTAGTCAATACAAACTGCTAGGAAGTGATTTGGATTCATTAAGCCTTTTGGTGTCACAATGCCGTGGCGATCGTAATCAGGGTCGTTACCAAACGCTAGTGCATACTCGTCTTTAAGAGCCAGTAAGCCTGCCATAGCGTATGGAGAAGAACAGTCCATACGAACAACGCCATCTTTATCTAGAGACATGAATTGGAAAGAAGGGTCAACCGCTTCACTTACCAAAGTAAGATCTAGGTTGTACGCTTTACCAATTTGGCGCCAGTAGTCGATACCGCTGCCACCCAGTGGATCAACACCAATCTTGATGTTTGCTTTCTGGATCGCTTCCATATCAACCACGTTAACCAAATCAGCAACGTATGGAGCAACCAGATCCACTTCTTTCACTAACTCAGACTGTTTAGCCTGTGCGATAGGAGTACGCTTAACACCTTGCATTTGCTCAGCAATGATCACGTTCGCACGGTCTTCAATTGCTTGAGTCAATTCAGCTTCAGCAGGACCACCGTGTGTCGGGTTGTATTTAATACCGCCGTCTTGCGGTGGGTTATGTGAAGGTGTGATAACAATGCCGTCGGCTTTCTTATCATTCACTAGGTTGTGCGTAAGAATCGCGTGCGAGATACCAGGTGTTGGAGTAAAGCCATTGTTTTCTTGAATAATAACTTCAACACCGTTCGCTACAAGCACTTCGATAACAGTAGAGAACGCAGGCTCAGATAGAGCGTGAGTATCTTTACCTAAGAAAAGTGGACCTGTTGTACCCTGCTCGGCACGAACCTCAGCAACTGCTTGTGCAATCGCTAGAATGTGGTTTTCGTTAAATGTTGATTTGTCTGCTGTACCACGGTGACCTGAAGTACCGAACAGTACTTTGTGATCTGGGTTGGTCGCATCCGGTTGCTGTAAGAAATAGTTAGCCACTAAAGCCGGAATATTATGAAGATCTTCCTGCTGAGCTTTTTGCCCAGCACGAGGGTGCATAGCCATTTTTTGACATCCTTATATATAAAATTTAAAAACAAAAAAACCTCATAATATCTTCTTATCCATGGATATTATGAGGTTTAAATCAGATTTCGCTAAATTGAAGCTGTTACTTTTTCTATTAATTCTGCTTGGAAGTTCATACGACTCATAAGCTGCTCAACCATCTGTCTTTTCCGGCTTGTATTGTTATTAGTAATAACCCAAAAAGGACTGTGTGGAATCGCTTTAGGCTTAGTGGTGTTACCGTTTGCTAGCAACGTCGCTTCGTTGTCTGCAAAGTAAACACGCTTACGGCCTTTTACTTGAGTTGCTTCTGAAAAGCTTAAAGGGTCGATTTTATGCAGTGTTGATAACACAAGCATGAAACGATCAATGGCTTTCTTTAGTGATGCAAACTCATCTGATATTAGTAGTGAGCGCATTTCTTTAACGCCATCGAATTTCTCTGGAGTAAAGCCTACCTCTTTGCTAACAACGATACCTTTTGGCTCAACGATCTCTTCGATCGGAACCATGCCTTGGCTATCAACCTGTAACAAGCGGCGCAGAATATCTGAAGCGCTTTCGCCAATACGTTCTGTCTGACCCGCAATAAAACGGTATAGGTCCTCATCAACCTCAATTGTTTTCATTCGCTTTTCACAATCTCAATGTTTAAACTCTGGGGGATTATAGCGAGATCCGCGCGGATACTCTACGTCAAACCCACCATGAATAAGATAAAAATGTCAGTACAGCTCAACTATAAAATCGAAGGTGAGGGTCACACCATAGTTTTGATCCATGGATTATTCGGTAATCTGGACAACCTAGGCTTGCTAGCCAGGGATCTAAAAACCGATCATAAGGTACTGAGTATCGATCTTCGTAATCACGGACAATCCTTCCACAGTGATACCCATAATTACCAAGCGTTGGCACAAGATGTCGCTCAACTGCTGAAAGATCTTGAGCTGAATGACGTTACTGTCATTGGTCACTCAATGGGTGGTAAAGTCGCCATGGCGCTAACTCAACACCTAGAACTGCACAAACTTATTGTATTAGACATGGCACCTGTCGCGTACACTCAAAGCCGTCACGATAACGTATTCGCAGGCCTGCAAGCTGTGATCGAAGAACAACCAACCTCTCGCTCAGAAGCACTTAAAGTACTCGCAAAACATATTGAAATAGACGGCGTTCGCCAGTTCTTGACCAAATCTTTGTTTAAATCAGAGCAAGGCATCATGGAGTGGCGCTTTAACGTCGCATCACTGCTCGCAAATTACGCGCACATCATTGGCTGGGAACCGATCGACAAAACCTCGGTCAAAACCTTGCTAATAAAAGGTGGAGACTCTGACTATCTCACGGCTGAACACCAAACCGCGGTTCAGCAGCAATTTTCTAATGCAAAAGCGCACGTCATTGCGAATACAGGTCACTGGCTACACGCAGAAAAGCCAGCTGAAGTACTCAGAGCAATTCGAAAATTCATCGTTTAAGCACTCTTTTTCATGCAGATAAATGAGAGCTGAGTAATCACTGCAGATTAACTTTATCTCGCAACAGTGATATAGTGCGCCCAAGCAAAATTGGTATATAAGGTTCCCATGCTTTACGACTACATGAACATCATTGAATCTGTTGGTTTAGATCTCCTATTTGCCGCGATTTTCTTTTTAATCGGTATGGCAATAAAGGACGTTCTCAAGCAAGGAAATGTTCCTCCATTTGGTCGTCGCATTGTGTGGTTAGTACTTTTCCTTGGCTGTGCAGGTTTTATCGCCAAAGGGATAATCCAACTAAGCTGGGAAGGAACCGGGATCTAACGATTTCCTTCCGAACTTTATTACACCGACAACAGACAAAATGAAAGGTAATGATTCTATGGCAAGTGTAGGTCTCTTCTTTGGTAGCGATACAGGTAACACTGAAGCTGTTGCTAAGATGATTCAAAAGCAATTGAGCAAGCAGCTCGTTCACGTTCAAGACATTGCAAAAAGCAGCAAAGAAGATATCGATAACTTCGATCTACTGCTGCTTGGTATCCCTACGTGGTACTACGGCGAAGCACAATGTGATTGGGATGACTTCTTCCCTGAGCTAGAAGCTATTGATTTCTCAACTAAGCTTGTTGCTATCTTTGGTTGTGGCGACCAAGAAGATTACGCAGAATACTTCTGTGATGCTATGGGTACTATCCGTGACATCGTTGAAGCGAAAGGCGGTACTATCCTAGGTTACACATCAACTGAAGGTTACGAATTCGAAGCATCGAAAGGTTTAGTTGAAGGCGATGACAGCCAATTCGTTGGTCTATGTATCGATGAAGATCGTCAACCTGAGCTAACTGATGAGCGTGTATCTAACTGGGTTAAACAAATCCACGAAGAAATGTGCCTAGCAGAGCTAGAAGACTAATTCTCTAGCGGTTGTTAATTGTTACAATTAATGACAACTATATAGATATGAAAAAACCTCCTTTTGGGAGGTTTTTTGCTATTCAATGGTTATCAATTAACACTCAGCTTCTAATGCTTCGTCATCATCTCTAAATTGCGGCTTCTTTCTTACATAAAGCGTACGCTGAATTTCTGATACCACATTCCCCTGCTTATCTTTAACGTAGATAATAAACTCAGGAAAACACTTCTCACCGAGCTGTGTCTGACGATAGATCTCATCCAGTTGTCCTTGGCTTATTTCGAAATCTGCATACAAGTCAGATTGACCAGGTTTGATAAAGTTAATGCTCGCTTCCTTGTCCCAAACATAATATCGCTCACCCAAAATTCCCATTAACATCAAAGAGTAAACGGGATCGGTTAAAGAAAAGATGCTGCCCCCATATTGAGTGCGATTGGCATTTTTGTTCCACCAACGTAACTTGAGCACCGTCTTGACTACCCTGAAGTCTGAGCTTATGTGCGCTATCTTAATGCCCGCTCCCCAGAACGGAGGCCAGATATTAAGAGCGAATTTCACGATGTTTGGTTTGTATATTTTTGCAAGTTGCTTATTCATAACAACATTCCGTGTTCATATTAGAATTACCGCCACCTTGACTGGTCTTACCTCCACTATAAGTGAGATACTTCCAATTTACAAAACAGATTGTGATGTCGATTAGTAACCCTTTGAAGTTCGTGGTTTATTGTTATGCCTGACTAAACTATAATGGTATTAATATTGAATTCTGTTAATTGCTGCAGATCATCAACAGGAAAGTATATGTCAGACAATAATCAAGCGCTAAAAGATGCTGGTCTTAAAGTGACCCTCCCAAGGCTCAAAATTTTAGAAGTATTACAACAACCAGACTGCCAACATATTAGTGCTGAAGATTTATATAAAAAGCTGATCGACCTAGGTGAAGAGATCGGACTTGCGACCGTTTATCGAGTATTAAACCAATTCGATGACGCTGGCATTGTAACTCGCCACCACTTCGAAGGCGGTAAGTCTGTATTTGAACTTTCAACACAACACCACCACGATCATCTAGTATGTCTAGATTGTGGCGAAGTTATCGAATTCTCCGATGATCTTATCGAAGAAAGACAAAAAGAAATCGCTCAACGCTACAACGTACAGCTAACTAACCACAGTTTATACTTGTACGGAAAAAGTATTACCGGAGATTGCAAAGGTAACCCTGACGCACACAAACCGAAGAAGTAATACTGAACGCTGGCTTAGGCCGGCGTTTTTTATATGGTCACTATATAAGTACGAATAACCGATATTATTCAGACACAAAAAAACCGGCGCTAGGCCGGTTTTTTATTGGGTTGCTTTCAACAAGCTAAACATTCAAGCATTAAGCTTCAGTTTTACCCCAAGTATCACGTAGACCAACCGTACGGTTGAACACTAGCGCATCTGCTTTAGAGTCTTTCGAATCTACGCAGAAGTAACCTGTACGTTCAAACTGGTACGCTTGCTCTGCTGCACCTTCCGCTAGGCTAGGCTCAACAAAACCGTTTAGCGTAACAAGCGACTCAGGGTTAAGCGTTGCTGCAAAGTCATCAGCTGCGGCTGGATTTGCCACCGTGAATAGACGATCGTAAAGACGAATCTCAGCAGGTAGTGCTTTATCAGCAGATACCCAGTGGATAACACCTTTCACTTTACGGCCATCAGCAGGGTTCTTACCCAGTGTTTCGTTGTCGTAAGAACAGAAGATAGTCGTAATGTTGCCTTCCGCATCTTTCTCGATACGTTCAGCTTTAATCACGTAAGCACCGCGCAGACGAACTTCTTTACCTAGAACCAAACGCTTGTATTTCTTGTTTGCTTCTTCACGGAAGTCATCACGCTCGATCCACACTGCACGAGTAAATGGTACTTCACGAGTGCCCATTTCAGGTTTGTTCGGATGGTTAGCAACCGTTAGTGTCTCTACTTTATCCGCATCGTAGTTTTCAATCACGATCTTAACTGGATCCAGAACGGCCATTGCACGAGGTGCATTTTCGTTCAGGTCGTCACGGATACAAGATTCAAGTGAACCGAATTCAATCATGTTCTCTTGTTTAGTCACACCGATACGCTTACAGAATTCACGGATAGACGCAGAAGTAAAACCACGACGACGTAGGCCAGAGATAGTAGGCATACGTGGGTCATCCCAACCTTGAACTAGGTTTTCAACCACAAGTTGGTTCAGCTTACGCTTAGACATCACTGTGTATTCAAGATTCAGACGGCTAAACTCGTACTGACGAGGTTGGCAATCGATCGTGATGTTATCTAGAACCCAGTCGTACAGACGACGGTTGTCTTGGAATTCAAGCGTACAGATAGAGTGTGTAATACCCTCTAACGCATCAGAGATACAGTGAGTGAAGTCGTACATTGGGTAAATGCACCACTTATCACCCGTCTGATGGTGGTGAGCAAAACGAACACGGTAGATAACAGGATCGCGCATCACCATGAATGAAGAGCTCATGTCGATCTTAGCACGCAGACACGCTTTACCTTCTTCGAAGCCACCGTCACGCATTTTTTCAAATAACGCTAGGTTTTCTTCTGGGCTACGGTCACGGTACGGGCTCGCTTTACCTGGCTCTTTTAGCGTGCCACGGTATTCACGGATCTGCTCAGGACTTAGCTCGTCAACGTACGCTAAGCCTTTATTAATTAATTCCACAGCATAAGCGTAAAGCGTATCGAAGTAGTTTGATGAGTAACAAATGTCACCAGACCATTCAAAGCCTAACCAGCTTACATCATTCTTAATTGACTCAACGTATTCAACGTCTTCTTTCTCAGGGTTTGTATCATCGAAACGAAGATTACATTGTCCCTGGTAGTCCTGAGCAATACCAAAATTCAAGCAAATAGATTTAGCGTGACCAATATGCAGGTAGCCGTTCGGCTCCGGCGGGAAACGAGTATGCACGCTACTGTGTGTACCATCCGCTAAATCTTTATCGATAATTTGGCGAATGAAATTCGATGGACGAGCCTCAGCTTCACTCATCTATAGCACCTCTATGTATTTAGTATTGTCAGAGAAAGTTATCTTTCATCTCCAAGAAAACGGACGCTTATAGCGCAAGTCAAAGATAGAAAGATCATTGTTGCTAATCATCCACAATTCTTCGCCTTTGCACAATAAGAACCGTCCGTTAATTGCGATTATTTCTGCTATTCGATGAAGAATAGAACGAACCGTGTTCGCTGGCCTTAAACGGCAGGCACAAAAAAGCCTCCCATGTGGGAGGCTTTCAATTTGAAACTTACTTAAGAGTCACTTTACGTCTTAATTAAGTACTTCCCTTACTATGGAAGTTTTACATCAGATAGGTCTTCACCTGCACCGATAGCTTTCATTTCGCCAGCTACGATTTCAGCTAGTGGGCCTAGGATAACCTGTAGGTTGTTTTCACCTAGTTTAACCACACCTTTTGCACCTAGTTTCTTAAGAACAACTTCATCTGCAACAGAGCGGTCTTTAAGAGTTAGACGTAGACGAGTGATACAAGCGTCGATTGAAGTTAGATTGTCGTGGCCACCTAGAGCTTTCAAGTATTGACGTGCAAGGTCGCCTTTTGGAGCTTCACCAGCAGGAGCTGCAGCAGCTTCGTCATCATCTTCACGACCTGGCGATTTCAGGTTGAAAGCGCGGATTGCGAAAGAGAAAGTGAAGAAGTATAGAGCACCGAAGCCTAGACCGATTAGTAGTAGTACGAATGGTTTAGTTGCTAGACCCCAGTTCAATACGAAGTCGATTAGACCAGCAGAGAAACCGAAACCGTGCAGAGTACCAAACATGTTAGCAACAACTAGAGACAGACCAGTGAATACCGCGTGCATTGCGTATAGAGCTGGAGCTAGGAATACGAACATGAATTCTAGCGGCTCTGTGATACCTGTTAGGAATGAACAGAATGCTACTGAGAATAGTGCACCACCAACTTGGCTACGTTTTTCAGCAGGAGCAGCTAGATACATTGCAAGTGCAGCACCTGGTAGACCGAACATCATTACTGGGAAGAAACCGTTCATGAATACGCCAGCGCCTTTATCGCCACCGAAGAAACGGTGTAGGTCGCCAGATTTAACTGTTTCAGTCACTTCTTTAACTACAGTAGTAATTTCTGGAGTTACAGAGTTAGCGAATGTGAATGTGTGCTCTTGGCCAACAACTAGAGTTTTAGCTAGTGATGGGTCAACACAAAGTTGAGTGATGTTAGCGAATGCGCCTTGACCAGCAACGATGATTTCTTGACATGTACCCATACCGAACCAGAAGTATGAGTTCAATACGTGGTGTAGACCTACAGGGATAAGTGCACGGTTAAGAGTACCGTAAACGAATTGACCGATAGCGCCAGACGTTGATACTGCGTGAGCCAGTGCGTCTAGACCAGATTGAACACCAGGCCAAACCACACCAGACACAGCACCTGCAACAAGTGCAAATAGACCGGCCATGATAGGGACTAAACGTTTACCCGCGAAGAATGCCAGCCACTCAGGAAGGCGTGTAGCGTGGAAAGCGTTGTAAGAGTGACCTGCGATGATACCTGCAAAGATACCGCCGAAGAATGACATGTTAACGTCTGCGTTAATTGTCGTTGCTGTAGCTGTTAGTACGAAGTAAGCAACTGCACCAGCAAGACCTGCTGCGCCGTTACCGTCTTTAGAAAGACCAATCGCGATACCTAGACCAAATAGCAATGGTAGGTTACCGAAGATAGCACCACCAGCTTGCGCCATAAATGGAATATCAAGTAGATCGCCTTGACCTAAACGTAATAGAAGCGCCGCAATCGGAAGCGTTGCGATAGGTAGCATTAATGCCTTACCCAGCTTCTGTGCATATCCTAGAATATTCACCAGTTGTTTCCCCCTATAGGATTTTTTAGAATTCGTTTGAGAAACTTATTTTAGTCGCTCAATTTAGTCCTATTCAGTGTATTCAATTAATTTTGCTCCGCAAATTAAAACCTTACCATTTGTGATCGTAATCACCAGTTTTTACCAAATCCAGAGGTTTTTGCTAGCGAGATCATAAAACTTATTTTATCATTCAAAAAAATGAACATTTATAGATAAAATCTAGATCTAATGTTTGGGCTAATAACGGGTTATTTGAGGCAAGCAATACCAGGTAAACCACTGATAACACTGAGCCTGAACTTATAAATAAAATGAATTGTTCACATATTTTTCAAACACTTAAGATCGCTTCCCATTTTGAAGCCGTTTGCCCATAAAAGATAAATCGTTACGTAAATGATGCTCGCAAACTAAGTACCCATTTAGGTAACGAAGAATTTTTAAAGATCTCACGAAATAAGGATTAGCTGACTATGTACGCGCTAAGTAACTGTAAAATTTACACTGGTAGTGATGTTCTGACCGATCATGCTGTAGTAATCGAAAACGAACTGATCAAAAAAGTCTGCCCTATCTCTGAATTGCCAGAAGGAATTGAGGTTCGCGACCTAGACGGAGCAAACCTAAGCCCAGGTTTCATTGACTTACAACTGAACGGTTGTGGTGGTGTAATGCTGAACGATGAGATCACTGCAGATACTATGCAGATCATGCACAAAGCAAACCTGAAATCTGGCTGTACTAGCTTCCTACCTACGCTTATCACCTCTTCAGATGAAGACATGCGTGCGGTTATCACGGCAGCTCGTGAATATCACAATCAGTACCAAAACCAATCTTTAGGTCTGCATCTTGAAGGTCCGTACCTAAACGTTGCGAAAAAAGGCATCCACAGCGTCGATCACATTCGTAAATCTGATAACGAAATGATTGAGCTTATCTGTGAAAACAGCGACCTTGTTGCAAAAGTAACTTTAGCGCCTGAGCTTAACGATCCTGAACACATCGAACGTCTTCAGAAAGCAGGCGTAGTGGTTTCTATTGGCCACACCAACGCAACTTATGCAGAAGCACGTCAAGGTTTCGAGTCTGGTATTACTTTCGCGACTCACCTATTCAATGCAATGACACCTATGGTTGGCCGTGAGCCAGGCGTTGTTGGCGCGATTTACGATACGCCAGAAGTATACGCAGGCATCATCGCCGATGGCTTCCACGTTGATTACGCAAACATTCGAATTGCGCACAAAATCAAGGGAGAAAAGCTCGTATTAGTGACGGACGCCACAGCTCCTGCAGGTGCTGACATGGAATACTTTATTTTTGTCGGTAAGAAAGTATATTACCGAGATGGTAAGTGTGTTGATGAAAACGGCACACTGGGCGGCTCAGCTCTGACTATGATTGAAGCAGTTCAGAATACAGTTGAGCACGCTGGTATCGCTTTAGACGAAGCTCTTCGCATGGCTACGCTATACCCAGCTACGGCTATCGGTGTAGAAAGCAAGCTAGGTCGAATCAAAAAAGGCATGGTTGCAAACCTAGCTGTATTTGACCGAGACTTTAACGTTAAAGCGACTGTTGTTAATGGACAATACGAGCACAATTAAGTATGAATGGCGGACAAATAGGTAACGTAGACTTAGTTAAACAACTAAACAGTGCGGCGGTATACCGACTAATAGACCAACAAGGGCCTATCAGTCGTATACAAGTGGCTGATGTAAGCCAACTCGCACCGGCAAGTGTTACAAAAATTACCCGCCAACTTTTAGAGCGCGGCCTAATCAAAGAGGTTGCGCAGCAAGCGTCTACTGGCGGTAGACGCGCTATCTCCCTAACCACAGAAGTAGAACCTTTTCATTCTGTCGCTGTGCGCTTAGGCCGAGACTATATTCAAATTAGCCTTCATGACCTTGGCGGTCGTGAATTGGCTTTCCAACAGCAAGACCTGAATTATTCAGACCAATCAGACCTTACCCAAGGCTTGGTTAATAATTTGAAGGCTTTCATTGCTGAACACCAACCAAAGATCGATCAACTGATTGCGATTGGCGTTACTCTTCCAGGCTTGGTTAACCCAACGACTGGTGTTGTTGAATACATGCCAAACACAGATATCGATAACCTAGCTTTAAGCGACATTATTCGCGACACATTCCATGTCGCTTGTTTTGTGGGTAACGATGTTCGAGGAATGGCGCTTGCTGAACACTACTTCGGCGCAAGTAAAGACAGCCAAGACTCTATTTTAGTGAGTGTTCACCGTGGTACCGGCGCAGGTATTATCGTGAACGGTCAGGTTTTCTTAGGACACAACCGCAACGTAGGTGAGATTGGTCATATCCAGATCGATCCGCTAGGCGAGCAATGTCAGTGTGGTAACTTCGGTTGTCTTGAAACCGTAGCAGCGAACCCAGCAATCGTTGAACGAGTTCAAAAACTGATTAAACAAGGCTATGAGTCTTCTTTAACAGAGCTTGACCGTATTACGATTCAAGATGTGTGTGACCATGCAATCAATGGTGACGAACTGGCGAAACAAAGCTTAGTTCGAGTAGGAAACCAATTAGGTAAGGCGATCGCTATGACGATTAACTTATTTAACCCTCAAAAAGTTATCATCGCAGGTGATATTACGAAGGCACAAGAGATTGTTTTCCCTGCAATTAAGCGCAATGTAGAGAATCAGTCGTTAACGACTTTCCATAGCGGCTTGCCTATTGTAGCATCACAGATCGATAAACATCCTACGATGGGAGCTTTTGCCATGATTAAGCGCGCCATGCTCAACGGTGTGTTGCTGCAGAAGCTACTCGAAGATTAAAGAAAAATAATTCTGATTTTCCGCGGGCCGTGTTTGTATAAACACGGCCCGTTTTTTTAAGCTAGGGAACTACAACAACAAGTTATGGAACTTATATTAATATCCACTGCGTTTATCGCAGGATTTATTGCTTTAAAGTGTCACCTTCCCCCATTAGTTGGTTTTTTGGTTGCAGGCTTTGGGCTTTTTGCCTTTGGCTTCGAAACCAATGACACCATCATTACTTTAGCTGACCTTGGTGTCACGCTGCTTCTCTTTACTATCGGCTTAAAGCTCGACATCAAAACCCTACTCTCTAAAGAGATCTGGGCTGGCGCGACAATCCACAACCTTTTGTCCACTCTGTTTTTCGCCGTTGCCCTGTTTGGCTTTAAGTTCTTAGGTATTTCATCGCTAGCTGCCATGTCGGTAGAACAGATCGTTCTGCTCGGTTTTGCTCTTTCATTCTCTAGTACGGTATTTGCGGTTAAGACTCTGCAAGAGAAAGGTGAAATGAATGCGACCTACGGAACGTTGGCGATTGGTATCTTGGTCATGCAGGATATCTTCGCCGTAGTATTCCTAACGGCTTCTACAGGCAAAATACCTGAGTGGTATGCGATTGCTCTGTTTGCCCTGCCCTTACTGCGCCCACTGTTCTACAAAGTGCTCGATTGGGTTGGTCACGGCGAGATGCTGGTTCTTTCCGGCATCTTCTTCGCATTAGTCGTCGGTGCTGGTTTATTCCATTTGGTTGGTGTGAAACCAGACCTAGGGGCTCTTGTTCTAGGTATGTTACTTGCTGGTCACCCAAAAGCCTCAGAGTTATCAAAATCGCTGTTTAATCTTAAAGAGCTTTTCCTTGTCTGTTTCTTCTTGAACATTGGTTTGTCAGAGCAACCAACGATTCAAGGCTTTATGCTTGCAATCTTGTTCTTGCTGATGCTGCCAGTGAAAGGAGTCCTCTACTTCTTGGTACTTAACCGCTTCAAGTTCCGTGTTCGAACGTCTCTACTCGCCTCTCTATCACTGTTTAACTACAGCGAATTTGGCCTCATCGTTGGTGGCCTCGCCTTCAAGATGGGTTGGATGTCGGGTGATATTCTAGTTGCGGTAGCCATTGCTGTTTCACTGTCGTTCTTAATCGCTGCACCTTTAAACCGAGCTGGTCACAAGCTTTATCAGCAGTCCGGTAAATGGCTGAAAGAGCATGCGTCAGAAAAGCTTCACCGACGTGATAAGCGAATTGACCCAGGCCGAGCACAAGTGCTTATTCTTGGTATGGGCCGAATTGGTACTGGTGCTTATGACGAATTACGCTCTCGCTATGGCAAAGTCAGCCTAGGTGTTGAAGTTCGTGAAGAAGCAGCACACAACCACAGAAGTCATGGCAGAAACGTGATTTCTGGTGATGCGACTGACCCGGATTTCTGGGAACGTATCTTAGATACCGCCAATGTGAAATTGGTGATCTTGGCGATGCCTCACCACCAAGGTAATCAAACCGCTTTAGACCAGTTGAAATCTCGAAACTTCAAAGGCCAAATTGCGGCGATTGCTGAATATCCGGATCAACTCGAAACGCTCAAAGAAAACGGTGTTGATGCGGCATTTAACATTTATAGCGAAGCCGGTAGTGGTTTTGCTCGCCACGTATGTGAACAGCTAAACCCAAACATCAATAAAATCTAGCCTAAAACGCCCTCTTCAAAACCTCTCAAAATTGCGAATTTTTGCACTTTTGAGAGGTTTTCGTATAAAAAACCAACTGCAATTAGATAACAAACACCAAAACCACCTAATAATTAGATAATTTCTAACATAAGCCCCTTTATATTATTTTTTTGCTTACATCCGGTTGCTTTTTTTAGCCAGAATGGCAAATTGAATACAGTTGATTTAGAAATTATTTAAAAGGAAGTTCTATGTGTTCAGTATTTGGCATTCTCGACATTAAAAGTGATGCCGCAGCACTTCGCCCAATTGCTTTAGAAATGTCTAAAAAGCTTCGTCACCGTGGTCCAGACTGGTCTGGTATTTATGCTGGTGAAAAAGCGATCCTTGCTCACGAGCGTTTAGCTATCGTTGGTTTAAACAGTGGTGCTCAACCACTATACAGCCAAGACAAAAAGCATATTCTTGCAGTAAACGGCGAAATCTATAACCACAAAGAACTTCGCGCTCGCTACGAAGACAAGTACCAATTCCAGACAGATTCTGACTGTGAAGTGATTCTTGCGCTATACCAAGAAATGGGTGCCGACCTACTAGAAGAACTTAACGGTATTTTCGCCTTCGTTTTATACGATGAAGAGAAAGACGAATACCTAGTAGGCCGTGACCATATCGGTATCATCCCGCTTTACCAAGGCTACGATGAACACGGTAACTACTACGTTGCTTCAGAAATGAAAGCACTGGTTCCAGTATGTAAAACAATCAGTGAGTTCCCTCCTGGTAGCTTCTACTCTTCTAAAGATGCAGAGCCACAACGTTACTACATTCGTGATTGGAACGAATATGCGGCAGTTCAAGGCAACAGCACAAGCAAAGAAGAACTGACTGAAGCACTAGAAGCAGCGGTTAAACGCCAACTAATGACTGACGTACCTTACGGTGTACTTCTATCTGGTGGCCTAGATTCATCAATTACTTCAGCAGTAGCGAAACGTTATGCCGCAATGCGTATTGAAGATGATGAGCAATCTGAAGCTTGGTGGCCACAACTGCACTCATTTGCTGTTGGCTTAGAAGGTGCACCTGATCTTATCGCTGCTCGTGAAGTGGCTGACAAGATCGGTACTGTGCACCACGAGATGACGTACACAATTCAGGAAGGCCTAGACGCAATCCGTGACGTTATCTATCACATCGAGACTTACGATGTAACGACGATTCGTGCATCAACTCCGATGTACTTACTGGCTCGTAAGATCAAAGCAATGGGCATCAAAATGGTACTTTCAGGTGAAGGTGCAGATGAAATCTTCGGTGGTTACCTGTATTTCCACAAAGCGCCAAACGCGAAAGAGTTCCACGAAGAAACAGTACGTAAACTGCTGGCTCTGAACATGTTTGACTGTGCTCGTGCGAACAAATCGTTGGCAGCATGGGGCGTTGAAGGCCGTGTACCATTCTTGGACAAAGAGTTCATCGACGTTGCAATGCGTTTGAACCCTGAAGACAAGATGTGTGGTAACGGCAAAATGGAGAAACACATCCTACGTGAGTGTTTTGAAGACTACCTACCAGATTCAATCGCATGGCGTCAAAAAGAACAATTCTCTGACGGCGTTGGCTACGATTGGATTGATACATTGAAGGCAACTGCTGAAGCGAAAGTAACGGATAAGCAAATGGAAACCGCTCAGTTCCGTTTCCCTTACAACACACCAACAACCAAAGAAGGCTACGCTTACCGCGAAATCTTTGAAGAGCTGTTCCCGCTAGAATCAGCAGCAGAATGTGTACCTGGTGGTCCGTCTGTGGCATGTTCATCAGCAAAAGCTATCGAATGGGATGAGTCTTTCCAGAACTGTGTTGACCCATCAGGACGTGCAGTACAAGCCGTTCACAACGATGCTTACAACGCTTAAAGCGATTGGTAAATTCTAAATACTAAAAAAGGCGCATGATGCGCCTTTTTATTTTTAAGCCGATTTTTTTATTGTTGCATTTATGCGTGAGCTTGTAGTGCTTCGTTCTCAATACTGATAGGAACCACTTGGCTGATCATTTTTACGAGCATGATAGAGCGAGCTTCACCATCTTTCTGATGGAAAATCGCTTCAATGCCAGCGAACTGGCCACTCTTAATCTTAACCACCTGCCCAGACTCAAACTCAACACAACAATTTTCAGTTTCGTTACTGCAACACTTCTCAAACTCTTTGAGTTCGAAAACTAAGTCACCTTGGACTTCATGCGGCCTTGCGCCGAACTTAATAAAGTCGACCACACCGCGCGTTGAACGAACTGTCGTAAAGCTAGGGCCTTGTTCATAGTCAAAGCGAACAAAGATGTAAGACGGGAACAGCGGCTCTTTGACCTGCTTCTCTTTCCCTCTAACCACCTTTTCGACTTCTATTTGAGGGTAAAAGCACTCTACCCCCTGATTTTCTAGGTGCTGTTGAGCGCGTTTTTGATCACCACGCTTACAGTAGAGCAAATACCAACGTTTCATTTTACTAGCCATTTTCTATTTTTGGACATTTTACCACAAGCCTAAAACGGTTTAATCACCGTTAATAAAATGAAGACTGATAAGCAAGAAATTATGCGTAACAGACCAACTTATCGACAAAAAGTCATAGGTCCGAAAAGTGGTTAAGCATTGTACAGGGATCATTTACAGATAAAAAGGCGCATTTTTGTAAGCGTATGTATGGCCACACCAATAGAACACATCATACCATATAAACACAGAAACGATACAACAAGTCAATGCATTTCACTTTTGCTATTCGGTAATTCTTTTAAAAAGCTCACTATGCGTCCAGCTCAAAACTGGAAAATTAGTTTGCAGCACGCATTATCTGGGTAACATTGCATAGAAAACCCCTTATTTTCATGGACTTATAAAAGTTTAGTTATCGTAACCATAAAAGACGCCTATTGCAGATGGTTATTCCGCTCTGTATACATAAGTGACTATAAAATCTTTTAATACCTAAAATTAGTAAAACTTATGCCAAGCACTCACAACATCTTTGGCCACCCTAGAGGCCTATTTCTACTATTTAGCACAGAGCTATGGGAACGTTTCTCCTACTATGCAATGCGTGCAATTCTTGTTTTATTCTTAACTGATACCACCCTTAATGGTGGCCTTGGTTGGTCAACAAAAGACGCACTCGATCTCTACGGGATCTACACGGGTTTAGTCTACATCACACCATTAATTGGTGGCTGGATTGCCGATAACTACCTAGGACAACGTAAATCGATCCTGATTGGTGGTGTATTAATGGCTCTAGGCCAATTCACACTTGCCCTACCGAACGGCTTTATTGGCTTAGACCAAGTCAACGCTCTGTACCTTGGTTTAGCACTGCTTATCAGCGGTAACGGTATGTTTAAACCAAACATCTCGACCATGGTTGGCGACTTGTACCAAGAAGGTGATAACCGCCGTGATGGTGCTTTCACCATTTTCTACATGGGCATCAACTTAGGCGCACTACTTGGTGGCTTGATTTCGGGTGCAGCAGTGGATTCATTCGGTTGGAAAGCAGGCTTCTTGGCAGCTGGTATTGGTATGGTTATTAGCTTGATCATGCAAATGACGATGGCTCAATCTTGGTTAGGCAACATCGGTTCTGTACCTGCGGCTGCTCGAGCAAAAGAGCTGAACAAATCAAAAGAGAAAGCACCACTCACCAAAGAAGAGTTCGACAGACTAAAAGTTATTCTGATTATGGGTCTGTTCGTGATCGTCTTCTGGGCTGGCTTTGAACAAGCTGGCGGCCTAATGAACATCTACACTCAACAATATACTGACCGTATGATTGGTAGTTTTGAAGTTCCAGCTGCTTGGTTCCAATCTCTAAACCCATTCTTCATCATTACACTTGCACCGATCATCGCTGCATTTTGGGTTAAATTAGGTAAGCGTGAACCAAACTCACCTGTTAAGTTTGCGATGGCTCTGTTCTTCTTAGCACTTGGCTTTGTGTGCATGATGGGGGCGGTAATGGAGCAAGGTGGTGACCTAACAGTGAAAACATCGATGTTATGGCTAGTGGGTGCTTTCTTCTTCCATACACTCGGTGAGCTTTGTCTATCGCCTATTGGCCTGTCGTTGGTCACTAAGCTAGCTCCGCTTCGTTTAGCATCACTAATGATGGGCGCTTGGTTTGGCTTCAATGCGGTTGCAAACTACGTAGCAGGCCTAGTGGGTTCTCACGTTGGTGAACTTGGCGCAATGTCTATCTTTGGTGGTATCGCGATTACAGCGACAATTAGTGGTGTATTATTGCTTCTTTGTGCTGGTAAGCTTGTATCATGGATGCACGGTGTAGAAACCAACATGACGCTTGAAGCAAAGCCAAAAGCTGAGACAGCAGAAACGTCTGTGGCTTAATATCTAGCTCTATTTCGAGAAGAAACATCAAGATCAAAAAGGGCTGCTCAATGAGCAGCCCTTTTGTTATCTATTCAATCGACACATCACTTAGCGATGAAGCGCTACCAGTTCAGCCATCATGTCGATATGCGAGTCTCTATCATTAAGACACATAATGTAGCTAAAGTCTGAGCCACCAGCTTCAATAAAGGTCTCTTTACACTGATCTGAAATCTCTTCCAGTGTTTCCAAGCAATCCACCGAGAATGCAGGAGCCATGATATCAATCTTCTTAATACCTTTTCCTGGCAATGACTCTAGCGTTTCGTCTGTGTAAGGCTTCAACCACTCCTCTCGACCAAATCGAGATTGGTAGGTCATGGTAATGTCTTCTTCAGATAAACCTAGCTCTGCTGCAAGGAGTTTTGTCGTTGCTTCACAGTGTTGTGGATAGATATCGCCTTCATCAGCTAAGCGCTTCGGAATGCCGTGGAACGAACAAACCAAGTGATCGGCTCTGCCATTTTGATCCCAATGACTGCGAACGCTTTCAGCCAGTGCTTTGGCATAGCTCGGATGTGAGTAGTAATCACGAATAAAGCGATAGCTTGGAATTACAGGCATCTGCTTAAAAGCTTTGGTTAAGCCATCAGAAACAGCTGCTGTCGTTGTACCTGAGTACTGAGGGTACAAAGGCAATACAATGATCTCTTCTACACCCTGCTCCATCAGTTGTTCGATACCCGTCTTAAGGCTTGGGTTACCATAGGTCATTCCCAATGCAACCGGCATCTCTAATTTTTTCTCTAGCTTTTCCGCTTGTCTCTGCGAGTAAACAAGCAGTGGTGAGCCATCATCCATCCAAACCGACTGATACAACTTCGCGACCTTAGGTGAACGAATAGGAAGAATCACCCCATGCAGAATAGGACACCAAAGCCAACGAGTTAGGTTCACTACTCGCTTGTCGTGCAAGAACTCACTCAAAAATCGACGAACGCCAGCTGGGGTCGCAGAATCTGGCGTACCTAAGTTCACCAGTAAAACGCCCTGCTTTTTATTATTTTCCATAGATACCTGAGACCAATATGTGATTTTCTGGAAAGTAATATACTAATCTTCATAAGTTTAAGATCATTGCTTCCCACTAAATGCCTGAATAATCATTCTTTAAATGGGATATCGCAACATCTACTCTCGATTGTGAGCCACCTTCATCAAAAACGGTTTCATCTTGAATGATGTGTAATCGAATTATCTAGATTGGTATCGTACTAAAAATTGAAACAAAAAAAGCGCCCCTTAAGGTCGCTTCCAATATATCAAATTCTAAAACTGGCTGTTAGCCAATTATGCTAGTGCTTTCTCAAGTTCTGCACTAACTTCAGCAACTTGCTTAGTACCGTCAAACTTAAGGTACTGAGTGTTGCCTGCTTCAGCTTCTTTACCGTAGTAAGAGATAAGCGGAGCTGTTTGATCGTGGTATACGCCTAGACGTGCACGAACTGTTTCTTCTTTGTCGTCATCACGTACAACTAGCTCTTCGCCAGTTACGTCATCTTTACCTTCTTCTTTAGGCGGGTTGTACACAGTGTGGTATGTACGGCCTGAAGGAAGGTGAGCACGACGACCAGCCATACGCTCAACAATCACATCGTCAGCTACGTCGAATTCAACAACGTAATCAACAGCGATGCCCATTTCTTTTAGGCCATCAGCTTGTGGGATTGTGCGTGGGAAACCGTCTAGTAGGAAACCTTTCTCACAGTCATCTTGAGCGATACGCTCTTTGATAAGACCAAGGATAATTTCATCAGAAACTAGCTGACCAGCGTCGATTACTGATTTTGCTTGCTTACCAAGCTCAGTACCCGCTTTGATAGCAGCACGTAGCATGTCACCAGTTGAAATTTGAGGGATACCAAATTTGTTCATGATGAAGTTAGCTTGAGTACCTTTACCCGCGCCAGGAGCACCTAGAAGAATGATGCGCATGTTTAATCCTCTTATAAAATTATGATTTATACCGAAGCTCACTATCCCACCTTCCTCGTTCATATTTAAGATAAACAGGAAAAGTTAGGTAACAGCTGAGGTTAAGCAAAACTGTAAACAGAAGCAAAACGGTAAGTTTCGGTATAACGTTTAAAAATCATACAACTGGAAGGAATGAGTTCCTAGCTCCAGCTGATTAGGTCGAGCATTCTATCACATTAATATTCAATTTGGCTGAATTTACGACTAAAGAATGTATCGGCAACATTTGTTGTGACGATAACGGTGACGTTGACCACGTTTAATAGATTTTCAGCGACGTTCATAAAAAAAGCCCGCATTTGCGAGCTTTTTATTACAATTATTGGCTTAACCTAAAGTCGAAAGACTAACGCTTTGTCAGTAGCTCGTTGATTGCACCCAAGAATTGTGACGGATCTTCCATTGAGCCCTTTTCAGCCAGCATCGCTTGACCAAGTAGCAACTCAACCCAACGACCAAACGCTTGCTCGTCTGCTTCGTCTGCCATCTGTTTAACCAGAGCGTGCTCAGGGTTAATCTCGAAGATGTACTTCACTTCAGGTGCCGCTTGACCCGCAGCTTCAAGAAGCTTAGCCATTTGCGTACCCATTTCGAAGTCGTCAGTTACAACAACAGCCGGTGTTGTTGCTAACTTGAATGTAGTGCGAACTTCTTTAACACGACCACCTAGGTAAGATTGAGTGCGCTCTACAACAGACTTGAACTCTTCTTCCGTCTCTTTCTGCTTCTCTTTCTCTTCTTCACCTTCAAACTTGCTTAGATCTAGGCCCGCTTTGGTTATCGATTGGAACTGCTTGCCATCAAAATCAGTTAGGTAGTTCATTACGTACTCATCAATGCGATCGTACATTAGAACCACTTCAATACCTTTTGCTTTGAACTGCTCCAAGTGCGGGCTGTTCTTAGCTGCAGCGTAGCTATCTGCTGTTAGGTAATAGATCTTATCTTGGCCTTCTTTCATGCGCCCAACGTAAGATTCTAGGCTGATAGTTTGTTCAGCTGAATCCACTTCTGTTGATGAGAAACGAAGTAGACCCGCGATCTTCTCTTTGTTCGCCATGTCTTCAGCTGGGCCTTCTTTCATTACTAGGCCAAACTCTTTCCAAAACTCTAAGTACTTGTCGTTGTCGTTCTTCGCCATGCGCTCAAGCATAGTTAGAACACGCTTAGTACATGCGCCACGAAGAGACTGAGTCACCTTGTTATCTTGCAGGATTTCACGCGACACGTTCAGAGGCAGATCGTTTGAATCTATCAAGCCGCGAACAAAACGCATGTAAGATGGCATGAACTGTTCAGCATCGTCCATGATGAATACACGCTGTACATAAAGCTTTAAGCCGCTCTTATGGTCACGATTCATCATGTCCCAAGGTGCTTTAGCTGGGATGTAAAGCAGGCTTGTGTAGTCGTTCTTACCTTCAACCTTGTTGTGGCTCCACGTCAGTGGATCAGCAAAGTCGTGAGATACGTGCTTGTAAAACTCTTGGTACTCTTCTTTCTCGATATCAGATTTGTTACGAGTCCAAAGCGCTTGCGCCTTGTTAATCTGTTCCCAATGCTTCTCTTCGGTGTCTTTACCTTCGTCATCTTTCACTGCTGTGAAGATAGAAACAGGGATACCGATGTGATCAGAGTACTTACCGATCACTTCACGCAGGCGCCATTCGTTTAAGAACTCTTTACCGTCTTCACGCATGTGCAGAATGATGTCGGTACCGCGAGATTCTTTGGTGATATCCTCGATGGTGTAATCGCCTTCGCCAGCAGAGTGCCATTGAACGGCTTCATTGCTTGCTAGGCCAGCTGCACGAGTGCGAACGGTTACCGCATCTGCAACGATGAATGCAGAATAGAAACCAACACCAAATTGACCAATCAATTGAGAGTCTTTGCTTTGGTCTTCAGACAGTTTTGAGAAAAAGTCTGCAGTGCCTGATTTAGCAATCGTACCTAAATGCTCAATAACGTTGTCACGGCTCATACCGATACCGTTATCAGAAATCGTTAAGGTGTTTGCTTCAGCGTTGAATGAAAGTTTCACACCTAAATCAGCATCACCTTGGTAAAGGTCACCATTAGATAGGGCTTGAAAACGCAGCTTGTCAGCCGCGTCAGATGCGTTAGAGATCAGCTCACGTAGGAAGATTTCTTTATTTGAATACAGTGAGTGAATCATTAGATGAAGTAGTTGTTTTACTTCAGATTGAAAGCCACGAGTCTCTTTATTTTGCGTTGCCGTTTCGCTCATTTTTACTCCAAAACATCTATACTTTATGTTGAATAACCATAGGGGCGTAACACTTGATGCCACTCTTATGTTCATTAACATGAGGATGACAAATGTAAATTCAAGGTCAAAAATCATAAAAACACTGTTTTTTTGATCTGTTTTTATTATCCTTGAGTCTGATAAATATAAAAGAACATAAAAGAAGCCATGATTTGGTGAAGAATTAACTGAACTTCACCTGAGATTTGTCTATTTCGCACCCCAAATCCTCCAAAAGTAGAAGAATTCAATGAGCAATATCGGCACAAAGTTTATTCTCGCACAGCGGTTTGTCTTCGATCCAAACAGCAACTCACTTGTTGACCAAATGAGCGACGGAGAAGTCGTACGCCTTGGCAGCAATGAAAGCCGCATTCTCTTGATGCTGTCGGAAAGACCCAATGAAGTTATCACTCGTAATGAATTACACGAGTATGTTTGGCGAGACCAAGGCTTTGAGGTTGATGACTCTAGCTTAACGCAAGCTGTATCAACACTAAGAAAGATGCTGAAAGATTCGACCAAATCCCCAGAATTCGTAAAGACAGTGCCTAAACGCGGTTATCAATTCATTGCGACCGTTGAGCGCTCTGCACCACTTTCATCAAATGATCAGCCAGTAGCTGCTGAAATTGCCGAAAATGACGTAGAACCTATCTTGACGTTTGCAACGCCTGCAGCGACTGAAGAAACGGTTACTGAAACGGTTGAGTCAGAGCCAGTAGCAAAGGTTCAAGAAACCAATGTCGAAGCTGAACCAACACGAGCTCCTGCTGCAGCTCCAGCTAAAAGCACAAATAAGTGGTTAACGTTTTGGTTGCTACTTATTGCTTTCATCATGCCGATTCTCGTTTTAACGTTTACTAACCCGGCAGAATCCGAGTTCAAAACATTGGCTGAAGTGGATGGCGTAAAGGTTCAATCACCAATCAACCATCCAGATCTTACGAGCTGGCTACCTGCAATTGAGAAATGCGTATTGCGTTACAACACCAATCACACAGGCATGCTAAAGCCGACTGAAGTGATCGCAACAGGTGGCCAAACCAACAACCTTGCTCTCAACTACATTCACCCGCAAGATTACTCAAGCGAGAATGTAACCCTAAGAATTTACGCAAACCAGTCGGATATAAACGACATTTGTAACGGTGGTCAGTAACATGAAATTAAAAGTATCAATTATTTTACTGGCTCTATCTGCATTTTTAAGTGGTTGGTTGTATTGGGGCAGCGATGCAAAAGTAGAGCGCTTGCTCACTCAGCATGAATGGCAATCGAAAATGGTTACGCTGATTAGCGATAACAAGCAAGCGGATTCTATCGGCCCGCTTCGTAAAGTTGAGCTGTCATCAAATGCGAAATACCTACCAAATGGTACATACCTTAGAATGTCAGTGGTTAGACTGTATGGTACTCAAACTGAGCCTGCGAATGTCATCAACATTTCGGAAACGGGTCAGTGGGATATCAACGACAACTACCTATTGGTTTCACCAACAGAGTTTAAAGATGTGACTTCAGCTCAGCGCCAAGATTTTTCGGAAGGACAACTCGAACTTATCACTCAGGTTATAAAAATGGATGCAGAGCAAAGCCGACGCATCGACATCGTTAACCCGAAAGCACTGCTACTGACTAGCTTAAATCACGGTTCAACCGTATTGTTTTCAAACTAACATTGGATAGCTATTTACTGTGTATCAATAGCTGAATACCATGAAGCGGTAAACCAATAGAAAAAGGGGCATGAAGCCCCTTTTTGTTATCTAAAACTTACAAGTACGAAATTCTATGGATTGGATAAACTCACTTGCCCTCTTTTTTGGTTCATTGATCGCCAATACCCTCGCCTCCTTATCGGGTGGTGGTGCCGGACTACTTCAATTCCCACTGCTTATCTTTCTTGGCCTCCCCTTTTCGGTCGCCTTAGCAACACACAAAGTCGCCAGTGTCGCTTTAGGTTTGGGCGCTGCTTATACACATATTAAAGGCGGCACGCTCAGTTGGAGAATTTGTTGCTATCTGATCCTTGTTGGCAGCATCGGCGTTGTTATTGGGGCAAATATCGTGTTACTGATTCCAGATGATATTGCACAAAAACTGCTTGGGGCGATGATCTTAGCGCTTGGCGTCTACTCGCGACTAAAGAAGCAATTGGGACAAGAGGAACAACTCAAAAACCGAGATACCAAAGGTTGGATTATTGGTGGCATTGGGCTCGCGCTCATTGGCATCATCAACGGCTCCCTGACTGCGGGATCTGGACTGTTGGTGACCTTGTTTCTTGTTCGCTGGTTTGGTTTCACTTATAAACAGGCCGTGGCGCTCACCATGATATGTGTTGGCCTGTTCTGGAATGGCATCGGCGGTATCGCAATCGTACAAGCTGGCGCGCCGATATACTGGTTGTGGCTACCTATACTTCTACTTAGCTCATTTATAGGTGGAAGCCTAGGTGCATTTCTTGCCAACCGTTCAAGCAACCAGCTCGTCAAAACTGCTTTTGAAATATTGACGTTTGCCGTCGGTATAAAGCTATTGATTTAGAATTTTAAAGGATTAACTATGAATACGGAATCGAATCCAACCACGACTACAGTATTGAAAGCGACGGTAGCCATACACTATTGCCGTCAATGCAATTGGATGCTTCGCTCAAGCTGGTTGTGTCAAGAATTGCTGCACACCTTTAGTGAGGAGATAGAACAAGTCAGTCTACACCCTGATACGGGCGGACGATTCGAGATCTTTTGTAATGGAACACAGATTTGGGAAAGAAAAGCGGACGGCGGTTTTCCTGAGGCTAAAGTTCTGAAGCAAAGAGTACGAAACATCATAGCTCCAGACAAAGACCTCGGCCACGTAGATTCAAAGTAAAGCTACGCGACCGATTTTATTAATTAAAGCTGACCGCTCACAATTAGGTCACCTTCAAGGCTGATCACTTTGAAGGTGTTGTCTTCATATAGGCCATAGCTTGCTGCGTGCCCTTCTCGTGGGAATGTCACCGAGCTAGGATTGAAAATGAAGATATCATCTTGGTATTCAGCAACTGGGATATGGGTGTGGCCGTGAGCAATAATATCGCCCGCTTTCAGTGCTGGTCGCTTCGTTGTGTTGTACAGGTGACCATGAGTTAAGAAAATACGCTGACCTGACTCAAGCAGTACCCATGAGTAATCCATCATCATTGGGAAAGACAACAGCATCTGATCCACTTCGCTGTCGCAGTTACCACGAACGGCGATGATCTCTTGAGAAAACGCATTCAACTTCTCTGCAACCGCCGGCGGGTTGTATCCCTCTGGAATCGGGTTTCTTGGGCCGTGATTCAGAATGTCACCCAATAAGACCAAATATTGCGCACCAGATGCTTGGTATAGCTCTAATACTTTTTCTGTTGCTGGCAGCGAACCGTGTAGGTCTGAAGCAAAAAATAATTTCACACGTACTTCTCCATAAAATTTATGAGCCTATTGTACGTATCTAACGGCTACACGTCATCTCTCGCCATACCGTTGATCACGATATTATTGTAACTAACCATACCGACTATCTTATGGTCACTGACCACAGGGGCACGACTGATACCAAAACGCTCAAACAAGCGCGCACAATACTTCACATTCATATCGGCAGACACGCTCAAAGCCGGTTTAGTCATGATTTCATAAACGTTAGTACGCTTAGGCGAGCGGTTCTTCGCCAACACTTTCTTAGCGATATCATTCATCAACACGATGCCGTATTCATCGTGCTCATGGCGTTTATCGACGATGATGGCTTTTACTTTGTGCTTTTTTGCCATCTCAATCGCTTCTAACACCGTCGTTAGCCCATCAATAATCACATAAGTGTTAGCCATTACATCGCTTACTCGAATTGTCTCACCCGTATTCATAGCTCATCCTCCACAACCTTGGTTAGTGTTTCGACTTGGTGCGCGACCCCGACCGCATCTTCAACATCGATCTGAACAGCAATACCTTGCCCTGACTCTTGGTCGAACTCTCCGACTTCACCGATGGTTTCTAAAATATGTCTCGCCAAATGCTCTTCGACGACAAACAACAACACATCTTTTTGCACCTCCAAGGTTAAGCCAAAGAAGGTGGTTTTTTGGTTTAGACCTTGCCCTCTGGCATTGTTGATCACCGTTGCTCCCGTTGCGCCCGCATCACGCGCGGCATCGAGCACACTGTCTGTCTTGCTCTCTTCTACAAACGCTAAGATAAGTTTAAAGCGCATCTTTGCTCTCCTTAGAGGTGTGTAAACGGTTTAACCATTGTGTTATTTGGGCATAGCCCATCACTGAAATAATCGGAAATAAGCTGGCAAAAGCAATTAAGCCAAAGCCATCAATCACAGGGTTTCGTCCAGGTACAGTTGAAGCGAGGCCTAGCCCTAACGCCGTCACCAATGGAACGGTCACGGTGGATGTCGTCACTCCGCCAGAATCATAGGCCAATGGGATGATCAATTTGGGCGCGTAAAAGGTTTGAATGACCACGACGACATAGCCAAAAATGATGTAGTAATGGATCGGGTCACCAGCAACGATCCGATAGCTTCCAAGCGAGATACCGATAGCCACTCCTAGTGCCACGGCTATTCTCAGCCCATTAACACTGATGCTGCCGCCGGATACTTGATTCGCTTTAATAGCCACCGCAATCAATGAAGGCTCAGCGATCGTGGTACTAAAACCAATACAGAACGCAAAAAGATAAACCCAATAATAATCAAACCAAACCAAACCAAGGCCAGAGCTGATCTTGAACTCAGTCAAAAAGCTTGGTTCTGTGAGTTGCATTGCCATCGTCTCCCCCAAAGGAAACAACGCGAGCTCCAACCCCATCAAGAATAGAGATAAACCTACGATTACGTAAAAGAAACCAATGAGCACTTTGGCTAGGTTATTGACTGGCTTTCGTAATACCGCCAACTGAAAACCGAAGATGATGACCGCAATCGGGATCACATCCATCACAGTGCCTAAAAAAGTGTCGATAAATTGTTGAGCACTGATCATGTCACCACCATCCCATAGACCATGACAAACATCATCGGCAGCAACGAAGCAAACGCGATCAACCCAAAACCATCTATCATCGGATTACGCCCTTTAATTGCAGAGGCTAAACCCACTCCTAATGCGGTCACTAATGGAACGGTGATCGTCGATGTTGTCACTCCACCAGAGTCATACGCAATTCCAATGATGTTTTCAGGAGCGAAAGCAGTGAGCACCACCACACCAATATACCCACCGATGATCATGTACTGAATTGGCCACCCTTTTAAGATGCGCAGCACCCCAAGTAAGATGGCGATACCCACCGACAATGCAACGGTAAAACGCAGACCATCTGCATATTCTTCCATTTCATCTAACGTATTGGGGATAACACCTCCCTCGGCGGCCACTTCCGCAGCTTCAGCCGCCACCGCAGTTAACGCTGGTTCGGCTATGGTGGTACCAAAACCCAAACAAAAAGCAAACGTCAGTAACCAGAACACACTCCCTTTGCGAGCAAAGGCTTGAGCCATAGACTCACCGATTGGGAATAGCCCCATTTCAAGCCCGAAGATAAAGAAGGTCAACCCAAAGACCACAAGCACTAAGCCAGTTAGAATTGATAACAGATGAGGAAGTGGCTCTTGTAAAACAGTAAGCTGGAAGAAAGCGATTACCGCCACTATTGGCAATAGATCCCTCAGGCTACCTAACATGGCTCGAAACAAAGCAAGCACCGCCATCATCGCAATTCCTTGTCGCTGGTTATGAATTAATAATAATCATGGCAAATCCTTATCTTTGCTTATGTGACAAATATTACGCAGTTGGTAACATATCCGAGTAAAATCCATAAGTGTGATAACGGTACACATCTTGGCCAAATGAATTTTATTTCACTCATTCTTTAATTTTAAAAGGCGTAATTTGGGTATCACACGATTGAAACCAACTGATCGTTATAGTGATTTTTTCGTATTGATTGGCGATTAAAAACAAGCCATGTCTATAATTATGTTTAATAAGGAGATTGGTATGAAGATATTGTTAACTGGTGGTACGGGATTTATTGGCTCTGAATTGGTTAAAAGCTGGAACACTGACGATGTGACATTGCTGACGCGGAGCCCTGAAAAAGCAAAGCAAAATCTAAATCACCTGAACCAGAACAACCTTCATTACATTCAATCCCTTGAAGAACTGAGCAATCTTAATGACTTCGATGTGGTGGTTAACCTTGCTGGCGAACCGATAGCCGACAAGCGTTGGAGCGAAGAACAAAAAGAGAGAATCTGCAGTAGCCGCTGGCACATCACAGAAAAGTTGGTCGAGTTAATTCATGCCAGCAGCAACCCACCTGAGGTTTTCATTAGTGGTTCAGCCGTCGGTTATTATGGCGATCAACAACAGCATCCGTTTGATGAATCATTAGAAGTGGATGATGAAAGCTTCCCTCATAAAGTTTGTGCTCACTGGGAAAAGATAGCTAAGCGAGCTCAATCAGATAACACGCGAGTCATACTACTCAGAACGGGGATTGTATTGGGAGAAAATGGCGGCGCACTAAAGAAAATGCTTATGCCTTACAAACTCGGCGTCGGTGGGCCTCTAGGTTCAGGCAAACAGTACATGCCATGGATTCACATGCTGGATATGGTGAGAGCCATTAACCACTTGTTGTCGATTCCTCACGCTCAAGGCGAGTTTAATATGTGCGCGCCGCACCCTGTGACTAACAAACTGTTCAGCAGTACGTTAGCCAAACAATTGGGCCGACCGCATTTCTTGTTCACACCGAAATGGGCAATGTCACTTCTGATGGGAGAATCATCTTGTTTGCTATTTGATAGCATCCGCTCCAAACCAAAGAAGCTCACCGAAATGGGGTTCATCTTTAGTTACTCAAGAATCGAGCCTGCACTAAAAAACTTGTTACAACATCAAGACTAATTCTTTACCCTAGAGTCATAGAGACTCTAATAAAGGATTAAGCGTGAACAAGTCGATTCTTATCACTGGTTGCTCAACGGGTATTGGCTATACATGTGCACATGCACTGCAAAAGCGCGGTTTTCATGTCATTGCATCTTGTCGTGACCCACAAGATGTTCAACGCCTTCAAGACGAAGGTCTCACCTGCATTCAACTCGATCTTTCCAACCAAGAAAGTATTGAACATGGCGCCAAGCTTGCGATTGAACTCGCACCTAATGGATTGTTTGGATTGTTCAACAACGGCGCTTACGGCCAAGCGGGGGCGCTAGAAGACTTACCAACTCAAGGACTCAGAGAGCAATTCGAAACCAACTTCTTCGGCTGGCACCATCTTGTTTGTCAGATCCTCCCACACATGCGTGAGCGTGGCGAAGGACGAATCGTACAAAACAGTTCAGTGTTAGGCTTCGCCGCTATGAAATATCGCGGTGCTTACAACGCTTCAAAATTCGCGATAGAAGGTTGGACTGACACTCTGCGTTTAGAACTGCATGGCAGTGGCGTACACATTTCATTACTTCAACCCGGCCCTATCGAAACCCAGTTTAGAACCAACGCCCTAAAGGCCTTCAATAAGTGGATCAGCATCGAAGGCAGTGTCCATCAAGAAGCTTACCAACAGCAAAAAGACCGACTTGAAAAAGAGTCGTCGAACAACGCTTTTGTTCTGCCTGCTGAAAGCTGCATTGAACCCGTTTTTCACGCGCTGACTGCGAATAAGCCGAAGTTAAGGTATCGAGTGACGACACCAACCAAGGTGTTCGCTGTGTTAAAAAGGCTCCTACCAAGCCGCTTGCTAGACCCTATTTTAAGAAAAGCAGCATAAATTACTAACTTTGAATGCACAGTCGCAAACTTTAATGTAACGATGTAATTTATTCGTAACAATAAAATGTCATGATTTAGCCTATCTCATCAATTATTCCCAATTGATGACGCTACTTCTGGATATTTCATGACTTTAAACCGCCTTAATTGGGTAGGTGTGAGTTTGGCTATTACGTTGTTTATTCTGTTTTGAATATCTCAAGTAATACCTCACTGACCACCTCAATGAGAACGCTGTGTCTTCCGTGTTGAGATAACAACTCTATCAACATCGAAGCATGGCGTTTTTCTATTTTTGGCGCTTTTTATCGGAGATAACTGAGTTAGATCTTGAAGTTACCGACTTCTCACCCCATATTTGCAACGTATCCACAAAACAAACCTCAAGGAACGTAAATGCAATCTCCGCATATTGTTGAACTTAATGAGCAGAACTTTCGTCAAGTATTAGAAGGTTCGATGCAGACCCCTGTACTCATCCATTTTTGGGCACCAATGAGCCAAGAGAGCGCCCAAGTCATTCCTGAACTCCAAACATTAACTCAGCAATACAACGGTGCTTTCACGTTAGCCCTACTGAATTGCGAGCAAGAACAAGCGATTGCTAGCCAATTTGGTGTTCAAGCACTGCCTACGATTGCACTGTTTGTTAACGGTCAACCTGTCGACGGTCTGGGTGGTCCTCAAAGCTTAGACGCGATTGTAGAGATGCTAAGCAAACACCTTCCTAGTCAAGATGAACTCGCACTGCGCCAAGCTCTTGAGTTAATGCAAGCAGGCGATCACACTCAAGCTTTGGCGGCAATGCAACAACTTCCAGCTGAGCTTACAAACAAAGGTGAAGTAAAACTGGCGATAGCAGAGTGTTTATTAGAAACACAACAGTTTGACCTTGCTGAAACTCAGCTAGCAACCATCCCACTTGAATACCAAGACAACTACTACAAAGGCTTAGTTGCGAAGCTGGAACTTCATAAACAGGCAGCAGACAGCCCTGAGATTCAAGCACTAGAATCCGCTCTTCAGCAAAACCCAAGCGATGCTAAAACGGCCTCTGAATTAGCACTGCAATACCACCAAGTGAACCGTAGCGAAGAAGCAATGGATCTACTGTGGTCTTTCCTAGCAAAAGACCTAAATACTCTCGATGGTGACATGAAGAAAGAATTCATGGATATCTTAAGTGCGCTTGGACAAGGTAACGCGGTTGCGAGTAAATACCGTCGACAGTTGTACTCTCTGCTTTACTAGCAATCGTCAACGCCAGTTAAGTTAAGCGTTGTAAAACACTTCGAAAACTAACAATTCAATTAATTAGTTTATCGAATGTAAGAATGCCAAATGGGCCATAAAATCAATATTTTATGGCCCATTTTTCGTTTATAAATTTGCTCCGATTTTAAATATGAGCCAGTATCAACAATGAACTATCAAAAACTTAAACTTGCAAAGGATTTTGTATGGCTATTGATACATTGATTACTATCGGCGTCTTTACCGTCGTCGCACTGCTATTTATTTTCGCTGGAGTAAAAACCGTTCCGCAAGGCAATAACTGGACGGTAGAACGCTTCGGTCGCTACACACATACCCTAAGACCGGGCTTAAACTTGATCATTCCGTTTATTGATAAAGTAGGACAACGCATCAGCATGATGGAGCGTGTTCTCGACATCCCAGCTCAAGAGGTCATCTCTAAAGACAACGCGAACGTCGTTATTGATGCGGTGTGTTTTGTTCAGGTTATCGATGCCCCTAAAGCGGCCTATGAAGTGAACGACCTTGAGCACGCGATTCGTAACTTAACCCTCACCAATATCCGTACTGTACTGGGTTCTATGGAATTGGATGAAATGCTCAGCCAGCGTGACATGATCAATACCAAATTGCTTAACATCGTCGATGAAGCAACTAACCCTTGGGGCGTAAAAGTTACACGTATCGAGATTAAAGACGTACAACCACCCGCCGATCTTACCGCTGCGATGAATGCTCAGATGAAGGCAGAACGAAACAAACGTGCCGATATCTTAGAAGCAGAAGGCGTAAGACAAGCAGAGATCCTAAAAGCAGAAGGTCACAAGCAGTCAGATATCCTGAAAGCAGAAGGTGAAAAACAAGCCGCGATACTTCAAGCAGAAGCTCGTGAACGTGCTGCAGAAGCAGAAGCGAAAGCAACAGAGATGGTATCAACGGCGATTGCTCAAGGTGACATGCAAGCTGTAAACTACTTCATAGCACAAGGCTACACCGACGCACTGAAATCAATTGGTCAAGCAGAAAACGGCAAGATCATCATGCTACCACTTGAAGCAACAGGCCTAATGGGTTCTGTAGCTGGTATTGCAGAGATGTTTGCGCATAAGAATGACAAAGGTAGTAAGGACTAACTTATGGTCGAATTACTAGAACAAGTAAACCACTGGCACTGGCTGGCGTTTGGTCTAGCATTGCTTGCACTTGAACTGGTTGGAACCGCTGGTTACTTTTTATGGATAGGCATATCTGCCATGTTGGTCGGTGTACTTTTGGGTGCCCTACCACTTGGTTGGCAGATGCAATGGTTATCCTTTGCAAGCTTTTCACTTATCACGACTTGGTTGTGGTGGAGAAGACAACTCTCAAATGACAAGCAATCGGATGCAGGGCGAGAGTTAAACCAAAGAGAAAAGCAACTGGTCGGTCAAACAGCTCGAATCGATACTGACATTCAAAAAGGCAAGTGTCGTATCCGTCTAGGTGATACTACGTGGTCAGCTGTTACTGCCCAAGACTTAAAAGCAGGCACAGAGGTAATCGTCACTGCTGTAGATGGCATAGTATTAACGATTACTCCTAAAGAGTAACTCAGCATTCCTTATTAAAGCCATAAGTAACCCACTTATGGCTTTTTCTCTACAAGTGAGTCAATGATCGGGCAATGGCTATTTGAGTCACCTGGACATTGTTCAACCCACTCTTTCAATGTCTTCTGAATTGCCAAAAGATCTTCAATTTTTTTGTTTACTTCTTCCAATTTACTCAGCGCTTTTGCTTTAACATCGGCACTTTCGCGACAAGGATTATCCGCTAATTCAACAAGCGCACGGCACTCATCAAGTGAAAAACCCGCACTTCTCGCTTTCGCAACTATCCCAAGCTCTTTAATCTGCTTCTTGTCGTAGTTTCTATAGCCATTTTCCGAGCGTAAAGGGGCCGTGATAACCCCTTTGTCTTCATAAAGACGAATAGACTTCGTTGATAGATTAGTAAGTTTAGCGGCTTCACTTATGTTCATGATATTACTCTAATAAGCTGATGTATCTTCGGCATTAATTACCTTTGAGGCGCTAGCAAATAGTACACCTAGAACACCTTAATGCATAATAAATATAATTTAAGAAAATAAAGTCTGCCACTTATAACTGTTTTACCTTCAATAAGGTAAATAACCTGTATTTATAGACACTTATCCCAACCAAAAATCAATAAGTTACTGATTGATATATTTAAATTAGCTACTGTTATTTTTCATTGAAAATTTTTATATAACTTTGATCTTTCATTAACCGTATACATAATTGAGTATTAAGCATGACGTTTAAATGCTGTTTATTTATTTTTTGGTAAGTATGAAGGATGGAAAACATGAAACTTTTAACTTTAGCACTAGCTTCAGTATTTATTTTTTCAGCTCCAGTATCTATTGCACAAAACAACGCAGGAAAAGTATTTGGTGCAGGTGTTCAGTGCACATTCAATGACGGAGCGATAAAGCAACTGCCCCGTGAACTGTGCAAAGCATATGGTGGCACACATCAATAATGACAATAGGTAGGTTTAAGTTAATCTTTTCTAAGCCTACCTAAACTTATAGAAATCAGCACCAATAAATGCATCCCAACCTCTTTGCCACTCAGCTTTGATCATCACCTCCTGAGGCATATCGGCACATTGATCCGTGTACCTTGTTCCTTTTATACCTTTTTCAAACGCTTTATAGGGATCGCAAAATTCTAGTTTTCCTTTTTCATAACCAGCAAGATACGCAGGTTCATCAAACTCTACCTTTTCTTTGATATCTTCCAACGAGTCATTATCTATCGTATACCCGTGAGAACCAAAACGCTCACCTTGACCATACCAAAACTCAGACGCTGTTTTCGGTGAAGAAGTACATGCTATCAAACTACAAGCAATTAATGTTACGGGAACAATACGTTTCATAAATATCTCCTAAAAAGCAAAAAAGCCGGGCAAATGCCCAGCTTTGTCTATTTCTTATCTAACTTACTTAACTCCGAAAGGAATTGTTAGTGCTAGTTTGAAATCAGTCTCGTCTTGGAATGCGTTAGAGTAACCAGTCCAGTTTGGCGCGTCTGAATCATTAAAGAAGTTAGTGTAGTAGAAGCTGATATTAGCATCTTTCAGTGCACCCGCTTGAATCGCGTAGTTTGCGAAGAAGCTGTATGCATATTCTACTAGTTCATCGTAGCCGTCTGCTTTCGCACCCGCACCGTAAGCACCACTTACACCAGCGCTGAAGCCTGTACCACCAACATCAGAGAAATCACGAGTTGAAGATAAGAAGAACGCGTATTCGCCATCGTGGTTAAAGTCAGAACGGTTGTTCCACCAGATATCGTAAGCGCCGTTCGAACCACCGTACTGCTCGGTTAGACGGTAAGACATGTTACCTACGTTACCACGTGTATCTTCAGAGTCTGCAGATGTATATGTCGCTTCAGCACGGAAGCTGTATTGGCCAAAAGATTTAGCTGTCAATAAAGCCGCTTGGAAAGCTGTGCTATCAAATTGGTTGTCGTCATCAACTACGTATAGTTGTGGAGACCAGAATAGACCGCCGTCTGTCGTACCTTTAACTTTAGCATGGAAATTTTTACGGTCACCGTCAGTCAAACCACCGTAACCGAAATCAAGGCCAATGCCATTGCTTAGGGTATAACGGGCACCTACCGAGTATACATCGCCAACATCTTTACCAGGGCTACCCCAGAAAGATCCATCACGGAATTCATATGTTTCTTTAAACCAAGGAGCTTTGTACTGATCTGCATAAACGAAACCAACAGCTAAATCACCAAAATTACCGCCGATTTCACCACCACGGTAAGTACCAGGAGCGAATGACCAGTTAACACCCAAAGAACTTGGTACAGATGGTTGGAAGTAACCAAGTTGTGCATTAATGTTTTCACCAAATTTAAACTTTAGTGCTGCTTTTGCGAATGAAACACCATTGTCCGTTTGGTAAGAATCACAACCAGTACTTGCACCGTATGCAGAATCACAATCAAAGAAGTTCATCTCGTGTTCAAATGAACCACCAGTTTCTTCACCAGCCCACATATCAAATGTGCTGTATACTACAGCGTCGAAACCAACAACATCCGCGACATAACCTGAATGGAAACCTAAGTTAGCAAAGATAGAGCCGTGGTCTAGGTTTGTTGTCTTAGCAGTATCGTTACCATTTGCGTCTACATTACCACGGTCACGAGCACGCATGAAAAAGTTTAGGTTACCGCTAATAGTAGATTCAGAGAAGAACTCAGACGCCTGGCTTGCATATTCAGGACCAATTGGATCATTGGCCATAGCTGGAGCAGCAGAAAGTGCACCTACCATTGCTGCAGTGATCGCAGATACTTTAAAAAATTTGTTTTCCATGGAATAAAACTCCTAAAAATGGATATAGCTGTTTGAATATTTCCCGCCTAAAGTTGGCCGCCGTAGAGAGAAATACCTTTTCTTGTTTGAGAACCCTTAACGCTGAATTCTCTATTTCCTTTCTGGGTATACACATCGTGCATCCATGGCATTAAGACTAACTTCGCCCTCAAAAAGATCAATGATAACTTAATTTTCATCTAAAAAAATATGAGTTGGTGCAAATTTAGTAGGTACTTAGTGATCCAGATCGATAAAATGGAAAGCTCACAACCCAAAACAGAAATTACCAATAAAAACAACAAGTTAAACAAAAACACCTTTTACAAAAATAGATATGACTCGCATTTTAAGTACAACTAGAACAGCATTTCATTAATGTTGAGCACCATCACTGTCCTGATTTGAGACTTCGTATAGGAACAAAATTCTCAACAAACAAAAAGCTCGCTAATTTGTAACAAACACAAAAAAGGCACTCCCTTGAAAGGAGTGCCTTTGAGCTTTTTTTATCTGAATTTACTTACGATATAAGGGCAATTAGATCTTCTTCGGTTCTTATTTCGATTCCTAAATCTTGTGCTTTAGTTAGTTTAGAACCCGCAGCTTCACCAGCAAATAAGATATCTGTTTTCTTCGATACGCTACCCGTCACTTTCGCACCTAATGCTTGTAACGCCGCTTTCGCTTCACTTCGACCTAATTGCGACAACGAACCTGTTAACACAACGACTTTACCTTCTAATGGTAGCACTTGGTCATCGGCAGCTTCTTCGATGATTGGCCAATTCACACCTAGCTCTATCAGCTGATCGACGACCGCTCTGTTTTTCTCTTGTGAGAAGAAACTGGTGATATGGCTAGCAACGATGTCACCAATATCTGACACTTCAACTAATTGTTCATGAGTCGCTGCTTGAACCAGTTCCAACGTCTTAAAGTGTTGCGCTAAGTTCATCGCTGTCGCTTCTCCGACTTCACGAATACCGAGTGAATAGAGGAAACGCGCTAATGTCGTGTCTTTGGCTTTATTCAGCGCACTCACCACGTTTTGTGCTGATTTAGGCCCCATTCGGTCAAGAACAGTAATCACGCCAGCACTAAGCTTAAACAAGTCAGCTGGCGTTTCGACCATTTCGCGATCAACAAGCTGCTCAATTACTTTCACGCCCAGTCCATCAACGTCTAGCGCCTTTCTAGAAACAAAGTGTTTAAGTGCTTCTTTACGCTGCGCCTGACACACTAAACCGCCAGTACAACGCGCTACCGCTTCACCTTCGACACGCTCAACGGCAGAACTACACACAGGGCAAGCATCAGGGAAAACAATGTCTTTCGCAGTCTCAGGGCGACGATCTTGTACAACCGCGACGATCTGTGGAATTACATCTCCAGCTCGACGAATAATAACGCTATCACCTACCTTCACACCTAGGCGAGCAATCTCGTCAGCATTGTGCAGCGTCGCATTACTCACCGTCACACCACCAACAAAGATAGGTTCCAATTTAGCAACAGGCGTAATAGCGCCTGTACGGCCAACCTGGAACTCAACATCGTTAAGCAAAGTGATCTCTTCTTGCGCTGGGAATTTGTAAGCAATCGCCCAGCGAGGCGCTCTAGCAACAAAGCCAAGCACTTCTTGAGCCGCGATGTCGTCGACTTTAATAACCACACCATCGATCTCATAAGCCAGAGCATCGCGACGAGTCATGATATCTTGATAGTACGCCTTTACGTCCTCAAGTGAGCTAAGCTGCTTAGTCTCAGGACACATAGGTAAACCCCAGCCTTTCAGCTGTAAGAAGCGTTGATAGTGGCTATTAGAAAGCTCAGCGCCCTCTACAACACCAACACTGTAGGCATAGAAAGCCAGCGGGCGTTTCGCTGTAATACGAGAATCTAACTGACGTAAACTACCTGCTGCTGCATTACGTGGGTTAACAAAGACTTTTTCGCCTTTCTTCAACGCAATCTCATTTAATTTATCGAAGCCTGCTTTTGGCATAAACACTTCACCACGAACTTCGATACGCTCAGGCCAGCCTTCGCCTTGTAACTTAAGTGGAATCGAACTGATCGTGCGTACGTTTTCTGTGATGTTTTCGCCAGTCGCACCATCACCACGAGTCGCAGCTTGAACTAAGGTGCCATTCACATAGAGCAAGCTCACAGCAAGGCCATCAAGCTTAGGCTCACAACAGAAAGTTTTAAGGTTCGCGGTGGGTGCTCTATCCGACATACGCTTATTAAACGCATCCAAGTCTTCGTCAGAGAATGCATTGTCTAGAGAAAGCATTGGGATTTCGTGAGTCACTTGCGTGAAGCCATCTAAAGGCTGACCGCCGACACGCTGGCTTGGTGAATCCGCGGTCACAAGCTCTGGATTCTCTTCTTCGATCTGTAGCAATTGCTGCATTAATCGATCGTACTCGACATCAGGGATCTCAGGGCTATCTTCTACGTAATAACGAACGGCGTGATAATGCAGAGTTTCTCTTAACTGCTCTAAGGTAACTTGAATCGATTCTTTCATATCATTCTCTGTCGTGATTGAAATATCAAAAAGGGCTCCCTTAGGAGCCCTTTTCTATAAATATAGATTATTTACAAGGCTAAACAATACGGCTATGCGTTCGATGCCGTCATAAAGTCTCTGATTTGCTTACGATAGTCAGATAAACGGTTTGGTGTCATTAAGTTACGTGACTCATCCAGTACGTTTCCGCCCATATCATCAGCAATTTTCTGCGCCGCACTCAACATTACATTGAAGTTTTGATCAGCTTGACCGTAACAAGGCAACGTCATAAAGAACGAAATACCTTTCGTCGTGAAGTCAGCAGGGTCGTCATGTTCTAAAGTGCCTGGCTGCATCATGTTCGCTACGCTGAAAATAACTTTTGGTTCGTCACTCGACTGTGCAAAGCAGTGGTAGATAGACATCTCACCATAAGTTAAACCGTTGTTTTCCATGCTGCGGAACAGCTCAGTGCCCACGAATGGGATCTCTCCAGCACAGTGAACATTAAGAACGATCACTTCTAAGCCAAGTCCTTCATCTGGTTTTGCTTCTTCAACAGGTGCGCTTTGTGGAGCCACGACTTCTTTCGCAACAACTGGCTCTCGTTGAGTAAGCGTTTCGTTTGGAACGACTGGTTCATCAACTGTCTCAGAAGGTTCTTCAAACGAACCGTACTGCTCTTTAAAGCCGGCATGGTTTTCTTTTTGCTCGTCGGTCAACTCAAAGCTTGGAACTTCAGGCTCTACAACCTTCTCTTGCTCAAGCTCTTCCGGTTCATTTTCAACCTTGATTGGGTCTGCAACACTGAAAGAAGGAAGATCATTCAATTCGATATCGTCTTCGCGAGCTTCTTTCACTTGTGCCGCTGTAAGTGGATCTGAATCGATCAGAGGATCAGCCGCAGATGGCGAAACAGCAAAATCCGGTTCTTTGCGTTCTTTTCGGATTATCTCAAAATCATCTTCTGGGGCGAATGAACGATTTGGGATAGTTTCTGCTTCATCTAAGCTATCGTTATCAAGCTTACCAAGCGGCTTATCACCAAACTTTGCTTTCCCTTCTTTTTTACTCGTCCACAGACCGTGGAACAATAATGCGGCGATAGCTAGTGCGCCAACAATAATGAGTACAAATCGCAATTCCTGCATTTTTCGCTCTCAGCTTTCTTAGTCAACTAGCGATAAAGACGCTGTCACTAAGTTGGGTTAATTTGGCCAATCTCACTACTCTATCAAAAGTAGCCACTGTTTTAGAACAAATTAATACAATTAGTTCCTTACATGGTGTGATTTTCGCCACGCTTTTTTTCTTAATTTCGGTCGAGTACACTAGACATGTTTGCTATTTAATCAAATTCACATGTGACCTAATTTAAATATGACTATTGAATCTGTTCCACGCTCAGGCTTTGGCTATTTTATTTTCGGAATAAAAATCGCTTTATCACCGAGCATTCGTAAGTTTGTACTACTTCCTCTGATCGCTAACGTTTTGCTTGTTGGCGGCGCCTTGTTTTATATCTTCTCCAATCTAAACACTTGGATTGAAGGTTGGATTGGTGCATTACCAAGTTTCTTGTCGTGGTTGTCATACATTTTATGGCCGTTACTTGTCTTAACCGTCTTGGCCACGTTCTCGTATTTCTTTAGTACGCTCGCTAACTTCATTGCCGCACCGTTCAACGGTTTACTCGCAGAAAAAGTGGAAGAGTTGCTGAGCGGTAAAAAAGTCAATGACGATGGTTTACTTGATGTTCTCAAAGATACCCCGCGTATATTAGCGAGAGAATGGCGCAAACTTGTCTACGTTCTGCCAAAAGCGATCGGTTTATTCCTACTTTTGTTAATTCCAGCACTAGGACAAACCGTTGCACCGTTTTTATGGTTCATCTTCACAGCATGGATGTTAGCGATTCAATACGCCGATTACCCATTCGATAATCATAAAATCAAGTTCGATGACATGAGAAACAATTTGAAACAAAAACAAGGTAAGAGCTACAGCTTCGGTGCGCTTGTTTCTGTTTTCACTACTATTCCAATCTTAAACCTGATTGTGATGCCCGTTGCCGTTTGTGGCGCAACGGCAATGTGGGTTGCTGAGTTTAAAGACCAAGCTCTGCGTTCTCGGCTATAGTTCTCGTCTCTAACCCTGCCTATACTTCCTAGTTTGCCTATCTTTTTGAAGTTCTGATTTCAATAAAGATAGGCGTCAATTCTGCTACATATCTATATGATATAACTTTTTAATCCTTTTACCTTTTTTTCAACTTGTTTAATCTAAATTCAAGCTGAACAAACATCGAAAGACACTAGACGGTAAAGTGATTGACATACTACGTTTAGTTCTGTCATTAAATGAAGGAATATCGCATGAGCAAGATCTACGAAGACAACACCCTAACGATTGGTAACACACCTCTAGTCCGCCTTAACAAAGTAAGCAAAGGTAACGTCCTAGCTAAGATCGAAGCTCGTAACCCAAGCTTCAGTGTTAAGTGTCGTATCGGTTCAAACATGATCTGGGAAGCAGAAAAAGCAGGTACGCTAAAGCCAGGTATCGAGCTTGTTGAACCTACTAGTGGTAACACTGGTGTTGCTCTTGCATTCGTAGCTGCGGCGCGCGGTTACAAGCTAACGCTAACGATGCCTGAGTCAATGAGCCTAGAACGTCGTAAGCTACTTAAAGCACTTGGCGCAAACCTAGTTCTAACTGAAGCACCAAAAGGCATGAACGGCGCGATTGCTAAAGCAGAAGAGATTGTTGCTTCAGACCCAGACAAGTACCTACTACTTCAACAGTTCAACAACCCTGCTAACCCACAGATTCACGAGCAGACAACTGGTCCTGAAATTTGGGAAGCAACAGACGGCGAAATCGACGTGTTTGTAGCGGGTGTTGGTACGGGCGGTACTATCACTGGTACAAGTCGTTACATTAAAGGTGAAAAAGGCAAAGCGATCACTTCAGTAGCGGTTGAGCCGGCTGAGTCTCCAGTTATTGCACAAGCGCTTGCAGGTGAAGAAATCAAGCCAGCTCCGCACAAAATTCAAGGTATCGGTGCAGGTTTCATCCCTGGAAACCTAGATTTAGAGATTATTGACCGCGTAGAATCGGTAACTTCTGAAGAAGCGATTGAGATGGCTCAACGCCTAATGAAAGAAGAAGGTATCCTTGCTGGTATCTCATCTGGCGCAGCTGTAGTAGCGGCAAACAGAATCGCAGAACTCCCTGAATTTTCAGGAAAAACTATCGTAACGGTACTACCAAGTTCTGGTGAACGTTACCTAAGTACAGCCCTATTTGCTGGCATCTTTACGGAAAAAGAGAACCAACAATAATATGTGGTCAAATCAATTTTTCGTCCAAAAAAGCCCCGTTTAGGGGCTTTTTTGTTGATCCCTGCCCCACCTTTGGTAATATCGGGTCTGTTTTATTTTTCGCTTCAAAATAAAAGAAGCAATAAACAAATTCTGAAAGTCATGAGTACTCAACAAAAGACGACCATGGCTGGATAAAAATTTATAACCAGTCTAAGTTCTAACACGAACATGGCGTACTAGCCTCTAGCGCATTTGGGCTAAAGCAGTTAAGCTAATCTGGTTACAAACTTACAAAAAATAAATTAATTGGGGTATATAAAATGTACGAGAAGCAAGTAGAAATCACAGCAGAAAACGGTCTTCACACTCGTCCAGCTGCACAGTTCGTTAAAGAAGCAAAATCTTTCGACGCTGACATCACAGTGACTTCTAACGGCAAAAGCGCTAGCGCGAAAAGCCTGTTCAAACTACAAACTTTAGGCCTAGTAAAAGGTACTAACGTTACTATTTCAGCTGAAGGTCCTCAAGCTCAGCAAGCAGTAGACCACCTAGTTGCTCTTATGGATCAACTACACTAATACGGTCTCCTTCTTTCAAAGCCATTTTGCATAGCAAAGTGGCTTTGTTCGAAATAGATAGGAATAAGCGCGACATTAGTCGACGACTTAAAGTCACACACTCTCCCGTTTACAGTTGAACAACTAAGGTAAGGCTATGATTTCAGGCATCCTAGCATCTCCTGGTATTGCTTTCGGTAAAGCACTACTACTTCAAGAAGATGAAATTGTCCTAAACACTCAATCTATCTCTGACGACCAAGTTGAAGCAGAAGTACAGCGTTTCTTTGACGCTCGTAACAAATCTTCTCAACAACTTGAAGTTGTTAAGCAAAAAGCACTTGAAACTTTTGGCGAAGAAAAAGAAGCAATCTTTGAAGGCCACATCATGCTGCTTGAAGATGAAGAGCTAGAAGAAGAGATTTTAGCACTCATCAAGAAAGACAAGATGCACGCAGACAACGCGATCCACACTGTGATCGAAGAGCAAGCTGTTGCACTAGAGTCTCTTGATGATGAGTACCTAAAAGAACGTGCAACTGATATCCGTGATATCGGTACTCGTTTCGTTAAAAATGCACTAGGCATCAACATTGTTTCTCTAGCAGACATCAATGAAGAAGTTATCCTAGTTGCTTACGACCTAACGCCATCTGAAACTGCACAAATCAACCTAGACTACGTTCTTGGTTTCGCTTGTGACATCGGCGGTCGTACATCTCATACTTCAATCATGGCACGTTCTCTTGAGCTTCCAGCTATCGTTGGTACTAACGATATCACTAAGCAAGTTAAGAACGGCGACATGCTTGTGCTAGACGCGATGAACAACAAGATCATCATCAACCCTTCTGAAGCTGAATTAGCAGAAGCTAAGAAAATCAAAGCAGATTTCGAAGCAGAAGCGGCTGAACTAGCAAAACTAAAAGATTTGCATGCTGAAACTCTAGACGGTCACCGTGTAGAAGTTTGCGGCAACATCGGTACAGTAAAAGACTGTGACGGTATCCTGCGTAACGGCGGTGAAGGCGTTGGTCTGTACCGTACTGAATTCCTATTTATGGACCGTGACGCGCTTCCTACTGAAGAAGAGCAATACGTTGCTTACAAAGAAGTAGCAGAAGCAATGGAAGGCGAGTCAGTGATTATCCGTACTATGGATATCGGTGGCGACAAAGATCTACCATACATGGATCTTCCACAAGAGATGAACCCGTTCCTAGGCTGGCGTGCAGTACGTATCAGCTTGGATCGTCGTGAAATCCTACGTGACCAACTACGTGGCATCCTACGTGCATCTGCACACGGTAAACTACGTATCATGTTCCCAATGATCATTTCTGTTGAAGAGATCCGTGAACTGAAAAAAGCAATCGAAGAGTACAAAGTTGAACTTCGCGCTGAAGGCCTAGCTTTCGATGAAGAAATCGAAATCGGCGTAATGGTTGAGACTCCAGCAGCTGCTGCAATCGCACACCACCTAGCGAAAGAAGTATCTTTCTTCTCTATCGGTACTAACGACCTAACGCAATACACTCTTGCGGTAGACCGTGGTAACGAAATGATTTCTCACCTATACAACCCACTATCTCCTGCTGTTCTTACAGTAATCAAGCAAGTGATCGACGCATCACACGCTGAAGGTAAGTGGACTGGTATGTGTGGTGAGCTTGCTGGTGATGAGCGTGCAACGCTACTTCTTCTTGGTATGGGTCTAGATGAGTTCTCTATGAGCGGTATCTCTATCCCTAAAGTTAAGAAAGTAATCCGTAACTCTAACTTCGCTGAAGTTAAAGCTATGGCTGACGAAGCACTATCTCTACCAACAGCTGCCGAAATTGAAGCTTGCGTAGAAAAGTTCATCGCTGAGAAAACTCAGTAATCGCCAATCGCATAATAACGTTAGACGGCTAAAAATAGTCGTCTAATTTGTTAGATTGGTATAGTATATTCTACAGAATAAAACTAAACGTTAGGAGCATGACACAATGGGTCTGTTTGACAAACTGAAAAAGCTTGTATCTGATGACAGCGCTGATGCTGGTGCAATCGAGATCATCGCACCTCTTTCTGGTGAAATCGTAAACATCGAAGATGTGCCAGATGTAGTTTTCGCTGAAAAAATCGTTGGTGACGGCATCGCGATCAAACCAGCTGGCGACAAAATGGTAGCTCCAGTAAACGGTACTATCGGTAAGATCTTCGAAACTAACCACGCATTCTCTATCGAGTCTGACGACGGTGTTGAGCTTTTCGTTCACTTCGGTATCGATACTGTTGAACTTAAAGGCGAAGGCTTCACTCGTGTAGCTGAAGAAGGTCAATCTGTTAAAGCTGGTGACACTATCATCACTTTCGACCTAGCGCTTCTAGAAGAGAAAGCGAAATCTACGCTTACTCCAGTTGTTATCTCTAACATGGACGAAATCAAAGAGCTGAACAAGCTTTCTGGTTCTGTAACTGTTGGCGAAACTCCAGTTCTTAAAGTAACTAAGTAATCTCGATTACTTATCTGCTTTAATTAAAACGCTACCTAAGGGTGGCGTTTTTTGTGCCTGCTATATTTGTTCAATACCTCAGATAGCATTACTGACTATCACGCCGAAACTCTTCTCCAAGCTCCCTCAAAGAATCACACTGACCGTTTTCGCCCTACTATCCAACTAGGTTTTTGACTAAACGTTGTTAAGCGATATTCAATAAATTTCACCTATGTATAAAATTACACTTGTGATTTTTAACAAACAACAGATCTCTGATATCTCGTTCTACTCGATTCTAGAATGACGGGTAGTGTTCAACTAATTATAAAAACTTCACGAATGCGAAAAGTAAACCTGGAATACCAACCTCTCTTTAAAAGCGAGATTCCTGATACCTCGTTCTACTCGATTCTGAAATGACGATAAAAGCCTTTATTCTAATTGAGGTGTTACTTACTCAAACCAACCGAACTCATTCTACAAAGCAATAAGATCATCATCGCCCTATTCCCGTCATTCCCTACAGTGAAGCACGAACGTGATAGGGAATCTCGTTTTTTGCCTTTACCACTGTCCTAAATTCTTAACTTTGCCAAATAGTAGGCAATAAAAAACCCAGCCGAAGCTGGGTCTGTTTAGCGCTCATCTCTCACCACGAGCTAATTTGTGGAAGCCTAACGTTGACGCTTTGTTTCAACAACGCTTATAGTCAACGTGGCCTTTCAATCGATTAACCTAGTAGGCTAAGTGCCGAGTTCGGAGCTTGCTTCGCTTGAGCAAGAATCGAGCTTGAAGCTTGAGAAAGGATCTGAGACTTAGTCATCTGAGTCGTTTCTTTCGCGAAATCGGTGTCTTTAATACGGCTCTTAGATGCATTAACGTTTTCGTTAATGTTGTCTAAGTTGCTGATAGCGTGGTCGAAACGGTTTTGGAAAGCACCCAATTCAGCACGGTGGCTGTCTACATACTTAAGTGCCGCATCGATGACTGCTACAGACTCTTGTGCGCCACCAACAGACGTTACGTCGATAGTATCAACCGTAACTTCTTTGCCCGCTTGAATGCCTAGCTCACCCGCAAGACCGCCAGAGAAAGACACATCGCCGCTCACTTTGTTATTGCCTGTGAACATTTGTAGCTTGCCGTCTTCAGTTACAGACGCTTTAACAGAATCTTGTTGACCGTTGATGTACGTTGCTAGCTCTTCGATGTCGTCACCCGCTTTTGCGTTGATGTCGATTTCTTGTGCTTGACCAAAGTTATCAGTGAACGATAATTTCAGGTCGTTAGAGCCCGCTTGAACATTCCAATCTTTATCTTTCGCGTTCTCAGTTTGGTAGCTCTTACCACCCATCTGAGCGTTATCAGAACGCATGTCTTTCAGTTGAAGCATTACCGCTTCACCGTTATCCGCACCGATTTGGAATGACTTAGTACCGTGAGTACCGTTAAGTAGCTTGTTGCCACCAAAAGACGTCGTTTCCGCGATACGGTTCAGTTCGTCGTTCAGTGCTGTTACTTCTTCTTGAATCGCTACACGCTCAGATTTTGAGTTTGAGCCGTTTGATGATTGTAGAGACAAGTCACGCATACGTTGCAGGATGTTTGTTGTCTCGTTCATTGCACCTTCAGCCGTTTGTGCAATCGAGATACCGTCGTTCGCGTTACGTACAGCAACATCAAGACCACGACTCTGAACGTTCAAACGGTTCGAGATTTGTAGGCCTGCAGCGTCATCTTTTGCGCTGTTGATTTTAGAACCTGAAGCTAGACGCTCCATTGATGTTTGTTGTGCGCTGTTTGCGTTGTTTAGGTAANCGGTTCGAGATTTGTAGGCCTGCAGCGTCATCTTTTGCGCTGTTGATTTTAGAACCTGAAGCTAGACGCTCCATTGATGTTTGTTGTGCGCTGTTTGCGTTGTTTAGGTAACGTTGCGCTGTCATCGCTGAAACGTTTGTATTTACATTCACTGCCATGGTGATTTCTCCAATTGATTTTCCGGTATAGCGGTTTCCGACGTCTCGGAAAACCAAAGTAGTTCTCTCAAAGTTACTTTTAATAACGGCGTGATTGGCGAAACCTTTAGGAAAAAAACAACAAAATTAAAGAAATAGCGATAAAGGAGAAGAAAGCGTGACTGGCAGTAAAGTTATCAAAAAAAGATAAGAAAAACACTAAAGTTGCCGAGAAGTCGGTCGAGCGATAATTTGTATTTTAATTAACCCAAACGGGCTAATTAAGCTAAAAGAAATTTATAAGATTTGAGGCAACTTATTAGCCTAGTAAGGTTAAGGCAAGGTTCGGCGCCTGCTTTGCTTGAGCCAGTATTGTGGTGCTCACCTGCTGCAAAATTTGTTGCTTAAGCATTTGAGTGGTTTCTTTGGCGTAATCGGTATCTTTGATTCTGCTGTTTGATGTCGCCAAGTTCTCATGAACATTTTCGAGATTATTAATCGCATGATCAAAGCGGTTTTGCATTGCGCCTAATTCAGAACGATGACTATCCACGTACTTCATAGCTGTATCTAAAATAGAAACAGCACGTTGCGCACCACCCACATCGGTCACATTAATGTCATCGACAGATTCGTAATAACCCGCGGACATCGAAAGCTCACTTGCCAGCGAACCGGAAAAAGAAATCGTGCCTGCGGTATCTTCACCAGACATATAAATCTGAAGCTGACCGTCGTCATTGACGGAAGCCGAGACAAGATCCGTTTGACCATTGATGTAGGTCGCCAATTCTTCGATATCATCGCCCGCTTTCGCATTAATGGTGATCTCTTGAGGCTGACCAAAACGATCGGTAAACGACATCGTCATATCATTTTGATTGGATTTCACTTCCCACGAGTCATTGGCCATGCCATTTGCGACATAACTAAAACCGCCCATGTTGATGTTATCGGTACGCATGCTTTTCAGCCCGATTTGCACCGCTTCACCAGAACTGCCACCAATCTGAAATGACGTACTACCAAAGCTACCGTTAAGGAGCTTTTTACCACCAAAAGAAGTGGTCTCTGCGATACGATTTAGCTCATCGTTTAAAGCGGTGATCTCTTCTTGAATCGCCGTTCTTTCCGACTGGCTATTTGAACCGTTGCTAGCTTGCAGTGACAAGTCGCGCATGCGTTGCATGATATTGGTGGTTTCATTCATCGCGCCTTCTGCGGTCTGCATAATGGAGATGCCATCATTCGCATTTCGAACTGCGACATCAATACCGCTCATCTGCGCTTCGAGTCGATTCGAGATTTGTAGGCCTGCAGCGTCGTCTTTAGCGCTGTTAATACGACTCCCTGAAGCCAAGCGCTCCAAAGATTGGTTCAGCATGTTGTTGGCATTAGAGAGGTTTCTCTGAGCCACCAGCGCTGAGACATTTGTATTAACAGTTATAGCCATAGACCTTCACTTACAAAAAGATGAATAAAACTCACGATTGCTCTTATATCGACCAATTCCGATCAAGCTTTAATAAAAAAGGAGCCCTGAGGCTCCCTTTGTTTATTCTTTTTGAGACGACTTACTTAATCTTTAATGCGCTCAACATCTCAGTTGAAGGAGCAAAGTAGTAAGCGCCAGCAACGGCTTTAGTAAAGCGAAGCAGTTGGTCGGTTTTGCCATCGGTTACGCCGTACATGCTCTCTAACATCGCATCAAAGTTATGACGAACGTTACAGTAAGCTATGAACAGTAAACCGTGATCGCCTGTTGCTGTGCCGTAAGGCAAGCTGTGACGAACGATTTTAAGACCCTTGCCTTCTTCTTTGATATCCACACGGCCAACGTGAGACGCTGCTGGAACATCATCTAGCTCGATAGAGTCTGGTTTAGTACGGCCAACCACTTTCTCTTGTGCCGATACGTTTAATCGGTTCCAAGCAGGTAGGTTATGCACAAAACGTTGCACCATCACGTAGCTACCACCCGCGAATTCACCTTCAGGAACAATCGCCACTTCAGCGCGCTGTGCATCTTTCGGGTTTTCAGTGCCATCAACGAAATCAGTCATGTCACGTGAGTCTAGGAAGCGGTAACCGTAAGTTTCATCCACTACTCTCACGTCTGCCGCTACTTCAGATAGCAATTTACGTAGGATGAAGAAATGCAGATCATGTCGGTTTGAATGACAGTGAATCAAAACATCAGACAATGTGCTCGGTGCTGTAACATCACCTTCACCAAGCGCAGGGAAATCAATTAGATCAGAGGGAGCTGCTTGCTCGAACTTATCCCAAAAAGCTTTTGAGAACGCAACCGACGTTGTTAGATTCGCGTCAGGTTGAGTTTGGTTTAGCTCGTCGATTAGAGTCGGAAGCTTTTGAATTTCTGCTAGTACATTAGCAGTATTAGCGTTCACTTTAAGTTGAACGTAAAGAGCGAAAGGCCCAGCTTCAGGCAAAATAGCACTTTGAACGTTAGGCTGCTCATTTGAAACATTAAGCATAGATTATTCCTTCCAGTTTTAGCTTCTAAGTATAATTGTGAATGGGACAAATATTTTGATGAGAATCAGTCTTCGTGCTCAACCACTTTAAAGCAATCCCTAGCGGCATGGCTATTGGTTAAATAAAGCGCTAACCACAGTAGCAACAATAGCGTAATGCCATTTGACCAACGAAACCATCCGTTATCCAAATAGATTAAATAAATCGTATGGGAGCCCTGTGCCAAGATGGCTATCATGGTCACCCAGCGTCCCCATGACACAACTTTATTAAGACGCTTTCTATCTGGCGATCTTAGCCCAAATAACCACATGAGTAGTAAGCTAGGAACACTCAACGCAATTCCAACATAAAACATCTTATGGTCAGGGTAGATTATCTCAAGGATATCGGTTCCCGATTCTCGGCTAGCGCCCGCAACAATGAAAACGACCAAGGCTTTCGCTAGAAACAGCCAACCTAACCAGAGCAAGATGGGGGCTTTCAAAAAGCCGTGCTTGTCGTATTGTTCTATGGAGTACCGCACAAATCTCACTTTCACTTATTTTCAAACCAACACTTTAACGCAAATCATTCATACTTAACTAGCTTTGCGTTATCTTAGTAGCCAATCCGTTTTAATTGTCGAACTCAGTATGAAAAAGAAAACTAATACGCCGTCTGTTGAATCTCAACAAGAAGCACTGAAGATAGCCAAAGCGACTCAAAAGCCAGCTCAAACCAAAGAACAAACTAAACTGATTGCTCAGGGTATCGAGAAAGGCATCGCACTGTATAAGAAACAGCAAAAAGAGCGCAGCCGCCAGGCCGATAAAGCGAAGAAGCGCGTACAGAAAGAAAAGCAGACTCAACAAGCTAAGCAAAACCAAGAAGACACGATCGAAACAAGTGTTGAAACACCATCAAACCACGCAACTAAACTGCCGTGGTTACTACTGATTGCAAGCTGGGTAGGCTTCGCGATTTATTTGATGCAATAGCAGGGTAAACGTATGAAAAAGGAATTAGTCGCTTTGGCTATGAGTGGCATGTTACTGGGATGTACCACACCCACATCAACGCCTCATAGTAAAGCGGACAAGGTACAAATGGATTACCACGGTCTGATTAACATCGAGCTGTGTGAATATAAAGGGGAAGTCACTGGCAGCGAAGGTCATTGGTACAGCTACTTGTTCTTTCCCAATGACACCCTTATTCAAGGTGCGATGAATGAGCTTAAGTCGAATGCCATTGAGCTAGGCGCAGACACCGTTATCTTTACCCTACCTCAAGATTTCAGCACTTCTGTGACGATGCTCGGTACAGCCTACCTGTGTGAGTAAACAAATAAATCAGCATATCGACATGCTTCGATTTTATGACGCCCAAAAGAAAGCCAGCTTTCGCTGGCTTATGCACTAAATCCAAGGCTTGTTGCTATATCGCCTTTACGTTCTAGAACCCACTGACTGTCAAATGGTCTCCAGTCGGATAACTGGTAATAACCATCATTATGACGTCGCCCATCTTGGACCGCTAACCCCAATAAAAAACCACAGATGCACAACATTACAAAAACCTTGACTAAATCAATTTAACATCTTGAATCAATATTATACATTGAGTTATCGTAACTTCTTATTAAAAGGATTTTGATATGAATTCAAGTAATTTACTAACAAAAGTTTGCTCTAAGCCATCTAGACGAGTCTTGAGAAAGGCGGTTTGTTTTGCACAAGCATCCAGTCATTCCTTAAACATCTACGCGGAAGATTATCGCCGTAGTGAAGAGCATACTTTCTTAGACTTTCTAATTAAACCTAAAGAAAGCAGTGCTCGATACGATGATTTTTTCGTACAATGGTGTAATTCGATATTAGAAATAATAGAGGATATTCACTCAGAGCTAGAACTACCTATGATGGAAGTCAACTTTAATCTACTGACGGGGAATAGTTGGGAGCATAAATTTATTAAAGAACAGAAAAATAGTAATAATATTTTCCTTATTGATTATTCCAAAGGAATAATCGCATTCCAGTTACTTAGAGAGCTGTTTAGCCAAGGACATGATATATTGCTGCTCACCGATATAAAGTGGCAACAACCTTTGAAAGTTGCTTCTGCTATAGATCCACTTCACCGCAACGATAAAAATGCAGAAATAGATAAAGAGATTATTTCCCGAAGCTTAGAGTTACAAAAACGATTGAACGCAAATATTTCTCTCGTTTATTGTCAGTATGTTGCTCCCTACTTATATCGATACTCTAAAGAGATATTGGCACATCAAAAACAGTCGATCACCAACTTTCTTGAATTAAACAAACATGCTCTTTTACCACTTAGGTTTATAAAGTCGAACCCAGAAGAGGGGCTGCCTGATATTGTCAAATCCATGGGAGCTTCTATTTTAGTCTTGGGTGCTTGCAAACGTACTGCACTGTCTCGCTATTGGTCAGGAAGTACTGTTGATACATTAATGGTAAATCCACCATGCGACCTACTGCTTATCAATAAATAAGCATACTGACAATTTTAATACAGTTGATCAATCAGCATTAACTGTATTAATTATAGTTTTTATTTTGATTCACGTATGATTTTTATAGCACCATCAAGATGGATATCACGTTGCGGGTAAGCTATGGTTACTCCATTTTCTTTAAAGGCGGAATCTATCTCAAAACGAATGTCGCTCGTTACTAGTCTAACGCCCCCTTCCACTTGTGAATTAACCCAAAAAAAAACTTCAAACATGAGTGCATTGTCACCAAAATCTTGGAAGAAAACACCTACTTCAAATGTTGGGAGTACCTGAGGGTGACTTTCCGTAATATTACGCATTAATTTCTCTACTAACCTAACATCACTGCCATAAGCAACCCCCACAGAAACCGTACCTCTTATTAGCTTGTCCCGTAAGGTCCAATTAATTACCGTATTTTCCAGTAATATACTGTTAGGAATCAACATATGAACACCATCTACACGTCTAATACGAGTAGAGCGAGTATTAATTTGCTCTACCGTTCCTTTCGCTCCTTCTACCTCAAGAAAGTCACCTATACGTATTGGTTTTTCGCCAATAAGTATCCAACCACTAATAAAGTTATTGATAATATTTTGCGCTCCAAATCCAAATCCTATGGCAATGGCTCCTGAAAGAAATGCAAATGCAGTAATGGGGATATTAAGCATCGATAACGTGGTGATAAATATAATACAAAGTGCCAAAACAAATAACACACGTTCAATCAAATGAACAATATTGGGATCTTTCCCTGATGCTGTTAATTTAGACTTAATTGCCTTTATAACTAACTTTGAAATCCAAAAACTTGTTATTACCCAAATTGGAACGGCAAGTAATGCCCATAATGTTACTGGTTGCCCGTTGAAAGTAAAAAGGGTCATCTCTAACCAAGATATCGCTTTTTCAAACATATTAGTAACTTCCTATAAACTTGAACCATCGAATGCTAATGATGAATTGATTTAGTACCTTTTCTCGTGGATTACTAAGAACATTAATTTTTTGTCGACGAACATCACAAATCATCTTTAATTTCTCTTGAAGCAACATCCTCAGATAGCTTATCTATTTGCTGCGCAATTATTTCTTCATCTTCATCAAAATAGGCAATGTGGTACATAGCCTCTCCCTCTTGAATCAAGGGAATATTTTGTTTCCCAATAATAACACCCGTGCGAGGAGCAATAATTACAGCTAATTCTTCTCCATAAGCACTACTGATCGTAGCTAATTGATCTCCTCTCTTGACGTAATCACCCAACTGATATTTGTGTTTAACAATTCCACTGGCGCTTCCTCGTACCCATTGACTACCTCGGGCAATCACAGGTTCAGGTACATCCCGCTGTGGACGCCTACCTTTACTAATCATATTTAAGTGCCGTAAAACACGTATGACCCCTCTTGTTCCCATTCGAATAGATGCTTCATCAAAACGCAGTGCCTCGCCTCCCTCGAAAACCAAGACCTTCGTGTTTGAGTGAGTTGCACAATCACGTAATGAACCGTCAATCTCTTTCGAATGCAGCACTAGAGGAGCACCAAAAGCGTTCGCTAATTCCGCTGTTATCTCGTCTTCTACATTTGCTCGAATCTGAGGTAAATTAGTTCGATGAATTGCACCAGTATGCAAATCTATTCCATACTGACATTTTTCAATAATCTCAGTCCTAAAGATATTCGCAACTCTCGCAGCCAGTGAACCTTTAGGAGAGCCTGGGAAGCTGCGGTTTAGATCTCGGCGATCAGGTAAATATCGGCTTTGATGTATAACTCCATGAACATTCACCATTGGAACAAAAATAATCGACCCGCGAAGCACTTTAAAACGTTTCATATTGATAATTCTGTGAACGATTTCGATGCCATTTAACTCATCGCCATGAACCGCAGCACTAACAAAGATAGTTGGCCCATCTAGCTTCGCTCTCATGATATAGACGGGTAAAGAAACTTCTCCATCGGTGTATAATTTTGCTACAGGAAGCGCTATTTTCATTCGTTCGCCAGGCAACACACAATGGGTACCAATACATAAATCAGACATGATAATTATCCCTGCCCTCGTGTCTTATTAGCATTTAATTTTGCCTTTTTATCAATAAAATCATAAAGCTTACCTGCAACATCTAAGTTGGTAGCTCTTTCTATACCTTCTAAACCAGGAGATGAGTTAACTTCCATTACCATTGGACCACTATTGGCTCGCAGCAGATCCACTCCACAGAAATTTAATCCCATAATTTTTGCAGCGTTTACTGCCGTCTCTCGCTCCTCTTTAGTTAAACGAATAATTTCCGCTGAACCTCCGCGATGCAGGTTAGAGCGGAATTCCCCCTCAACCGCCTGTCGCTTCATCGCCGCGACAACTCGACCTCCAATGACAAGACAACGAATATCAGCTCCTCCAGACTCTTTTATGTATTCTTGAACGAGTATGTTAGCTTTGAGCCCCATAAAAGCTTCAATAATACTTTCTGCAGCTTTTGCAGTATCAGCTAAAACTACGCCAATACCTTGCGTGCCTTCTAACAATTTAATGACGAGAGGTGCTCCGCCTACATTCTTGATTAAATCTTTAATATTGTCCGGTTTACTCGCAAAACCCGTTCTTGGTAAGCCTATTCCTTTACGGGACAAAAGCTGCAAAGATCGTAATTTGTCACGGGAACGACTGATCGCTACAGATTCATTCACATTAAAAGTACCCATCATTTCAAACTGTCTTGCTACTGCTGTACCGTAAAAAGTAATAGAAGATCCAATACGAGGAATCACAGCATCATAAAGAGGAAGCTCATTACCTTTGTAACGAACCGTAGGTCGACTACTCGTAATATCCATATAACAATGCAGCGTATCAATCACATCAACAATATGCCCTCGTTCAACGCCAGCCTCTACTAAGCGACTTGTGGAGTACAACTTTGGATTTCTAGATAAAATTGCGATTTTCATTTTTATTTACCTTATAAGACAAATACAGTACTTGTTATATAATAGTTAGTATTCACCGACTTATTTCACTTTGTTCGAAATAACTTATTATCTGAGATCGGGCTGATATTGGCTACGCTCTAGAGTTTAACCAGAACACTCGTTCTGATTCATTGGGTGTCAAACTGTAGTTCTAAAGATATGACAGAGTTCAAGTTGCAGAGATAACTCAATCATGACACTGAAATATCTTAGATCGTGCTCTGAGTAAGCTAGCTTATTTCTTGTGATTTATTTTATGAAATTACAAGATAAGCGGATGAACAAGGAATGGATTGCTTTAAAGATGAGTGGTGTACTTTGGGATACGCAATATCAACTACAGTTTCTCGCAACGAAGCTGACCAAGAACAAATGAATTACCCCCACACTCTGATTGATATCAATCAATCCGGGTACCAAGAGGAAGTCACAGGCAGCGAAGGTCACTGGTACTGCTACTTATATAAGCAAATAAATTAGCGCATCGACATCTCGGTATACTTTGATTTTATAACGCCCAAAAGAAAGCCAGCTTTCGCTGGCTTATGCACTAAATCCAAGGCTTGTTGCTATATCGCCTTTACGTTCTAGAACCCACTGACTGTCAAATGGTCCCCAGTCGGATAACTGGTAATAACCATCATTATGACGTCGCCCATCTTGAACAAACATAAGTTCGATACCGATCCCCGGTAACGCCTTGAGTACATCTTGAATAGTACGACGAGGCCAACCCGTTTTTTCGATGAGTTTAGGCACATTTGGCCTATCAAGGCTTTCGACTAACAATGCTAAATATAGCCGCCTTGCAAAAACAGGACTCAACTCCATTGACACCTCCTATATATGTGCAACTCAATTATTTCTTTTTTCGCTGACAACATGTTGAGGCTGATCAATAACTCTCCAATAGTGACATTTTCTTACTGTTTTTTTTCGCTCAATGAAATATTCCTCACTCTATTTTGTCTGAATTGCCGCTTCCTGATAGGATTCAACTCATAACAATGAAATAAAATCACCCAAAGGAAGAATAATGACTATCACTATGTTTGGTATCCCAAATTGTGACACCATCAAAAAAGCAAAGAAATGGCTCGAAGCTGAAGGTATCGAGTTCGAATTTCACGATTATCGCAAACAAGGCATCACTGAAGAGTTAGTAACAAGCTTCTGTTCAGAGCTAGGTTGGGAGCTTGTGCTAAACAAACGTGGTACGACTTACCGCCAACTTTCTCAAAAGCAAAAAGACACATTAACGGAAGAAAAAGCCATTGCACTGCTTGTTGAACAGCCAGCAATGATTAAGCGCCCTATCTTGAAAGTCGATGGCAAGCTTCATATTGGCTTCAAAGCTGACCAATATGCTGCTATTTTTGCGTAATCAGCAATTTGCGTAATAAGCAATTAGCGTAATAAGCAATTAGCGTAATAAGCAATTAGCGTAATAAGCAATTAGCGTAATAAGCAATTATTAGAACAGATAACAAAGCGTTGAACTTCCCCTGTTCAACGCCTGAAATTAATGACTAGACGTTTTATTTAAACAAGGAATTCAAGGATGACAGATAGCCCAACTTTGGCTCTGGCAAAAGACCTCATTAGCCGTCAATCGGTAACCCCTGAAGATGCAGGCTGCCAAGAGCTGATGATTAATCGCTTAAAAGCGCTCGGTTTTGAAATCGAAGTAATGCTATTTGAAGATACGACAAACTTTTGGGCTCGTCGTGGTACTGAAGCTCCACTGTTTGCCTTTGCTGGCCACACTGATGTTGTTCCGGCAGGCCCGATTGAGCAGTGGAATACTAAGCCATTCGAACCGACTATCGTAGACGGTTTCCTACACGGCCGCGGCGCAGCAGACATGAAAGGCTCTCTGGCTTCGATGATTGTTGCGGTAGAACAGTTCATTGCCGAGCATCCAGACCACACAGGTTCAATCGGTTTCCTTATCACATCGGATGAAGAAGGCCCGTTTATCAATGGTACCGTACGTGTTGTTGAAACACTAATGGCACGCGGTGAGAACATCGACATGTGTATTGTTGGTGAACCATCAAGCACTGAGTTCGTGGGCGATGTTGTGAAGAACGGCCGTCGTGGCTCTATCACAGGCGATCTAACGATTAAAGGTACACAAGGTCATGTTGCCTACCCTCACCTAGCAAACAACCCAGTACACAGCTCTCTGCTTGCTATTAATGAGCTTGCAACAACTGAGTGGGACAAAGGTAATGATTACTTCCCACCAACCAGCTTCCAAATTCCAAATGTGAGTGCGGGTACTGGCGCGTCAAACGTGATCCCTGGTGAGTTTAATGTTCAGTTTAACCTGCGTTTTAGTACCGAGTTAAGCAACGACATCATCGTTGAGCGCATCACAACAACACTCGACAAGTATGATTTCGAATACGACCTTAAGTGGACATTCAATGGCGACCCGTTCTTAACCGACGCAGGTTCACTGCTTGATGCTATTGTTGATGCTGTGGGTCACGTCAATGATGTGAAACCAGCTCTGCTAACGACCGGCGGTACGTCTGATGGTCGCTTTATTGCGCGTATGGGCGGACAAGTGGTTGAACTAGGCCCTGTGAATGCAACGATTCACAAGGTTAACGAATGCGTGAAAGTGGCTGATTTAGAAAAGCTAACTGACATGTACGAAAGAACATTAGTGAACCTGTTCGCTAAATAGTCTTTCATCAGCGATTCATAGCATCTAATTATTGAGAGACTCGTTATGACACCAGAGCAGCTTACCGGACAATCAGATTCTCATCTAGAGCCTAGCCTGATCGGCACCAAGACCTTCTTGGTCCACCGTGAGGTTAAGACTGACCTGAATAATTTGGTTGAAGCTGCTCAGCTCGCTGGTTTTAAAATGGAGATTGCCAGTGGCTTTCGCGACTATGAAAGGCAATCTCTGATTTGGAACCGTAAGTTTTCTGGCGAAGCTCCGATATTAGATTCAGAAAGCCAACCTCTTGATGCTTCAAAACTGACTGAACAGCAAAAGCTATCGGCTATTCTAAGGTGGTCTGCACTTCCCGGTGCGAGTCGTCACCATTGGGGTTGTGACTTCGATGTCTTTGCTCGTAATCACCTCCCTGAAGGCATACAGCTGCAATTAGAACCATGGGAATACCTTACTGGCCACCAGCAAGCGTTTTACCAATGGCTATCGGTTCATGCTGCACAATTTGGGTTCTTCTTTCCTTACAGCCAAGATTTGGGTGGTGTGGCGATAGAACCTTGGCATATTAGCCATCGTAACGTTTCGGAGTCGTGTTTATCACAGTTATCTCCCACTTTACTTGGCAAGCAACTCCAATCTAAGCCAATATTAGGATATGAGATTATTATGGAGCAGCTAGACGAGATCTACGCGCGCTTCGTAGCGAACATCAGTCATTAGGAGCGCTTATGTTGGAGTGGCTTACAAACCCTTGGGTTATCATCATCATCGTGGTTAGCGTTGTGGTGGGTAACATCGCAGCTCTTAAACAGACCGCTAATATGGATCTGACTGGTCGTGGCAAAACAGAGCGAGACTTAGATAAGCTCAATCGCTTGGATAAGCAGAATCAAGAGAAAGCTCAAAAAGAAGAGTCCGAAGACAGCAAAGACGTTTAGCCTTTTTATTTTGGTAAACTCACCTGCTTAACCCATAGACTGCTGAAAGCGAATACAAAAAAGAGGACACAGTGTGTCCTCTTTTTTATTGACTTTAGCTGATCACAGAGCTGATTTTACTCAGCTCTGAAACAGCTAAGCGCGACTACTCAGCTTTCGCTTCTTTGTCATCTTTGGTTTGGTCAGCGATATGCGCGAGTACCGGAACCATTGATTTAAGCAGCTCTTCTTCTACTGGCTTACCTGATGCATCCGTTACGTTGATCGACGTACGGTTACCAAGGTCACCAAATAGGAAGTTGTATGTGCCTGGCGCTAAGTCGATAGGCTGTAGGCCAATTTCTTCCCAGAATTCATCATCTGGCGCGGCGTACTTAGCTTTCACTGTACCTTGAGACTGGTTGCGCTCTTCAAGCTCAAAGCCCATAGCAGGCAACAAGCTTGGCAGACGCTGCCAGAATACATTGTATGGTGTGCGAGCAATAATCACAGGGAAGCCACTGCGGTCTGCACCCATTGAGATCGGAATACGCTTCACCAACTCTTGCGCTTTCAGCGCCGCTTCAGCACGAAGGTTTTCATCGTACTTAGCCATGACTAGGTTGGTTAGGAACGCGTTGTAACGCTCTTTGTTAGTAGCCGTTACTGGCTTCTCTTCAGAGCCTTCACGCCAATCAATCAGGTTAATCTTGAAGCCGTGACGGTTGTTTGCTTGGAAACGAGAGATAGAGTAGCGGCTGCCAATCTCTACATCTTCATCTTCAGAAACCCAAGTTACCCAATCAGTCTCAATCTCATTCTCTGATTGCTCACGAATGCCAATGCCACGCTGAGTTAGCATGTCTACAGCGGTTTGCCATACACGGTCTGCCTCTTCAGCACGAAGAAGCCATAGTGTCACTTCACCATTTTGACGCTCAGCACGAGCTCCTGGGATCAGCTCAAGCACTTGTTGCGGTGGACGAATATCCACTTCACGACCGGTACCACCACTGAATTCACCACTTGGGATGTCAAAGTTTGGGTAGAACTGAGGCTGAGCATCTTCAGGCAGCTGCCATTGTGAAAACTCAGGTGTTTCTAAGTATTCGAAATCATCTTTGGCTTGGCGACGTTGAGTCGGGCTGCCAGAACATGCTGTAAGAACGAAAACAGCCAGTGACCCAATCACTAGCTGGTGAGAATACTTCATTTATACTCCTAAATGCCGAAGGTTCGCTTCGGCATCACTTCATACGTTTTAGTAAATGCACGCTTCAGTCATTGCTTGAGCAACAACAGGTTGAGCTGGTTCTGACAGTTCAGTCAGCGGTAGACGTAAGCCACCTTCAGCAATTAGACCCATTTTATGAACCGCCCATTTTACGGGAATAGGGTTAGACTCAACGAACAAATTCTTATGTAGAGGCATCAAACGCTCATTGATCGCTTCTGCTTCTTCAAACTTACCTTCTTTCGCTAGTTTGAACATGGTTGCCATATCAGCGGCTGCAACGTTGTTAGTTACAGAAATCACGCCATCGCCACCACGCTTAACAAATTCTAGACCTGTTAAGTCATCACCACTTAGTAAGATAAAGTCTTCGCCACAAAGTTCACGGTGAATTGCAATTCTGTCGAGATCACCCGTCGCATCTTTAAGTGCAACGATGTTTTCGATCTCAGCAAGGCGAGCAACTGTCTCTGGTAACAAGTCTACAGCAGTACGACCCGGTACGTTGTATAGGATTTGAGGAACGTCACTTACTTCAGCAATTGCTTTGTAGTGTTGGTACAAACCTTCTTGAGTCGGTTTGTTGTAGTAAGGCGTTACACTCAGACAACCAGCAATGCCAGAACCATTTAATAAACGGCTGAATAGCACAGACTCGTGAGTTGCGTTCGCACCCGTACCAGCGATAACAGGAATACGACCATCAGCAAATTCAACGATCTTATTGACGACTTTGACATGCTCTTCAATTGTGAGTGTTGAAGACTCACCTGTTGTGCCAACCGCAACCAGACCATCACTACCTGCAGCAACATGGTGATCAACCAACTTTTTAAGGCTGTCGAAATCCACTTCGCCATCTGCGTTAAATGGCGTAACTAGCGCAACGATACTTCCTGAAAACATGTCTATCTCCCTTAATTTATTCTTTTTGCATGTTACTGTAAGCCAATCAATAAACACAAGACATTAAAGTCGCTTACCGGCAACATCTGCATTAAATATTGTCGTATGTTTGAGGTAAAACGACTTCTAACAGCGTTCTACCTAGAATTTGGGTAACCTGCGCTCAATCTAGCGGATAGCGCATCACCGGATGTCAGTAACAAGTAAGCTGTCGCCTCACTTTGTCATCTCTGTTTTTAACGTTCTCAATATTCCTATCATTTGTTACCAATTAGACGCAAGGTGCCTCATAAAAAGCCCCGCCCATACACTTATTCCTCAGGCTAACTGTGCTAACATGCAAGCATCAATGGAATATATAGAGACGTGATTTTATGACTCAACATCTAGTAATCACAGCTGTGGGCACTGATCGCCCAGGTGTATGCAACCAAGTGGTTCATTTAGTCACCCAATCAGGCTGTAACATTATTGATAGCCGTATCGCTCTGTTTGGCGAAGAATTTACGCTTATCATGCTACTGTCTGGAAAGGCAAATAACATTACCCGCGTTGAAACCACCCTGCCCTTGCTTGGCCAAGAGCACGACTTGATTACGATTATGAAGCGAACCTCGCCTCATGATGTTATTGAGAACTCCTACACGCTAGAAGTTTTCGTTGAGTCAGACGACAAACTCGGCCTAACCGAGCAGTTCACTCAGTTCTTCGCAGACCGAAACATCGGCCTCGATTCGCTTAGCGCGCAAACCATCAATAAGTCCAAGGTTCAGCTCGATAACGACCAATTCCATATCTCTATTACCGCTTCTGTGCAATCAGAATGTAATTTGATGCAGCTACAAGAAGAATTCAACTCGCTGTGTCAGAGCCTATCAGTCCAAGGCTCGCTCAACTTTATCAAAAACAGTCTTTAAAAAGGAAATGTCATGAATACGCTAACGGCTGGTGTTCCAGCACCTGCTTTTTCTCTTCCAGATCAAGATGGCAATATCGTATCTCTTGGTGACTTCAAAGGTAAAAAAGTACTTTTCTACTTCTACCCAAAAGCAATGACTCCAGGTTGTATTGTGCAAGCGGAAGGCCTGCGTGATATCAAAGCACAGCTTGATGACCTGAATGTGGTTGTTTTAGGTGTGAGTGTTGACCCAGTAAAACGCCTACCAAACTTCGTTGCGAAGAAATCTCTAAACTTCACACTGCTGTCTGACGAAGACCACAGCGTTGCTGAACAGTTTGGCGTTTGGGGTGAAAAGAAATTCATGGGTAAGGTATACGATGGTCTGCACCGTATTAGCTTCCTAATTGATGAAGAAGGTCAGATTGAACACGTCTTCAATAAGTTCAAGACTAAGACTCACCACGAAGTGGTTCTAGAGTACTTCAATCAAGAAGCTTAATGGTCTATTTCGATTAAGGCACTGAGTTACAGAAAGCTTTTGACCGAATAAGCTTCAGCGATACATAGAATTAAGAAGGCCGAATCTCAATGAGATTCGGCCTTCTTCGTAATGGATATTCGTTAATGCTTAAACGAAGACACTAATTAGTGCGAGTGCTCAGAGTCATCGTCTAATGCATGACTCGGTAAGGCGTTCCAAACCGCTTTCACTAGCGTTGCCAGTGGGATTGCAAAAAACACGCCCCAGAATCCCCACAGACCGCCAAACACCAATACCGCAACAATAATCGCGACTGGGTGCAGGTTAACTGCTTCAGAGAACAGAACCGGCACTAACACGTTGCCGTCTAGAGCTTGAATGATGCCGTAAGCGACTAATAGCCAGTAAAACTGAGGCTCTAGTCCCCATTGGAACAGGCCTACAATCGCCACTGGCACCGTCACTGCCGCAGCACCGATGTATGGGATTAGAACCGAGAAACCCACCGCTACAGCCAATAGTGCTGAGTAACGCAAATCCAGAATCGCAAAGGTCACGTAGCTCACACCACCAACGATTAGAATTTCTAACACTTTTCCTCGAATGTAGTTCGAGATTTGCTGGTTCATCTCAACCCAAACCTTAGTCGCCAGACGGCGGTTCTTAGGTAGAACACCACTTGCCATTCTGATCATCTCTTCTTTATCTTTCAGTAAGAAGAAAATCAGCAGCGGTACAAGAATCAGGTAAACCGCCAGTGTCGCCAAGCTCACAAGAGACGCTAAAGAGCCTTTAACAACGCTTTCGCCAAAGCCCAGCGCTTTGTTCTTTGCGTTAGACATAACTGACTCAACAATCTGCAAGTTAGCCAGTTCAGGATAACGCTCTGGAATCGTCGCGATGAACTTTTGTAGGCTGCCATACATGCTTGGAATATCATTGATTAGGTTGCCCACTTGCTCCCAAATGGTCGGTACCAAACCAAATATCGCCAATAACATCACGCTAAAGAACATTAAGATCACCAACATCACTGATGGGGTTCTTGGAACACCTAACCGTTGAAGTTGGGTAACCGGCCACTCAAGTAAGTAAGCCAACACAATGGCCACCAATAATGGCGCAATAAGATGACCAAAGAAGTAGATGGTAATAAAGCCGAATAGAATGATGGCAACCAAACTGACAGCGTGGGGATCAGAGAAACGTCGTTTATACCAACGATTGACCATTTCAAGCATTTGACTGCAATTCCTTTTTAGTGACGAGGAGATGGTGGTAATTAGAACAAACCTCAGTGACGACGACATAGGCTTGCTTAGATAAAAACGTAACAATATCTTTCATCGAGCTGATGTCAGAGACATAAATTGACAATGTTTGCCCTACTTCTAACTTTACACTGTGACGCTTGGCTAATAATAGCGCCATTGGACAGCGCTCTTGGCGTAAATCTAGAATATTAGGTGTCATTCTTGAGCCCGATGCTTATTATAAGGGTCGTATTGTAATCTGTTTTTGAAAACGCGCCATCATTCATTCATCTTCCTTCATGATAGCGCACGCACTTGGCAAAGGTTAAATCAGATAAAGAACCAATTTGCATCGCACTTGTCTTACTGTCAGAAGAAACGGAGTATTACTGACTAATATGTTTAAACGCGCTCGCTCAATTGCTTGCTTATGCATCGCAGCCACATTAAGCACCCCAACGTTGGCGAATACCAACAGTTTGGAGCTACCAGATATCGGTACCGCTGCTGGCGGCACACTCTCTATTGACCAAGAACTTATCTATGGTGATGCCTACATGCGCATCATCAGAAGCAGCCAGCCCATTGTTAACGACCCGGTTCTAAACCTTTATATCGATACGTTAGGCCACCGTTTGGTCGCGAATGCAAATGATGTAAAGACACCTTTCCAGTTTTTTATGATCCGTGACCGCAACATCAACGCCTTCGCATTCTTTGGTGGTTATGTTGCTTTGCACTCAGGGTTATTCTTGCATGCGCAATCTGAGAGTGAGCTCGCTTCTGTATTAGCGCACGAAATCGCGCACGTTACCCAACGTCACTTAGCACGTAGTATGGAAGATCAAGCTCGTCGTTCTCCTGCCACTATAGCTGCACTTGCGGCTTCCGTGTTACTGGCGATTGCAGCCCCTGAAGCAGGTATTGCAGCCTTAACCGCAACAACTGCGGGTAACATGCAAAGCCAGATCAACTATACGCGTAGCAACGAGAAAGAAGCCGACCGCTTTGGTATCAACACGCTGGCAAAAGCTGGCTTTGATGTGAATGCAATGCCACGTTTCTTCGGCCGTTTGGCGGACGAATACCGCTATGCAAGCACACCACCGCCAATGTTGCTGACTCACCCATTACCAGAAGACCGTATTACGGACTCTCGCGCTCGTGCACGCAGCTATCCACCGCTGAAGTTGGCTCCATCACTGGATTACCATCTAGCAAGAGCCCGCATTGTCGCGCGCTATGCAGGTATCAACAATGATGCGTCATTGGACTGGTTTTCACGTCAATTGAAAAAGGCACCAAAAGAGCTCGTCCCATCTTTAGAATACGGACAAGCATTGGTTTATCTCGACTCTAAAAAGCTAGACAAAGCAGAACCGATTCTGACCAAGCTGATTAACAGCGATCCGACCAACTTGTTTTATTTAGATGCTATTTCCGATCTTCACATTGAGAAGAAGCAGCCTGAGATTGCGATTAAAGAACTTAAATCTGCACTGGTTCGTCAGCCAAACAACCCGGTTCTGACCATAAACTATGCAAATGCCTTGATTGAAAAAGAAGATCTTACAGAAGCCGTTCGCGTATTGCAGCGTTATACACACGATAATCCGAACGACACCAACGGCTGGCACCTGCTTTCAAAAGCCAACACTAGCCTTGGAAACAGCGACGAAGATCTTGCCGCTCGTGCAGAAATTTTGGCTCTGCAAGCTAACTGGAACAAAGCGATTCAGTACTACACGCAGGCGAGCCAAATCGCAGAGCTGGGGAGTCTAAAGCAAGCGCGTTACGACGCTCGTATTGATCAGCTGATGATTCAGCGTGAACGTTTCTTGTCACTGCAATAAGTAGGATTGATTAGCAAAGACTCGTAGCAAAAAAAAACGCTCAACGAATACAATGAAGCCACTCGAATGGCTTCTACTGAATAACGAAATCAAAAATAATAATGAGGAAGAACCATGTCTGTCGTGATTTATCATAATCCACGTTGCTCAAAGAGCCGTCAAACGCTTGAACTACTTGAAACAAACGGTGTACAGCCTGAAGTTATCAAGTACCTAGATACGCCTTTAACTGTTGAGCAGCTGAAAGTGCTTTTCACTCAACTGGGCTTTGACAGTGTTCGCGAAATGATGCGCACCAAAGAAGCGGATTACAAAGAAGCAAACTTGGGTGATGCATCAGTCACTGATGAAGATCTTTTCTCAGCAATGGCAACCAATCCAAAACTGTTCGAGCGCCCTGTGGTTGTTGCGAACAACAAAGCAAAAATTGGTCGTCCACCAGAGCAAGTATTAGAGATTCTGTAATCCGATATGAGCATTAACATTCTTGTTCTTTACTACAGTCGCCACGGCAACACTCAAGCTTTAGCAAGACACGTTGCACGAGGGGTGGAGTCCATCCCTGAGTGTGAAGCTATGCTAAGAACAGTGAACGACGTGTACACAGTAGAAGAGCAGCCCGATTCGCGTCATCAGCCAACCGACCCTATTGCAACATTACAAGAGCTGCGTTCTTGCGATGGTTTAGCGCTAGGCAGTCCGGTTTGGTTTGGTAACATGTCAGGGCCAATGAAACACTTTTGGGATAGCACGACATCACTGTGGATTAATGGCGATCTTATCGATAAACCAGCTTGTGTTTTTACTTCTTCTTCATCACTGCATGGTGGCCAAGAGACGACACAGCAAAGCATGATGTTGCCACTTCTTCACCACGGCATGTTGGTAGTAGGCATTCCCTACTCAGAGCCTGCGTTGCACACCACTCAAACCGGAGGCACACCTTACGGTGCAAGCAGTACCGGAGAGAGTGCTTCATTGAGTAAAGAAGAGATTGAGTTGGCACAGAATCTAGGTAAACGCTTAGCGCGCATCGCCATCAACCAGAAGGGAATTTCTCAATGATGTATATGGCTGACAGGGCTATGTCTCCCCAGACAAAGTTATTCCGCTACCTTGCTTTAGCTGGCAACTTATTACTATTAGGTTGGGTTGTGGCGTGGCAGATGACACTTTCCCCGCATCCGCATCTGAGTAACACCACACTTGCGATTGCTTGGGCGGTACCGCTATTACTGCCATTACCGGGCATTCTAGCTGGTAAACCTTACACGCATGCTTGGGCTAACTTCGTCTTAATGCTCTACTTCCTGCATGCATTAACCATCTTGTATATAGACGGTGGTGAACGTTTACTAGCGGCTGTAGAGCTGCTTCTAACGACATTAGGCTTTGCGGGTAATATCTTATTTACTCGTTTTCGTGCTAAAGAGTTAGGCATCAAGCTGAAACGTCTTTCTGAAGTAGAAAAGAAAGAGAAAGCGAAATTCGAACAGTAATATTGATTCGTTACTCTTGAACTGACACTCGATAAACAAAAAGCCCCACAGGATTACTCTTGCGGGGCTTTTTTAATGTTTCGATTTAATCAGTGATATCAACAGACAATTACGAACGAACCCATTCGTATACCAAGCTTGGCTTAGCATGCACTGGCGCAGTGATGGTTAACTCTTCCATGTTGGATTCGTCTAGCGTTGCATCAGAAGTGCTTGTTAGCTCAGTGTCTGTAGATACCTCGCTGCCCTTAATCACTTGCACACCTGAGTCAGTTTCGTCGCCTGTCACTGTACTCGCTGAGTCATCACCCACAGACATAGTGTTGTCTTGAGTTTCAAACTCAGGGCCAACTTCAGGTTCAATGTAAGACTCTTCAACTTTCGCGACTTGACGAATGCTTTCAACTTCTTGTTCAAACTCTTGTTGAGTCGACAATAAGTGAATACGGAAAGTCACTTCGTTGTTTTGAATCTTAAGGATATCTAGGCTTGCAACCGAGTTTAGACGCTTAAGTGCGTTCTCTAACTGGAAAAAGTCTTGAGCATTATTCAGGCTAATAAACTGAGTTAAAATCGACTCTGATGATTCACTTGCTACCGTCACAGCACTTTTAGCTGCGTAGTAGTTACTGATTTGGTCGACGAGCTTCTTGGACGTTGTTGCGCTGTTACCCGATAAAGAACCACTCACTGGCGATGTTGGTGCGCTCGTCAATTGACTTGGTTTTTGGTCGTACAGAGTCCAACGTAAACCTGAAGATTGAGCCTTAATCACCAATACAGCATCAACTGGATAACGTTGACTCGCTTTACTGATTGGCGTGACAAAGCTGCCCCATAAATCAGACGTCGCAATACCCGTAATATCATCAAAATCACCAACAGGCAGCGTCAAAGGCAAGCCACGCTCTTTTGCGTTCGCTTGTAAGCCTGCAGCAAGTTGTGAGTTTGAGTGCTCCCAAACAATGTTTTTGTCGTAGCTGTCTTCTTCTACGAGCCAAACCAAGATGTTTGAACGAGTGTCAGGCCAATACGGCAATTGCGCTTGAGTTAATAGAGAACGGATTTGAGCACCGTTAAAGCGCATACGCAATGTTGATTGGTCATTGCTTTCGCCAAAACTCATTTGAGACATGTACTGCGCACTCTTACGCATCGCCTTTTGAATCGTTTCATTTGAAGCGACATCAGTTTGGCCAGTCGCACGTATCAATACCTGCTCCATACCTGTATTTCTTGCCACTTGTTCTGGCTGTTTGTCTTCAGCGTTAATCGCAACTTCAGCACTAAAGATATCTACTTGAGTTAAGGCATAACTCGGAGAGGCTAATAGTCCCATCAACAACAATGCTATGTAGCGCATATTGATCCTAATATTCAAAGCTTGTGCCTTGATGATAAGCAACTATGGATTGAGGGGCAAGGTCGATAGCGCCCACTGTGTTTAATAACCACAAAATATCACCTGGCCATGATAAATCGCTAACTTATAAACTGAATTTTCCGAGCTTAGATAGATATAAAACATCACTAAGATAAATAAATTTGATCTATCTGGTGTGGCAATCGATTGCTAAGTGATAGAATCCCGCGAATTTTATTTTTCACTTTTCATATAACGACCATTTTTAAGGACATATCATGAAAAATGCTTTGCAAGGTGCGCAAATGCTGTTCGTAGCTTTTGGTGCGCTTGTACTCGTGCCGCTACTAACAGGGCTTGATCCTAACGTTGCACTCTTTGGCGCAGGTATCGGTACCCTTTTATTCCAACTTATTACACGCCGTTCAGTGCCAATCTTCTTAGCGTCTTCTTTTGCATTCATCGCTCCTATCATGTTTGGTATTCAAACATGGGGCGTTGGCGCAACCATGGGTGGCCTAATGGCGGCAGGTGTTGTGTATGTGTTGATGGGTGCACTGATTAAAGTAAGAGGCGTTGGCTTCATTCATAAGCTACTTCCACCCGTCGTGGTTGGCCCTGTGATCATGGTTATCGGTTTAGGTCTGGCGCCTGTTGCGGTAAACATGGCGCTTGGTAAGACTGGCGATGGTGCTGTTCAGCTTGTTGATGCAGACGCAGCACTGTGGATCTCTTCGATTTCACTGCTAGTAACGATTGTCATCAGTGTATTCTCGAAAGGCTTCCTAAAACTACTGCCTATCTTTGGTGGTATTGTTGCGGGTTACATCACTAGCTTGGTATACGGCGCGGTAGACTTCACACCAGTAGCTCAAGCATCTTGGCTAGCACTACCTAACTTCACGGCACCTGAGTTCAACATCAACGCTATCTTCTTCATGGTGTTTGTTGCGATTGCACCAGCCGTTGAGCACGTTGGCGACATGCTTGCTATCTCTAACGTAACCGGCAAAGACTACCTTAAAAAGCCGGGCTTACACCGAACTATCACAGGTGACGGCGTGGCGACAATCGCAGCTTCTATGCTGGGCGCTCCGCCAAACACAACCTACAGTGAAGTAACAGGCGCAGTAATGCTGACGAAAGCATTCAACCCAGTAATCATGACTTGGGCTGCTGTAACAGCCATCGTTCTTGCATTGGTTGGTAAGCTAGGCGCGCTACTTCAAACGATTCCAGTTCCTGTAATGGGCGGCATCATGATTCTGCTGTTTGGCTCTATCGCAACCGTTGGTCTAAACACGCTAATCAAGAACAACGTTGACCTGCACAAATCACGTAACCTTGTGATTGTAGGCATTACTTTAGTCTTTGGTATTGGCGGCATGGCCTTTGGTATCGGTGACTTCAGCCTGCAGGGCGTAAGCTTGTGCGGTATCGTGGCGATTCTACTTAACCTAGTACTTCCAGAAGAGCTAGGTGACAACACTGTGGTAAACAAAGCTCAAATCGATTAATCCATCGGTAAGGCTAGATTCAAAAGAATCACAAACCAACAAGATCAAAAAAGGGGGAGCATTGAATGCTCTCCCTTTTTATTAATACGGCTAATTCAGCGAATTAAGAAACGGTTTAGAGTCACTTAAGCTGAAACCGAATTACTTAGTACCGAAGATCTTATCACCAGCATCGCCAAGACCAGGAACAATGTAGCCCTTGTCGTTTAGCTTCTCATCGATTGCAGCTGTGTAAAGCTCAACGTCTGGGTGCGCTTTTTCTAGAGCAGCGATACCTTCAGGTGCAGCAACAAGCACAAGAATCTTAAAGTGCTTACAGCCTTTCTCTTTCATTAGGTCGATAGTCGCGATCATAGAACCACCTGTCGCAAGCATTGGGTCTACCACTAGAGCAATACGCTCGTCGATGTTAGATGCAAGCTTGTTGAAGTATGGAACTGGCTCAAGCGTTTCTTCGTCACGGTAGATACCAACAACACTGATACGTGCACTTGGGATGTGCTCAAGAACGCCGTCCATCATGCCTAGACCAGCACGTAGGATTGGCACTACAGTTACTTTTTTACCTTTAATTTGGTCAACTTCAACTGGACCGTTCCAACCGTTAATAGTTACACGCTCAGTTTCAAAGTCTGATGTCGCTTCGTATGTTAGAAGGCTACCCACTTCTGTCGCTAGCTCACGAAAACGCTTAGTGCTAATCTCACCTTCACGCATCAGGCCAATTTTATGTTTTACTAGCGGGTGTTTCACTTCAACAACTTTCATTTCCAACTCCGGCAATATTTAAACAAACCTGTAGATTATACACGAACTTTGTGGTTATTTCAGAATCTTTATTCTAACAAAAAAAACCGCGCAAACGTTTGCTCTTCGTAATCAAGCCCTGTTAGAATAGCGCCGTTTTCACATCCAACTTAAGTTCGAGGACTATCCCGTGAGTGGTAATACTTCTTCTCTAAGCTACAAAGACGCTGGTGTTGATATCGACGCAGGTAATGCACTAGTAGACCGTATTAAAGGTGCTGTTAAACGCACTCGTCGCCCTGAAGTAATGGGCGGTATTGGTGGCTTTGGCGCCCTATGTGAACTTCCAACGAAATACAAAGAGCCGGTACTTGTTTCAGGTACTGATGGTGTTGGTACTAAACTTCGCCTTGCTTTGGATCTGAAAAAACACGACACCATTGGTATCGACCTAGTGGCAATGTGTGTGAACGACCTAATCGTTCAAGGTGGTGAGCCGCTATTCTTCCTAGACTACTACGCAACAGGTAAGCTAGATGTAGATACAGCAGCAGACGTTGTTTCTGGTATCGCTGAAGGTTGCGTTCAAGCTGGTTGTGCACTAATCGGCGGTGAAACGGCTGAAATGCCAGGCATGTACGAAGGCGACGACTACGACGTAGCTGGCTTCTGTGTTGGCGTTGTAGAAAAAGCTGACATCATCGACGGTACTAAAGTAGCTGCAGGCGACGCACTTATCGCTGTTGGCTCAAGTGGTCCACACTCAAACGGTTACTCTTTAATTCGTAAAGTTCTAGAAGTATCTGGTGCTGATAAGACCGAAGAACTAGAAGGTCGCACTATCGGTGAGCACCTACTAGAACCAACTAAGATTTACATCAAATCAGCGCTTAAGATGATTGCTGAGCATGACATTCATGCTATCTCGCACATCACAGGTGGTGGTTTCTGGGAAAACATCCCACGCGTACTTCCTGAAGGTACTAAAGCAGTGATTGATGGCAAGAGCTGGGAATGGCCTGCTATCTTCAGCTGGCTACAAGAGAAAGGTAACGTGGAGACATTCGAAATGTACCGCACTTTCAACTGTGGTGTTGGCCTAGTTGTTGCTCTACCTAAAGATCAAGCAGATGCTGCTGTTGAACTACTGAAAGCTGAAGGCGAAAACGCTTGGGTTATCGGTGAGATCGCAAACGCTGAAGTTGGTGAAGAGCAAGTTGAAATCAAATAAGTGATACGTTCACTTACTTAGTTAATCAATGAGGACCTAATGGTCCTCATTTTGCTATTTGGCCCGCAGAAAACCTTAGTTTATGTAGGTAAATTGTAAACAGTCCCGTTAATCAATCGTATGACCCACTCTATGAAAAACAATCACTCAAATAAAAACAGTCACTCTAAGAAAAACATCGTTGTGTTAGTTTCAGGAAGCGGAAGCAACTTACAGGCAATTTTGGATGCCTGCGATAGCGATATGATTGATGCGTCGGTTAAAGCTGTCTTCTCAAACAAAGCAGAGGCTTTTGGATTAGAGCGAGCGAAAACCGCAGGTGTAGACGCTCACTCAGTGAATCCAAAAGATTTTGGCTCACGTGAAGAGTTTGACCATGAATTGATGGTTCAGATCGATGCTTACCAGCCAGATTTAGTCGTACTCGCTGGCTACATGCGAATCCTGAGTTCAGAGTTTGTTCGTCACTATGCAGGGAAAATGGTCAACATCCACCCTTCTCTGTTACCGAAATACCCAGGCCTACACACCCACCAACGTGCCATTGATGCGCAAGACAAAGAACACGGTACTAGCGTCCACTTTGTTACCGAGGAGCTCGATGGCGGCCCTGTGATCTTGCAAGCTAAGGTGCCAGTGTTTGAAGGCGATGACGCTGATATGTTGGCAAGCCGAGTGCTGACTCAAGAACATTGCATTTACCCTATGGTTTGCAAGTGGTTCGCGGAAGACCGCTTATCAATGGTCAATGGGCAGGCTGTGTTAGACGGTAAGACATTAGGTAAGCACGGTTACGCAGAAGAGTAATTCGTAAAACGACTGTCAGGCAAAAATTACAGAAAAACAAAAAGGCCGCTTACTGACTGATTAGTACAGTAAGCGGCCTTTCGCTTATTCGGGTTCAGCAATGCGATCTACAGCATTAGCTTAATGGCTCAGTAGGTGCTTGGCTCGCGACCTTTTTCGGCGCATAAGCAACATCTTCCAACGCTTGATGGTTGTTGCCAATCAGCTCACCAAAATGAAACAGTGCGTATTCACCCGGCTTCATTCTAAACCACTCTTCATTGTCTGTAAGAGGTTGAGTTGCAACGACCGTCACCACATCATTCGGCGTGGTCTCTTCTTGGAAGTTAATCTCAACATCTTCATCAATTAAGCTCGCTTTGCCAAAAGGCGCGCGTCTGGTTATCCAGTACAAATGGTTGGTACAGTAAGTCATCACGTACTCACCATCACTCAATAACATGTTAAATACGCCTTTCTCGCGTAGCTTGTCACAACACTCAGCCACGAAACGGAACATACCTTCCATGTCTTGAGGTGGTTCAGGAAAACGCTCTTCAAGTTGTTTCAGTAGCCAACAAAAAGAGAGCTCACTGTCCGTTTCACCGACAGGTCTAAAACGCCCACTCACCAGATCATCGTAATCTGATAATTGGCCATTGTGAGCAAAGGTCCAATATCGCCCCCAAAGCTCACGGGTAAAAGGGTGTGTATTTTCTAGATTAACGCCACCACGGTTGGCTTGACGGATATGACTGACAACAGCTTGGCTTTTAATTGGGTAGTTTTGAACCAACTCAGCGATCTTAGATTCACAGCTCGGAGTCGGGTCTTTAAAAGTGCGAAAACCCTTGCCCTCATAAAAGGTAATACCCCAGCCATCACGATGCGGGCCAGTGTTACCTCCACGCTGCATAAGACCAGTAAAGCTAAAACAAATATCCGTTGGCACATTCGCGCTCATACCGAGCAATTCACACATGGTTTAATCTACTCCCTATTAAAACCAATGGAGCCACAAAGCTGGGCTCCAAATGTCTGTATAACTATTATTCCATCTCTTTTTCAACAAGTTGAATCACAATATGGATGATCTTAATGTGAATCTCTTGGATGCGATCTGCGTAGCCAAAGTGTGGTACTCGGATTTCGATATCCGCACAACCTGCCATTTTACCGCCATCTTTACCCGTCAATGCAATAGTCTTCATGCCTTTCGCTTGAGCCGCTTCAATCGCTTTTAGAATATTGGCAGAGTTACCTGAAGTCGACAGACCGAACAACACATCGCCTTTACGACCTACCGCTTCTACATAGCGAGAAAATACGTGGTCGTAGCCAAAATCATTACTCACACAAGATAAGTGGCTAGGGTCTGAAATCGCAATGCCAGCGTAGCCCGGGCGATTTTCACGGTATCGGCCTGTTAGCTCTTCTGCGAAATGCATCGCATCACAGTGTGAGCCACCGTTACCACAAGAAAGCACTTTGCCTTCTTGTCTGAATGAATCAGCAATCAGTTTTGCAGCCGCTTCAATTTGAGCAATGTTGTGATCATCACTCAAGAACTTGTTAAGAACGTCAGCAGCTTCGTTCAATTCACTTTTGATTAGGTCTTGGTACATAAGGCTTATCTCTTATATTTTTTTACGCAACTTAAGGTACGTGAAATGAGAGCTGAGGGTTTTTCCCTCTTTTACCTGAGTTTACCCACAAACATGAAATAGTGTCGACACTTAAGCCCAAAGATTGCCACCTTAATTAATATCTCACTGCAGAACCGTCCAATTATTCACCACCAACCTCTCACAATTAGAATTTTAACTCTATTAAGATCACTTTTTACCCAATTTAGAGTTTTACAAATATTTAATATTTTGTTTACACTTAACTGGTTAGACCTCTTACCTAAAATCATAACGATAAGTGATCTCTGAAAAGGAAATCGATCATGAACATATTGCTCTCCCTACTCGGCATGACAGCCATCTTAGGCGTCTGTCTTTACCACAGAGTTAGTCTGGTACGCGCGTTAACCGTATTAACTGGCGCGATGGTAGCATTAACACTGTTTGGTGGCGTGGCTGTCACCGGCTGGCTATGCTACTTGTTAGCCGTTGCGATCTTTGCAGTTCCAACTATTCGCCAAACTTTAATCAGTCAAAAAGCACTCTCTTTATTTAAGAAAGTTCTACCGGCGATGTCTCAGACAGAAAAAGAAGCACTAGAAGCTGGCACAGTATGGTGGGAAGCAGAGCTGTTCAAAGGCAAACCTGAATGGAAGAAGCTTCAGAACATTGCAGACCCGAAACTCTCTGAAGCCGAGCAAGCATTTTTAGATGGTCCAGTGAATACCGTGTGTGAAATGGTCAACGATTACCAAGTGACACATGAGCTTGCTGATTTGCCACCAGAAGTATGGCAATACCTGAAAGACCATAAATTCTTCGCCATGATCATCAAGAAAAAATACGGCGGTTTAGAATTCTCGGCTTACGCTCAATCTTTGGTTCTTCAGAAGCTAACCGGCGTTTCTAGCGTATTGTCATCAACGGTTGGCGTACCTAACTCATTAGGCCCTGGTGAGCTATTACAACACTACGGTACTGAAGAACAAAGAAACCACTTCCTGCCGCGCCTAGCGGAAGGTAAAGAGATCCCTTGTTTTGCCCTAACCAGTCCAGAAGCCGGTTCAGATGCAGGTTCAATCCCAGATTACGGTGTTGTATGCAAAGGCGAATGGCAAGGCGAAGAAGTATTGGGCATGCGCCTAACTTGGAACAAGCGTTACATCACCCTAGCACCTGTCGCGACGGTATTAGGCTTGGCTTTTAAACTGCGTGACCCTGATGGTCTGCTTGGTGATCAAAAAGATCTAGGCATCACTTGTGCGCTTATCCCAACAGATTTAAAAGGCGTAGAAATTGGCAACCGCCACTTCCCGCTAAACGTACCTTTCCAGAACGGTCCAACGCAAGGCGACGATATCTTCGTGCCTATCGACTTCATCATTGGTGGCCAGAAAATGGCCGGCCAAGGCTGGCGCATGCTGGTTGAGTGCCTGTCGGTTGGTCGTGGTATCACACTGCCTTCAAACTCAACAGGTGGTATTAAATCAGCAGCGCTTGCAACAGGTGCTTACGCTCGTATCCGTCGTCAGTTCAAACAACCGATTGGTCGCATGGAAGGGGTTGAAGAGCCACTTGCACGCCTTGCAGGTAACGCTTATGTAATGGACGCTGCGAGTAACCTAACCGTTGCAGGTATCGACCTTGGCGAAAAGCCTTCAGTTATCTCTGCAATCGTTAAGTACCACTGTACTCACCGTGGCCAACGCAGCATCATTGATGCGATGGATATCGTTGGCGGTAAAGGCATTTGTTTGGGCCCCTCGAACTTCCTAGCTCGTGGTTACCAAGGTTCGCCTATCGCGATTACCGTTGAAGGCGCAAACATCCTAACTCGTTCAATGATCATCTATGGTCAAGGGGCGATTCGTTGCCACCCTTATGTTCTTAATGAAATGGAAGCGGCTTATTCTGAAAGTAGTGATGCGCTTGATAAGTTCGATTCAGCGTTAGCAGGACACGTTAGCTTTACTATGAGTAATCTAGTCCGCAGTTTGTGGTTTGGTTTAACCGATGGTCGTGGTTCAGATACACCAACGCCAGCCAATAAAACTGACAAACAGACACAACGTTACTACCAACAACTGAACCGCTACAGTGCAAACCTAGCGCTACTGTCTGATATTTCAATGGCTGTGTTAGGTGGTTCACTGAAACGCAGAGAGCGCCTATCAGCAAGGCTGGGTGACATCCTGAGTCAATTGTACTTAGGCTCAGCAACGCTGAAACGCTTTGAAAGCGAAGGCAGCCATGCTGAAGATCTACCGCTAGTACATTGGGGTATGCAAGATAGCTTACGTCAAACTGAAGTAGCGATTGATGAGCTTTTAGCAAACTTCCCTAACCCAGTAGTTGGTCGCCTGCTGCGTGTTGTACTAATGCCATTTGGTCGCATTCGTCGCGCACCAAACGACAAACTGGACAGCAAAGTTGCGCACATCCTACAAACACCGAGTGAAACACGTTCACGTATCGGTCGTGGTCAATACTTAGCGGACACTCAATACAACGCGGTTGGTAAGATTGAGAAAGCACTAGAAGTGATTCTTCAAGCTGAACCTCTGTTCGACAAAGTCTGCAAAGAGACGCATCAAAAACGCGCCTTCCTGAGACTGGATCTGGTTGCTGAACAAGGTTTAGAGAAAGGCATCTTAACGCAAGAAGAAGCTGACCTTCTGATCAGTGCAGAACAACACCGACTGTACACGATTAATGTTGATGACTTCTCTCCAGAGGAGCTAGCAGCAAAGCCACAATATCCAGGCCAATCGATTGATAACGTAGCCTAGATTTTGTAATGGAAACGAAAACGGGACTCCTATGAGTCCCGTTTTTTTGTTAATGACATCGTTGTCACAAATTCTAATGCTTTATCTCTGGCGGCTTATTCTCTCCAGACAACCTAATCATCTAAGCGAGTTACTTAGGCGCTTTAAGCTGCATCTCAGGTAACGCTTTTTTCTTCGCCTTGACCTTACGAACCACAAACCAAATCAATAAGCCCAATAGAATAGCGACCACATTACCCACCGCAATAATGATCATACTGCGCTGTCTGTCATCTTCACGTTTTTGAAGGATCATTAATTCCGTAGCAATACGCTTCTGTTCAGCCAGTGCTTCTTCTTGAAGACGTCGAGATTCTGCTAAGTCGATATCTTCTACAACACTGTACGACTGCTCGGTAATTGGAAAGATCAGCGGACGTTGACTTGAGGCGTCGGTAGCATAAACCATCCCAGACCAGTTATAGATCCCCAACTCACCATTGTAAGGGACCTCTAAAGGCACTTTCATTGCATCGACATCGGCTTGGCCTTGTTTATACGTTACATAATCATCAGGCGCTTTATGCTCAACGTGAACCGCTAAAGAGCTCGGTGCGATCATGCCCTGTTCACCAGACACAACAATCGTGTGAGGTAACCCCTCTTTACGAGACTGAATGAAAGTAGTCGTGATTGGTGTTGGGTAGACTAAAACCTCTTGCTCTTGCGCTCGCAAGAACACGCCATTGCCAGAAGTAATACGTGCACGGTATTTGCCCGGCTCAATATCAATCGGTAATGACACAGTAAACACACCGTCTCCAGCTTTCTCGTCGAGATCAACACCATCATCAGCAAACTCGCCCATCACAACAGGCACAGGACGAGCTTCTCTCACTAAAGACTCTTCGTTTTCGACAAACTTAGTAAACGTCACCTTAAGCTTCACGCGATCAAGAAAATCACGCAGCACAAGAGGTTTGCCGTCTGAGGTCAAACGAGCGGTAAATTTGATGTGTTCTGTTTGATACAACTTGTCTGGAAATTCATTGGCATCCAAAACAAGGTGAGACAGAAGCTTGATGTTGTTCTTAGGAGAAACTTTACCGACCGCTTGCCAAGGACCAGGCATCGGCTTGTCGATAGAGATAATGTCCATGGACGACTCTTCGTACCAACGGACATTATCAGCATTGCGCCAAGAGTAGTATTTCTTGCCGTCAGGGCGAACCAAAACGACAGGCTTAGAGTTATCGGCTCGATAAATCACAAAGGTGACTTGTTCAATACTGGGATCAACACGAAAACGGTTGTCCAACAAACTCATTACGGATTCCGTTGCCGCATGTAAGCTAAAGCTTAACAGCAATAAGTAACCGGTAGCCAATACCCTTAACATACTTTCTCCCTACTGACGCCAAAGGCAGCTTCCGCTTTTCTCGACGAGGTCTAAACGATTTTGATGCGCTTCTACTTCATCGGCCGTAGCTCGTAAAACCTTAAGGGATTTTCGACCACTTTCTACTCTTCGTATGCTTTCTGCTTCGCCTTCCTGTTGGCCAGCGTTAAATTGCAGCGAAGTTTGTCCACCCGTCATCAATAAGTAGACGTCGGCTAGGATCTCCGCATCGAGCAATGCGCCGTGGAGAGTACGGTGCGAGTTATCAATACCGTAACGGTCACATAAGATATCTAGGTTGTTTCTTTTACCCGGGAATATCTTCTTCGCCATTGCCAAGGTATCGGTAACTTTACAGTAGTCATCCGTTTTACCTATCGCAGGATTAAGCTTCTCGAATTCATAGTCCATAAAGCCCGTATCGAAGGGCGCGTTATGAGCCACCAACTCGGCACCTTTGATAAAGTCGAGAAACTCTTTATGTATGTCTTGGTATTCTGGCTTATCCACCAAGAATTCATCGGTAATACCGTGAACGCCAATCGCCTCTTCTTGAATCGCACGATCGGGCTTGATGTAGACGTGGAAATGACGTCCGGTCAGCCTACGGTTGATGATCTCTACTGCACCAATCTCAACGATGCGATGCCCCATATAGTGAGGGCCACCTTCTGTATTCATACCGGTGGTTTCGGTATCGAGTACAACGATGCGCTTATTTTCGTTCGAACTGTTTTTTTCGTTCGTGCTTTGTTCTGGAGTGCTACTGGTATTCATAAGGATAACTGTGTCAGACTATGCCGATAATGTGCTTGAGGTAATAGTATCAAATCATGACGAAACAAGTTGAAATTTTCACTGATGGTTCTTGTTTAGGTAACCCTGGCCCGGGTGGCTATGGCATCGTACTTCGCTACAAACAAGTCGAAAAGACATTAGCGGAAGGTTTTACCCTAACAACCAATAACCGCATGGAAATGCTCGCCGCTGTCGTGGCCCTGCAAACCCTCAAAGAGCCTTGCTCGGTGATTCTGACCACAGATAGCCAATACGTGCGCCAAGGCATCACACAGTGGATTCACAACTGGAAAAAGCGTGACTGGGAGACAGCCGATAAGAAACCGGTTAAAAACGCCGACTTATGGCAAAGACTCGATAAAGAAACGGCGCGTCATAGCGTTGATTGGCGCTGGGTTAAAGGACACGCCGGACACAGAGAAAACGAAATGTGTGATGATTTAGCAAGAACGGCCGCTGAGAACCCAACTCAGGAAGATACGGGCTATCAACCCAGCTAATCGTCTTTGCTAAATGGGTGTGAATGCCTGAGCTCGTGTCTCGTCCTAAAATACGATAAAAAACGAAAAGCCGACTACGAGTCGGCTTTTTCTGTTTTTAACGGGTATGGTGCTTTTGTGGAATGCACTGAACGGCGAGAGTTGGTTCTAAAACTTGCTCCCACAGGAGAGAAGCGTCGTTTAAGGTGCCAATGCGGCTTGATAGGTTTGAGCGGATAAGTACGTTTGCGAGCAACAATAAAGTATTGGCTGCCAGCAAAAGAGGCACAACCACCTAAAGCGTTCTCCAACCACGTCCACATCGCTTGATACTTACTCATCGGAAACAGCGCGTAGGTATCACAATGAATCACTTCATAGTTCAATACACCGAGCCAATCTTTAATTCGATTTGGCGTGTACATGCGCCCACTCCAAGGCAAGCTGTTCTTTCGCCAAGGCATTAAACTGGCTAGCCCAGTCACACTGAAAGGATTGAAGCCAGTAATGATAATATAGCCATCATCCATCATCACTCGGTCGACTTCTCTCAATAATCGATGCGGGTCATTGCTATAATCTAATTGATGACTGAGCACCACAACATCAAAACTTTTCTCCAAAAAGGGCAAATTATAGCCATCCGCTATCACATTATGTAATGGGTTCTGGATATCTAGGTTTACTTGATGTTGAATGTTGCATGTGCAGCTAGAAATCTCACTACTGAGGCCGCCGAGCTTGAGCATATGGTAACCAAATAGCTTTGGGCACCACTCATCGAGTCGAGTTTGAATAGATTCTCTCAACCAATCCCCATTGTGCAACTGTGCCCAAGTGTAGGGATGTTCAAACTTCTTTCTGCTACGTGCTGGCTTCATCAATAATCTGTCTCACTTATTCTGTCGCACTGAAAGTGACTGGAGAACCAATAATGTTACATATCAAAAGCATACCTGCATTTAACGACAATTACATCTGGCTGATTGAAAATAGCGATCGTCGTTGTGCTGTCGTCGACCCTGGTGATGCGGCTCCAGTATTAGAGTACTTAGCGAACCATGAGCTAACTTTAGATGCAATCTTGATTACACACCACCACCACGATCACATTGGCGGCGTTCCAGAGCTGGTAAGACAATTTCCCGGCGTCGATGTTGTTGGCCCAAGAAATGAACCTATCCCGACATTAACGCATCCAGTTGATGATGGTGACCAGTTAGAGCTGTTTGGTGAAGTGTTCCTCGTGTTAGGACTCAGTGGACACACTGCTGGCCATATTGGCTATGTGGGTGATGCCAAGCTATTTTGTGGTGATGTGTTGTTCTCAGCAGGCTGTGGCCGAATCATGGAAGGGACACCACAACAGATGTTCGATGCGCTGAATAAAATAACAGCGCTGCCTCAAGAAACCGAAGTTTATTGTGCACATGAGTACACTGCAGCCAATATCGCTTTCGCACTTGCCGTCGAGCCTGATAACCAACATTTGCAGCAATATCGCGACCAAGTGAACCGACTGCGTGCTCAAAATAAGTCGACCATCCCCACAAATTTGAGACAAGAGAAGTTTGTGAACCCTTTCTTGCGCTACACCGAACCAAGTGTAGTCAAATCAGTATCTAATCGTACCGAACAGACCGATCCTCTATCAGTATTCACCGCTTTACGTGCGTGGAAGAACGAATTTTAACAAATACAGACTTGTCACTCATAGGGGGTGACAAGTATTATCATCGGCCGTTTATTAAAAAGGCTGTAACATGCGAGTTAAGTACAGCTGGGCTTTGGTATTACTACTTTCTGGTTGCCAATTAACTCAGTCAGAGAATCCAGACCAAGCTTCCGAGCAAACCAACACATCTCTTACTAAAGAAGTTTCTCAAGCGAACGCTTCATCAGAAACGACCAAAGAAGAACCAAAAGTTGAAGCACCAATCGTTACTCCACAAACACAAGAAGATGTTTGGAAACGCATTGCGATGCAACTTGAAATGGAAGTACCAGACCAAAAGAAGGTCGACTACTACCGAACTTGGTATCTCAATCACCCGAGCCACCTAAAAACCGTATCAAAGCGTGCTGAACCTTTCCTTTATTTGATCACCACTAAGATTGAAGAAAGAGATATGCCTTTAGAGCTGGCACTATTGCCGGTTGTAGAAAGCTCTTTCGATGCATTTGCCTACTCACATGGCAGTGCAGCAGGTCTATGGCAATTCATTTCAGGGACAGGCAAAGATTACGGGCTTGAACAAAACTTTTGGTATGACGGTCGCCGCGATGTTGCTGCTTCTACTGATGCGGCGCTAGACTTCCTAACCGACCTCAACAAACGTTTTGATGGTAACTGGCAACACGCAATCGCTGCATACAACAGTGGCGGTGGTCGTGTAAACAGTGCTATCCGTAAGAACAAGAAGCTTGGTAAGCCAATCGACTTCTTCTCTCTCGATTTGCCAAAAGAGACCAGCAGCTACGTACCTAAACTACTGGCACTAGCAGACGTGATCGCTAACCAAGAAAAGTACGGTATTGATATCCCAGCGATCCCAAATAAGCCGGTACTGACTCTAATTAACCCTGAAGAGCAACTTGATTTAGCGATTGCTGCAAACTATGCGGGCATTCCAGTAAAAGAACTGCAAGGCTACAACCCAGCTTATAACCAGTGGGCGACATCGCCTGAGAAGCACCAACAATTACTGCTTCCTATCAGCTCAGTTGAAAAATTCAACAAAGAAGTCGCAGCCAATAAAGGCAAAGGCATGAAGTTGGTACGTTACCAAGTTCAGTCGGGTGACAGCATTAGCGTACTGGCAAGCAAATACAACACCACCAGCAAAGTGATCCGCTCTGCAAACGGGTTGAGCAACAACAATATTCGTATTGGCCAGCACCTGCTTATCCCAACCTCAACCAAAGACGACAAGACATACGCACTAAGCGCTTCAAACCGCCTAGCAAGCACACAGTCGAAGAGTCGTGGTCAATATAAGCTCAGCCATACAGTAAAAAGTGGTGACAGCCTATGGACGATTGCACGCGCAAATAAGGTATCTCACCAATCACTGGCTAAGTGGAACGGTATGGGACCACGCGACACTCTTAGAGTTGGTCAAGAACTGGTCATTTGGAAGAATAGTTCAGACGGCGCCATCATCCGTACGATCTTCTATAACGTAAGATCAGGTGACACAGTCAGCGGTATTGCATCAAAGTTCAAAGTAAAAAGTGCAGATGTTGTAAAATGGAACACTTTGCAGAACAAGAAATACCTACAGCCAGGACAAAAACTGAAGCTGTATGTTGATGTAACTAAGGTAAGTGTATGAACCCGTCAAGTAACCCACTCGTCATGCTGTTGGATATATTCCGATCACCAACAGCTTGTTTCTTAGCGCTTTATCAAAGAAGCGCTTGGGGATGGCAACCCTACGTCGTATTAATACTCAGCCCATTTTTATTTTGGGGTGCTTATTTTTCGAATGTAGATTTTGCTTGGTTAAGCGCAGAGTTATCAAAACAACTGGCTCAAACTAACCCTGACCAATTGGCGTTACTTGACAGCAATACCCTACTCGCAAGTGAGATCATCAACGATGTATTTGGCCGAACGTTAACCATCGTTCTATTGGCATTCTGGTTTAATCTCGCAACGAAGCCAAGCCAACATCAGCATAGCTTTTGGCGCTGGTTCGCGGCGGCATCGGTTGTGATATTCCCTGCTGTGTTAGGTGATGTAGCGAGCTACGCAAGCCTAATCCTCAAGCACGGCCATGTGATGAACTACGCCGCTGACCTGAACAGCTTAAACGGCTTAATCAAGTTGCCTCTAACCAGCGACTGGTCTCAGTTTGCAAGCTCATTACCACTGCTATTACCTTGGTACATCGTATTGGGCTACGCAGCCGTACTAACTTGGACTGAGTTTGAACGCGGGCAAGCACTGGTTATTTCTGGCTTGCCGTGGGTTGGTTACTACCTAATCTGGGCGATCTACATTTTAGTGTCGTAAATAACCCAGAAAATAGAAAAAGTTAGTAACCCTACGTAAACCTACCGAGTGACTGAATAAGCTACTTCGCCTTAAAGGTTACTAACATTGGATTATGATCAGAAGCGTCCGTCATGGGCGCTTTTGCTTTTTCTACCTCTAGACCTCGATAGAATACATGGTCGAGCACCAAACCCGTCATAAATTGAGTTCGGTTATCTGGCTCAAACGCCACCTCTGTTAAACCGACCTTTTCTAACGCATCTTTCAATACTGTAAAGCGCGCTTCGCTCCAGCTGTTAAAGTCTCCCGCAAAGATGACGGCACCGCGGTATTTTTGCAGGTTGTCGGTCAAGCTTTTGAGCTGAGCTTCGTAATCTTCCGTACCAAATGTAAAGTTCACCGCATGGATATTGATCACCGCTAGCTCTTCACCATTATTCAACTGATAGCGAGACCAAAGAGCCGATTTAGGCAGTTGAAGCCAAGGCTCTTCGTGGGTATAAGCACACGCTTCTATCGGTAAATGAGTCGCTAGATTGAGCACGCCAGCACTTTGTTCAAAAGCTTCAAACGCATTCACACGAGTGCTTCCCCATTGACCACTCGTTACCCACTGGCGAAGCCCATCCGTCATGCTCGCTTCTTGCAGTAAGACTAAATCACTTCCCGCCGAGAACTTATTCAGTTCGATCTGCCAGTTGTTGCGGTTCTGCTTGTAGATGTTCCAGACGGTGAGGCTTAACCCATCTGACACATCAATCTCTTTGGGCTCAGAATTTTGGTAGCAACTGTAGATATCATTGCTGGTATTTTGAGCGGAGGTGATCAGGTTGGGTTTGTTCGGGATCACGAAGATAAGATGAAAACTAGCAACAGCGAGTGTTATCAAGACTGCGATAACAATGATGGTTTTCTTAAACATACAGCACCCTACCAGAAATGAAAAAGGAGCGATAAACGCTCCTTTTAGGGTAATAGTTTTTTTATACGGCGTCTTCGTCTTCTTCGCCAGTACGAATACGTACCACACGTTCAACCTCAGTAATGAAGATCTTACCGTCGCCAATTTTGCCTGTTTGCGCCGTCTCGATAATGGTATCAACACATTGTTCAGCCACTTCGTCGGTTACAACAATTTCCAATTTCACTTTAGGTAAAAAGTCGACCATGTACTCTGCGCCGCGGTATAGCTCAGTATGACCTTTCTGACGTCCAAAGCCTTTAACTTCAGATACTGTCATCCCCGTAATACCCACTTCTGCAAGTGCTTCACGTACATCATCAAGTTTGAATGGTTTGATAATGGCTTCAATCTTTTTCATGTTCATCCCTTAAACTGTGCGAATGGCTCATTATCGGTTAGCTATAGTAAACATTCAATGAAAAAAGCCAGAGCTTTAAAGCTCTGGCTCGAAATTTATCATCTTGTTTAATCAGCGCTTTAAGAAGGTTTTACTTAAGGCTTGCGTAGTAAGCGGCTAGATTAGCAATATCTTCATCACTCAGCATGGAAGCTTGAGCCTGCATTACAGCGGCCAAACCGCCGGTGCGCTGGCCGTTCTTATATGCCTTAATTGATGAAGCGATGTATTGCTCGTTTTGACCTTTCAGGTTTGGGTAACCAGGGATCACTGCGATACCGTCTGCACCATGACATGCCGCACAGATTGCTGCTTTAGCTTGACCCGCAGCAACATCACCCGCCAGAGCGTTACCACTCAATAGTCCAAATCCAAGAACTAATCCTAGTGTAATTTTCTTCATTGCATATTCCATTAATTATTTTTATTAAAGTGACGCCGAATTGTGACACAAACTTTTTCTACTTGCTCCAAAGCGCTTCACAATCTTGACCTTCGTAGTTTTTATCTACGAATAAACCCAAAACAGCGATCACTCGATCGCCATCCATTAATATTGGCGTTCTGCGTCGTAACCAACTGGGTACTTGGTACTCTTGAAAGAGTTTTTTGAGCTTTCGACTATGTCCACGTCCAACAGGGTGTGCCGATAATCCTTCGGGATTAAAGGTAACACGTAATACCGCATTTTGGTTTAGTAAGCTGAACGTTTGTACCCGACGACCAGCTTCGGATTCAGATCCCTCCGCTTGCAAGCTGACATGTCCCAAACCATCAGGCAGAACCAACCTTGCTCCAACAGAAACGTCACCTTGCCAGCCCGATAGATCTTTAGTCTCTCGAACCAAATAGAGTTTTTGATTGAAACGCCTAACTTCAACGCCGTTTAACATCAGCTTGGGGTTAGCATCACGCTGAGCACACGCCACTTCATTCCAGATAAGCTTGAGCTGCTTTTGACTCGGCATTGCTTGATTACAATGACTCAACCACATTCTTAGCAGTCGTGCTCGTAACAAGTCTGAGTGTTGAGATAACGCCTCAATGTTTAAGCTCTGGCTATCTCCCAAAGCTTGCTGAAAGTGAGATTCAAGCAACTCATCGAGCAATAACTCTTGCTCCGCACAAAGCTGAGCACTGCGACTGACCGACTCACGAAAGCTTGGCCAACGCTCAGTCAACACCGGAGTCACTTGATGACGAATAAAGTTTCGGTCAAAACGCACGTCCTGATTACTTTCATCTTCTACCCACGTTAACCCCATGTCGAGAGCGGCTGCTTCAATCTCGGTTCGGGTCACCGATAGCAGTGGGCGAACAATATGAGCATCAGCAAACGGCATGACTTTAGCCATCGAGGAAAGGCCTTTCGGACCACTGCCTCGCTTTAACGCTAACAGGAAAGTTTCTACTTGGTCGTCGATGTGTTGACCAGTGACAAGTACATCGCCGTGTCGAATATGCTGTTTGAAGGCGTGGTATCTGGCATCTCGAGCAAGCTTTTCAATACTTTCACCGCTATGAACATCCAGTGAGACACGCTCCACAGCCAAAGGCACTGACAAATCATCACACCACGCTTGGCATTGCTCGGCCCATTGGTCCGCACTCTCACTCAATCCGTGATGAATATGGATTGCCTGACAATCGATACCATGAGCTTTGGTGTATTGAACAGCTAACTCCAACAGCACTCGTGAATCAACCCCACCACTAAAGGCAACCACCAGCCGCAGAGGCTTGATTGCGCTTTGGTCAAATACAGAGGTAAACGTTTCGATTAAGTGAGTCATGAGGCTTAATGAACCAAGAAGGTGTTTGAAAGGTAATGTTTAAATAATAAAAAAGGGTTGGCACTGAGTCCAACCCTTTCATCATCTTGTTACATAAAGTCCGCCTTCGAATAAGGCAGCTTATCAGCAGTAACCGTAGCTCATTAGACGCTGGTAACGACGCTCAAGAAGCGTTTCGTTATCAAACTGCTCTAGCTCTTCTAGCTGTTTCACTAGCATGTCTTTCATGTTCTGAGCTGTTTGCACTGGATCACGGTGTGCACCACCTAGCGGCTCAGGGATGATCTCGTCAATAAGCTCAAGCTCTTTAAGACGAGGAGCAATTAGGCCCATCGCTTCAGCAGCTTGTGGGGCTTTATCTGAATCGCGCCATAGGATTGAAGCACAACCTTCTGGAGAGATTACTGAGTACGTAGAGTACTGAAGCATGTTCACGTAGTCACCAACACCAATCGCTAGTGCACCACCAGAACCGCCTTCACCAACAACGTTACAGATAACAGGAACAGAAAGACCAGCCATAACCTTAAGGTTTTTCGCGATAGCTTCAGATTGACCACGCTCTTCAGCACCAACACCTGGGTATGCGCCCGCTGTGTCGATGAAAGTAATGATAGGCATGTTGAAACGCTCAGCCGTTTCCATTAGGCGAAGTGCCTTACGGTAACCTTCTGGTTTTGGCATACCAAAGTTGCGAAGTACTTTTTCTTTAGTCTCGCGACCTTTCTGGTGACCAATAACCATAACAGGACGGCCATTTAGACGAGCCATACCACCCACAATTGCTTTGTCATCAGCGTAAGCGCGATCGCCCGCCATCTCTTCAAACTCTGTGAATGCATGCTCCAGGTAATCTTTTGTGTAAGGACGTTGTGGGTGGCGAGCAAGTTGAGCAACCTGCCATGCACCTAAGTCGCTAAAGATTTTCTGTTTAAGCTCTAAGCTTTTTTTCTCTAGTTGTTCGATTTCTTTGTCTAGATCTACCGCTGTGTCACCACCGTGACGCGAAACGTCACGTAGCGCTTCGATTTTTGCTTCAAGTTCAGCGATAGGCTTTTCAAATTCTAGAAAGTTCAGGCTCATCTATGAATCCTTGTTGATTCAGCTCCGCACTTGCGAAGCTAAATTTTAGTTAAATTCGAGTTCTACTTGGCTATTTCCAAGCAGCTGTTTTAATTCGTCTAGTAATGTATCACTTGGCGTCACGCGCCATTCTGTGCCCAATGTTAACCGCGCTCTAGCGTCGGCACGCTGGTAGTATACATTGACTGGGACCGTTCCGGCTCTATAAGGTTCTAAGATTTGACTAAATCGTTCAAAAAATTGACCATTAATTTGGGATTCATCGATAGATATCGATACCCCACGAGCATATTTTTCACGGGCGCTTCCTAAGTCCATGACCTCGCGCGCGGACATTTTAAGCCCACCGTTGAAGTCATCAAAGCTGACCTGTCCAGAAACGACCACAATTTTATCCTTTTCGAGCAATTCTGCGTAGCGATCGAGCGCATCTGAGAACAACATCACTTCCATTCGGCCAGATCGGTCGTCAAGTGTCATCAAACCGATTCGTGTACCGCGTTTAGTGGTCATCACCCTAGCCGCAATCACTAAACCTGCAATCGTTAATGACTGGTCACGACGCGTTGGCGTGGCATCCTTCAAACGACAGCTGGTGTATTTCGCTAATTCTTTGATGTAGGCGTTAACCGGGTGGCCCGTTAGATACAAACCAAGCGTTTCACGTTCGCCTTCAAGCCAAACCTTCTCAGGCCACTTAGGGACTTGAGTATACTTGTGTTCAACCTCTTCAGGCGCATCGGTCAATACGCCAAACATATCTGATTGTCCAAAGGACTCAGCGTGGTGATGTTGGCTTGCCGCTTTAACCGCATCCGGTAATGAAGCCATCATCGCTGCACGGTGAGGACCTAATCTATCTAAGGCACCGGATAGAATCAACTTTTCGATAACACGTTTGTTGACCTTCTTCAGATCAAGGCGTGCACAGAAGTCGAATAAGTCTTTAAAGTAACCGCCCTTATTGCGCGCTTCGATGATCGCTTCAATAGGACCTTCACCTACCCCTTTGATCGCGCCGATACCATAAACAATCGCGCCATCTTCATCCACGTTAAAGCGGTACAAGCCAGAGTTGATATCAGGTGGGAGCAGCTTGAGCTTCATACGGAAACATTCATCAACAAGGCCAATAACCTTCTCGGTGTTATCCATATCCGCGGTCATTACCGCGGCCATAAATTCGGCTGGGTAATGCGTTTTCAACCACAGCGTTTGATAAGAAACCAGTGCGTATGCAGCCGAGTGAGATTTGTTAAAGCCGTAGCCCGCAAATTTCTCTACCAAGTCGAAGATTTTCATGGCCAGTTCGCCATCAATGCCGTTAGCTTCCGCACCTTCTTTGAAAATACTGCGCTGCTTTGCCATCTCTTCTGGCTTTTTCTTACCCATCGCACGACGCAGCATATCCGCGCCACCCAGTGTATAACCCGCTAGGATCTGTGCAATTTGCATTACCTGTTCTTGGTACAGGATGATGCCATAGGTTGGCTCTAACGTGTCTTTTAGTGATTCATGTTGCCATGTTTCATCTGGGTAAGAGACCGCTTCTCGACCGTGCTTACGGTCGATAAAGTTATCTACCATGCCTGATTGCAGTGGGCCCGGACGGAACAAGGCTACCAATGCGATGATATCTTCAAAACAGTCAGGCTGAAGACGTTTGATCAGGTCTTTCATACCACGTGATTCCAGCTGGAATACCGCAGTAGTTTCAGAGTTTTGTAGTAGGTTGAACGACGCTTGGTCATCCAGAGGGATCGATTCAATACGAACCGGCTCTTTGCCTTCCTTCTTTAAACGTGGATTCACTAGGCCCAACGCCCAGTCGATGATGGTCAGAGTACGTAGACCCAAGAAGTCGAACTTAACCAAGCCAGCGGTTTCAACGTCATTCTTATCGAATTGCGTTACTGGGAAGTTACCTTCAGCATCGGCATAGATAGGTGCGAAGTCCGTGATCGTAGTTGGTGAGATCACAACGCCACCTGCGTGTTTACCGGCGTTTCGCGTACAACCTTCAAGGATGCGACACTTATCGATCAGTTCACGAACTTCCTCATCGCCATCGTAAAGCTCTGGTAATGCAGGTTCAGCAAGGAAGGCTTTCTCTAGTGTCATCCCCGGATCTGGCGGTACAAGCTTAGAAATACGGTCCACGAAGCCAAACGGGTGGCCAAGTACACGGCCTACGTCACGAATTACCGCTTTTGCTGCCATGGTACCAAAGGTGATGATCTGAGATACCGCATCACGACCATACATTTCAGCAACGTGATCAATTACTTGGTCACGCTTATCCATACAGAAGTCGATATCGAAATCGGGCATCGAGACACGTTCTGGGTTCAAGAAACGTTCGAACAGTAGATCGTATTCAAGTGGATCAAGATCGGTGATATCCAACGCGTACGCCACCAATGAACCTGCACCCGAACCACGACCAGGGCCTACTGGCACATCGTTATCTTTAGACCACTGGATGAACTCCATTACGATCAAGAAGTAGCCGGGGAAACCCATATTGTTAACAACTTCCAGTTCAACCTTTAGGCGCTCGTCATATTCTGGGCGGCGCTCCGCTCGCTCTTTTTCATCAGGGAAAAGGAATGCTAAACGACGCTCAAGGCCTTCTTCTGATTTTTTAATCAAGAAGTCTTCAATCGCTAAACCTTCGGTTGGGAAGTTCGGGAGGAAGTACTCACCAAGACGAACAGTGACGTTACAACGCTTAGCAATCTCAACGCTGTTTTCAAGCGCTTCTGGGATATCGGAGAACAGTTCACACATCTCTTCTTCGCTACGAAGATACTGTTGCGCGCTGTAGTTTTTTGGACGACGCGGATCGACCATGGTGTAACCATCATGGATCGCTACGCGGATTTCATGGGCATCAAACAAGTCTTCAGTTAAGAACACCACTTCGTTGGTTGCTACAACCGGTAAGTCTTGTTGCTCAGCAAGTTCTAGTGCAAAGTGCAGATAAGACTCTTCATCGGCACGCCCTGTACGAATCAACTCTAAATAAAAGCGATCGGGGAAGTGAGCCTTGTAAAACTCGACACTGCTCGCGACGAGATCACGGTTACCTTTCAGCAATGCCTTACCGATCTCACCTTCTTTAGCGCCGGATAAGATGATCAACCCTTCAGCATTTTCAATTAGCCACTCTTTGTCGATCACAGGTTGATGCTGTATGTGACCACGTAAGTAAGCTTTTGAAATCAGTAAGGTAAGGTTGTTATAACCTTTGTTATCAGACGCTAAAACCGTCAGTTTCGTCAGCTCATCTCCAAACTCTGGAGATTGCATCAGAAAATCAGCACCAATAATTGGTTTAACCCCACACCCATGGGCAGTACCGTAAAATTTCACCAAACCACATAGGTTAGTGAAGTCGGTAAGTGCTAGAGCTGGCATACCCATTTCAGCGACTTTTTTAACTAGTGGTGGCACCTTAGACAGGCCATCCACCATAGAAAAGTCACTGTGTACGCGTAGGTGAACAAATTTTGGATCTGACATTATTTTTCCTGAGTTCTAGACCGAAGCCTAGGATTACAACTGAGTGTATTCTATTTTTTTCTACCGCTAGTAAGCAAATTTATTCGAAGATGAACGCTTATCTGTGTAGCATTTAATCAATGCCTAAAATACGTTTTACTGGCTTAAAGCTCTTACGGTAGTGCTCGGTAACACCGTGCTTTTCAATTGCCTCGAAATGCGTCTTAGTCGGGTAACCTTTGTGTTTAGCAAAGCCAAATTCTGGATGAAGCTTATCAAGCTCCTCCATCTCTTGGTCACGAACTACTTTAGCGATAATAGAGGCGGCGCTAATTTCAGCGACGCGCAAATCACCTTTAACTACAGCGATGCCTGCCATTGGTAATTCAGGTACACGGTTGCCATCAATCAAAGCCATATCAGGCTGAACACTTAACCCAGCAATCGCGCGCTGCATCGCAACCATAGTCGCTTGTAGAATATTGAGTTCATCAATTTCTTGCGGTGAACAACGACCAACCGACCACGCCAATGCTTTCTCTTTAATTTCAGGAAGCAGAGCAAGACGCTTTTTCTCAGACAGTTTCTTTGAGTCGTTCAAGCCTTCAATGGGATTATTCGGGTCTAGGATAACTGCAGCGGTCACTACATCGCCAACCAATGGCCCACGCCCTACTTCATCGACGCCAGCAAATAGCTGGTAGCCTTGAGGGTATTCGAAAGGTGGAAGCTCTTTTTTCTCTTTTACTGCCATGACAATTCTCTTTGTAACTTGTAAGCCCGTGCCTTTGAAACTAGCACGTTATGATTCAACAAACTCTCGGCCGATCAATTTCAGCACCGCGTTGGCGGCTTGCTTATCAGCATCTTTACGAATCCAGTGGTGCATCTCGGTAAAACGTTCGATCAATGCACTGTTGTCGGCTGATAGCATTTTGTCGACAGATGGGAACAAGAAGTTCGGGTCGCACTCTTCAAGAATATGCTCTTTCACGATCTCTTCCCCCGCCAGAATATTCGGCAGTGACACAAATTCGGTGATAGCCAGCTTCTTCACAATGTAGCCAGTCAATTTATTCACTTTGTAGCCTACAACCATTGGACGCTTAAGCAACATGCATTCAAGCGCAACGGTACCAGAAGCCAGAAGCACAGAGTCAGCCGCGGTAATCACGTTGGTTGCCGTATCTTCAACTAACGTGAATTCAAGCTCAGGCGCTGTTGCTTGCCAGATTTCAGTAAACTGCTTTTTGCGCTGCTCATTCACAAGCGCAACAACGAAATGGATGTCAGGGTATTTTTGCTTAATGCGTTGGCACGTTTCGATAAATGGTTGAGCGATCAAACCCATCTCACCACCTCGACTGCCCGGCAATACGGCTAACCACTGTTTGTCTTGATCTAAGCCTAACAGCTCACGAGCATCTTGTTTGCTTGGTTCTAAAGGAATTGCGTCTGCCAGCGTGTGGCCAACAAACTCACAGGCAACGTTATATTTATCGTAGAACGCTTTTTCAAATGGTAGGAACGCCAGTACCAAGTCGGTTGCTTTGTCGATCTTAAAAATACGTTTTGGACGCCATGCCCAGACAGAAGGGCTAACGTAATGAACCGTTTTTATACCTGCGTTCTTAAGATCTAGCTCTAATCTCAAGTTAAAGTCAGGAGCATCAATACCCACAAACACATCTGGTGGGTTCTGAGTGAAATACTTAACTAGCTCTGCTTTTACTTTGAGCAGACGAGGCAAGCGACCAAGTACTTCAACTAAGCCCATGACGGCAAGCTCTTCCATCTCAAACAAAGATTCACAGCCTAGCGCTTTCATTTTTGGCCCGCCAATACCAACAAATTCTGCATTCGGATATTGAGCTTTAATCGCTTTAATAAAACCTTCGCCAAGGGTATCGCCAGAGAGTTCTCCGACAACAATGCCTACCCGCAGTGGCTCGTTGGAAACAAAGCCTGAGTTATTGGTTTGTGCTTCTTGCTGTGCCATAGTTTTCCAATTCCCTTCTCGCCTAAAACAAAAAAGATCGCCTTAAAAGTAGCGATCTTTTTTATATCAATCACACCTAGTATTAACGAATAATACCGCGCTCAGAGTTTTCTAGCATCTCTAGCATAGGAGTTACCGAAGCAAACTCTTTCGCCATTTCAACTAAAGCCGCTTTCGCTTCTTCAAGTGTTTTGCCAGAGCGGTAAAGCTCTTTGTATGCTTTTTGCAGTGCACGAATCTCTGGTTTCTCGAATCCGTTACGTTTCAGACCTACAAGGTTAAGGCCGAATGGTGCTGCATGGTTACCTTGTGCAAGTACATACGGCAGTACATCTTGAACAACGGCAGAACAACCACCAATGTATGCATAAGCACCGATTGAGCAGAATGGGTGAATCGCAGACAGTGCCATAACACCAGCGTAGTCGCCAACCGTTACGTGTCCGCCAAGAATAGCGTTGTTACCAATGTGAGTATGGTTACCAACAATAACATCGTGCGCTACGTGAGCATTAACACAAAGTAAGTTGTCATCACCAATTACAGTGGTTGCTTTGTCTTGAACGGTACCACGGTGGATTTGAACCGCTTCACGAATTACGTTGCGATCGCCGATTACGACCGTTGTGTCTTCACCGCCGTATTTCTTATCTTGGTTTTCTTCACCGATAACAGCGTGTGGGAAAATGCGGTTTTCTTTACCAATGGTAGTGTGACCTTTGATCACAACATGCGACATGATTTCTGTGTCGTCGCCAATGGTCACATTACCAGCAATGTAAGTGAAAGGCCCAACCGTCACGTTAGCACCGATAGTTACATCACCTTCGATTACTGCTGCCGGGTGAATTTTCGCTGTTTCATGAATCATATTAAAACTCTCTACGAGCACATTTAAGTTCAGCTGAACATACAACGTCGCCGTCAACTTTCGCTACACCGTTGAACGATGCAATGCCACGACGCTCTTTTAAGAATTCAACTTCGATAACCAGTTGGTCACCAGGTACTACTGGCTTACGGAATTTTGCTTTATCAACACTTGCAAAGTAGTAAAGCTCGTTGCCAGAAGGTGCACCAAAAGATTTAAATGCTAGAAGGCCTGTTGCTTGTGCCATTGCTTCTAAGATCAACACGCCTGGGAATACAGGAAGTTGTGGGAAGTGGCCTGTGAACTGAGGTTCGTTAACAGAGACATTCTTAATCGCAGTCAGTGTTTTTTCTTTTTCAAAGCTAGTCACACGATCAACCATTAAGAATGGGTAGCGATGAGGTAATAGTTCCTGAATTTCAGTAATGTTCATCGTTGTCTGTTCAGTAGTCAAAGTCGTATTCCTATATATATATTCTTTATTTAATTAGAAGGATTATAAACGAAAAAGACTCGCTGTACGCGAGCCTTTTATTAGAAATGCTGGAATTATGATTCCGCGCTCTTCTCGATAAGTTTTTCAACGGCTTTCAAACGCTTGTTCATTTCATCAATTCGATGAACACGCGTTGCTGTTTTACGCCAATCTTTGTTTGGCTGTAAAGGAATACCTGAAGAGTACATGCCTTTCTCAGTGATGCTACGCATTACCATCCCCATACCGGTGATTGTAACGCCGTCAACGATTTCAATGTGACCATTAATCACACTGCCGCCACCAATAATACAGTACTTACCTATCGTCGTGCTGCCTGCGATGATAGTACCACCCGCAAGAGCAGAACCATATCCGATGTGAACGTTATGAGCAATTTGAAGTTGGTTATCTAAGATAACGTTATCTTCAATGATTGTGTCATCTAATGCACCACGGTCAATGGTTGTACACGCTCCGATTTCTACGCGGTTACCAATGCGAACAGAACCCACTTGCGGGATCTTAATCCACTCGCCCTTCTCGTTCGCATAACCGAAGCCATCAGAACCGATCACCGTGCTTGATTGAATTAAACACGCATCACCAATCACTACTTCATGGTAGATACTTACGTTAGCCCAAAGCTTAGTGCCAGCACCAATCTTTGCGTTTTTACCGATAAAGCAGCCCGCGCCGATGATCACATCGTCACCAAGAACAACACCAGACTCAATCACAGCGTTTGCACCAATAGACACGTTTTGTCCAATGGTCGCATCACTTGCAATCGAAGCTGAATCAGCAATAGCCGCAGCGGGTGCTGGAGTAGTATCAAGCGCTTGAGCAACCTTAGCAAAAGCAACGTAAGGGTCATTAACCACAATCACGTTAGTCTTACACAGTTCACGCTCACTCTCTTTAACCATAATAGCAGATGCTTTACAGTCACCTAGGTGCTTGCTGTACTTCACGTTAGAAAGGAACGTAATGTTACCTTCTTGCGCTTTATCCATAGGAGCGACTGCTGAAACGGTAATAGTACCATCTCCGTGTAGCTCTCCCCCGGTAATCGTTGCCAATTCGGCTAAAGTCAGATTCTTCATAAAACTTATTTCAGTGCTTTAATTACTTTCTCGGAGATGTTGTATTCTGGCTTGCCGTATTGCAGAGCTTGAATATCAACGATCATGTCGTAGCCTTCTTTCTCTGCAACTTTCGTTACAGCATCTTGAATCACTTTGAATAGCTTCTGCTTCTCTTGTGCTTCACGACGTTGGCTTGCTTTTTCTAGTGCTTGAGCTTTGATTTTGTACTTGCTGTCTAGTTGGCCTACTTCGATACGTAGCTTCTCAACTTCGTCAGGACCTAGTAGCTCGCCATCACGCTTAAGCTTTTCAATCTTCGTTTTTGCTTCAGCTTGAATGTTCTGTAGCTCAGCTGCTTTGTCTTTGAACTCTTCCTGCATTTTTTGAAGAACAACTTCACGCTGAGGTAGAGCCTGGAATACTTGTGCAGTGTTTACATAACCCACTTTTTGCGCAGCTTCAGCAGCTGTTGCAAAGAAAGAAGAGCTAAGAACTACAAGGCCTAAACCTGCTGCTTTAATCATATTTTTCAAAATATTGTCCTTTAAATATTAGAAAGTTCTACCAATGGTGAATGTGAAGAATTCCTCATCATCACCTTCGTAAATTTTAATTGGTTTCGCTAGAGAGAAAACCAGTGGGCCCATCGGTGACATCCATTGAAGGGCTGCACCATAAGATGAACGGTAATTCGTTGGATCAGAGTAATCGTAGTAGTACTGGCCGCCACTATTAGGTGCGCCACGGTCTACGAACTCGGTATCCCATACACTTGCCATATCGAAGAAGACACTGGTACGAATTTGGCTGCGTGCTTCATCAGAAGCAAACGGCGTAGGTACGATTAACTCTAAACTTGCCAAAGCAACCGCGTTACCACCTACTGAATCATCCGTAGCGGTATCGTAGGTTGGGTTGTTACCCGTGCTGCTTCCGTAAACGGCTTTCGGACCTGCCGAGTTAGAGCCAAAACCACGTAGGGTTGTAAAACCACCCGCATAGTAGTTCTCGTAGAATGGGAACAAGTTATCGTTACCATCCGTTTGACCATAACCATTACCATAGCCTAATCGGCCACGCATCAATAGTGTGAACTCATGCTTTTTGGTCAGCGGGATGTAATGTTTTACATCGTACTGCATTTTGAAGTACTGAGCATCAGAGCCTGGTACCGTCATTTTAGCGAAAGCACGTTGGTGGTTACCCTCGGTTGGGAAGAAACCACGGTTCAAATTGTTACGCGTCCATGAAATATTGATATCGAAGTCATCGGTTAAGATGTGCTCGTCACCGTATTGGTCGATACTTCTCGCGAACTGTTCAACTTGGATATAAGTCGGTACGTTACCGATCTTGTTGTGTGTGTAACCCACACCAAACTCGATACGGTTCAGCTCATCCATAGGGAAACCCCATGTTAAGCTCGTACCATAACTTTGGTTGGTATAGTCGACGATACCCGCTTCAGATGCTTCAAATTCGTTGTAGAAGATCTTACCGCCTAAACTCACACCATCAAGGTTCCAGTATGGGTCGCGGTAGTCTAAGCTCACGTTCTTTTGGTAATCGTTCATCATGGCACTTACACCAACACGGTTACCAGAACCTGCAAAGTTGTCTTGTTGTAGACCAACTTGGAAGCTCACACCCGATTCAGTACCGTAGCCGACACCAAAGTTAATGCTGCCCGAGTTCGCTTCTTTAACGTTGTAAACCAGATCCACTTGGTCTTCACTGCCAGGAACACGTACCGTTTGTACGTCCACAGTCTCGAAGAAACCTAAACGGTTAAGACGGCTCTTACCCGTATCAATGGATTTAGAGTTAAGCCAGCTGCCTTCCATTTGACGCATTTCACGACGTAACACTTCATCTTTTGTCGAGTTGTTACCTGTGAAACGAATATCACGAACGTAGATACGGCTGCCCGCTTCTACATTGATAACGAGCGAAACTTCTTTCGTCTCGTCGTTGAATTCTGGAATAGTACGAACTTGTGGGTAAGCATAGCCAGACTCACCAAGAATACGTTTTACGCCTTCTTCAAGTGAAGTCACAGAAGAGCCGTTGTACGTATCACCATCTTCAAATGGCACTAGAGCATCAAAATCAGCCTCACGACCAATCAGCTCACCACGGAACGACACATCTTTAACAGTGTAAGCTTCGCCTTCATCTAGGCCCAGCGTGATATAAACACCTTTCTTATCTGGAGAGATCGCAACCTGAGTTGAGTCCACCTTAAACTTAAGGTAACCACGGTCAAGGTAGTACGATTTCAGTGCTTCAATATCACCCGCTAAAACTTGCTTCTGGTATTTTTCATCCGCAAGGAAGTTCCACCACGCAACGTCTACGTTGAGGTTAAAACGGCTAAGCAGGTCAGCATCAGAGAAGACTTCGTTACCGATAAAGTTGATTTGCTGAATCTTAGCGGATACGCCTTCAGTAAACACAAACTTAAGGTCAGAACGGTTACGCGGCAAAGGCGTCACAACCGCTTTTACTGTCGCGTTGTATTTACCAACACTGTAGTAAAAGTCTTCAAGACCTTTCTCAATGTTACTCAGGGTTGTGCGGTCAAGAGCTTCACCTTCACGAACACCAGACGCATCTAGGTTCTGCTGAAGCTGTTCTTCTTTAATCGCTTTGTTACCAGAGAATGAGATGCTTGCGATGGTCGGTCGTTCTTGAACTTGAACAATCAATACACCTTCATCACGAAGTACTTTAACGTCCTCAAAGTTGCCCGAAGCATACAATGCACGAATGATCTCAGACACATCGCTTTCATCCACTTCATCGCCAATACGTACTGGCATTTTCAGTAGAGCTGCACCAAGTGCAACACGCTGTAAACCTTCGATCTTGATATCTTGAACTACAAAGTTTTGTGCTCCGTTCGCAGCCACACTAGTGGCCAATAGACTTGCGAACAGAATTTGCTTAATCGCCATACTTATTCTAATTATTCCTTGCTACTACCAATGCCTGTGAGAAACCATTCACAGACGAGTAAAATCGTTAAATATTGCCAGAGCCATCAATGAGAAGAGGATTGCCCCTCCCACTCGGTATCCCATTTCCTGAACTTTCTCAGGTACCGGTTTACGAGTAACGGCCTCAATAGCGAAAAACAGCAAATGTCCGCCATCAAGCATAGGCAGCGGAACCAAATTAATAATGCCTAAGTTAACACTAATCAGAGCCAAAAAGCCCAAGAAGTAAACCAGACCATAATCGGCGGTTGTACCTGCACCTTTAGCGATTGAAATAGGGCCACTCAAGTTGTTTAAGCCAACATCACCAACGATGAGCTTCTTAAGCATTGTCAGTGTCAAACCAATGATTTGACCTGTTTTATCAAATGCTTTTCCTACAGATTCAATTACACCAAATTGTAACTCAAAGCGATAATCTTCTGGCCATTCTGCGACTTCCGGAGCAATACCTGCATAGCCGATTGTCGAACCATCAGAAAGCTCTCGACTTTTTGGTGTCATAACCAATGACTGCTCAGCACCATTTCGCAATACGACCAAGTCCAATGATGTCATTGGATTTGCACGAATTAACTCAACAACCGACTGCCACTGTTCAATAGGTTGCCCGTTAATCTCAACAATTTTATCGCCAGCTTCAAGACCTGCATCGTATGCAGCGCCATCATCAATGATTTGAGCCAGTACGGTCGATATCTCTGGAGAATACGGTCTAAAGCCCAGCGTTGTCATTGCAGACTCAGTTTCTGGGTTGAACGACCAGTCTGAAATATCCAATGTCATTTGTTGCTCAAAACCGATGTCGTCTTGAGAAGCAACCGTCACTGTCATGGATTGATCACCAATGTGTGATATCAAACCCATATTGACTGATTCCCAATCTGCGGTTTTGATTCCTGAAATAGATTTAAGTTCCATTCCTGTTTCAATTCCGGCTTGTGCAGCAATAGATTGCGGAGTGACTTCACCAATCACGGGCTTAACCGCAGGTACGCCAATCAAAAATACTAGCCAATACGCGAACACTGCAAAGATAAAGTTGAATGCCGGACCTGCACCCACAATCGCCGTTCGTTTCCACAACGGCTTCTTGTCGAAAGCGTATTGCTGTTCATCTTCAGAAAGATCGTCAACACGGCCATCGAGCATCTTAACGTAGCCGCCCAGTGGAATCACTGACAAGCTGTATTCAGTACCATCACGACCCACTTTACTCCAGATTGATTTACCAAAACCAATCGAGAATTTTTCAACTTTCACACCACAACGACGAGCGACCCAGAAGTGTCCAAACTCATGAACAGCGACCAGAATGCCAAGCGCTACGATAAAAGATGCGAAGTTCCACAAAATTCCACTCATGCTAGCTGCTCTTTAATAAATTGAATGGCTATTTGACGAGACATATTATCGAGCTCGAGAAGGCTTTCCAAGCTATCTAAGCCCTCAGAGTTATGTTGTTCACATACTTTGCTCATAACGTGTTCGTTAATGACAGCAATATCGGTAAACTTCACTTGATTGTTCAAGAAAGCACCGACCGCAATCTCGTTTGCTGCATTAATGGCTGTTGTCGCATGTTGACCTAAGTAGCACGCTTCAATCGCTAATCTCAAACACGGGTAACGACTGAAATCTGGTTCTAAGAAGGTAAGCTCGCCCACTTTCGTAAAATCTAAAGGCTTAACCCCCGCTTCGGTGCGATTAGGGTAAGACATCGTCAAAGCAATTGGCGTTGCCATATCTGGTTCGCCCATTTGAGCAAGCACAGAGCCATCCTTGTACTGGACCATAGAATGAATCACAGATTGAGGGTGGATGATGACCTTTAGCTGTTCCTGAGAAGCATTAAATAGCCATTTCGCTTCAATGTACTCTAGCCCTTTATTCATCATAGTCGCAGAATCGACAGAGATCTTAGGACCCATAGACCAGTTAGGGTGTGCAATTGCGCGTTCAGGAGTCACTGATTCGAGTTCAGCCACATCGGTATAACGGAAAGGACCACCAGAACCCGTCAGAAGAATATGGTTAATGCCGTTTTCTTCAAGGTTACAGCGGCCTAGGTTAGTTTGTACATTCTGCGGAAGGCATTGGAAAATAGCATTATGCTCGCTATCGACAGGAAGCAGCTCTGCACCGTATTTTTCCACGGCGTCGATAAACAACTGCCCAGACATCACCAAAGCTTCTTTGTTTGCAAGCAAGATACGCTTGCCCGCTTTAACCGCAGACATCGTAGGAAGCAGACCTGCTGCACCGACAATCGCAGCCATTACTGTATCCACGTCTTCTAAAGAAGCAACCTGACACATGCCTTCAGTGCCTGAAAGGACTTTAATGCTTGGGTAATCCGCAGACAACATGTCAGTCAGCTGAGATGCTGCATCAGGGCAAGCCATAGCAACATAGCTTGGTTGCCACTTTTCAACTAACGCCAGCATCTTTTCAGCATTCGAGCCGGCAGCCAGTGCTACAACCGAATAGAGATCTGGGTTTTGCTCAACGACTTTTAGGGTACTTGCACCAATTGAGCCGGTAGCGCCAAGGATAGTTAGATTTCGCATCACATATGACCGTAGAAATGTAATAAAGGGCAGAATCACTGCCCTTTTAATTAGAATGCTAAATAAAGCAGAGCAAAGACAGGGAATGCAGCCGTTAAGCTATCTATTCTATCAAGTATACCACCATGACCAGGAATCAGATTACTGCTGTCTTTGACCCCAGAAACACGCTTAAACATGCTTTCAACAAGGTCACCAAGAACAGAGATAACGACGGTCACAAGGGTAATAACAATCATGTGAAGCGGGCTTGTGAATTGGATATCAAATAAATCAGCGAAGATCCAAGCCACGATCACAGCAGTAATAATGCCACCAATCAGACCTTCAATGGTCTTGTTAGGGCTTACTGCTGGCGCCATTTTACGCTTACCAAAGCTCTTTCCTGCAAAATAAGCACCGCTGTCTGCAGCCCACACGAGTAAGCAAACAAACATCACCAATTTCGCGCCGTGGTACGGGTCTACATCAATACCATTAGCACGCAGGATAACCACACTCCAGAAGAATGGTAGCAGAGTCAGCACACCAAAGGCGTGACGAAGAAGAGAGGAATCTTTCCATGCTGGCATAGACTTAGGATAAGTCACAGCCATGCCACTCGCGATTACCCACCAAATCGAACCAATCGTTAGAATGGCGTAGTGAGCACTCGATAAATTATTGAGACTAAATGCATCAAAAGGGATAAAAGCAAAACTTACAGCACTTACCACAACCGTAGGAATCAACGCTAGATAACGCGATTTGCTTTCAACAAATTGAGTCCACTCCCAGTATCCCAATAGCGAAATAACCGCTAATGAAAGAATAAACGTGGGAAGTGATAACTCGAAAATTCCTAGAATAACTAGGGGAGCCAAAATCAACGCCGTAATAATTCGTTGTTTCAAACCAAAAAATCCTTATTAACTGTCCATCAGAGCTTTAATTTGCTCACCGGTGCATCCAAAACGACGCTCACGGTTAACAAACCAAGTCACAGCTTCTACTAAGCTGTCTTCATTAAAGTCTGGCCAGAATTGTTCAGTGAAATACATTTCGGCGTAAGCCAACTGCCAAAGCATAAAATTACTAATGCGGCATTCGCCACTGGTGCGGATAAGTAGATCAACTTCAGGAATATCTGCCATCGTCAGGTGCTGTGTAATCATAGCTTCATCAATGTCATCTACATTAATATCGCCAGACTTTACCTGTTGAGCAATAGAGATCATTGCTTGCTGGATATCCCACTTACCGCCGTAGTTAGCTGCAATATTAATAACCATACCGGTATTGGTGCTAGTCAAAGCTTCCGCTTCTTCTATCTTCTTTTGTAGTCGATCATTGAAACGACTTTTATCACCAATAACACGAAGTTGTAGATTATTTTTATGAAGCTTTTTTACTTCACTCGATAGCACTGAAATAAACAGTTCCATCAAGATACCGACTTCTTCTTCAGGACGGCGCCAGTTTTCGCTACTAAATGCAAAAAGAGTGACTGCTTTGATGCCAAGTCTGGCTGCAGAAGAGATGGTTTTACGAACGGCTTGAACACCGTTTTTATGACCAAAGACGCGAGGCTTGCCCTGAGCTTTTGCCCAGCGACCATTACCATCCATAATGATAGCAATGTGTTTAGGAAGAGAGTCTGTGAACGCTTGAGAATTATGCATAAAAGAGTGAATCAAATTCTAATAGTCGAACAGAGTAGCATAAAAAAACGCTGCACCGTGAGTACAGCGTTTTTCCGGAAAGAAAAGAATAGGGAAAATTAAACTTCCATCAACTCTTTTTCTTTAGTTGCTAGAACTTCGTCTACGTTCTTAACCGCAGCGTCAGTTAGCTTTTGAATTTCGTCTTGTGCTTTACGATCTTCGTCTTCAGAGATTTCTTTATCTTTAAGAAGCGCTTTTAGATCGCCATTTGCGTCACGGCGGATGTTACGGATAGCAACACGACCACCTTCCGCTTCGCCACGAACGATTTTAACTAGGTCTTTACGACGCTCTTCCGTTAGCGGTGGAAGTGGAACACGGATAACCGTACCAGCAGACATAGGGTTTAGGCCTAGGTCAGATGTTAGGATTGCTTTTTCTACTAGAGGAGTCAGTGTTTTATCAAACACTGTGATAGCTAATGTACGTGCATCTTCAGCGATAACGTTAGCTACTTGAGTCAAAGGCGTTGGAGCACCGTAGTACTCAACAGTCAGACCAGAAAGTAGGCTTGGGTGTGCACGACCTGTACGAATCTTTTGCAGGCTGTTTTTTAGTGCATCAACACTTTTTACCATGCGCTCTTGAGCGTCTTTTTTGATTTCGTTAATCACAATTTCACCTTGATTATGTTCTTTCTTCAAGAAAGCTTTTTATTTGGAGTGATAAGGATAAGCTTACCGAAATATAACCTTCAGTAAGCCCGAAAAATTAGTCAGCGTCGCTGATTAATGTACCTTCAGTTTCACCCATAACCACGCGACGTAGTGCGCCTGGCTTATTCATGTTAAATACGCGGATTGGCATTTTGTGATCACGTGCTAGCGTAAATGCAGCCAAGTCCATTACTTTAAGTTCTTTATCAAGAACCGTGTTGTAAGACAACGTATCATACAGCTCTGCGTCTGGGTTTGCTACAGGGTCAGAAGTAAATACACCATCTACCTTTGTCGCTTTTAGAACTACGTCAGCTTCGATTTCGATACCACGTAGACATGCAGCAGAATCCGTAGTGAAGAATGGGTTACCAGTACCAGCAGAGAAGATCACAACGCGACCTTGACGTAGTTGGCTGATTGCATCTGCCCAGTTGTAGTCGTCACACACACCTTTAAGAGGGATTGCTGACATTACACGTGCGTTTACGTAAGCACGGTGTAGAGCGTCACGCATTGCAAGGCCGTTCATTACCGTTGCAAGCATACCCATGTGGTCACCAACAACGCGGTTCATGCCAGCTTCTGCAAGACCTGCACCACGGAAAAGGTTACCGCCACCGATAACAACACCTACTTGAACACCTAGTTCAACCAATTCTTTTACTTCTTGAGCCATACGATCAAGGATCGTCGGGTCAATACCAAAACCTTCTTCGCCTTGTAGTGCTTCACCGCTAAGTTTTAACAGAATACGTTGATACGCTGGTTTAGGGTTCGTAGTCATGGAGTTTACCTTCCAAAGAGTTGATGATTAACAGTCATGGATAAAAACTGAACATGTCAGTTCGCATTCATAACAGCTAACGTTACGAGCAAAAAATAATTCACTATTCATAAAAAGACCGCAGCAATGGCCACGGTCTTTTTTCAAACAATACGCTAAGGATTAACCTTTTTGTACCGCTGCAACTTCGTCAGCGAAGCTCATTTCAGCAGCTTTCTCGATGCCTTCACCAACTTCTAGACGTACGAAGTTAGATACTGAAGCGCCTTTCTCTTTAAGGATAGCGCCAACAGTTTGCTTAGGCTCCATGATGAAAGCTTGACCAGTTAGAGAGATTTCGCCCGTGAATTTCTTCATACGGCCAACAACCATTTTCTCTGCGATTTCAGCTGGTTTGCCTTCGTTCATAGCGATTTCAACTTGAACTGCTTTCTCTTTAGCAACTACGTCTGCAGGTACGTCTTCTGGGTTTAGGAACTCAGGACGTGATGCAGCAACGTGCATTGCAACGTGCTTAAGAGTTTCAGCTTCGCCTTCACCAGCAACAACAACACCGATTTTCTCGCCGTGACGGTAAGAAGCTAGTGCAACACCTGAAACGTATTGTACGCGACGGATGTTGATGTTTTCGCCGATTTTTGCAACTAGAGCAACGCGAGTTTCTTCGAACTGTGCTTGTAGCTCTTCAACAGTTGCTTGAGAAGCTACTGCTGCCGCTGCAACTTCTTCTGCGAATGCAGTGAAGTTAGCATCTTTTGCTACGAAGTCAGTTTGACAGTTAACTTCAAGAAGAGCAGCTACGCCGTTCTCTTCTTTGATGATGATTGCGCCTTCAGCAGCAACGTTACCAGCTTTCTTAGCTGCTTTCGCTGCGCCAGATTTACGCATGTTTTCAATTGCTAGTTCGATGTCAGCGTTTGCTTCTACAAGCGCTTTCTTACATTCCATCATGCCAGCGCCAGTGCGCTCGCGAAGTTCTTTAACTAGAGCAGCAGTTACAGTTGCCATTCTCTATTCCTCGGTTGATTCGAAAATAAGGTAAAAATCAGGGGCCAAAATGAGGCCCCCGATCTAACTATAACTTAGCTTACATTTAATAAAGATTTCAAAATCTAAATTAGCTAAGCCAAGCGTGATTCAGAGCCGCTATTATTCAGCTTCTACAAAACCATCTTTTTCAGCAGCTACAGCAGCAACATCTTTGTTACGACCTTCTTTAACCGCGTCTGCAGCAGCGTTTAGGTAAAGCTGTACTGCACGGATTGCATCGTCGTTACCTGGGATAACGAAGTCAACGCCGTCTGGGTTAGAGTTAGTATCAACTACAGCGTAAACTGGGATACCTAGGTTGTTTGCTTCTTTAACTGCGATGTGTTCGTGATCAGCGTCGATTACGAATAGAGCGTCTGGTAGGCCGCCCATGTTCTTGATACCACCAAGAGATTTCTCTAGCTTCTCCATTTCGCGAGTACGCATTAGAGCTTCTTTCTTAGTAAGCTTGTCGAAAGTACCGTCTTGAGCTTGCGCTTCAAGTTCTTTCAAACGCTTGATAGACTGACGAACAGTTTTGTAGTTCGTTAGCATACCGCCTAACCAGCGGTTGTTAACGTAGAACTGGTTGCTGTTGATAGCAGCTTCTTTAACAGCTTCAGATGCAGCGCGCTTAGTACCAACAAAAAGAACTTTACCTTTCTTCTCGCCAACTTTAGCGATTTCAGCTAGAGCGTCGTTGAACATTGGTACAGTTTTTTCTAGGTTGATGATATGTACTTTGTTACGAGCACCAAAGATGAATGGCTTCATTTTTGGGTTCCAGTAACGAGTTTGGTGACCGAAGTGAACACCAGCTTTAAGCATATCGCGCATTGATACAGTTGCCATTTTAAAATCCTCTATGGGGTTAGGCCTCCACATCCCCCATGAATCCGACCCCTAACAACTAACCACTTTTCAGCCGTTATTCGTGTTGTTGAGGCACCCCGGAACATGTGTCGGAATGTGTGTGATTTAAAGATATAAGTTAGTAGACACAAAGTCAGTTTCGCCAATTGGAGAAAACAGTCCTGATGTCCGGCGCGCTTTATACCATATTTTGTCTATCTATGGCTAGAAAAAAATCTAAAAATGGCGACTGCTATACTGATCTCTAAAGGCGAATTTCCTCTATAAATAGTGTCCCTTTCCAATCGCTTCGGTATCAACAAACCAAACATTATTCACTCAAGTTGAGTAGTATCCACCAGCATTGTACGGATATGGGAATGTTGCGCTAAATTGCTGCACTGATAGAATAGCCCCAATATGCACACTTAGGTGCTACCAAATTAAGAGATATGCAATGGCTGTAAAAATTAAAACTGCTGAAGAAATTGAAAAAATGCGCGTAGCCGGCAAACTGGCTGCTGAAATTCTAGAGATGATCGAACCTCACATCCAAGAAGGTACGACGACAGAAGAGTTAAACCAAATCTGTCATGAGTACGCTCTAGAAAGAGGCGCATACTCAGCACCACTTGATTACCACGGTTTCCCTAAGTCTATCTGTACGTCTATCAACCACATCGTGTGTCACGGTATTCCGGCATCACAAGATGAGACTGGCAGCACTGGTCAATTCAAACCTGCGGTACTAAAAGATGGCGACATCCTGAACGTTGATATCACAGTAATCATTCCTGATGACGAAAACGCAGACCTAAGCACTCGTCCACAAGGATACCACGGTGACACCTCTAAGATGTTCCTAGTGGGTGAAGTATCACCGGCTAACAAACGTCTGTGCATGGTTGCTCAAGAAGCACTTTACGAAGGCATGCGCCAAGTGAAGCCAGGTGTTCAACTTGGTCAAATCGGTACGGCTATCGAGAAGTACATCAAGACCAACAACAAGAACAACCCACGTGCGAAGTTCTCTATTGTTAAAGATTACTGTGGTCACGGCATCGGTTCTGAGTTCCATGAAGATCCACAAGTGGTTCACTACAAAAACAACGACCGCACTGTGCTAAAAGCAGGCATGTGTTTCACTATCGAGCCAATGATCAATGCTGGTAAGTTTGGCTGCCGTCTTGATGACCAAGATAGCTGGACAGTATACACCGCAGACAGCAAAAACTCGGCACAGTGGGAACACACACTGGTTGTAACAGATACAGGTTGTGAAGTACTAACACTGCGCAGCGATGATACGATTCCACGTATCATGAAAAACGCTTAGTTCACCGAACTGAACGCATCCGCCTTTTAAAAATATCCTCGCTTTGTCGAGGATATTTTTTTACCCACTCAATTTCGATTTTCCATCAGCTTCTGTTAAATTGTTTACTATTCTCATTTGCTTGCACGGATAGCAGACCCTATGCCTTATCAATGCCCTCTTACGTTCAATGACGAACAAATTGAAATCTGCGAATTAAAAAATCAGCTCGAGATCTTCACGCAGTATCAAAAAAATGAATTCCTGAATCATCATCCAGTTACCGACTTAGTGTTGCTACGTTCCGAATACATGGACTTTCTACTCAATCGACTATGGGAGCATTTCGGATTCAACAAACTGCCTCATATCTCACTCGTCGCAGTGGGCGGTTATGGCCGTGGTGAGCTCCACCCCTTGTCTGACATTGATATCCTTATCGTCTCGCAAAAAACATTGCCACCAGCACTCGGCGAAAAAGTCAGCCAGTTCATCACCCTACTCTGGGATTTAAGACTCGAAGTCGGCCACGCGGTACGAACCATTGCTGAGTGTCTTGATATCGGCATTGATGATTTAACCGTTGCAACTAACCTGCAAGAGTCGCGCTTATTGTGCGGCAGTGAAGACACCTTCCAAGAACTGAAGCTGAAGATTCACTCTGATTCATTTTGGCCAAGTGAGACTTTCTATAAGGCTAAGATTCAAGAACAAAGAGAGCGTCACGCTCGCTACCACGACACCACTTACAATCTTGAACCCGACATCAAATCGACCCCGGGTGGACTCAGAGACATCCATACCCTGAGCTGGGTTGCGCGTCGACACTTCGGTGCCACATCTTTGCTGGAAATGAGTAAGTACGGCTTTCTGACTGATGCGGAATATCGTGAGTTAGTTGAGTGCCAAGATTTCTTATGGCGCGTTCGTTTTGCGCTGCATATTGAATTGCGTCGCTACGACAACCGCCTGACGTTTGCTCATCAAGCCCAAGTCGCTGAACATTTAGGTTATACAGGCGAAGGCAACCGTGGCGTTGAGATGATGATGAAAGAGTTCTACCGCACGCTTCGTCGTGTCGCTGAACTCAACAAGATGCTGCTTAAGTTGTTCGATCAAGCGATCATTAACGGTGGTCAAACGCACGACGCCGAAATTCTCGACAATGACTTCCAGCGCCGTGGCTCACTGATCGAAGCACGCAAGCCAGCTCTATTCCAAGCGAGACCAGAAACTATTCTCAATATGTTTATCCATATCGCAAACGACTCGTCCATCGAGGGGGTCAGTCCACCAACATTGCGACAACTGCGCACGGCACGTCGTCGATTGAACCGATTCCTGCATACGATTCCTGAGGCTCGAGAGAAGTTCATGGCCTTGGTTCGTCACCCGAACGCCCTGCACAAAGCTTTTAGTTTGATGCATAAACTGGGCGTGCTGTCCGCTTACTTACCACAGTGGAGCCAAATTGTTGGTCAAATGCAATTTGATTTGTTCCATGCTTACACCGTGGATGAACACAGTATTCGCCTGCTCAAGCACATCAATCGTTTCAATCAAATTGAGAACCATGACAAGCATCCTATCTGCTGCGAAGTGTATCCTCGCGTGCAGAAGAAAGAGTTGCTAATTCTTGCGGCTATCTTCCACGACATCGGTAAGGGCCGTGGTGGAGACCACTCAGAAATCGGCGCGATCGAGGCATACTCTTTCTGCATTGAACATGGATTGTCGAAACCAGAAGCCAAACTAGTAGCTTGGTTAGTACAAAACCATCTGTTGATGTCAGTGACCGCTCAGCGTCGTGATATCCAAGATCCTGACGTGATTTCTGAGTTCGCTAAAAAAGTGCGCGATGAAGAATCATTAGAGCTATTGGTGTGCCTAACCGTCGCCGACATTTGTGCAACCAACCCAGATCTATGGAACAGCTGGAAACGCACTCTGTTAGCAGAATTATTTCATTCAACTCAGCGTGCACTGCGCCGTGGTTTAGAGAACCCGGTCGATGTCAGAGACCGTATTCGCCACAATCAACAAATGGCGTCAGCTCTACTACGTAAAGAGGGCTTCACCGCTCGTGAAATTGAAGTGTTGTGGCAACGTTTCAAAGCCGATTACTTCTTACGTCATACACACAACCAAATAGCATGGCACTGTGAGCACTTACTTCGCCTAAAAGACCCAAGCCAACCACTAGTACTAATAAGTAAGAAAGCGACGCGTGGTGGGACGGAAGTGTTTGTTTACTGTAAAGATCAAGCAGCTCTTTTTGCTACCGTGGTTGCTGAACTCGATAGACGTAACTTTAACGTGCACGACGCACAAGTAATGGTCAGCAAAGATGGTCATGTTTTGGATACCTTCGTCGTACTCGATCAACATGGTGAAGCGATTGATGAATCAAGACACAAAGCCGTCGCTAAGCATCTGACTCATGTTCTGGCAGATGGTCGTCCGACGAAGATCAAGACACGTCGTACACCACGCAACTTGCAGCATTTCAAGGTGAAGACTCGGGTTGAGTTCTTGCCGACCAAGAGTAAAAAGCACACCTTGATGGAACTAAGAGCTTTAGACACACCTGGATTATTGGCTCAAGTGGGTGCGACTTTTGCGGAATTAGACATCAATTTGCACGGTGCAAAAATCACCACGATTGGAGAACGAGCAGAAGATTTGTTCATTCTGACCAGTGAAGCGGGAGGAAGGCTTTCTGAAGAACAAGAGCAAGCGCTAAGGGAACGGTTAACGGAACATGTTTCTGAACTCACGCCTTAAAAAGAGAATCTAACCATCGAATAAATGTGGGTAAAGATAGAGAGCGATCTTGCCCACAACTTACAATCAATTCTCAGATATCAACTATCTAGCTCGTCTTTAGGCTGCTACATTGATTAAGTCAATTACATAAAAGTATTACATTCATAAACTAGAGGTCGCTTATGTATCCAAACCTCACTGGCTTAGGTATCCACGAACCTAAACAGATTGAACGTTACTCCCTTCGCCAAGAAGCGCACAAAGATATTCTGAAGATTTACTTTCGTAAGCAGAAAGGCGAACTGTTCGCGAAAAGCGTTAAGTTTAAGTACCCACGACAAGTAAAAAATGTGCTTGTTAGCGGTGGCAACAATCAATACAAAGAAGTGACAGAGATAAACCGCAACCTCACTCTTGTGATTGATGAGCTGAACAAGATCACCAAACCGACACCAACCACTGAGATGGATGTGAAGCAGAAGATCCTTACTGACTTGCGCCACCTAGAGAAAGTGGTATCGAGTAAGATCTCTGAAATCGAAGCCGATCTAGAAAAGCTGAAATAATCGCGAGAACAGACAATTAACAACCACGATTAATTGTTACGCTCAGATCACACAGACATTAAAAAGGGCTGATATCACTATCAGCCCTTTGTTTTACTTTACTTTCTATGCTTACTTAGATGCCTGTGCTTTTACTTAGACGAACACGCTTTAGCATTGATTAAATTGGTGTCCCACTCAAAGGTTTCAAACAACCTTAACCACGTTTCATCGAGATTGGCCTTCATGACCAACTCTTCTTTAGTGAAAGGATGAATGAAGCGTAATTCAGACGCATGCAGCAACAAACGGTACGAATCTAGATCATCACGAAACAGTCGATTGTGTTTACCGTCACCATGTGAGGTATCGCCAATAATTGGGTGTCTTAGGTGAGCCATGTGACGACGCAGCTGATGTTTACGACCTGTCTTTGGCATCATCTCAACCAAGCAATAACGGCTAGTCGGAAAACGCCCTGTTGAATATGGCACTTCGACTTTTGCTAGCGGTTCATAAACTGTCACTGCTTCTTGCGCTTCTTTGTCTTCTTTCGCGAACTTATCTGCGATCTTATCCAATTCAACCTTCAGTGCGTAATCGAGCGTATCGCCCTCTTCTATCCAACCACGAACAATTGCATGATAAGTCTTTTGCATCTCATGGTTAGCGAACATTGGCATCACCTCAGAAGCAACCTCACTCGACAGAGCAAACACTAATACGCCAGACGTTGGGCGGTCTAAACGGTGCAGAGGAAATACGTGCTGACCAATTTGGTCACGCAGTGTTTGCATCACAAATTGAGTCTCGTGTTTATCCAACCATGAGCGATGCACTAGCATACCCGCAGGCTTATTCACTGCGACAAAATACTCATCTTGATAAATGATCTCTAACATTACGCGCATACCTCATCAATGCTCTGAATCGTCACTAGCAGTTCGGCCTTGTCCGCCTCATTTTTCCATACTTCACCAAAATAAGGATGAATCGCGAAACCCTTTGGTAGGCTCATTTGTGCATCCATCATTGCGTTGATCTTAACAATGAATATCCACTGCAACCACTCTTCAGGTTGTAACGAATCAATCGCGAAAGGTTCAACACTGGCCAGAGCTTCGTTTGAAGGTGGAACATCACTCCACAGCGAACATTGGCGCATTTGTTGTTCTAATTGTTGAAGTAAAAGAGGTAACTTTGTGGCTGCTGTCATTTTTCACCAAGTTATTTATCTAGTGACCTTGAAATTGGGGCATAGAGTACCATCTATTTAGGAAAGAAAGTTAGGAGCTTTATTACTATGGAAACGATTCACACGCTCACTCAGTTACTAAAGAATAGCGGTTGCCAATACGATATCTACGACCTAGGTCGTCGCATTCAGAAGATCGACAACACCTTATTCTCTGATGTTGAGCAAGGGAAACAGCCGTACCCATTTCCACTTCAGAAACAAGCTCACTTAGCCATTAGTTACTGGAACGAACACAAGCAGCCTTGGATTTGGTTCCTAAAGTTCAAGCTGGACGAAAGAGGCCTATTGCATCAAGGCGATGTAGGCAACTTCCTTAAGTTTGTTATCGAAGCGATGGGCACACGTCTAAACGGCGAGATCAGCGAAGAGCAACAACAAAAGCTGTCTAATAACCCATACACGTTTAAGCCTTCAGAAGACAAGATGGCCGTGTTCCATAGCCAAGTAAGAGCAGGTTTAGACCTGGCGACGAGCCAATACTACGAACACGCTCAACACTACTTCACTGGCGATCTAGGCTGGGACAACTGGAAAACGGTTGGTCTTCAAGGCATCACCGATATGTGTGCTCGCCTAGGCAGCCAACAAAACGGTGTCGCGATTCGTAAAGCATTGAACAAACTGCCATCAGAACCTCTATACGCAACACTAGGGGCGCTTGAGCACACGCAAATCAATGACAAACTGGCTCAACGCTTACAAGAGATGGCTGAAAATGAAATTAACAGCCAAGAACCGGATCTGTTCTTGCTGTCTGCGTTAGTTCGTGCCCTTTCTGGTGCTGAGCAAAGCACAACGAATGCCGTAATTAACCAAGTTCTGGCGAGCCCACGCTTAAGTCACCAAGAGGTATTAATTGGTTTAGCTGGTCGTAGCTGGCACGCACTGCAAGATCCAGCGATTGCTGAGCAATTCTTGCTGCGTCTCGCACAAACAGGTAACCAAAACTTGTTCAATCAATTATTTGCAGATTTAGTGATGATTCCAACTCTGAGAATGGTATTTTTACCGCTACTGAACTCAAATCCATCACCAGAACTTGCCAACGCACTGGTCGAACTGCAGCAAGCGGCCAAAGCAAAATAAGCAAAATAAGCAAAATAGGCTCACAAAGAGAGTCACTCTGTAGCTCATCAAAATGCGCAACTATCACAATTGGAATGAAGAGATAAAAAAGGAAGTATGGATTAAATGATAGATAACTTATTGGCTATTTTATTTCTGTGCTTCTTTTGCTTTTTATTTTGGCAGCAGCGCAGGCAATCAGAGCTTGCGAAGGCTGCCATTGCGAGAAAGTGTAAAGAACTAGACTTACAGTTGTTGAGTGTCGCTTTCAGTGGTCATAAACTTAAGATGCGCCATGAGTTAACAACGATTTGGCGCTGGCATACTGTGTACCAATTTGAGTTTTCAGCGTTAGGTGATGACCTGTACCAAGGCAAGCTGACCATGGTTGGCTTCCGCTCTATGCGGTTTGAGCTACAGCCTCATAGAATGTAACGTCACAATACGCGGTATAGCGATATTCATGATAAGGGCCAAACTGATCTTGTTTGGTCTCTTCAAATGCAAAACCGAGCTTTTCTAATAACTTAATGGATGGGTTATGACCGACATTGACGGTTGCGACGACATTCGTTAGGTGCTCTTCAAAACACACCAAGCTAAAGAAAGGTTTTAGTATTTCACTCGCAAGGCCTTTATTCCAGTGTTCTTTATCCAAAATAAAGCCAAGTTCATGCCTGCCTTTTTCAGATGAAATAAAGACATGTCCCAGATATTCACGAGTTTGGTTATGGATGATCGCACGGCAAAAGCCGACGTTGTCTTGCAGTATTTCTTGAAAAAGGTGCTTCGCAGAGGCAACAGAGTGCGGCCCGTTCATTTCAGCACGATTAATGGGGCAGCAGTTTAACTTGATAAAGTCGAGTTCTAGCTGTTCAGTATAAGGTACCAACAGCGTTCTTGAGGTTGCTATCGTCATAAAACACTCCTTGTGTTGACCATTAGCAGAAAAGCAGATGTCGCGCTCTTAGATGAAAAGCTCTCGATTAAACAGAGCCCCCTAGACAGAGAAAACTTCAGAAAAAGAAAAGCCCCGACACCGAAGTGTCAGGGCTAGGGTCTTACTCGCAGCAGTCCGGCTACTAATTAATGCTCCATGCATCATCCATAATAGTGGCTGTAATCCTTCAGCTCTTTCCTTTACTTCGCCGTCCTAGCGGTGTCCAATCATCCTGAAAGCTAACAATCCTAGTTAGCGCACATCACTTGTTCCGTGAGCGGTGTCCTTTACATCGTCCTGATGCTAATCCAACCCTTTAATCCTAAAGGTGTCCATTGTCATTCCGTTGCAGCTAACTTCCTGTTAACTGACTGTATCCCAACAATGTCCTTACGCTCCATGCTTGATCACTCAATCCTAAGTAACCAAATCTTCATCCTGAAGATAACCAAATCCTTGGTGCTTTCCTGTTCCGTGTCAGAATCCTTCCGACAAGGTTTAATTTACGCGATTTAGGATTTCGGACAATAGATTTGCATCACACTTTGAATCCAATCGAGTTGTTAATTATATAAAACAATTAAAATTCAACACCTTAACCATATGCATATCAATCTCTCTAGACAAGTATTCGTGTTATCTCACAACCTTTGTAAGAGATCTCTCACACGCCATGGGATGTTTTATGATTCGCTATCATCCACCGGAGCGAGTAAAATGACCAAAGACTAAAAATGGAGGTCAACATGCTGACAAAAGATGTTTCTGAAGAGTTGAAATCGGTGCTTGAAGGACTGCAAGCACAAGGTAAAGAGCCGACCGTTGCGTTAGTAAAAGCTCGCATGAGTACATCGGTTCCAATGCCTGCTTTAATCACCACCATCAAGAGCTGGAAAAGTGCGAATCGCGTACCTAAAGTTGAAGTCGCCACACAGGAAGAGCCAGCACTAGACCGTGTTAGCCAACTGGAAAAGCAAATCCTAGAACTTACCGCTCGTGTTGCCACGCTTGAAGCTAAGTTAACTGAACAATAAGCTAACTGAGAAATAGAACACTATGAAGATATGGGTTGATGCGGACGCTTGTCCAAAGGTTATCCGAGAAACCATCGTACGCGCAGCTGAGCGAACCGGTGTTGAATGCACCTTTATCGCAAACCACGTTGTTCCTGTACCAAAACGAGTGAACATCCACTCGATTCAAGTACCAAGCGGCTTCGATATCGCCGACAACGAAATAGTAAAACGAACAGAGAAAGGCGACCTTGTCATTACTTCAGACATCCCTCTGGCTGACGAAGTGATCACCAAAGGCGCTCTGGCACTGAGCTCGCGCGGTGAGCTTTACACCAAAGAGACCATTAAAGCGCGTCTCAACATTCGTGATTTTATGGAAACCATGCGTTCAAGTGGCATCCAAACTGGCGGACCAAGTACCCTTTCTCAAACCGACCGTCGTGAGTTCGCCAACCACCTCGATCGCCTGTTAGCAAAACGCTAACAATCTAATTCTAAATTAACTTAGTTCTATCTCTTCATGACAAGAACAAAAAAACCTGCAATCAATGCAGGTTTTTTATTGTCGATTAGAAGGGGCTCCCCTACTCAACCACTAAGGCGTGTAGTACGTTGCAGCGCCCGGACCTACTGGTAGGCCAAATACGAATACCCAAACGTAGAACATTAAGCTCCAACCAACCAAGAATACGATTGAATATGGAAGCATAGTTGCAATCAGAGTACCGATACCTAGGTTCTTCATGTAACGCGTTGCTACAGCAAGGATAAGACCGAAGTAGCTCATCATTGGAGTAATGATGTTCGTTGTTGAGTCACCGATACGGTAAGCCGCTTGAATAGTTTCTGGTGCGTAGCCTACTAGCATTAGCATTGGAACGAAGATAGGTGCCGTTACAGCCCACTGAGCAGAAGCCGAACCGATCATCAGGTTAATGAAGCCACACATTAGGATGAATGCGAAGAACAACATTGGACCCGTTAGGCCGATATCCTGTAGGAATGTAGCACCTGCAACTGCGAATACTTGGCCGAAGTTAGTCCACTTGAAGAAAGCAACAAACTGAGCAGCGAAGAACACGAGTACGATGTACATGCCCATTGAAGACATAGACTTAGACATTGCATTGATAACGTCACGGTCTGTTTTCATTGTGCCAGTAACTTTACCGTAAACAAAACCAGGAACTGCGAAGAATACGAAGATGAACGCTACGATACTTTTCAGGAATGGAGAACCTGAAACCGTACCTGCTGCTGAACGTAGAACGCCATCAGCGGGAACAATCGTCCATGCAAGAAGTGCAGAAACCGCTAATACTGCGATACCCGCAAGCTTAAGGCCTTTCTTCTCAACGTCTGTTAGCTTGCCCATTGAATCATTTGATAAATCTTCAGACGCTTCTTCGTCGTTGTATTTACCCAGTTTTGGTTCAACAATCTTCTCAGTTACAAATGCACCTGTAATCGCAATGAAGAAAGTAGAAACAAACATGAAGTACCAGTTTGATTCAGGGCCAACGCTGTAAGTCGGGTCGATCATCTGTGCTGCTGTTTCTGTAATACCAGAAAGCAGTGGATCAACCGTACCGATTAGAAGGTTTGCAGAGTAACCACCAGATACACCAGCAAATGCTGCCGCTAGACCCGCTAATGGGTGACGACCCAATGAGTGGAAAAGCATCGCTGCAAGCGGGATAAGTACCACATAACCAAGCTCAGAAGCCGTGTTCGAAATAATACCGGCAAAAACTACGGTTACAGTAACCATGCGCTTAGATGCGCCCATTACCATGCCACGCATCGCCGCAGATAATAGACCTGAGTGTTCGGCAATCGCTACACCTAGCATTGCAACAAGCACGGTACCTAATGGCGCAAAGCCAACAAAGTTTTTAACTAAATTAGTTACGATAAGCTGTAAGCCTTCAGCATTAAGTAAGCTTACAACGTAGATCATGCCGTCAGCAGCACGACCAGGAGCACCTTCTGGACGAGGGTCCATAACAGAGACTTCAAAATATCCAGCGATACCTGAAGTAACTAGAATAGCGACACAGAAGATTGCGAAAAGAGTGATCGGGTGGGGCAATAGATTCCCCAAATACTCAACACCATCGAGAAAACGGGTAAAAATAGGTTTCTTTGGCGAGTTGTTTTTTATTGAAGCTGATGAACTCATCAGTTCCCTCCTTGTAGTGATTCCTATGCAATTGTGACAAAAATGTTCAAATTGCCAGCGAAGGGTACGCGACAAAATTATCAATTAGAAATTCAAAATGTTACAAAATGTGTAACAAACGACGATTTTTAACTCTATTTGAACAATTAATTAGCAAATAAATCTATATTAAATACAAAACCTAGATTTATAATTCACAACCACACATTCACTACATACATATCTAACGGTATAACCTATTGATTCACTTTAAAATAAAATGCATCGTACGCTAAATAAGCACTCTATCTTTAATCCGGTTCCTCTTGAGGGAAAAGAAAAGCAGGCAAATGAATGAAGTTTGACTTTCCCCTCGTTTTTTACACACGTGTCACATCAAATTGGCGGCTTATTTCTGAACCGCTTTGAATCTCGGATTGGTTTTGCAGATAACATAGTGGCGGCCTCGGCGCTTTACTATCTGACAATCTGGGTGACGGCTCTTTGCACTTTTCAGTGATTTCACGACTTTCATTTATTTCGCTCCCTTACCTAATTGACCAAAACGACGAGTGAAGTTTGCAACACGTCCCTCTTTATGTAGCACTCTCTGTTTACCGGTATAGAAAGGGTGCGACTTTGACGACACTTCAATAGTGAAATAAGGATAAGTATTGCCATCTTCCCATTCGATAGTGCGGTCTGTTTTCAGCGTAGAGCCGATTAAAAAGCACTCATCAACGCTGGTGTCATGGAACACCACTGTGCGGTAGTCCGGGTGGATATTCGGTTTCATTGTCTTTCCCTAAATAATCAATTTGCTATGTTATAACATTTCAAGTGATAATTATTATCAAAAGAAAAACAAGCAAATTTATGATATTTTCCCGCCATAGATCGTAATTAGAGAGCGTCTACTCATGTACTCCATTGAACCTATTGGCTTTATAGAGTCTCCTTATAAAGAGAAGTTCGCAGTACCAAGGCAACCTAGATTGGTACCAACATCCATCTCAAGAGTCAGGCTGGTTGATGCGGCAAACTGCCTTGAATCTGTTCGTAACATAGAGCAATTTAGCCATGTGTGGCTGTTGTTTCTATTCGACAAGAACCTTGAAGCCGGCTGGAAACCCACAGTAAGACCACCTCGACTTGGCGGAAATGAACGCATTGGTGTGTTCGCATCACGTGCCACTTTTAGGCCGAATGGAATAGGTATGTCAGCGGTTGAGCTCAAAGGTGTCTCTCAAGAGAAGGGGCAAACTTGGTTGGATTTGGGCAGTGTCGATCTCGTCGACGGCACGCCGATCATCGACATCAAACCTTATATCCCCTACTCGGACTCAATTCCGGATGCACTTGGAGGCTTTGCCGCCGATGAACCTGAAGTGCTAGACGTGAACTTTTCACAGCAAGCCCAAGCGAAACTGGCACAACACCCGCAAGCGCGTCATATCATTCAAGTGATCAAAGAAGTACTTGGTCAAGATCCACGTCCTGCCTATAAAAAAGGCAAGCCGGACAGTAAGGAATATGCGGTAAATTTGTTCGATCTTAACGTGAAATTCGTTGTTGAGACGCTTTTCATCAATGTAACTGACATTGAACGCTTTTGAGATCCCAAATAGGCTGATATTATATGCGGCTATATCAGATTTGCTGTCGTCACTCACTGCAGCAAATTTTCTTTTATCAATGATGAAACGGATACCATAGAATGCGTACCAGTAACTACCTTCTTTCTACTCTGAAAGAGACTCCAAACGACGCAGAAGTTATCAGCCACCAGCTGATGCTACGTGCAGGTATGATCCGTAAGCTAGCTTCAGGTTTATATACTTGGCTACCTACTGGTCTACGTGTACTGCGTAAAGTCGAAAATATCGTTCGCCAAGAGATCGATAATGCAGGTGCCGTTGAAATCTTGATGCCCGTAGTTCAACCGTTTGAGCTTTGGGAAGAGACTGGCCGTTCTGAAAAGATGGGCCCTGAGCTACTTCGTTTCACAGACCGTCACTCTCGTCCATTCGTTCTTAGCCCAACAGCTGAAGAAGTAGTAACGAGCCTAGTACGTAACGAGATCAGCTCTTACAAACAGCTACCTCTAAACCTGTACCAAATCCAGACTAAATTCCGTGATGAGCGCCGCCCTCGTTTTGGCGTAATGCGTGCACGTGAATTCTCTATGATGGATGCGTACAGCTTTGATATCGACAAAGAAGGCTTAGAAAAGTCTTACCAAGCAATGCACGATGCTTACTGTAAAGCATTTGACCGCATGGGCCTTGAATACCGTCCAGTATTAGCAGACTCTGGCGCAATCGGCGGCAGCGGCTCTCAAGAGTTCCACGTTCTTGCTGAAAGCGGCGAAGACCTAATCGCATTCTCTTCTGAATCTGATTACGCAGCAAACATCGAGAAAGCAGAAGCACTCGCTCCTACTGAAGAAGTTGCAGCGCCAACTCAAGAGATGGAACTGGTTGATACGCCAAACGCAAAAACAATTGCTGAGCTTGTAGAGCAACACGGTCTAGCAATCGAGAAAACCGTTAAGACTCTATTCGTTAAAGCATCTGATGAAGTAGAAGCAGATATCATTGCTCTAATCATCCGTGGTGACCACGAGCTTAACGAAGTGAAAGCAGAAAACCTTCCACAGGTTGCTTCTCCACTAGAGATGGCTTCTGAAGAAGAAATCCGTGCACTTGTTGGTGCTGGTCCTGGTTCACTTGGCCCTGTTGGCCTAGAGCTTCCATTCATCGTTGATCGCTCTGTTGCTGTAATGAGCGACTTCGGCGCTGGTGCAAACGTAGACGGTAAGCACTACTTCGGTATTAACTGGGGTCGTGACGTTGAGCTTGCTCAAGTTGAAGACCTACGTAACGTTGTTGAAGGCGACCTTAGCCCATGTGGTCAAGGTACTATCCAGCTTAAGCGCGGTATCGAAGTTGGTCACATCTTCCAACTAGGTAATACTTACTCTAAAGCAATGAACTGTAACGTGCTTGGTCCTGATGGTAAGAGCGTAATCCTAGAAATGGGTTGTTACGGTATCGGTGTTTCACGTGTTGTTGCATCTGCTATCGAGCAGAACCACGATAAATTCGGTATCACTTGGCCAGACGCACTAGCGCCGTTCCAAGTTGCTATCGTACCAATGAACATGCACAAATCTGAGCGCGTTAAAGAAGCAGCTGAGAAGCTATACGCTGAATTAACAGCTATGGGTATCGAAGTACTATTTGATGACCGTAAAGAGCGTCCAGGTGTTATGTTTAAAGATATCGAGCTTGTGGGTATTCCTCACACTATCGTTATCGGTGATCGCAGCATGGACGAAGGTAACTTCGAATACAAAAACCGTCGTACTGGTGATAAAGAAGCTATCGCTATGGACACGGTTATCGAGCACCTTAAAGCTCAACTAGCTTAGTAATCCGATTACTGACTAGATAAACATTGAAAGGCTGCCATTAGGTGGCCTTTTTTGTACCTGTCGTTTCCCTTCAAGTTCTCTTCTATTTATCACTAGAGTAAATAACGTAAGTTAATCCCCTGTTCATCTTTAAATCCGTATATTGGGTTCATCAACTCTTTAGACCCGCTTACATTGGAGGTATCGATGGATATCAAAAGTTTACTTAACCAAGCACTTAAGTCAGATCTCGTTAAACAAGGTACTCAGAAGCTTTCCCAAGGATCTTCGAGTTTAAGCAGCCTCTCTCAAGGCAGTAGCAGCAATGGCAAAGGTATCAACAAGAGCACACTGGGCGCTTTCGGTGCAGGTGCTGTTGGTGGTGGACTGTTAGGGGCGTTAATGGGCTCTAAGAAGACTAAGAAAATGGGTAAGAAAGCGGCTGGCATTGGAGGCGCAGCAGCACTGGGCGCTTTGGCTTATAAAGTTTACAACGACTACCAGTCCAAACAAGGCCAGACTCCCAATATCGAACAGGCTCAGTTTGATGAAAATGATGCAAACCACAGCGTGCTGATTTTACGTTCGATGATAGCCGCGTCTAAAGCTGATGGCCATGTTGATGAAGAAGAGATGGCTAAGATAGAACAAGCCGTCGAAAACATGGGCGCTGATTATCAACTGACTAAATTGGTCTCTGAAGAACTGCATAAGCCACTCGACCCAAGCGAAATCGCTCAATTAGCAACGTCACCTCAACAGGCAAGTGAGATCTACTTAGCCTCTTTGATTGTGGCCGACGAACAAAACTTCATAGAAAAGGCGTACCTGAAAGAGCTCGCGAAACAGCTCAACCTTGCTGATGAAGTCACCTATCAACTTGAACAACAAGTCTCTGGCTAATCGGTAAGTACCAAACGAAGCAGTAAAGCACGGCCTAAGCAGAGAACTAACCAAGTGAGATATTGAGCAAGAACAAACTAACTCTGAACTTGATCAGATCCACTTTGTTTTTGCTTATCTCTATGTGTATATTGAGATCAGTTATCATTTGGTTAGGTATAAAAATGAAAGTATACGATTGTTGTGATTTGGTTCGTGAACTGTATTCTCAAATTGGCAGTGGCGATCAAGGCTATATCCCTAAAGCGATCACCTGCGCAGTAAAAACATTGAATGACCTTGCTGCCGATGAGTCTCTTCCTAAAGAAGCTCGCGAGCGTGCAGCCTTTGCTGCTGCTAACTTACTGATTTCAGATTTCGAGGACTAATATGAACCTCGCTAACTTTGAAAAGATGGATCCAGTGATGTTGATGAGCATCGTCAACATGAAGCTTCGTGACGACTTCGGCGGAGATTTAGATCGAGTGGTCAACTTCTACGAAATCGACAAAGCAGCATTGATCGCGAAGCTCGCGTCTGCTGGTTTTGAGTATCTTCCAGAAGCCAAACAGTTTCGATAGTCGTTTAAAAAATCTTCCTATTTAAAGGCCAACCTCTGTGTTGGTCTTTTTTTGTTGGTGATACGTAATAAGTAAACATGCAGCAAACCCGTTATAAATTATCTGTCTGCACCTATACTTTTATATCTTAGAGTCAACGAACGCGCCTTGAACCAAAGCGTATTGTTGTATAGGCTACCCAAACTAGCATATAAAACTCATCACCCAACTTGATGATAGTGAAGGATTAACAATGAAAAGACTCGGACTTTTAGCCGTTATCGCTGCCGCATTCACCGCAGGTTGCGCTTCAAATACTCAGCAAGACAACTTTCGCGAAGCCTCTTTTGAGCTGTGTAATACTGAAGTCGATATTTACTCTGTAAGCCATGATGAACGAGTTCGCATCGTCTGCTCTGATGGCTCTAAATTCGCTCTGAAGAGCGAAGACACACTAGAAGTGATGCGTGACATCAACATCGACTACTGCGATGGCGAAGGCCTAGGTAAGTTCAGTGAAAGCCGCCACTACTACTCTTTCAAGTGTAAGTCAGGCACTCTACTTAGCATCAAAAAGTAGAATAGACACTACCAAACAACAAAGGGTTAATGTGAAAACATTAGCCCTTTTTAGTATCTGCTTTCCTGTATTCTCAGATAACCTAACTCTCATACCTACAGATACAAAAAAGGCCCCAAAAGGGACCTCTTAAATCAATTTTCAAAGTAGTTGTTTGAAATTCTAGGAGAGCACGCGGAGCTTACGAATGTAAGTGAGCATGCTCGACAACGAAGTTCAAATCACTACGAAGAAAAATTAAGCGTAAACAGGTAGACGCTTACAGATATTTAGTACTTTTGCTTTAGTCGCTTCGATAACAGACTCATCACCCATGTTATCTAGAATGTCACAGATCCAACCTGCTAGCTCTTTCGCGTCTGCTTCTGAGAAACCGCGACGAGTGATAGAAGGAGAACCGATACGGATACCTGAAGTAACGAATGGGCTACGTGGGTCGTTTGGTACTGAGTTCTTGTTTACAGTGATGTTTGCTGCACCTAGTGCCGCATCTGCTTCTTTACCTGTGATGTCTTTGTTGATTAGGTCAACTAGGAACAGGTGGTTCTCTGTAGAACCTGAAACGATGTTGTAACCACGTGCTAGGAATTCAGCAACCATTGCTTTTGCGTTAGCAACAACGCGTGCTTGGTATTCTTTGAACTCTGGCTCTAGAGCTTCTTTGAACGCTACTGCTTTACCAGCGATAACGTGCATTAGAGGACCACCTTGGCCGCCTGGGAATACTGCTGAGTTCAGCTTCTTGTAAAGATCTTCGCCTTCGTTAGAAAGGATTAGACCACCACGAGGACCAGCAAGCGTTTTGTGCGTCGTTGTAGTTACTACGTGAGCGTGTGGAACTGGGTTCGGGTAAACGCCTGCAGCGATTAGACCTGCTACGTGAGCCATATCTACGAACAGGTAAGCACCTACTTTATCAGCGATTTCACGCATGCGCTTCCAATCACAGATTTGAGAGTAAGCAGAGAAACCACCGATGATCATTTTAGGCTTGTTCTCGATAGCCAGCTTTTCCATCTCTTCGTAATCGATTTGACCCGCTTCATCGATACCGTAAGGGATGATGTTGTAAAGCTTACCAGAGAAGTTTACTGGAGAACCGTGAGTTAGGTGACCACCGTGCGCTAGGCTCATACCCAGAACCGTATCGCCTGCATTTAGTAGTGCCATGTATACAGCGTTGTTTGCTTGAGAACCTGAGTGAGGCTGTACGTTTGCGTACTCTGCACCAAATAGTTCACATGCACGTTCAATTGCTAGAGTTTCAACTTTGTCTACGTACTCACAACCACCGTAGTAACGCTTGCCTGGGTAGCCTTCAGCGTATTTGTTTGTTAGCTGAGAACCTTGAGCTTCCATTACACGTGGGCTTGTGTAGTTTTCTGAAGCGATAAGTTCGATGTGCTCTTCCTGACGAAGAGTTTCTTCTTGGATAGCTGCGAATAGATCCGCATCGTAATCAGCAATGTTCATGTCACGCTTAAGCATCTGTATCTCCTGACTCAGATTGTACTGAAAGTTTCAAAAAAACCACACAACGACCGAAAGCAAACGTTTCCGTCACCGTTTTGATGTGACGCATTCTACATAATTTGATCTAGGTCATAAAGAGCTAATTGCAATTTTATCATGCAGTTTTTTCATAATCACAAATAAGATTCATCATGGTTATTAAGCTTATCCAACCAAAGATGACGCTTACTGTCAATTTTACGATTTACACCCTGTAAAACGCAAATTACATAGGTTTACCTTAATTTTGCCCCTCTAGCTACCGAAAGCTAAGGTTTTTCTCTACTATGCACGCCTTTATTGGTTAGGTAATTATAAAAACGATGGAAAAACACTCACGTAAAGAAGATTGGGTAGCAATCCTCACTGGCACGTTTTTAGTGGCGTTAGGCGTCTTCTTTTTACAGTCAGCGAACCTACTTACTGGTGGCACTACTGGCTTGGCTCTGCTTTTGAGTCAATTTATGCCGGTAACCTTTGGTATTTTGTACTTTATTGCTAATTGCCCATTCTACTTATTAGCATGGAAACGATTTGGCCGTCACTTCGCAATAAGCAGTGCCATATCAGGGGCTTTAGTGTCTGTGTTTGCCGATCATTTATACTTGGTGATTTCGTTAGAAGTTCATAATGAGATTTACTGCGCTGTTGCAGGCGGCCTGTTGATGGGCTTGGGTATGCTGATCTTATTCCGTCATCGCTCAAGCTTGGGCGGCTTCAACGTCTTGTGTTTGTTCATTCAAGATCGCTACGGTATCTCAGTGGGCAAAACCCAAATGGCTATTGATGCGTGTATTCTGTTTGCATCATTCTTCTTCGTATCGCCTTGGGTGATTGCGGTTTCTGTATTGGGCACTGCGGTATTGAACATCGTATTAGCGATGAATCACAAGCCTACGCGTTATTCAGTGAACTACGCGTCTTAGCATTCATACCAGTTCTATAGTCGCTGTCTACTCGACACTCTAACAGCAGACTCAAAACACGATAATCCAGACTATAGCTAAAACAAAAAGGCTTTGGGGAGCTCTCCAAAGCCTTTGTAAAAGCCCAATCCTTTAAGGGGAATAGAATCAGGCTTCTTAAAATGAAACAAGGTTAACCTTCAATCAAGAGAATACGAGTTTCGTAAGGACGTAAGACTAGATGATGTAATGCTGCTGAAGTGTTCGCTTCTTGATAGTTAGACAACAAACTCTTCGCCTTATTCATATCAAAACGTTCCGGTAAAACGCATTCCGCCTCTTCACCATAGTAGTTATTAATACACAACAAAGTCTGACTATCAGTCTCGCGAGAATACGCAAATACCGACGGGTGCTCAGGCAATAAATCTTTGTAGCTACCATGAGTAATCACTGGCACTTCTTTACGTAACTCAATCAAGCTCTTGTAGAAGTAAAAAACAGAGTCTTTGTCTTCCAGCGCTTGCTCGGCGTTGATCTCAGGGTAGTTATTTGCAACCTCTAGCCATGGCTGAGCTTGTGAAAATCCGGCATACGCTTCGCTATTCCATTGCATCGGCGTGCGAGAGTTATCACGAGATTTCTGCGCCAGAATCGCCATCATATCTTGATGCGCCATACCATCACGGTTCACCATGATGTCATACATGTTGGTGCTCTCTACATCACGATACTGGCTGATCTCGGTGTAACCCGGGTTGGTCATGCCAATCTCTTCACCTTGATAGATATATGGCGTACCTTGCATCATATGAACAGACGCAGCCAACATCTTGGCCGACTCAACACGATACTGCTGATCATCACCTAAACGGCTCACCACTCGCGGTTGGTCGTGGTTACACCAGAACAATGCGCCCCAACCCTTGCCGTTCAAGCCCGTTTGCCAGTGATTGAAGATCGACTTGAGCTGTAAGAAATCAAACGGCGCATTAGTCCACTTCTCACCATTGGTGTAATCCACCTTAAGGTGGTGGAAGTTAAACACCATCGATAGCTCACTGTTATCAATGTTTGAGTACTGTTGGCAATGCTCGAGTGTCGTTGAAGACATCTCGCCTACTGTCACACTGCCGTATTTCTGGAATACCGCTTCGCTGATCTCTTTCAGATATTCGTGCACTCGTGGACCATCAGTGTAAAAACGACGACCATCACCAATATCATCGTTAGGGAAATCTTGCTCTTTCGAAATCAGGTTGATCACATCCAAGCGGAAACCATCAACACCCTTCTCAGCCCAGAAGCTGATGACATCTTTCACTTCTTCGCGCACAACCGGGTTCTCCCAGTTAAGGTCGGCCTGCTCTTTTGCAAAGAGGTGTAGGAAATACTGACCCGTCGCCTCATCCATTTCCCATGCATTACCACCGAACTTAGACTGCCAGTTGGTTGGTGCTTGGCCGTTTACAGGATCTTTCCAGATGTAGTAGTCGCGGTATGGGCTGTTTTTGTCACCCAATGCCGACTGAAACCACGCATGTTCTGTTGAGGTGTGGTTTACCACTATATCCATCACGATACGGATACCACGTTGGTGCGCTTCAGCCAGCAATAGGTCGAAGTCTTCCATGGTGCCGAATTGCGGGTTAATCGCGTAGTAATCTGAAATATCATAGCCGTTATCGATCATTGGGGATGCGTAAACTGGGGTTAACCAAATTGCATCCACACTCAAGTGTTTAAGATAATCCAGTTTTGAAATGATCCCTTTGATATCGCCAGTACCTTTACTGCCACTATCACAAAAGCTCTTTGGGTAGATTTGATAGATGGTTGCGGTTTTCCACCAACTTTCATCATGCTCAGTCATCGCCATCTCTAACACTCACTTACCAGAAAATATAAATAAAAATCACCATGTGAATCATGGTCGAATAGCCGTTATAACTAAAAGAAAAAGCTATAACTAAGAGAAAAAGCGATGGCTCACTTTGGAGTCATCGCTTATTTAATGCATTACGCGTTGGCAGTTTCTAGCTCGCCTTTCATCTGTGCTCGCTTATAGAAGAACAGTGTTAACGTGACGGGTAGTACAATCGCCACCAGCATCGCAATTAAGTAAACAGACCAATATTGCGGTTGAATCGATAAGATGCCCGGCAAGCCACCAACACCGATACCATTCGCCATCACACCTGCACTACCACAGATTGCAGCCGCGGCAGCACTGCCGATCATTGCGCTCAACATTGGGAATTTGTATTTAAGGTTGATGCCGTACATCGCTGGCTCTGTCACGCCTAAGTAAGCAGAGATTGCTGCAGGAACCGAGATGTCTCGTTCGCCTTCGCGCTTGCTTAGAATGATGATGCCGACAACCGCTGAAGCTTGTGCAATATTTGATAGCGCAATCAAAGGCCAGATCGGTGTGCCGCCTAAGTCTTGCATCAATTGTAGGTCGACGGCGTTGGTTGTGTGGTGAATACCTGTAATAACCAAAGGTGCGTATAGGAAGCCAAATACCACTGAACCAAGAATCGCAAAGTCACCCGTCATTGCTGCTTTAGCCGCGAATGCCACACCATCGCCTAACATACGTCCAAATGGGCCAATGAAAGCGTGCGCTAGAATCACAGACAAAATAATCGAGACAAATGGCACGACAACAAGGTACAGATAAGAAGGAACAATACGCTTAAGGTTGGTCTCAATGAACGCCAGAGCCACACCCGCTAGCATCGCAGGGATCACCTGTGCCTGATAACCGACCTTCTCAATCACGAACAAACCAAAGTCCCACACCTCAGGTACCGATTTACCTATCATGTAAGCGTTCATCAACTGCGGGGAAACCAAGGTCACACCGAGCGTGATACCTAAAATAGGGGTTCCGCCAAGCTTCTTAACCGTCGCCCAACACACACCAACCGGTAGGAAGAAGAAAATCGCTTCACCAATCAGCCATAAGAAAGAGTGAACGGTTGCCCAGAATTGGCTGATTTCAACGAGGGTTTTGCCGTCGAACATGCGAATGTCGCCAATCACATTACGGAAACCAAGAATCAGACCACCAGTAATGATGGCAGGCAGCAGTGGTACGAAAATTTCGGCTAAATGGGAGATACCACGCTCAAGGAAGTTCATGTTCTGACGAGCAGCAAGCTTAGACTCATCTTTTGATGACGCCTCTTTACCCGTTTGCTCAATCAGAAGTGCGTACACTTCATCAACCTCTGTGCCAATCACGACTTGGAATTGACCTGCGTTCGTAAAGCAGCCTTTTACCAGCTTCAGCTTTTCTAGTTCTGCTTTGTTCGCTTGCTCTGTATCGTTCAATACAAAACGCAGTCGAGTCAGACAATGGCTGACACTCGCAATATTTTCTTTGCCACCGACTAACTCGATAAGACGCGCAACGTCTTGCTTCGCTATCTTACTCATACTACCCCACCCTGGTTTCATTCAATTACTCATCTAAACCATGTAGCAACAACCATTCAAGATTTAGACTAATGGGAACATTCCCAATTACGGTTATTATAATGCCCGCATGAATGATAAATTAAAATGGGAACAGTCCCATTAGTTGAAAGAGATCACACTCTAATTTTAATCTAAGCGGTTCGATTTCGCTTAATTGAGTGGATTATAGAATCGGAGATTGGGTGTGATGAGAGATCTCTGAATTGCCTAAAAGCTGAGAGATCAATAGATTAGCCGCCAACTTACCTGCAGATTGGTAGCCAGGATCAATGCTAAATACACGAGGGAACAAGAAAGAGAGAAGATCATTGCCACCAACACCTGTTACAACCACATCTTCACGTTGTAGTTCTTGTAGGCGCTTGATCACGCCAAGAGCCAATGTGTCACTGGCACAAACAAGCGCTTGAGTTGTAGGCGTCAGTACCTCATCCACCAGCTGATAAGCGCTTTCATGATGAAGCTGACCAGTACGATAGTTCGCAATCACTCCAGTGCTTTCGCACCAATCGAGATAAGCCTTAAGACGCAGCTCACCCGTTGATTTATCGCTAGGATCAACACCAATAAAACCGACATCTGAGATCCCCTGATCCGACAGATGCGCTAACGCACTATTGATCACCTGTTGGTTATCGTAGTTAATCGACGTTACGTTCTCAGTATCCAGAGCAATAACCACGGCTTTGTGTTCCCACGCTTCGATCGCTGGAATATCACAATCCGTAAAGCCAAACACAATGATGCCATCAACGTTACGACGCTTTAGAACCTGAAGGTGTTCATTGGCTTTGTCTCTGTCGAGTTGGCTTTCCATGATCACTACATCGTAATCCGCTCGATACAACTCAGCCAGCATGGTACTAACGGCTTTGTTTTCAGAGGGAGAATCTAAACGAGAGATGATCACGCCGATGACTTTTTGACTGCCACCACGCATTGATTGCGCAGACTTTGAAGGCGTGTACCCAGATTCTTGAATTACTCTTTCCACCCTTTCACGGGTTTCAGGTTTCACTTTAGGATCATTGGTCAGAACGCGAGATACAGTTGACTTACCAACACCGGACAGCTTAGCAATATCGAGAATAGTGAGTTTTTTGCTCATAAAAAGTCTAACGTTAAAGGGAAGGGAAGAAAAAGTGAGGGTAGGTTCCCTCACTTAACTATTTGTAAATCCTAGCAGTTCTTACTATGATTTACTTTTGGCAATTACGATAGACCACACGGCCAAGTTCGAGGCGTGCGTCGTCACCTTTAGTACGCAAAGTGACGCTATTAATCATCTCTGAGGTGCCATCATCTAGGATATATTTGGTTCCTGATCCTGCCGGTACCTGAGTCAATTGGTACTCGTTATCAGGTAAACGCAGTACTGCTTTTTCATTACTAAGGTAAGCCACATCAAACGACACGTCAGACTCACATTGATAAGTCACGAATTGATTATCCGATGCTGTACTGTCAGGGGCTGCTGATTTAGAGCACCCGACCAATGCTACCGCACATAGAGATGCTACCAACATAGCTTTCATACTTCGTTCCTCATCTTTATATAGTCATGACACTTAGTTTCGTCTCAGGTTAGGAGAACCTTATTGATAAGTAAGTGCCTAGGGTGTGTTGATCTTTGCTGTACATTTTACGTTCAACAATACATCGGTAGCCACATTAACATGAATGCCAGCGATAACATGCTGGCATAATTCCTTTCTAGCTTGTCATATCTACTTGAAATAGCTCGATAATGCTTAATCCTCCCAAAGGCATTTTCGACCAAGTGACGATACTTGTATAGACACCAATCCATACTGTCTTTGTCTATATCTTGTCCGTAATTGCGTTGAGCAATTACCGTTTCTCCGCCACGTTCCTTAACAAAGGTACGGAAAGGTTCGCTGTCATACCCTTTATCACAAACGATGGTATTAACTTCATCGAGTTGCTTTACTAAGCTTTCTGCATGCACTATATCGTGGCGTTGTCCTTCTGATAAATCAAAGCAAATCGGAAGGCCACCACTATCCACAGCTAAGTGAATTTTAGTTGAGTTGCCCCCGCGACTTTTTCCTATTTGCTCTGAGCTTTCAGTCGCTGCACCTGTACTATGCTGATGTGCTCGAACTATAGAACCATCAAGAAAGACCCATTCAAAATCAGCCATGCTAGATAAGCTTTTGAAAAGCTTATCTAAAACCCCTTTCTTTGACCAAAGATTAAATCGTCTGTAAACGGTACTCCACTCTCCGAACTCAGAGGGTAGATCTCGCCAAGGAATACCTGTTCTCATTCGATAAAGTATCCCTTCAAATGTCATTCGATGTTCAATTTTATCGTAAATACGACCTGTACTTTTCATAACTTGGAGTAACAGTTCCCAGCGAATATCAGTTAACATTGTTCTTGGCATGGTATTGGTTATGGTTTTACTTTTGGCGAAGCAAATTATAACTCTTTACCATGCTGTTCAAAAAACACTCTCGAAAGATCAACATGCCCTAGTGATAGGTAAATACCTTAGGGACAAATAAACGCTTAGCCTTTTAAGAAAGCAGGTACATCTTTAATGCTATCAAGTACCACACTAGCTAGCGCCTCACCCTTTTCAGTGATTGGCTTACCGGTTCTTACCAATACTTTAGTGCCAACACCTGCGGCTTCTGCAGCCATCATGTCTTCAGCTTTATCGCCAATCATCACAGAGTTAGCCATATCAATCTTCAGAAAGTCACGAGCAGAAATGAACATGCCTGGCTTTGGCTTACGACATTCACAATCTTGCTTGTAGTCACCAATGCCGTGCTCAGCGTGGTGAGGACAGTAATAAATACCATCGAGCTCGACACCATTATCAACAAAGTTCCAATCCATCCACTGTGTTAAAGAAAGAAAACGGTCTTCGCTAAACATGCCACGAGCAATGCCAGACTGGTTAGTCACTAGCACCAATAAATAGCCCATATCTTTAAACGCTTTCGCCGCTTCAAACACACCGTCGATGTATTCAAAGTCATGCTCATCATGTACGTAGCCGTGATCAACGTTAATCACACCATCACGATCTAAAAAAACAGCAGGTTTAGACAAAATTTTGTCCTCTATCAACTCTCTATTAATCATTAATTATTACACGCTTTATTTGCTTCATCACTATCTATTTAGTTTTGCGTTCGTTAACGATTTGTTTCCATCTCAGCAATACAATCGACGTTTAGCCGTCTAGACGTAAAAGTATCTATTGACTTAGATCATAGAACACCATAGCATCGTCTGTAAATCGAGCGAGCTATCGACATATTATTCTGTTCTACCTGCACGGGTTTCTCTATGATTAAAGTGAATCAAGTCAACAAGGTTTTTTATCAAGGCACTAAAGAAATCAATGCCTTAATTGATATCAACCTCCACATTCCTCAAGGTCAAATCTTTGGAGTCATCGGCTCTTCAGGTGCAGGCAAAAGTACCCTAATCCGCTGTGTAAATATGTTGGAAGCGCCAACGTCAGGTGAAGTGATTGTTGACGGTATCGACCTGACAAAACTCAGCAAATCTGAACTTAGCGAAGCACGCCGTAACATTGGCATGATTTTCCAGCACTTCAACCTGCTGTCTTCTCGTACTGTATTTAACAATGTAGCACTGCCTTTAGAACTTGCAGGTAAAGATAAAGCGATTATTGAAGCGAAAGTGAGTGAGTTACTTGAACTCGTTGGCTTGGCGGATAAGCGTGACACTTACCCTGCAAACCTAAGTGGTGGTCAAAAGCAGCGTGTTGCGATTGCTCGTGCACTGGCCTCTGATCCGAAAGTACTGCTGTGTGATGAAGCGACCAGCGCACTGGATCCTGCAACTACTCAATCGATTCTTGAGCTGCTGCGTGAAATCAACCGCAAGCTGAACATCACTATCCTGCTAATTACGCACGAGATGGATGTAGTGAAAAGCATTTGTCACGAAGTGGCGATCATTGGCGGTGGTGAATTGGTAGAGAAAGGCACAGTTGGTGACATCTTTGCTCACCCTAAGACTGAGCTTGCGCATCAATTCATTCGTTCAACGCTCGATCTGACGATTCCTGAAGATTACCAAGCGCGCTTGCAAGAGACTCGCGTAAACAGCAGCTACCCACTGGTACGCCTTGAGTTTACAGGCGCAACGGTTGATGCTCCGCTGATGACTCAGATTGCACGCAAATTCAATATCGATGTCAGCATCCTAAGTTCTGACCTTGATTACGCCGGCGGCGTGAAGTTCGGCATGATGGTGGCTGAGCTATTCGGTAATGAAGCAGATGATAATGCTGCTATCCAATTCCTACGCGACAACAATGTAAAAGTAGAGGTACTTGGTTATGTCCTTTAGTTTCAACGAGATTGCTGACTGGATCAGCCTTAACGGTAACCTTCTATTAGGCGCAACAGGCGAAACGCTTTACATGGTTGCTGTTGCAGGGATTGTTGGCTTTGCTGTCGGTATTCCATTAGGCGTGATTCTACATACGACTAAAAAAGGTGGTCTGTTAGAGAACACCAAAGTAAACAAGATTCTAGGTGCGATTGTGAACGTGGGTCGTTCAGTACCTTTCTTAGTGTTGATGGTTGCGATTATCCCACTGACTAAGATGCTGATTGGTACCTTCATCGGTACAACAGCTGCGATTGTTCCACTAACGATTGGCGCTATTCCATTCGTGGCTCGACTTATCGAGAGTGCACTACTTGAAGTACCAACAGGTCTAGTAGAAGCAGCTCAATCAATGGGCGCAACACCAACACAAATCATCAATAAGGTTCTGCTTCCTGAAGCACTACCGACTATTATCAACTCAGTAACGATTACGCTAGTGACGCTGGTGAGCTACTCAGCAATGGCAGGTACGGTTGGTGGTGGTGGTCTAGGTGATGTCGCGATTCGTTACGGATTCCACCGTTACGATGTGACCATCATGGCTGTAACGGTGGTGATGTTGATTGTGCTTGTACAAATTATTCAATCAATCGGTGATTCATTAGTTCGCCGCGTTGACCACAGATAAAGACTCAGCGTTAAAACGCAAACTATCTAAGACAAGAGTCGTCTGAACCAAATTAAATAGATTTATTAAAAGGAGATTATTATGAAATTTAGCCTTAAAGGTTTACTTACTATCGCAGCAGCGGCATCAGCGCTAGTACTAGCAGGTTGTGGTGATAAAGAAGTGGATACGTCTAAAGTAAAAGTTGGCGTAATGGCGGGTGCAGAAGCTCAAGTTGCTGAAGTTGCAGCTAAAGTAGCAAAAGAGCAGTACGGCCTAGACGTTGAACTGGTTACTTTTACGGATTACGTAACACCAAACGCAGCACTGGATGACGGTTCTATCGACATCAACGCATTCCAACACGCACCGTACCTAGATCAGCAAGTGGCTGACCGTGGTTACAAACTGACTATCGCTGGTAACACGTTTGTTTACCCTATCGCTGGTTACTCTAAAGAAGTGAAATCTGTCGACGAAATCCAAGACGGTGCTCGTATTGCGGTACCAAACGATCCAACAAACCTAGGTCGTTCTCTACTACTTCTTGAGCAACAAGGTCTTCTTGAGCTTCGTGAAGGTGCTGGTCTTCTAGCAACAGTTCGTGACATCGTTAAGAACCCTAAGAACCTAACAATTGTTGAACTAGACGCAGCACAGCTACCACGTTCTCTTGATGATGTAGCGCTTTCTATCATCAACACAACTTACGCAAGTTCTATCAACCTGACCCCACAAAAAGATGGCGTATTCGTTGAAGACAAAGATTCTCCTTACGTAAACCTAATCGTTTCTCGTGAAGACAACCTAAACGCTGAAAACGTACAGAACTTCGTTAAAGCTTACCAAACTGAAGAAGTGTACAACGCAGCTTCTGATATCTTCCAAGGTGGCGTAGTTAAAGGTTGGTAATCACCTAAACTGCAGCATCGTATAGATACCTGAAGGGGCTGACATAACGTCAGCCCCTTTTTAATCGCTTGTAGTTAACGCGTGAGCATACAGTGCCCACCAAACTCAGTCGGTTACTTTAGGTGATCCCAAGAGATGTTTGATACCAAACGACAATCATCACACTTGAAATAGAAAATGTCGTGGATCGGCGCATCTAGCAGCCATTCTCCACCACATTGCGGACATTTACGCTCTTTTTCAGCTTTTAAGCTGATGCCACCCACGCGGTACAAGTAGTAATAAGTCGGGATCTTCGTGAGATATTCAATGCGTCCTCTTAAGCCCCAACCGCGTTTGAACAACACGCTTTTAGTATCACTGATCTCAGTCAGAGTTGCGTGTTCAGCACGACAGCCCCCACCCATCTGAACTTCATCACAAGCTTGCCATTCTGTCTGCCATTTCAACACGGCTTTATGGTCACCATTGAAGGTTGGCGGGTTACGGTACAGAGGGATCGGCAACAAGCTGTCGCCACTGCGTAGCGGTGAACAAGTATGAACAAACGTCGTGTAAAGCACCTGCCAGCTTGGCGCTTCGTCTTCAGCCACTTCTTCAGAGTTCAGATCTCGACCAAGCAAACGCATTTTAGGCGCAAGCAGGCTCGCATTAGACAAGCGATCAAAACACACTTTTACAAAATCTGAGTGGTTACGCGGGTGCAAGCTGTCTTGCTCTGGGCAGACGACGCGAACATAAAACTCACCATCCCCCATCACGATAGGAAACTCGCGACCCAGCACCTGTCCGTTATAACGAAGTGCATCCATTAAGCCATTAACAGCCTTGTCGACAGCGCTTACCGTTGTGTTATCAAAACACTCAAATTGAAGTTCTAGTACGTACATCTATTTATACCGCTGGTTGTAGCTTTTCTAAAAATTCTGCCAAAGTCTCGGCTAGTACATCACGATTTTTGGTGCCTAAACGCTCTAAAATCACGTTGCCCGTTAGGTTACAGATAGAGATAACATCCAGTTCAGCATCAGTCGCTGCGATAAAAACCGTAGGCTTTAGCTTTAAGCGACGCTGAGTCACTAAGTGGCCTAAGATGTTTTCTTGTAGGCATTCGAAGTCTTCATCACTCCAAATCTGTAATAGAGTCAGTTCGTTACCGTCGAAGGTCGCGTTCATGTCTGCGCTGTATTGTGCACCGTAGAAGGTTTTGATGTCTTCGTGCAGCGTCAACTCAATGCCAGTTTCAACGTTAGTGAAATCTGCGAATTGCTCACGTGGATAGTGCTTCCATAACACGGCATCGCCGCTCTTTTCTTCTACACATGGCGATACCACGTCCACCAACTCCTCATTGCGAGGTAAGCTTTGGTGTTGCTGTTGCCACGCGTCAACGTATCGCTGACTAAAAGAAACCAGTGCGTCTTGAGCACGTTGAGTCATGAAAATCTCCTAAACACATAATAATAAATAGAATCTGAGCCTCTCCTTGTCGAATAAGCTTATCTAATAAGCGATGACTTAATGACAGGGTAAAGGGGATTCAGTAAAATCGACCCCATTCTAATCGAATTTGAAACGAAAGTATGAGCAAATATTCTGACGCAAAAGAACTAGCGGGTTTAACGCTGGGCCAAAAAACTGAGTACTCTAACCAATACGATGCAAGTTTGTTGCAACCAGTACCGCGTAGCCTGAATCGTGATGATCTTGCGCTAAGCGATGAACTGCCTTTTGTAGGTCATGATATTTGGACGATGTACGAACTTTCGTGGCTAAACACTAATGGCCTACCACAAGTCGCCGTGGGTGAAGTTTTCATCCCTGCAACGAGCCCAAACTTAATTGAATCAAAATCTTTCAAGCTGTACCTAAACAGCTACAACCAGACTCAATTCGAAAACTGGGAGCAAGTAACTGAGCGACTGACCCAAGATTTGTCAGCATGTGCAGGCGAAACTGTCATTGTGAATGTAAACTCAGTAACCGACTACACCAACCAACCTATCGTAACGATGGAAGGCGAATGTATCGACAACCAAGACATCCAAATCACCAGCTATGACTTTGAAGCATCACTGCTTGAAGGCGCTGCTGGCGAACAGGAAGTGGAAGAAACACTGCACAGCCACCTATTGAAGTCGAACTGTTTGATCACCAATCAACCAGACTGGGGCAGCGTTGAGATCGCATATTCAGGTAAGCAAATTGACCGTGAAGCTCTGCTACGCTATTTAGTTTCTTTCCGTGAGCACAATGAATTCCACGAGCAATGTGTTGAACGTATCTTCACTGACATCATGAAATACTGTGCACCTTCGAAGCTAACTGTGTTCGCACGTTACACGCGTCGTGGTGGTCTGGATATCAACCCATACCGTTCAACAGAGCAAGACAGACCAAGCCACAACAAGCGTATGGCTCGCCAATAATAGGCACACAAACCACACACTTATTGGAACCTACCTCATCTTTAAAGGGACATTGAAATGCGTTGGTTATACGTCGTTAGCCTATTTATTTTAAGCTTAAGCACATCGGTTAATGCGTCGGTCTACTCGTCGGCGCTGCTCAATGAAGCCAATAACTTGGTTGAGATCGAGCCGAGTCAAGCAAAACAAATGGCCAACAGCTACCTAACGCTTCGTGTCCTTTCTGATCAACGCGAGAAAAGCCCTTCAGCTATTTCTCGCGAAGAGACAGACTCTTCGATTCGTACGCCAAACAGCAGCATCGATGCCTACAAGATACTAGCGAAAGCTGAGTACAACCTTGGCAACATTCGCATTGCCATTCAGCACATCCACAAGGCCTCTGAGCTCGCGAAAACCTATAAGCTTGAGTACCTTAAACTGGATCTAGAGATCCTAAAAGTACGCTTACTTTGGCTAAGTGAAAGAAAGTCCGCCAAAGCAAAGGCAGAGCTAGTCAATATTGAAACAAACCTAGAATCGGTGGATAAAACCTTACGTCTGACGGAAGGCATCACCTATCGCTTGATCATGCTGAAAGCCGATATCGCCTCTTACGATAACAAGATCGATGAAGCCGAGAAGTTCTATCAAGAAGCCAAAACCTATCTCGATCAGCGTTACTCTGAAAAAGTCACCATCGACTACCACATCTCGGTCGGTGAATTTTACCTGACCCATAAAGAGTACAATCACGCATTATCTGAGTTGTTGTATGGCTACTGGAAATCGGTAGAAGGCAATCTGAGTTCACGCTTGGCCAAGGTAAACCGCCTACTTGCTCAGCTTTTCTTTGAGCGCCAAGTTTTAGATAAAGCACTAGAACACCTTTCTCAAGCTGCTGATTTTTATGATAATTTTGAAAATTCCCCCATATTAGCTCAAGTACTTAAAAAGATGGGTGATGTGTACTTCTTACAAGGTAAATATAACCTTGCTCTAGTGCATTTTTTCAACGTCCTTGACCACGAAAGTACCGACAGAGATATCCACCAAGTCATCGATATTCGTCTAAGTCTATCGGCAACTTACTTACGCCTCTATAACTACCCTCTTGCAGAGCAGTACCTAACCCGTGCCCTTGAACTGCTGGAGTACACGGACATTCCTAAACTGGAAGGTCGAGCAGCACTGCTATCGGCAGGTTTGGCTTACCACCTACAAGAGAGCGAAGATGTGATCAAGCATGCGACACGTGCACTTGAGATCTCGCGCCAGGTAGAAAATATGCACCTGTCGCAACGCTCATACTATTTACTCGCTTTGGGTTATGAACAGGCAGGTCGTCCACAGCAAGCGTTGGCAAATCTCAAACAATACAACAGCCTTGTCTCTTTAGAGCAGCAAAAACTCAATCGTGTTGGGGAAGACGCATTCCGCCAACAAAAAGAGTTTGCCGAACAAACCCTGCACTATGCAGGCCAAGAGCAAGAGCTAGAAAAATACAAACTGGAGCATCGTAAGTTCCAAAAGATATCGTTCGCCTTATTCCTGTTCAGCATTGTCTTGTTCTTCTTTGTTCTGCGCCGTGGCTACATCATTCAAACCTTAGCCAAAGAAGTGGATTCACTGCGCACTGACCTATTTACGCACTCACGTTCAAAGCTTCCGAACTTAAGAATGCTCAACGCGAAGCTCTCTAACTCGCTGGAAAAAACCAGCCAAACCTTCGAACAATGGCAGCTTGGCGAATTGATTCATGAGCCACTCAACGACCGCTTACGCTTCGTGATGATTGATTTACCGTTCTTACGCAATATGTACACGCAGAACGGTTACAAAGCCGGTCTCGAGCTCGAAGACGCTTTTGGTGAGTTCTTAAAATCAAAGCTGGAAGGCCCTGCTCGTGTTTATCACTTCTCGGATGCCAACCTGCTTTATATCGAACCTAATTCTGATCGTGATTTATCACCTGAGGCGATGTTCAAGAAGATTCAATCTTGGGTGAATAACTTCGAACCTGAACGCAACATCAACCGAACCGTTCGCATGGGCATCGCGGATTACCCATTCTTACCACGCGCTTACACCGCGATTAACGATCAAGAGCTGCTTGACGTATTATTGATGTCGACCAACCTAGCGCGTGAGATAAGTCTCAAAGAGCGCAGCAGCCAGTGGGTATACCTCAAAGCTATTGACAATGCACCAGCGGCAAGCCTTGCAACCGGTAACATAAGAGAAGCGTGTAAACATGCGATTAATCAAGGGTTAATAAAAATACAATCATCGTACCAGAATGAGGACAATATCAAAAAAATGCTAAAAGATGACTGATTTGCGAGCGGTTAAGACTTGCAAGTCGTGACCTTATTTTTAGTTTTGTTATTATCGGTGTAACGGAATTTCATCAAAATGATCGAGATCGGTCTACGCGGCGCTAATTAATACATCTATGGGCATTCTTGAAAAAGACATTCAGGCGCAACTCCACCAGCTGAAATCTCAGTTGGAGCAGGTCCGTTTGACGCAAAGAGACACCTCGTTCAAATTTATTCGAGAACAGAAAGTTCTAAAACGTATCGTCACATCTTTAAGTGATGCATGTGTTGGCAGTAACAGCCATTTAGATGAAAACCTCATTGCCCTTAGGGAAGAGCTAGAAAAGCAAAAAGACATTAGCTCAATGATCCCAAAGCTGGCAGTATTAGAAAGGATGCTTAAGCAGAAAACGTTGGCTATGGATAAACAGAACGGATATCTGGACGATAGCATTAAGCACAGTGGGGAAACGCTGCAACGCATCACTGGTTTACCAGCGCAGTTGAAACGCGACCTACGAAACTTACTTAGCTTCTCCGAATGCAATGGCAGTCAGAAAGTCGACCATGCCATGAAACTTCTCGGTATTTATGAGCGTGCCATAAAAATTATGGCGAACAACTCACGCACCCATTTTGCCGACGCTGCGCAATCTCCAGAGCAAGAACTCCTTTCCGACCTATCAAACGAATTACAACATCTGATCACTGAACTCGACTTCGAGGGTGAATCGGGTGATCTGCTTACCGATATTCGAGCAAAACTGCTACTTGGTGTTTCAACACAAAACCTACTTGAGCTGACACTGCAAATTCTCAAGCTGGTTATTGAAGGCACCAATCTAGAGCGTAAAAAGTCTGAACAGTTTATTGATCAGCTTAACTCTTCGCTCGCGTCTAGCATCAAAACCGCAGACCAAAATGCCGACCAGAGCCAAAGCTACTTTGAGCACCGCCAAGGTCTGAATTCAGAATTGAATGAGTTAGTTTCTAAAAGCCAAAGCTCAGTGGATAAAGCCACAGACATCGATAACTTAAAGATGTCGATTAATCCCCTACTCAGTGAAATCGCCTCGCTTTCAGAAAGACTGAATCACGCGGAGCAGAAAGAACAAGCTCTAATAGAGAGAATGAGTTACGGAAAAACTCAGTTAGACTCGCTCTATGAAGTCACCCAAGACTACCGTAAGCGCTTGGAAGATCAGGCTCAGCGTATGCTGCTTGATCCACTTACTAAGGTGTACAACCGCACAGCCTTTACAGATCGCTTAGAACTTGAATACCGCCGCTGGATTCGCGCGCAACACTCACTGCGTTTAGTTCTGCTAGACATTGATAACTTCAAAGCCATTAACGATAGTTTTGGTTATACGGCAGGCGACAAGGCACTCAAGATCATCGCGAGAACCATCACCAAAGAAACAGGCACCACCGATACTGTGGCTCGCTTTTCAGGTGAAGAGTTTATCTTGTTGCTTCCAGAGCAAACCGATGAATATTGCCATCAAGTGATTCAAAACATTCAGGCTCAAGTCAGCCGCTTGCCGTTTAAGTTCCGTGACCAACAAATCACGATTACCTTATGTGCTGCGAGTACTCAGTTTAAAGAATCAGATACACCTGAAGAAGTGTTAGAGCGACTCAATAAGACGCTAAACAAAGCAAAACAACGTGGTACTAACCAACTGGTTTGGAACTAAACCCACCCTAGATTTAATTTATTTCATTTTTTCAAATACTTATCACATACCATTTCCCTAAATGTTTGCTAAGCTAACGATTAACATTCGCTTAACAAGCATTCTTGGCAAGCAATGCTGCATAGTCGCTCCTAAGCCAATGCATATGAGCTCTTAAGCAAGTTTATATAAGCCATTAAGCAACGCTGTCGTATCCGTTTCGTCTGGTTAACTCTCTCACCCTTAACCAAACACTTTCAACGTTTGCTTCTCACTCTCGAGCCAGGGGGTCACGTCAACGTCCCCTGCTCTTTTCAACAAGGAGGCACTATGATCACTCATATCAGCCCTGCCGGTAGCATGGATTTACTCTCTCAACTTGAGGTTGAGCGCCTTAAGAACACCGCGTCTAGTGATCTGTACCAACTGTATCGTAACTGTACATTGGCAGTACTCAACTCAGGTAGCCACACAGACAACTCCAAAGAGTTACTCGACAAGTATCTGTCGTTCGATGTCGAAGTCGTTCGCCGTGAGCGTGGTATCAAGCTCGAACTGAGCAACCCTCCTGAGCATGCTTTTGTTGATGGTGAAATCATCAAGGGCATCCAAGAACACCTATTCTCAGTGCTGCGTGACATTGTTTACGTCAACATGCACTTGGCCGATAACCAAAGGCTCAACCTCACCAACGCCACTCACATCACCAACCTCGTGTTTGGTATTTTGAGAAACGCAGGTGCGCTGACTCCGGGCATCGAGCCTAACCTGATTGTATGTTGGGGTGGTCATTCTATTAATGCCAGTGAATACCAATACACTCGTGAAGTCGGTAATGAACTTGGCCTGCGTGAACTGAATATCTGTACTGGTTGTGGGCCGGGTGCGATGGAGGGTCCAATGAAAGGGGCTGCCATTGGTCACGCGAAACAGCGTTACACCGATCGCCGTTACCTAGGGCTTACCGAGCCTTCGATCATTGCGGCTGAGCCACCAAACCCAATTGTGAACGAACTGGTGATCATGCCAGATATTGAGAAGCGTCTTGAGGCGTTTGTTCGTATGGCACATGGCATCATCATTTTCCCGGGCGGCCCCGGTACTGCCGAAGAGCTATTGTACATCTTAGGGATCATGATGCATCCGAATAACGCTGAACAACCAATGCCGATTGTGTTAACTGGTTCAAAAGAGAGCGAAGCTTACTTCCGCTCAATCGATAAGTTCATTGGTGAAACTCTAGGGCCTGATGCACAGAAACATTATGAGATCGTGATTGACGATCCAGCACGCGCTGCGAAGATCATGAAACAAGCGATGCCAGATGTGCGCTCTCACCGTAAAGAGACCGGTGATGCGTACAGCTACAACTGGTCACTGCATATTGAGCCAGAGTTCCAACTGCCGTTCGACCCTACTCATGAGTCTATGGCAGCGCTCGACCTGCACATGGACCAAAAAACAGAGAGCCTAGCAGCGAATTTACGTAAAGCGTTCTCAGGCATAGTGGCAGGTAACGTCAAAGCTGAAGGGATTCTAGAGATCGAAAAACATGGCCCATTCATTATCGATGGTGACAAAGAGCTAATGACCAAAATGGACCAACTGCTGAATGACTTTGTTGAACAGCATCGAATGAAACTGCCGGGCGGTACTGACTATGTGCCTTGTTATAAAATTGCGCCGAGCGATTAGTTACACTCACTCATTGCAACCAAGTCACAGATAACCAATTGGCTGGCATAAAGTTAATCAGGTTATGACGTTTACGTTGCTAACGTTTCAACTCACCAAGTGATACGTTACTATAAGGGGCTAGCAGCCCCTTTTTTATTGCCTATTTAGTGGAAACTTATGTCTATCCATCTTGTTATTATCGATGCCTTAAACCTCATCCGACGCGTGCACTCTGTTCAGCCGGATCCAACCGATATAGCAAGAACCATCACCACGACAACTCGTACGCTCAATAAAATTATTTCTGAGTCTAAGCCAACTCACATCATCGCAGTTTTTGATCATCACCTACAAGACCGAGGCTGGCGCGCTGAAGTACTGCCAGCTTATAAACAAAATCGTAAACCGATGCCAGAACCACTGATGAAGGGCCTTGACGCGATCCAACAAGCTTGGTGGGAGTTAGGTATTGATTCACTATTATCAGATGGCGATGAGGCAGATGATTTAGTGGCAACGCTGGCAAAGAAAGTGGCTGACCACGGAGAAACCGTCACCATTATCTCTACAGATAAAGGCTACTGCCAACTGCTATCACCGACATTACAGATCCGTGATTACTTCCAACATCGCTGGTTAGACAAGCCCTTTATCGAAGCGGAGTTTGGCGTTAAACCTGAACAACTTGCAGATTACTGGGGCTTAACCGGTGTCAGCTCTAGTCAAGTGCCGGGGATCCCTGGTGTTGGCCCTAAAGCGGCAAAAGAGATATTAACCACCTACCCAGATATTGAAACCGCCTATCAAGCAGAAGACCTTCCGAAGAAATATCGTAAGAAGTTCGATGAACACATCGAGTCAGCTCGCGTATGTAAGCTGGTTTCGGCTTTGAAAACAGACATCGATTTAGGTTTTAACCTGCAAGATATTCGTTACGAAGCAAACGCTTAGCTATCTATTATGTAGAAACTACAGGTACAAAAAATGCCCCTTAAAGGAGCATTTTCTTTATCTCGATACTGAGGCTGGCACTAACGTAAATATTAGTGCGGTGAGATGTTTGAAAGCGACTGGATATGAACCGTGATCTCTTCGCGATCGTGGTAAAGGTGCTTAGCCTGCATCTTGAACTTAACTTTATTCTCAATAAGGAACACTTTTAGGTTCTCGATATCCTGCAGTACTTCATCGTAACGGCCTTTCATTGGCAGTTTCAGGTTGAATAGTGCTTCTTGTGCCCAACCCTTGATGATCCACTCACCCATAAGGTGTGCAACACGAGCTGGCTTCTCAACCATGTCACAGATAATCCAAGTGACGTTTTTACGGTCTGGTTCGAACTTAAAGCCATCTACCATGTGATGCTTAATCTGGCCCGTTTCCATTAGGCTGTCTGCCATCATGCCATTATCAACACAGTGAACGAACATCGAACGCTTAACCAGCTGGTAAGTCCAACCACCTGGACACGCACCCAAATCAACACCCCACATACCCGGAGCCAGACGCTCATCCCACTCATCACGAGGGATGAATACGTGGAACGCTTCTTCTAGCTTCAATGTAGAACGGCTTGGTGCATCTGATGGGAATTTCAGACGAGGAATGCCCATAAAGAACTGTGAGTTGTTCGATGGGTAAGAGTAACCCACAAAGCAGTGACCCGGAGCGATGAAGCACAAGTGCAGTACTGGCTTCTTAGCATTGTCCTTCGCCGTCATCAAGCCTTTGCCACGCATTGCTTGACGCATTGGCACGGTAAACTTACGGCAGAACTTCAATAGCTCTTTTGCTTCGTTTGTATCTGGCGTTTCGATACGAATATCGCCACAACGTGGGAAGCCTTCTTTTTCAGAAAGCGCCTCAAGAATTGGAGAAATACGGTCATCGGTTGGCAGGTCTTTGATTTCAACCGCTACTGCTAGCATTTGACGAGCAAAGATCAGTGACTGGAAGTCGATCTCTTTGATCAACTTATCTGCTTCACCTGCTTGGTAACATTCAAACAATACAAAGCCTGTATTGTTCTTTAGGCGAGGAAAACCAAACACTTCCAGTTGTGTTGCCTTGTCTTGAATTTCGCCAGCACATTCTTTTTCAAAACCAGAGCGACAATAAAGTAGTACGTGTTTCACTGAGTTACCTCTTTTATATTCAAAGCAGCGAAGGAGAAGACTCCCCAACCAATGATAAATAGTAGACCACCAAACGGTGTTATAGGGCCAAACCATTTTATTCCTGTCAGTGCTAGCCCATAAAGGCTGCCACTAAAACAAAGGATGCCGATGATAAAGCAAATTGCCGCAATGAAAAAATATTTTTGTGATTTAGCGCCAAGTTTCATCTGTAGCAGAGCGCCACACGCCAATATCGCTAGAGTATGGATAAACTGGTACTGAACACCCGTCTCGAACACACCCAAAAGATACTCTGGCAAGATGGCTTTCAAACCGTGTGCAGCAAATGCCCCAAGCATCACAGCAATCGCACCAGAAATGCCTGCGAAAGTGAGTAAATACTTACTTTTCATTCAACACCTCTTTGATAAAAGCGGATAGCTTTTCAACGGTTAACGCGATGTTCTGTTGTTCTGTATAGCCAGAGCTCTTGCGCGGCTTGAAGCTGTGGTCGCCATCAGGAATAAATTCAACACGAATTGAATCCGACAGATTGAAGTCAGCAAACTCTTCACGCTTACCAAAGGTATCGCGCTCGCCTTGCAAAATAAGACACAGCTTAGTTAACTCAGAGAGATGTTCGCCTTTGTACTTCTCTGGTTTGCCCGGTGGATGGAAAGGAAAGCCCAAACACGCCATCGCAGCCACTTTATCCAGTTCAGACAAATGACTCGCCATGCGTCCCCCCATCGATTTACCACCAATCACAATCTTATCAGCATCGCATTGTTCGATGATCTCTTGGTAGGCTTCAAGTAGCTTAGGGGCTCTATCAGGTGGACGACGCTTGCCATCTTCAGCACGCTTGATCATGTAAGGGAAATTGAAACGAATCACTCGTATCCCTTTAAAGGCTAATCCTTTGGCTACCGACTGCATGAACTCATGGTCCATACCTGCACCCGCGCCGTGTGCGAAGATAAAGGTGATTGGGTTGTCTTCACCATCAATAATGATGTTATTCATCCAGCAAGTCCTCTTGTTCACTTTGCGCTTTAGCCAGCATCCAATCACGGAAGGTCGCGATTCGGCCCATGTCGGCTTGTTTCTCGTGACACACTACATAGAAAGCATTCTTACTCACCAACACTTCATCAAACGGCGCGATCAAGCGACCCGCTTCTATTTCAGGTTGGGCGAGAACGTTGTTACCCAATGCAATGCCTTGGCCGTGAGCTGCCGCTTGAAGCACCATGGTTGAGTGACTGAAAATCGGGCCATGGTTCACGTTAACCCCGTCGATACCATTTTGTTTAGCAAACTGTTTCCAATCTTTTCGAGAGGTATCGTGCAAAAGCGTATGGCATGCTAAATCACTTAGATATTCTAATGGTTTTGTTCCTAGCAGCACTGAAGGAGAACAAAGCGGAATCAGATATTCTTGATACAGCTTGTCGGCTCTTAGTCCCGACCAATTGCCTCGACCATAATAGATAGCAACGTCGACATCATCCGTTAGCGAGCCCTCATCCATATCCACGGCTTTTATTCGCACATCGATATCAGGTTCTTGCTGATTAAAGTCGGCAAGCCTTGGTACTAACCACTGAATGGCAAAACTTGGTGGTAAGCTGATGGTCAATGCCCCCTTCTCACTTCGCTCCAGCACTTTGTCAGTGGCTTCTGCGAGTGACGTGAAAATATCTTTGATATCTAAGAAGTAGCTTTGCCCTTCTTCAGTTAGCAACAAAGAACGGTTTCTTCGACGAAAAAGCTTCAAAGATAAGAATTCTTCAAGTGCTTTTATCTGGTGGCTAACCGCAGCTTGAGTAACAAACAACTCTTCTGCAGCACGCGTAAAACTCAAGTGTCGAGCAGCGGCTTCAAACACTCTTAACGAGTTTAATGGGGGTAATCGACGAGACATAGTTACTCTCTAAATAAGCATTAGTTTTTTTTATCTGAAACATTATAATTTGTCCATTGCCTAGCGGCCAGAGAAATTCTATATTTCATTCCGCAGCAGCTAGCCTGAACGGCTTGATTCTCTCTAGAATCAATTGGCTTAGCTCCTGCGATGTTGTGTTTGCAAACTCGTACTTTTCGAGTTGGGTAGAGTTCTACCAAATGTTTTGTTGCAGTTATACCCTGAAACGAGGCATATACTTCCTGTATTTATTTTGACCTGTCTGTCAAATTTGTTTACACCGCCTATACGGCGGTGTTTTTTTATGCCCAGAGAAAAGTAACAACAAGTTTATCAATAGCTGTGCTAATTAATCCTTACTATTTTCTCACTCTAATCACAAAATTTAACGCCTGCTTACGTAAACAATCATACGCATACAAATATAAGCACTTCATTGCGCATTTTGGTAACAACTCTCACCTAAATTCTTTTTATCACACAGCCTTGTATTTACGACAAAAAACCGCACGATTGAGGCTATCAAATCACTTTATCGACAACAGAGTGACAATCAACCGATAAATAAAAAACCGCTTACTTTTCAGTAAGCGGCTTTTCGTATGTGTTCTCAGACCGAAGTCATACCATCAAAGGCTAACTATGGGCGGTAAACCTTAACGTTTTTGAAGCCTTGCTCTTGCAAGTAAAGTGCTTGCAGACGGCTCATTACACCACGGTCACAGTACAGTAGGTACTCTTTACCTTGGTCTAAATCACCAAACTGAGTCGCTAGCTTGTAGAAAGGTAGGTGTTTCACTTCAACACCGTCGATTTCTAGTGGGCTTTCGTCTTCTTCGTCTGGGCTACGGATATCTAGAACGATAGCGTGCTCAGCAACAGCCTGAACTTGTTCAACTTCCGGTGCTTGCTCTTGGCTCTCTTTCTCAATGTCACGAATATCCATAACACGAGCGTTCTCGATCACTTGATCCAGCACTTCAAAGTTAAACTTGGCTTCTTCTGCTTCTAGTTTACCTTTCTTCGCTTTCACTGTTGGCTTCTTAGAGATAACACCACAGTATTCTGGCATTACTTTCGCGAAGTCTTCAGTACCGATGATACGAGAAAGGTCGATGATGTCTTCTTTGTCCCAATTGATAAGAGGACGAAGGATCAACGTATCTGTCACGTTATCGATGTGACGAAGGTTAGTTAGTGTTTGGCTAGAAACCTGACCAAGTGCTTCACCTGTTACTAGCGCTTCAATACCAAAACGCTCTGCAACCATACCACCAGCACGCATGAACATACGCTTAAGAACAACGCCCATTTGGCCGTCTTCTACGTTCTCCAGGATCTCAGCAACAACCGGTTCGAAATCTACAGAGATGAACTTCACTTTTGCTGAAGAACCGTATTTGTTCCATAGGTAGTGAGCCACTTGCTTAACGCCAATCTCATGCGCAGGGCCACCAAGATTGAAGAAACAGTAGTGAACTTTAGAACCACGTTTGATGTGCAGGTAACTTGAAACGCCTGAGTCGAAACCACCAGAGATCAAGCTTAGTAGGTCTTCTTGAGTACCAAGAGGGAAACCACCAAGGCCTTTGTGACGTGCCAGTACTTGGTTAAGTTTGTCGTTAGCCACTTCAACCTTAACCGTTACGTCTGGGTTCTTAAGTCGAACTTTCGCTGACTCAACGGCTTGGTTTAGACCGCCGCCTACGTAGCGCTCTAGTTCGATAGACGTAAAGTCATGCTTACCACGACGTTTAGCACGAACAGAGAAAGTCTTACCTTCAATGTCAGCACGGCTGCGTTCTAGTACTTGCTCGTAAATATCGTGCAAGTCTTTGAATTCAGACTGTTGAACTTCAAGTGAGTGGTGAATACCTGGAGTGTGAGTCAGAGCCTCTAACACTTCTGTGTAGTACTGGTCACTTTCAGACGTCACTTCGATATGGTCACGACGGTTGAATACCGCAACACTTTCACAGCGACGCTGAATAACGTTACGAATGTTGCACTCTAGAATCCTTGTGAAGCGCTTACGCACCGATTCACTTTTTACAAAAATTTCCGGATGGGGCTTAACAATAAATTTCATAGTACTTTCACAACATTAATGTTCAAAATTTTTAAAAGGCTCTTCGCCAAGTAAATTAGAGAATTTACACAGCACTTGAAGCAAGAGTAGATCATATCTAAATCTAAGGGCGCGAATTATACATGAGAAAGTGAAACAAGGAAAAGAGTGCTTGCTTGGGCACCAGTAATAAATACGCGCCTTATTAAAAATAGCACCTCTGTTCACTATCGACAGTTTGATGGATGTACAAAGCAATGATCAGCTAAGTACTAACGGACAAAAGAAAAAGCCCAACCTCATCATAAGGTTGGGCTTTCTGGTTTATTTAATCACTCGATATAACTCAGATCTCGATACTATTGAGAGATAGCTGGGACTTCTTCACTGTATAGCGGCTCGCCCTGCATGATGCTGATCTCTACGCGGCGGTTTAGGCTGCGTTGCCATTCAGTATCGTTCGGTTCTACTGGCTCGGTATCGGCCATGCCACGTACTCTCAAGCGTTGATGAGAGAATCCGCGAACCTTTTCCATCTCTTGAGCAACAGATACGGCTCGCTGAGATGATAGATCCCAATTCGAGCGATACAGCTCAGAATCAAGACGTTGGTTATCGGTGTGCCCTGAGATTCGAACAATACCCGGAACATCTTTCACCAGTTCAGCCACCTGTCTAACCAGAGGTCGGAACTTAGGCTGTAAGAAAGCAGAACCCGATGGAAATGCGCCCTTCTCACGAATTCGAATCACAATCTGCTGACCGAGATTTTCCACCTCAATCGCGCCTTGGTCTATTTCTCTTTCCAACGCCTTCTTGATGCTCTCCATCAAGGTTTCCATCTCTTGTGATTGAGCTTCAGCTTGCTGTTGCTGTTGGTCTGACTCAGAGTTTTGGTTGTCGTGAGTCGAAACCTCTGGCGACTTGCCTCCGGTCATCTTGCCTTGGTCACGCATGGTGCCACCAGCACGCTCAGATTCACCTTCATGAAATTCCAGCGTCTGCTGAGTAATATCAATGGTTTGCTGCATGATCACATCAATCGGTGTCGGCTCTGGACGACCAGGGCGAAACTCTTGTGCAATGATGCTGGTCCCTTTCGGGATGTCTTTTACTTCTAAGCGGTTTTGTACACCAAACGCAAACTTCATCGAACCCGCAATCTGTTTGAACTTCAGTACGTCCATCTCAGAGAATGAGAGCAGCAGTACGAAGAAACACATCAGCAGTGACATCAAGTCAGCAAATGTCCCCATCCATTGAGGTAACCCCGGAGGAGGACATTTACATGGATTCTCTTCATCCATCTTAAACTCCTCTTACGCCGGTTCACCATCAATCGTACGCTTACCTTCGTTCAGGTAGCTCTTGAGGTAACCATCAATAACTCTTGGGTTCTGGCCATCTTGAATCGCTAACACGCCATCCATCACCAAACGACGGTTGAGTGTCTCTTGGTCACGGCGCAGCGCAAGTTTGTCCGCAATTGGGAAGAACACCATGTTCGAAAGAATCGCACCATACAGTGTGGTTAAAAGTGCCACCGCCATCGCAGGACCGATCGCTTTAGGATCATCCATGTTCGAAAGCATGGCTACCAGACCAACTAAGGTACCAATCATACCCATTGCTGGGGCAACATCACCGAATGCAGAAAACACTTTCGCGCCCTGTTCGTGACGTTCTGTTGTTAATGCGATGTCTTTTTGCAGTGCAGCACGCACCACATCACCATCATGGCCATCTACCAATAAGTCGATGCCCTTTTGCATGAAGCTGTTGCTGATCTCCATCTCTTCAAGTGCTAGGAAGCCACCTTTACGAGCAGCGTCTGCCATCTCAACCACTTTCGCGATCAGATCTTCAGGCTCATCGGCTTTAAACATAAATGCTTTGCCGGCAATTTTGGTTGCACCAAAGAACTGCCCCATGGTGAACTTCATTAGAACAACAAATGTTGAACCACCAATCACGATCAAAATGGATGTCGTGTCATAGAACATCCCGAGGCTTCCACCTAGGATCATTGCCATGATTACAAAGGCAAATCCACCAATCAAACCTATTAGGGTTGCTAAATCCACTGAGCACTCCTCATGCTTTTTTGTAGCTCTATGTCGACGATAATCTTTTTATCGGCAAGACGATAAGATCTTTTAGTAAATTCTTGGCCTAAGTATCACACTTTTGGTTTTTGAATCACAACTATTACCCGCTTTGCTCTTATCAGCCAGTCATAAACTCGATAAAGGTGGGGTTATTCGATGAAAGTGGCTTGAAGCCTCTTAAAAACGAACTTTCTAGCAAAATTTATTGGTTACATTTGACCATATCAGCGGCCTAGGGTAACGTTCGTTCATCTTTCCAAACGCAGATTTATTATGGCTACTAAGAAACCTGAAAATATGAGCTTTGAAGCAGCAATCGAAGAGCTTGATGGCTTGGTTGATCAACTAGAAAATGGTGATCTAGCTTTAGATGATGCGCTGAAAAAATTCGAACGAGGTATCTCCCTCGCTCGTGCCGGTCAAAGTAAACTAAACGATGCTGAACAACGTGTTAGCATCCTATTGCAAAATGATGAAAATGCAGAGCTGAGTGACTTTAACCCACAACCTGAATAACGAATTGTATGAGATCCCCTATGATCGAGACTTTATTGTCTTATCAAGCACGTAATAACGAGCAATTGAACCTTTGGCTTGATCGCCTACCACACCAAAATCAGAATCTTATCAACGCAATGCGTTATGGATTACTTTTAGGCGGTAAACGCGCACGTCCATTTCTTGTCTACATTACAGGGGACATGCTCGGTTGTACCGCTGAAGAGCTCGACACTCCAGCCTCTGCAGTCGAATGTATTCATGCCTATTCTCTGATTCACGACGACCTTCCAGCAATGGATGACGACGAACTGCGTCGTGGCCATCAGACTTGTCATATCAAATACGATGAAGCGACAGCAATTTTAACCGGCGATGCACTACAAACTCTCGCGTTTACTATACTTGCGGAAGGCACATTAAGTGCTGACGGGGAAAGCAATCGCGTTCGAATGATTCAACGCCTAGCTGAAGCCTCTGGTGCACAAGGTATGTGTATTGGTCAGGCACTTGATATTGAAGCAGAAAACCGCGCTGTCACACTAGAAGAACTGGAAGAAGTTCACCGCAATAAAACGGGCGCTCTGATGAAGAGTGCGATTCGTTTAGGTGCACTGGCTGCTGGTGAGAAAGCGTTTGAAGTACTACCTCAATTAGACAAGTACGCCGATGCCATCGGGTTAGCCTTCCAAGTTCAAGACGATATCTTAGATATTACTAGCGACACTGAAACGTTGGGTAAACCACAGGGTTCTGACCAAGGTTTGAACAAAAGCACCTACCCTTCTTTGTTAGGTTTAGAGGGCGCTCAAGAAAAAGCGCAATCTCTGCTACAGGAAGCGCTTCAAGCTTTGGCTGCAATCCCATACAATACCCAGTTACTCGAAGAGTTCGCCCGATACGTCATCGAGCGCAAGAACTAAGACAATAAGCGCGCATTACCTATGACTCTTGATATATCAAAGTACCCAACTCTTGCTTTGGCTGATAAGCCAGAGGATTTGCGTCTTCTTCCGAAAGAGACGCTAACACAGCTTTGTGATGAATTACGCACCTATCTTCTTAACTCAGTGAGCCAGTCAAGTGGTCACTTAGCGTCAGGCTTAGGTACGGTAGAGCTAACAGTAGCTCTGCACTACGTGTACAACACACCTTTTGACCAATTGGTTTGGGATGTTGGCCACCAAGCATACCCGCACAAGATTCTTACTGGTCGTCGTGACCGCTTGTCGACCATCCGTCAAAAAGATGGACTGCACCCATTCCCATGGCGTGAAGAAAGCGAATACGACACGCTTTCTGTTGGTCACTCTTCAACATCGATCAGTGCAGCTCTCGGCATGGCAATCAGTGCTAAGAAAGAAGGCAAGAATCGTAAAGTCGTGAGTGTGATTGGTGACGGCGCAATTACCGCAGGTATGGCATTCGAAGCCATGAACCACGCGGGCGATATTCACAATGACATGCTGGTTATCCTGAACGATAACGAGATGTCGATCTCTGAAAACGTAGGTGCTCTGAACAACCACCTAGCTCAAGTTCTTTCTGGCAGTCTTTACACGTCTATTCGTGAGGGCGGCAAGAAAGTGCTATCTGGCGTTCCGCCGATTAAAGAGCTCGTTCGTCGTACAGAGGAACACCTAAAAGGCATGGTTGTCCCTGGCACCATGTTTGAAGAGTTAGGCTTTAACTACATTGGCCCGGTTGACGGTCACGATGTGAATGAGCTGATTAAAACGCTGAAGAACATGAGAGACCTTAAAGGCCCTCAGTTCCTGCATATCATGACGAAGAAAGGTAAAGGCTACGAGCCAGCAGAGAAAGATCCAATTGGCTACCACGGTGTACCTAAGTTCGATCCTGCACACTCAAGTCTGCCTAAGAGCACCAGCTCTAAACCAACTTTCTCTAAGATTTTTGGTGACTTCCTGTGTGATATGGCCGCGCAAGATCCTAAGCTAATGGCGATCACGCCAGCAATGCGTGAAGGTTCTGGCATGGTCCGTTTCTCGAAAGAATACCCAGAGCAATACTTCGATGTTGCGATTGCTGAACAGCACGCTGTGACGCTAGCAACCGGTATGGCGATTGCGGGTGATAAGCCGATTGTGGCTATCTACTCGACGTTCTTACAACGTGGCTACGATCAACTGATCCACGATGTGGCTATCATGGATCTACCGGTGATGTTCGCAATTGACCGTGCAGGTCTTGTTGGCGCCGATGGTCAAACTCACCAAGGTGCGTTCGACTTAAGCTTCATGCGTTGTATTCCAAATATGGTGATCATGGCACCAAGCGATGAAAACGAATGTCGCCAAATGCTATACACAGGCCACCAACACACAGGTCCAAGTGCGGTTCGTTACCCTCGTGGTAATGGCATGGGTACTGAGATCCAAAGTGAGTTTACTGCGCTTGAGATTGGTAAAGGTCGTATCGTTCGAGAAAGTGCGAAAGCAAAAGATGGCTCGAAAGTCGCTATCCTAAGCTTCGGTACTTTTCTTGAGAGCGCACTTCAAACCGCTGACGCTATCGATGCGACGGTTGCAGACATGCGTTTTGTGAAGCCGCTAGACGAAGCTCTAATCAAACAACTTGCTGCTAACCACGATGTACTGGTGACTATCGAAGAAAACGCAATCGCAGGTGGTGCGGGTGCGGGTGTGATTGAATTCTTGATGCAAGAGAAGCTGCTAATGCCAGTGTTGAACCTTGGTCTGCCAGACAAGTTTATTGCTCAAGGTACTCAAGGCGAGCTGCATGAAGAGCTTGGCTTAGATGCGAAAGGTATTGAGAAGTCTATCTCTGACTACCTTGCTAAATAGCTTTCACAAGCAAACAGCATAAGCTACAAAACAAAAAAGGTTGGCCCTAGGGTCAACCTTTTTAGTATCTGCTAACTGATAAACTATTCGTTGTTTAGCTGTTTAGCTGTTTAGCTGTTTAGCTGTTTAGCTTAGTAATTAATAGCAATTAAGCCTACTTAGCAACAAGGCTTAAGCACTGGTGCGTCATAGTTTTCTGGTTCATCAGAGTAGATAGCCACATTGAAGTTCTCAACCAAGCCTGTCTCTTCAACACACTGCTCTTGGAAAAACTGTTGAATCTCACGACGTTGGCAATGCGCTTCAAACGCTTCGTTATCCGCCCAGATTTCGTTGAAAGCAATCGGGAAACTCTGACCTTCAGCAAACGGGCTCTGGATGTGACGAGTTACTGTGTATTGAATACAACCATCTTCACGCAGAGTGTTTGGCTCTAGTGATTTTAAAACCTCGAACAGCTCGTTCAGTTTTCCTTCTTTTGGCTGAAATTGAGCGATGCAGTAAACCTTCTTAGACATTGTAATTCCTTGTTTTTTTACTTTAAGCTTAAGCCGTGATATCTCAATCTTTATAGCAAATACAGCCCAGTTCTTAAACTAGCCAACCTGCAAAATGCGCCACAGCATACAGCGAAATCGCCGCCATAATACCCGCCACGATATCATCAATCATGATACCTAAACCGCCATGAACTCGAGCGTCTAACCAACCAATTGGCCAAGGCTTAACCATGTCGAAGAAACGGAATAGCACAAAGCCCGTCAACAGCCATTTCCAATCATCAGCAGGGATGTTCAACATTGGCACTAAGGCCATGGTGATCCAAAAGCCTGCGAACTCATCCCACACGATAGAACCGTGGTCGTGTACACCCATATCATCAGACGTCACTTGACAGATCTTGATACCAATAATGCAGCTGACCACCACGATGGCAACATAAGCCGGGAAAGGTAATTGAACCAACAATAAGTACAACGGAATAGACGCAAGCGTGCCCATGGTTCCGGGAATAATAGGCGATAAGCCACTGCCAAAACCCGTTGCTAATAAGTGCCAAGGGTTTTTAAGAGAGATTGCAGATAGTGGGTTTGTCATCAATTAACCTTAAAGTGATCGTAACCAGTTAAGCTCCAACTTAATGGTTCACCATTATTGTGTAATTCAAAATATTCTACAGGTCTTATCTGGCCAATGCAGGTGACTTTTGTTCCAGTGTGTGACAAAGCACTTTCCAATGAACCTTTATTTTCTTCCGGCACCGTAAAGCAAAGTTCGTACTCTTCGCCGCTGGTAAGCGCGTACTGCTGCGCTGCGGTAATATCAGGTGCAAACTGGCGTAACTCTTGAGAGATAGGCAGAGTGCTCACATCAATGCTTGCACCGACTTCTGAACGCTTCAGAATATGCTTTAGGTCAGCAATCACGCCGTCAGAGATATCAATTGCAGACGAAGCAAGGTTCACCAACGCCTGCCCTGCTAGCACTCGTGGAGAGCTGATGTAGTGCCTCTCTTCAAGTTCAAGTGCGTAAGGCTTGGCTTTGTTCTGTTCAGGGTTCAATAACACTTCTAGCCCTGCCTTGCTGTCGCCCAGATTACCGGTAACGTAAATCCAATCACCAACCTTCGCACCATCTCTGCGTAATGCTCGACCTTCTGGAACAAAACCTTGCACAGTAAGCGTCAAGATCAACGGCCCTTTGGTTGTGTCGCCACCAATCAGTTGGATACCAAAGTAGTCAGCCAATTTGAAAAATGAATCACAAAATGGGGCAAGCCACGCTTCATCGACTTCAGGCATAGTTAACGCAAAAGAAACCCATGCAGGTGTCGCACCCATAGCCGCGAGGTCGCTAATGTTAGACGCCAAGGCTTTATGTGCAACCCAGGCCGGGTTCGCTTCCGCTAAGAAGTGAGTGCCCGCGACTAAGGTGTCGGTGCTGATCGCTATCTCAACATTGCTTGGCGCTTTGACCAAAGCACAATCATCGCCAGCTGCCAGATGTACGTCTTTACGTTGTGGTTGTCGATTTACAAAATATTTTTCAATCAGGTTAAATTCGCCAGACATCACATGCCCTATCTTTAGTCTTCATACAAATTACCGTAATCATTGATATTACAGAAATTTAGTTACAAAAAAGGCCAGCATGATAGCTGACCTTTAGATTCAATATACGAACGTCTTATTTCTTACGAACGTGCGGTGCAGCTTTATCAAGCACACCGTTAACAAACTTATGGCTGTCTTCTGCTGCGAATACTTTCGCAAGCTCGATAGCTTCGTTGATAACCACTTTGTATGGTACATCTTCGCGACGAGTCATCTCGTACATAGCTAAACGTAGAAGCGCTAGTTCCATCAGATCCAGATCTTGCATAGGGCGAGATACGAATGGACGAAGCTTGCTATCAAGTTCCATGTGGCTAAGAGCAACACCCGTTAGCAGGTCGCGGAAGTATGCAACGTCTGTTTCTGGCATAGCAAGTGCAGGTTCTGCAGCATGATGCTCTTCTTCATCATACTTACCACCAGATAAGAACTGATCTTCAACGGTAGCAATATTTTCTTTAGTAATTTGCCAAGAATAAATTGCTTGTAGAGCAAATTGACGTGCGTTACGACGTGCGGCTGGTTTCACACTGGCCCCCATTAGGAATCGATTTCAGAAAGAACGTTGATCATCTCAAGTGCGCTAAGTGCAGCTTCTGCACCCTTATTACCAGCCTTGGTCCCTGCGCGTTCAATAGCTTGATCGATCGTATCAACAGTTAGCACACCGAATGCTACTGGAAGAGAGTATTCCAGAGACACTTGTGCCAAACCTTTATTACATTCACTACAAACATAGTCAAAATGAGGCGTACCGCCACGAATTACTGTACCAAGAGATACAATCGCATCGAACTTACCTGTTTTTGCAACGCGCTGCGCTACAAGTGGAAGTTCAACTGCACCAGGGCAACGAACAACAGTGATGTTGTCTTCGCTTACTTGTCCGTGACGCTTTAAAGTATCGATTGCACCAGAAAGTAAACTTTCGTTAATAAAACTGTTGAAACGAGCAATAACGATAGCAATTTTTGCATTTGGCGCTGGGAAGCCACCCTCGATCACTTTCATAAGCCTTCCTTTAACTATTTTCATCAAGTGAGAATCGCCGGATTCTAGCACAAAACTGTGAGCAATATCTAATGCTAATTTAGCAGAACAGACACCGGAGATGTAAAGATGATAACGCAGTGCTGCTCCCAACCGTATAGGAACAACAAGTCGACAAGCATCTGCATTTAACGCACGAAAAATTGAGCTTAGCGACTGTGCTCTTTTGGTCTAATACTTCACCAAAAGAGCAATCAGAGTCATCATTGATTGTGTTGCTACAAATTAATCTGTGAGTGGTTACTCACAAACGTATTCAACCACGTTCAGACCGAAACCACCTAGTGCGTGGTAACGCTTAGTGCTTGAAGACAATAGACGCATGTCATGAACGCCTAAGTCTTGTAGGATTTGAGAGCCTACGCCAACACGACGCGAAGTACCTTGTTTCTTCGCCATAGTTGGTTGTTCGTTCTTATCTTGAGCTTCGAACGTCTTCACTTTGTGAATCAAAGAATCAGACGACTCTTCGTTGCCAAGAATCACCAACACACCGCCTTCGTCGCCAATACGCTTCATCGCTTTATCTAGCGACCAGCTACGCTCAGTACCACGATCAGAATGAAGCAGATCGGTGAACGTATCATGTAGATGAACACGCACTAAAGGAGCGCCATCAGACAGGTCGCCTTTTTGCATCGCGTAGTGGATCTGGTTATCAATCGTGTCGCGGTAAGTCACCAACTCAAAATCACCAAATTCAGTCGGTAGGTGACATTGTGCAACACGCTCGATCGTTGTTTCTGTGTTGTTGCGGTATTCAATCAGGTCAGCGATGGTACCTAGCTTGATATCATGCTTTTCAGCGAACACTTCAAGATCAGGGCGACGCGCCATAGTGCCGTCGTCATTTAGGATCTCAACGATAACCGATGCTGGCTCGCAACCTGCTAGACGAGCTAAATCACAACCTGCCTCTGTGTGACCAGCGCGAGTCAGAACACCGCCGTCTTGCGCTGTTAGCGGGAAGATATGGCCTGGTTGTACAAGGTCAGCCGCTTTCGCATCTTTCGCGACAGCAGCTTGAACCGTCACTGCGCGATCTGATGCAGAAATACCGGTCGTTACACCCTCTGCCGCTTCAATCGAAACCGTAAAGTTCGTGGTGTACTGAGCGTTGTTGTCTTGAACCATAGGCGCAAGACCCATGCGGCTTGAGCGCTCTTTGGTCAGCGTTAGACAGATTAAACCACGGCCGTACATCGCCATGAAGTTAATCGCTTCTGGCGTAACATGTTCTGCTGCCATGATCAGATCGCCTTCATTTTCGCGATCTTCATCATCCATCAGGATAACCATTTTTCCTAGGCGAATGTCTTCAATAATTTCTTGAGGAGTACTAATTGGCATTGTTCTATATCCTTTGAAATGGTTCTGCTTCCTAGAACCGACACTATTTAAACCTGATGATATTGCTTCGCTTTACAAAGTGATGCTTAACGCACTTTGTCTCAACGATTAGGCAAAACCATTCTGCTGTAAGAATTCCATCGTCAATCGAGATTCAGGCTCAGACTCTTGCTGTTGGCCTTGAAGTAGACGCTCCATGTAGCGTGCTAACACATCGACTTCTAGATTCACTTTGCGACCGACATTGAATTGGTCGATGGTAGTTTCTGACGAGGTGTGAGGAACGATCGTTAGCTTGAATGCATTCTTACGTAAATCGTTCACGGTAAGACTAATACCATCCACCGTCACCGAACCTTTTTGAGCGACGTACTTTGAGATTTCAGCCGGCATTTCTACCCAGAACTCAATCGCACGGCCAACTTGGTTGCGCTCAACAATCTCGCCCACGCCATCGACGTGACCCGATACGATGTGACCACCGAAACGAGTCGTCGGTAGCATCGCTTTCTCTAGGTTCACCTTGTCGCCGGCTTGGTAATCGACAAAACCCGTTTTTTTCAGGGTTTCAAGCGAAAGGTCTGCACTGTAGCTGTGGTCGTTAAATTCGACGACCGTCAAACACACACCGTTGGTTGCGATGCTATCGCCTAACTGAACGTCAGCCATATCAAGCTTACCCACGTTAACCGTTACGGTGATGTCTTCTCCGCGGGGAGTGATTGCACTCAATGTACCTACGGCTTCTACAATTCCTGTAAACATTTTAAAACTCTTTTTGTTGTCAACGACATGTATGTAGTGAGCGGATTTATTCCCACTATCGTTTCGTTACTATCGGTTTCGAAATACGGGTTTCGCTACGATTCGAATATCCACACCAACCTGTCGAACATCTTTAATTTCTAGGTCAATCACATCAGACATTGAGGTGAGCCCTAATGCGCCCATCAAACCTCTTCCGTCACTGCCCATAAGTTTAGGAGCTAAATAGAGGATTAGCTCATCCACCAGCTGCGCTTCAATCAAGCTTTTTGCCAACGTGGCGCCCGCTTCGACCCAAATATGGTCAATATGATTCGCAGGTAACTGACGCATCAAATCGTGTAAGTCCAGTTGACCTGCATCCGTTGTTCCGACTGTAATATCGGCAGCGGCTTCAGCGACTCTCAACACCGATGTTGGCGTCTGGTATAACTTGAGCTCAGGGCGCAGTTGATTTTGGCGATCAAGAATTACGCGAATCGGTTGACGTAGCTCGTCTTCAGCGTAATGAGCTTGAGCGCTGCTTGGTAATTCAGCCCAACGAACATTCAGCGATGCGTTGTCTTCAATCACTGTTTGGCTGGTTGATAATACTGCGCCCACCTTTGCTCGATAATTTTGAACATCACGACGCGCTGCTGGCGATGTGATCCATTGGCTCTGACCATTTGCTAGTGCCGTTTGCCCATCGAGACTGGCTGCCATCTTAAGCTGAACAAAAGGCATGCCTGTTTGCATGCGTTTAATAAATGCAGGGTTCAAGTCTAAAGCATCTTGTTCCAGTAAGCCGATTTCGACCTCAATACCTGCATCACGCAACATTTTGATGCCACGGCCAGCGACTTTCGGGTTTGGATCCTGCATCGCGCAAATAACTTTAGCCACTTGAGCCTTAATCAAGCCTTCGGCACACGGTGGTGTACGCCCGTAATGAGAACAAGGTTCCAGTGTGACATAAGCCGTCGCACCTTTTGCCTTATCACCCGCCATTCGCATGGCATGTACTTCAGCGTGAGGTTCGCCCGCTTTAGCATGAAAACCTTCACCAACGATCTGACCATCGGTTTGTACGATGACACAGCCCACATTTGGATTTGGCGCAGTGGTGTAAATGCCGCGTTTCGCTAATTGAATAGCACGCGACATCATTTGAAAATCTAGGGGAGTAAAATTAGACATGATTGAGGGGTTAGTCCTCTAATTTAGCGATTTCTTCGCCAAACTCTCGGATGTCTTCAAAGCTGCGGTAAACAGAGGCAAAACGGATGTACGCCACTTTATCCAATTCTTTCAATTGGCCCATCACAAGATTACCGATCATCTCGCTTGGTACTTCACGCTCACCAGTTGCACGGAGTTGTGACTTAATCGTACTGATCGCAAGTTCAATTGCATCAGCACTCACTGGGCGTTTCTCTAGGGCGCGCTGAACACCACCGACCATTTTATCTTCATTAAATGGTTCGCGGTTTCCATTCGACTTAATTACTTTAGGCATCACAAGTTCTGCCGATTCGAACGTAGTAAAACGCTCGCTACATGCAAGGCATTGACGGCGACGACGAACCTGATGGCCATCGGCTACCAGTCTTGAATCGATTACTTTAGTGTCGTTCTCTGAACAAAAAGGACAATGCATATCACCTCCAAATAATTGAATATCAGTGTAACGGAATTGCCAAACGTTAGGAAAGAAAAAGGGCCAATTAAGGCCCTTTTGTGTGGTGATTCATTGATTATTGCTACGCGATAGCAATTTCTAAATGAGCTGAGGAGGAAAATTAACGAGAACGTTAACCTCGAACTAAATAGTTCGCTTTACCCACCCATTTGTAGCTTGTCAGTTCTTCTAAGCCCATTGGGCCGCGAGCATGCAGTTTCTGAGTAGAGACTGCCACTTCTGCGCCTAAACCAAACTGTGCGCCATCAGTAAAACGAGTGGATGCATTCACGTAAACCGCAGCAGAACCTACCGAGTTAATAAAGCGCTCAGAGCTTTCTAGGCTGTTAGTCATGATTGCGTCGGAGTGACTCGCGTTGTGTACGCGCATGTGGTCAATCGCTTCTGCAACGTTAGCAACCACTTTCACGCCTAGCGTATAGCTTAGCCATTCAGTGTCAAAGTCGCCTTCAACTGCATCACGTTGGTCTTCAAAACCCGCTATCAGTGATTTTGCGCTAGTGTCAGCAACCAAGGTAACCTTGCCCGCTAAGCGCTGTGTTAGCTTAGCTAAAAAGGCTTCAGCAACCGCTTCGTGCACTAATAATGTATCTAGCGAGTTACACGCAGATGGGCGTTGAACTTTTGAGTTTTCAACAACATCAACAGACTTCTCAAGGTCAGCGCTTTCATCAACAAAAATATGGCTGATACCAAAACCACCAATAATCACTGGAATGGTGCTGTTCTCTTTACACATCTTGTGCAGACCAGCGCCACCACGAGGAATGATCATATCCACGTAGTCGTCCAGTTTAAGCAGTTGAGAGACAAGTTCGCGATCCGGTTTCTCGATGTACTGAACAGAAGCCGCAGGAAGTTCCGCTTTCTCTAGTGCCGACTGGATGACTTTAACCAGTTCCATGTTCGAGAAGAACGTCTCTTTACCGCCACGTAGGATGCTTGCGTTACCAGTTTTCAAACACAGTGCCGCAATATCGATGGTTACGTTCGGACGCGCTTCATAGATAACACCAACCACACCAAGTGGTACACGACGACGAGACAGTGACATACCGTTTTCCAGTACCTTGCTGTCAATCTCGCTGCCAACTGGGTCATTCAAGCTAATCACGTTACGAACATCGTTAGCAATGCCTGTTAAGCGCTCTTCGTTAAGAAGTAGACGATCAAGCAGTGCGTCAGTTAAACCCGATTCACGGCCTAATTCGATGTCTTTCGCGTTCGCTTCTAAAATCGTTGCTGCGTTTGCTTCTAGCTCATCAGCGATGATCGCCAATGCTTTATTCTTTTGCGCCGTAGATGCGGTCGCTAGGTGGAAAGCAGCCTCTTTTGCTGCGATACCCATGTTAGTTAAATCCACGTTTAACTCTCCCTAAATTCTGTCTGTCTTTGGATGCAAAAAGGCGATTCGCCTTCTCATCACGAGCTACTCTTGAATCACAACTAGGTCGTCACGGTGAATGACTTCTGACCCATAATCGTATCCAAGAATGTCGCCAATATCTTTACTGTGCTTGCCTGCTATTTTTGCTAGGTCTTGGCTTGAGTAGCTTGCGATACCACGCGCTACTACCTTACCTCTACTGTCTGTGACTTGGGTGACTTCACCACGAGAAAACTCGCCTTGAACTCGAATAACCCCTTTCGCCAACAAGCTGCTGCCTTTGGTGTTAACGGCGTTTACAGCGCCATCGTCTACCACGATGTCACCTGCAGAAGCAGGGCCCGCTAAAATCCAACGCTTACGGTTTTCAAGCGCTTCAGCTAACGGTAGGAAACGTGTGCCTTGTGGGTTGTCGCTCAAAGAGTCGAACACCACGTTTTCAGCACTGCCTGCTGCAATAATAACTTCAATACCGGCACGACGAGCAATATCCGCCGCCTGCAGTTTTGTTGCCATGCCGCCAGTGCCCAACGTAGTACCGCTGCCACCTGCGATCTTACGCAGTGTGTCATCAATTGTTTTTACTTCTTTGATGAGCTCAGCATTTGGGTCTTTACGCGGGTCAGCCGTAAACAGGCCTTTTTGGTCGGTTAGCAGCAAAAGCTTATCCGCACCGCATAAAATACCAACCAGTGCCGACAAGTTATCGTTATCGCCCACTTTAATTTCGTTGGTCGCTACTGCATCGTTTTCATTTACGACAGGAATAATGTCGTGTTCAACGAGTGCATTGATCGTGTCACGTGCATTCAGAAAACGCTCGCGATCATCAAGATCCGCACGAGTCAGTAGCATCTGGCCAATTTTAAGGCCATAGATAGCAAACAAAGACTCCCAAACTTGAATCAACTGGCTTTGCCCAACTGCCGCAAGCAACTGTTTGCTCGCCATTGAGTTGGGAAGCGCGGGGTAACCAAGGTGCTCACGTCCTGCTGCAATTGCGCCAGACGAAACCATAACCACAGAGTGGCCTTGTTTTTTTAATTCAGCACATTGACGAACCAGCTCAACCATGTGAGCACGATCTAATGCCAATGTTCCACCAGTTAAGACACTGGTACCCAGTTTAACAACGACAGTTTTACGCTGTGTTGTTGTCCCGCTTTGATGATTTGTTGTCATGAAGTCTTTTATGGATAAAACAAATAAGAGGTGATGTTTTAGCAATCAACAGGGGAATTCACAAGTAGAAAAGGTGCGAAATCGCACCTTTTTGCTTTATAGAGAAGAGTAACCTTTAAAATCAGACGAATTCGACAGACTCTTCGTCTAATTGGATACTGATTTCAAACTTACTTTGAAGTTCATCAACCAGTTTTTGGTGGAAGGCTTCTTGAGTTCGAGACACCTCAGCGACCGCCTTTTTAGGCAGTGGTAAAGAATCCCAGTTGCCTTCAATGTTGTATTTACCGATGTTGTACTTCGCCGAATATCCCTCTTCCGACTTATCCAATTCCAACCACCAGCCCCAGAACTCACGTTTTTCTGGTGATTTTTTATCGTTCACACACACAGACAAGCAATCAAAAAGATAATGGCCTTCTTCTGATTGCGGCTCCCTCAAATAAGGACCAATGGCCTTTAAAACGTTTAACAAGCGATAATGCGTTGGTTCTTGTGTCACTTCTGACATATTGAATCTCCGTTTTCAATGTTAAGAATGACGTTACTCAGACTGCAATACGTAGAAAGTACGCAGTTGGATTTTATAAATTATTCCTGAGTATCAGGTACTTAATCTGTACACTTTTCATGCTTAACTAATTTCGGAGAAATGTCATCTAAATAATTCATCCTCAAGCCACTTTATCGCCAATTCGAGGGATTGCTCATAACCTTGTGTAATTGATTTAGCTTTGATTTTCTTCGCTTTACCGTAATCACTGTAAATAGCAACCAGTTGATTATCCATTGGTGGTGATACTGGGTCCCCTTCTAAGGCTAATGCTAAGATAGGAACACGGGTTTTGCTGTTCGACAGCAGCCCTTGTACCTTAAGTGACCAGGCCATCAACTGCCCAGAAAGGCTATTGATATCCACCGCACCTTTACCCAGGCGAGAAGCCAGCACATCTAAGTGCATCTTTGGCATCTGCTTAAGTTTATCGGCATGAACAAAGATATCGTGGATAGGCGCACCAAGAGAGATACACGCTTTGATCTTCTGTTGCTCAACGAACGACAATCTCACCATGGCATTACCGCCAAAGCGGAAGCCGAATAAGCCCACCTTGTGATGATCAACCCAAGGAATGTTTGGCAGTTCGTTCAATACCGCTTGGTGTAAGCACGAAGAATCTTCGGTTAACGGCCAATGAGAACTGTGGCCTATCGATGGCATGTCTACCGTTAGCATCGCGATGTTCTTAGGTGCTAAGTAATCCCTAAACAAACGCCACATGTCTGTTTGTAAGCTATCCAAACCCGCACTCACGATAACAACCGGTTGAGGCTTATCTGTTTTCGCTAGGTGCAAATTCGCTTTGATCTTCTTATTTTGGTAAGGCACTTCAATCTGCTTAACGATCAGCTTGGTGTGCTTAATCGCCTCCGAATAGGCCGCGTTTGCCAATACCTGAGCCTGAGCCGCCAGGTTATCGTTCTTCAGATGTGGGTAGCCCGCAATGCTGAAACACAAAGACGCCGAGAACAGCTCTTCCGCCATCTCTTCACCGCTCTTTTCATTAGAACGGTTCTGATGTTGCATACCTAGTTTTGTCCACTCGTATGCCCAGTTGCCGCTGCGGTAGCCCATCACGGTATCCAACCACTCATCGGTTGTGCGTGAGTTGTTTGAAGACGCGATTCGAGCCAGTACCGCCTCTTGCTCAATAGGATTCACGCCTTGCCATACCCACTGAAGACGTCTTAGGTTTCGATACCAAGATAAGTTTTGCTGTTCACGCTTCTCATCCAATAACGCTTCAGAGCTTGGCATGTATTGCGTCAACATTGAGGTCTCTTTGGCCTGCTTGTGCTTTACAAACAAGGTTTCCGAAAGGTTCGAGCTCGTTTCTTCTGATTCAGACATTGGGATACTTAATAAGAAATGGTTGTCACTAATCATATAAAAAAAAATGACCCTATAAAGGGTCATTTCTCAAAAAACTAAGTTTACGCTTATTTTGACTTGCGATTTACTGGCTCAACGTAGCTTAGGCTAGTATCCCAAGGTTGCTCAATCCATGTGTCTTGAGCGATATCTACGATGTACTCGTCTAGTAGATGTGCGCCAGATGGCTTTGCACATACTGCGATTAGTTTCGCTTTCGGGTACATTTCGCGAAGCTTACGTGCAGTGTCACCACTGTCCACTAGGTCTTCAACGATTAGGAAGCCTTCGCCGTCACCTTCAGGTGCTTTAACTACTGTCATATCACGTTGGTGATCGTGGTCGTAGCTAGAAATACAAATCGTATCTACGTGACGAATACCTAGCTCACGAGCCAAGATTGCACCAGGAACCAAACCACCACGGCTTACCGCCCAGATGCCTTTCCACTGCTCTGCTGGCATTTGCTTTTCAGCTAGTTGACGGCAGTAAGTCTGCATGTTGTCCCAAGTGATAACGAATTTGTTGCTCATAGTATAAAACCTAATAATTTTTCATGTTATTAGAGGCTATGTCGTGCATAGCCCCTTCAGCGATTAAGCAGAAATCTAGACGATTAAGCGAAAATGTATTTAAGAATAAAGATAGCCGACATGACCCACACAGCAGGTGAAACGTCGCGACCTTTACCACTTAGCAGCTTAATTGCAGCGTAAGCGATGAAACCTAGTGAGATACCCTCAGCGATAGAGTACGTCAGCGGCATTAGCAGACATGTTACCACGACTGGTGCAGCTTCCGTAAGATCACGCCAGTCAATGCCAACTAGGCCAGACATCATCAGAATTGCTACATAGAAAAGCGCGCCTGATGTTGCGTAAGCCGGAATCATACCTGCAAGTGGCGAGAAGAAAAGAGCCAGTAGGAATAAGATACCAACAACAACGGCTGTTAAACCTGTACGACCACCTTCAGCGACACCCGCAACACTCTCAACATAAGAAGTCGTGTTTGATGTACCTAGCAATGCACCAATAGACGTTGCTGTAGAGTCAGCAAGCAGTGCTTTGTTTAGACGAGGTAGTTTACCGTCTTCTTTGATTAGGTTTGCTTTCGTTGCAACACCCACTAGCGTACCCGCTGTATCGAACAAATCGACAAACAAGAATGCGAATACCACTGAAATCATACCGATTTCAAATACAGCAGAGAAATCAAGCTGCATGAACGTAGGAGCTAGGCTTGGTGGTGTAGACATGATGCCGCCGTATTGAACGTCACCAATAATAATACCAAGAGCCGTGATTGCTAGAATCGCAATCATTACTGCGCCTTTCACACCACGGTGAACAAGAGCAATCGTAAGGAAGAAGCCTAGTGAACCTAGGATAGGAGCAATCGCAGTAATATCGCCCAGAGAGACTTTAGTTGCTGGGTTAGAAACAACGATGCCAGCATTGCTCAGTGCAATAAACGCTAGGAAAAGACCGATACCCGCAGAGATACCAACACGCAGAGACATAGGAATCGAGTTGATAATCCATTCACGGATCTTAAAGATACTTAAGAAAATGAAGATCACACCCGAAACAAACACTGCCGCTAGAGCAACTTGCCACGTGTAACCCATGCCCATCACAACCGCGTAGGTAAAGAAGGCATTCAAACCCATACCTGGTGCTTGAGCGATTGGGTAGTTAGCAACAAAGCCCATGATGAAACAGCCAATAGCAGCCGCTAAACAGGTTGCTACAAATACAGCGCCGTGGTCCATACCAGCATCAGCTAGGATCATTGGGTTTACAAAAATGATGTAAGCCATTGTTAGGAAGGTTGTTAGACCTGCGATGATTTCAGTGCGCACATTGGTGCCGTTTTCACTGAGTTTGAATAGCTTTTCGAACATTATCGAATCCTATAAGGGTAAAAAGTAAACGGTTGCGTAATCGATTGGCTGTGGATTATAAAGTTATCAAATAACAAATTCCAGATAGAATTAAGGCTCTAATCGATATTTATCAGAATGCCGTATGAAACAAAGCGATTAAAAACGAAGTAATCCTCAAGAAATGACCATAATAAACAGTCAATTAAAGCCATTCAGCCCAATAAAAAATCTTGGTTACTTTTTCGACCATCGGTTATTTTGATAGATAATCTAGCCATTAAATTCTGAATTCAAACCCACAAGAGTTGTGTATTTTTCAACAGGATCAGTAATAAGGCGCAAATTGATATTTTGGCGTTTAAAAAACAACCACGCAGAACAGCAGGGAAAGTGACAAGATTAAGCGGTTTGGAAAAGTAGCAGGCAAAAAAAACGCCACTCAAAACTGAGTGGCGGTAGAATCTGTCAACCAAAAGGGCTGTAAAAGAATTCCAATATATAGGGGTGAACAAAACTGTTCGAGTTACATGCTTACGGTATTAGTAACCGAAGCTTGTAGGGTATGCAAAGTTGCTAGTGTAAACAGAGCTGTTAAGCCAGAACATTGCAGATGGTAAACCTTTCATAACTATCACCTTAATAAATCAATAAAAAACGAATTTGATTTCTCGGTTCCTTGGAGGCGATAAAACGGACTCATCCTTTGAGCATTTACTCTTCACTTCAGAAGTTGGTTATTAATATACCTCAAAGAAAAAAAATTACAAGTATTTTTTGCTACAGGTCACACTTTTTCCAATTATGGTTATTTTGCAAACTTAGTTTCGTAATTAAATTACAAAACAGACTTAAACAAACGTTTGCTTGCACCATTTATAAGCATCAATACACTTATTCAAGATCAAATGAACAAGATGGCGTTCAAAATTTGAGGCATTTCAGGTTTAGAAGCGCTACTCGCCAAAACACTCTAGTGGTATGCTGTTGCCATCAAAACAGACCCATATTTTAGATTTTTGTTCTAAGTTTTTACCTATAAAAACCCTAAATATATGGTTATCAAATAAAAAAGGAGTCATCCGTGTCTGAATTCCATTCTGAGATCAGTAAATTATCCCCTGCCCCTATTTGGCAGTTCTTCGATAAGATTTGCTCAATCCCACACCCTTCAAAGCATGAAGAAGAGCTTGCTCAATACATTATTGCTTGGGCAACAGAGCAAGGCCTAGATGTACGTCGTGACCCAACGGGAAACGTATTCATCAAGAAGCCAGCAACGCCGGGTATGGAAAACAAAAAAGGTGTGGTGCTACAAGCTCACATCGATATGGTTCCACAAAAGAACGAAGACACCGTTCATGACTTCGCTAAAGATCCAATCCAACCATACATCGATGGTGAGTGGGTTACAGCAAAAGGCACAACGCTTGGCGCTGATAACGGCATGGGCATGGCTTCTTGTTTGGCAGTTCTTGCTTCAAACGAAATCAAACACGGCCCTATCGAAGTTCTACTAACAGTAGACGAAGAAGCAGGCATGACAGGTGCTTTTGGTCTTCAAGCAGGTTGGTTAGAAGGTGACATCCTTCTTAACACCGATTCTGAGCAAGAAGGCGAAGTGTACATGGGTTGTGCTGGCGGTATCGACGGCGCAATGACATTTGACATTGCTCGTACTGCAATCCCAGTAGATTTCGTGACTCGTAAACTAACGCTTAAAGGTCTTAAAGGCGGTCACTCAGGTTGTGACATCCACACTGGCCGTGCGAATGCGAACAAACTGCTTGCACGCTTCCTGGCTGGTCACGCAAAAGAGCTAGACCTACGCATCGTAGAATTCAAAGGTGGTAGCCTACGTAACGCGATTCCTCGTGAAGGTTTCGTTACTGTTGCTGTTCCAGCGGCAAACCAAGAAAAACTGGCTTCGCTATACAACTACTACACAGAGCTACTTTCAACAGAGCTAGGTAAAGTAGAAGACAGCATCGTGACTTTCAACGAAGAAGCTTCAGTTGAAATGGGCGCACTTGCAGCTGCAGACCAAGCTCGCTTCATCGCAGCACTTAACGCGGCGCCAAACGGCGTGATTCGTATGAGTGATGAGATTGAAGGTGTTGTTGAGACATCTCTAAACGTGGGTGTTATCACGACAGAAGAGAACTCAATCACTGTACTTTGCCTAATCCGCTCTCTGATCGACTCTGGCCGTAGCCAAGTTGAAAGCATGCTTCAATCTGTAGCAGAGCTTGCTGGTGCGAGCATCGAATTCTCTGGCGCTTACCCAGGTTGGAAGCCAGACGCAGATTCAGAAATCATGCACATCTTCCGCGACATGTACGAAGGTATCTACGGTCACAAGCCAAACATCATGGTTATCCATGCTGGTCTTGAGTGTGGTCTATTCAAAGAACCTTACCCGAACATGGACATGGTTTCTTTCGGCCCGACTATCAAGTTCCCTCACTCTCCAGATGAGAAAGTGAAGATTGATACGGTTGAGCTATTCTGGAACCAAATGGTTGCGCTGCTAGAAGCAATCCCAGAAAAAGCTTAATTCGATAAGCTATATTTGCTCAGTAAAAGGTGCTTTTCAGTAAGCTCCTTTTATTCGAGACAAAATAAACAGGTATTCAATGAGTACCTGTTTTTGTATCTAATCTTTGTGACTAAAGGAGCAATTAAGCGCGTGAAGCCGCGTAGCTTTCTAGCTCATCAATTGAAGTTTGTGCAACCACTTCGCCATCGATGAAGTACGTCACCATCTCGCCATCACGAACACCGACTAGTGTCGCTCGCTCACCAGATTGGTAAGTGATGTCCATTTGGATAGTGTTTTCATCAATCTGCTGCATCTGACCTTTTTCGATCATATTTACATTAGTGATTGGGCCTACAGGCGCTTCCGTTAGAGACGGATCCAACTGATGGTTAATGTCTAGGTAAGTGTCAGTCTTTGTGTCAAAGATATGCGGCGCACCCGTCAGTGGGTTGCTACCAGTCCAGAACTCTAGTGAGTTGAATACCAGGTAATCAGCAGCAACCGTTAGGCCGTAAGCAGGTGCAAGTAGCATGTTCAAGCCACCACGTGCGTAACGGTTATCAACAGCCTTAACGTTGAACTTCATTAGGTAACCCGTTACTGCGTTACTACCAACACAGCCAGATAAAGCGACAGAAACCACCGTCAGTGCAACGACTTTTGAAATTGTTTTTTTCATTTTTATCTCGATATTTGAATTTGGCCGCCAAAAAATGGCGATGGATAATACCAAGCAAGCAGACAACAAATATCAGAGCTAAATCAATGTATTGTCAGGAAATTCACAATTAGAAACACCCTCTAATTGACCAAATCAAAAACGGAAACCAATTCTGAAGCTCCTTCATAAAAAACTTTTGTCGTGACCGTAAAGTGATTGATTCGTACTAAAAATCAACGATTGATACATTCCGTGTTAACGAATTATCACCATGTTGAGAACAACCTAAATGGCAAGACTAAAACCTAATCAACCATTCGAATTACTTGGTTATACTGTTCAGCCAGGACAACGAATGGAGATTGAACTGCAAGCAGCTCAGCTTTACACGCACTCTCCACTTTCGATCCCGATTGAAATCATTCACGGTCGCCAAGCGGGCCCAACACTGATGGTAAACGCAGCGATCCACGGCGATGAGCTAAACGGTGTTGAGATTGCTCGACAACTGACGAACGCTATCGATCCAAAGAAACTGAAAGGTACTTTAATTGTCGTGCCTATCGTTAACGTGTTCGGCTTCATCCATAAGTCTCGTTACCTACCAGACCGTCGCGACCTAAACCGTTGCTTCCCAGGTAGTGAGAAAGGATCGCTAACATCACGTATCGCTTACACTTTCTTCGAAAACGTGGCGAAGCACTGTGATTACATCTTGGATCTTCACACGGGCGCGATTCACCGTACCAATCTGCCACAGATTCGTGCAAACCTATCGAACCCAGAAACAATGCGCATCGCGAAAGCATTCGCAACACCAGTGATTATTGACTCTCCACTGCGTGACGGTTCACTGCGTAGCGAAGCAGAAAAACTTGGTATTCCTGTATTAACTTACGAAGGTGGTGAAGCGCTGCGTTTTGATCCTTTAGCGATTCGTGCAGGCTATCTAGGCGTTCACCAAGTAATGAAAGAAATCGGCATGTTGCGCCCGAACCGTAAGAAGTTGCCAGAGCCAGTATTGAGTAAATCAACCAGCTGGATCCGTGCGGAATCAGACGGCATCTTGCGTAATATGGTAAGACTGGGCGAACAAGTTGAAGCAGGACAAACTCTGGCTTACATCAGTTCTCCGCTAGGTCACCAAGAAGGCCAAGTGATCACGACCAAAGGCGGTATCGTGATTGGTCAGCAGACTCTGCCTTTGGTAAACGAAGGTGATGCTGTGTTCCACATCGCTTACTTCAAACAAGACGATGAAGAAGTGGGACAATCGGTAGAGAGCTACATTGAAGAAGTCGCAGAAGACGATTCGCTAACGGCTCTGAATAACTGATTAAAGCTTAGGAGATCGACGTCAAAAGCGACAAGCTAAAGCTAAAACCGTCGGTCTTAGGTAAAATAGGAACGAACTCCACAAACGAAAAAGCCCCAATATAGGTGACTATATTGGGGCTTTATACCAATCAAAGTAACTAAGTGATCATAAATAGCGCAGAGAAAAGGCTTGAGAGCAAGGCAGAAATTTTCGATAAGTAGTGATTCTACAATCAAAATTTATAACGATGTTATCGAGCGTTTTAACAAGCTAGGATGACCAGTTATTTACTAGGATTGATATGATTATAAGTCCCTTATCTTAAAATTAAGGAACCTATAAGTTAATCGTGCACCGAATTACTCAGCGTCTTCTTGCTCTTCTGCACGAGCTTTAGCGCGTGCTTCACGTGCTTGCTCAGCTTTAAGCTCTTTAGTGTGACGCAGTTCGTCACGCTCTTTACGCTGCTCTGATTTACGCTCGTTACGTTCAGCTTGGTTTGCGATGAAAGATGCTAGCTCTTTCTCTGCCCACTCTTGTGCAAGAGCTTCAGTTTCGAAACCAGATTCACGCTTAGATACTGTTGTGCTGCGAGACGTTACTTGACGAGTAATCTCTGCACACCAACCGTTGCGTTTTTCTGTAAGGCGGATATCAAATTTTTTGTTCTTAGACATGTTCTATTTTTTCCTAAGGGAGATCATTAAGGGATCGGTCAACTTTGATAACTCCATCTAAGTGAGCATCTTTTAACACCATCCCTTGGTAAGCGCGGTATTAGAGCACAAATCAATGAATATTGCTGCAAATATTTGCAGCGGATCACACTGCTATGCAGCAAATCGTTTGCGGCTCATTTCAATTCCCTAGCAACCCTCTGTTCACCACCAATTTCAGCACTGTTTTATCGACAATAACGAAATGAACTACGCTCAAATAAGGGGAGATTAAAGCGATAACTTGCTGTGATGTTTAACGGGAAACTCAGTGTTTCCGTTTCAAGATGGGTTCGCAAATCAATGAACTTAGCCAGGATGACCATCTACTCTTGGGGTTAGTAGCATCATGCCGAATTTCCAGATAAACAGACCAAACGCCAACGTCCATAAGCCCGCACTGATGTTAACCATCTCAAACAGATAAGCAGGGAAGAAAGTCACGCCTAAGCTACGAACCAGCGCGGCAATAAATATCGCTGAGAAGGCTAGCGCCATGCTTGGTCCTTTGTAAATCGCACGACCTGTGTGTCCCATGGTCACGCGCGTAATCATCGCAAGAATCAAACCGCTCAAGCCACCAATCGCAAACAGGTGTAGCATGTTATGACTCGCAAATGGGTTATCTAACAAACCACGTAGCAGTAAGCTTAGAGGGATACACAAGTAAGCCGCATGCAGTGACCACACCAAAGGCTCAGATAACGTCGTCCAAGGCTTCCAACGGATAAAGCGGACTAACTGAGTCATGCCAGCAAACACCATTAGCTCATTACCTACCTGAGCAAAGGTGAGTGGGAAGAAGCTTAGAACAAACAGCCCAACCAAAGGCAGGTTTGCCAGCCATTCCAACCAAACCAATGGCTGCGCTTTCTCAAAGTCAAAGCGACGAGCGGTGAAGAATGGGATCACTCGTCCGCCCATTACAGACAACAACAACGTAAACCACCACAACATCGCTTGCCATACCGCTGATGAAGGAAATGGTGGCATACCTTTAATGGTCGCGTAGCTCGCAAAGTTCGCCACGATAGCCAATATAAACAGCGGTACGAAGAATAGATTCTTCCAACCTTTCGACTTCACGACACGGAAACCAATCTCGTAAGCCGCGAAGATTAAGAACAACGCTTCAATCGAAGAGATCAGCCACAGCGGAGCCGGAGTCCAAAACAAAATACGAGGCGCCAGCCACAATCCGACGAGCACAGCTAATCGATAATGCTTGGTGCCATTGACGCCCGTCCAGGTTTGTACCGCAGTGAGCACAAAGCCGACAACAATCGCCATCGAAAAACCAAACAGCATCTCATGCACGTGCCACCACAATGCGGGAACGTTTAAAATCTCTGGCTGACCGTTTTGGAACATGATGACCCAAGCCACAATCGCGATCACGGCATAGAGACTGCCCAAAAAGAAGAAAGGTCGAAAGCCTAAACGCAGGTAGGCTGGAATCGCGTCTTCTACACTTTTATCTGTGATATTTAACAAACTCGCTCCTAATTCTCAGATAAGCGGCCAAGGTATTACCTAAACCAAATTTGGTGTGCATCAAATTCGATGCAATATGCAGATCATATTGCATGAAACGCGCCAATTAGATAAAGCCAGTAAAAACAGCCACTCACGAGATTCACTAGCCAATAAACAAGTCAAAAAAACATAACAAAAAGAGTCATAAAGACATACAGATGTGTAAATAGAAACTTACTGACTTTTGCCATCTCGCCACATATAGTAAGACTAGTCTCAAATACAAAAGAACAGACAAGGAACGCGATGTATATTTTTGGTTATGGCAGCTTGATCAACTCATCTTCACGTCAACTTACCGGTCAAACGGGTCAAGCAATCCCAGCGATTGTTCATGGCTTAGTGCGCCACTGGAGTAAGATCGATGACAGTTACGTGTTATCCCCTTTGATCGTCAACCTTGGTGAAGGGCAAGTGAACGGTGTTTTGCTTGAAGTGGATGATGTGGCATTGGCTGAATTTGATCGTCGTGAACGCGGTTATCACCGAATCGAATTGAAAGCTGATCAGATAGAGAGCCAAACTGACTTTAAAACGGATCAATCGATCTGGGTATACATCAAAGACGAGATTCAAGCGCCTTGTGAAAACAGCCCTATCGTTCAAACCTATGTCGATACCGTTATGGCAGGATGTTTAGAGGTATCTGAAAGCTTTGCCGCGCACTTTGTGGAACACACACAAGGCTGGCACCACCCATTAGAAAATGATCGCCACCAGCCCAAATACGGCAACCTTGCTGGCGTTTCGGATCACCACCACAGTGTGATTGATGGTTTGATATTGAGTGTTCGCAGCTAGTCTTTGAGGGCTTTGGTAGTTTTGGAACTGTGATAATTTTGGAGCTTCGGTATTTTGGATTTTTGATAAGTTTGTAGCTTTGAGAACAGAGAAGTCGATGAGCTTATAACGAATAGGCTCACCGACTAAAATAGACCACTTAAACCACTCGAATACCCGCTGGCATTGCACGTTCTGGTGTCAGCAATACACTTTCAGATTCATCATCCGTCTCCGCACACAGCAGCATACATTCAGAAGTGTGACCTCTCATCTTAGCCTTCGCTAAATTACACAGCACAACAACCTGCTTGCCCATCAACTCTTCTTCTGTGTAATAAGGGACTAGGCTGGTCACTGTTTGTAGCGTCTTCTCACCCACATCTACTTGCACGATGTAAAGCTTGTCTGCGTTTTCATGACGCACAACCTCGATAATCTTACCCACACGCATTTCTAACTTAGCAAAGTCGCCATAAGAGACAGTATCCATTTCTCACTTCCTATATTGATTGATTTTCACTCATTAAATCTTTTACTAAAATCAATTGAAATGTAAATGTTTACACTAGCATTAAGCCTAATAATTACAAGCGGTAAAGATCTCATTACCGGAAGTAAAATAAGAGTTTGATTGCCTTGCACTCATTGTCGGTGTTAAATAGATACAGCAATATATAGAGGTTAAATATGGCAACAATCAAGGATGTCGCAAAAGAATCAGGTGTATCAGTCGCAACCGTATCTCGGGTGATCAACAAATCTCCGAAGGCCAGTGCTAGCTCTATCGAGTCAGTCACTAAAGCGATGGCTAAACTCGGCTATCGCCCGAATGCCAATGCCCGCGCGCTCGTAAGCCAAAGCACCAATACCGTCGGTGTGTTGGTGGGTGATATTTCCGATCCTTTCTTCGGCACGCTAGTTAAATCGGTCGACAACGTTGCAAGAGAGAACGGCAAACACATCTTGGTGGGTAATGGTTCTCACAATCGTGAAGAAGAACAACAAGCGATTGAGTTGCTGATCAACAGTCGCTGTGACGCCCTAATCATTCACTCAAAAGGCCTGACTGACGAAGAGCTGATTGCTTACTCTAAAGAAGTAAAAGGCTTAGTGCTGATCAACCGTTACATCGAAGAAATTGCCAATCGCTGTATCTTCCTAGATAACAAGAAAGGCGCCTTCCTCGCGACTGAATACTTAATCCGTCATGGTCATAAAAATATTGCGTGTATCGCCTCCTCTTCAAGCATTGAAGATGCCAACGAACGTGTTGAAGGCTACCAAGCCGCGCTGAAAGAGTATGGGATTGAGTTGTCTGAAAGCTATGTTGAGCAGGCTCTACCAACCAGTGACGGTGGCGAATATGCGATGACGAACCTGCTGACTAAATCACTGCCAATCACTGGTATTGTGGCTTACAATGATTACATGGCGGCGGGTGCTTTGTCGGTACTCGATGAAAACGGAATCCAAGCGCCAGAGAAGATGTCGATCATCGGATTCGATGATGGCTTAATTGCTCGCTATGTTCATCCGAAGCTGACTACGATTCGTTACCCAATTCAAATGATGGCAGAGAAAGCAACACGACTTGCCTTGAACCTAGCCAAAGGTGAAGACACCTCGGCAGAACCAATGATGTTCTCGCCAACTTTGGTGCGCCGTAATTCGGTAGAGAAACTCTAAGTTCTGTTCTCAGACCAAACAGCAAACGAAAAAAAGCCCTAACAGAATCGCTTCTGTTAGGGCTTTCCTACCTTACTCTCGTACCCAACAATCGCTCCCTTATTAGGTCGTAGATTGCTAAGTGCCACTTTTGTTCATCCCCCTAAGAGCAGCGGAATAAATCACACCGCTCCATTCATAAATCAACAAAAGAACTTGGCATCACCGCTTTGAGCTAGAGTGTACTAGTTTGAAGAATCCCCCGAAAATTCAAACTGGTAGCAGGTACGGTAGTGGTATTCTTGTTCAGGCTGGAGAATACAACTGTCCTGCTTCCACTCTGGGTGGTTAGGAGAGTCAGGTAAGAACTGGGTTTCTAATGCCAAACCTGCGTAATCTTCATAGCTGCCACCACTTCGGTTTGGTGTGCCACCAAGCCAGTTTCCGGTGTATAACTGCATCGCAGGTTTGGTCGAAAATACTTTTAAGGTGACCAGCGCATCTGGCGAAGTCACGGTCGCGGCACATTGAGTGCGTTTACAGCCGTCAGCCAATAAGAAAGAGTGATCGTAACCCTTGGCGGCTTTCTGTTGTTCATCACCTAATAAACGCTCTGAGATCATCATAGGCTGAGTGAAGTCGAAGCTGGTCGATTTCACCGATTTCAAGTTGCCTAATGGAATGCCGACAGAGTTGGTTGGTAAGAACTGAGACGCGTTGATACTCACAATGTGAGACAAGCAATCATGCCCTGCTTCGGCACCGAGCAGGTTGAAGTAGGCGTGATTGGTCAGGTTCACTACGGTTGGTTTATCGGTGTTGGCTGTGTAATTGATAGAGACTCGATTATCTTCGGTGATTTCATAACGAACCGACACGTTCAAATTACCCGGAAAACCTTGGTCGCCATCCGCTGATACCAAGCTAAACACAACCGATGTTTCAGTTTGCTCAGCAATATTCCAGCGACGTTTATCAAAGCCATTCGGACCACCATGTAAGGTGTTGCCCGCTTGGTTGGTTTCCAGTTTGTAATTCTTGCCGTCAATCTTGAAACGACCATTGGCAATGCGGTTAGCATAACGACCAACTGTCGCCCCCATATAACTGGCTTGCTTCTCGAAGTTATCCATTGAATTCACACCCAATAGCACTTCTCGTCTGTTCCCTTTTACTGGCAAGATACAGCTCAACCACGTTGCGCCAATATCCATGAATGTCACTTCCATGCCGTGTGCATTTGACAACGTGACAAGCTGAGCAGGTTGGCCATCATAGGCTGCAGTTTCTGTCATGGATTGATGCAGGTTCTGCGCTTGTGTCATTCTAAATTCCTTCTACTGCCAGTAAAAAGCCTCTACGTTGAGGTAAAGGCTTTAGTATTTGGCCTACCATGAACTTTTTACTCGGTAAGCGCTATCTTAAGTCTCGAAGCAGTTAGATTACTTCAATTAGGCCGGCGCCGTCTTTCGCTTGGCACACATAAATAGATTCTTTTAGACCCGTCGCTGCTTGATATTTCTGCTCAACGGTTGTTTTAATTTCATCAACTAAAGCTGGCGGAACCAATGCCACGATACAACCACCAAAGCCACCGCCCGTCATACGCACGCCGCCTTGATCGCCAATCACTTCTTTAACCATATCCACTAGCGTATCGATCTCTTTAACTGTGATTTCAAAATCATCACGCATTGATGCATGTGATTCTGCCATCAACTCACCCATGCGCTTCATGTCATGAGTACGCAGAGCTTGAGCCGCTTCTACTGTACGGTCATTTTCGGTAATCACGTGGCGAGCGCGCTTAGCAACCATCTCATCCAGTTCAGACTCTTTCGCTTTGAATTGCTCAATCGTTACATCACGTAGTGCTGGGACACCGAACAAGCGAGCCGCTTCTTCACACTGCTCACGGCGTGTGTTGTATTCACTGTCGACTAAGCCACGTTTCTTGTTTGAATTGATGATCACCACCGCCATGTCTTCTGGCATTGAAACTGCTTGAGTTTCTAGGCTACGGCAATCCAAAAGCATCGCGTGGTTTGCTAGGCCTTCAGCCGAGATCATTTGATCCATGATGCCGCAGTTACAGCCCACAAATTCGTTCTCTGCTTGCTGACCATTCAGCGCCACTTCCGCTTGAGTAATCTCTAAGTTGTAAAGCACCTTGAATGTCTGACCAATCACCACTTCTAGTGCCGCCGATGAACTCAAACCCGCACCTTGAGGTACGTTGCCTGATACAGAAATATCCGCACCTTTGAACTGGTAACCACGACCAATTAAACACTTCACCACGCCACGAATGTAGTTCGCCCACATTTTGTCTTGTTGGAAGGTAATCTCTTGCGTGATGTCGAATTCGTCTACCGCATTATCGTAGTCAACAGACACCACACGCACCATGTTGTCGTCGCGCTTTGCTGCCGCAACAACGGTTTGGTAGTTAATGGCACACGGCAGAACAAAACCATCATTGTAGTCAGTGTGCTCACCAATCAGGTTCACACGACCTGGCGCTTGAACGATGTGAGTCGCTTGGTAACCAAGGACTTGCTCAAAAGATGCTTTCACGTTTTGGATTAGATCAGACATAAGTAAACTCTCTGCTTAAACTCTTTGTTCAATTGGTTGTGGCCCCTTCATGGCACCACTTTAATTCTTGAGATTCCCTATCTCGTTCGTCCCTCACTGTAGGGAATGACAACATCAGCGGCTAAGTTTCTCAGCTGTCGTCATTCCAGAATCGAGGGACGAGATATCAGGAATCTCGCTTACTATCTAAGAAGCTGCGTATTACTGCTCTTTGTAGTGAACGTCACTCAAATCACGAAGACGTTGCGCCGCTTGTTCTGCGGTCAAATCACGCTGCGATTCCGCCAGCATTTCGTAGCCCACCATGAACTTACGAACCGATGCGCTGCGTAGTAGCGGCGGGTAGAAAAGCGCGTGCAATTGCCAGTGGTCAATGTCTGTGCCCTCTTCAAAGAACGGCGCATAGTGCCAGCCCATCGAGTATGGGAATGAACACTGGAACAAATTGTCGTAGCGGCTTGTTAGCTTCTTAATTGCAAGTGCCAAGTCATCACGTTGTTCGTCAGTCAGCTCACTCATTCGGCGAATGTGTGTTTTTGGCAGTAACATGGTTTCGAATGGCCATGCCGCCCAGTAAGGCACTACAGCAATCCAATGTTCGGTTTCAACCACAGTGCGTGAGCCGTCTTTAACTTCAGCTTCAACGTAATCCACTAATAGGTTTGAACCTTGTTGTTCGAAGTATTCTTTTAGCAGTTTTTCTTTACGTTCAATCTCGTTTGGCAGAAAGCTGTTCGCCCAAATTTGACCGTGTGGGTGAGGCTGAGAACAGCCCATTGTCTCGCCCTTGTTTTCAAACGCTTGAACCCATAGGTAATCTTTACCTAGCTCTTCAACCTGCTCGTTCCAGGTATCAATCACGCCGCGGATTTTATTCACCGGTAACTCTGGCAGCGTTTTGCTGTGGTCTGGAGAGAAACAGATAACGCGGCTCAACCCACGAACACCTTGAGTCTTAAATAGAGGGTTGTCAGACTCGGGAGCGTCAGGCGAATCAGGCATCAACGCCGCGAAATCATTACTGAACACATAAGTACCGTCGTAATCTGGGTTTTCGTCACCCGAGATACGTGTGTTGGTCGGGCACAAGAAACACTCTTTCTCATACTCAGGAAGTTGTTCAGTCGATGGCTTCTCGTCTTGACCGCTCCACGGGCGTTTAGCACGGTGCGGTGATACTAAGATCCACTGACCCGTTAGTGGGTTATAACGACGATGCGGGTGGTCTACTGGGTTAAATTCAACTTTTGACATACTTACATTGCTCTTAATTTTTGTGTCTTGGTCAATTCACCAAGACGAATAATTTTTCTACAAGGAGATTCCCTATCACGCTCGTCCCTCGCTGTAGAGAATGACGTGTGATCTCGTTGTGCTATTTGTGCAAATGCAACCGCTTCATAGCCTTATGCTTATCCGTCATTCCAGAATCGAGGTACGAGATATCTGGAATCTCTCTTTTCTCAATAACCTAAAAGTTTATTAGTAACCCTGTGGGTTGTTCGACTGCCAATTCCACGTATCCGCCGTCATTTCCATCACGCTGCGTGTCGCTTTCCAGCCCAGTTCGCGTTCTGCCTTTTCAGTGCTTGCCCAACATTCGGCAATATCACCAGCACGGCGCGGACATAATTCGTAAGGAACTGGCTTGCCCGATGCTTGTGCAAAGGCTTCAACCATCTCAAGTACACTCGAGCCTTTACCTGTACCTAGGTTGTAAATGTGCAAACCCGCTTTCTCGCCCACGGCTTTTAATGCTGCTACGTGGCCATCAGCCAGATCCATTACGTGAATGTAGTCACGAACACCTGTTCCATCCGGTGTTGGGTAATCGTTTCCAAAGATAGAAAGCTTCTCTCTACGACCAACGGCAACCTGTGCGATGAACGGCATTAGGTTGTTTGGAATGCCTTGCGGGTCTTCGCCCATGGTGCCTGATGGGTGTGCGCCAACAGGGTTAAAGTAGCGCAGTAAAGTGACGCTCCAGTCGTTTTCAGCGTTGAACAAATCACTCAAGCACTCTTCGACCATGTACTTACTACGACCATAAGGGTTCGTAGTATCGCCCGTTGGTGAGCTTTCGGTGATCGGCACAATCTCAGGGTCGCCGTATACGGTTGCTGAAGAGCTGAACACGATGCTTTTCACGCCAGCTTTCTTCATGCTGCGCGCTAGAACCAGAGAACCATTGACGTTGTTATCGTAGTATTCAAGAGGCTTAGCGACTGATTCGCCCACCGCTTTTAGGCCAGCGAAATGAATGACGGCTTGAATGTCATGCTTGGCAAAAACACCATCTAAGAAGGATTCATCACGAATATCGCCAAGGTAAAATGTTGGCGTTTGACCGGTTAGCGCATTGATTCGCTCCAGCACTAGCTCTTTGCTGTTGCAAAGGTTGTCTACAATGATGGGCTCCATACCTGCCTGCATCATTTGAATACATGTGTGACTTCCGATGTAACCCATTCCGCCCGTTACCAGTACTTTCACAATCAACCTCTCTTCACTGTCATTCATGATGAAATCTGAACCGATACTCTGTGTATTAGTTCGTTGTTACAGAAATAGTAGCAGTCAATCTGACTATAATTCTGTGATCAGAACCACGAAGTGTAAACGTTTACACAAAGTTCCACGAGACATATTCATATCAACATAGAATTGGCGAATCGATAGATAGTGCTAATTCATTGAAATTAAATGAGATCTTTATAGATAGTTAGATTTGCGACATCACAGAGGAGTTGAGCATTTATTTTACTAAAAGTTAATGCATTGGCTTTCAGTTTGATTACAATAGGTCAGTAGAATAAAGAGGTGCATTGCTTTTTTTACTAAAGACAAATTTCAAAGCAGCGCAATGTTCCAAGAACAGGAAGTGAGTATGGCAACGTTAAAAGATATCGCGACGGAAGCAAATGTTTCATTAGCTACCGTTTCTCGGGTTCTCAATGAAGATCCTACATTAAGCGTCAAGGAAGAGACCAAAAGGCGTATCTTTGAAATTGCCGAGAAGTTGGAATACAAAACCAGCAGCTCACGTAAATCGGTTAGCGGTAAAAAGCAGAACCACCACTTCCTTGCTCTGTACAACTACAAGCAAGAAGCGGAAGTTAACGACCCTTATTATCTATCGATTCGCCACGGTATTGAGACACAGTGCGAGAAGATGGAAGTTAACCTAACCAAATGTTACGAAAGTAAAATACAGACAAACTCTAGCCAGATAACCGGTATTTTACTGGTTGGTAGAATGACGCAAGAAGTTATCGCACAAGCGAAAAAGCTCACCGATAATATCTGTTATGTCGACTTTACCGATCACTCTGAACCTTATGACTCAGTTGATATTGACCTGGCTCGCATCAGCAAAGAGATCACCAACTTCTTCATTAACCAAGGCTACGAACGCATTGGTTTCATCGGTGGCCAAGACGACATTAACACCTCAGATATTCGCGAAGTCGCTTTTGCAGAATACGGTGGTTTGAAGAACGTAGTCAGCGAACAAGATATCTACCGCGGTGACTTCTCTAGTTCATCTGGCTACAAGCTGGCGAAGAAGATGCTAGAGAGCGGCGATTACCCGAAAGCGATGTTTATTGCATCAGATTCGATTGCAATTGGTGTTTTACGCGCCGTTCATGAACACGGATTAAGCATTCCAGAAGACATTGCGCTTATCAGTGTCAATGACATCCCAACCGCTAAATTTACCTTCCCAAGTTTATCAACCGTTCGTATTCACTCTGAACTGATGGGAATTCAAGGTGTTAACCTTCTGATTGAGAAGGTACGCGATGGCCGTACTATCCCACTAAGAGTTTACGTACCAAGTAAACTCAAGCTGCGCGACACAACAAAATAACATTATATTTCAAATAGATAACGAAAGGTCACCTCTACTATAGGTGGCCTTTTTTGTACCTGTTATCTCCCTCTCCAATCACATATCGTCTCTTCCAATCTGCTGTATAAAACACCAAATAGCATTCTTTTAAGTGGATCACACAGCACTGTAAAAAGCCCACAAAAAACGTGATGGAGTTAAAGTAAAACGTTTTCACCAATTTCATTTAGTAAAATTTTTACTAATAATTACCTCAGTCCGAAAATACTCGTATTCACTACGACCCAATTACGCATAAGAACGTCGGTCAGCATTCAAACAGGCCGAGAGAGAGGCAACGTGAACAACTGGGAAAACTTCCTGAACTTACATGAGAACCGTATGGCACCACGTGCTTACTTCTTCTCATACGCATCAGAAAAAACAGCTAAGACATTTCAACGTGAATTAAGCAGCCACTTTCAACTGTTAAGTGGTCAATGGAATTTCAGCTACTTCACTAACCCGCTCTTGGTTCCTGAAGAGTTTTACTCTCAAGAGATGAGCGACTGGGGCCACATTACGGTTCCAAACATGTGGCAAATGGAAGGCCACGGCGATCTTCAATACACAGATGAAGGTTTCCCATTCCCAATTGATGTACCTTTCGTACCATCAGACAACCCAACAGGCGCATACCAACGCTCTTTCTTCCTTGGCGAAAGCTGGGACGAGAAACAAACCATCATCAAGTTTGATGGCGTAGAGACCTACTTCGAAGTTTACGTAAACGGTGAGTACGTAGGTTTCAGCAAAGGCAGCCGCCTAACCGCTGAGTTCGATATCTCTAGCCACGTAAAAGCGGGCAACAACCTACTTTCTATTCGCGTGATGCAGTGGGCCGATTCCACTTACATTGAAGACCAAGACATGTGGTGGACGGGCGGTATCTTCCGTGATGTTTACCTTGTAGGTAAAGAACAACTGCACGTTCAAGATCTAACGGTTCGCACTGATTTTGACGATGCTTACCAAAGCGCAACCCTTTCGTGCAATGTTGCTCTAGAAAACTTAGCAGCAGCGACCAACGCAACCCTTGAGTACGCATTGCTTGATGGCAGCCAAGTTATCTCGCAAGGCTCACTAGATAACTTAAATGTCGATGGCAATGCGAGTACTCAATTCTCTATTGATGTGGTTAACCCAGTTCAATGGAATGCTGAAAACCCATACCTTTACCAACTGCTGCTGACGCTGAAAGACGCTGACGGCAAAGTGTTAGAAGTGATCCCACAACGCGTTGGTTTCCGTGACATTAAAGTTCGCGATGGTCTGTTCTACATCAACAACAAATACGTGATGCTGCACGGTGTGAACCGCCACGACAACGACCACCTAAAAGGTCGCGCTGTTGGCATGGATCGCGTAGAGAAAGACTTAGTGTTGATGAAGCAACACAACATCAACTCAGTACGTACTGCTCACTACCCGAACGACCCACGTTTCTACGAACTGTGTGACATCTACGGTCTATTCGTAATGGGTGAAACCGATGTTGAAACACACGGCTTTGCTAACGTTGGCGACCTAAGCCGCATCACTAACGATGCAGCATGGGAAGCGGTGTTTGTTGAGCGTATCGAACGTCATATTCATGCTCAAAAGAACCACCCTTCTATCATCATGTGGTCTTTAGGTAACGAATCTGGCTACGGCTGCAACATTCGTTCTATGTACGATGCAGCTAAAGCGATTGATGACACACGTTTGGTTCACTATGAAGAAGACCGTGATGCTGAGGTAGTCGACATCATTTCAACCATGTACTCACGTGCTCAATTGATGAATGCCTTCGGTGAATTCCCACACGAAAAACCACGCATCATCTGTGAATACGCACACGCAATGGGTAACGGCCCGGGCGGTTTAACCGAGTACCAGAACGTGTTCTACAAGCACAATTCGATTCAAGGTCACTATGTTTGGGAATGGTGTGACCACGGTATTCTGGCACGTGATGAAGCAGGTACTGAGTTCTACAAGTACGGTGGCGACTACGGTGACTACCCGAACAACTACAACTTCTGCATGGACGGTTTGATCTACCCAGACCAAACACCAGGTCCAGGTTTGAAAGAGTACAAACAAGTGATTGCCCCAGTGAAGCTTCGCGATTTCGATGCACAAACTGGCACCTTCACCGTTGATAACAAACTGTGGTTCTCAAACATTGATGACTACACCATCACTGCAGAAATTCGTGCTGAAGGTGAAACCATTGCTGTGCAACACATCAAGGTTGAAGAGCTGGCAGAAAACTCTAGCCGTGAACTAACACTTAACTTGCCACAACTTGATGAGCGCGAAGTGTTTGTGAACTTTACTGTTCGCAAGGATTCCCGCACGCCTTACAGCGAAGCGAACCACGATATTGCGATTTACCAATTCCAAGTGAAAGAGAACACGGCGCAGCTAGAAGCCTTCACCAACAACAATGCGACAGCACTGAATGTTGAAGAATCTCGTCTTGCTTACCTAATCAAAGGCCACAACTTTGCACTGAACTTCTCGAAAGTAAACGGCAAGCTGACGTCATGGTTGGTCAATGGCGAAGAGCTAATTAAGTCAGAACCAAGACTCAACTTCTTCAAGCCAATGATCGATAACCACAAGCAAGAGCATGATGGTTACTGGGAGCCAGCACATCTGCAGATCATGCAGGAACACTTCCGCACCCTTAACGTTGAACAGGTAAACGGTAAGGTCGAGATCACCACCACCAGCATCATTGCTCCACCAGTATTCGATTTCGGCATGCGTTGTGAGTATCGATACCAAGTCAGTGCAGAAGGTCAACTGAACGTTGAACTAAGCGGTGAACGCTACGGTGATTACCCACATGTGATTCCAGTGATTGGTTTCGATATGGGCATCAACGGCGACTTCGATCAAGTTCAATACTACGGCCGCGGCCCTGAAGAGAACTACCAAGACAGCAAGCAAGCCAACATGATTGATGTGTACCAATCAACGGTGGCTGACATGTTCGAGAACTACCCGTTCCCACAAAACAATGGCAACCGCCAGCATGTTCGTTGGGCTGCGCTTTCAAGCCGCGCAGGTAATGGTATTGCAGTGAAACCACAGCAAGAAATCAACTTCAGCGCATGGTTCTACACCAATCAAAACCTGCACCAAGCACAACACACTATTGAGCTAGAGAAGAGCGGTTACATCACGCTAAACCTAGACCACCAAGTGATGGGCTTAGGCTCGAACTCTTGGGGCAGCGAAGTGCTCGACTCTTACCGCGTGTACATGGATGAGTTCCGTTACGGCTTAACTCTGCTTCCATTCCAAGCAGGCGATTGCGACGCGCAGCACCTAATCAATCACAACTTTGGCGATGAGTTTTTTACGGCGAAAACACCGAAAGCTCAACCACAACAGAACGAGGCATAAGCGATGATCGTTTTAGAGAACTTAGAACAATTTAAAGTCGTTTACCGCGATGGTCGTAAATGGCAACGCTGTGTAGAGGCAATTGAAAACATCGGCAACATCAAAGATGGCGTGATGTATTCGATTGGTGACTCACTGGCTTACATGATTGAAGACGGCGTGGCTCGTAACACTGAAAACTTCACCGGTAATCGTCGTTATTTCGATGTGCACTACTACCTAGAAGGTCGTGAAACTGTCGAGTTCGCAGCGAAATCAGAGCTAGAACAAATCCAAGCTTACAGCGATGAAACTGACCGTGAACACCTATTGGGTAACGGTGAAACTCGTGAGTTAGCTGAAGGCCAAGTGGCGATCTTTGATAACAGCAAAGCTTACCGTTTTCACGGTGATAACCGAGTTCGCAAGGTGGTGCTGAAAGTGACTATTGAAGACGGTTACTTCCTTAATAAGTAAGTAAAACCCTATTAATTCACAGTGCGTTTGAGCCTTGCCGTTCAAGGCTCAAATAGACTGAACAAACCCTCTATACTTCTTCCCTACAAAGAAGCACAGAGAAATAACGACTATAATTATGTGATTCCCCGGAGGACACTATGTCTGAATCTGTACGCGGTAAGTTGGGCAAATTTGCCTTGCTCTCCATGACATTTGCAGCGGTATTTAACGTTCGCAACATCGTAAATAACAACATCGAATTGGGATTGAGTTCTGCTCCTATCTTTTTGCTTGCGACCCTTATTTACTTCATTCCATTCGTGTTCATCATTGCTGAATTCGTATCAGCAAACAAAAATTCTGAGTCAGGCATGTACGACTGGCTTAAAAAACCGCTGGGTACGAAAGCGGCCTACCTAGGTTCGTTCCTGTACTGGTTTGTGAACCTTTTCTGGTTTGTATCGCTGCTACCAAACGTTATCGCCTACGCATCTTACGCGATGCTTGGCTACGAATACGCCTTCTCACCTGTCGTCACATCGGCCATCTCGATTGGTCTATTTGCTGCGGCAACGCACATCTCAACCAAAGGCGCGAGCTGGTTAGGTAAGATTGCAGAGATCGTGGCATACGGTGTATTTGCTCTGTTCGCGATTTACGTTATCGGTGCACTGATGGCACTGGGCGGTAACCACGAACCAGTTGAACCAATCACGCTAGAAGCAATGACACCAACCATCAACTGGGCAACCCTAGGTATTATGTGTTGGATCTTCCAAGCAGCTGGCGGTGCAGAAACAGCTGCCGCATACCTAAACGATGTGAAAGGTGGTCATAAGTCTTTCATCAAGGTCATCATTGGTGCCGGTATCGCGATTGGCGCGATGTACGCAGTTGGCTCTCTATTAGTAAACGTATTCGTTGCACGTGATGAACTCACTTACGCTGGCGGCATGGTTGAAATCTTCACAGGTATGGCGAACTACTTCGACATTTCACAATCTCTAACGGGTCGCTTCGTTGGTATCGTACTGTTCGTTGCAATGTTCGGTTCAATGATGATGTGGACTGCGGCACCTGTAAAAATTCACTTCTCTGAAATCCCTAAAGGTGTTTACGGCGAGAAGACAACAGAACTGAACGAGCACGGTGTTCCTGTTCGTGCAGCATGGTGGCAGTTTGCGTTCGTATTCGTGATGCTTGTGGTTAACGGCTTCGGCTCTGAATCTGTACAAGACATGATGAACACGGCTATCAATCTAACAGCCGGTACCGCAATGCTACCGCCTATTTTCATTATGGTGGCGTACTTTGTGTTCCGCTTGAAGCATGACGATACACCGCGTGATTTCCGTATGGGTACTCGCACTCAAGGTATGGCTGTGGTTTCTGTTCTGATTACTATCTTCGTTGTGAGCATGACAGCATCGGCATTCCCGACAGGTGTTGACCTTGTTCAAGCCTTCTTCATCAACGTCTTCATGACAGCGGTATTCTCTGGTATTGCATGGTGGTGGATCTCTCGCTTTGAAAAGAAGCAAGCAGGTAAAGAAGCAAAGCTAGAAACGGCTAAGCAGTCGTAATCCAAAACCTTCACATCTAATTAAAAGCGCCTTCATTGGCGCTTTTTTGTTTTAAATCAGACAATTGAAACAACAACCTCAAAAATAAAAACGCCGTTCCGTCAAGGTTTCACTTCACGAAAAACGCCAATTAATCGGTAATAAAACTCGAATAAAAACCAAGGTAAAACATTAACTAAATTTATTTACTCAAGGTCACATAATTGATCAATTTTGATTAACTTCCCGCCGCTTAATCTTTAATCTTCTTGCTGAAGAGACAAGCTGTTCCATATAAAAAAACGACACAAAGCCCCTACAAGCCTTATCAAAGGTCGCACATGAAACAGCCAATCTCTTTATAGAACTTCTGAGTCCTTAACCTGTTGTTTCGGTAATAAATTTACTGAAACAGCAAAGATAAATCACTAAGAAGTCCGATCGTCAATCTATAAAAATAATATCTGAGCCAACCCTGATTGATCTGAGCGGGTGTTTGCCAAACCAACATAACAATAAAAGTGCGGCCTAGAGCTTCCCTCTCTAGGACCAAGTTATAACGATCATCAACGTGATTCACCGGAGAACATCATGTCCGATAATAAACGCAGTACGATAGGCAAATTTGCCCTACTGTCTATGACCTTCGCGGCGGTATATAGCTTCAATAACATCATTAATAACAACATCGAAATCGGCCTCTCTTCGGCTCCGATGTTCTTTTTAGCAACCATCTTTTATTTTGTTCCTTTCTGTCTGATAGTCGCTGAGTTTGTGTCACTGAATAAAGACTCTGAAGCGGGTGTTTATTCTTGGGTTAAAAGCTCGCTAGGCGGCCGCTGGGCGTTTATTTCGGCTTACACATACTGGTTTGTTAACTTATTCTTCTTCACGTCTCTGTTACCTAGAATCATCGCTTACGCGTCGTATGCGTTCTTAGGTTTCGAGTACATCTTCACGCCAATGACCACGGCAATCCTAAGTACCATTTTGTTTGCGGTCGCGACTCACATATCGAACAACGGCGCGAAGCTACTGGGCCCTATCACCTCTTTAACTTCGTCACTGATGCTATTGCTGACTATGTCTTACATCCTGTTGTCAGGCGGCGCATTAGTCGGTGGTATCGAACCGGCAGACCCAATCACGATTGAGGCAATGACACCAAGCTTTAACTGGGCATTCCTTGGCGTAATCACTTGGATCTTCATGGCGGCAGGCGGTGCGGAATCGGTCGCGGTTTACGTTAACGACATCAAGGGTGGTCACAAGTCTTTCGTTAAGGTGATCATCATTGCCGGTATCTTTATCGGTGCGCTTTACTCGGTTGGTTCTGTACTTGCGAACGTGTTTGTTGCTCGTGAAGAGTTGAAGTTTACTGGTGGTTCAGTACAGGTATTCGAAGGGCTAGCAAGACACTTTGGATTGTCTGAGATCCTGATGAATCGCTTTGTGGGTGTGGTTTCATTCACTGCGATGCTCGGCTCGCTACTGATGTGGACAGCAACACCGGTTAAGATCTTCTTCTCTGAAATCCCTAAAGGCATCTTCGGCGAGAAAACTGTCGCGCTCAACAAACAAGGCGTGCCAGAGCGTGCGGCTTGGGTTCAGTTCTTTATCGTAATTCCACTGATGTTCATCCCAACACTGGCGTCGGACACAGTACAAGATCTAATGAGCACCATCATAAACATGACAGCCGCAGCCTCTATGTTACCGCCACTGTTCATTATGATTGCTTACCTGCACCTGCGTGTAAAACTCGACCATCTACCTCGTGATTTCCGCATGGGCTCACGCCGAGTAGGCATTACCGCAGTGTCGATTCTTATCGGTATCTTCACGGTAGGGTTCTTTGCATCGACCTTCCCGACTGGCGCAGACATCATGACCATCATTTTCTACAACGTGGGTGGCATTGTGATCTTCCTTGGCTACGCGTGGTGGAAGTACGGTCAATACGAGAAAAGCTTGTCTCCAGAAGAGAAGAAGCTCGAAGCAAAGCCAGAACCTGCTAACGCTTAATTTGGCTTGATACTCTCATTAACAATCTAAGGCACTCTCCATTTGGTGAGTGCCTTTTTATTTACAAGCCTGTTTATTGGTTCAAAATTCGATTCACGCTCCAAATACCTTCCATCCCAAGCATTAGCGTACAAATTCAACTAAAAACCAAAATAAATTAAAAGTAAATATTTACTAAAAATAGATCACACTTTTAGATCAATTTAATTTTAAACACAAAAATAATCATTAATATCGGTTTTGCGATCGTAAGTGACCTGACCATATACGCCTTGAAGAACCCCCAACATTAGAAGTCAGAACAGCCTACGAAGCTTCATTTATCAACCCGAAACAGAAGTGAATAAAATGAAACGTAGTTTTACTAAAACCACTCTTATTACAAGCTATATCCTTGCTGCTCTAACGGCTAATGCCCACGCTGATGAAACAGCCGCTAACCACAGCGACACTCAGCCCCCTAAAACAGAATCTGAAACGCTATTTGACTTCTATGGTGAGCTTGGCCTTGGTGGTCACGTTGCACTAGAAGGCGACGACAAAGGCCGCTACGCAGACGGCACTTACATTGAGGCTGGCTTGGCTATCGAGCATGGCAATTGGTTTGGTCTTGCTTACATGGAAGGCTGGACGGTACAAGCCGATGACGAAGGCAATGCATGGGCAACTGGCCACGGCTGGGGCGGCTTCGAAGGGGGCTTTAACCGTTTTTACGCAGGTTACCGCACCGACGCAAAAACAGAATTTATTGTTGGCCGTATGGACTCGTCACTGGATGACGTTCAATGGTGGGGTGACCCTACCGTTGAGTACGGCTACGCAATCTCAAACACGCGCGACGTACATGTCGGTGTGAAGATCCAAAACCTAGAAGGCAAGCTACGCTACAGCGTTTCCTTTGCTCCAGAATCTGACTTCTCTGAAGACGATGCCCTACTTCACTTTGGTAAGTACGACAACTTCGCAGACCAATGGAAAGACAAAAATGCCATGGTCAACGGTTACCTCCAATACGATCTGACTGACGACCTAACCCTAATGGGCGGCGGTGAAGTTCGCAATAACGATGGTGGTGAACTTTTACTATTAGGTGCTGAGTACAAGAACTTCGCAACGCGTGTTTGGCACGATACCGACAAAGGCAACCAAGAGTCTTTCGGTAGCGAATCAGGTATTCAAACCAGTGTATGGTATGAAGCCGCACAAGGCGTTTACCTATCAGCAGCCTACAACTACGCGAACTTTGACGGTGACAATGGCGACAAAGAGATCACCTCTTACATCAATGCCGGCGTTTGGTACGAATACGGAAACGGCGCATTTGCTACTGCGTTCGACAGTCGCTTTGGCGTAGGCAGCGACACTGAAATCGGCGACGCGCAAGTGTTCGCAATGCAATACTTCTACTGGTAATAACAGGAACTCATCATGAAACTGAATAAATCATTCGCAGCTCTCGCTATCGGCGCAGCACTTGTTGTTACTGGCTGTACATCAAACTCAAGTTCTGACACAGAGCAACTGCAAGCAAACGAATTTAAGAACGTTATCGACCGCACTGGCTCACCAGAATACATGCGTGACTACGACTTCGATGACCACCAGCGCTTCAACCCATTCTTCGACCTAGGTGCATGGCACGGTCACTTGCTGCCAGACACAGCTGAAGGCATGGGCGGCTTCCCAGGAACGGCACTGCTTACTGAAGAATACATCAACTTCATGGCTGATAACTTCGACCGCCTAAGCGTGTTCAAAGATGGCAAAAAAGTCGCATTCACCATGGAAGCTTACAGCCTGCCAGGTGCATTAGTTCAGACACTAAAATCTGACGATGTGACGGTAGAAATGACGATGCGTTTTGCTTCAAACCGCACCTCTCTGCTAGAAACGAAAATCACTACCGACTCCCCAGTAGAATTGGTATGGGATGGTGAACTGCTAGAAAAGACCCATGCGAAAGAAGGCGTGGCACAAACCGACAAAACAATCGCTGAAACTTACCCTGAGTATGACCGTCAAATCGTCGCAACCGACGACGGCCTAAAGGTCACTTTCGGTAAAGTGCGTTCAACGTGGGATCTGCTGACTTCTGGTGAGTCTGAGTACCAAGTTCACAAATCGATTCCAACACAAACCACAGTGGATGGTTTAGCGTTTACTTCAACGGCAAACATTGAAGAATCGACCATCATCTACACCACTTACTCGCATGTTCTAACGGCAGAAGAAGCACAAGCTGAACAGCCTGAAATCAAGAAGATCATGGCAAACCCAACTGACTTCTTAGCGGCATCTGCAGAGCGTTGGGAAGGCTATCTTGAGATGGGTTTAACCAACCCGAACGCAACACCAGAACAAGAGCGTGTTGCAGTTAAAGCAATGGAAACCCTAAACGGAAACTGGCGTGGCGCTGCAGGTGCAATGGAGTTTGATTCTGTCACTCCATCGGTAACCGCTCGCTGGTTCTCGGGCAACCAAACATGGCCGTGGGACACATGGAAACAGGCCTATGCAATGGCTCACTTCAACCCAGACGTAGCGAAAGACAACATCCGCGCGATGTTCGCTTATCAAATTCAGGCTGACGACGCCGTTCGCCCTTGGGATGAAGGCTACGTGCCCGATCTATTGGCTTACAACCTAAGCCCAGAACGTGGCGGCGACGGTGGTAACTGGAACGAACGTAATACCAAACCAAGCTTAGCGGCATGGGCAGTAATGGAAGTCTACAAGACCACCAGCGACGAAGCTTGGCTTGAAGAGATGTATCCAAAGCTAGTGGCATACCATGATTGGTGGCTACGTAATCGTGATAACAACGGTAACGGTGTTCCAGAGTACGGCGCTGCACGTGACAAAGCACACAACACACCTGAAGGTGAAATGTACTTCACCGTGGTTCGTGGTGATAAGCATGAAACCGTCGTAGGCCAAGCAGCACTGGATAAAGTGGTAGCGGAAGGTAACTACGATTACATCGAGAGCCCAGCTCAAACCGCTGCATCTTGGGAATCCGGTCGTGACGATGCGGCAGCCTTTGGTTTCATCGATAAAGATCAGCTAGACGCGTATGTCGCGAACGGCGGCAAGCGCAGCGATTGGGATGTTGAATTCGCTCAAAACCGTGCGGAAGACGGCACACTGTTAGGCTACTCACTGCTGCAAGAGTCGGTTGACCAAGCAAGCTACATGTACAGCGATAACAAGTACCTAGCAGAAATGGCTGACATTCTGGGTAAAGACGCAGAAGCGAAAGAGTTCCGTGAAAAAGCGGAGCACCTATCGAACTACATCAACACCTGCATGTTCGATGAAAGCACGAACTTCTACTACGACATTCGTATTGAAGACAAGCCTTTAGCCAATGGCTGTGCGGGTAAACCAATTGTAGAACGTGGCAAAGGCCCTGAGGGTTGGTCACCACTGTTCAATGGCGCAGCAACACAAGCTCACGCTGATGCGGTTGTCTCTGTGATGAAAGATACTGGAGAGTTCAACACCTACGTTCCACTAGGCACAGCAGCGCTTTCTAGCCCAGCATTTGGTCCAGACATTTACTGGCGTGGACGTGTATGGGTAGACCAGTTCTACTTCGGCTTAAAAGGCATGGACAGCTACGGCTACCGTGACGATGCGATTGAAATGGCAGGCGCATTCTTCGACCACGCCGATGGCTTGGTACAAGATGGTCCTATCCGTGAGAACTACAACCCGCTAAACGGTGAACAACAAGGTGCACCAAACTTCTCTTGGAGTGCGGCTCACCTATACATGTTGTACAACGATTTCTTTACTGATGCAGAGTAAGTAAAAACCTATACCTGTCTTCTGAAATCCAATGAAAATCTAACCTCATAAATTTCAGACTTTGGCACTCAGTTTCTCGCTGAGTGCCTTTTTTATATCTGAAGCAACATAAGCGAAAAACAGGCTATCATAGTATTTGGCCTACTATGATCCTTTTGCTTAACTAGCCAAACGCAACCCATGAAACGATTCAAAAAGTTTCATGTACCCCACTTAGTTTTTGGCTCTAACGACCTTATTGGTATTTTCTTTACCCTTAATAGCTATCCGGACATTAATTTGATAGTCGTTTACTAAATAATCGCTAAACTATAGTGTCGCCTACCCCTTTTTTTGAGAAAACCTAAATGCCTAATGCTGATTCCACCCTAAACAAACGTATGGGAATCGTTGCGCTCACCTGGCCAATTTTTATCGAAGTTCTTTTAAGAACGGCACTCAACACCAGTGATGTATTCATGTTATCGGGATACTCAGACAAAGCCGTGTCTGCCGTTGGTGTTATCTCTCAGATATCCTTTTTCCTAATCATCGTATCGACCATGGTCAGCAGTGGTACTGGCATTCTAATCGCACAATATAACGGCGCCTCTCGCGAGCAAGAGAGTGCGCAAGTCGGCGTTGCTAGTATCATATTGGCAATTGTTACTGGTGTATTGCTGAGTATTTTTGCTGTGCTGGGCGCTGAATACTTTATCCCACTCTACCAACTTGAACCTCAAGTCGAGCAGTACGCTCAAGAGTACTTGTTCATCAGTGGTGCACTGACCTTTAACGTCACGATAGGTGTAGTGCTCACGACTATCCTGCGCAGTCATGGCTATTCAAAATCACCCATGGTCATCAATATGATTGCGGGTGTAATTAACGTGTTCGGCAACTACTGTGCACTCTACCAACCTTTTGGCCTGCCGGTTTACGGCGTGCAAGGCGTAGCGATTGCGACCGTTATTAGCCAAGTAATCGGGATGTTTATCTTGATTGGTGTTGTGAGAAGTAAAGGCATTGACCTACCACTGAAACAGTTTAAATCGGTACCTAAAGCCATCTACCAGAAGATCATTAAGATTGGCTCGATGAACGCCGGAGAAGTGCTGTCTTACAACATGGCGCAGATCACCATCATGTTCTTTGTCGTGCAAATGGGCACGGCTTCGTTGGCAGCATTCACCTATGCACAAAACATCGCTCGCCTCTCTTTTGCGTTCGCACTGGCAATTGGTCAGGGAAGCCAAATTCAAACCGGTTACTACATCGGCAAAGGTTGGATTGATGAAATCGCCAACCGTGTGCAACGTTATTTTGTGGTTGGCTTTATCGCCTCGACTACCATAACCTGCGTGATCTACCTGTTCCGTTTCGAGATATTGGATGTGTTCACACAAGACCCTGAGATTCTCGCGCTAACGGCCTCTCTGATTGCTGGCTCTATTATTTTAGAAGCAGGCCGTGTGTTTAACCTGATCTTCATCTCTTGTTTGAAAGCCGCTGGCGACATCAAGTTCCCTGTAAAAATGGGCATTGTTAGCATGTGGGGCATTGGCGTCGCGATGAGCTATCTACTTGGTGTGCATTGGGGTTATGGCGTATTTGGTGCTTGGATGGCGATCGCGATGGATGAATGGTTCCGCGGGTTAATCATGGTTCGTCGCTGGCGAGCAAAAAACTGGACTCGCTTCTCTTTATAATCTAATAAAAACAATTATCTACACAACACGTTAGGCATCTCAGTTATCGCAACTGGGCTGCCTTTCATAGTATTTGGCCTATGATGTTCCTTCCCGTTTATTAGCTGTACGGCCTCCATACCCTACTCGTTCAACCCCCTCTGATTTCTAATCACACCTCTACTCTTCATTACCTTCAATCCAATATAGAAAGTGTACCTGGAGAAAGCATTATCAACATTTTCTATATAAAGATTATTCAATCGTAGGGATTATCAAACAGGGTCACTCGAACTACTATTATTTCGTCCGCTAGCCAAGACGTTAGCAAGACAGTTACTAAAACGACCAATAACTAAAGTGCACAGACTCATTCAGAGCGCACAACGTGGAGAACATCATTATGTCTTACTATTCAGTACTAGAAGTAACACCAACTACAGACGCATGGGTTGCCGATTACATTGGCCCTGCAAACAAACTGGTTGCTCAATACGGCGGTAAATACCTAGCGCGTACTTCTAGCCACGAACGCCTTGAAGGCGACGCACAACAGCCTGCACTTCGCATCATCATCGAGTGGCCATCAAAGCAAGCTGCGGTAGATTTCATGAACGATCCTGGTTACGTTCCACACCTAGCAGCACGCACTGCAGGTTCAGTTAGCCACCATGCGCTTATCGAAGGTAAAGACGACCTAGCGTAATCAAGAGTCCAATTCTTGGTTAATGGCTATGATTAAACATGACCATTTCCAAAAACTAGAAAAGCCGCACCATCATTGTGATGGTGCGGCTTTTTATTGTTCGCTCTAAAGTATTTGGCCTATGATGATCTTTTTACTTAACCAACTATTAATTACCAAATAATCAGATAGTTAACAAGTTATCCTAGAGCATCAAGCCGTCGCTTCAACGCCCTTCTTTCGTTTTGCTAGTCGTCCAAAAATACCAAGCAACATAACAATGCCACACACGCCATAAACTTGCATGATGGTTGGATCGTCCGATACAAAACCAACATCAGAGAACATAACGTAAGCGCCAAGCACCATGTAAAGAATAATCGCTGAAGCCTCGAAGCGGAACTCCCACGGCGTCACATCGATATTTTCGTTTACTGGCATCTCGTACTCAGATTCGCGAGGCATAAAGTGACCAATGATGAACATCAGCGTGGTACATACCACGAACAGAATCGCCAATTGGTGTAGGAAGTGAATCGGTGTTTTGAAGATTAGCTGCATCGCCGCATAAGAACTTACGAACACCACCAGCGCCACTTTTGCTGCTAGAGCAGGCACACGTTTAGAGATGTAACCAACAAATACGATGGTAAAGATTGGCACACTAAAGAAACCAGCCACCATTTGTAGGTACTGGAACAGACCTTCAGGTGCGTACATGATGAAAGGAGCGATACATACCGAGATAATCGCAATCACAACACCAAAGATACGTCCTTTACCGACCAACTCTTCATCCGTTTTACCTTGACCAAACAGCGGCTTATACACGTTCAATGCAAACAAGGTAGTAGAGCTGTTCAACACACCGTTGAAGGTACTCAGAATCGCACCAAACATCACGGCAACGAAGAAGCCCACTAACGGTTTAGGCAATACTTCGTTAACTAAACGGGTATACATGGTATCTGGGTTGCCCGCATCAGCACCAAACATGTGGAATGCAATAATACCTGGAATGATCAGGAACAGCGGAGAGATAACCTTAATTGCACCCGCAAGGATGACCCCTTTCTGGCCTTCTTTTAGGTTCTTAGCACCCAATGCACGCTGGATGATCGATTGGTCAGTACCCCAGTAATACAAGTTCACCAATAGTAGACCTGTGAACAATGTCGAGAACGGCAGTGGATCGCTTTCTGTGCCGACAGATTGAAGCTTCTCTGGCGCCGCATACAGCAGAATGTCTAGACCCGCACCAAAGCTGCCCTCACCCAGCACCATCAAACCAAATACTGGAATCATCATGCCACCGACAATCAGACCAATACCATTGATGGTATCGGCAATTACCACGGCTTTAAGACCGCCATAAATGGCGTAAAAGAAGCCAAGTAATCCGATTGTCGCCGAAATTAGCGCTATTGAGCTAAATTCAGAGATATTCAGTAAAGCTTGAACATCGAAGATTTCGCCTAGAACAACGGCACCAGCGTAAAGTGTGGTTGGCAAAATATTGATAACGTACTGGCACAAGAAAAGCAGTGTTACAAACTTCTTCACAGACATGTCGTAGCGGCTTTCCAAGAAATCTGGAATGGTGGTAATGCCTTGCTTCAAATAGCGAGGAACAAGCATTAATGCGATGATGACAAGCGTGACACCCGATGCGACTTCCCATCCCATCACACTCATATTATGCGTGTAAGATTGGGCACTCATGCCCACAAAGCTGGTTGCGCTTAGGTTGGTTAAGATCAGTGAACTGGCGATCAGACCACCGGTCAGGCTTCTTCCGCCAAGAAAGAATCCATCTTGTGAGGTGTTTTTATCGTTCTTAACTTTGTTGTAGGTATACGCGACAACAAAACCAGTAAACAACAAAAATGACAGCAGAACTGTAATAGACATTTTGTTTTCCTTTCGTTTAGTTATTGCGGCAGCACTACCTCGCTGCCGATTATAATTTTTATATTTAGATTTTTATTTGTAGGGGTACTCAGAGTCAGAAATTCACATCTTTTTTAGATGCACAATTAAGGCTGACTCCGGGTCTAAAATAGGTAAGGTCAATCCAATTTCTTTGAGGTTGTCACCGCTTAACGTCAGTGTTTTATCCAACCATTGAGGGCGTTGCTTCATCAGTTGGAAGCTGGTTTGTGGCATCTCCACCAGCTTCACTTGGTATTGGGCATTGTCCTGGACGCAGCTGATTCGAAGGGGTGACGGAAGCGCATGATCTGGCATGGCTAATTGGCACACCGTAATCAACATCTCGTCATCATTTTGCACACCATAAATGTTCTGATTCTTATCCGCAGGATCCATACGGAAACTGCGACCAGAGTGCAGAATATGGCGGAACTGTTTATGCAGAGCGATGTAGTGAGAGAAGGCTTTCTTCTCTTGTTGCGACTCTTTTACTGGGTCTAGCTCAACGCCCATGTGTCCCATTAATGCCGTTACACCGCGCATATTGATACTATGACGACGATTCGTTGAGTGGCACTCAGCTGGGCCAATGTGTGCCCCCATCACTTCTGGTGGGAAGAAGTAACTCATGCCTTTTTGAATCGCTTGACGCTCAAGCGCATCATTACAGTCCGATGCCCAAAAACGATGTGTGCGCTTAAGGATTTCAAAATCGATACGGCCGCCACCAGACGAGCAAGATTCAATCTCAACCTCTGGGTGTGCCTCGTTAAGTTGATCAACTAAGCGATACAAAGCCTGAGTTTGACCGTGTACTGCCGCTTTACCGTTATGTCCAGGTTGAACCAATTCGCGGTTCATGTCCCACTTGAGATAGGTGATGTGGTAGCGAGTGAGCAGATCATCTAAACGTGAGAACAGGTAATCAAAGCACTCTGAGTTTTGCAGGTCTAAAACATACTGCCAACGACCTGAAGGCTGATGATAACCTTGCAAACCAAGTACCCAATCAGGGTGGTTGCGGTATAGATTTGAATCTTGGCTCACCATTTCAGGCTCAACCCAAAGGCCAAACTCCATGTCTTGCTGGTTCACATGGTCAATAACAGGCTCTAAACCATTTGGGTATTTCGCTTCATCGAGATACCAGTCGCCTAACGCTGCACGTTCGCCGTCACGCCCAACGAACCAACCATCATCAATAATGAAACGCTCAACGCCCATCACACCGGCTTCAGTCGCCATCTGCATGATGTACTCAGGTTTATGATCGAAGTAGATCCCTTCCCAAGTGTTTAGGTGAACAGGACGTAGCTTATCGGTTGGAAAGTTGATGATGTTATCGCGAACAAATTGCTGAAAACGCTGAGCGATACCATTCAGCCCTGAATTGCTGTAACAGCCAAATAGCCAAGGTGTTTGATAGCTGGCTTGAGGTTCAAGAATGGATTCGCCCGCCAGCAATAACTCGCCAGCTTGCACAAAACGACGACCGTCACTACGAACATCAGCACGCATTTGGTGGTTGCCACTCCAACCTAAATGGAAGCCCCACACCAAACCTTGTTGCTCTGAGAATCCTTGAGTGCCCGCAAACATACCCGGAAAGTTTTCATGAGAGGTTCGACCGCGGCGGTTCTCTTGCATGAAACCACCGTGCTCAAAGCGCTGACGCTGTGTTTGGAACTCATGACACCAACGACCATGGAACGTCATCAGCTCATTAGCATGATTCGGAAGTGGCAGTGTTGAGGACAATTTGTTGAGGTAGTATTTACTGTCGCCTTTATTGGTAATCGTGACACGTTTTTGAACCACATCAGATTGGTAATCAAGCTTAATTTCGACGGTCAGTTCAAGCTTGGCTACGGTGTCTTCAAGAACAAATGTCGCTTGCTGAACGTTAGCTTCACCGTCTGTAGTATCAGCTTCAACACGTGTGGTATTGAATACAGGCGCCCAATCCAAGCCATCACGATGCCCTTCAACTCCCGGCGCGTTAAAGTGGCCGCTGCCCAGTTCAGGACAAAGTGAAAGCGGCACATCGACATCAAGGCGCGCTTGAGAAATCGGTCTCTCAGTTGATAACAGCAGATCTTCATCAATACTGGCGATCTTCGCTCCCCAGTGCAGGATCTCTGGAACACGCCCTGATTTAATGATCAAACTGTGGTTTTTACTTGTTAGATGAATAAACTCGCTCATAGCCAATCTCATATTGTTTTCGTAAACATAATTTGAGATTAATAGTGAACCTAGAGACTATAATTAATACTAATTCGAATAAATAACGTGATCTAAAAGCAGTTATTCCTTTTCAAAATTTGCACAAGATCGACTGTTTTCGGAAACATAAATAGTGTTTCAAATGACATTTATTTGAAGGTGTACAAGGTTTATTTCATCAAGATTGGTTAGGCTTGTTTCATTGTCAAAGTCTGATGAGCAGAATAATGAGTGTCACCTTTAAAGATGTCGCAAAGCTAGCGGGTGTCTCTACCCAAACCGTTTCTCGAGTAACAAATGGTTCAGAGAGCGTCGCCGAATTAACACGTCACAAGGTTAATGCGGCTATTAAACAGTTGGGGTATGTGCCAAACAAGGGCGCGCAAATGCTCAGCCGAGCTAAGTCCACCAGCGTTGGGTTGGTGACTCTCGATATGGCACTGCATGGTGCAGCGATGATCGCCAATGGCGTGCGAATGCAGGCTCATGACATGAATTATGGTATTGCTTTCTCTGTTGTGTCAGAGCCCAACCTCGCTAACACGCGTGAAGCTATCCGTGAATTAATGGCTCAACAGGTCGACAGCATCATTCTGAATGTGCCTTTAAAAAGTGCCGATGCAGAGCTATTAGTCGAACAGTACCAACACTTAAATCTTATCTTCATTGATGTCCCTTCTAACAGCCAAGTGAACTATGTTTGCGGTGATCACGCTGAAGGAGCAAAACTTGCAGCTCAACACCTGATAGCGAGTGGGCGAACTAACTACCTATTGATCACAGGTCCAAATGAATCCAGTGCATCACAGATTCGTCACCAGAGTTGGTTAGCAGTGTTATCAGATGCCGATTGCAAAGTGCCGTATCAACATCAAGGAAACTGGCAAGCAGAAAGTGGCTACCTTGGTGTTCGCGAAGCTGTCGCGAAGCAAGCTGTATTTGATGCTGTGTTGGTGGCAAGCGATCAGATGGCATTAGGAGCATTGCGCGCACTGCAAGAACTGCAAATCCCAGTGCCTGACAAGGTCGCTGTTGTCGGTTTTGATGGCATCGAAGACAGCGCTTACTTTAACCCACCATTGACCACTATCAAGCAAGACTTCACTACCATCGGTCGACAAGCAGTGGTACTTGCAGAGAAGCTCAACGCTAATTCACAAGATGCTTTGCTACAACACCATATTGAAACTACATTACTCCCAAGAGAAAGCAGCCAACCTAAAGTGACTGCTCATTATGAGAAACAAGAGATAGAGCGACTGCTGCAACGGATTCAAACCCTTCTGCCTGAATCGAGATGAAAAGAAAAAGCGCTAGGGGGAGCTAGCGCTTTAAGACCAACTAAGTCCGTTTAGCCTGGTAGTTTTTTAAGCTATATCATGAGGATATAACCAATTTTTTTACTTAGGTAAATCAAAAAGCCTATTCTTTACGACTGCTTTGAGTCGTAAATTAAGTATAGTCGGATTCTTATTATTAACCTGATTTTTCCTTAAATAATTAGAAAAAGTGTGGTTATCTCCCAATACAAAAAATTACTCAGCAATCACAGACGACACCGCCTCAGTAATCAATCTTCTAAGTAGCTTATTTTTATCATCTAAATGCTTCGCTTTCCTATAGACAAGCTGTATGTCGAAATCCGGTACATCTATCGGTGGCTTGACAGCCAACAGTGCTTCTTCACCCTCAATGTCATTGCGAGCCACCAGCTTAGGCACTATACAGAGCAGTTCTCTGCCACGAATTAAGCGCTTTACTGTTAAAAAGTTACTCGAAGCAATAACCACTTTTCGACTTAAGCCAAGTTCAGCTAAACGATTGTCGACTCCAGTTTTTATCACACCAGCAGGCGAGACCAAAGCATGTTCAACAGATGCAAATTGCTCTAAAGACATAGGCTCTTCGATCGACAAAACCGAATTGTCGAGCAGGCAGACGTGTTCTTCTGTATACAAATGCTTAGTTCTGTATAGCTTAGACACCTCACCAAAGCTACCAATCGCTATATCCAGCTTAGAATCTTCAAATACTCGCTGATAGTTACCTCGATTTACGTTAAACAAAGCAATTTGAGAATCAGGAGAGGACTGTTTAATGAGGTCAAACAACACTGGAGCAAACATCTGCTCGGCATAATCGGTAAGACCAATCTTCCAACTGCCTTTGTAAGTTGTTGCATCAAATGATTTAGAGAGTAGTACTTCAGATTGAATGGTATTGAGCAAGGCATCGACAGTACTGGATAATTCAATCGCTCTATCCGTTGCTTCCATCTTGCTACCTACCCGCTCAAACAGAGGGTCATCAAACAACTTTCGAAGTCGTTGAAGGCTATGACTCATTGCAGACTGACTGACATAACAGCGCTCAGCTGCTTTACTTACACTGTTCGTTTTGTATAACGCTTGCAGAGCTATCAATAAGTTAAGATCGATACCTTTCCAGTTAAAATCAGCCATCCAGAAGAACCTATTTCATTAATAGTTATAATTAAAACAATTAATTTGAATCATAGTGCAAGTCACCATAAATTACGCTAAACATTTATCTGGAATCGATCATGCTTTCAATTTTTAAAACCTTTTTCTGGCTTGGCTGGATTAGCTTTGGTGGACCAGCTGCGCACATTGGCTACTTCCGTAAAACCTTTGTTGAGAAACTTAACTGGCTATCTGATGAAGAGTACGGGCAAATTGTTGCTCTCAGTCAGTTCCTACCAGGCCCAGGTTCAAGCCAAGTTGGCTTTGCGGTTGGCTACAAAAGAGGTGGCTTAACGGGTGCGATTGCTGCGTTTATCGGCTTTACTTCCCCATCAGTCATCTTAATGTTGATATTAGCTTTGGTGAGCAATCAACTATTGGAAGCACCTCTGTTTAATTCAATCATTCACGGTTTGAAGCTACTCGCAGTGGTGGTGGTTGCTGATGCCACATTTGGCATGTACAAAAACTTTTGCCAATCGAAGATAGCGACCGCCTTGTGTGTAATGACAGCGATTGTCCTGCTGTTAATTCCAGGGATCTGGCCGCAAATCTTGGTACTTCTATTTGCTGCAATCATTGGCAGTAAGTTTTTGACCTCACAAGAAATCAAAACTGTTGCATCAACACACAAGATCTCCATAACACCGCTCGTTATTTTTGTTGCGCTGTTGGTTGGCCTTCCTCTGTTCAGTGCATACTCTCAAGGTATTGAGGTATTTGGTCTGTTCTATCAAGCTGGCAGCTTAGTATTCGGTGGCGGTCATGTGGTACTTCCATTGTTACAGAATGGTATTGGTGACCAACTATCGCAAGATGCATTCCTAACAGGTTATGCCGCAGCACAGGCCGTACCTGGCCCTATGTTTACCTTAGCCACTTACCTCGGTTATGTATTAATGCCATCGGCACCAATTACTGGCGCTTTGTTAGCGACAATCGCCGTGTTCTTACCGGGCTTCTTATTACTACTGGGGGTATTGAAAAACTGGCAGGCAATCGCAAGTAAACCATTAGTTGCTGGTGCACTTACCGGTGTGAATGCAGCGGTAGTCGGGTTACTACTTGCGGCTCTGTATCAGCCAATCTTCACAAGTGCGGTGAGTGGCGGTTTAGACTTCGCTCTGATCATCGTAGGTGTGTGGCTATTGAAAACGGTCAAGATGCCAATCGTAGGGCTTGTCGGCATGTTTATGCTATTCGGCGCTCTTACTGGCTTTGTTAACTAAAGGTCTAACCGAAGCAAGAAGTTAGTGAATACCTAACTTCTTGCTTACGACTGAACGATAGGAGCCGTCGAACCTTTAACTAGCAGGCTTGATTCCATGGAAGTTAAAAAACAAATTGCAATCAATGAGCGGGATTGGGCTTAATGGCCAAAAAGAGTGTTTATTATCAGGGAGATAGTACTTTAAAAAGGCGATCAAATTATTGCAGGGATTAACATGTTCTCTCGCCATAATGTAATCGTAGTTCCACCCCTTTTTCATTCCAAGTTTACTTGTCGTCATATAACGACCAACTTTCCATGCAATACCTGGGTCTGTAAGAATCAAAATGGACAAAGTGCCGCCCGGCTTTAATACCCTAAGCCATTCTTTAATCACAAGATGAGACTCATAAAGGTGTTCCAATATATGTGTCGCAATAACACGATCAAAGCAGTTACTTTCAAAGTCTAACGCTCGTGCATTCGTTACATTAAAAACGAGCTTGTCATAAGTACTGGTGTTACTGAGTTGCCTTTTTGCCACTTCGAGTGCAGCTGAATCGCCATCACTGACCGTATACTCGTCAAAACTATGCTGAACATGTCTCAAATGTTCACCCGTTCCTGAACCCACTTCTAACACCTTCGAGAAATACTCTCTGTTACTGAAAGGCTTCTCACACGCTATATGACCCGCCCTCATCACATAGCCTGTCGTACTGCTTTCGTAGACTCGCTCGTCATATTCATCACTGAAACGGGACAAATAATCGAGCCACTCCTTGTCTTCATCCTTGTTTATTCTCATTCCTGAATCCTATTGAGGTGGCTTGTGATCGTGACTTCTTAATATTGAAAGGATCCTCATCTCTCGTCTGCCACGCGACACGTTGTCGAGTATCAAGCCGCAAAAGAAAGACATCACCGCGATAAGTGCAATTGAACTAGACAGAATAGCTGTTGGGACCCTTTCAACGAGCCCGGTATCAATAAAATCGATAATAACGGGAATCCCTAATCCCAGTGAGATAAAGCAAAGAAACACCGACAAAGCACCGAAAAAAAACATTGGCTTTACATCTCGTAGCAGGAACAAAATAAAGTTGAGGATTTTGATCCCATCACTCAATGTATTCAGCTTACTCGCCGTGCCTTCAGGCCTTGAGTGATAATGAGTGGGGACTTCTTTGATCGACATATTGTGGTGCAATGCATGCACGGTTAGTTCCGTCTCAATTTGAAAGCCGTCACTGAAAATAGGGACCGTTTTTACAAACCGGCGACTCATCACTCGATAGCCAGAGAAAACGTCATTCAATTGAGCATTGAACCCTTTATTTATCAGAGTCGAAAACATCTTATTACCCAAAATATGTCCTGCAGGATAAGCCTCGGAAGAGCGCTCTCGACTGCCAATGATCATATCGAGCTGTTCAGTAACCAGTTGTTCAATCAGTGTAGGGCTAATGGAGGCATCGTAGGTATCATCACCATCAGCCATAATATAAATGTCAGCATCAATATCTGAGAACATCCGTCGCACGACTTCACCTTTGCCCTGACGATACTCATGGCGCACAACAGCACCCGCTTGCAGCGCCTCTTCGACCGTGCCATCAGTAGAGTTATTGTCGTACACATAAATCGTCGCACTTGGTAGTGCACGTTGAAAGTCAGCCACCGTTTTTCCAACCGCTCCGGCTTCGTTATAGCACGGGAGTAACACCGCTACGGTTTGATTATTCATGAACTCTTCCTGACTCGAAACACTCGGTACCCATTTTCAATATTGTCGTACACAACATCTAACCAAGTTGGTGTATCTGAGCTGTACAGCTTATTGATCAATGCCCCCTCGCTCGCCGAGTCCTTTAAAATCAACAAATGCGGATCATTGCCAATAACAATGATATCGATGCTTTTCTCTATGATTTTCCGTTCGGCTAAGCTCAGATCTTCCTCTAGCATCACCTCGATAAGAAATTGGTTCCCAACAATATTTCGATGGTAAGGAGCAGCAATAATTCGATTATCCGTTTTTGCCAACACTGGAGCCCCCGTTTCAATTCCTGAAAGTATAGTGTGCGAATTTATATCGTTATCTTTTAAAACGTTATGAATCTTCAGCGATTGCTCCTTTTGATCAAGAGTAGTTGTAATTTCTTCGGTTGGCGACAGCGCGAGAATGACAAAGGCGACCGCTAGTGGTGCTCCAGAAGTAATAACGGTCGCTTTTATGATGGAGGAACGGATGTAATCTGCTAACTGAAGAATCACATATGCTTGCAGGGGAGCCGCTAGCACAAAACACAACCTCATGACTCTAATTTGCCAAAAGATCGCAAGGGCTAAATTGAACATAAAGATGAGATACAAAATTGTGCAGTGGTGATTTTTACGCTTAAAAAGTGGATACAAAGTGGCAGGAATCACCAGCAAAGCGTAATTCTCTATCGAGAAAAAACCATGACTTGCGACATATCTAACAATCGATTTCGCTTCTGTCACTTGGTCTAGCCAGTACACTTTAAGTATCGGAGGGTAATCAATAAACAACGCACTACTGAGTGATGGGTAAAGCACTGCCACTGGGATTAAAAATAGAACAGCTAGAAATACGAACAGAAAAACCTTTTGCAGTAGGCTGTTATCTTCATTCATAAACCGATGATAAACATTAACGAAAAGCCAGCCACAAAAGAAAAGAATGATGAGAACAAATGATATTTCGTCGTACTTAAAAACAAAAAACTCATCATAAGGTCGATTTAATAAAACCGCACAAATCCCAAACAGAGCGGAACTCGCATACAAATTAGAGATATAACCAAACCACTCATGGCGAACAAGACCGTAATACACGGTGTAAATCGCGGAAAAAAACATGAATAGCAAAACATTATCAAGCCCCGTCCATAAAGATAAAGACAGCAAGATAGATTGAGCATATACACGCCACGAATGGCTTAGCTGCTCATGATTCAATGGTGTCAAAGCTAGAAACAGGGCAGCGAAGATCAGCTGAATATTATGATGATCAATAGAACCGGGTAAAAAATGGATAATTGAAGGCGAAGAAATCGCAAACATCATACTAATAAAGCGATATTTGGCACCAAAGAGGTGGTCAGCTAGGTAAAAGCATGACAGCGAAAAAAGCAGCAAATAAAGCAGAGGGACAAGAGAGATTGATATTGCATAAGCAAGGTTATCATCGACGATAAACAACAATGGAAAGGCAACAAGCGACAGCATAAGATCAGGAAAACGAGACCAATGAATAATATTGCCATCAGCGGCATTAAAATTATTCATTGGCTCTAGGTACCAATGACCAGTTGACATCCAATCCTGAAATTGAACAAAACGCATATAATCGTCATTGTCATTCAGGTTAAGAGTTGAAACACTCTCCCACTTATAAATAAAGATCACTGTGGCACAAACTAACCAGATGACAGAGATAATGATGATATCTTTATTAAAATTTTCACTTTTAGGCGACATGAATATCCTTTTCACTGAGCCAAATTTTAAATGACTATTGCTTCATCTCTCTCACTTCCGCTAGTGCTCTATTTAAGTTTTCGTTCGCAACTCTGTAATATGATGGCTTCTTGTCTATTGCTTGCTGAAGGTAAGGAACGGCTTCATCAGGCTTACCTTGTAATATTAGGAAATACCCAACATTATTCAACGCTTCAGGCGTATCCATATGTCGCATAAACATATTAGTGGCTTTCTTCACGTCACCGGAGGCCAGATAAATGAGCGCTAGATTATTTTGGGCCTTCTCGCTATTTGGCTCTAACTCTAAAGCTGAGCGCGTGTACTGATAAGCCTCTTTGTAATTGCCGTACATGTAATGGGAGTAGCCCATATTCAACAAAGCTTTGAATGAGTTTTTGTCTATCTGCAGTGACTTCTTGAAGTACTCTTGTGCGATCTGATGCTTTCCGTCGACATCTTCCAACACACCAATTCCCATATACGCTGATGCAGGAGACATACTGTCGACCTTCAAGCTAGCGACTTCGCTTTGGCTTAACGCTTGGTGGTTTTTAATCGTTTCACTGCTTTTCAAACGGACTTGGTCGGCATTAATCGCTTTAAAGAAATAACTTCGACCTTCATCTGTTCGTCGCTGCTTCGTATACAAAACGCCCAACTCTTCCAATACCTCGGTATGTGCTGGATTGAAATCTAAGGCTGCCAAATACGCTTTCTCGGCAAGCGCTGCGTTGCCACGAGATGAATGGATTTTACCTATAGTAAACAGTGTTTTGTCGTGAAACTCTTGCTCAGGAAAAGACAGTGAGCGAATGTATTCATACAGGGCAAGATCGACATTGTTATCCCTTAATGCTACATCACCACGCATGATCGCCTCTTTCTCGTTCAAAGGAGGGTCATCATTCGTTAACGTATCTATCGGTTTACCCGAGTACAATTCCGCATCAAATTGATTCGTTGGTTCATCAGATGAGGCACAACCAAGTAGTAGTATTGGTAGAAAAAGTAGAAGGAACTTATTGTATAACATCATAAACTTGCTCCCGGCGCACTCAATGCGTCCATTACGATAAGTAGTCCTGGGCCAAGTGCAACAATGAAAAAACAAGGCCAAATAAATATCAGCATAGGAAATAACATTTTAGTCGGTATTTTAGCTGCCACCTCTTCTGCCGCTTGCTGGCGTTTATCTCGAAAATCTTCCGTATAATCACGTAGCGTTTGCGCTAAGCTTCCCCCCATTCTCGATGCATGAGAAAGCAAAGAAACCAAGCCTTCTAGTTCGACTAAACCCGTTCGTTCGATAAGTTGCCGAAGTGCATCAGGCATGGTGACACCCGCTTGAATTTTAGCAAACACAGTCTCAAGTTCATCCGCAAGCTCCGGCTGAGAGACATAGAGCTCTGATGCAACACGACCAAGTGCAGCATTAAAACCAAGCCCAGATTCGGTACACACAACAAGAAGATCAAGCGCATCAGGGACACCATTTCTTATTTTTTTCTGACGTTCTTTTTGTAACTTACTCAGAACAATATTTGGCGTGAATGTTCCGAGAAAAACACAGGTCATGATGAGTAAGTTATTGTAATCTCCGCCCAACGCTATGTAATAAACCATGAAAGCAGCGATGATGCCTATTAAGCTAGATAAAACCTTCAACGCATAAAAAACTGATAATGAGCTCTTCTCATGGAACCCAGCATGCATCAGCTTTTCTGAGTAAGTTTCATTATCCTTTTTGTTCCCTTTACTTATAAAAGGGCTTAATGATTCAAGCGTATTTGAGAAATCATAGGGCTTCCTTCCATCTGTACTTCCCTCTTCAGATATTTGTCTTAACTTTCTGTCTAAAGGAGATCGTGCACCTAACAATAGAAACCCAACCGTCAATGTTAACAAGACAGTAGTGAGCAAAATCATCGCATAAATAACCACCTGAGAGCTGATCCCAAATTCTTCTAGCATTTGCTTCCAGACTTCAATATTGAGTAGTTCCATAAGTTAAATCTCTATGCTAATGATCTTTTTGATCCACAAGGCCCCAATGGCCAAAAGAACAATACCGACACTGACCATCGATAAACCACGCGGATCTTTATAAAGTGGTTCGATATACTCGGGACTAGCCACCCGCAATGCGAAAAACAAACCAAAAGGGGATAACGTTAAGATCCATGCTGATAAACGACTTTCAGCAGAGAGTGTTTTTACCTTCCTTTCCAATTTAAAGCGTGCTCTAAGTACTTCAGATACCTTTTGTAAGTTCTCAGATAGGTTACCCCCAGTCTCTTTTTGCAACATTACGGCACTAGAAAAAGCCAGCATTGATACGGTTGGTACTCGTTCTGTCATCTGTAAAATCGCTAGACGTAAATCATAACCATAATTAAGTAAGTTATAGGTGTTCTTAAATTCGGTACCGATTGGGTCCGGAAGCTCTTCGCCTACCTCATTAAATGATTGAACGAGCGGTTGCCCTGCTTGTAAGGCACGTCGAATAATATCCAACGCTTCAGGAAGTTGTTCTTCGAATCGAGCCATTCGGTAAGTCACTCGATTTTGCACAAATAGGTAAGCAATAACCCAAACAAAGATGAATGCCGCGACACTTATGAACCACACTTGGTTGGTCATTATCGATATCAATGAGAGCAATACAGCGCAAAGAGAAACAATCAGTAAGAACCGGCTTAACGCCACTTTCATACCTGCGAGTTCCAACATTTTTTTTAAGCCAGCAAAATATGGAATGACGATTAACTTGCGGTCTACTGGAGATAAATCTTTGTTATAGTGTTCTTTGAGTAATGACAAACTCTCTGCATCGATATTACGTTGGGTCTCTTTCAAGCGACGAGACAACTCTTTATGCTTCGCTTTCTTACCCGCAGCAGGTAACAACAACGCTTGGGAAATAAAAAGTACTGCGATAAACAATAGACCTAATGAAACGCTTACATTGTCCATAATCTCTCCTTAACCTTTGGTCTCACTAAAGAGCTCGAAAGGCAGATCGAGTCCACGTTTGACTAACTGGTCATGGTATTGAGGCACAACCCCCGTTGCCGTGAAATAACCGATAATATTGCCGTTTTCATCAATACCTTGACGTTGAAAACGGAATATTTCAGACATCGTAATCACTTCTCCTTCCATGCCGTTGATCTCTTGGATACTCACCATACGACGCTTACCATCTTCTTGGCGTTCCATTTGAACAACAAGGTGGATAGCCGAAGCGATTTGAGCACGTAAGTTTTTGGTCGATATGTTCCACCCTGCCATCGAGAACATGTTTTCGACACGACTCAAGGCATCACGAGGGGTATTCGCGTGAATGGTAGCAAGAGAGCCATCATGACCCGTGTTCATCGCCGCTAACATGTCAACAGCTTCGCTACCACGCACCTCCCCAACCACAATTCGGTCAGGTCGCATACGCAAGGTGTTTTTGACCAATTCTCGCTGACTGATTTCTCCCTTCCCTTCCAGGTTGGCAGGTCGGGTTTCTAACCGAATTACATGAGGTTGTTGAAGTTGTAATTCCGCCGAGTCTTCTATGGTAATAATTCGCTGATCTCGAGGAATGAAACCAGAGAAGATGTTTAATGTAGTGGTCTTTCCTGAACCGGTACCACCTGAAATCAATATATTGAGTTCGCCTTTAACAGCAGCTTCAACAAATTTAGCCATTTGAGGCGAAACTGAATTGTAGTCAATCAGGTTATCCATCGTTAAACGATCGACAGCAAAACGACGGATAGAAACAGAAGGACCATCAAGCGCAAGAGGAGGGATAATAGCGTTCACACGAGACCCATCAACTAGACGGGCATCTACCATAGGTGACGCTTCATCTATGCGACGGCCAACCTGACTGACGATACGGTCGATAATGTTTCTTAGATGGCGATCATCGAGAAAAGTATAGGGCGTTTTTTCGAGTTTACCTCTTCGCTCAACGTAAACACTTTTAGGGCCGTTAACCAATATATCCGACACAGTTTGATCGGCTAATAGGGGCTCTAACGGACCAAGACCAAAAACCTCATCTTCTATTTGCTTGATAACTCGTTTACGACCTTCTGCGCTCAGAGCATGGCTACCATCTTCAGCCATTAGCTGTACGATCGCTTCGTGCAAATCTAGCTTAGCGCGCTCTTTCTCCAAGCTCGAAAGTAATCCTAAGTCCAATGTTTCAAGCAGCTGCTTGTGAAAGAAGTGTTTGATTGATAGTTCCTGCTCTAAAACCTTTCGAGCCTCATCAATTGCTTTTTCCTTTTCAACGCTCGCTTCTATATTTCTATTTCTAGAGTGACTAGACGCCTCAACATTGGATAAACGGTCAACAGGATTGGCATCTTCTGAATCATGCGAAATCTGTTCTACTTTTTTTTCAAACTCTGGATTTACATTTTTTCGTTTAAAGAACATCACAATCCCTCGTGTTTACTTTTCATCAACCCATTATGAAAACAACTTTTTCAACCACCCTTTTTCTTCTTGCTCTGGTGGTGATAGAACATGAGACAAATCGATGATAGAGCGAGTAATTGAGCTTTTCTTTCTCGACTGAACTAACGGCTGCCCCAAATTGGCACTCTCTAGCGCCACTTTAAAGTCATTAGGCATCAGGTGGATATCGTGATTGCCCACCGCCTGCTCAATGTCTTTTAACTTAATAGAATGTCGTTTTTCGTAACGATTAAGGATCACCTCTATTGCGTCGCTTTGTAAGCCATACTCAAACTTCAGAGACTTAATTAATCTACTTGTGTTTTTTACTGACACTAAACTCTGCTGTAAAACCAGAAGCACTTTAGTTGCTGGTGATATCGCAGATGCAAATACATGATCTAACCCTCTAGACAGGTCAATAACCACGTAAGGATAAAAGCGACGTAATATAGGAAGTAGTCGACCTATTTTCTGTGCCTGCTCGAAGTCATCAGCGTTATTTTCATGCTTAAAGCTTAGAACATGGAGACCCGATTCATGTTTGTTTACCAATGAACCCAAAGACATTTCATCCAAATCATTAGAATTGTTGATCGCATCCGAAACACTGTAAGTGGGGGTTATGTTCAAATAATCAGGTATCACGCCAAATTGAAGATCGATATCGAGTAAAAGTACTTCGTTAGGATGTTGCGTGGCCATCTCAATGGCAGTATTTAACGCTAAGGTGGTGGCTCCCATCCCTCCTTTGGTGTTCAAAAACAAGATAAACTCTCCATAACTGGAGTTCTCAAGCTTTTCAGAGGCCGTTTTCTTCAACAGTGGCAGTAGGTCCGATAGGGTCACATTGTGAGACAAAAAGTCTGACGCCCCTAAACGCAGTGCTATTTTTAGTGACCCATTATCACTTTCATCACCAAGCACAACTAAGGACAAATCCTTGTCTTCTAAAGACAAATCATACCCTTGCAACTCAACCATTTTTTGTGCCCAATTCCCGTGAGCTTCAACGAAAATAAGCTCTGGAACATCCGCACTTTTTAAGTATTCCTCACTCATTGCCGCAAGAGAAAACGACGTTACATGAACATTTCGGCATTTTTTTAGTTCTTGACTCATATGCGAATGAAAGCCGTCAGTACTGTAGACTAACCAAACCTTTAGATTCGTTCTTAAACGCGTCATATCCTTATCGTTTTCATTCTGCGTTATTTTGATCGCTTCCCCCATACCGCTACTCCTGTAATAAATAACTTATGGACACCGATTCCTTTTTTCAGAGTCCGCCCTAACCACACCTAAGCTTTCAGCTGGTAATATTGTTTCAAACGCAGGAGAGGCAAGAAACCCATTCACTCCTAGAAAGCTTAGGTTACTGATTAACTGAATGCCATACCCCGTAGCCCTAGCACGCACAAACTTAATGGTTCCAAAGTTAGCTTCAAAATCAGAAGCAATCTCTCCCCCGCTCGCGTCTAAGTAAGCCACTTCTAAGTTCGCACTGGTAAACCCAACAAGAGGAATATCATCCACCACCATTCCCGCAATATTGTCTCTATCTAGGACGTAACATACCGTCGCTAATCTAGCCGCCTTCCTAGTCGCTTCACTGACCATTTGTAGCGAAAATATATAGGCCCCCAATGCTAAAATAAGAAAGAGCAGTAAAAAAATTAGCGATGAGACCAGAGTGAACTCAATAATGGCCAGCCCTTTAATTCGTCTTTTAAGCCTTGTCATCACAGCACCCTCATCACTGAAGTCACACTTAATGGAACAGCAAAACTCTCATTCGAAAAAGGAATAGACAAGAAAAGTGGAACATAATCGTACGTCACACTAACTCGTACATAACTATCGCCTGAAGGCGGGGTTACGGTCACATCCGATGTCGTCAATGAAGATAGTACAGCTGTCCCCGCACTGTTCTGACCATAGACCACGACATTCTGAATCTCAGACGTCGGTGCGATGGTTCCACCAATGGTTCCATACACTTCACTAACCGCATAACGAGCGCCATTTTGCACTGACTTCGATATCACATTGTAGTGAACAAGAATATTGCCAAGCTCTAGAACTAATACTAGAAAAAACAGTAAAACAGGAGTCGCGATGACCATCTCTACAGCAGCAAACCCCTGTTGAACTTGATTAGATTGCTTCATGATCAAGACTCCCCACTATTGGGGTCCTTATACAGAACAATCTTATAAGTCCCTTCCGTTGTCGACGTTGTACTACCAGAGCCACCAGCAACACTGCAAGAATGGATAAACTCACCAAAAACAGCGGGTGTACCTGAGTTGTTAGTTGGTGCTTTTTGCAACAAGAAAAAACAGCCAATTTTGTTCACGGTAAAGTCGGTTGCACCACCACTTTTACCTGAGCAATCCACCATAGGAATCGGTAAAATTCTTCGCCAAGCCACACCATTAGATGCACACCCAGAACCACCGTTTGCTATGCAGGCGTTGGTATCTGACTCATATTGAGCATAGGTATAACTTCCGTCAGAATCGATCTCTCCCGTACCAGCATCAATCGTGATTTCATTGGTAGGCTCTGTGGTTACATAATCTGAAGGGTAATCGGATGCCGATAAACCACCACCATAATCACCAAAACGAGTGTTTAAACCATCGCCCGTAGGGCCAACCGTGCCACCTGGTTTGGTTGTGATATCTTCACCAATTTTAACTGGCTGGTCATAACTACCACCTAAACCTTCTTTAACTGTTTTACCACCAGAGCCGAAATCCAATAGGTGATAATTACCGTTGCCCATTTCTGACAAGCTACTGTCACCCACCTTCAATGCGTGGACCGTTCCGACTTCATAGCCAAATACATTAACTATCTCTTCACCTGTCACATCGTGATAGCCATCTTCTGGATCAATATCGTTATCCGAAGTGCCATCACCAATACAAACACCAATGGGTACAACGTTATTAACTACATCTTGACCTGAGCTTGGCCCTGCAACAGCACTTGCCGATACTGCTTTCTCAAGACCAAACATATGAATGAAAAATTCATCCATCTCTAGTGCATCCACGCGAACTCGCACATAAACATCATCACTTGCACCGAACGTCGTCGTGGTCGTGCCAGTAAAATCCTGTGGGTCATTCGAATAATCAATGCTTATAGAAGCGGTCGAAAAATCAATTTCTTGGTTCCCTGTTGAAGCAGCCATGGCATTGAGTGCCGTACTGACTTCCGCGTCTACCGCGTCTTTATCTTTACTATTGTCTAATATGGTTGCCGCAGCCAGCGCTGCAGAATCAACTGCATTTTGTAAGCGCGTTTTATTTACAACCATATGGTTTATATCTATAGCTAGCGCTGAGACCGCTAGAAAAACCAACAAGGCAGCAGTAATCATCACCACAACTAAGCCTTGTTGCTTTTTGGGGCTTTGTGATACTCGATACAACATGTGAGTACCTCCAGATTTAATTAAAATCTTCTAGAATCTGGCTACTACTGCTTCCGGACAGATCATTTTCACCTCTGCCAACATATCGGTCGTAACCAGCCTGCATCCGCTCCCCTGTACCATCTGGTACTTCGAGTAAATTCTCTTGGGTCGCATTAGGGTTATACGTTTGCTCTGTTTTCACTAGTGCTACCGAGTGCCCTAAACGAGCATCGTTCGCACAGCCAACTAATAACATTGCGAGAAAGATCATCATTATTTTAGTCATATCTATCCCCTTATAAATCATGCCCAAATGAGCCTTCGCTACCACCATCGGTCGGTGATATATCCTGTGAAGCTTGAGATTGCTCTGAATCAGATTCAGACGGTTCAGCTATGTAAGCACTTCGGCCTAACAGATAATATTCAAGATCATTAGGGTCGACGAAAGCGTCCGTTGGTAACGTTACTTTCGTTCGGTCAATAGGTTTAGCGAGTCGAGGCGTAACAAGAATAACGAGCTCTGTTTCACCAGATACATACTCTTGGCTATTAAAGAGCTGGCCTAAAATCGGCACATCGCCAAAGCCTGGCATCTTGTTACTGATGTCCCTAACATTCTCACTCAACAACCCCGCAATACCGATGGTTTGACCGTCGGCTAACTCAAGCGTCGACGATGCACTTCTACGGGTAATTGGAGGGATAAAGTAAGTCGCATTGGTGGTACCAGGATCAATCGTTAATGAGCTACTATTGGCAATCTCACTCACATCAACCGCTAAGTTTAGGTTGATTTTTTTGTCACTCAGTACCGTCGGGATGAACTTTAAACCTACACCATACTCTTTATATTCAATGGTAATACCATCTTCGTCAGGCACCGGAATGGGAAATTCTCCCCCGGCTAAAAACTCAGCCTTTGAACCGCTTAGCGCGGTTAAGTTCGGTTCAGCCAAGACTTTTGCCACACCATTTTGTTTTGCTACGTCCAATGCAAAAGTAAACAATGTATTACTATCAATGAAAGAACCTAAAATGCCGTAATCGGTAGAGGTAGGAATATTGAAAATTGGGGTTGCACCTAACACACCGGCAGGGACTGAAGACGCCCCCCAAGAAAAGTCAGACCCACTGGTTTGGAAGAAATGGAAGTTCGCATCAAACTTTCTTACCAAGCTTCTTTGAACCTCAGCAACCGTCACCTCTAACATCACCTGCTGAGCCCCTCCGATCGACATCAAATTAATAACGCCTGTCGCTGCGGCTTGTTCACTTCCACTTTCTTTTGATGCGTCAGCTGCCTGCCCTGACGAATAGGTTTCTGCGATTCGCATCGCCACATTCATTTGTTGTTGGTTGCTGACTTGACCGCTCAATAGTAGACGGTTCTGCGCACTGTGCACTTCGATAGTTTCATCAGGAAGGAACTCATATAATTTAGCTTTAAGGCTATTAAGATCATGAGTAACCTCAATGTTAATAGATTCAATCAACCGACCTCGAGAGTCCCAAGCCATTAGGTTTGTCGCACCTAATTTTTTACCAATTAAAAACACTTCATTTGATTTTAAAATTACAATATCTAAAACTTCAGGATCACCAAGAGAAACCTTCGCCGCTTTTCCCGACAGCACGACATGCGTAGATTTATGATGTGGAACCGTGACTGTTTTTCCCGTTTGTAATGCCGCAACACTGGCCGTCGAAATACAAATCAGACTCAAAACACACGCAATTAATATTCTCATATTTCACCTCAATCCTTGACACGCACATTAGATGTTTCTGTGCCTTTGATAATGGTGACACTTGGTCTAGGCACATATCGACGAACCACTTTTTTCTCAACTTCATGTGGGTTTCTCAGAGTCAGCTGAATATCGCCTTTGCTTTTAGCCGTGAGAAGTTTCTCTGCCTCTTTCGGCGTCATCTCAAGTGTTACCGCTCGGACAATAATCGGACTGTTTTCGTTCGTTTTAGCCGTTTGGTCAACAGCCAAAACCTTAATATCTTTAAGAACTGTTTGAGTCGCTGCAGAATTTTTTCCGTAAGAAACGGTATTGAGAATATCAACCTTGTTACCCGGTAATAAGAAACCCGCCACACCAATAACATCATCAACACGTATCGTTACCGCACGTTTATTTTCAGGGATAAGAGCTGCAAGCGTTGACCCTTCTCCTGGTACAGTAAATCGTAACTTGTGAAGCACCTCTCCCGCATAGACAGTATTCGCAACAACCTTGCCAATCAGCTCTGCTTTATCCGAATAGTTATTTTCATTAATCCAATCAACTTCCATCAATCTGGTGGTTAAAAACTGATCCTCGATAATAGTTCCGGCTTCAATTTCTTGTGATGCGACAACAACAGGGTGACGCTCGACCTTTTCAACTTCAACGGATGGCTGAACTTGATCGTCCATCCACTGCTTAGCAAAAAATACAGCCGCTAAGCCGAATACTACGGACAGTAAAAACAGTAGGAAAACTTGACTCTTATTCATTATTCTCTTCCTCGTGTCCATCAGAGGTAAAATAAACTTCCCATGCCATGGAAAGAATATCGAATGTGATAACAGGTGGTAGCTGCTCAAACGAAAGAATATCTTTGCTTATACCAACGAGATCTTTCGGTAAACATGGGAAAAGTGGCACCTTAAGCAGCGTGTGCATTTGAGACAAACGCTCAAAAAAACCGTCTTGAAGCTCTACTTCTCTATCAGCAACGACGCTCATCCATAAAGCTTCATAATCTCGCTGATTAAGTGGCTTGAATTCAATCTTGTAACCTAAACGACGTAAAAAGGCAGGATCGCTTATTTTCTTAGGGTTTAGATTGGTAGAAAAGGCAAGAGTTAATACAAATGGCATCGTTATCTGCTGGCCATTAGGCAGCGACAAATAGTCGAATGAGTACTCCATCGGTACAATCCAACGGTTAAGAAGCGCATCCACCGGCATGGGCTGACGACCAAGATCATCAATGATAAAGATCCCATTGTTTGCCATCATTTGAACTGGTGCTAACCAGACACGACTGTTCTCAGAATGATTAACTTCAAGCATATCCATAGTCAGTTCTCCACCCACCTGGATATTTGGCCTTTCACAATTAAGCCAGCGCTTATCGTATTGATCTTTTAGCGAGATCGCTTTAGTGCTGCCGTTTCTATCTAAAGGTTTATGGTGTTGTGCAGAGAAAACCTTGATGATATTGCCAAGCGCATAGACGGCATAAGGAATAAACACCGACGTATGCAGCGCATTGACAATACGTGACGCTACAAATGTTTTACCCGTCCCTGCATGCCCATACAACAACAAGGCACGTCCAGAGTTGATTGCAGGCCCCAATACCGAAATCATTTTGTCGACACCATATACATCATCCAGTGCAGCCTCGACATGTGGCCGAGTCACTAACTCTGCTCTCAGGTCTTGCTGCTTTACCACATCACTATATTGGGTAAGTGAAACAGGTGCGGGGCCTAAATAAGCATCACGCTTGAAGGCAAGGTCAGCTTCTTCAAGTCCTTTCTCAGAAAGGGAATAGCGCACATGACTATGAGATGCCGATGAGAGAGAAAGGTTGGAGGTTGGTTGAAAAACTTCAATCAATGACTTTGTTCTCAACACCGCCAACGCACTTTCAACAATATGTGTCACAACACACAAATAGTTAGAAAGATCTAAAACATCCGACTTGGGGTAGGCTGACAGGTGCTTCAACACAAGGTTTTCTATAACAACTTCAGGAACACCCAACATATCAATAGATGTAGGAACGGCCGGGGCTGAAATTTGAGGCTTCAAAATTGTTGGAGCAATACGCCCTATAATATCCATATATTATTTCTCTCCACAAAGCTAACCAACAACAGTTCAAGTAAAGTAGCTATACATCGCCAATCCCATGACAACAGAGGGTGCAAAAGGCATCGTCACCTTATTTGAATATCTAGCGTGCAAACTCGCGCTTTTATCTATTACTGGAGCGACTCCACCAAGTGCAATCAGCTTGTTTTCAAAATAACCTTTAACAGTGGCATTGCTCGAATTAGCAAAGTTATACAGCAGGTAAAAAGTCCCGATCACTCCAGCAGAAAGTAAGATAAAGTATGACGCATCAAGTAATTGTCCCCACCCGAGATACATCCCAACAATACCTAATAGCTTCACATCTCCTGCAGACATAGCTCTTACAAAATATAAGAGTAATCCAAAACAAAAAAACACCATGGATCCAACGAAGGACATTAAGAAAACATCAAAGCTGTAATTGCGGTTAAACATTGATAAGAAATACACAAACAAAAACATAATCAATATTTTGTTCGGTATACGATGTTTCTCAACATCGTATACCGAAACTGCAATTAGCAATGCCCAAAAAACAGAAGGCTCATTAATCATAGGATCTATCTATACACTCGATATAATTTCCTGAAATTTACTGAGTAAGGCTATCGCCATCTCAGAAAAAACCAACCCGATAGCAATAACAAGCAAGGCAGCAGCAATAATGTAGGCAACCGTCGTTAATCCCCTCTGTTGCTCCAGACCTTTTCTACCCATGAATTAATTCCCAACATTAGCAACGATACTATTCAATTTAGTTGCTAGAGTATTGCCCAAACCAGAAAATACCGTTGTTAAACCTAACACTAACAATGCCGCACCGATAACATACTCAATAACGGTCAACCCTTCTTCATCTTTCATGAATTCTTTACAATTATTCAAAAACTTATCCATGAGAACCTCTCCTTGATTTACGTATCAGGCTTTGTTTACCTGTAAAGTAAATCTAGAGGTGAGTCACACATTCGGTTAGGATTTTTTTGCCATTCACTTGCACTTTTTTGTGGTACTTCTAATCTAATTACTACACATAATAATTTATCTATTTTTAAACTTACAATTTAATATGAAATAGAGTTGGTATTCATATGAAAGTAGTCACACCTTTATTGTCAGATAATAATAGTGATTTTCACGCTGTTATTATCAATAAAATAAGCCACTACTTTCCTATTGAAAACTTTGGACAAGATATATCTATAATCAGTAACTTAGATGTAAGGTTAGTGTTTTTTATATTGAATAATCCAGATAAACTTCAACTACTTACAATGGCTTTAGCTATTTGCGAGAATCTAAATAAAAGAATAGTCATTATTTGCTCGGACCCGTTACCTAATATCGTTCGAAATCATAAGAATATATTCTTTATTATCGAAACAAACAATAAACATCTGACCAGTACATTCGAAGAGCTCAAGACTAAAACGCAACATATCTTCGATCCTCACTTCGATCTCGACCGAGATACCAACAACAATAATCAACTACCTGCAAAGTTGTTTACCTCTGAAGTCGTTAACTTTGTTATGGACAACATCAACAAAGAGATAAGAGAAACAGAGATCGCTGAAAAATGCCATTGTTCAACCACCTACTTTTCTAAGAAGTTTCACCTACACTTTGGAGTAAGCTTTAGAGACTTTGTGTGCGATAAACGAATCTTATTAGCCAAGAAGTTAATCGAAGCCGATACCGAATCAAAAATCGCTGTCATTTCTTATCAATGTGGATACAAGGATGTGTCGTATTTTTCAAGAATCTTTAAGAAAAGGACCGGAGTAACGCCCGCAAGTTACAGACGTGCCTGCACAGATGCGAAAAAACAAAGAGCAGAAAACGCTAATTTTACTCCCTAAAAGAAAAAATCATGGTACATTTAACATGATTTTAACAAAAATAACTTAGCGAAAAACATGGAGTTAGACAATGATTCAGCCTAACGAGTTTAGCCAAGAACAAGCAACAGCTCTCCCTACACCCAATGACATGATTTTAAAATGGGCAGAAGAACGCCCAAGTGAAGTCTATTTGAAACAGATTATTAACCGCCAATTTGTCGAATTTACTTATAAAGAAGTAGCCGACAAAGCACTGAAACTGGCGTCAGCATTAGAAGGACTCGGAGCCCAACCTGGCGATCGAGTCGCTCTCGTATCGAAAAACTGTGCAGAGTGGTTCATCTGCGATCTTGCCATGATGTTAGGAGATTTTGTCAGCGTCCCAATCTTTCCAACAGCGGGTGCAGACACCATTCAATACTGTATTGAACACAGTGAAAGTAAAATTGTGATTGCGGGTAAGCTTGACGATCCTAAAGCCACTCAAAAAGTACTTGATGACAACCCGAGCTTGGTGAGTATTTCACTGCCATACGACAGCGCAGCGAAGTGCCAACACACTTTCGAACAGCTCATTGATACACACGAACCCTCAAGCAAACGACCTCAGCATCACGATGATAAGCTGATGTCACTTGTTTATACTTCGGGTACGTCTGGGTTACCGAAAGGCGCAATGCTCACGTACGGCGCGTTTACTTGGTCTGTTCAAAGGTTGATTGATCATATTGGAATCCAACCTGGCGATCGCCTGTTTTCTTACCTTCCGCTTGCTCATATTACAGAACGCGTTTACATCTTTGGTTCTTCAGTGATGGGGGGCGTGGTTACAGCTTTCCCTGAATCTTTAGACACCTTTATTGATGATGTGAAAATGCATCGCCCAACCTTGTTTATTTCAGTTCCTCGTTTATGGACTCTGTTCCAACAACGAATTCAAGACAAGCTCCCACAGAAAAAACTGAATTTCCTACTCAAAATTCCGTTTGTGAATAACATCATTAAGAAGAAGCTAGCTGACGGCCTGGGCTTAGATCAAGCGCGCGTTCTCGGCTGTGGTTCAGCGCCAGTATCACCAGCTCTACTGGCATGGTACGAAAGCGTCGGCTTACACATTACCGAGGCTTGGGGTATGACAGAGTCTTTCGCCTACAGTACGCTCAACTACCCTTTCAGAGCCGATAAAATTGGTACTGTCGGTAATGCTGGTCCAGGGATCGAACTCAAGATAGCTGAAGATGAAGAGATTCTAGTTCGAGGTAAAGGGTTATTCTCTGGTTACTACAAGAATGATATTGCGACTCAAGAATCTTTTAACTCAGAGGGTTGGCTTCATACAGGAGACATCGGTGATATCGACAGCGAAGGCTACCTAACAATTCGTGGACGTAAGAAGGATACCTTTAAAACCGCTAAAGGTAAGTTTGTTGCTCCCGTACCTATCGAGAACAAGCTCTTTGAATACAGCCGTGTAGAAATGATGTGTTTGATAGGTTTAGGCTTACCTGGCCCTATTCTGCTTGTCGTTCCACACGACTTCCCTAATTTTGATCGAGCTCGTTATGAGAAAACGACCAAGCGTGTTATCGAGAAGATGAACGAACAACTCGCTTCACACGAGAAGATCAAAGGCGTATTGATGATTAAGGAACCGTGGAGTATTGAGAATGGTGTGTTAACTCCGACTCTCAAAATCAAGCGACATGTCCTTGAGCAGAAATACCATGAAGTTGGCCATAACTGGCCGAAAGATAAATTGGTGGTTTGGGAAGAGTAGCTATCGAACCGGAATGAAAGATAACGTTAAGGGTGAGCTGAAAAGCTCGCTCTTTTCATTTCTTTGAACAATCAATTGTTCACACTGTTTAGCAAGGAAAATTGCCTGCTCATCCATAAAGTGAAAATGTTATACTGGGAGTAACTAAATCGCGAGAATCCCTCATGACACAAGAAAATAACCCACTTCACGGTATCACTCTTCAAAAGCTACTGACTGAATTGGTTGAACATTATGGTTGGGAAGAGTTGAGTTACATGGTCAACATCAATTGTTTCAAAAAAGACCCGAGTATTAAATCTAGCCTAAAGTTTTTGCGTAAAACCGACTGGGCTCGTACTAAGGTAGAGCAGATTTACATCGACTTAAAGCGTTAGTCTCTCCCTTCTTTATCAGTCCCGTGTTGATTAAATACGGGACAACCCCTGTGTCTACTTTTTAGGGGCCACATCATATCTCGTATCTCGTATCTCGTATCTCGTATCTCGTATCTCGTATCTCGTATCTCGTATCTCGTATCTCGTATCTCGTATCTCGTATCTCGTATCTCGTATCTCGTATCTCGTATTATGTTACAAGCAATAAAAAGCCCCGCAAGCTTTCACTTACGGGGCTTTTTTAGCTAATTGAAAAAAGGGCTAATTACTTACCAGCTTCTTTTTCTGCTTTAACTTTTGCAATCACTTCGTCAGCAACGTTAGTTGGACATGGTGCGTATTGTGCGAATTCCATAGAGAATTGGCCACGACCAGAAGTGATAGTACGTAGGTGACCGATGTAGCCGAACATCTCAGAAAGAGGTACGTCAGCTTTAATACGAACACCAGTTACGCCAGCTTGTTGATCTTTGATCATGCCACGACGACGGTTAAGGTCACCGATAACATCACCAACGTGATCGTCTGGAGTGAACACGTCAACGTTCATGATTGGCTCAAGAAGTTGCGCGCCAGCTTTAGGCATAGATTGACGGAATGCGCCTTTCGCTGCGATTTCAAATGCGATAGCAGATGAATCGACTGCGTGGAAACCACCATCGAAAAGTTCAACTTCAACGTCTAGAGTTGGGAAGCCAGCTAGTACGCCGTTTTCCATCATAGATGCGAAGCCTTTCTCAACTGCAGGCCAGAATTCTTTAGGAACGTTACCGCCCACAACTACAGAGTTGAACTTGAAGCCAGAACCTGCTTCGCCTGGTTTGATACGGTAATCGATCTTACCGAATTGACCAGAACCACCAGATTGCTTCTTGTGCGTGTAGCTATCTTCAATTGCTTGAGTGATAGTTTCACGGTAAGCAACTTGAGGAGCACCTACAGTTAGGTCAACGCCGTATGTACGCTTAAGGATATCTACCTTGATGTCTAGGTGAAGTTCACCCATACCTTTCAGGATAGTTTCACCAGTCTCTTCGTCAGTCTCAACTTGGAAAGATGGATCTTCTGCAACCATTTTACCGATCGCGATACCCATTTTCTCAGAACCGCCTTTATCTTTTGGAGATACAGCGATTGAGATTACTGGAGTTGGGAATACCATTGGCTCAAGCGTTACCGGGTGCTTAGGATCACATAGAGTGTGACCAGTTTGCACGTTCTTCATACCAACGATCGCAATGATGTCACCAGCTTGTGCGCTAGTTAGTTCGTTACGGTCATCAGCTTGCATCTCAACCATACGGCCAACACGTTCAGTCTTGCCAGTGAATGAGTTAAGAATCGTGTCACCTTTGTTCAGTTTACCAGAGTAAATACGAACGAAAGTTAGAGCACCGAAGCGGTCATCCATGATTTTGAATGCAAGCGCTTTGAAAGTCTCATCTGTAGAAACGATAGCGTATTCGCCAGTTTCTTCGCCGTTCTCATCCATTAGAGGCTGAGGATCAACTTCAGTTGGTGCTGGTAGGTAATCTACTACAGCATCAAGGATAAGTTGCATACCTTTGTTCTTGAACGCAGAACCACAGAACGTTGGGAAGAATGCGATATCACGAGTACCTTTACGGATACAAGCTTTGATTTGCTCGATAGAAGGCTCTTCACCTTCCATGTAAGCTTCCATTAGGTCATCGTCTTGCTCTACAGCAGTTTCGATTAGCTCTTCACGGTATTGCTCAACGTCATCAACCATGTCCGCTGGAACATCTTTGATTTCGTAGTTTTCAGGAAGACCAGTGTCATCCCAAACGTATGCTTTACGGCTCAGTAGGTCTACAACACCAACGAACTCGTCTTCACGACCGATTGGTAGAACCATTACTAGAGGAGTTGCACCTAGAACGTTTTTAACTTGGTCAACAACGTTGTAGAAGTCTGCACCCATACGGTCTAGTTTGTTAACGAAGATCAGACGAGATACTTCTGATTCGTTAGCGTAGCGCCAGTTAGTTTCTGATTGAGGTTCAACACCACCAGAACCACAGAATACACCGATACCGCCATCAAGAACTTTAAGAGAACGGTATACTTCAACTGTGAAGTCAACGTGTCCAGGAGTATCGATAACGTTTAGACGGTGATCGTTCCAAAAACAGCTTACAGCTGCTGATTGGATAGTAATACCGCGCTCAGCTTCCTGTTCCATGAAGTCAGTCGTTGATTCGCCATCATGTACTTCACCAGTCTTGTGGATTTGACCAGTTAGCTTAAGGATACGCTCAGTGGTAGTTGTTTTACCCGCATCAACGTGCGCGAAAATACCAATGTTTCTGTATTTCGATAAATCTGCCATTGTCTTACTCTGTTAATAGGATATAAAATGCGCGCAGAGTATATCACAATCTGTGAAGACTGATAGCTTTGCATGCATTTGGGACTAAAAAACTTTGCCTTTTTCTAACATATAGAAAAAGGCACTCAGTAGTAACAATCTAAATGATTGTTAATTATAGTGCTAACCTAAAGCTTAATCGGCGTTAAGGTTAGGCTGAATTGCTGCTGTATAGAGTAGCTGAAGTGAGTTCAATTACAACTCATCAAAAGCATTAATTGCTTCCGATAATTTTTTCACACCGTGGATCTGCATTCCTGGAATGCCACCTTTAGGCATGTTCGCTGCCGGTACGATTGCTTTCTTAAAGCCATGTTTAAATGCTTCATTTAAACGCTCTTGTCCGCTCGGTACAGGTCGAATCTCACCCGCTAGGCCTACTTCTCCAAACACCACCACATCTTTTGGCAATGCGCGGTCTCTGAAACTAGAAAGTAGAGCCATCACCAACGCAAGATCAGCACTGGTTTCGGTTACTTTAACACCACCGACGACATTCACAAACACATCTTGGTCAGCCATTTGTAAGCCGCCGTGTTTATGCAGCACCGCTAATAACAGTGAAAGCCTGTTTTGCTCTAGGCCGACAGCGACGCGACGCGGGTTAGCCAGCTGTGAATAATCCACCAGCGCTTGGATTTCGACAAGAAGTGGACGCGTACCTTCCCACACCACCATGACAGAACTGCCCGAGGTTTCTTCTTCACCACGAGACAAGAAGATAGCGGATGGGTTGCTGACTTCTTTTAGCCCTTGGCCTGTCATCGCAAATACACCCAGCTCATTCACTGCACCAAAACGGTTTTTGTGGCTGCGTAGCGTTCTAAAACGGCTATCGGTTCCGCCATCTAATAAAACAGAACAGTCAATAATGTGCTCTAGTACTTTTGGCCCCGCTAAGGTGCCGTCTTTAGTTACGTGTCCAACTAAGAACACGGCAACGTTATTCTGCTTTGCGTAGCGCGTTAATGCAGTTGCCGATTCACGAACCTGTGCAACACTGCCAGGAGAGGATTGAACATCCGCAACGTGCATAACTTGGATCGAGTCGATAACCATGATCTTAGGTTGTTCTTTTTCGGCAACCTGACAGATCTTATCTACGTTCGTTTCGGAGAGCATCTTTAAGTGCTCTTTTGGCAATCCAAGTCGAGACGCACGCATCGCAACCTGCTGTAGGGATTCTTCCCCTGTGACATAAAGAGTCGGTAATTGAGAAGAAAGCTGACACATGGTCTGTAATAACAGCGTTGATTTACCGGCACCCGGGTTACCACCAATCAGGATCGCAGCACCCGGTACGACACCACCACCGAGTACTCGGTCGAGTTCTTTAAAGCCACTGCTAAAACGTGGGACTTCTTGCAGATCGATTTCTGACAGCGTTTGAACTGAAGATTCAGTTGCACCGCCCGCATAACCACTCAACCGTTCATTACGCGCGACCTGAGGTGAAGCAGCTAATCTAACTTCTGTAATCGTGTTCCAAGCACCACATGCATTGCACTGCCCCTGCCAACGTGGAAAATCGGCACCACAGTCATTACACACATAAGCTCGCTTTGCCTTAGCCATAAAACCTCAATAATTTACTCAGTTACACAATGATGTTGTCAATTTGTGACTTATTTGACCGTACGGATGAAAATAAAAGTTGCAGTCATACCACTTATACTTAAAGATCGATTTAAACTAGTCGATAACATAAACGCACCGTCCATTCTAACAAGAAAAGTATGCAGCAATCTGAAATTCTATCTGTAGCAGAACGTTTAATCCCGGCTTACCACGCCGAAGATTTCGAATTCCTTCTTTCTCAAATGACAGAAGGGGAATCGCCGTCTCTGAAGCTGCTCGTTAAAATGGAACTGAATCGTATCATGGCTCCGTGTACAAAGAGCATTGATTTACGCGGACGCATTGATAATGAGTGTCGTCAATTTACACTCGACGGCCGTAAGCACTGGCTCGATGACATTGCTTTAAACGCGTATCAGCGTGGTACAAAAAAGTTTAAAGGTTACACCGAGGGCGCATGGGAGTTAGTGATGACTCCGAGAACTCAGCCACTGCGCAGTGTTGTTAAAACTTCGTCTCAAGATAGCCACGACATCACCAGCGCTAACAGCCCGTATGAAGCAGAAGCCATTAACCTAGGTTACGACTTAAAGCGCCAAGAGAACAGACTCAAGATTAGCTCACAGGTTGAGATCACCACATCGAAAGGGCAAGGCCTACACGGTGTTACGGTCGATATTTCCCCTTCAGGTGCAAAATTCAAGGTGCCAAGTGCCTTTCGCTATAACCTTGGTGAAATCATCAGCGTTAAATTCACCGAGCTTGTCGAAAAGTCTCAAGAAAACGACGTTAACCAAGCAGTAGAATTTCGCGTTCTGGGTATCGATGAATCATACGAGAACAACGCAGTTAAATTTCTGAGAACCATCAAGGTAAGCGACACCAATGTTGTGGCTCGCTTACTTGATGAGTCTTTAAATAGCACCAGTAAGAAAACCAGCCATGAGAACCAAGATAGGATCATTCGAACTCGTACACGAGGCATCGAACACACCTATCTAAAGCACACCTGTAACCTACCTTTGTTCTTCAGCGGTAGCGAACTCAAACTTGCCTTACTTACGGATAACAACCATCCATTGTGGCAGTACTGGCACGACGAGCGTAACCAACAAGCTCTGGGTACCCTGTTCAACGAACAACGAATGAACCTATTGGCTAAGCCTGGCGTTAAAGGCACCAGTAACGTCATCTATTCGTTTACCCACGAACATCAGAATAAGACCTTGTTCTACTCGATGATGCTCCCTGAAGCCTCTCGTGAACAAAGACAACTGTTCTGGCACATTGGTGGCAAACGTAAAAGTTGGAAGGCGTTCAAGTTCTCGGTGTTCGAACTCTCCGATACCGAGCGACAAGCGTTAGCCAAGCACTCAGATACGCTGGCTCAAAGCTCAGCACAACTGACGCATTGCGGCATTTTGCAAGAAATTGGTGATCACGAAAGTGCGGCAGATTATCTATTGAGTGAGAAGCCACGCATTCCAAGCAGTGAACTGAATCGCTTCCGTCACCCACGCACTGTGGTTGGGAACATTCAAAGTATCTACTTTGACTCTCAGACTCGTCGTAAAGAGCCGAGATACCAGTTTAAGTCGCCGTTGCAGCTCACTTCACAAGATGGTGCAGCAGCGAACGGGCACACCTTAGACATCTCGAAACGTGGGTTGAGCATTACTCTTGAACACCCAATGGTGCTCAAGATTAATGACCCGGTATTGGTCAACTTCAATGAGCTACAGCTCTATGATAAGAACTTGCCACTGAGCACAGTGCCTTATCATGTGATTCGCGTAAGCCCGAATGGCCGAAACGTACAATTGGTTATTGCTGAGAATGCCAAGACAATGCGTACCATCGCGTTCCTTAACGGGCTTATCGACCAGAACCAAAGCAAACTGATTAAGAAGAAAGAGATACTGCCAACTAACTCATTGCTTGAGTCCCTGCACAATATATTGCTTAGCAAAATGGTCAGTAACCCTATCTTCATTGATAAGCCAAGCTCAACACTGCGTTGTAAGATCATTGGTGTGAACTTCCCACTGAATAAGCACCTAACGTTACTAGCTAAGCTTGGACACAACCAAAAGTTCTCACTAGAGCCGATCTTTAAGGGTCACACTAGCTCGCTACTAGCCGAGCCACTGAAAAGAATCGAAGGCGCAGAGCCTAAACACCATGACGTGTATATTGCTGCGGTAAAGTTTGGTGACAAAATCCAATCAGTGCACACCAAATTGGTAAAAGATTTTGCCTCGGCAAAAGAAAGAATCTTATTCATTAAGAAGGCGCAACACTTGGGTGATGTCTATGTGCTTCGTGTTACGACCGCGCCAATCTTTAACCCATTGACCACTTTGTTCCAATCGGATCTAGAAGAACTGACACGGATTAGCATGCACCAAGCGAAGAAGCTAGAGAACGAGATCACCGCTTTTATCGGCTATGGTGAGATTGAAGACATCACTGATGAAGTGTTGATTCGATTAGAACTGACTCGTTAGGTCAGCATCCATTTACGGCATTTAAAAATAGAAAAAGCAGGCTCATCGCCTGCTTTTTTGTATCTGTGTTCTATTATAGTTTGCTGCTAATAGAACTTACCAAGCGAACCTTAAGGTTTGGCCTGCCAGCTGATTTTTTGCTGCTTAGCCAATACACCAGACAAGATACAAAGCACCCCGCCTAAACCTGCGTAACGCACAGCGGTTTGAGCTTGCTGCTCTACTTTTGGTTTCGCATGGTAGGCAATACCTAAACCTGCAGAACCCATCATCACTAAGTCATTCGCGCCATCGCCCACAGCAACCGTGTTGTGCAATTCAAGCTCATACTCTTCAGCCAGTTCCACTAAGATGTCGGCTTTGGTTTGCGCTGAAACCACATCACCAAGAACTTCACCCGTCAATTTTCCTTTAACGATTTCTAAAGTGTTCGACTGAGCGTGGTCTAGATCTAACGTGTCTTTCAAGTAGTCAGAGAAGTAAGTAAAGCCACCAGATGCGATAGCCGTCTTCCAGCCTAACTTATTCAACGTGTTCACAAGCCCAACAAGATCAGGCATAAATGGCAGTGATTGACGCACTTGCTCGAGAATAGCTTCATCGGCACCTTTCAGTGCGCCCACTCGTTGGCGTAAGCTCTGTTCAAAATCGAGTTCACCTTGCATTGCTCGTTCGGTGATTTCAGAGACTAACTCTCCTACTCCAGCCAGCTTTGCAATTTCATCAATACATTCAATCTGAATCGCTGTGGAATCCATATCCATCACAATCAAACCTGGCTTAGATAAGTCTGGGACCTCGCTAAGGCAAGCATAATCAAGCTTCAATGCTTGCAGAATTTCTTCGTGAGCAGGTGTTAAGTTTCCAGACATCAGTGCCACTTCATAATGCCCAACTTTCCACGTATCAAGAATGGTGTTGTAAGTGCCAGTGAAAAAGTCGATGTCATCAAAATATTGTGGAGATAGGTACTCGCCAAATACAATCCAGTTGGCCTTTGCCTTAGCGAGTTGAGATGCGAAACGAGTCTCGGGGAGTCGAGTTAATAATGTAGTATGCCTTTTAATCGGCAGATATTTCTGAGCGTCCATGTGTATGATTCCTAATTAACTATGCTAAACGTTAACCTATTGCAATTTGAAAACGCAAGTCTCAATATGTCTTAATCATAACATTTGTTTATTTCAGGCTTCGTGAAACATGAATGAATCATTGTTCTCAATACGTAACGCTTTACGAATGCTAGCCCTCATTTTGTTGGCTACCATGTTTGTTGTAACGATTAAAAATACGGTCGTGATCAGTAAAGGTAACGAGAAGATCCAAGCGAAACAGTTGGAAACTCTTACCAAGCTGCTTATCTCTCAGGCATCACTTTCAGCCAGCAAAATGATCACGCAACAAGACCAAGAAAGACTGCTAGATCTAACTAATCAGCTGTCTCAAGATAGACTGGTATTCGATACCACCATCTATGATGCTGAGGGTATTCGACTAGCTTCGAGCGAAAAAGCACTCTCTGTACGTGAGGTTCTTGGTTTAGACACGCCACTTTCCACCGCAAGTATCGGCAGACAGCAATTAGTTGAACCTATTTATTCTACAGAACATACGATCATCGGCTTTATTCGTGTGACCTTCGAAACCGGTAAGATGACGGCGATTTCAGATCACCACTACCGCAAAAGCGATCGTTATATGATTGGTATGGTTTTGATGGGCTTCGTCAGTGGTGTACTGTTCATCATGTTGATTCGTCGAAGACCGACCAAGTCTGGTGAGAACTTATTGTTGAGAAACGTAAACTCATAACGACTCAGTTCAAAAGATCCAATAAAAAGCCCCGACGCTCAGGCAGCGACGGGGCTTTTTGTTATCTGTTACTTTATCAAGCTATTGTGAACTGTAATTACTCTTGGTCACCAAGAAGCACAGAATCTAAAGCGATAACCATCATGTCGTTGAAGGTTGTTTGACGTTCATCCGATGTAGTTTGCTCACCGGTTTTGATGTGATCAGACACAGTACAGATAGTCAGAGCTTTTGCGCCGTATTCAGCACACACACCATAGATGCCTGCCGCTTCCATCTCTACACCGACAATGCCGTATTTATCCATAACTTCAAACATTTCAGGATCTGGCGTGTAGAACAACTCAGCCGAGAATAGGTTACCGACTTTTACATCAACACCACGCGCTTTTGCTGCATCTTCTGCCGCACGTACCATTTTGTAATCTGCGATAGCTGCGAAGTCGTGACCTTTAAAGCGAATACGGTTCACTTTTGAGTCAGTACATGCGCCCATGCCAATAACCACATCGCGCACTTTGATATCTTCGCTCACTGCACCACAACTACCAACACGAATGATCTTTTTCACACCGAAGTCTTTGATCAGCTCAGTCGCGTAAATGGAACAAGATGGAATGCCCATACCGTGTCCCATTACCGAAACCTTACGACCTTTGTAAGTACCGGTGTAACCAAACATGTTACGAACGTCGCACACTTGAACCACTTCTTCTAAGAAGGTTTCAGCGATGTATTTAGCACGCAGCGGGTCGCCTGGCATTAGAACTACGTCAGCGAAATCACCCATTTCAGCATTAATATGTGGAGTAGCCATTGAAAATATCCTTAATCTCAAAACAAAAAAGAAGAGAGAGGTTTCCCTCTCTCTTAGTTAACTATTATAGGAAGCTTGTGCCGTGTTCCATTGGTGATGTACCAAAGTATGACGCTAAGCTTTGACCAATATCAGCGAACGTATCGCGACGGCCTAGAGAACCGGCTGGAACCTTCTGACCGTAAACAATCACAGGGATGTGCTCACGAGTATGGTCGGTACCTGGCCATGTCGGATCACAACCGTGGTCTGCAGTTAGGATAAGTACATCATCTTCTTTCATCATATCGATGATTTCATTGATGCGACCATCGAAGTACTCAAGTGCCGCTGCGTAACCTGCAACATCGCGGCGGTGGCCGTAAGCTGAGTCGAAATCAACGAAGTTAGTGAACACAATCGTGTTGTCGCCCGCTTCATTGATCGCTTCTTTTGTTGCTTCAAATAGCGCAGGGATACCTGTTGCTTTGGTTTTCTGAGTGATACCACAACCTGCGTAGATATCAGAGATCTTACCGATTGAGTGAACGTTACCGCCCTTCTCATCAGCAAGTTTCTGCAGGATAGTTGCCGCAGGTGGCTCAACAGAAAGATCACGACGGTTACCCGTACGCTCAAATTGACCTTTACCCGGGCCAACGAACGGACGCGCGATAACACGACCAATGTTGTAGTCTTCTAGCTCTTCACGAGCAATCTGACAAAGGTCTAGCAGGTTTTGTAGGCCGAATGTCTCTTCATGACAAGCGATCTGGAAAACAGAGTCCGCAGAAGTGTAGAAGATTGGTAGGCCAGTCTTCATGTGTTCTTCACCTAGGTTATCTAGGATTTCAGTGCCTGATGAGTGGCAGTTACCCAAGAAACCAGACAAACCTGCACGCTCAAGAATGCGGTCAGTCAGTTCTTTTGGAAAGCTGTTCTCTTTGTCGGTGAAGTAGCCCCAGTCAAACAATACTGGTACACCAGCGATTTCCCAGTGACCCGATGGCGTGTCTTTACCAGAAGACAGCTCAGCAGCGTGACCGTAAGCGCCAATGATTTCAGCGTCTGCATCCATACCCGGAGCAAAACGACCTGTAGACTCTTTGTGAGCCATAGCTAAACCTAGCTTAGACAGGTTTGGTAGCGTCAGAGGACCTTGACGATCCGCGTTGTCTGCAAGACCTTTGTCACAATGATCTGCGATGTGACCCATAGTGTCTGAACCTACATCACCAAATTTGTCTGCATCCGCTGTTTCACCGATACCGAATGAATCTAAAACTAAAATAAATGCTCTTTTCATTTTCTTCACCAACTTATTGCTCTTTGCACCAGAACTCTGTTTATCGGCATACACTAGGTATGCCGATACCTGTTATTTACACGTCTTCAGAACGAATCTGACGGTAAACGTCTGGCGTTGCTGTATATTCTCCGCCCACAGTGATTGCATTTTGTAATGCTGTTGCAGCTTCTTGCCACTGTTGTTCGTTGCGAGCATGAATCATTGCTAATGGTTTATCTTCACTTGCCACTTCGCCAAGACGAATGAAGTGATCAAAACCGACTGCGTAATCAATGCTGTCTGTTGCTACGCGGCGACCACCGCCCATACCAACGACAGCCATACCAATTGCACGAGTATCCATTGCTGATACCACACCGTTTTCTAGCGCGTACACTGGTTTAACAATTTCTGCTTTTTCTAGGTAGTTATCGTAGTTCGCTACGAAATCTGCTGGACCACCAAGGCCCGCTACCATTTTACCGAAGCACTCTGCTGCTTTACCGTTATCCAGCACTGTCATCAGTTTTTCGCGCGCTTCATCTGAATCTTTTGCAAGGTTACCCAATACCAGCATTTCAGCACACGATGCCATCGTAATTTCTAGCAAACGTGGGTTACGGTATTCACCCGTAAGGAATTGAACCGCTTCACGTACTTCAACTGCGTTGCCCGCCGAAGAAGCCAGAACTTGGTTCATGTCCGTTAGGATTGCTGTTGTCTTCGTACCTGCACCGTTTGCTACTGCAACGATCGATTTCGCTAGCTCTTCTGACGCTTCGTAAGTCGGCATGAATGCGCCTGAACCTACTTTTACATCCATTACTAGAGAATCAAGGCCAGCAGCCAGTTTCTTAGATAGGATTGAAGCCGTGATTAGCGAGATGTTATCTACGGTTGCTGTGATATCACGAGTCGCGTAAACACGCTTATCAGCCGGTGCTAGATCGCCTGTTTGACCGATGATCGCTACGCCAGCATCTTTAGTTACTTCACCGAACACATCGTTGGTTGGTGTAATGTTGTAACCAGGGATAGATTCAAGCTTGTCTAGCGTACCGCCAGTGTGGCCTAAACCACGACCAGAGATCATTGGAACGAAACCGCCACATGCTGCCACCATAGGGCCAAGCATCAGAGAAGTTACGTCACCAACACCACCAGTAGAGTGTTTATCAACAATTGGGCCATCAAAGTTCATGTGGCTCCAGTCAATCACCATGCCTGAGTCACGCATTGCACATGTTAATGCGATACGCTCTGGCATTGTCATTTCATTAAAGAAGATAGCCATTGCAAATGCTGCAATTTGGCCTTCAGAAACCGTGTTTTTAGCGACACCTTGAATGAAGAAGTTAATTTCTTCAGCAGTTAGGACTTCGCCATCACGTTTTCTGCGAATAATTTCTTGAGGTAGATACATTAGTGCCTCCCAAACTCTAGTGAGTATGGTTTGTAGGGGAAAGAGGTAATATGGAGTGACTTAACGCCACTCCATCAAACAGACTAAATCTTGTTACACCCGATTGGGATATTAGTATGCTGCTGGATCAGCAGTCTGGTCTGTCACTTCTAATGTATTAAGAAGGTTAGTTAGTAGGCTTGAAGCACCAAAACGGTAGTGCATGTTGTCTGCCCACTCAGCGCCTAGTAGCTCATCAGCCATTGCTAGGTATAGTGCTGCATCTTCAGCAGTACGTACGCCACCAGCAGGTTTGAAACCAACAGTTTTAGCAACGCCCATGTCACGAATAACTTCAAGCATCATACGCGCGAACTCTGGAGTCGCGTTTACTGGCACTTTACCTGTTGAAGTTTTGATGAAGTCTGCACCCGCTTCGATACAGATTTGAGAAGCTTTCTTGATCAGTGCTTCTTCTTTCAGTTCACCGGTTTCGATGATCACTTTAAGTGTGATGTCACCACAAGCTGCTTTACATTGCTTAACTAGCTCAAAGCCAACTTCTTCGTTGCCAGCAATAAGAGCACGGTATGGGAATACTACGTCAACTTCATCTGCGCCGTACGCTACTGCTGCTTTTGTTTCTGCAACAGCAATTTCGATGTCGTCATTACCATGAGGGAAGTTAGTTACAGTCGCAATGCGTACTTCTGGAGTACCTTGCTCACGCAACGCTTTCTTAGCTGCTGGGATAAAGCGAGGGTAAATACAAATTGCAGCGGTGTTACCTACTGCAGTCTTCGCGTCATGACAAAGCGCCACTACTTTCTCAGTAGTATCGTCGTCATTTAGCGTCGTTAGGTCCATAAGTTTAAGTGCACGTAGAGCTGCTGCTTTTAAATCGCTCATTTCTATCTCCGATCAATATATTCAAATAGTTAACTACTTCGCCCTCCATCCAGTATAGATGGATATTTTAGTAATGCTCAGTAGTCACAAATGAACGGACTTGGTTCCCTGAAGACTTGATAACTTTCGCTACCAATTGCAATCCTTGTCACCGCACAGTACCAGTTTGGTCTATGGCACAACAAATCAGTCATGTTGTGTCTAACATCTATAGCGTATCGCTAAGTTTGGCTTAATCCCAGAAGAATAACCTTTGGACGAATCCAAGCGGTCACTTTCTTGCCAAAAGAGACATCCTATCCCCTAAGCTTATACATTATAGGTATCCATCAATAAATTGTAGTGCTCCTTAGAACGCAAACGGTTTGTATCTCAAAAAAACATTCTAGGCCCATTATCGTTCTCAAGTTGATGCTTATGCTTATGCTCATACAAAAAAATCACTGGGCCTAAAAACAAAAAAGCCCCGCAGCAATTTCTTGCTACGGGGCGATATTATTATGGCGTCTATATATCTAAATCTACTTGATTAGAAAGATAGGAAGAAGCCAGCAATTGTTGCTGCCATCAGGTTAGATAGAGTACCAGCAATTACCGCTTTAACACCCATACGTGCGATGTCGTGGCGACGGCTTGGTGCAATACCACCTAGACCACCTAGAAGAATCGCAATAGAAGAAAGGTTTGCGAAACCACATAGTGCGAATGCGATGATAGCTTGAGTCTTCTCAGACATCACTTGACCAGTTGCTGCAACAACTTGAGCGTTTTCACCAACGTATGGTACGAAGTTTAGGTATGCAACGAATTCGTTAACAACTGTCTTCTGACCAATGAAAGAACCAGCGATAGTTGCTTCTTCCCATGGAACACCAATGATGAATGCTAGTGGTGCGAAGATCCAACCTAGAAGAAGTTCTAGAGTTAGGTTTTCCATACCAACCCAACCACCGATGCCACCTAGGATACCGTTGATTAGAGCAATTAGACCGATGAATGCTAGTAGCATTGCACCTACGTTTAGAGCTAGTTGTAGACCAACTGATGCGCCACCTGCTGCTGCGTCGATAACGTTAGCTGGTTTGTCATCGCCACCGTCCATTTCGTCAGCGATGTTGTCGTCTGGCTTATCAGTTTCAGGCTTGATGATTTTAGCGAATAGTAGACCACCAGGTGCTGCCATGAATGACGCTGCAACTAGGTACTCTAGAGGTACACCCATAGATGCGTAACCTGCTAGTACACCACCAGCTACAGAAGCCAAACCACCACACATTACTGCGAATAGTTCAGAGTTTGTCATTTTAGGAACAAATGGACGAACAACTAGAGGTGCTTCAGTTTGACCAACGAAGATGTTTGCTGCTGCAGACATAGACTCGGCGCGAGAAGTACCTAGAGCTTTCTGAAGACCACCACCAAGAACTTTGATTACAATTTGCATAACACCAATGTAGTAAAGTACAGAGATAAGTGCAGAGAAGAAAATCAGAGTTGGTAGTACTTGGAAAGCAAAGATGAAACCGATACCGTCAACAGAGAAGTTAACTAGGCTGCCGAATAGGAAACCAGTACCGTCTTTACCGTAGTCGATCACGTTTGCTACACCAGCAGAGAAACCTGCAAGTAGATCACGACCCCAAGGGATGTAAAGTACGAATGCACCAAGTGCGAATTGGATAGCGAAAGCGCCACCCACTGTTCTTAGATTAATAGCTTTGCGGTTGTCAGATAGTAGTACTGCGATTGCGATCAGTGCAACCATTCCGACTAGGCTCATAAACAGGCTCATAGTTTATGACTTCCTTATTAGTTATTTATTGGCGTGTTACAAAATGGGGCTATAAAGCGGAGGCAATTATACTCATGCGACCACTAATAAAGTAATGCCGTCCTCACACTTTCGTAGAAGATTCATGTACCATTCACACGCAAATGTGAGCTAAATCACAAGCTCAGTGCAATTTACGCAAACGATAAACAAAAACCTTCGATTTTATTCACATATACCGAATGCGCGATGGCTATTTTGCCAAATTTGCGCTGCAATCGATTTCTTTGGCTCTTTTCTAAGCAAAAAAAGTTCATTTAAGATCGTAACTAAATATTTGGAATGATTAACATTTCCTTGGTTTCCATGCATGGGCATGTCCGGGGCATCCGTTTCCAACACCAAGTATTCAAGGGGCAATTTTGCGATGGTTGTGCGTGTTTTTTGTGCTCTTGGGTAAGTTATCGTTCCACCGACGCCAATATAGAAACCGAGCTTGATCCAAGCCAAGGCCTGCTGTTCACTCCCCGAAAAACCATGAATCACACCACCTAAGGTGAACTTGTGCTGCTTTATTAGCTCAATAAGTCGGTTGTATGACTTCCTCTCATGGATGATTAAAGGCAGGTCAAACGCCTTAGCAAACTCCATCTGTTGGATAAAAAAACGCTCTTGTTTTTCCCTTTCTACGTCCACAAAGAAGTCGAGTCCGCACTCTCCTATCGCGACACATTGGCTGTTTTTTGAAGAGAGTAACTGGCGAAGTTCTGAAAATTGCGCCTCATCCGCTTGCTCTAAAAAGTACGGGTGAAAGCCTAATGCGTAGTAAATATTAGGGTGAGACTGAGCGATCTTATCGAGTTTTTTCCAGTTACTTTGACCAATAGAAGGAATCAACAGTTTCTCCACTTGGGCTTGTTTCGCTTCTTTTAGGTAACCATCAAGACTTTGCTCAACTGAAAAACCGCTATCAAAGGCGTCAAAATCCGCATGGCAATGGGTATCAAATAGCGGAAAATCATTTAATTCTGGTGTCATCTTCCCCACTCTCTGTTTGTTGTTCTTGAGGATCACGACGATAAGCAACACAGCTGCGCTTATTCTCAGGCGTTAAGCCAAGCTCCTCGCACCACTTATCGTATTTCTCAATCCAAACTTTTATCCAACCGAACATAACTGCCTCTAACCTCAACCTTTAAACCTTAAATAAAACGCATTAAAAAACGCCTATTGCAGAACAATAGACGTTTTTGTTTAACTCGAATAGAGCGCGGAGTAATTAGTGCTCGCGCGTCGCTCGGAACTGAACTTCAGGGAAACGTTCAGAAGCTAGGTTCAAGTTCACCATAGTTGGTGCGATGTAAGACAGGTTGTCACCGCCATCTAGCGCTAGGTTAGATTGGTTCTTACGTTTGAACTCTTCCAGTTTCTTAGCGTCGTCACACTCAACCCAGCGAGCTGTTGCAACGTTAACACCTTCGTAAATAGCTTCTACGTTGTATTCTGCTTTCAAGCGCGCTACAACCACGTCGAACTGAAGTACACCAACCGCACCAACGATCAGATCGTTGTTCTGCATTGGACGGAATACTTGCACAGCGCCCTCTTCTGAAAGCTGAACCAAGCCTTTTAGAAGTTGCTTCTGCTTCAGTGGATCGCGTAGACGAATACGACGGAATAGCTCAGGTGCAAAGTTTGGAATACCAGAAAACTTCAGGCTTTCACCTTGAGTAAAGGTATCACCAATCTGGATCGTACCGTGGTTATGCAGACCAATGATATCGCCCGCGTACGCTTTCTCAGCTCGCGCACGGTCACCCGCCATGAAGGTTACCGCATCAGAGATACTTACGTTCTTGCCAGTACGAACATGGTTCATCTTCATACCTTGGTTGTAAGTACCCGATACGATACGCATGAATGCGATACGGTCACGGTGCTTAGGATCCATGTTTGCTTGGATCTTAAATACGAAGCCAGAAAACTTCTCTTCTGTCGCTACTACATCACGCTCGTTCGCTTGGCGAGTTTGCGGTGCAGGTGCCCACTTCGTTAGACCATCTAGCATGTGGTCAACACCAAAGTTACCCAGTGCAGTACCGAAGTAAACAGGTGTTAGCTCACCAGCAAGGAACAAGTCGTGATCAAATTCTGGACAAGCACCGATAACAAGCTCTAGCTCTTCACGCACGCTTTCCGCAAGATCGTCACCTACCGCTTCATCTAGATCAGGGTTATCTAGACCTTTGATGATACGTACTTCTTGGATCTCATGACCGTGGCCAGATTCGTACAAGATCGTTTCATCACGGTGAATGTGGTAAACACCTTTAAACTCTTTACCACAACCAATTGGCCATGAGATTGGAGAACAAGCCATACCAAGCTCGCTTTCCACTTCATCAAGCACTTCCATCGGGTCACGAACGTCACGGTCAAGTTTGTTCATAAACGTTACGATTGGCGTATCACGTAGACGTGTTACTTCCATTAGTTTACGAGTACGATCCTCGACACCTTTCGCAGCATCGATAACCATCAAACAAGAATCAACCGCTGTTAGTGTACGGTACGTATCTTCCGAGAAATCTTCGTGTCCTGGAGTATCGAGTAGGTTTACTAGGCAATCATTGTATGGGAATTGCATTACCGACGTAGTTACCGAGATACCACGTTCTTTTTCCATCTCCATCCAGTCAGATTTAGCGTGCTGGTTAGAGCCACGGCCTTTTACGGTACCCGCTTTCTGAATCGCGTTTCCGAATAAAAGAACTTTTTCAGTAATCGTGGTTTTACCCGCATCCGGGTGAGAGATAATTGCAAACGTTCTACGTTTGCTCACTTCTTGTTGGAAAGACATAGTCGCCCTTTGCTGATCTAAAGCGTAAAAAGGGCAAGTAGATAATACTTGCCCTTGAATTCTGTGTGCGGATTATACAGAAAGCGTGTCACTTTCTAAAGGGTCAGTTTGCACCCTATTTTGTCGCTTATTCTCTGCTTAGCTAAAAGACATAAAAAGATAGCTCATAATGATCGCATCTTCATTGCCTTGCTTAGTGGGGTAGTAGTTTCGACGGCGGTCGACTTCGTTGAAACCGGCTTTCTCATACAGGTTAAACGCGTTCACGTTACTCTCGCGAACTTCCAGCCAAGCACTTTCCGCGTCAGCTTGCTCACACATATCAAGAAAATGCTCGGTCAGCGCTTTACCATAACCTTTACCTTGCTGGCTTGGGTCGACAGCAATATTAAGCAGCGTCACTTCACCAACGATATTTTGCGCGAAGAAATACCCGACCACTTGCCCATCGGCTTCAAGCACATGGTGACAAGCACCTCGGCTATCGAGATCACGAATCATTGTTTCAGACCAAGGGTGAGAATGCGCGGTCTGTTCTATCTGCCAAATAGCGTCTAGGTGTTGTTGTGAAGTCGGTAAAAATTGATTAGTCATAAGCACAAATTTGTTGCCATAAATCGCGGCGGTGTTGGTTATTACCATTAATGTCAGACAGTAATGGGGATTGTAATGTTTTTGCTTTCAGCTCTTGGGCCGACTCACAACCCGCAAACCACACCCATTCAACATCACCAAGTTCGATAGAAGATAGGTGTTGAGGCTGAATATGTAAGGCTTGAGATAAGTCGAGCTTGATACTTTTGAGTACACGCTCAAACATCACGGCGAGGTCTTCCTGAGGTTTTTCAGGCGATACCAACAGTAACTTGCAATCGTTAGAGAGCGGAGTCAATTCAGATTCATAGCCCGCTAAACGCTCTGGGTGGCTAAGATCCCATTGGCTAATGCCCATCTCTTGCAGGTATTGTGCGTGTGTTTGTGACATATTTAGCAGTGTAACCTTAGGTTTATAGTGGGTGGCTTATTAGAGCAGAGCTAAAACGAGCTCATCAGAGTTGGGCTGATACTAACAAAAAATAAAGGAGCATCAAGCTCCTTTATTTAGACTAAATCAGTTTGCATTATATTGCGTAGGAAATAACCTTATAAGTCGTTGAACTCAGGACTGTAAGCAATCTCACCAGAATGACCCGCAAGCGCACCTTCAACTAACTCGATAGCTTGGAAAGCTCCCTCAGGCACATCCCAAGCGCAGCTCAAACCAAACTCACTCGCAGCCTTGAAACCAAAGCGACCGTAATAGGCAGGATCACCAAGCACAACACAGGCTGGGTAACCGAAATCAACCAAAGTAGAGAAAGCATCTTCAACCAATGATTTAGCAATGCCTTGGTTGCGGAATTCTTCTTTCACAGCAAGTGGCGCAAGCCCCTGCCAGTTGTGATCGTCACCTTTAAGGGTAATTGGGCTAAACATCAGGTGACCAACCACCTCACCTTCGTCAGAACAAGCCACCAGCGATAGCGTTAAATGACTATTCTCACGCAAGCTCATAACCAAATTAGCTTCTGCATCCGTTTCAAAAACAGATTTCAATAGACGATCAATGACAAGTATATCTGCCGGTGCTTCAGTTCGAACAAGCATTCATTACCTCACTTTGTGTATCTGGGGATTGTACTCCCTTCTGCACAAAATCAGCTAATTGATTTAACAAAGTTTTCATAAGAGTCGGCAATAAGTCCAAATCTACGCTATCCATCAAGTTTTTGACCTCTAAACCGAGCTCTGTATCGCCTTCAATAGACAATCGACGTTGGAAGAAAAGCGTATCTGGGTCTTCTTTACGTCCCGCAATCAACACAAGGTCGTTAAGATTTCCGCTAAAACTAACATCTTCATCGACTTCTTTATCAGCTACAACCAGTTGCTCATTTTCGTAGCTAATACACCAACTTAACCCCATATCTTTTATTGAAACTTTCAGCCACTTATCTTCTAAGAATTCAAAGTCACCGTCTTCTAAAGCTTCCTTGAAGACATTCTTCAGCGCTTCTAACAAGGCTCTTTTTTGTACTGTTTTAGGCAATAACTGGACTGGAGATCGCAAAATTGATGCGGCATTTTGAACTAGTTGAGTGCGAATCTTGTTTATCACGTGACTTATCCGTAACTTTGTCAATAATATGGAATGCATCATAGATGATGTTGAGATCTCAGTTACTGTTATGTATCAAATTAACTTCTGTTTGATACTCGACCTTTAATATCCTGAAAATCACAGTTATAGTAACTCAGGTAATGAGAATTACAGCGAATCGCTGCACTCACAGGTAAATATCGATAACCACACAAAAAGTAATAAATATTTATCGATAGTGAATATTCAAGCTCTTGGAGAATTGGTAGTACTTTGATGCCTCCCCAGCAACTACAACATTGGTTTACCCAGCTAACTGCAAATAGTCCGTTCTTTTTTGCAGTACTTGATGCTCAACATAACTATTTTATGGTGAATGAGCGTTACTGCGATATTGCTGGTTTGAGCCAAACAGAGCTTGCAGGCATGAATGACCGCCAAACATTAGGCGAGCAATTCTACCAACATCTTAAGCCTTACTATGAGCGCGCCTTCAATGGCGAAACAATTGAGGCCGAAGTTACTCTCAACGAAACTGACCTCGATACCAGCCTTCATTTCAGCTTATCCCCTCTAGCAAACGGCAACAAAACCGACTACATCGTCTTTCATGCCTTCGATACATCAGAGAACCAAGTCCTTGTCCGTTCTTTAGAAGAGTCCGAAGCGAAGTTTCATAAGCTCTCTCACCTACTCCCAGACGGATTACTCTTGGTTGAGAACGACTACATATTGTCATCCAACCCAGCAGCTGCTCGCTTGCTTGGTTTCAATTCCACCACAGAGTTGATTGGCGAAGAGTTAGGCCGCTTATTTATCGATGAACAAACCAAAACAGTCTTCAATAATAGCCTGAGTTCTATTATTTCTGAGTCTGGTTTGGTTTGCTTAACGGGCGCTCGATGTGGCTTCGAACGCAAGGTTCAACTCAACATCGACTCAACGGCCATTCTCGGCAGTAGCACCCAACTTGTGCTTATCCAAGACGCGCAAGAAACCGCAAAACAATACACTCCGGCCAATAGTGAAGATGCTTATATCGACGCGTTAACCAAGCTCTACAACCGAGTTGGGTTTACCAAGCGTCTTGAGCAGTTCATTCACAACGATACGCCAGTGGTGATGCTCTACTTAGATATTGATAACTTTAAGAATATCAATGATTCACTGGGTCATCACATCGGTGACAAAGTGATTAAAGAAGTCGCTTCGCGTCTTAAACGCTTACTGCCTCGTCAAGCGGTTATCGGTCATTTGGGTGGTGATGAATTTGGTATTATTCTGCCAGAGCCTGAACATCAGCGAACACCTGAAATGCTCGCTGAAAAGATCATCTCCTTGATCAATCAACCCTTCGATCTTCACCACTTTAGTAAACGCTTAGCCTGCTCTATTGGTAGTGTGAGCTTTCCTCAAGATGGTACGGATGCTCGCATCTTGCTGCAAAATGCCGACACAGCAATGTATGAAGCGAAAGATCGTGGTCGCAACCGCTTGATCAAGTTCAACGAACAGATGAACAAAGAAGCGCGTATGCGACTGTGGCTGGAGATTGAGCTTCAGAAAGCGCTGCAACAAAATGGACTCGAGGTTTGGTACCAACCAAAAGTAAACGCCCGTGATTTCACCATTAACGGAGCAGAAGCTCTAGTTCGTTGGAAACACCCTGTCGAAGGCTACATCAGCCCTGCTGCTTTCATCCCAGTTGCAGAACGTGCAGGTCTTATCGAGCAGCTTGGCCGAGTGGTGATGCGTGAAGTATTCGCGACAGTTAAACGCTGGAAGATGCAAGGAATTCTCCCGGGTCGTGTGGCAATCAACCTTTCTCCTGAACAGTTTGGTAATCCAAAGCTGATTGATTACATGGAAAAACTGCTGCGTTCGACAGAACTAGACCCAAGTGCGATTACGTTTGAGCTAACGGAAAGCGCGGTGATGAGTGATAGTGAACACACACTTCAAATGCTTAACGCCATCAAGAAACTTGGCTTTGCTCTCTCCATTGATGATTTTGGTACCGGCTACTCTTCACTGTCTTACCTTGCTCGCTTCCCAATTGATGAACTTAAGATTGACCGGGCTTTCATCTCGGACATCGATACCCTGCCAAAGCAAATAACCGTGATTGAAAACATCATCAATCTGGGTAAGTCTCTCGATTTAACCGTGGTTGCAGAAGGTGTCGAAACCAGTGAGCAAGCGACGCTGCTATCGAACCTCAACTGTAGCTCCATTCAAGGTTTCCACTTCTATCGCCCACAGCCGAAACAAGATGTTGAAGAGCTGTTCGCACAAAACCGCCGTCATAAAAACTAATTAGACGATTCGAATACGCACCTCATTCAAAGCCAAAGCAACACACAAAACCACCGTTTGTCAGTACCTCAAACGGAGTAAAAGCAGATTTATCCATCTAAACCTGCCTTACATCAATTCCGTCATTCACAATTCTTCATAAAATGCTCGCTTCAACTTAATTCTACTGGTAGTGAGCAAATGGAACTCTTATGCCCAGCGGGTAACTTACCTGCTTTGAAAACCGCCATTGATTGCGGTGCGGATGCTGTCTATATCGGATTCAAAGACGATACCAATGCCCGACACTTTGCAGGCCTAAACTTTGCGGGTAAAAAGCTCGATCGTGCTGTGCAGTATGTGCATGACCGCAACAAGAAAATTCATGTTGCCTTAAATACGTTTGCTCACCCAAATGGCTTCGAACGCTGGACTAACGCCGTAGACAACGCAGCTGCGTTGGGTGTCGATGCACTGATCATCGCAGACATCGCGGTACTCGAATATGCGGCAAACAAATATCCAGACCTTGAATTGCACTTATCAGTACAAGCGTCAGCAACCAATGCCGCTGCTATCGACTTCTACCATAAAAACTTCAACGTTAAGCGTGTGGTATTACCGCGTGTATTATCGATTCATCAGGTCAAACAGCTTTCTCGTAACATCACTTCTGACGTTGACCTTGAAGTATTCGCTTTCGGTAGTTTGTGCATCATGGCAGAAGGCCGTTGCTACCTATCTTCATACATGACAGGTGAATCACCAAATACAGTGGGCGCATGCTCTCCTGCGAAATACGTTCGCTGGCAAGAAACTGAAACTGGCCTAGAGTCTCGCTTGAATGAAATCCTTATTGATAAATATGAAGCAGGTGAGAACGCGGGCTACCCAACGCTGTGTAAAGGTCGCTTTGAAGCGGAGATCGACGGTGAGCGTAAGCGCTACCATGCACTTGAAGAGCCGACTAGCCTTAACACTCTCTCAATGTTGCCTGAGTTGTTCGCCGCGAATGTTGCTTCGGTGAAGATTGAAGGTCGTCAACGCAGCCCTGCTTATGTAGAACAAGTAACTCGTACTTGGCGCGCAGCCATCGACCGCTACTTAGCAAATCCAGAACAATACCAAGTAGAACAAGCTTGGAATGCGACACTGGCGAATGTATCGGAAGGTACACAAACCACGCTTGGCGCTTATCACCGTAAATGGCAATAGAGCCAAATGGAGAACTCAATGAAATACGCATTAGGCCCTCTACTTTATTTTTGGCCAAAACAAGACGTTGAAAGCTTCTATGAGCAAGCGAAATCAAGCTCTGCTGATATCATCTACCTCGGTGAAGCCGTGTGTTCAAAGCGTCGTGAGATGAAAGCGAAACACTGGATGGACATCGCTAAAGAGCTGTCTGCTTCAGGTAAGCAAGTGGTACTGTCGACCATGGCATTGTTGGAAGCGCCAAGCGAAGTCAACATCATGAAGAAGTACATTGATAACGGTGACTTCGCGATTGAAGCCAATGACGTGTCTGCTATTCAACTGGCAAGCGAAAGCAAAGTCCCTTTCGTTGTCGGCCCAGCAGTAAACACCTACAACGCGCGCACGCTGAACCTGTTCTTGAAGCAAGGTATGACACGTTGGTGTATGCCGGTTGAGCTTTCTCGTGAATGGCTTAGCAATGTCATGACACAGTGTGAAGAGCTCAATATTCGTAACAAGTTCGAAGTCGAAGTATTTAGCCACGGTTACTTGCCTCTAGCTTACTCAGCACGCTGCTTTACCGCTCGCGCAGAAAACAAAGCTAAAGACGATTGTGAAACCTGTTGTATCAAGTACCCAACCGGACTACAGGTCGAGAGCCAAGAAGGCCAATCGGTATTCAATCTTAATGGTATCCAGACCCAATCGGGCTACTGCTACAACCTAGTGAATGATTTACCCAACATGCACGACTTGGTTGATGTGGTTCGTTTAAGCCCACTCGGCATCGATACCTTCTCTGAAATTAATAACTTCAGAGCTAACGAGCAAGGTCAAAACCCGATGAAGATTGAAAGCCGCCAATGTAATGGTTACTGGCATCAACTTGCAGGTTTAGACGTAAAAAACATCTAGTTCGATAATTAAACCTATCAGCAACAGATACAAAAAAGGTCTAGCATTCGCTAGACCTTTTTAGTTCAGTTCAAGAAACACGACCTATGCCGTCGCTGTTTCCAGTGGTGAAGCATCGAGCTTCTTTACGTCTTTGTAGAGCATCACCATTACCACCACGCTTAGCGCAATGTTAGACAATGGATACGCAATCCAGATCCCCGGCACACCGTACAACTTAGGCATAATGTACAAGAAAGGCAGTTGGATAAGCATATTGCCTATCGTCACAAACATCGCCTTGCTGCCCTTGTTCACTGCTTGGTAATAAGCGCCCGCGACCACTAAGAAACCATCAAGTGCCAATGCAAACATGTGTAGTCGAATACCCAACACTGTGTACTCTACTAACTGTGGTTCGTCCGAGTTAAAGACTGACACGAACTCACGAGGGAACGCGTTGAGAAGCAACACAAACGCCACACCAATCAATACTGAACTCAGCATCGCAATCTTCAGGAGCTTACGAATATTCGCTTGGTTACACGCACCATGGTTGTAACTCACTAATGGTTGCATACCGTTGGCGATACCTTCTGCCGTGAGATAATAAACCGTCACGATGTAGCCCAAGATAGCGTAAGCACCAATCATCAACTGGTCGCCATATTGAGAGAACAACGCATTGTGCAATGCCACCATCATCGAGCCATAGGCGTACATAAAGAAGCTTGATGTACCAATCGCGAAGATCTGTGGGATAACAGATAGCTTCAATCGCAGTTCATTCCAACGTAAGCGTAAGTTTGCTTGACATGAAAAGAAGTAAGCCAGACCCAAGCCTGTTACCACAAATTGTGCAATTGCTGTGGCTAATGCCGCGCCCATCAACTCCCAACCAAACTGAGCGATAAACAGGTAATCGAGCACGATATTAATCACCGCACCGACAATCATCAGTATCGTGGCTAAGTTCGGGCTGTCATCGTTACGCAGCAGAAACGGCATCGCGATAGAACCCAAAGTGAAGACACTGGCACCAATCAGGATGTGTAAATATTGCAGACCAAGTTCGTACACACGCCCTTCTGCACCCTGCCAAAGCAAAAAGTTGTCGGCAAACAGATACAGTAACGCGGAAACAATCGGTGTTATCGCCAGTAGCAAGGTTAGACCGGTCGCCAGGATCTGCTTAGCACCTTGAGTGTCTTTTTCACCTTGGCGAATCGAGACAAGCGCACCAGTACCTACGCCCACCAGCATACCAAGACCGAGAATCGAACCAATCACAGGCCACGCGACGTTAATACCCGCGAGTCCATCAGCGCCAACATAGCGGCCAATGAAAATGCCATCCACCACTTGGTACAGGCCATTAACCAACATCGCCGCCACGGTAGGGATTGTATATCGCCAAAATTGACGACTAATTGAGTTACTCATTTCTTACTCTACTTTCATTTGTGAGTCGCATATCAACGAGATATAACTCGAAAAATTAGTTAACAAGGCTAACTAAATATCTAAATTATTTACTTCAACGCTTTGTCTAATAATAGGTTCAGTTGCTTAGATTCTTGATCAGACAAACGACTTTCTAGTATTTGAGCCATCACTTGGTAGATCTTGCTCTCTTCTTCTAAGCCCAACTCCGCTTTGTTGGTCAATACCACTAACTTGGATCTTGCATCTTCAAGTGACGCCTTACGCTCAACCAGGCCTTTTCTCTCAAGCCTTTGCACCATAGTGGTCGCTGAGGGCTTAGTCACCTGCATTTCAATGGCAAGGTCAGTCAATCGAATCGGCTCTGGAGAAGCCTGAATGACCTTCAAATAGTCATACTCATTGAAGCTCAATTGGCAGATAGGATCTTCATTCACCTGAGTGCGCCATACCTTAGAAGCAAAGCGCTCAATCTTTTCTAAATTCTGGTTCAGCATACTCACCCTATCAAATAATAGCATTTAGTTAGTAAGGCTAACTATTTTAGTGTTGTTTAAATTAAAAGCAATCAAAAACAAGGCCCAGTTTATAAAAATACTGGAGCATAAAAAAACCGCTGACAGGCAGCGGCTTTTCGAAATCAAAATGTGTTGCTTATTTAGCGTTGGCTGCTTCTTCGGCCTCAGCCAACTTAACTTGCGCTAAATGTTCGGCTTTAAGCGTGGTGAAGATGCGGCTTAGCTCTAAGAAAGAGTAGCGGTGTTCTACATATTCATACACGTTGAAAGACACTGACAACTTATACAAAGAGATCGCATTCGCGTAGTCACCATTCATGTGGTAACGCTTAGCAAGGTAGAAATACGTCTCTGTAAGACGCTGTGCAAGTAACGTGTTGTCACGAGTACCCGTTAAGATCGCCTTGAAAGCCTGCTCTTCAGTAATGTCATCAAGCATAATCGCAACTAATACCCACCCCCACTGCTCATCACGACTCTCGTAACGCTTTTGCAAATCAAGCTTGGCTTGTTCTGGCGTTAGCTCATGTTGAATGATGTATAGCCACAAAGCGCGAAACGGATCGCTAGGATCATCGGCATAGTGCTTCATCATCTCTTCATTAGCTAAGTCGTAACGTTCGCCGTAGTAGAGAGCAATAGAGCGGTTTCTTTCTGCATAAGAGTTTGCAGGATCAAGCTCTAGCGTAGAATCAAAAGACTCGTAAGCCGCATCAAACTCCCCTACCTGCGTAAAGTAAACACCCAAAAGATTGAAGATATCAGGTTGAGCAGGGTTCAATGAAAGAGATTGGTTGAAGTCGAGACGCGCTAAGTCACGCAGACCAACACTGTCGTAGTAGTTACCACGTTCAAACAGCATCTTAGCTCTAACTTCATCGTTCAAATCCGGGCGCTGCAATAACTGACTAAGGCGTGCAATTTGAACTTCTTGCTGAACGCTTGGTTGCAGTGGTACAGCCATTGGTGGGTAAACCCAACGTGAGGCGTTATCTGATGTTGTTGCACAACCAGTTAGTACAAGCAGTAAACACATACTCGCGGTTTGAAACCATTTCACAAATAATTACTCCTGTTATGACCGCAATAAAAAAAGGGGAGCGATATGCTCCCCTTTATAACATGCTTTGTTGACGATAGGTTAGAAATCACTAAAAAGCGATATCACCATCGACACACTGAGAATTACTCAGCAGCAGGTGCTTCGCCTTCAGCTGGCGTTTCAACTGCTTCTTTCATGCTTAGACGTACACGGCCTTGACGGTCAATTTCAAGAACCTTAACAGGCACTTCTTGACCTTCAGTTAGGTAGTCAGACACTTTCTCAACACGCTTGTCAGCGATTTGAGAGATGTGTACTAGACCATCTTTACCTGGAAGGATAGTGACGAATGCACCGAAGTCAGCTAGACGAGCAACTTTACCTTGGTAAATGCGGCCAACTTCAACTTCAGCAGTAATCTCTTCGATACGACGGATAGCTTCTTTAGCAGCTGCGCCTTCAGTAGCAGCAATCTTGATTGTGCCATCGTCTTCGATTTCGATAGTAGTACCCGTTTCTTCACAAAGAGCACGGATAACTGCGCCGCCTTTACCGATAACATCTTTGATCTTATCAGAGCTGATTTTCATTGTGTGGATACGTGGAGCGAATTCAGAGATATCTTCACGAGCACCAGAGATAGCTTCATCCATTACAGAAAGGATGTGCTTACGTGCACCTTGCGCTTGGTTAAGAGCAATTTGCATGATCTCTTTAGTGATACCTTCGATCTTGATGTCCATTTGAAGAGCAGTGATACCTTCGTTAGTACCTGCTACTTTAAAGTCCATGTCACCTAGGTGATCTTCGTCGCCAAGGATGTCAGAAAGAACAACGAAGTCGTCGCCTTCTTTAACAAGACCCATTGCGATACCCGCAACAGAAGACTTGATTGGAACACCAGCATCCATAAGCGCTAGAGATGTACCACATACAGAAGCCATTGAAGAAGAACCGTTAGATTCAGTGATTTCCGATACAACACGAACTGTGTACGGGAACTCATCAACAGAAGGCATTACTGCAGCGATACCACGCTTAGCTAGCTTACCGTGGCCGATTTCACGACGCTTAGGAGAACCTACAAAACCAGTTTCGCCAACACAGTATGGAGGGAAGTTGTAGTGTAGTAGGAAGTTGTCTTTACGCTCGCCTGTTAGCTCATCGATGATTTGAGCGTCACGTTGTGTGCCAAGAGTAGCAGTAACGATAGCTTGAGTTTCACCACGAGTGAATAGAGAAGAACCGTGTGTACGTGGAAGAACACCAGTACGTACGTCTAGCGCACGAACCATGTCTTTTTCACGACCGTCGATACGTGGGTTGCCAGCGATGATGCGGCTACGTACAACGTTTTTCTCTAGAGAACCAAGCATGCCGCGGATTTCGCGCTCGTTTAGTTCTTCGTCTTGAGCTAGTAGTGCTTCAACAACGTCGTTCTTGATTGCGCCAACTTGCTCGTAACGAGCCATTTTTTCAGTGATTTGGTAAGCGTCAGATAGACGAGCTTCTGCAAGCTCAGCAACACGAGCTTTAAGCTCAGTGTTTACTACTGGTGCTTCCCAGTTCCACGCTGGAGTAGCAACTTCTGCTGCGAACTCGTTGATAGCGTTGATAACAACTTGTTGTTGATCGTGACCGAAAACAACTGCAGAAAGCATTTCTTCTTCAGTTAGGTTATCAGCTTCAGATTCAACCATAAGAACCGCGCCTTCAGTACCAGAAACCACTAGGTCTAGTTTAGAAGTTTCAAGTTCAGTTGTGCTTGGGTTAAGAACAAGTTGACCGTCGATGTGACCTACACGTGCAGCACCGATTGGACCGTTGAACGGGATACCAGAGATAGCAAGAGCTGCTGAAGTACCGATCATTGTTACCATGTCAGGTTGAACGTCTGGGTTTACAGACATTACTGTAGCGATAACTTGAACTTCGTTCTTGAATGAATCTGGGAAAAGAGGACGAATTGGACGGTCGATTAGACGAGCCGTTAGTGTTTCGCCTTCAGATGGACGACCTTCACGCTTGAAGAAGCCACCTGGGATTTTACCAGCAGCGTATGTACGCTCTTGGTAGTTAACTGTTAGAGGGAAGAAGTCTTGACCTTCTACCGCTTCTTTTTTACCAACAACAGATACGAAGACTGAAGTATCGTCCATTGTTACCATAACTGCTGCAGTAGCTTGACGAGCAATAACGCCAGTTTCTAGAGTAACTGTGTGGTTACCGTACTGAAACGTTTTTACAACTGGTTTCTCAAACATTGTATTTCCTTTATCTAAAGAGTGCTCTTTAGAGTCAGTAAGTTGGAACCCAGAAATCACCAATCGCGACTAGTCAAAGCAGACGGAATTGATTCGTTATATCAAAAATACAACGAGCATCCACTTTGAATAGTCGCGACCTATTGGCCGACATCTGTGACTGTAACTTCTGAGTCGTATAATACCTATACAGATAGCTGTACAGGCGAGGCATAGTATAAACTATTTTTATATACAGGGATATTTTCGCGCTGAAAAAGCTCCGTGAATTACTTCAAACTCTGTCTTTCAGGCACAAAAAAAGGAGCAATAAATGCTCCTTTTCTTCAAACAGTCTTTGCAGACATCGCTATTAGCGACGTAGGCCTAGGCGCTTGATTAGATCTTGGTAACGAGAAAGGTCTTTACCTTTCAGGTAGTCAAGAAGCTTACGACGGCTAGAAACCATACGTAGAAGACCACGACGGCTGTGGTGATCGCCTTTGTGTGCTTTGAAGTGACCTTGAAGGTGGTTGATAGAAGCAGTTAGTAGTGCTACTTGTACTTCTGGTGAACCAGTATCGCCTTCAGCGCGTGCGTATTCTGCAACGATTGCTGCTTTAGTTTCTGCATTCAGAGACATAATTCTCTCCTGATAAGAGTAGTTTAATATTTGTAGCAGCCAATCTCTGATTCAGCCGCTACGCGAGCCGAGGATTATAGGGAAGTTTGCCAGTTGGTGCAATAACAATCGAACGCCTTAAAAACGAAAAAAGCGAACCGCCTAAATTAGGCGTCCGCTTTCTGTCTTATTTGCTCGTCTTTAACGACTCAGCGCGAATATCTCACTCGATTTAAGCACTCGCTTGTGGTTCTTCATCTCTGAAAACAACCAAACGTTTCGGTGCTACTCGGCCATCTTCAGCAATTTGAGCAACGCCAACAAACAGCTTTTCTTCACCGCTTGTCATGCGAACCGTACCTTCCGTCGGCGCACCAGCAACCTGAACAGGCATACCGTGCTGAACTAGGTCAGTCAGTTCCGCATTCAAGTTTACTTCTGGCAAGTCTTCAACAGCAGTGTCCATTGGCATCAACAGTGGATCAAGCAGCTCTTTCGGTGCAATTTCTTGCGCCTGCGCTTGCTCTAAGATCTCGTTCAGTTGCTCCAACGTTACCATACGTTCGTAAGGGTACTTTGCTACACCAGTACGGCGAAGCATGGTCACGTGAGCACCACAACCTAGCATCTCACCAAGATCATCGGTGATTGTGCGGATGTAAGTACCTTTTGAACAATGCACTTCCATCTCAACTTCATCGCCTTCAAAGCGAAGCAGTTCAATAGAGTACACCGTGATCTTGCGAGACTCGCGAGGAACCTCGATACCTGCACGTGCGTATTCGTACAAAGGCTTACCTTGATATTTCAATGCAGAGAACATTGAAGGAATCTGGTCAGTTTCACCTTTGAAGGTTTCGATACAACGCTCAAGTTGTTCTTGAGTCACGTTTACATCACGTGTCTCTACCACTTCACCATCTGAGTCAGAGGTATTGGTACGCTCACCAAGCTTAGCGATCACTACGTAGCGCTTATCAGAATCTAAAAGAAACTGAGAGAACTTCGTTGCTTCACCAAGACAAATTGGCAGCATGCCAGTCGCAAGAGGATCCAGAGCACCGGTGTGCCCTGCCTTCTCTGCAAAGTAAATACGCTTTACTTTTTGCAGTGCATCATTAGACGAAATGCCTGTTGGCTTATCTAACAGAATTACCCCGTTAATAGGGCGACCTTTACGACGGCGAGCCATTACTCTTCGCCCTTAGACTGAGTTTCGTCAGTACGGCCAGCTTCTTGTTGCTTACGCTTATCATCGTTTAGCACTTCACTTACTAGATTAGACATACGCATGCCTTCTACTAGTGTGTTGTCGTAAGTAAAACGAACTTCAGGCGTTAGACGGTGACGAATACGCTTGCCTAGAGCCATACGGATTGGCACTTCGTGCTCTTTAAGAGCAGCAAGACATGATTCAGGTGTTTGCTCACCAATACATAGGAAAGTAACGAATACTTTTGCGTAAGCAAGGTCACGAGACACTTCTACGTCTGAGATCGTTACCATACCGATACGTGAATCACGAACTTCACGTTGTAGGATAAGTGCTAGCTCTTTTTGAAGCTGCTGAGACACACGTTGTGTGCGGCTAAATTCTTTTGACATTTTCTTTTCTCACTTAGAAAGATGGGGGGCTTGGTAATTACCAGCCCCCCATGGTGTATTCAACAACCGATTACTTATTACCTTTACTAGTAATGTTAGTAACCTTAGTCAATATGTCGAGTCGTACAGACTGATTAGTCTAGAGTACGTTGAACCTCAACGATTTCGAATACTTCGATCTGGTCACCAACGCGTACGTCGTTGTAGTTCTTAACGCCAACACCACACTCGTAACCATTCTTAACTTCTTGAACATCGTCTTTAAAGCGACGAAGTGACTCTAGCTCACCTTCGTAGATAACAACGTTTTCACGAAGTACACGAATTGGGTTGCTACGCTTAATCGTACCTTCAGTAACGATACAACCAGCGATTGCACCAAGTTTAGGCGACTTAAATACGTCACGAACTTGAGCAAGACCAATGATCTCTTGACGGAATTCAGGAGCAAGCATACCGCCCATTGCCTGTTTCACTTCGTCGATCAGTTGGTAAATGATTGAGTAGTAACGTAGATCTAGGTTTTCGTTCTGAACCGTGTTACGCGCAGTTGCGTCAGCACGAACGTTGAAACCAAGGATGATAGCGTTAGAAGCTGCTGCAAGTGTTGCATCAGTTTCAGTAATACCACCAACACCAGAACCTACGATGTTCACTTTAACTTCGTCAGTTGATAGTTTCAGTAGAGAATCAGCGATTGCTTCTACAGAACCTTGAACGTCAGCTTTTAGTACTACATTCAGTTCAGCAACTTCACCAGCAGCCATGTTCGCGAACATGTTCTCTAGTTTAGCTTTCTGTTGACGAGCTAGTTTAACATCACGGAATTTACCTTGACGGTAGTTCGCTACTTCACGTGCTTTACGCTCGTCACGAACAACCGTTGCTTCATCACCAGAAGCAGGAACGCCAGATAGACCTAGAATCTCTACAGGGATAGAAGGACCCGCTGTAGTTACTTCTTTACCGTTCTCATCGCGCATTGCACGAACACGGCCGTACTCTTGACCACAAAGAACGATGTCGCCTTTGTTTAGAGTACCAGACTGTACTAGTACTGTTGCAACTGGACCGCGACCTTTATCAAGGCGAGATTCAACAACAACACCAGACGCCATACCTTCTTTAACAGCTGTCAGTTCAAGAACTTCAGACTGAAGAAGGATAGCTTCTAGAAGACCATCAATGTTTGTACCCTGTTTAGCAGAGATGTGAACGAACATGTTCTCACCGCCCCATTCCTCAGGGATTACGTCGTATTGAGCTAGCTCATTCTTAACGTTGTCTGGGTTTGCACCCTCTTTATCGATCTTGTTCACAGCAACAATCAGAGGAACGCCTGCCGCTTTCGCGTGCTGGATTGCTTCGATTGTTTGTGGCATTACGCCATCATCTGCTGCAACTACTAGTACAACGATATCTGTCGCTTGAGCACCACGAGCACGCATAGCTGTAAACGCCGCGTGTCCAGGAGTATCAAGGAAAGTGATCATGCCGTTGTCAGTATCTACGTGGTAAGCACCGATGTGCTGCGTGATACCGCCAGCTTCGCCAGAAGCAACGTGTGCTTTACGAATGTAATCCAGTGTTGAAGTTTTACCGTGGTCAACGTGACCCATGATAGTAACAACAGGAGCACGACCTTCAGCAATTGCATCGCTATCACGGTCAGCTAGTACTGCTTCTTCGAGTTCGTTTTCTTTACGTAGGATTACCTTGTGACCCATTTCTTCAGCAACAAGTTGTGCTGTTTCTTGGTCGATCACTTGGTTGATAGTCGCCATAGCGCCCATCTTCATCATTACTTTGATAACTTCAGTTGCTTTAACTGACATTTTGCTAGCCAGTTCAGAAACAACGATTGTCTCGCCGATAGCAACGTCAGACTTAGCAACAGTTGCTGACTTATCGAAGCCTTGCTGCATTGAAGTTGGTTTCGCAAGCTTACCTTTAGCGCCACGGCCACGTTGGTTACGACCACCACGGTTGTTGCCAGGTTGGTTAGCTGGAGCTGCTTTCTTTTTACGACGACGAGGCGCTTTTTCTTCTTTCTGATCCGCTGCATCTTCAGCTTCACGCGCGTAAGTAGAAGTAGTCACGTGGTAGTCCGCAGACTTCTCTTGTTCTTTCTTCTTCTTCTCTTCTTCAGTCCAGCGAGCTTCGTTTTCTTCAGCTAGCTTACGAGCTTCCTCTACAAGCTTAGCTGCTTCAGCTTCGGCTTTACGAGTTGCTTCTTGCTCTTGACGAGCTTTTAGTTCATCCGCTTCTTTTTTCGCTTGTGCGTTAGCGTCTGCATTTTTTGAATTCATGTCTTTTTTAGCCTTTTCAGCTTGTGCGCGTTGAGCTTTTTCTTCAGCATCACGTTTTGCATCCGCTTCACGTTTTGCTTTCTCATCAGCTTCGCGCTGTGCTTTCTCTGCAGCTTCACGTTTCGCAAGCTCTTCAGCTTCTTGACGTGCTTTCTCTTCCGCTTCACGTGATGCTGCATCCTCAGCTTCACGTTTCGCTTCGTCTTCAATAGCGCTGCGCTTCACGTAAGTACGTTTTTTACGTACCTCTACTTGAACATCCTTACTCTTACCGCCTCCAGCGGCAACACTTAGCGTGCTGCGGGTCTTGCGTTGAAGAGTTAAACGAGTCGGCTCTGCTTCACCAGAAGTATCGCCATGCTCCTTTTTAAGGTGCGTTAGCAATGTTTGCTTCTCTGAATCAGTTACTTGATCCGACCCTGATTTCTTCATGCCTGCATCAGCAAGTTGTTCAATTAAGCGGTCAACTGGCGTACCAATCTCTTCACTCAGAGCTTTAACTGTTAATTGTGTCATACCGCTTTCTCTCCTTGCTGAATTATTCTTCGTCGCCGAACCAACAGATGTTACGCGCAGCCATAATTAGCTCGCCCGCACGCTCTGCAGTTAGGTCTTCAATGCCTTCTAGTTCATCAACGCCTTGGTCAGCTAGGTCTTCCAATGTTGCCACGCCTTTAGCTGCCAGTTTGTAAGCCATTTCACGTTCTAGGCCTTCAAGAGCTAGCAAGTCTTCAGCAGGCTCAACACCGTCGAAAGTTTCTTCTTTCGCTAGTGCTAGAGTCGTTAGTGCATCTTTAGCACGGCTACGAAGTTCTTCAACGATGCCTTCGTCTAGGCCATCTACTTCAAGAAGTTCGTTTACTGGTACGTAAGCCACTTCTTCTAGTGTAGAGAAACCTTCTTCAACAAGCAGTTGAGCAAAGTCTTCTTCGATGTCTAGGTGCTTCATGAAGTTTTCAATAGAAGCAACGGCTTCTTCTTGGTGTTTCTTCTGAAGATCTTCAACCGTCATTACATTCAGTTCCCAACCAGTCAGTTGAGATGCTAGACGTACGTTTTGACCGCTACGGCCGATAGCTTGTGCTAGGTTATCCGCTTCAACAGCGATATCCATAGAGTGTGCATCTTCATCAACAATGATAGAAGCAACGTCAGCAGGAGCCATTGCGTTGATTACGAACTGAGCCGGGTTATCGTCCCAAAGTACGATATCGATACGCTCGCCGCCAAGTTCACCAGAAACAGCTTGTACACGTGCACCACGCATACCAACACACGCACCAACAGGGTCAATACGCTTGTCGTTTGTTTTCACAGCGATTTTAGCACGAGAACCAGCGTCACGTGCAGCACCTTTAAGTTCAATTAGCTCTTCGCCAATTTCAGGTACTTCAACGCGGAATAGTTCAGCAAGCATTTCAGGCTTAGAGCGAGTAATGAATAGCTGGAAACCACGAGCTTCAGGCTTAACTGCGTATAGAAGACCACGAACACGGTCACCTGGACGGAAGTTTTCACGAGGAAGTTGGTCATCACGAAGGATTACCGCTTCAGCGTTGTTACCTAGGTCTAGGATAATAGTGTCACGGTTAACTTTCTTAACAACACCCGTTACTAGCTCACCTTCGTTGTCGATGAACTGTTCAACGATTTGAGCACGCTCAGCTTCACGTACTTTCTGTACGATAACTTGCTTAGCTGTTTGAGTCGTAATACGGTCAAATGTAACTGATTCGATGTCGTCTTCAATGAAACCGCCAAGTTCGATCTCTGGATCATCGTACTTTGCAGCTTCAAGAGAGATCTCTTTCGTTGGGAATTCAACTTCTTCAACAGCTTCCCAGCGACGGAAAGTTTCGAAATCACCCGTTTTACGGTCGATTTCAACACGAACTTCAATTTCTAGTTCGCTTTTCTTTTTAGTTGCTGTTGCAAGCGCGATTTCAAGCGCTTCAAAAATACGCTCACGAGGAACTGCTTTCTCGTTAGAAACAGCTTCTACTACCGCCAAAATTTCTTTGTTCATTAATCTAGCCTCTTAAGCTCTTCTCTCTAGGAGAACTAAAATTTAGGGATCAGGTTCGCTTTCGCAATATTGCTCAGGACGAATTCTTCTTCTTGTCCTTCAACCAATACTTTTACTGTCTCGCCTTCAATAGATTGGATATCACCTTTCCATTTACGACGGTTGCCGACAGCCATTTTCAAAACGATGCTTACCTCGTGACCAATAAATTGTTGGTAATGCTCTGCTTTGAACAGTGGTCTCTCTAAACCTGGTGAAGACACTTCAAGGTTATAAGCCACTGAAATTGGATCTTCAACGTCCATTACGGCACTTACTTGGTGACTAACTTCAGCGCAATCATCTACATTGATACCGTTTGGTGAATCGATGTAAATACGTAGCGTTGAGTGCTCACCAGCACGAATAAATTCTAATCCAACTAACTCATAACCTGATGCTGCTACTGGAGCGTCAAGCATTTCAGTAAGTTGTCTTTCTAAACCAGTCATTTAACCACTCCAGAAACAAAAAAAGGGCTCAAAGCCCAATTTAAATTCCAAGCAAACATTATCTAAATACATTTACAAATGCTTAGATAACAAAAAACCCCGTATAAGCCGGGGTTTTTGTTGCTGGACCCTTATATGCTAAGTGTCATCACATTGGATATCGCACTTAACTCACAGTGAGGTTCACACTGTGCAAACTTGCTACCAATACAAGCTATATAATAGCATTAAAATTGGTTGCGGGAGCCGGATTTGAACCGACGACCTTCGGGTTATGAGCCCGACGAGCTACCAAGCTGCTCCATCCCGCGTCCGACTTGCGAGCATTATACGCCCAACAAGATGTTTTACAAGTTTGTAAACATGGTGCCGAGAGAGGGACTCGAACCCTCACACCCTAAGGCACTAGCACCTCATGCTAGCGTGTCTACCAATTTCACCATCTCGGCATCAAATCTTTACAGATTATTGTGGAATTTCATCGCCTTGCGATGGAACTTCACTCACTGCATCATCAGCTTGTTGAATTACCTGACCTTGAGTCGGATCAATCCACTGTGACTCAGTCTTATGTGTAGACATATTACCAAGCACTAAGCTAAGGATAAAAAATGTAGTTGCAAAAATTGCAGTCATTCGGGTAAGGAAATTTCCTGAGCCACCAGCACCAAACACAGTGTTTGAAGCGCCAGCACCGAAAGAGGCTCCCATATCTGCGCCTTTACCTTGTTGAATCAACACTAGGCCAATTACACCAAGCGCTGCCAACAGGTAAATCACAAGTAGAACTGTAAACATTTTTCCACCTATGTTCCTAATTGTTGAGCCAGCGCCGTTCAAAAAACTATTTTTAAGAACAAGGCTAGCGACCTCCTAACTGAAGGCCGAGCAATACTAGCGAATGCGACGATGGCTGACAAGGAGAATTTGCTAAAAAATAAGCCTTTACCAAGTGAATGGTCAAAAAAAGGTCAAAAGCGACACAAAACTCATTTACGTCTCTTTTGACCGTTATATCTCTTGACCGTTATATAAGTCAATCACTTCAGATCACAGGCGCTACTCACTGCACCTATTCAGTAAAAGGTTAAATTAGCAGTTTGCTTTTACTGCATCAGCAATCTTAAGTGCAGATGCTTGAACAAGATCGGCATCTTCACCTTCAACCATCACACGCAGCAATGGCTCAGTACCAGATTTACGTAATAGCACACGACCTTTTTCACCAAGCTCAGCTTCTACTTCAACTACCGCAGCTTTCACCGCTTCTGCTTCTAGTGGATTTGAATCACCGCTGAAACGAACGTTTTCCAGAACCTGAGGGTATAGAGTCATACCTTGCGAAAGCTCGTTCAGTGTCATTTCACTGTCTACAACCGAAGCCAAAACTTGCAGTGCAGCAACGATCGCATCACCGGTTGTCACTTTATCTAATAGGATAACGTGACCCGAGTTTTCAGCACCGATCTTCCAGCCTTTAGCCAAAAGCTGCTCCATCACGTAACGGTCACCAACAGCGGCACGCACAAATGGAATACCTAGCTGCTTAAGGCCGTTTTCCATACCAAGGTTGGTCATTAGTGTACCAACAACACCACCTTTCAGCTCACCACGACGCAATGCATCACGTGCAATGATGTAAGCGATTTGGTCACCATCAACTTTGTTGCCTAGCTCGTCGACCATGATGATACGATCACCGTCGCCATCAAAGCCAAGGCCTAGCGCAGCTTTCTCTTCAACCACTTTAGCTTGCAGAGCGCGCACATCGGTTGCGCCAACTTCGTGGTTGATGTTCGTGCCGTTTGGCTCAACGCCCATAGCAATCACTTCAGCGCCCAACTCTTTAAATACCGCAGGAGCGATATGATAAGTTGCACCGTGCGCACAATCGACAACAATCTTCATACCAGCAAGCGTCATCTGGTTTGGGAACGTGCTCTTACAGAATTCAATGTAACGACCAGCCGCATCGTTTAAACGTACAGCTTTACCTAGCTCAGAAGAATCAACACACTCAATGTCTTTATCAAGCTCAGCTTCAATTGCTAGCTCGATATCGTCTGGAAGTTTTGTACCTTCAGAAGAGAAAAACTTGATGCCGTTATCGTAATAAGGGTTATGAGATGCAGAGATAACAATCCCTGCTTCTGCGCGGAATGTCTGTGTTAGGTATGCAACCGCAGGTGTTGGCATTGGTCCCGTAAATGTAGCTTGAAGGCCAGCAGCAGCAAGGCCTGCTTCTAAAGCTGATTCAAGCATGTAGCCAGAGATACGAGTATCTTTACCAATGATCACTTTCTTTGTGCCCTGCTTTGCAAGAACACGACCCGCAGCCCAGCCAAGCTTCAGAACAAAATCAGGTGTAATCGGGTACTGGCCTACTTTGCCACGCACACCATCTGTGCCGAAGTAACGTCTTTTATCAGACATGTTGATTTCCTTAATTATGATTAGTGATTGTTATTCATCACTTCGATTATCTTCATCGCTTCCAATGTATCTTCGACATCGTGAACGCGAATAATTTGTGCACCTTTCATTGCTGCGATGGTCGCGCAAGTCACGCTTGCTACCATGCAGTCTGCAGGCGCCTTGTCTAGTAGCTTAAAGATCATCGATTTTCTCGACATTCCCGCCAAGACAGGCAAGCCCAACGTATGAAACTTCTCAAGGTGCGCTAATAGGTGGTAATTGTGCTCGATGGTTTTACCAAAACCAAAACCTGGGTCTAGAATCAGCTGTTCTTTTGAGATGCCAACCGCCTCACATGCTTCTACCCTTTCTTGCAAGAATGCTTCTACATCCTGAAGAACATCATCATAACTTGGGTTAGTTTGCATGGTTCTCGGCTGGCCTTTCATGTGCATCAGACAAATCGGAACATTAGCATCAGCGGCGACTTGTAATGCTCCAGGCTCTTGCAAAGCGCGCACATCATTGATCAAATCAGCGCCCGCTTCAACAGCTTGGCGCATCACTTCCGCTTTACTGGTATCTATCGAGATCCACACATCAAACTTGGCACGAATGGCTTTAATAGCAGGAATGACACGGGCAAGCTCCTCTTCTAACGAAACATCAGGAGCGCCAGGTCGAGTTGACTCACCACCAATATCGATAATGCTAACGCCCGCTTGAACCATGCGTTCAGCTTGCTGTAAGGCATTATCAAGTGAGTTAAATTTCCCACCGTCAGAGAAAGAGTCAGGGGTGACATTGAGGATACCCATCACATGTGGGCGATCTAACACGAGAGTTTTATTATTTGCTTTTAATATCATGGAAAGCCGATCTTAAAGGGAAAAACACCATAGGCTATAAACAGAAAAACCCTGAGCGTACTCAGGGTTTTAATTGATAACTTAGCGATTAAGAATCTTTGTTTTGAGCATCATCTGTTTCAGATTTAACTTCTTCAACTTTTGACTCTTCAGCTTTAGGTTCCGCTTTAGCTTCTTCTGCCTTAGCTTCAGGTGTTGCTTCTTCCTTTGTAGGTTCAGCTTTTACCTGCTCCCCCCAACCAGCTGGATCACGAATCTCTTGCTTACGCTCCATCAAGTCATCAATTTGACCTGCATCGATCGTTTCGAACTTCATTAGAGCGTCTTTCATCGAATGCATGATATCCATGTTATCTTCAAGAATCTTCTTAGCTCTATCGTAGTTACGGTCGATAAGGATACGAATCTCTTCATCGATAAGCTTAGTCGTGTCATCAGAAACATGCTTAGCTTGGCTCATGCCGCGACCTAGGAAAACTTCACCTTCTTCTTCAGCATAAAGAAGAGGACCCAGTTTTTCAGAGAAGCCCCACTGCGTTACCATCTTACGAGCAATATCAGTTGCACGTTCGATATCGTTAGATGCACCCGTCGACACTTTGTCTTTACCGTAGATAAGCTCTTCAGCAAGACGACCACCGTACAAGCTAGAAATCATTGATTCTAGATGTTGACGAGACATACTTACACGATCTTGCTCAGGTAAGTACATTGTCACACCAAGTGCACGACCACGTGGAATGATTGATACCTTGTACACTGGATCGTGTTCCGGTACCAAGCGACCAACAATCGCGTGACCCGCTTCATGGTAAGCCGTTGACTCTTTCACTTCTTCAGACATAACCATTGAACGGCGCTCTGCACCCATCATGATCTTATCTTTTGCAAGTTCAAACTCAACCATAGAGACATTGCGCTTGTTACCACGAGCAGCAAATAGAGCCGCTTCGTTCACAAGGTTTGCCAGGTCTGCACCAGAGAAACCTGGAGTACCACGAGCAATCAGAGATGGTTCAACATCGCCAGATAGTGGAACTTTACGCATGTGTACTTTAAGAATCTGTTCACGACCACGTACATCAGGCAGACCAACCACAACTTGACGGTCGAAACGGCCTGGACGAAGTAGTGCTGGGTCTAGCACGTCTGGACGGTTAGTTGCGGCGATAACAATGATACCTTCGTTACCTTCGAAACCATCCATCTCAACCAACATTTGGTTTAGTGTTTGTTCACGCTCATCGTGACCACCACCAACACCAGCGCCACGTTGACGACCTACCGCATCGATTTCATCGATAAAGATGATACAAGGTGCTGCTTTCTTCGCTTGTTCGAACATGTCACGTACACGAGATGCACCAACACCAACAAACATTTCAACGAAGTCAGAACCTGAAATTGTAAAGAACGGTACTTTCGCTTCACCAGCAATCGCTTTTGCAAGCAGTGTCTTACCAGTACCTGGAGGACCAACCAACAGGATACCTGTCGGGATCTTACCACCCAGTTTTTGGAAACGACTTGGGTCACGAAGGTAATCAACAAGCTCTTTCACGTCTTCTTTTGCTTCGTCACAACCAGCAACATCCGCAAACAACGTTTTGATTTGTTCTTCGCTCATCATTCGAGCTTTACTCTTACCGAAAGACATAGCGCCTTTACCGCCGCCACCACCTTGCATTTGACGCATGAAGAAAATCCACACACCAATCAGTAAGATCATTGGGAACCAAGAGATGAAGATAGTGCCAAGCAGGCTCTGCTCTTCAGGTGGTGTACCCTGAACTTTTACGTTTTGATTAATTAAGTCATCAAGTAGCTTTTGATCATAAACAGGCATGTAAGTTACATACTTAGAACCACCGCCACGACGTGTGAAAGTAATTTCGCTGTTATTGAACTGTGCGTCTTGAATCTGGCCTTGGCCAACTTCCTGTACAAACGTGGTGTAATCTACTGCTCTGCCGTTACTTTCCCCAGGGCCGAAGCTCTGGAATACCGACATCAACACTACCGCGATAACAAGCCACAGAATTAAATTTTTTGCCATGTCACTCAAGGTGTAAGCCTCTCGATAACTAATTGTAATTAAAGGTAGGGTACTACAGTTTGTAACCTGTAGCCATGTTGTTAACTCTCACTCTTGGAAGAGAATCGTTAACCTTTGTAACCAGTGGCTACGATGAACACTTCACGAGATCGAGCACGAGAAGAGTCGGGTTTTCTAACTTTGACTGTTTTAAACATCTCACGGACGTCTTTAACATATTGGTCAAAGCCTTCGCCTTGGAATACTTTTACAACAAAACTACCATTGGTAGCTAGAACTTGTCGACACATATCCAAAGCTAATTCAACTAAATACATAGCTCTTGGCTGATCCACAGAATTGTTGCCTGCTATATTAGGCGCCATATCTGACATCACTACATCAACCATATTTGGTTGTATACGTTCCAATAGAGCTTCTAGCACAGCGTCTTCACGAAAATCGCCTTGTAAGAAGCTAACGCCAGCAATCGGATCCATCGGTAACAAGTCACACGCAATGATTTGTCCGTTGTCTCCAACAATCTTAGCAGCATATTGAGACCAACCGCCAGGCGCTGCACCTAAATCCACAATGGTCATCCCAGGAGACAGCAATTTATCTTTCGTTTGAATCTCTTCCATTTTGAAATAAGCACGTGAACGATAGCCTTTCTTTCTTGCTTCGTTTGCGTACTTGTCGTCGAAGTGTTCCTTCAACCAACGGCCTGAACTGGCCGAGTGTTTCTGTTTGCTCATTGGATACCTAAATTGGAGGAAAGTACTAATTGCTGAATAAATTATAGTCTTCAGCTTTAGATGGCGTTAAAATAGGTTTTTTCAACCCTAATAGTAAAGAAAATTGGCCGCGTAATGAACCTAAGTACCAAACAAAAGCAGCATCTAAAGGGCCTAGCTCACAGTTTAAAACCTGTTGTGCTAATGGGCGCAAATGGACTTACTGAAGCTGTTCTAGCGGAAATCGAATTAGCTCTAGACCACCACGAACTGATCAAGATTAAAGTTGCATCAGAAGACCGTGAGACTAAGCAACTGATTATCGATGCAATTGTACGTGAAACTAAAGCTGAGAAAGTACAGACTATCGGTAAAGTTCTAGTGCTGTTCCGTCAGTCAGAAGCACGTAAAATCGAGATTCCACGTAAATAAGAGCTTAATAGTAAGCTAACTTCACCAAGAGAAAGCCACTGCGCTTATCTTTTAGTGTAGCGTGAGAAACGAAAAAGGTCGCATTAAGCGACCTTTTTACTTATTAGAAACAAAGAAAATTCAATTAGATATATTCTACTTTGTCGATCTCGAAGTCTTTGTCACCACCTGGGGTAGAGATCATGACTTCGTCGCCTTCCATCTTACCGATAAGACCACGAGCAATTGGTGATTTCACAGAAATACGGCCAGTCTTGATGTCAGCTTCGTCTTCAGAAACGATTTGGTAGCGGAATTCTTCATCCGTATCCACATCAATCAAAGTCACTGTCGTACCGAAGATAATCTTACCTGTGTTATCCATCTGAGTTACATCGATGATCTGAGCAAGTGATAGCTTGTATTCGATATCTCGAATTTGAGCTTCACAGATACCCTGCTCTTCACGAGCTGCGTGGTATTCTGCGTTCTCTTTCAAGTCACCTAGTTCACGTGCTTCACCAATAGCTGCTGAAATAATAGGGCGCAGCTTAAGTAGGCGATCTAATTCATCACGTAGCTGCTGAGCGCCACGTACTGTCATTGGAACCTTTTCCATTTTTTACCTCTATGCCAAAGCTTTCTTTGGCCAACATAAATCCACCCAACATATTTATTGGGTGATAGAAACAAAACGATTTGGCTTAGTGTAAACAAACTTGATAGCTAAATCACCTTTATTCCACTTTGCGTTATAAAAGCTTTATCTAGGTCTAAATTACAGACATCACAAAAATGAATAATAACCTACCCATCAATAAGTCAGCGATAAAATACCTAAAAAAAACAAAAACAAACCAAATAAACACAGATCACACTTTTATAAAAACAAATTAAAAACAAACACTTAAATAACAGAAAATATAATAAAACAGTGTTCAGTATTTTTATTGATATCATTTTACTAACTGGTAATGGAACTTTAGAGGTAAAAAGTACCCCATGAATTGCTCTGGCAAGTTTCACGCTTTTGTTCTAAGCATGATTATGAAGCTTGATTAATACGAGCAATACACAAAAAGGATTCAAATCCTTGATAAATACCTTTATGGACAGTAATTAGGAATTAATAACATGAACAAGACTATGATCGCGCTTGCTGTATCTGCTGCAGCTCTTGCTACTGGCGCTAACGCGGCAGAACTATACAACCAAGACGGTAACTCTGTTGAAATGGGCGGCCGTGCTGAAGCTCGTCTATCTATGCAAGATGGAAAAGCTGAAGACAAAACACGTATCCGTCTTAACTTCCTAGGTAAAGTTGAAATCCAAGACGGCCTATACGGTGTTGGTTTCTACGAAGGCGAATTCACAACTGCTGAAAACGGTGGCGCTACTGACAGCAACAGCGACAGCATCACTAACCGTTACACATACGCTGGTCTAGGCGGTACATTCGGTGAAGTAACTTACGGTAAAAACGAAGGTGCTCTAGGTGTAATCACTGACTTCACAGATATCATGGCTTACCACGGTAACTCTGCTGCAGACAAGATCGCTGTAGCTGATCGTTCAGACAACATGCTTTCTTACAAAGGTCAATTCCAAGACCTAGGCCTAAAAGCAAGCTACCGTTTTGCTGACCGTTCAGAAACTAACGGTGAGTTCACTGACAACGGAAAAGACGGCTACTCTCTATCTGCTATCTACGCAATCGGCGAAACTGGCGTTAAGCTAGGTGCTGGTTACGCAGACCAAGACCAATCTAACGAGTACATGCTTTCAGCTTCTTACGCTATCTCTGATCTGTACTTCGCAGGTGTATTCACAGATGGTGAAAAGCAAACTACAGGTCTTAACTCTAACGACTCTGTAGACTACACTGGTTACGAATTAGCAGCGGCATACACTCTAGGCCAAACTGTATTCTCAACTACGTACAACAACGCTGAAACTGATAGCGAAACGTCTGCAGACAACATCGCAATCGACGCAACGTACTACTTCAAGCCTAACTTCCGTGGTTACGTATCGTACAACTTCAACCTAATCTCTGAAGGTGACACGATCGGTACTACTAACAAACTATTTAACGGCACAGCAAGCTCTGCTGACGCTGAAGACGAAATCGCTCTAGGTCTACGTTACGACTTCTAATTCTGATTATCTAATTGATTAATTAGTTAATTGAGAATCAAAATGCCCGCTATCTAGCGGGCATTTTTTATATCTGTATACTGAAAAAATCAGCCATCCAAGAAAATCTTCTATGCGCCTTCTACCTACTCTACTTCTATGTAGTTTTTCCATTAGCGTTTTCTCGATTAACGCTTTCGCATACGCCCCTTTAGATAAGCTGCCCGATGGCAGTAGCACAAGTCTAATCTTAGAGTCATTAAGTGGCAGTTCAAATAAAATAAATACCAACAGTGATGGCTTTTATCCACCAGCCAGCACTTTAAAACTGGTTACAGCTTTAGCGGCTAAATTGGAGTTAGGAGATGACTTTCACTACACAACCAGTATTGCCCGTTCTAATAGGGATGTTGTGATCTCATTCAGCGGTGACCCAACACTACAACGAGAAAATCTAAAAAGCCTTTTAGCTCAATACGCTAAGTCTCAATCTAGAACCATCGAAGGCAACTTATACCTGGATAACTCGGCTTATACCGGCTATCAACGTGCCGTTGGTTGGCCTTGGGATATTTTAGGTGTTTGTTACAGCGCGCCTTCCAGCGCGATGACATTAGACAGCAACTGTGCACAAGCCTCTATTTATACAAAAGATAACGGGACAACGCGCGTATATATCCCTGCGCATTATCCAATAGACGTGACAACCACCGCTGCCACCGTAACGCACTCAGGGCAAAAGGCTACACAATGCGACTTAGAGCTCATTACTACCCCTGACAACGCTTACAAGCTCTCTGGTTGCTTGGTTGAGCGCAAGAAACCACTGCCACTCAAGTTCGCGATTCAAAATCCAGAGCTTTACACTTATCAAGTCGTTACATCGCTTCTCAAAGAACTGAAAATAGAAGTAAAAGGTGATGTGATTATTGGTAAAAAAGCGAGAGCAGACAAAACCACACTGGTCGCTAGTCACAACTCAGAAAAGCTTCCTGAACTGCTTGATATCATGCTCAAGAAATCGGATAACCTTATCGCAGACAACCTAACCAAAACTCTGGGTGCGACGTTTTATGTTCAACCGGGTAGCTTCAATAACGGTACTGAAGCGATAAAGCAGATCTTACTGACTAAGGCCAACATCGATCTCAGCAAAGCGCAGTTAGTCGATGGTTCAGGGTTATCTAGAAATAACCGAATGAAGTCGCAGACCATGGTGCAAGTTCTGCGTTACATCTGGGAGAACAACAAACAGCTCAACCTGATTGAGGCTATGCCTACATCTGGCACAAATGGAACGCTCAAATACCGTCAAAGCATGAGAAAAGCACCGATTCAAGGCAACATTATCGCAAAAAGTGGTTCTCTATACGGCAGTTACAACATGGCGGGGTTTGGTTTAGATAAATCAGGAAAACCAAACTCTCTGTTTGTACAGTTTGTCCGTGATTACTTCCCTGAAGAACAAGACCCAGACAAACCAGTGGAAGCACCGATCACTCAGTTCGAACGCGCTTTCTACAAAGATGTGGTCGAGTTTAGCCAAACACAGGGCAAAACTCAGTAGCGGCTAGCTTCTTGTAAGCGGTCAATTAAACAATAAAATGGCGCTGAAGATCTTGAATCTTCAGCGCCATTTTTGTTTCTAAGGTGTTTTTAGTTATTTTTATAGGTACCTATTTTTATAGGAACTAAGCGATACCGAGGAATGAATTCACGACCGTGAAATAGATCCACATTCCTGATATATCGACTATCGATGCAAGTACTGGGCTCACTAACACAGCCGGATCTAGCTTGAATAGCCTAGCAACGATCGGTAACCCACCACCGAGCACTGTAGATATCGTCACCTGAATAAATAGGGCTACGGCAATCGCTAGTGCAAGCATGTTGATGTCATAACCGCCTGTTGATTGGTTTTCGCTAAACAGCAAAATACGACCAATCATTACCACTGCAATTGCCAGAGCTAAGCAAATAGCAACTCTAAACTCTTTCCATAAAACGTTAGCCCATTGGCGCTTCTTCAACTCGCCGGTGGCTAAGGCTCTAATCACTAGAGTCGCAGCTTGTGTTCCTGTGTTACCACCCGCAGCGGCGATTACCGGCATATAAATAGCTAGAAGTACTAACTGGCTAAGGATGTCGTCATACTGAGCGATGATAAGCCCAGAAACGATACCTAGTAATGCTAAGGCAATAATCCAACCGATGCGCTGCCTAACGTGGCTCATCACCCCTGTAGAGAGATAGCCCTGTTGAGGTTCAACCTCTGAGTAGATCAGCCCTAGTTGGTGAGCTAGATGTCGAGAGCGCTTCTCAAAGCCCTGCTCTTCTAGCTCACTAAGTAAAGTCTGAATCGTACTAAGAGAACATTGCCCAAGTACTATCACCGCATCTTCAAGTGGCATGCGGTTCAAAAGGTTAACTTGTTGCTCACGTCCGTATTGTTGAAATGCATTCGATACAGCTTGGATGTCTTGCTCTGAGTACAGAGCTTCAATAGATAAAAAAGTGTTGTTCATTACCGTCATGGCGAATCTCCCGATTGGCAAAGGTAACGACCATCAAAACAAATAGCCAATAGCGAATACACCAAGGGCATATAACGTTTACACCAAGAGGATGTAGCCAAGCGCACCAAGAACGTATAACTAGGCGCACCAAAAGCTGAAAACTACTGGTGTGTCTACTTGTTAGAATCTAGAGTGTGGAAAAGAATGAGGGGGAAAAACAAAGATACCCTACCTGAACGGCAGGACAATAGATCAATACCGAGACAGGTTACTCTTCTCCATTCAAACTAGGAGGATGGTCGGTATTGTTCATAAAAATCTCCAGAATTACTGTCAATTTGACAGCGCGCATAGTGTAGCAATAGCCGTTCAAAAACTTCGTCAAATTCCTGTCAATAAATAGAGGTCAATAAAAAAGGCATCCGTAGATGCCTTTGGTTCAATTATTGATGAGCGTTATTACTTGATAGTAATACGAGCAAACTTGCGCTTACCAACTTGGTAAACCGCAGTACCAGCTTCAGGTACGAATTTGCTGTCTTCAATCTTCTCGCCTTCAAGCTTAGCTGCGCCTTGCTTGATCATACGCATCGCATCAGAAGTCGAGTTTACTAGACCCGCTTCTTTTAGAACGTTAGCAATTGGTAGGCCAGCTTCGAATTCGAATTCAGGCATATCATCTGGCACTTGGTTCTTAGCAAAACGGTTAACGAACTCTTGTTCAGCTGCATCAGCATCCGCTTCAGAGTGGAAACGAGCAATGATCTCTTTCGCTAGAAGTACTTTCACGTCACGCGGGTTTTTACCTGCATCAACGCCAGCTTTCAGTTCCGCAACTTCTTCAAGTGGACGGAAAGACAGTAGCTCGTAGTAGCTCCACATTAGATCGTCAGAGATAGACATGATCTTACCAAACATCTCGCTTGGTGCTTCGCTGATACCGATGTAGTTGTGCGCAGACTTAGACATCTTCTTAACGCCGTCTAGACCAACAAGTAGTGGCATCATCAGTACCGCTTGTGGTTTTTGACCTGCTGCTTTTTGCAGTTCACGACCCATTAGAAGGTTAAACTTCTGGTCAGTACCGCCAAGCTCAACGTCGCTCTCTAGTGCAACAGAGTCGTGACCTTGTAGAAGTGGGTACATGAATTCGTGGATTGCGATCGGTTGACCACCAGCGTAACGTTTTTTGAAGTCATCACGCTCAAGCATACGAGCAACAGTTTGGTTAGAAGCAAGACGAATCATGCCTTCAGCACCAAGCTCAGATAGCCACTCAGAGTTGAAACGAATTTGCGTTTTCGCAGGGTCTAGAATCTTGAATACTTGCTCTTTGTAAGTTTCAGCATTCTTCAATACGTCTTCACGGCTTAGTGGTGGACGCGTTGAGTTTTTACCTGATGGATCACCAACCATTGCAGTGAAATCACCGATAAGGAATGTCACTTCATGACCAAGCTCTTGGAAAGCACGAAGCTTGTTAAAGATAACCGTATGGCCTAGGTGGATATCTGGAGCTGTTGGATCGGCACCCAGCTTAATGCGTAAAGGACGACCTTCTTTTAATTTAGCAATCAGTTCGTCTTCTGGAATCAGTTCTTCTACGCCACGTTTGATCTCGGCTAGTGCAGCTTCAATACTCGCCATTCTTGTTCACTCCCACAGATTTGGCAAAAATACATTAATTAGACATCTTACTTGAATAGCGATGTATTTTGAAACCAGTTACACTATTCCGTCGTCGATTTTCATAATATTTACAGAACGAACCGGAACATGTTGTCTATTTTTGCACGCCTTCCTATTTTGCACCGGGCTTTTATCGCATTTTTTAGTGCCGTAATTTTCGTCGCGATTTTCTTACTCCCCGACGTCAACAGTTTACGTGACGATTCGGGTGCTTTGGTCGTGGGAAAACATTATCCATTGACTATCGATGCATCTGCGCTGGTTAACTCAAGTGACGCACCACCAACGGCAGTACTCAATTGGGAAAAATACACCGTTCGTTCTGGCGAAAGCACCTCTGTTTTATTCGAACGTATTGGCCTCTCATACCGCCTGTTAATCACGCTACTCAATACCAATAATGATATTAAGAAACAGCTGTCTAACCTAAGACCTGGCGATGTATTGCAATTCGGCTTTGATGAAAACAACGACCTTATTCAGTTAAAACGCCAACTTAGTGCATTTGAAAGCTTCAAGATCACTAAATCTGGCGATTCATTTTCTTCTAGCTTCGACAAGAAAGAGGTTGCCTACCAATACAATTATGCTGAAGCCAACATCACGTCTAACTTCTGGAATGCTGGTGTCAGTGCAGGCCTAACTGCAAACCAGATTATGGAATTGGCGGGGATCTTCGGTTGGGACATTGACTTTGCGTTGGATATTCGTAAGAACGACAGTTTCAAGATCTTGTATCAAGAGAAGGTAGTTGAAGGTGAAGTGATTGGTCGCGGCAAGATCATGGCGGCAGTGTTCAAAAACCAAGGTGATTCATTTACCGCGGTATTGGATGACAAGAGCGGCAATTACTTCGATGAAAATGGTCGAGCAATGAAGAAGGCCTTCCTGCGCTCTCCGATCGATTTCCGTCGCGTGACATCGAACTTTAACCCTCGCAGAAAACACCCAGTCACCGGCAAGGTTCGTGCCCACCGTGGTACTGACTACGCGGCTCCTGTTGGCACTCCTATCTGGGCAGCAGGTGATGGTATCGTTCAGAAGTCGGGTTACAACCAATTTAATGGTAATTACGTGTTCATCCGCCACAGCAACACCTATATCACTAAATACCTGCACATGAAGCGACGCATGGTGAAAACAGGTCAACGAGTCAAACAAGGCCAAACCATTGGTACCTTGGGTGGTACAGGTCGTGTGACTGGTCCGCACTTACACTATGAATTCTTAGTTAATGGCGTACATAAGAATGCGCGTACCGTGAAGTTACCTCAATCTAAGTCGCTAACCGGTAAAGCAAAAGCTACTTTCATTGCGAATTCAGAGATTCGATTGAAGAACCTTGAGCGATACGGTCAGTTGCTGGCGACGAATTAGATTGAAAGCCTAATCACTATTAAGACAAAAAAGAGCGCCCACCAAGGCGCTCTTTTTATTTTCGTTAAATCCAAATGTTCTGTTATTTTTCAGGTTTCTTTTCTCGACCTAACATTAACAAGCATGGTGTCAGTACCAAGGTCAATACCGTCGCAAACGCCAGTCCACCTGCAATAGCAGTCGCTAGCTGTGACCACCATTGTGTACTTGGCGCGCCAAACTCTATCTTTTGATTAATCAGGTCGATGTTCATCTCTAACACCATCGGCATCAAACCTAAAATGGTTGTGACCGTCGTGAGCATTACTGGCCTTAAACGCTGAACACCGGTTCTCAGAATCGCATCTCGCTTGTCCAAGCCTCTTTTGATTAGCTGGTTATAGGTATCAATCAGTACGATGTTGTTGTTCACCACTATCCCTGCAAGTGCGATCACTCCAATACCAGACATCACGATGCCAAACGGGCGTTGGAAAATAAGCAAACCAACAAACACACCAACCGTTGAGAACAGCACCGCACTTAGAATTAAGAACGCTTGATAGAAACTGTTGAACTGAGTAATCAGAATCAAAGCCATTACCGCTAAAGCCGCCAAGAAAGCACTTTGTAAGAAGGCTGACGAATTCTCTTGTTCTTCGTTTTGACCACGGATACGAAACTCAACACTACTCGGCAGCCCCAATTCACTTAACGCTTGCTCGATCTTTGGCAGTTCGAGCGCAAGATTATAGCCCTCTTCCATATCCGCCATGATGTTCACCACACGCTTTCCATCGAGGCGCTTAATCGTGTCCTGTTTATGGTCGGGAACAATCTGGGCAAAGTTGGTGATAGGCACTAAACCTGCTGGCGTTTTCACTCTCAACTGATCAAAGCGTCCAATATCCCTCTTGTCATTAGGGTAACGCACCAAAATATCGACCTCTTCTGATGAGTCATCAGGTAAGTAATCACCAATCTTTAGCCCGTTAGTGACAAACTGAACGGTGTTGCCAACCAAGGTCGCGTCTGCTGCAAAACGGGCGGCATCGTCTCGGCGGATATCCACCTTCCAATCGATACCATCTTTACTCGCAGTGTCGCTGATATTAGTCAGTGCTTGATTACCATCCGCCCAGTTTCTCACAATTTTTGCAGCCTGATTAAGTTGCTCCGGTGTTTTAGCCGACAGCTCAATCACCAAGTCATTTTCAACTGGAGGCCCTGCATCTGGGAATTTGTATTCAATCTCAACACCAGCGTATTGATCGGTTTGCACCTTTAACTCATCAATGATCGCCTTAACACTGCGGCGGTATTGCCAATCGACTGGTGTAATCGAGATCAAACCAATCTGGTCGTCACCACCGGTACGCGTATAAACCGTATCGAATTCATCATGATTCAACATCATCTGTTCAATATCACGCATGATGTCATCTTTTTCTTGAATAGAAAGATCACCGTGAGAGCGAACTTTGACGTTAAAGAATGGCGGATCAACTTCAGGGAAAAACTCGGCACCGAGCCCCGCTTTTGAATACGTGAAACCAACTGCAACCGCGAGCAGTATCGCACTGAACAGAATCTTAAATGGGTGCTTAATCGCAATCGATAATGTGTGGTAATACGCCTTGGTTAAGCCTGTCGCCTGTGAGAAATCACCATTATGCAAAGCTACCATTCGAGCTTGGCTCTGAGACGAAACGTATTGCGGTTTGCCGATCAAACCGCCTAATACAGGCACAAATAACAACGCCATAATCAATGAAGCAGTTAAGGTAGCGATCAGAGTGAGCGGCAGAAACTTCATGAATTCGCCCGTCACATCCGGCCAAAAAAGAAGTGGAGCAAACGCCGCCAAGGTTGTAGCCGTTGATGCCGTTATTGGCCATGCCATTCGTTTGGCTGCATCTCGATAGGCCGCTTTACGCCCTTCCCCTTCTTGCATTCTCCGGTCGGCAAACTCGGTCACCACAATCGCACCATCGACGAGCATCCCCACCGCCATAATCAGTGAAAACAGCACCACGATATTAACGGTTAACCCGAATACAGAAAGAACCAATAAACCCGTGAGGAATGATCCAGGAATTGAGATGCCCACCAATAACGCAGTACGCACACCAAGAATCGCGATAATCACAATCACGACTAGAATAATGGCGGATAAGATATTGTTTTGCAGATCATTAAGCATGATCTTCACATCTTTAGATTCGTCCCAGGTGTATTTAACCAACAGGTTATTTGGCCATTCAGCTTGCTGTTGAGCGCCAGCCATTACGGCTTTGACTAGCTCAACGGTTTCGATGATGTTCTCACCTGCGCGCTTCTTGATGTCCAACACCACCGCAGATTTACCATCTAAACGCGCAAAGCTCTCTGGGTCTCTAAACGCTCGGCGAACTGTAGCGACATCGCCAAAAGTGACCACCTGTTTGCCATCCACTTTAATAGGTAGCTCAAGCACATCCTTTAAGGAATTAAACACCGAAGGAACCTTGACCGAGAAACGACCATAGCCAGTATCAACAAAACCCGCGGCAACCACTCGGTTGTTCAAAGCGATCAAGTTGTAGATATCCGCTTGATCTAGGCTGTAACTTTCCATTAAAAGAGGGTCAACGATGATTTCAACGATATCTTCCCTATCACCTGCAATATCGACCTCTAATATCTGGCGATAGCTTTCGAGTTTATCCCCCACTTCTCGGGCAATTTGTACGATAGTACGTTCAGGAACAGTACCGAATAGCACAACAGAAAGTACTGGCTGCTCAGAAGCGAGTGTGACTTCATTTACGGTTGGTTCATCACTGTCTTCTGGTAGCTTTGGTTTGGCAAGATCAACGGCATCACGCACATCCGCCATCGCTTTGGTAAGATCGACTCCAACGTTAAACTCCAAAACCACAGAGGCATGACCTTCCGCTGCAGTGGCTGTCATCTCTTTTACGCCCTCAATCGACCTCAGCTCTTGCTCTATAGGCCTAACCAATAAACGTTCAGCATCAGTTGGCGAGATCCCTTGGTGCCCGACTGAAACGTAGATAATCGGAATAGTGATGTCAGGGCTCGACTCCTTGGGTATCGTGATATAGGTAATAACACCTGCAACCAGAATAAGCGCCAAAAGGGAGAGCATTGTTCGAGCACGAGACAAAGCTGCATCAATAATTGAATACATCAGTTATCTCCTACTCAGTTGTTACGTTTGAGAGTTCAGCACCTTGCTCGACCGCAATCACCGAATCACCATCACGCACAAACCCTTGCCCTACGGTGATGATATCGACCCGTTGACCTAAACCCGTGAGCCACACACCATCTTGTTCTGCCTTCACTAGCTGAATCCCAACAAACTTCACGATGGGTGAGTCATCGACTGAAACCAACGTTTTGACCCCAAGATTGCCAGCCTCATCCAAAGCCAACATCGCAGGTGTCACCTTGATTGCGTCTCTTGTTTCTAGGTTGAGTTTCACTTCAGCGCTGACACCGGCGGGTAATAGGCCTTCAGAATTATCGATTTCAATCTCGATTGGAAAAGTATTGGTTGAGGCCGAAGAAATTCGAGACACATAACGCAAGCGCCCTTCCGCCTCTTCTCTTCCTAGCAAACGGACCAAAGCAGATTGATTGACTAACAGATGTTGGATATGGCGCTCACTGACATCGGCTTCAATCACCAGAGGATCTAGGTCAATTACACCTGCGACTGGGTCGCCTACACCAACAAAATCACCCAACTCGACCATCAAATCTTGAACTACACCCGAAAAAGGCGAGGTAATAACAGTATTCTTTAAAGCCAATTCTGCATTGCGCATCATGGCTTTCGCTTCAGTTAACGAAGCCTCAGCGGTGGTATAAGCTATCTCACCTTGCAGACCTCTTTTCTTCAGTGACTGCGCCGCTTTGAACTCTTTCTGCTTTAAACGATATAAAGCCGATGCTCGCTCTAACTGTATTTCCAAATCACCTTTATCTATTTGAGCAATGGCCTGCCCAGCTTTAACCACATCGCCCTTCACAACGTTCAAGCGAACAATCTTACCCGCCACTTCCGCCCCTAATCGAGCATGCCTGTCGGGGGCCGTACGACCGTATAAGTCAATGGTTTTAAAGGTGGGTGATGAGGTGAATGTTTGAAAGGAGACCTTGGCCAACGGGATTTCTGTCGCTTTTTTCTCTGGTGATTCTTCTGCTTGCCCCACTCCTAGACCAAGCCAGATAGACAAGAACATCACTAAAATCAGAGACACCAGCCACGGCTGTTTCAGTTTCTGAAAAAGTGGTGAGTTAGAAAATAGAGTGGGCATAGCAAATCCTTTTGTCCGATGTGATTAAGACGCGCTAAATGGCTTAACACTGTCATGTGCAACTTCCTGATACACATAGGTAACCTTAACAGACCAAAACCAAACGAAGTTGGACGCTATCGACAGTTTAAAAAATATGCCGTGTACTAAAAATGACAAAATAGAGGGTTGGAATGGTTTTAAAAGCAATGGCTTAATATGTCTTAGCAATTTTGAGGCTGCGTGAAAAACAAGAGCCTTGATCAGAACCGAGTTTTGTTATGAAGAGAAATTTGGGAGATATAAAAACAAAAACGCCGAACATAAGTTCGGCATTTACAACCTTCTGTGTAGCTTTCAGCTAAAGCTGTCTTTTAACTCTAGCTATCTTTCAAGCTATACGCTGAATGATGCGCCACAACCACATGTTGTTGTAGCGTTCGGGTTGTTCACAAAGAAGCGTGCGCCTTCTAGGCCTTCTGTGTAATCAACCATGCCGCCCATTAGGTATTGTAGGCTCATTGGGTCAACAACCAGCGTTACACCGCTGTTTACAATCGTAGTGTCGCCATCATTTACTTTTTCATCAAATGTGAAGCCGTATTGGAAACCACTACAACCACCACCTGTAATGTATACACGTAGTTTTAGTTCTGGGTTTTCTTCTTCAGCGATTAGCGTTTGTACGCGGGTAGCTGCTGCATCAGAAAAAGACAATGGGATATTTACTTCGCTCACGACAACCTCTCTTACCTGTGTCAAAAACAACATGATACAAATCTAATTCGAGACCAGTGTTGTTGAGTATTTTCTTATATTCGGGTGATTATCTAATACCTGACTGAAACGTTCAAGTATTCACCATCGGATCCTTCCTTTTACTGCTGTAAACTCGTCAATATCTGGCAATTAAAACGTGTAACCACACAAAACAACCAGATTCGGGTGATTATCTGGGCGAAAGCATTCCTAGTTGGATTAGGGATAGGTACAATGCGTGCCAATTGGTCCGACAGTCAAAAGAGGATATATCAATGACCAAATCAGCAGAGCTGTACGAAAAAGCACAGCAAACTATTCCTGGTGGCGTAAACTCTCCAGTTCGTGCATTCAATGGCGTAGGTGGTTCTCCAATCTTCGTTGAACGCGCTGATGGCCCACTTATTTTTGATGCTGATGGTAAAGCATATATCGATTACGTTGGCTCTTGGGGTCCAATGATCCTTGGTCACAACCACGTTGTTATCCGTGATGCCGTTATTGAAGCAGCTCAACGCGGCCTTAGCTTCGGTGCTCCAACCGAAACTGAAATCAAAATGGCTGAGCTGGTATCTGAGATGGTTCCATCAATGGAACAGCTACGTATGGTTAGCTCAGGCACTGAAGCAACAATGAGTGCGATTCGTCTTGCTCGTGGCTTCACTGGTCGTGACAAAATTCTTAAGTTTGAAGGCTGCTACCACGGCCACGCAGACAGCCTACTTGTAAAAGCAGGTTCTGGTGCTTTGACTCTAGGTCAACCTAGCTCTCCTGGCGTACCAGCTGATTTTGCTAAACACACGCTGACTGCAACCTTCAACAACCTAGATTCAGTACGTGAGCTATTCGCAGCGAACAAAGGCGAGATCTCGTGCATCATCGTTGAACCAGTTGCGGGCAACATGAACTGTATCCCACCAGTAGAAGGCTTCCACGAAGGTCTACGTGAAATCTGTGACCAAGAAGGTGCATTGCTAATCTTTGATGAAGTCATGACAGGTTTCCGCGTTGCAGAAGGCTGTGCGCAGGCTTACTACAACATCAAGCCAGACCTAACGTGTCTTGGTAAAGTTATCGGCGGCGGCATGCCTGTGGGTGCTTTTGGTGGTCGTAAAGAAGTGATGCAATACATCGCACCAACAGGCCCAGTTTACCAAGCAGGTACGCTTTCAGGTAACCCTGTTGCAATGGCTGCTGGCTACGCATGTTTGAACCTTCTACGTGAAGAAGGCAACGAAAAGCGTCTAGCTTCAAAAACTAAGCAGCTAGCGAATGGCTTCAAGCAGCTTGCTGACAAGCACGGCATCCCGATGCTAGTACACCAAGTTGGCGGTATGTTTGGTTTCTTCTTCACAGACCAAGAAACTGTAACGTGCTACGAAGATGTAACTAAGTGTGATGTAGAACGCTTCAAGCGCTTCTTCCACCTAATGCTGGATCACGGTGTTTACCTTGCCCCTTCAGCATTTGAAGCAAGCTTTACTTCTCTTGCTCATGGTTCAAAAGAGCTTGATGCGACACTAGAAGCTGCTGACCGTTCTCTTGCTATCATTGCTGCTGAAAGCAAATAATCGAAAGCACTTTCTACGTCGCTAACCGATTGAATTTAGGGCTGCATTAACGCAGCCCTTTTTAATGCATCGACTAAATTAAACTCGAGTATTTCCGCTTAGATTACCCGTCAATTGGTTAGAAAATTTAACGAAAAGCGTCTAACGTTCCCAGAAAAGGAAAACCAACAACATCAGCGTACCAAGGAACATTCTGAACCAAGGGATCTCTTTTTTTGTTTGCTGTTGTTCGTCTTGGCATTTCTTATCTTTATCACAACATCCCATAATCAAAACTCCTCATTGCTAACTCTCTGTTTTGCAGCCATTATAAACTCAGAACGCAAATATAGAGACCATTACCGTGTCAGAAAAAATCAAAATCAATTCTAGCCACTGGGTGATCATCATTGCCCTGCTTGCGGCGGCTTATGCTTGTTACCTGCTTATCGAACCATACGTTAACTCGATTGTGATGGCCTTTATCATTTCACTTTTAATGTTCCCGATCCATGAGTGGCTTGAAAAGAAGATACCGAATAAAGAGAACGTGGTCTCCCTGCTTTCTTGTGTCATCTTAACCTTTATTATTGTTATCCCTTTGTTGGCGGTGTTTGCAGCTATTGTCCAGCAAGGTTCTTTGTTCTCTCAGAACACCTACCAATGGGTAACACACGGCGGCATTCAAACACTGTTCGAACACCCTTTAGTTGTGAAAGCCCTGTCGTTCGTGAACAACTATCTACCTTTTGACAATATTGAACCTCAAGCTATCGCGCAGAAGGTCGGCGAATTCGCGACAAGCTTCGGTTCTAAACTTGTTGGAGTCAGCGCAAAAATCCTTGGTGATGCGACCAACTTCTTGATGGATTTCTTCTTGATGTTGTTTGTTCTGTTCTTCTTGTTGAGAGATCACGACAAAATCATCAGTGTAGTACGTCATATTCTTCCGCTATCTCGCAGCCAAGAAGACAAGCTCCTCACTGAGATTGAGCAAGTTTCTAAATCAGCAGTTATGGGCTCATTCTTAACGGCGATTGCACAAGGTTTTGCCGGCGGCTTAGGTATGTGGATTGCAGGTTTCCCAGGGCTATTCTGGGGCACAATGATGGGCTTCGCCTCGTTCATCCCTGTGGTCGGTACTGCACTAATCTGGATCCCTGCAGCGACCTACTTGTTCCTAACGGGTGATACTACATGGGCAATTTTCCTAACGGTTTACTGTGTCGCAATTGTTGGCTCAATTGACAACCTTCTGCGTCCGCTGCTAATGCAAGGCAGCGCGGGCATGAACACCTTAATGATTTTCTTCTCATTGCTAGGCGGTATTCAACTATTTGGCTTGATTGGTCTTATCTACGGCCCACTGATTTTTGCTATTACTATCGTCCTATTCAATATTTACGATGAAGAGTTTAAGGACTTTTTAAATCAGCAAGACAAGAGTTAAACCGCTCTTCAATCACTTACTGCCGAACGAGTATTAAACACTTCAAGCTTTGGGCGGATTATGCGAAAATCCGCCCTTATTTTTTGCTAACGATTCAATAGAGTGTCCTATGTCAGCTTATATTGCCCCAAGCCAGATTGCTGAGCGCCAACTTGCCTACTTCGAAGGCAAACATGTTTTAGTTGCCGGTGAGGCTGAAGACTTATTCCCTGTTGAATTAGTAAAACACTGTGAATCAGTCACTGTATTTACTTCAAACTACAGCTACTACCGTCAGCTTGAAGGTTATAGCAGCATCCAACGTTTTTACGGTGCTGAGTTTAACGAAGAGACCAAAGCTGACTTAGTGATGCTCTACTGGCCGAAAGCCAAGGCAGAAGCTGAGTATTTGTTGGCGATGCTGTTCGCTAAGCTAGGCAAAGATACTGAGATTGTCGTTGTCGGTGAAAACCGCTCTGGCGTAAAAAGTATTGAGAAGATGTTTGCGCCTTACGGCAAGGTCGTAAAATACGATTCAGCGCGTCGCTGTTCTTTCTACTGGGGCCAATGCTTCGAACAGCCACAAGTTTTCAACTTACAAGACTGGTTTAAAACCTACACGGTTAACATTGGTGAGCAATCACTGACCGTGAAAAGCCTTCCTGGCGTATTCAGCCACGGTGAATTCGATGTGGGTAGTCAACTACTGCTTGATACTTTGCCAAAACTGAAAGGCAAAGTACTGGACTTCGGTTGTGGTGCAGGCGTGTTAGGCGCTGTAATGGCATCTCGTAACCCTGATATCGAGCTAGAAATGTGCGATATCAGTGCATTTGCCGTAGCATCAAGCCAAGCGACACTGGAAGCAAATGGTTTAACAGGTAAAGTCTTCGCGTCAGATGTCTATTCTGATACAGCACAAGACTACCAGTTCATCATCAGTAACCCACCATTTCACTCAGGTTTAGACACCAGCTACAGCGCGACTGAAACCTTACTCGCTCAGGCACCTAAACATTTGAAGCGCTCTGGTGAGATGATTATTGTCGCGAACAGTTTCTTAAAATACATCCCCATTATTGAGCAAGCATTTGGAAAATGCGCGACTCTAAATAAGACCACTAAGTTCGCGATCTACCACGCAAGTAAGTAGCCTCTCTAGCACAGCGCAGGGTCATTATCTGCGCTGTCTGTTCATATTTTTATCAAAAGTCTATAAAAGTGAGCTTTTGCACACGCTTTAAATACCACTTACTTGTCAAAGTAAAAAAACTCGTTAATTTCGTTAAATTGGAAACCATTAATTCTATTCTCTGTACTTGTTTTCGCCCCTTTTAGCAGTACATCAAAGGAAAGTAGTACCCAATTTATGTTTAGATTTTATCGTAAGCAGAAGTTTAAGCGCCTTCAAAATACCCTAATGCTGGCATTTCTTGTCCTCAGTATTACCCCAGTGACACTTATCGCGATATTTTTCCTTCAATCGCACAGTCAGGACCTTCAGGAACAAAGCACCTCACACCTTGTTTCGGTCCGCGATACTAAGCAACAGCAAATTGTCGATTACCTGCAAGCTCAAGAATCCCAAGTGATGGGCTTTGTTCGCTCAGAATTAGCCAATGCCAGTGGCGGCCGATTCTATGGTTTGATCAATGCCTTCCAACGACTTGGTCTCGATATTGATGAAGCACGCAGTAATGCACAGCAGCGTTACATTCAAGGATCGGGCGATCAGATCAAAACATCGATTCTTCCAGAATCGAGCAGCTATATTGGTAGTGAACGTTATCGCCTACTGCACAAGCGCTACCATAACGCTTACCTAGAGCTGCTTAAACGCTCCGATTTTGACGATATTCTATTGGTTGATATCAATGGTAACGTCGCTTACTCCGTCTTTAAAAATGACGATTACGGCACTAACTTGCTGACTGGTAAATACAAAGACTCAAATCTAGGTGTTACCTTTCAACGACTCGCTAAAGATGTCACCGATCGCCGTAAATCCAACGAAGATTACACACCAGTTATTGTATCGGACTTTAAAGACGAGAACGGTAAACAAACCGCATGGCTAGGTGCGCCTATCGTACAGCAGGGTTACCTACACAGTTATGCGATGTTCAGACTGCCGATCAATGGCATCACCAAACTGATTGCCGATCTCAACAAGAGCTCTAACATTCAAACGCTTCTTGTAGGTAGTGACCACTTACCTCGTAGTCTTGCGCACTCTCAAGAATCGATTAACTTAAGCCTAGACGTGGTTGATAAAGCACTTGCGGGCGAAACAGCCGTAGGCACATTTGATAACACTCTCGATCAGGCGATCATCGCGGCCTATACACCAATTGAACTTAAGTACGCAACTTGGGCTCTCGTTGTCGAACTTCCGGAAAAAGAGGCATTTGCCCGTATTCATCAACTAGAAAAGATCTTCGTGATCGTGATGCTAACGGCGATCATTCTGGTTGTTGTCGCATCGCATTACCTTTCTAACTTCATCACCTCACCGCTGCTTAAATTGACATGGGCAGCCGAAAAAGTATCCGCTGGTGATCTTGATGAGACGATGATCAACACCGAACGTAAAGATGAAATCGGTCGCTTGGCAGTCAGCTTTGAACGAATGCAGCGCTCTATTCGTGAAAAGATGCAACTCATCAAGAGCCAAAATGATGAGCTTGAAGACAACCTCAAGACCATTCAAAAGCAAAATGAAGAATTACAGCTTGCCAATAAACTGAAAGATGAATTCTTAGCGACTACCTCTCACGAATTAAGAACACCACTGCATGGCATGGTTGGTATTGCTGAAGCACTTATATCTGGCGCGAATGGTCCTATTCCGGCTAACCAGAAGTACCAGTTAGATATCATCATCAATAGTGGTCAAAGGTTGGCTACGCTGGTTGATGACCTACTTGATTACCACAAGATGCGTTATGGCAGCCTAGATATTAAGAAATCCGCGGTTGACCTGTCCGCAGCCACCAGCTTGGTGCTTGAGTTGTCTCATCACCTGTTGGGCAACAAGCCCATCCGTATTATTAACCAAGTCCCAAGCGATCTAGGGCTCGTCTCATCCGATCCTCAACGACTTGAGCAAGTGATGTATAACTTGGTCGGTAATGCCATCAAGTACACATCCGAAGGTAAGATTGTTATCTCAGCGAGCGTTATCGACGATAACATTCGTGTGCAAGTGGTCGATACTGGCCAAGGCATACCAGCAGAGTACCTTGAGCACATCTTTGAGCCGTTAATTCAAGCAGGACAAGATGCGAGTAACTATCGCCAAGGTGCAGGGCTTGGATTATCAATCAGTCGCCAGCTAATCGAGCTAATGGGTGGATCGCTGTATGTAAGTAGCCAACCGATGCTTGGTACCACATTCAGCTTTACTCTGCCTTTGGCTACAGAAGAAGAACTTAAAAACTACAACGAATCAGGCAGCTACTCGCACTTCCAAGCGCCTGATTTAATTGATAACGCGCAGCAAGAGAACAGTGTTATCAGTGAGAACCCTGACGGTCCACTATTAGTTATCGCTGATGACGAACCCGTGAACCTGCGAGTATTGGACAGCTTCTTGAAATTAGAAGGCTACCGAGTACGCACAGCCTGTGATGGCCCTGAAACCATTGAATTGATTGAGAAAGAGAAGCCAGAACTACTTCTACTCGACATCATGATGCCGGGCATGAGTGGCTATCAAGTGTGTGAATCGCTGCGTAAGCAATATGACCATGCACAATTGCCAATCATCATGCTAACGGCACTCAACCAAGCAGAAGACCGTGTTCGTGGTTTCGAAGCGGGTGCTAATGATTACTTATCGAAGCCATTCAACAAACAGGAACTGGCTGCACGAATCACGGCTCACTTATCAGCAAGTAAAGCAGAGCAGAGACGCCTTGAGAATGACCAATTACAACTTGAGCTCAAACACAGAGCCATGGTTGAAGCTAACCTGCTAGAAACTCAAGGACGTTTGCTAGAACAGTTAGAGTCGGCTCCAGAAGCCATCATCTGTATTCGTGATGACCAGCGTATTCGCTTTGCCAATGAAGCGGCAGCGAAACTGTTTAGGCGTGGGCAAGAACAACTTAAGCGCTCCATGGCCGACGAGATCATCGCACCTAAGTACCTTAAGGTGGAACAGGCGCACTATTGTGGTGATATCGACATCTATATCGACGATACCCGTCAGCGCATACCAAGTGACATCCTCAAGCTGCCAGAAGGTTCTGGGCTCGACACAATGTATATCTTCAATGTTGGTGGTGGCGTTAACTCAAACCGTATCAATAACCTTGAGACTGCGGTTGAAGCTCTTTCAAGCTATGCCTTTGAAGGTGACAAAGATAAGTTGCAACAACTCAAAGAGCTTGGTGGTGAGTTTACGCGCCTTGCAGATAAGGCAACCGGCGAAGGGAAAAACAAACAGGTGTTGATGCGTGAAGTCCTAGTGGATGCCATGACTAACGCCATCATCTACTGGGAGTCTGTTACCGGTGAAACTAAGTTTGCTTTCGCAGAGAAGAGTGGCTTATGGCGCGTCTATTTAGACCGCAGCACGCTTCAAACGCGAACGTTGGACAAATACCTACGCGTAGAAACGCTGCCGAAAACACCTCGCTGGCGAACGGTATTGAGCTCTATCGAATTCATACTCGAACACTGCAAAGAGCAGACACCAGAAAGAACACACATTGAGATGCTCAGAGACAAGCTACAGAAATTACTGACCAGCTAATCCTGAACTAACATCACGATACTTCAAATAATGAAGCCCACCTCGTGTGGGCTTTTTTGTGCATGGCATTCCAGTAAAAGGCACAATAACGCCTCCTTAAAACCACTTTTTTCACATCATTAAACAAGCGAAATATCACGTTACTTGAGCACAAACAGCACTGTTAAAATTCACGGTTACTTGCCCTTTTCTTCACCATTCTTAACCATTAGCTGACTCTTTGTTGCAGTTTGAGAAGCGAGTCACAACAGAACGGCAGATTTAATTTTCTAGGGAAATTTAACGTAAAACGAGCAAGTGACCAAGATCTACAATTACATTAAAACAGAACAAGGCTATATAATTAAAAGAACAAAAAGTAAGTAAGCACTAACATTTAATTACCAACACAAATTCAATTGCGAGTCACATCACCATAACAATTGCGTGCAAAAAACCATCAAACCACCCTATTTTGACGTTAATGACGTGTGGTTATGTGTTTTTAACGTTTTTGACGGGAAACGAGTTTGATTAATTCATCGATAAGGTGTTTTCTTACTCCTGCCAAAGGCCTACAGGCCACTCTTACCACTTCTCGGAATCAACGATGAATCTGGAGCAACGAAGAAGAGGTAGGCCTTTAACTAGAGTGTGTATCTACTAAACCATTTAGCGACAGATAACATTCAATCCATTAGTGAAATGAAAGCAAATAGTAAGGAACAGCTATGCTTGCCAATATAAAAAAAACAGCAATAGCAACAGCAATTATTGCGACCGCTACAACAGGTTTTGCATCAGTAGCAACAGCTGCAGAACGCAGTGAACTGACCGTTCACCCGAAAGAGTACACTACATTCGTACGTAACTTTAACCCGTACCTTGGTGCTACTAACCTACATACTACAACTGACTTCATGTATGAGCCGCTAGTAGTATTTAACGAAATGCACGGTAACACTCCAGTGTTCCGTCTAGCTGAAAACTTCAAGATGTCAGATGATCTGATGAGCGTAGTTTTCGACATTCGTAAGGGTGTTAAATGGTCTGACGGAGAAGCTTTCTCTGCTGATGATGTTGTTTTTTCTTTCAACCTTGTAAAAGAGAAGCCAGAGCTTGACCAATCTGGTATCAACTCTTGGGTAACTTCTGTAGAAAAACTGAACGACAACCAAGTTAAGTTCAGCCTAACAGAAGCAAACTCGAACGTACCTTATGAGATTGCTAAAGTACCTGTAGTACCTAAGCACATCTGGAAAGACGTTAAAGATCCATCAACGTTTACCAATGAAAATCCAGTTGGTTCTGGTCCGTTTACAGAAATCGATACGTTTACAGCGCAACTATACATCCAGTGTGCAAACCCGAACTACTGGGATGCAGACAACCTAGATGTTGACTGTCTACGTGTTCCACAAATTGCGAACAACGACCAATTCCTAGGTAAAGTTGTAAACAGTGAAATGGACTGGACGTCTTCTTTCGTTCCAGATATCGACCGTACATACGCAGCAGCTAGCCCTAAACACCACTACTGGTACCCGCCAGCAGGTACACAGGCATTCATCGTTAACTTCAAACACCCTGATGCTGCGAAGCATGAAGCGTTGAGCAACGTTGACTTCCGTCGTGCTTTCTCTATGGCTCTTGACCGTCAAACAATCATCGACATCGCATTCTACGGCGGCGGTACTGTGAACGATTTCGCATCGGGTCTTGGTTACGCGTTTGAAGCTTGGTCTGATGAAAAAACTCATGACAAGTACAAAGGCTTCAACACTTACAACGCTGAAGGCGCGAAAAAACTTCTTGCTGACGCTGGCTTCAAAGATGTAAACAAAGATGGTTTTGTTGACACTCCATCTGGCAAGTCTTTCGAACTAATGATCCAATCGCCAAACGGCTGGACTGACTTCAACAACACAGTTCAACTAGCGGTAGAACAGCTAAACGAAATCGGTATTAAAGCGAAAGCTCGTACGCCAGATTTCTCTGTGTACAACCAAGCAATGCTTGAAGGTACATACGACGTAGCATACACAAACTACTTCCACGGTGCGGATCCATACACGTACTGGAACAGTGCTTACAACTCATCACTACAATCTGGTGATGGTATGCCTCGTTTCGCAATGCACTTCTACAAAAACGAAAAGCTAGATGGTCTTCTAAACAGCTTCTACAAAACAGCTGATAAGAACGAGCAGCTAGATATTGCACACGGTATCCAGCAAATCATCGCTGCAGACCAAGTGACAATCCCTGTGATGTCTGGTGCTTACATGTACCAATACAACACAACTCGCTTCACTGGTTGGTGGAACGAAGAAAATCCAAAAGGCCGTCCAAACATTTGGGCTGGTATTCCAGAGCGTCTACTTCATGTACTGGATCTAAAACCAGTTAAATAAGTAATCGTTCAATCCTTGCGGCGTAACCTCTTACGCCGCTTATAAAAACCCCCACACTCTCAATTGAAAGTATGGCGCTAGTCGTCAGGGGGTTTTTCGTTCCAAATTTCGCTAGGAGCGACCTGAATCCAGAAACAGGGAAACAATCTGGGTGAGTAAGGTGTGAGTTATGGGTTATTTTTTAAGACGTTTGTCATTTTATTTTGTCGCGCTGTTAGTTGCTGCGACGTTAAACTTTATTATTCCAAGAGCAATGCCTGGTGACCCAGTTACCATGATGTTTGCGAACGCTTCTGTACAAGTTACTCCTGAGCGTATTGCTGCAATGAAAGAACTATTAGGCTTCGTCGATGGTGGCTTACTGGTTCAATACGTAGCGTACATGAAGAACATTCTGAGCTGGGAACTTGGTACATCAATTCAATTCTACCCACTTTCTGTAAACACACTGTTGGGCGGAGCATTCGGTTGGTCGCTTTTCTTAGCTGGCACCGCAGTAATTCTTTCTTTCTCGATTGGTTCAATCCTAGGTATTTTCGCAGCGTGGAAACGCGGCAGTAAATACGATGCTTTCGTAACGCCAGGGATGCTGATTCTACAAGCCGTTCCTCAAGTTGTTATCGCGATGATTGCACTATTTACCTTTGCAATTGGCTTGAAGTGGTTCCCAACCGGTTATGCCTACACCGCAGGTACCATGCCTGATTGGACAAGCTGGGCATTCATTAAAGATGTCGCTTACCACGCCTTCTTACCACTGTTCTGTGCTTCTATTGTTCAAATTGGTGGCTTCCTAGTCAACATGCGTAACAACATGATCAACCTACTAGCAGAAGACTACATCACTATGGCGAAAGGCAAAGGCCTGAGCGAAAACCGAGTGGTATTCAACTACGCAGCTCGTAACGCGATGCTACCAAGTGTGACAGCACTTTCAATGTCGCTAGGTATGGCAATCGGTGGGCAGTTAATTATCGAAATCATCTTTAACTACCCAGGTCTTGGCAGTGTACTTTTCAACGCAATTAACGCTCGTGACTACCAAGTACTGCAAGGCCAACTGCTTATCATGACGCTATTCATGCTGTTCTTTAACCTAGTTGCAGACATGCTTTACGTTGTTCTTGACCCTCGTCTTCGTAAGGGTGGTAAATAATCATGAAAGACTTTCTAAAACTCATTTGGCGTAACCCGATGGCCCTAACAGGCGTCATCATCCTAAGTATTTTTATCCTTGGCGCACTTGCAGCTCCATTGATCACTAAGCATGTACCAGACAAGCGTACCGGTAATCCACACGAATACCCTGGCTTCGTCGTTAAATCAGCACAAACTAACCCTGAAGGTTGGGTTGCTCAAAACCTAGCAGATGATCGTCGTACATTGATTATGTCTAAAAAGGCAGACCACGTACTTGGTACAACTCGTATGGGTCGTGACGTTTGGTCTCAAGTGGTATACGGCGCACGCGTATCTCTTGCTGTAGGTTTTGGTGCGGGTCTAACCGTATGTCTATTAGCAACCGTTATTGGTGTTTCTGCAGGCTACTTCGGTGGACGTGTTGATGACGTTCTAACCGCTGCAATGAACATTATGTTGGTTATCCCTCAATACCCATTACTGTTCGTAGTAGCAGCCTTTATCGGTGAGGCAGGGCCACTCACCATAACCTTGGTTATCGGCTTTATGTCCTGGGCTTGGGGCGCCCGTGTTGTTCGCTCCCAAACCTTAGCTTTACGTGAAAAAGAGTTTGTAAAAGCTGCTGAAGTATTGGGTGAATCTTCATTCCGAATCATCTTCGTAGAAATTCTGCCAAACCTTATCTCTATCGTTGGTGCGAGCTTCATCGGTTCGGTGATGTACGCAATCATGATGGAAGCAACCATCTCGTTCCTAGGTCTTGGTGACCCGAACACAATCAGTTGGGGCATCATGCTTTACAACGTTCAAACCTCTTCATCAATGCTGATTGGCGCTTGGTGGGAACTGTTGGCTCCTTGTATCGCACTGACACTACTCGTAACGGGCCTTGCTCTACTTAACTTTGCTGTCGATGAAATTGCTAACCCGCAACTGCGTTCTCACAAAGGAATGAAGCGTTGGAAGAAACTAGCAGCTCAAGACAAAGAAGAACGTGAACCAGAACTACCACCACAAAATGCACTTTGGAGCGGAGATAAATAATCATGTCTGAACCACTAATTTCTATCCGCAACTTATGCGTGGATTACATCACAGAGTCTGGCGATGTTCGTGCGTGTAACAACGTAAGCTTCGATATTGCGCCAGGTGAAGTATTCGGCCTAGCTGGTGAGTCTGGCTGTGGTAAATCAACCGTTGCTTTCTCTTTAATGCGCCTTCATAAGCCGCCTGCTTACATCAGTGGTGGTGAGGTTATCTTCAACGGTGAGAACATCCTTGAATACAGTGATGACCGTATGCAAGCGTTCCGTTGGAGCGAGATGTCGATGGTATTCCAGAGTGCGATGAACGCGCTCAACCCTGTACTACCGATGGAAGAGCAGTTCTGTGACGTAATCATGCGTCACACCAACATGACTCGCGAGCAAGCTAAACAACGTGCTGAAGGTCTACTAGAAATCGTAGATATTCACCCGAGCCGATTGAGTGACTACCCTCACCAATTCTCTGGTGGCATGCGTCAACGCTTGGTTATTGCTATAGCTCTAGCCCTGAATCCAAAACTGATCATTATGGATGAACCAACGACAGCACTTGATGTGGTTGTTCAACGCGAAATCCTACAAAAGATCTATGCACTGAAAGAAGAGTTTGGCTTCTCGATTCTGTTCATTACCCATGACTTGTCATTGATGGTCGAGTTCTCTGACCGCATCGGCATCATGTACTCAGGTGAGCTTATCGAGGTCGCTAAATCTCAAGATATTCTAGAAAACCCTTACCACCCTTACACCAAAGGGCTGGGAAGTTCTTTCCCTCCACTAACAGGGCCAAAGACAAAACTAGCAGGTATTCCGGGCAACCCTCTGAACCTATTAGAGATTCCTGAAGGGTGTCGTTTCCAAGCTCGTTGTGACCGTGTACATGAAACCTGTACCAAGGTGCCAACCAAGCTGCGTTCTATCGAACCGGGACATTTGTCTAACTGCCACCTGTACGGCGACCCAATAGTACAAAGGAAGCTATAGCTTGCACGCTTTTCGGCGTGAATAACTAAACAGGCGGCTCGACCGCCTAAAAACAAGCAAAGCGAACAAGGATTCTGGAGACAATTATGAGCAAAGATTTCGGTCAATTATTAGTAGAAGGTAAGAATGTCGTAAAAGACTTCCCAATAAGCAGCACCACCATTCAAACCCCAATGATGCGTGCAATCAACGACGTGTCATTCAAGATGTACAAAAGCCGTGGTTTAGCGGTCGTTGGTGAATCTGGTTCAGGTAAATCAACAACAGCAAAAATGATCGCAAAGATGTACGCGCCTTCAGGCGGTACGATTGAATACAAAGGCCGTGACATCCAAGAGATCTCAAGCAGAAAAGATCTTATGCACTACCGTGAAGGTGTGCAGATGGTATGGCAAGACCCGTTTGGTTCACTCAACCCAACACACAATATCTTCCACCACATTGCTCGACCACTGCTGATCCACAAGAAGGTAACTCCGGGCAATAAGAGAGAACTAGAAGAACGTGTTTACGATCTTTTAGAGCAAGTTGGCCTGATCCCACCAAAAGAAACAGCGAAGAAGTACCCTCACCAACTGTCTGGCGGCCAACGTCAGCGTGTCAACCTAGCACGTAACATCGCAGTGGGTGCTGAGGTTGTTCTAGCGGATGAGCCAACTTCAATGCTAGACGTTTCAATTCGTGCTGGTGTTTTGAACCTGATGGAAGAGATGAAGTTTGAGAAGCAAATGTCTCTGCTTTACATCACTCACGACATCGCTACGGCTCGTTATATTGCTGAAGACCTTTCAGTGATGTACGTAGGACATATGGTGGAATGGGGCGATACCGATGACGTTATTGCGAACCCTCAACACCCTTACACTCAACTACTGGTTTCTGCCGTTCCAGATCCTAAGAAATCGATCCACGAACAATTGGCAGGTAACAAGGGTGAGATTCCACTGTGGACACCAGTATCAGCTGGCTGCCCGTTTGCAGGCCGTTGTACTCACGCAATGGACAAGTGTAAAGAGCAACTACCGGGTGTGACTCAATTAGCCGATAACCACTTTGTTCGTTGTTATCTACACGAAAGCTAAACATTAAGACTGAGTTAGGGTCTGCGGACCCTAACTACTCATATCCAAACTAATTCAGGTACCTAGCCAAAAGAAACTGGGACCTTTGGAGAACATTGATGCTGTTATTGACCAACCATATTGGCTACGAATCTTCGGCTCCCAAGCAGGCGATCTTACAAACTAAAAAGGCTCGTTTATCGAGTACGACTGCACTTTTGGTGTGTGCCGACAACCACATTACTGTGGGCAACTTTGATGTTGTGAAACAAGGCCCGGTAGCAAACTGGCATCAAGGACAATTCTTCACAATCGATTTCAGTTCATTCACCGAATCCGGTCGCTACTACCTGCGCTTTGATAACCTACGTTCAGAAGTGTTTGAGATTGGCAGCAACCTAATAATGAACCACACTTTTTCTGATGTGCTTCATTACTTTAAGTCTCAACGTTGTGGCGGCACTTTTGACAAGAAAGATCGACAAGCACAAATTCTCGGCACAGACAGATACGTCGATGTCCACGGTGGCTGGTACGATGCATCAGGTGATGTAAGCAAGTACTTTAGCCACTTGTCTTACGGCAACTACCTCAACCCACAACAGATTCCTATGGTGGTTTGGAACATGCTCAAAAGCGTGCGCTTAACTAGCGACAATCCAGACTTCCCTAAATTCTCGATGACTCGCCTAACAGAAGAAGCACTATTCGGTGCTGATTTCTTGGTTCGTATGCAAGACGCGGCTGGATACTTCTACATGACAGTATTCGACAAGTGGAGCAAAGATATCAACCAACGCGACATCTGCGCATACGCCACTCAAGAAGGTCATAAGTCTACAGATTTGCAAGCAGGCTACCGACAAGGTGCCGGTGTTGCTATTGCAGCATTAGCCGCAGCTTCTGAGCTTGAGGTTTCAGGCAGCTACTCTAGCCAAACCTATCTTGATACCGCAACCAAAGGTTACTGGCATCTCAAAGAGTACAACCTGCAGTACCTAAACGATGGTGAAGAGAACATCATTGATGAGTATTGCGCCCTACTCGCAGCCAATGAGCTGTACCGAGTAACACAAGACGAACAATACCTATCAGAAGCAAGAACTTGGGCGACTCGTTTAATCTCTCGCCAACAGTCAGATGACTCATTTGAGCACTTCTGGTCAGCAAACGCTGATGGCACTCGACCATACTTTCATGCAGCTGAAGCTGGCCTTCCAGTGATTGCTCTGTGTGAATACATCGACAATGAAACCGATACTGAGCTGAAAGAACAGGCTCGCACCGTTGTTGAACAAGCATGTCAGTTCGAAATCAACATCACCGATAAAGTAACCAACCCATTTGGCTACCCACGACAATACGTTAAAAATGTTGATGGTGATAAGCGCCATGCTTTCTTCGTCGCTCAGAAGAACGAGACTGGCTACTGGTGGCAAGGCGAAAACGCTCGTCTTGGCTCAATCGCAACCATGGCGTACTTAGTTCAACCACACATTCAAGACAGCGAGCTACAAAAGCGTTTAATCCAACTTTCACAGAACAGCCTAGATTGGATTTTAGGTCTCAATCCATACCACATGTGCATGCTTGATGGTCATGGTCATAACAACCCTGACTACTTACCTCAACTTGGTTTTTTCAATGCCAAAGGCGGTATCTGTAACGGCATTACCGCTGGCTATGAAGATGATCAAGACATCGCGTTCAATCCACCAGCACAAAAAGATGACATGCTTCAAAACTGGCGCTGGGGCGAACAATGGATCCCTCACGGCGCATGGTTCCTATTGGCAACCGCTGCGCAATTCAATTACCTAGCACAACGTAAGGAGCAATAATCATGACGCTTTACTACGTAGGTATTGATGGTGGCGGCACCTCTTGCCGTGCTCGTATTCGCGATGACCAAGGCACACTCATTGGTGAAGCGAAAAGCGGCAGCGCTAACATCCTTTTGGGTGTTGATGTGGCGATGAGCTCAATTGTCGATGCTATTACTCAAGCGGCACAGCAAGGGCAACTCGATTCAAGTCATTTTTCAAATATGCATGTCGGCCTAGCGCTGGCAGGTGCTGAGCAAAAGTCAGCATGGTTCGACTTCATGACACAACCGCACCCTTTCGCCAGCATGACTTTAAACACAGATGCTTACGGTGCTTGTATTGGTGCTCACAATGGCCAAAACGGCGCCATCATGATAGGTGGAACAGGCTCATGCGGCATCTACCTACAAGATGGTGAGCAACATGTCGTTGGTGGCCGTGAGTTTCCAATTTCCGATCAAGGTGGTGGCGCGGTGATGGGTCTTCGTTTGATTCAACAAGTCCTGCTTGCAGAAGACGGTATTCGCAACAAGACACCACTGACTCAACACGTAATGAACCACTTTGGCAATGATGTTGATGCCATCGTCGAATGGTCAAAAGGCGCTATTCCAAAAGACTACGGTCAATTCTCGCCAGTGATTTTTCAACTGGCTAACGAAGGCGATGAGCTTGCGATTGAGATGCTCAAGCAAACCGCCGCTGATATTGAAATGTTTGTACTAGCACTGCATCGCAAAGGTGCGGACAAGGTGTGCCTAATGGGAAGTATCGCAGAGCGCATTCTCAACTGGCTATCACCACCAGTACAACAATGGATCGTTGAACCTCAATTTGACGCTATCGAAGGCGCATTGATGTTTGCCGGAAAACCACAACACAACTTGTATCAACAGGCTTAGCAGGGAAGTTATATGAATTATCGCATCGACTTAGCTGTTCTTTCTGAACAAAAAAATAACTGCCGATTTGGCCTTACGGTACATAACTTAAGTGATCTTGACGTTACAGATTGGTCACTCCACTTTGCGTTTGACCGATTCATCCTTCAGGAGAGTCTGTCGCAAGGCGAACTGACTCAAGTTGGCAGTTTTTGTTCGTTCAAACCAAGTTCGTCAGTGTTAAAAGCGAACAACCATTACTACCTTGAATTCAGCATTCAAAGCGCCCCATTCCGTTTTTATTCTGACGGTCTAAACGATGCCTTTATCCAAACGCATCACCAAGGCGAAACCTCAGTACTGCCAGTTGCAATATCACCCATCGTTCTGGCGTCACCATACCGTGAACGCAATCAGATACCTGAAGTGAACGCTGCTGAGGTGGCATTAATTCCTCAGCCGAACCAGATCGAACTTAAGCAAGGTAGCTTCGCCCTAAACAGCGAATGCAAGATTGAGGTTCAATCTCACCTTGCAGATAAAGCCGTCACTTGGCTGAAACAAGAATTACTTTCTACCTTTGAACTGTCGATTTCGAATCAGCTTCCAACGGGAGAAGGCGATGACCTTCTATTTCGTAGTAATCCGACTTTAGACGAAGCCGAATACAAACTCCGCATTACTGAACAACAAATAATTGTTGAATCAGGTAGCCAGTCTGGATTTACACACGCTGTAGCAAGTCTGATTCAATTGGTTCAACAACAAGATGCTGAACACTTCTCTGTCCCATGTTGCAAAATCGCCGACCAACCGCGCTTCAAATACCGCGGCATGATGTTGGACTGTGCTCGTCACTTCCATTCAGTGGAGCAAGTGAAGCGCTTAATCAACCAATTGGCATATTACAAGTTCAACGTTTTTCATTGGCACCTAACTGATGATGAAGGTTGGAGGATCGAGATTAAAAGCCTACCTCAACTAACTGAAATTGGTGCTTGGCGTGGTCCTGACCATGCTTTGGAGCCGCAATATACCCACATTGCAGAGAATTATGGTGGCTTCTACACCCAGCAACAGATTCGAGAAGTCATTGAATACGCAGAACAGCGCAGCATCACGGTTATCCCTGAGATCGATATCCCGGGACACTGCCGCGCCGCGATCAAATCACTGCCTGAGATGTTGGTAGAGCAAGCTGACACTACTCAATACAAGAGCATTCAGCACTACAACGACAACGTGCTAAACCCAGGCTTGCCAGGTACTTACCAGTTCCTAGATGCGGTTATTGAAGAAGTCGCAGAGCTCTTCCCAAGCGAATTGATTCACATGGGCGCAGACGAAGTACCACCGGGCGTGTGGACTAACAGCCCTGCAGCTCAAGCGCTGATGAAAGAGCACCAGTACCAAGACAGCAAGGACTTGCAAGGTCACCTATTCCGCTATGCCGAGAACAAACTTAAGCAACTAGGCAAGCGCATGGTGGGCTGGGAAGAAGCTCAGCACGGCGACAAGGTGAGCAAAGAGACCATTATCTACTCGTGGCTCAGCGAAGAAGCGGCTATGAACTGTGCACGCCAAGGCTTTGATGTGGTTCTGCAGCCTGCACAATTTACCTATCTCGACATGACCCAAGATTATGCGCCGGAAGAGCCGGGCGTAGATTGGGCTGCCGTTATCCCATTAGAACAAGCTTATACCTACGAAGCGATTGCTGAGATATCCGACACCGACCCAATTCGTAAGCGGATCCGCGGAATTCAGTGTGCTTTATGGTGTGAGATCGTCACCAACCAAAAGCGTATGGATTACATGGTATTTCCAAGAATTAGCGCTTTAGCTGAAGGATGTTGGACACATAAAAACAACCGAAACTGGCTAGATTACCTATCTCGCCTAAAGGGTCACTTGCCACTACTCGACAGGCTCAATGTCGATTATCGCAACCCTTGGAAAGCTGAATAAAACAAAACCACAGCACACTCACATCGAGTGATTGCTGACTCAAATTAAGGTGCTCAGTCTAATAAAACTCAGCATCACTATTTAAAAATTAGCTGCATAGATGCAGTTTGTTAAAAAGGAAATGACAATGAAATACGGCTATTTCGATAACGACAATCGCGAATACGTCATCACTCGCCCTGATGTACCAGCACCTTGGACCAACTACCTAGGCACTGAAAAGTTTTGTACCGTGATTTCGCACAATGCGGGCGGTTACTCGTTCTACAATTCTCCGGAATACAACCGTGTTACTAAATTCCGTCCAAACGGTACCTTTGACCGTCCTGGACACTATGTTTACCTGCGTGATGATGAGACGGGTGATTACTGGTCTATCTCTTGGCAGCCAGTGGCAAAGAGCCTAGATGAAGCGAATTACGAAGTTCGCCATGGCTTGTCATACTCAAAGTTCAAATGTGAATACAGCGGTATTACAGCGACCAAAACGCTATTCGTACCTAAAGGCGAAGATGCCGAAGTTTGGGACGTTGTGCTAAAGAACAACACGGATAAGCCTCGTACTATCAGCACATTCTCATTTGTAGAGTTCTCGTTCAGCCACATCCAATCGGACAACCAGAACCACCAGATGTCTTTGTACTCTGCGGGCACTTCTTACCAAGAAGGTGTGTTGGAATACGACCTGTACTACAACACTAACGACTTTGAAGGCTTCTACTACTTAGCGTCAACTTTCTCACCAGATAGCTACGACGGCCAACGTGACAACTTCCTTGGCATGTACCGTGATGAAGCTAACCCAATTGCGGTTGAAAACGGTAAATGTTCTGACAGCGCTCAAACCTGTTACAACCACTGTGGTTCTCTGCATAAGCAATTTACCATTCAACCGGGTGAAGAAGTTCGCTTTGCCTATGTACTAGGTATCGGTAAAGGCAACGGCGAACGCCTACGTGAAAAATACCAAGACACAGCAAACGTAGATGCGGCGTTCCAAGGCATCAAAGATCACTGGGACGAGCGTTGCAACAAGTTCCAAGTTAAGTCTCCAAACGAAGGCTTAGACACCATGATCAACACCTGGACACTATACCAAGCAGAAACCTGTGTGGTGTGGTCGCGCTTTGCATCATTCATTGAAGTTGGCGGCCGCACAGGTCTTGGTTACCGTGATACTGCGCAAGATGCGATCTCAGTACCTCATGCCAACCCACAAATGACTAAGAAACGTATTATCGACCTGCTTCGTGGCCAAGTGAAAGCGGGCTACGGTCTACACCTATTCGATCCGGATTGGTTTGATCCAGAGAAAGCAGACGTTGAGCCATCGAAATCACCAACGGTTGTTCCAACACCGTCAGATGACGACAAGATCCACGGCATTGAAGATACTTGTTCGGATGATCACCTATGGATCGTACCAACCATCATCAAATACGTGATGGAAACCGGTGAGCACGACTTCTTTGACGAAGTAATTCCATACGCAGACGGTGGCGAAGCGACTGTTTACGAACACATGAAAGCGGCACTGAACTTCTCTGCTGAATACGTTGGTCAAACAGGTATCTGTAAAGGCCTACGTGCTGACTGGAACGACTGCTTGAACCTTGGTGGCGGTGAGTCTTCAATGGTTTCATTCCTTCACTTCTGGGCACTACAAGAATTCTTAGACCTTGCTAAGTTCCGCAATAACGACGCTGATGTTGTGAAATACACTGAAATGGCAGCGAATGTTCGCGAAGCGTGTGAAACGCACCTTTGGGATGACGAGGGTGGCTGGTACATCCGTGGTCTAACGAAAAATGGCGACAAGATTGGTACTGCTCAGCAAGCTGAAGGTCGTGTACACCTCGAGTCAAACACACTAGCAGTTCTGTCTGGTGCAGTTTCTCAAGAGCGCGGCGAGAAAGCGATGGACGCAGTTGATGAGAACCTATTTTCTGAATACGGCCTGCACCTAAACTCTCCATCGTTCGCGACACCAAACGACGATATCGGCTTCGTAACTCGTGTTTACCAAGGCGTAAAAGAGAATGGCGCTATCTTCTCTCACCCGAACCCATGGGCTTGGGTAGCAGAAGCGAAACTTGGCCGTGGCGACCGTGCGATGAAATTCTACGATGCACTCAACCCATACAACCAAAATGACATGATTGAAACGCGTTACGCAGAACCATACTCGTACGTGCAGTTCATCATGGGTAAAGACCACCAAGACCACGGGCGTGCAAACCACCCATGGTTAACCGGTACTTCTGGTTGGGCTTACTTTGCGGTAACCAACTTCATTCTTGGTGTTCGTACAGGCTTCGAAGGCTTAACTGTCGATCCTTGTATCCCAACGGATTGGCCAGAGTTCGAGGTCACTCGTCAATGGCGCGGTGCAACTTACAACATCACGGTGCAAAACCCGAATGCAGTAAGCAAAGGGGTTGCTTCTATCACTATCAACGGTGAGTCAGTAGAAGATGCAATCCCAGTACAAGCAGAAGGCAGCGTGAACGATGTTGTCGTTGTTCTAGGCTAGTCACTCAATTTAACGAACAGCTATTGTCTCAAGTCTTTACAGGCTTGAGACAATGAGACTAAAAGGATTTTCTAATGATTAAATTTGGTACAGGTGGCTGGCGCGCTTTCATTGGTGAAGAGTTCACCAGAGAGAACGTTCGCCTTGTGGCACAAGCGCTGGCAAACATCATCAACAATGAAGATGCGGCTAAAAACGGATTTGTGATCGGTTATGACCGTCGCTTCCTTTCCGATAAAGCTGCATGTTGGTTTGCTGAAGTTTTAGCCGCTAACAACATCAAAGTCAGCTTCATCGATAAGTTTGTTCCAACCCCTATCGTCATGTTCCAAGCTAAAGAGATGGGCTGCACCTACTCGGCATGTATTACCGCTTCTCACAACCCGGCGGACTACAACGGCATTAAGATCTTCATTGAAGGTGGTCGTGATGCTGACGAGATCATCACAGAGAAGATCGAGCAGCAAATCGCAACTCTAACCAACGAAGACGTTATCCGTGTCGACTTCGAACAAGCGTTAAGCGACAAAGAGATCGAAATCATCAATCCAATGAACGACTTTGTTGATTCGATCATTAATGCCATCGATATTGAATCGATTAAGAAAGCGAACCTACGCGTACTGATTGACCCTATGTTTGGTGTAGCGAAGAACGCTCTACAAACGGTACTTATCAATGGTCGTTGTGATGTCGACGTGATCAACGATGGTAAAAACCCAGATTTTGGTGGATTGATGCCATCGCCAAGCGCAGCTACGCTCTATCGCTTGAAGCACTTAGTTGCCGCTGAAGGGTATGACATCGGTATTGGTACCGATGGCGATGCCGACCGCTTAGGTATTATCGATGAGAAAGGTCACTTCATTCACCCTAACGAAGTGCTACTGCTGCTTTACTACTACTTATTGGAATACAAAGGCTGGAAAGGCTCGGTAGTTCGCAATATCGCAACCACTCATCTACTCGATAAAGTGGCAGCCGATCATGGTGAGAAGAGCTTTGAGGTTCCAGTAGGCTTTAAGCATATCAGCTCGCAAATGGAAGCCGACGACTCTCTGATTGGTGGGGAAAGTTCGGGTGGTTTAACCATTCGCGGCCACATCAAAGGTAAAGATGGTGTCTTCGCGTCAAGCCTACTGGTTGAGATGATCAGTGTAACGGGTAAGAAATTGTCTGAACTGCTTGATGAGATCTACTCTAAGTATGGCTACGCCTACACCGCTGAAGGCGATTGCAAATTCAAGCCTTCAGAAAAAGAAGCGCTCTACACCAAGATCTACGTAGAGAAACAGTTGCCTGAGTTCGAGTACGAGATTGAAAAAGTCAGCTATGAAGATGGTGCCAAGGTGTACTTCAAGAATGGCGGCTGGGTGATTGCTCGTTTCTCTGGGACAGAGCCTTTACTACGAATCTTCGCAGAAATGGAAGATAAAGAGACAGCAGAACGTGTTCTTCAAATAGTGAAAGACTTCCTCTCTCTATAGGCTTATAGAGTGCAGCAGTTTTGGATGGGACTTAACAAATCACTGCCTTGTTAAAGCCTATAGATGAAGAACTCTTGCCCAGTACTTTGATAAAGTGCTGGGCTTTTTTATGGTTCATCGCGGCTTTCCGGGGAAAGCCGCTTTTATCTTCAAGAAGAAGTAATCTGTATCTCGATATCCATACCCCATTCGCTTGATTAGCTTTATCTTGTTGTTTATCCCTTCTAGTGTGCAGGTGTTTAACGGGTAACTTGCCGATGCAATAATGCCGTGAAGATAAGGCCTCAGTTTTCGTGCGAACTCTTTCAATGGCTTAATTCCACTCTCTTGCACTTGTGCCCACCATACC
>NZ_JAKEUO010000019.1 GCF_022397915.1 Vibrio sp. Isolate34 | reverse complement strand
GAGCGCGCAATTAAACCGCTGGTCATTGGCAGGAAGAACTGGCTCTTCTCGACCAATCCTAACGGGGCTGAAGCGAGTGCGATGCTTTATAGTATCGTCGAAACTGCAAAAGCCAACGGCCTTATCCTCTACGACTACATGGTCAAGTGCATGAAAGAGCTGGCGAAAGCAGAGCCAGATATCGATGCGCTCCTACCTTGGAATTTCAAACATTAGTAATATCGCCCCGTGGGTTCATGGGGCGGATACCTTGTATTTACGGTAAAGCAACTGTGTAGAGTGTTTAGAAGCGTATTGAGGGTGGAGCTAGTAACTGTATAGATTAGAGGGCGTTTACAAATAAGAGCGGCGGAGAGCAGTGATTAGAGTGATAAGGGGTTAGAAAGCAAAAAGGCCGATACAAAGTACCGACCTTACAGAAGCCTATGGAGTTAACTCTGATCAAGTTAGATCTCAAACATAAACCAATATCCGTATGCGCAGATTAATGCGGGTACACTTGAGTACAAGGTCGCGACCAGTGCGGCTTTGGGTGCCATCGCAATGGCAGGGAACAGGGCATCACCATCATTTGAAATTGCATTGCCTACCTGAGCTGAAAGAGGAAGTGCGCCTGAAAGGTATAAGCTAGTGACCAATAATTGTGGTCCACAGCCCGGTAGCAAACCCATCAGGACCCCAGCCAGGGGGAGCATGATCCCCCAATTTGAGAAAAGCGTCGAAAAATCCACATTTGCCAACACTGAGCCAAATTCAAAGAAAAGAAAGGCAACCACAACCCACGCTGTCACAAAGTTAGTGTCTTGAGCGGTTTTTTGCAGTGGATGAGAGCCTAAACATTTCTCGTCTTCACTTACGGCTGATTTGTAATCTTCAATTTCTCGAGTGAGACCCCATAGAAACATTGAGCTAATCAGTAAAATTGTCCCCGCCCATTCCATCGACATTTCAGGCAACGCGAGTAACTCGTTGACATCCACTTGAAAAGAACCAAGTAGAGCCACTGCAGCGCCGGGGATAATCAATACTGACCACAAGTAACCTTGCAAATTGATCGCTTTTTTAGAAACGGCTTCTTTGTTTTGTGATTGCGATGAACAGCTTCTAACAGGTTCATTATTCTCAACTTCTTTAGGGCGTAAAAAGTCATCGGCGTGGAATAGATTGATGATTCGACCTGAAGCCGTACCGACAATGACCCCCATCGCCATCATAGCGAGGCCTGTCTTCGGTTCGCTAGCGATAAGAAGAAAGGCCGCATCGCCCATAGTGGACACCAATACAGCGACAACAGCACCGAAACCGAGCTTACCTGAGATAAATTGTGTGGTTACCACGATAGCACCACCACAACCGGGCAGCGCCCCCATCAGAGCGGCAAATACAACTTGGTTAGCGCGAGATTGATGGACCAACTTACTGAATACGTTGTCTTTGTTGATGTAGAGAGCCAGCCAGTGATAGACAGCCAGGGTGAGAGCTACATAACAAGACACGGCCCAGAAGGCGTCAGATAAGGTGGTTACCGTAAGCTCTCGCGTAGCCGGTGCTGCAACTAGAGCGGCAAGTGAAATAGGCAAAAGCAGTCGCTTGAAAGAGAGTGAAAACTGAGTGGTTTTCGCAGTGCTACTGCTTGGTAAAAATGAGATTAGTCGATCCATAGGTGTTACTCAAAAATAGGTGTCTAAAGATCAATATATACGAATGATAATAATTATCAATTGCATTCTTGGGTTTTTCTCTATTCTTGAAGTGGGGAAAATCGACGAAACATGACCAAACTAAAAAAATAAGGTAAAGTGTGCCTAATAAAGAGAGGCTCTATAGGTAGAGTCGTAATTGTTAGTGTAATAGGAAGAAACATGATTTTAGTTGTTGGTCACAAAAACCCTGATAGTGACAGTATTTGTAGTGCGTTAGTTGCAACAGAGCTTCTTAAAGCTCGTGGCGAGGAAGCGACACCAATTCGCCAAGGCGAGATCAACCGCGAAACTCAACACATTCTTGAAGTTGCTGAAGCAGAAATGCCAGAACTTCGTACTTCTGTTGCTGGTGAGAAAATCTGGCTAGTAGACTACTCAGATCTAGCACAAGCACCAGACGATGTTGCTGACGCAGAGATCCTAGGTATTGTCGATCACCACCGTCTAGGTGACGTGATGACAGTTAACCCAATGGAAGCTTGGATCTGGCCTGTTGGTTGTACTAACACAGTACTTTTCAACATGTTCAAGATTGAAGGTCACGCTATCTCTCAACAAATCGCTAAGCTAATGATGTCTGCAATCCTTTCAGACACTGTTGGTTTCGCATCTCCAACTTGTACTCAAAAAGACCAAGACGCGGTTGCTGAACTTGCTGAAATCGCTGGCGTAGAAGACGTTGATGCATTCATCAAAGCACTTCTAATCGCTAAAACAAACATCGAAGGCCTATCTGCTGCACAGCTAGTAGAAAAAGACCTTAAAGGCTACCCATTCAACGGTCGCGATGTTGTTGTAGGTCAAGTTGAACTTGCGACTCTTGAGCAAGTAGATGGCATGATCGAAGCTCTAGAAGCTGATCTTGAAGAGCGTTGTGAGAAAGACGGTCTAGCATTCGCAGCTGTAATGCTTACTGACATCACTACAGCTCAAACTCGTCTACTTTACAAAGGTGAGTGGGCTGAGAAATTGGTTAAGCACGAAAAAGACGGCATGCTAATGATGGAAAATACATTAAGCCGTAAGAAGCAAGGCTGGCCTTGGCTACAAGGTGAGCTTGTTTAATCAAGTCACTTAATAATAAACGCCTGCTAACTTAGCAGGCGTTTTTCTTTGAAGTAAGCGCTTTTCTTCATCGATAATATTTGCAGTTAAAAGCACTCGGCATAAAATAACTTTAAGCGCAAAGTTAATGACTAACGTAGGAAATTAAGATGACTACACAGCTAGATGATAAAAGAATCGCTGAAATTAATAAGTATACGGGTGAGCAACGCCTAAAGTACTGTGTGAAAGAAATCGTAGCAAACCGTGAAGTATGGATCTTAACCGATGAGCACGGTTGTGTAATGCTAAACACAGAAGACGAAGACTGTGTTCCTGTATGGCCAAACCAAGAGTTTGCTGAGTCATGGGCGACGGGTGACTGGGCTGAGTGTAAGGCTGAGTCTATCTCATTAAACAAATGGCACAGTCGTTGGACTAACGGTCTAGAAGACGATGAACTTGCTGTCGTTGTATTCCCGAACGAGCAAGAAGAAGGCGTTATCCTGTTCCCTGATGAGTTCGATTTTGAACTGAAGAAGCAAGCCGCTAAGCGCTAATATTCTTGTAACATCATAAGTCAGCGTTGCCTTCTGCTAGGCAGCGCTTTAGTTCTGTTTACTGCTTTAGCTCTGTTTTATCGTTTCAGCTCTCCCCAAACAACAAAATCACTATCTCACGCTCTAATTAATATCCAATCAACTGATACAGAGGTGCTTGTTGAGCCGCTTTTGATGCTTGTTGAAGCACACCTGCTTCGCTGTATTTCTTTAGAATCTTTTTCACCACAGGCTTAACTTGTGCTTTGGTCATGCCCGCTTTCAATTCCGGTTCATATAATAGCTTTAGTAGCACCACATCTAATGGCGATAATAGGTCCTCTGGTGTGTGATCATTGAAGATAGAAGGGTAGGCTTTGTCTGAATCGTTAGGAAGCCCTAGCACTTGCGTTATCTCCTCTACGATACAAGCGACAAGCTTGCCTCGTGATCTTGCTTGATCAACGGGAATAACTACCCCAGCATAAACAATTTCACCCTTGGAGTTAGTTCGATAACCGGCGGTACAGATAGCGCTGTTTAAGTGCTGGGTCGATTTAAGCTTGAGTATGCTTTTAGATTCCGCTACCCACTTACTCTGCCTCGTGTATATCCACTTAACATTGGCTTCGGACTCTTTGTTGACGATTTTGATGGGGTGTTGCGTCACTTCGGATAAGTGCTGGATATGAAGTTCTGTGAGCTCTTGATGGAGTTCTTTGTCGCCGACTCGGTGATCAACCCATATCTTGATCGGTTGTTTCCATTTAGCGAGTGGTTTATTGCCTGAGGAATATTCGTGTTGCAGTGCGACGTTGTAGAAGGCCGTTTCGACAAACGACTTGTCTAACCAAGTGAGTGGTGTACTTACGGCATTAAAAGAAACAGCAGCAAGCAAAAGGGGAAGCAGTGAAGCGGTTCTTAACATACTTTCCCTCTTACCGAATATAGCCTTGTACCAACTTAGTGGTTTGGTGCTTTGGAGAAATGGCTCTCAACCAATCTTTGGGTGATTTGGTGAGTTGGGTTTGTCAGCACTTGATCTGTTTCGCCACTCTCAACCACATTGCCTTCGTGCATCACGATGATCTTGTCGGTGATGTGTTTAACAATACCGAGGTGTTGAGATACGTAAACGAACGACACGCCCATCTCTTCTTGCAGTTCTAAGAACAAATTGATGATTTGCGAGCGCATTGCCATGTCCAAACCATTCAATGCTTCATCAGCAACGATGATTGATGGTTGAAGTATCAAGGCACGAGCCAAACAAACCCTTTGTTTCTGACCTGCAGCCAGCATCTGAGGGTAGAAGTAGGCATGTTCCGGTAGAAGACCCACACGTAACAATGTGTCTTTCACACGTCGCATACGAGCTTCTGGAGGCATGTTGGTGTTTCGTTTCAACGGGCCTTCAAGAATACGACCTATCTGAATGCGTGGGTTAAGCGATGTGTTCGGATCTTGGAAAATCATGCGAATCAGCTTACAACGAGTCGAGTAGTCTTTGTGTTCTAGCTTTTCACCGTTTACGCGAATCTCGCCCGCAGTCGGTTCTACCATCCCTGCTAGCATTCTTGCTAATGTCGATTTCCCAGAGCCGTTCTGACCAATGAAGCCGATCGTTTGGCCTGCTTCAAGCGTAAAGCTTACCGGTTTCACCGCTTGATGAATCTTTTTACGGAAAAGACCAGAGCGAGTCGTAAAGTCTTTGGATAATTCACTGACTTCTAATAATGCACTCATGATTTCTTTTTCTTCTCCATATTCAGAGGGAAGTGGCAGTTAAACTTATGGTTCTTAATTCGCTTGGTATGTGGGATTTCCACACACTGTCTTTGCGCATATGGGCAACGAGGGCCCAATCGACAACCAATAGGAAGATGCTGTAGTGGAGGGATCGACCCTGGCAGCGACTGAAGCTTCTCTTTGTGTGGGAGCCAGTCATTAAAGTCTGGCATCGCTTTCAATAGGGCGACCGTGTAAGGGTGTTTCGGCACATCTAAAAGCTTTTGCGTGTCAGCCGACTCAACAGACTGACCACAGTACATAACGGTAATGCGAGTCGCCCATTGGGTAATGGTGGTTAAATCATGGCCGATCAGAACAATAGTCGTGTTATTGAGCTGATTCATTCTACTCAATAAACGCAGTATTTGAGATTGTGTAATTGGGTCTAAATCGTTGGTTGGCTCATCGGCAATTAAGACTTTTGGCTTGGCTGCGATCGCCATGGCAATCATCACCTTTTGACACTCACCGTCGGTCAATTCGTACGAATAGCTGTCCATTAGACGAGAGTGACCTTTAATACCAACTTTGTGCAGTAAAGCGATAGCTTGTTTCTTACGCCATTTAAATCGTTGCCACCAACGACCTTCAAAGGCACGAGATGGAATGACTTCAATGAGTTGCTTTCCAACTTTTTCAGAAGGATCAAGACACGTTGACGGTTCTTGGAAGATCATCGCGATATCACGTGCAATAACGCGCCTACGCTCTTTAGGAGTCAGTTGCAATAAGTCAACGTTCCCCAGTCGCATTCGGTCAGCTGAGACCTTCCAGTTTTCCTTACAAACACCAACGATCGCTTTCGCAACTAAACTCTTACCGGAGCCTGATTCGCCAACTAGACCACGAATTTCCCCTTCATTGAGGGTAATACTCATTCGATCTACCGCTTTAACCATTCCTTGAGGTGTTTCAATCTCGATGGTTAGATGTCGAATATCAAGTAACGGCATTATTCGATTCCTGCATTTAGCGCTTGGCGAACACCTTCACCGACAAGGTTAATCACGATCACTGTAAACATAATAGCTAAGCCGGGTAGGGTGACTGTCCATGGTGCTAGGTAAATCAATTCTACTGAATCCCCCAAAATTGAGCCCCATTCTGTACTTGGTGCTTGAGCGCCAAGGCCAAGGAAACCCAAAGCTGTGATATCAAGAATCGCCACTGATAATGCCAGTGTCGTTTCTAGTGCAACCACGGTAAGAATATTGGGAACAATCGAGTTCCATAATAGGTAAAAGTCGTTCGCACCATCAAGGCGAGAAGCGAGAATATAGTCTTTCTCTACTTCAGCATGCACGGCGATATAGACCGAGCGTATAAACCTCGGTATCAGGGCCAAACAGATGGCAAGCAGGATATTAAATTCACCAAAGCCAAGAAAGGCGACGAAGATAATCGCTAATAGCAACGATGGAATCGACATAACCGTATCAAGCAGGTGGTTGAGTGTGCTTGATAGCAAACCACGTGTCATACCGGCAAGTACGCCAATTAGGCAACCAATCACGGCCGCGATAAAGGTGATAACAACTGCAGCGCCAAAGGTAAGCTGAGAGCCAATAATCAGACGAGAAAGAATGTCTCGACCTAAATCATCGGTACCTAGGAAGTACTCAACCGTTCCTGCCGGATCCCAAGAAGGCGGCGTTAATAGGTGCCCCGTTTGTTCTTGTGAGTCATGCGGCGTGAGCCATGGTGAAGTGACCGTAACCAGAATGATAAGCACCAAACACCACAGGCCAAACATCGCTAGATTATTGGCACGGAAGCTTCGCCAGAAACGCTCGAACTGGGTTGGAATCTGTTCTTCTTGGTAGACGTTATTTGTTAGCATACCATTCCTTCCTTACCAGTGGATTGACCATCGCGCCCAAGAGATCGGACAGAATGTTCGCAGTCAAAACCAGTGTTGCCACCACAATTACGCCCGCTTGAATTGACACATAATCTTGATTAGACAGAGCATCTAATAACCAGCGACCAATCCCCGGCCAGTTAAAAATCGATTCAGTAATGATCGCGAGCGTTAACATACTCGATAGCTGAACACCGACCTTAGGAATAATTGGTGGAATCGCATTTCTTAATACGTGCTGAGTGATGATCTCTCGTGTTGAAAGACCTTTTATTCGTGCTGCACGGATGTAGTTTTGAGTCATCACCTCTGCAACCGATGCACGCATGAGTCGGATAACTTGAGTGGTCGGCGCGAGTGCTAAAACAAGACAAGGCAGTGCCATATGTTCGATAACGCTTTGCAACGCATGTGCTCGGTAACGACCTTCTGCAAAAAAAGCATCAATCATCGCGAAGCCAGTCACGTGTTCAATCTCGTAAAGCAAATCGTATCGACCGCCAACAGGGAACATCTCAAAGTGCAGTGAAAATACCATGATCATCAATAGTGCGACCCAAAATATAGGTGCCGAGTAGCCCGCCATTGAGGTGAACGAGATCGTCGTATCGACAAATTTACCTTGCCTCATGCCTGCGATAGTTCCGAAAGGGATACCAATAAAGAGCGCTAGCACAAAGGCGAAGAAGCACAGTTCTAGAGTCGCAGGGAATACGACGACCAGCTCATCAATGATGGGCACACCGTGTTTACTCAAACCGAAGTTCAGCGTTGATAGTTCAGTGATATAGCTAATCCAACCGGGCCAGAAATCTTGTATAGCCCAAGGAGACGTTTGGTCAAGTCGAAGCAATGAAAAACCAACCAAAGTCAGAATCGCTAGGGTAATAAGGAATAAGTTTATACGTCTTAATGTATACCAAAACATCAGCGCACCTCTCTTCTGACTTGATCAAAAGGTTGGGCATTGAATGGGCTCTGTTTAAAGCCGGTTAGCGAACGGTCGTGAACGCGGAATTGCACGCCATGCGCCAGAGGAATTACAGGAACTTCTTCATTGAGAATGTTTTGCGCTTGTCGATACAAGTTCACTCGGTGCCTTTGTTGATTGATCTCTAAAGCTAAATCCAGAAGGAAATCAAAGTCCGAATTACACCACATAGAAACGTTTAACCCTGCGCGTTCAGAACTGCAAGAGAGCAGGGGACGTAAGAAGTTGTCGGGATCGCCCGTGTTGCCAATCCAACCTGTAAGAAGCAAGTCTGTTGAGGCAATGGATGACAGTTGAGTGCGATCGAATCGGTCGTCGGTATAGAGTTTCAGTTCAATACCAATGTCAGCCAAGTTGGCTTGAATCAATTCTGCCGTTTTTCGTGGGCTTGGGTTGTAGGCGCGAGGCACTAAAGGTACCCACATTGAAAGTTCTAACCCCGGTTCAACACCTGCTTCTTTTAGCAGTGCGACAGCATAGTTTCGATCGTAGCGAACTTGAACGCTGTCCTTTTGGTGAGCCCAAGAGGTTGGAGGCAGCAAGGTATAAGCTTTGGTGCCTGTACCGTAATAAACAGAATCGAGAATGTTCTGGCGGTTGATCGCCAAGTTCAGCGCTTTACGGACACGCGAGTCACGCAAGGCTGGGTGCTCTGTGTTAAGCGCAATAAAAGAGACATTAACCGCAGGCGTTGCGGAAATCTGTAACTCTTCATGAGCTTGAATAATCGGGATCTGACTTGAAATCGGTGAGTTCAGTACGTCACATTCGTTACGAAGAAGCTTGGCAAGTGTGCCTGTTCCGCGTTGTGAGGTGTCGAACACAACTTGGTCCATTTGAACGTCACCTTTCCAGTAATGCGTGTTCTTTTTCAAGCGCACTAGATCGTTGATCTGGTATTCATCTAAGTAGAAAGGACCAGTGCCTACTGGCTTAGAATCAATTTGGTTTTTCTCATCCGCCGCAACGAGCTTATTGGCGTATTCTTTGGAGTGAATGACCGCGTAGCTGGTGGCGATGTTGTTGAGGAATGAATTATCAGGGCGACTTAGTTGGAACTTAACCGTCAGGTCATCGACTGCTGTGATGTCGACAATCAGGTTTTTGAAGTCGATGCCTGCAAACCATGGGTATAGGCCACCACCTACATAGTGAAATGGGTTCGAGCTATCGATGATGCGTTCGAAACTAAAGACCACATCTTGCGCATTCATGCTACGAGTTGGAGTAAACCAATCTGTGGTTTGAAACTCAACATTAGGACGCAATGTGAAAGTGTACTCAGTACCTGATTTATCGACAGACCAGCTTGTCGCCAAGTTCTGTTGTGGTCGATAAGTCATAGGATCAAGCGTTAGCAAGGTATCGAAGATTTGAGGGCTCAGCGATTCTGCGGTAATGCCACTATCAACCAATTGTGGGTTGAAGGTACTAGGGTTACCTTGGCCGCAATAAATGAAGCCTTTTTCACGGATCTGTTCGTGATCCACACTCTCACCACATCCGGCTAAAAAGCTCAGCGTGCAGATGCTCAGTGATAGTCTTATTAGTGCTTTCATAAAAAGAAATACTTTTCGAAACGAGGCGTTAGAGGAGCCTCAAGATCCGGACAATTTAACATTTTATTTATTCGGCTCCAAATAATAATCTAGTGTGGGCAGCTATTTATCGTTAGCTTGTCCGACAATCGCGTACTTCCTCACCATTCCTCGTAATTGGTTGTAGGTTAACCCGAGTAATTCAGCGGCTTGTTTCTGGTTATACTTGCTTTGTTTTAAGGCCTGATTGAGTAGCTTGATGTCTTGTTGCTCTTGCCATGCTTTGTAATCCAACGGCAAAGAAAAAGCGCTATCAGATGAAGTATGGCTGTTGGATTGAGCATTGCCAGTTTCTGGCGTCGAATCTTGCTCTGTTTTCCATGCTGGTTTGAATGGGTTAAACACTAAAGATTCAATAGGATATGGATTCTTACCATGCTGGTAGATTGCGCGCTCAATGACGTTTTTCAGCTCTCGCACATTCCCTGGCCAAGAGTACTCCAATAGCGATTCAACGGCTGATGGAGCGAAGCCGACAAACAACTCCAATTCCAATTCACGACACATCTTGATGGCGTAGTATTCTGCCAATAACGTGATGTCTTCTTTGCGCTCACGAAGCGGCGGGATAGTAATCACATCAAACGCTAATCTATCGAGTAAATCGGCTCTGAACTCGCCTTTTAATGCCATCTCAGGTAAGTCTGCATTGGTCGCACACACCAGTCTTACATTGGCACTCAAAGCCTTTTGGCCACCAACGCGTTCATATTGTCCGTATTCGATAACGCGTAATAGCTTCTCTTGAACGGCAAGGGGAGTGGTAGCAAGCTCATCGAGAAACAGTGTTCCGCCTTCAGCTCTTTCAAAGCGTCCTTGATGACGACCTTTCGAACCAGTAAAGGAACCGGATTCATGACCAAATAACTCAGAATCAATCAAGCCTTCGCTGAGTGTCGAACAGTTCAGAGAAATCAAAGGTTGATCCCAGCGTCTTGAAAGGTAATGCAGTCTTTGCGCGATCAACTCTTTACCTGTACCACGCTCACCAATTATCAGAATGGGCCTTTCAATTGGTGCGAGTTGAGAAACTTTATCTAAAACAGAGAGAAAGCTAGGTGATTCACCAATAAGATTCTGCTGCATAGCGGGTCCTTGTGTGAGCTGAGTGCTGGTGGAGGTCATTTAAGGGCTGTAGTGGTGAAAAATACCAATACTTGGCTAAATTCATCATAGCATGTCTCGAGTTAATCACCATTTTATTGTAAGTGTCTGATATGAAATGGCTTAAAAGTTGGCACGCTACTTGGATTAGTTATGGTAGGTTTAACAACAAACGTAAATTTGTGAGTAAGTGGATTGAGAATCGAATAACGATTTAAAACGCATTTGCCATCATTGTAATTAAGGAGTTCCTCATGGGTATTTTTTCTCGCTTTGCAGACATTGTAAATTCAAACATCAGTGCACTATTAGATAAGGCTGAAGATCCTGAAAAGATGATTCGCCTGATTATCCAAGAAATGGAAGATACGCTAGTTGAGGTTCGCACTAACTCGGCAAAAGCTATCGCAGACAAGAAAGAGCTAGCGCGTAAAGTTGAAGCTATCGAAACTCAGATTCTAGATTGGCAAAATAAAGCGACACTAGCGCTAACTAAACAACGCGAAGATCTGGCGAGAGCGGCTTTGATTGAAAAGCAAAAACTTGAAGACATCATCAAGAGCCTGCATACAGAGCAAACTTTGGTTCATGAAACCATCGAGAAGCTAACCAGTGAGATTGGTAAGCTAGAAACTAAAATTACAGAAACTCGTGCCAAGCAGCAAGCATTGATGATTCGTAATAATGCTGCGAGCAATCGTCGTGATGTTCAAAAACATCTGCATTCGAGCAAAACCAACGAAGCAATGGCGAAGTTTGAGCAATTCTCGCGTAAAGTGGATGAATTAGAAGCTGAAGCTGACGTTTACGCAAAAACAGGTAACGCAAAATCTTTAGACCAAGAGTTTGCCGAGCTACAAGCTCAAGACGAAATTGAAAAAGAGCTAGCGAAACTGAAGCAACAAGTTGAAAACCGAGATAAATAATTTAGGAGTTTTCTATGTCAACATTTCTAATTGCAGGTCCACTGATTGTCTTCTTGATCTTCGTGGCACCGCTATGGTTATTCTTACATTACCGCAGCAAGAAGAAATCCAGTAACGGTCTTTCAGAAACGGATCTTCAGCGCCTGCACAAGCTTTCAGCGCAAGCAGAATCGATGCAAGATCGTGTGAAAACACTAGAAAAAATACTGGATGCGGAGTCGCCTAGCTGGAGACGAAACTATGAGTAGAGAACTGTATCGCGACCCAATCAACGGCAAATTGTCCGGAGTGTGTGCGGGCTTAGCGAACTACTTTGGACTTGAAGTTTGGCTGGTTCGGATCTTAGTTATCTCTGCAGCGCTGCTCGGTGGTAGTTTTCTGGTTTTGTTAGCGTATTTAGCTTTGACATTTATGCTTGAAAAACAACCACCTCAGTATGTTGATGAGATGAAAGCCAAACAAGAGCATACGCTGAAGCAGAAGCCTTGGGAAAAGGGGCAAACTGCGGAGTCTTTACTGGGCACTTTAGAGGGTGATTTCCAGAAGTTAGAGACCAGTGTCCGCAACATGGAAGCTTATGTCACCTCAGACACGTTTAAAGTGAATCGTGAATTTAAGAACATGTAGCGATAAAACCTAAAAAGATTAAATAACGGTTTAGGAAATTTATTCCAAGCCGTTATTTTTTTTAATAATTTTCTCTAAATAAATCTTACGCCGACTGGTAAGTTGCATACGATTAATCTATGTTATAAAAATATTTATAGATATGGATGATCACCAATGTATAGAGCCTCCCTTGTCCTATTGACGGCCTTAGCTGGGTTGTCTGGGTGTGGTAAGGAGCTTCCCCCCGTACCTGAGCCTGAATCTAGACCCGCCAAACTCTTCACTGTCTCCGTTGGCAATAATGCCTTTGAACGTAGTTTTCCCGCCACCACAGAAGCTGGCGATAAAGCCGTGCTTGCGTTCCGTGTTCCTGGGTTACTTCAGACTATCGATGTTACATCGGGTCAACAGGTTACCAAAGGTGACAAACTTGCAACGCTTAACCCTGATGAATATCAACTGTTAGAGAAGCAAGCGAGAGCTAACTTTAAGCTTGCCGATGTTCAATACCAACGTTCGATCAAGCTGCGTAAAGATCGAGTAGTCTCAGAGCAAGATTTCGACCAAGCGAAAGCGAATCACAACTCGGCTAAAGCTGTCTTGAACCAAGCTAAAGCTAACCTGCGTTACACCACTCTGGTTGCACCTTACGATGGAACGATTTCCATCATTCCTGCTGAAAACCATGAATACATCGCGGCGAAACAAGGTGTGATGAATATTCAAACCAATCAGATTCTTAAAGTCATTTTCTTATTACCCGACCAACTTATCACGCGCTTTTCTTCAGGGTTTGAAACCGATGCAACCATGGTATTTGATGCGTTCCCTGAGAATCCTTACGTTTTGACTTTCCAAGAAGTTGATACCGAAGCGGACCCAAAAACGGGTTCATACAAGGTAACCATGGTAATGGAAAGACCAACCGATATCGGTATTTTACCGGGCATGTCTGGCACGGTAAGCCTTGTTTCTGCGCAGGCTGCTGCGACCAAAATTCCTACGTCTGCCATGATAACTGATGGCGATGACGTGTCGGTATGGCGCGTAAACAACGACGGAATTGTCGAGAACGTGGCAATCGTTATTGATGAAAAACGTTATATCGTCTCTGGACTGAATGATGGAGACCGCATTGTTACTTCTGGCGTTAATGGTCTTGAGCCGGGCGTGAAAGTTCGAGAGTGGATCAAGGAAAGGGGGCTATAACATGAAAACACTTAAAGTGGCCGCAGGGCTGTCGTGTTTAGCCTTACTGACAGCTTGTGAAGATAAACAAGTGGTAGAAGTGGACAACACGCCCTTAGTTAAAGCCGTCGAGATTTCAGTCATCGACTTTAGCGACAAGCTCTATTTCCCAGCGGTCGCAAATGCGGCTGAGAAAGCTCATCTCAGTTTTCGAGTTGCAGGTGAAATCAATAAGCTCGATGTGAAAGAAGGCGAACGTGTTTCTGCTGGTGACATCATTGCAGAGCTTGACCCGACCGATTATCAATTGGATGTGGACAACGCTCAGGCGCGTTACACGGTAATCAACAGCCAATACAGACGTTCAAGTCCGTTGGTGAAGAAAGGTCTATTGGCGAAATCGCAGTTTGATGAAATCGCCGCGCAACGTCAGATCGCTTATGCCGAGTTAGAGCTTGCGAAACTGCGTTTGTCTTTCACTAATCTTCGAGCACCAGTTGACGGGATTATTTCTCGTGTGAGTGTTGACCAATATGAAAATATTCAAGTAGGCCAACAGATTGTGAACATTCACAGTGTTGAGGATGTCGAGGTGGTGATCCAGCTCCCTGACCAAATCTATGTGAATCAACCCAATGAAACGCTGCTGTCGAATGTTGAAGCTGTGGTGCGAGTACCAAGCGGCAAGGAGTACACCGCCGGTATTAAGGAATTCACGACTGAGCCGGATCCAAGCACGGGTACGTTCACGGTGACACTAGCTTTGCCTATGCCGGAAGACGATTTGATTCTTGATGGCATGGCTGTCGAGGTGACTTCAAACGGCCGAGATATCGGTTTGGATCTGAAGGCTGGCGTTTTGATTCCAATCGAAGCGGTATTCAATGCAGACGGCGATGAACTGGATCGTCAAAACTCTTATGTGTGGGTTCTTAACGACGACAAGACAGTCTCGAAACAACAAGTCGTGTTAGGAAAAGCAAACCAGAAAACATTGCAGATAATGAAAGGATTAGAAATGGGGCAGCATGTCGTTGTTGCAGGCGTATCGCGATTGCGAGATGGGATGACAGTGGAAGTATTGTCTCAGGAGACCAACAATGAGTGAAGTGAATAACAAGCCTCAAAATGACGATCAACAGGGTGATGATCAGATCACAGGTGTTGCTTCTTACTTTATACGTAACAAAGTCATCAGCTGGATGCTATCTCTGATCTTTCTTATTGGTGGTGTCTCTGCATTCTTTGGTTTGGGTCGTCTAGAAGATCCTGCCTTCACCATTAAAGATGCAATGGTCGTGACCTCTTACCCTGGGGCGACCCCTCAGCAAGTGGAAGAGGAAGTGACCTATCCACTAGAGAAAGCGATCCAACAACTTACTTATGTGGATGAAGTGAACTCTATCTCAAGCCGTGGCCTGTCTCAGGTCACGGTAACGATGAAGAATAATTACGGCCCCGATGATCTTCCGCAAATATGGGATGAACTTCGTCGAAAAGTGAATGATTTGAAGGTCGAACTGCCGCCAGGCGTTAATGACCCTCAAGTTATCGATGATTTCGGTGACGTTTACGGTATTTTGTTGGCGGTAACGGGCGATGGCTACAGTTATAAAGAGCTGCTGGATTACATTGATTATCTAAGGCGAGAGCTGGAGTTGGTTGATGGGGTCAGTAAGGTCTCTGTTTCTGGTCAGCAACAAGAGCAAGTCTTCATTGAAATATCGATGAAGCGGATTAGCTCATTAGGTCTGTCTCCAAGCACGGTATTTAATCTTTTATCGACTCAAAATATTGTATCAAGTGCTGGTGCGGTAAGAATTGGCGACGAATACATTCGAATCCATCCAACGGGTGAGTTCCAGAATGTCGAACAGCTCGGCGATTTGATTCTGACAGAAGGTGGTGCTCAAGGTCTTATCTATTTGAAAGACGTAGCTGACGTCACTCGTGGCTATGTTGAAGTACCAAGTAACATCATCGGCTACAACGGTAAACTCGCACTCAACCTTGGTGTCTCTTTTGCGCAAGGTGTAAACGTGGTTGCTGTCGGTGAAGCCTTTGACCGACGACTTGCTGAGCTAAAGTATCAACAACCTGTCGGCATAGACATCTCTGAGGTTTATAACCAACCGAAAGAAGTAGATAAGTCAGTAAGTGGATTTGTGGTGAGCCTAGGTCAGGCGGTTGCGATCGTAATCGTGGTTCTGTTGTTCTTCATGGGGCTACGTTCCGGTCTGTTGATCGGTTTGATACTGCTGTTGACCGTTTTCGGTACCTTCATTTTCATGCAGTACTTCAAGATAGACCTCCAACGTATTTCATTAGGCGCATTGGTTATCGCTTTGGGGATGCTGGTGGATAATGCCATTGTGGTGGTGGAAGGGATATTGATCGGCACGCAGAAGGGGCGAACCCGGATGCAGGCCGCCACCGATATCGTTACTCAAACCAAATGGCCGCTATTGGGTGCAACCGTTATTGCGGTGACCGCTTTTGCGCCGATCGGCCTGTCTGAAGACTCAACCGGCGAATACTGTGGCACCTTGTTTACGGTTCTACTGATCTCGCTCATGCTAAGTTGGTTTACGGCAATCTCGATTACGCCATTCTTTGCTGATATGTTCTTCAAAGGCCAAAAGGTTGATCCTGATAACGAAGGCAAAGACCCATACAACGGGATGGTTTTTGTTATCTATAAAAACTTCCTTGAGTTCTGTATGAAGCGTGCCTGGCTCACCATGTTCGTTCTGATTATTGGTTTGGGTGCGAGTGTTTACGGCTTTGGTTTTGTAAAACAAGCCTTCTTCCCATCTTCGACAACACCAATGTTCCAAGTGGATGTTTGGATGCCGGAAGGGACCGATATTCGTGCGACCAACACCAAGCTTAAAGTGCTTGAAGGTTGGTTGGCAGAGCAAGACGAAGTTGAGCACATCACGACGACAGCAGGTAAAGGTCTACAACGTTTCATGCTGACTTACTCACCAGAGAAAAGTTATAGCGCATACGGCGAGATAACGGTTCGTGTGAAGAGCTATGAAGTGCTTGAAGGGCTGATGCTGCGTTTCCGTGAACATGTAAATGGTCAGTTCCCTGAGATCGACTACAAGCTGAAACAAATCGAATTAGGCCCTGGTGGCGGTGCGAAAATTGAAGCGCGAATTGTAGGTTCTGATCCAACGGTATTACGTTCAATTGCAGCTCAAGTCATGGATATCATGCGTGCTGATGATGGTGCATTTAACGTTCGTCACGACTGGCGTGAAAGAACTAAGGTGTTAGAGCCTCAGTTCAATGAAAGCCAAGCTCGTCGTTACGGTATTACTAAGTCTGACGTTGATGATTTCCTTGCGATGTCTTTCTCTGGTAAATCGATTGGTGTGTACCGTGACGGTACTACGCTGATGCCTATCGTGGCTCGTTTGCCTGAAGACGAGCGTGTTGATATCCGTAACATCGAAGGCATGAAGATTTGGAGCCCAGCACTAAGTGAGTACATCCCACTGCAACAAGTAACGTTAGGTTACGAACTGGAATGGGAAGACCCACTGATCATCCGTAAGAACCGTAAGCGTATGCTGACGGTAATGGCGGATCCTGATCTACTGGGTGAAGAAACGGCTTCGACTCTACAAAAACGCTTACAACCACAAATTGAAGCGATTGAGATGCCACCGGGTTACTCATTGGAATGGGGTGGTGAATATGAATCGTCGGCAGATGCACAGGCGTCACTCTTCACAACCATGCCTCTGGGTTACTTGTTCATGTTCTTAATCACTGTGTTCTTGTTTAACTCCGTGAAAGAGCCACTGATTGTTTGGTTAACGGTACCACTCGCCTTGATAGGGGTTACAACAGGCTTGTTGGCCTTGAATACACCATTCGGTTTTATGGCGTTGTTGGGCTTCTTGAGTCTATCTGGGATGCTTCTGAAGAACGGTATCGTACTGCTTGATCAAATTGAGATTGAGATGAAGTCAGGTAAAGATCCATATGTAGCGGTTGTTGATGCGGCTCTGAGTCGTGTTCGTCCGGTATGTATGGCGGCGATCACTACCATTCTTGGTATGATCCCTCTACTACCAGATATCTTCTTCAAACCAATGGCTGTAACCATTATGTTTGGTTTAGGTTTTGCGACTGTACTCACTCTAATCGTAGTACCTGTGCTGTATCGCCTATTCCATAAAATTGAAGTTGCTTAACGTCAACTAACCTTTGAAATAATGCCCCTTTTTGGGGCATTATTTTTATGTACGATTACTAAAAAGAGACCATCGAGATGAAAGCGAATACAGTGGACAGAACGTGTGCATGGGCACTGAAACATGAACTTGAAAGGGAATATCACGATGCAGAGTGGGGCGTGCCTGTTTATGATGACCACGTGTTGTTTGAGTTCATTACGCTAGAAGGTGCCCAAGCCGGTCTAAGTTGGATTACGATACTCAAAAAACGCGAAGGCTATCGTGCTGCATTTGAAAACTATGACCTCAATAAGCTAGCTGCACTTAATGAAGATAATGTGCCAAATATCATTGAAAACTTCGATGTGGTTAAGCATAAAGGCAAGATCGCCTCGGTCTACAACAATGCGCGTGCAACGCTTGAACTTCAGGAAGAGTTTGGGTCTTTATCGAATGCTTTATGGAAGTTTGTCGATAATGAGGTGATCGTCAATCAATGGACAGAGATGTCTCAAGTCCCAGCTTCTACCGAGCAATCCAAAGCGATGAGCAAGTTTTTGAAGAAAAAAGGATTCAAGTTTGTAGGGGAAACAATCTGTTACGCGTTTATGCAAGCAACAGGTATGGTTAATGACCATCTAGTTGGTTGTCCTTACAAATAAAAGTGTTATTTCTTGTAGTTAAGCAATTGTGATGCCGTAGAGTTGAGTAAAAAGGTAGGACAATCCTACCTTTTTGAAATGAGTCTATTTTGTGTGATAGCTATAACTTTCGAAATTAAACCAGAGCGTTGTAACGTTCCAATCCAGCCTCTAGGTCTGCAATCAAATCATCGACATCTTCTAAGCCGATATGAACACGAATCAAAGTACCTTCGAAGTTCGGGTTCGCTACCGTTCTTAGGCTATCAAAACTGCTTGGCTCATTCGCTAGAATCAAGCTCTCGAAACCGCCCCATGAGTAACCCATGCTGAAGTGTGTCATGCCATCAAGCAGTGCTGTCGTTGCTTTTGTGTTTGAGTTCTTTAGAACAAAAGAGAACAGGCCATTGCCGCCAGTAAAATCTCGTTTGAAGAACTCATGGCCAGGGCAAGACTCAAGAGCAGGGTGACGAACATGGTCAACCTCAGGGCGAGTTTCTAGCCATTTAGCGACTTTCAAGCTGCTCTCTGCGTGTTGGCGCAGACGAACATCAAGAGTACGGATACCACGAAGACCAAGGTAAGCATCATCTGGTGAAACGCATTGTCCCATCAAGTAGCTCTGCTCACGTAGTTGATCCCAGCATTTCTCGTTGGCAACCGCTGTACCTAGCATGACATCTGAGTGACCCACTATGTACTTTGTCGCAGCTTGGATAGAGATATCGACACCAAAATCGAACGGTGAGAAGTTAACGCCAGCTGCCCAAGTGTTATCTAGCATCACGATGATGTCGTGTTCGTGGGCAATACGCGCGAGCGTTGGAATGTCTTGGACTTCCATGGTGACTGAACCCGGAGACTCGGTAAATAGCACCTTAGTGTTTGGCTTGATGAGGTCTTGGATGCCTTCACCAATCGTTGGTTCGTAGTAAGTTGTCTCCACACCCATCTTCTTCATGATGGTGTCACAGAAATCACGCGTCGGTTCATAACAGGTGTCGACCATCAGAATATGATCGCCCGTTTCTACAAAAGAGAGAATGGCGTTAGAGATAGCTGCCGTACCACAAGGATAGAGTGCACAGCCTGCGCCGCCTTCTACTTCCACCATGGCATCTTGGAAGGCGAAATGAGTGTTGGTTCCACGACGTCCGTAAAAAAGTGTTTTGTTAGCGCGGTTAATCGTAGCTTTACGCTTCTCTTCTACTGAGTTGAATACGACAGTTGAAGCGCGCTGTACTGGTGGGTTAACGACACCATTGGTCCACTTCTTATCACGACCTGCAGTGATCAGCTTAGTGGTTTTGTTCTCGGACATGCTGTGAATTCCTTATCAATCGGTTATGTCCTATTTAAAACATGCCAATAGCCTTCAAAGCAAGAGGGGAGCGGGAGTTTTTACGCTTTTCTTTCGCTTTTTAACCTTTCACTTAATTAATGATGAAAGGTTAAAAACATAAGGGAGGAAGTGATGAGCCGCAATTGACTCATCATAGGTATTACAGCAGAGGATTGAACAGATAGAACAATCTTTCAAAGAAGCGATTTCGCAAGTTTCTCTGTTCCCACTGCTCCAGTACTACTGGGTGAGATGATTCAATGTACGATTGTTGTAGCTCAGAGAGCTGCTGAGTGAAGTGCACATCATCTACGGCTAGTGTCACTTCGAAGTTGAGCCATAGGCTGCGCATGTCGATGTTGACCGTTCCGATCAAACAAAACTCTTCATCGATAACAACCGACTTGGTATGAAGAAGGCCACCGTAAAACTCGTAGATCTTCACGCCAGCTTCAAGTAATTCAGTATAGAAAGCGCGAGATGCCCACTTAACCATCAGTGAATCGTTGTTATGTGGAATGATGAGCTCTACGTTGACACCTCGTTGCGCTGTCATTTTCAGTGTCTCTAACAAGTCGGCGCTTGGCACGAAATAGGGCGTAGTGATACGTACCGAGTGATTCGCTTGATTGATCGCAATGGTTAGCACTTGCAGGATCAAATATTCAGGCATGCCAGGGCCAGATGGCACGACTTGAACTGGGTGATGCGTTATTACCTCTTCAACCGGACATTCTGGTAAATCAGGTAGGATTCGTTCTCCTGTTTCCACTTCCCAATCCCAACCGTGAATGGCAGATAACACGTTAACGGTCGGGCCTGTCACTCGAACCATCACATCTATCCACTGACCTACGCCTGAACTCTGTTTGAAGTGAGCAGGGTCGACCATGTTCATTGAACCTGTATAGGCAATGGTTTCGTCAATCACGATGATCTTGCGATGCTGCCTTAAATCTAAGCGTCGCAGGAATATACGCCAAGGGCTCACTTCCAGTGCTTGCACAACGTGAACACCGGCATCTTTCATCATGGATAGCCAGTGGCTTTTGAAAAAGCGTGGGCTGCCCGCAGAATCGAGCAAAACTTTAACATCGACACCACGTTTTGCGGCTCGAATAAGAGCAGAAGCAACTGAATCGGTTAGGCCGCCAGGGTGCCAAATATAGAAAACCATCTTAATGCTGGTCTGGGCGTTTTCTATATCTTCGATAATTGCGTGTAGGATCTCGTTTGGAGAAGATTGCAGCGATAGGGTGTTTCCGCTGAGAGCAGGAATGCCCATTCGATTATTACAAAGCTCATCGATCTTGTGGATAGGAGAGCCGACTTTGCCTGGCAGGTGGAGCTGGCAATCATCGAGTTTTCTGAACCAATCACCAAAGGGAGTAAACATGCGATGTGCGCGTTCAGCCCTTTTTCTACCTAGGTTTAGCTCACCAAAAAGGAAGTAACAAGCGACACCGACAACTGGGATAATGTAGATAACCATCAACCACGCGAGAGAAACGCTGACAGAGCGTCGTTTTAGTACAACACGCAGTGTTACACCGGCTACGAGAACCCAGTACAACGCGACAGATGCCAAAGTTAAAAAATGGTAGAGCTTTTCCACATTGAATACTCGAAAAAAGAGACACTTAGATAGTAATGCTATTTTACGGATATGGGAATTTAAGGAATCAACTATTTACAAATTAGAGCTAAAGCTGTAAACAGGTTATAGTTGTTAAGTTTTGGTTAACTTAAGACGAAAACGATTGTTTTGTATGAAAACGCGGCATTTAACCATAAAAATTTACATTGGTAACGAAATATGTACGGTTCGGACTTCCAATTTTATTCTTAAACTGGTTTACTTGCTATATACGAGCGTCAATCAAATCTTTTAGATGTGTAAATTTTTTTATACATCTTATCTTTTAAAGACGCCACCCAAAGCAAAACACAACATCACATAACACAAAAGTTTGGAGTACACGTGGCTACTAGTAATACAACCACAACACCCCGCGATACCTGGGGTTCGAAGTTAGGATTCGTAATGGCTGCAGCAGGTTCTGCTGTTGGCTTAGGTAACATTTGGAAATTCCCATACACAGCAGGCGAGAGTGGCGGTGGTGCATTCGTTGCAATTTACCTGTTTTTCGTAATTTTCATTGGTTTCAGTGTCATGCTGACTGAATTTGCTATTGGCCGTCATACGCAAAAATCAGCAGTAGGTGCATTTAAAACAACTGACCGTCGTTGGACGTTCGCTGGTGTTATCGGCGTAGTGAGTGGTCTACTAATCATGGGTTTCTACCCTGTAGTAGGTGGCTGGTCTATCGCATACATCGGTAAAATTGCTGGTGGTCTACTAGACGCACCTGAAGCAATTGGTGACAGCTTCGGTGGCTTTATCTCAAACCCAGTTCAACCACTTATGTGGATGGGCCTATACCTACTACTTAACATTGTTATTGTTATGAAAGGTATTTCTGGCGGTATTGAGAAAGCGGGTAAGATCCTGATGCCACTTCTTTTCATCATCCTTATCGTGGTATCTATCAAAGGCATCATGCTTCCGGGCGCGATGGCTGGTCTTGAATTCCTATTCAGCCCTGACTTCTCTAAAGTAGACAGCGGTGTAATCCTAGCTGCACTAGGTCAAGCATTCTTCTCACTATCTCTTGGTATGGGTTGTATGTTGACTTACGGTTCTTACCTTAAGAAGAAAGAGAACCTAGTTCAAACGACAGCTATGGTTACTGCAATGGATACTGGTGTTGCTATCCTAGCTGGTGTTGCAATGTTCCCTGCAATGTTCGCATTCGGTATGGAGCCTGCAGCTGGTCCTGGTCTAGTATTCGTTGTTGTTCCTCAGCTATTCGCTGAAATGGGCGGCGTAGTTGGTCTTCTATTTGCTCTTATGTTCTTCGTTGGTCTAAGTGTTGCGGCACTGACTTCTTCAGTATCTCTGCTTGAAGTTGTGGTTTCTTACCTAATCGATGAGAAAGGCATGAAGCGTGTAACAGCTGTACTGTCTGCAAGTGTAGTAATGGCGATTCTATGTATCTTCGCTTCTCTATCACTTGGTGGCTTCGGTCCAACACTGTTCGGTACAGGTGCGTTCGATATCTTCGACCTGCTAACTGATAAGATCTTCCTAGCAGTTGGCGGTATGTTGGTATGTATCTTCGCTGGTTGGAGACTAAACCGTGCTGACCTAGAGAAAGAAATCACTAACGACGGTGAAGTATCTTTCCCACTATTCGGTCTATGGTACACACTGGTTAAATACATCATCCCAGTAGCTATCGCTATTGTAGCGTTCATGGGTATCTCTTCTGGCTTCGACAGCGGTAAAGGTGCAATCATGCTACTAGGTATTGGTATTATCGCTGGTTCTGCGCTTATCTCTAAGAAGCTATAATCGCAAGCTAAGTAAATAACGAAAAAACGGGAGCCAATGGCTCCCGTTTTTTTTGCTTTAAATACTTAATTATTATCGAAAAATAAAAACCTTACATTCACTAAAGTTATCCGTCTGGTAGACGATATATTAAATGTTAAGGCTGTATAAGCTGTCGTTTATTTAGGTAGGTGTTGTGTGAAATTATCTGTAAGAAAAAAGCTTTATGCTGGGTTTGGCTCAATTTTGGCGGTGCTTGTTACCTTAGTTACCATCGTCTGGTTTGAAGTCATTGATGCCCACAAAAGCGCAGATGAAATTAGAATGGACGATGTTCCGGGTACTGTTACCTATCTTGCATTGATTGATGAAGCGGGTGATGTCTACCGAGATGCGCTGGGTGCAATTACTCAGGTTGATAATGCGCTTAATGATTATCGCTCGAATAAGAACGAGTTTGCTCAAGCCATCGCGCAAGCAAAACGTTTGGAAAGCAGAGGCTCTGAAGATCATCGCCGTATTCTGCGTATTGAAGAGTTAATGGGACGCTTCACCCAAGAGTTTGAATCTAAGCTTGTGCCTAAGATCAATGATCAGTCTGAGCTATTAGCCAACATTCAACAGCTGCGTTCTCTATACGAGACGAACTTGATACCCATTGAAAACTTACTGGATCAAGCATCTGCAAGTGAGCGTGCAGATACTGAGCAATCATTGCTTACGCTAACCGATACGTTTACTACCATCGAGCGCACCATCATGGTGTTGTCTGCGATTGCGATCGTGTTTGGTTGTGTGATTGCGTATGTGTTGTCTAGCTCTATCACCAAGCGTTTGACTCGTGTTGAACAAGTTGCGCGACGTGTCGCAAATGGTGACCTAACGGCAGGCGACATTATTGATGATGCTGGTGACGAACTGGCTGAACTGGCTAAGTCGATTAACCAGATGCAGAAATCATTGGTCGACCTACTGGGTTCTATCTCTTCTGTGACCCATGAAGTTCAATCTGTGACTGGTGAGCTATCTTCTATTAGCCAAGACATCGTAACGGGCGCTTCAGCTCAAGCTAATAAAGCGAACTTGATTGCAACGGCTGCTGAAGAATTAAGCTTGACCATTTCAGAAGTTGCGCAGCAGGGCACGTCTACTTATGAAGAAGCGCGCCGCTCTGAAACTTCTGCAGAAGATGGCCGTAACGTGATTGTTGAGATGGTAGCAAGTATTCAACAAGTGTCGACTCAAATGAGCGATATGTCGCTGCAAATGAATACTCTCGGTTCTCACGGTGAGCAGATTGGTAGTGTTATCAAGGTAATCGAAGACATTGCTGAGCAAACTAACCTGTTAGCTCTTAACGCTGCAATTGAAGCGGCTCGTGCAGGTGAATTCGGTCGTGGTTTTGCTGTGGTTGCCGATGAAGTTCGCGCACTAGCGGAGAGAACGACCAAAGCGACACAAGAAGTATCTGGCATCATTCAATCTATTCAGTCGGGCACGCAAGAAGCGGTCACTTACACCCAAGATAACTGCCGTTTGGTGGAGATTGGCGTAGAGCAAAGCTCAGGTGCTGTTTCAGCGCTAGAAGCGATTGTTAGCGGTGCGGGTAATGTACAAAGCATGGTTAACTCTATCGCGACTGCAGCAGAAGAACAGACGGCTGTGACTAAAGAGATTGCGGCGGACATTACGGCGATCAGTGATATCTCTGAGCAGTCTTTGCAACTGGCGACACGCAGTTCTGAAAACACTTCAGGTTTGAATGCTAAGGTTGCTGAGCTAGAAGCTCTGGTTGGTAAGTTTAAGCTTGCTTAGTGCTTAGTGCTTAGTGCTTAGTCCGTATTCAATCGGAACTAAAAACCGATTACCGAAAGCGGACAAATAAAGAGAAGCCCAATGATTCAATGTTAATTGAGTTGGTTGGGCTTTTTCGTAGCTGGAATCTGGGTTCAGACGCGGTATACTCCACGTTCTACAATGGAGCTAGCCTTTACATGTTCGATATTCTTCTGAACCACTCTGATTTTTTACTTATCAATAAGCACCCTGGTGTCAGCGTCCACAAAGACGATGGCGATACTATGCTGCTTCAAGAAGTGGCTAAGGCAATCAATGAACCTAAGCTGTATCTCGTTCATCGCCTTGATAAAATGACCTCAGGCATTCTGCTGCTAGCAAAGAGTTCTTCAGCGGCGAATGAGCTTTCACAGCTTTTCGCAAAGCGTGAAGTGGAGAAGTACTACCTTGCGATTGGCTCTAAGAAACCGAAGAAAAAGCAGGGTTTGATTTCTGGAGATATGGAGCGTTCACGACGCTCTAGCTGGAAGTTACTGACCAGCAAAGAAAACCCAGCGATTACCCAATTTTTATCAGCAACGGCTGAACCCAGTGAGCGTCTACTTTTATGTAAACCTTATACTGGGCGAACTCACCAGATCCGTGTCGCGATGAAGTCGATCGGTTCCGCTATTGTTGGTGACCCTATTTATAATCCATCGAGTGAGGCTGACAGAGGTTATCTGCATGCCTTCGCGATTCGATTTACCTATCAATCACAAGCCTACGAATATGTCTGCGACCCAAGGAGCTTAGACTCTTTAGGAGAGAAGTGGCATCAAGAAATCGTCTCTAACGGTTTGGACAGTTGGCTTGAACCTTGGTCATTAACGTGGCCAAAGCTAAACACTAAGTGAGTGAAATAATGGAAGCATTAGCTTTACCTCTGTTTTTTAGTCATATTGAACAGCAACTTAATGAAGTACCGAATGAACTGCGTCGTATCTTTCACGGTCGTGGGAAGTTTTGGCCAGGTCTAGAGCAACTGACATGTGATTGGGTTGATGGGCAGCTACTGGTTAACGTATTCAAAGAAGTAGACGAAGAGTTCTTGTCATCTCTTAAAGCTGGATTGGTTGACTTGACCAGTAAAGACATCTGGCAAGCAAAGCAGGGCACAAGTATTGTTCTGCAACACCGTTATGCCGATGGTGCGCCTTCTGAAGTGCTGTGGGGCGAGCTAAACGACTCCCCAGTCGTGGTTGAGCATGGTCTGAAGTATCAGCTCGACATTGGCCGTAATCAGAACTTCGGTTTGTTTCTAGACATGCGTAACGGTCGTCAGTGGGTACAAGATAATGCCAAGGGTAAGAATGTTCTTAACTTGTTCGCATACACTTGTGGCTTCTCTGTCGCAGCTATCGCTGGTGGCGCTCGCCAGTGCATGAACGTGGACATGTCGCGTGGCTCGCTAAACAAAGGCCGCGATAATCACCGTTTGAATGATCACGATATGCGCTCGGTGAACTTCCTTGGTTACGATATCTTTAAGTCGTGGGGCAAAATCAAGAAAGGTGGCCCTTACGAGCTCGTTATCATTGATCCGCCTTCGTTCCAAAAAGGCAGCTTTGCGTTAACTAAAGACTACAAAAAGATCTTACGTCGATTACCTGAGCTTCTGACAGAAGGTGGTGAAGTGATTGCGTGTGTTAACTCACCAGCGGTTTCTCCTAACTTCCTTATCGAAACGATGGCAGAAGAAGCGCCAAACGTTGAGTTTATTGAGCGCCTAGACAACCCGCCTGAGTTTGTCGATGTCGATCTTGATTCAAGCTTGAAGGTGCTGAGGTTTAGAATTAACACTGCTGCTGACGCTTAATCGAATGTTAGCATTATAAAAGAAAACGCCGCTCACATTGAGCGGCGTTTTTGTATCTTGTTTTTGTCGTTAGATTGCTAACTTTCTTGCTGAGTCTTGAGGGTTTGGAACCCAAAATAAATTCGCATGAACGTCGTCAGCCAACATGCCGCACCAAAGGTGTAAGCAATAACTGCAAAGTGTTGAGGCCAAATACAAAAGGCAATGAAACAGGCGATGGTCTCTGTGCCCTCAGTTAACCCAGACATGTAGTAGAGCGACTTGTGCTTATAAACGGGGTTCTCGATTCCTCGCTTGCCTGCCATCACCGCAAACGCCAAAAAGCTGCTGCCTGTGCCGATAAAAGAGAAGATCAAAAATGCACCGGCAATGGCGTTGTGCTCAGGATTCGCAATCACAAAGCCAAAAGGAATTAACGAATAGAAAAGGAAATCCAGGCTGATATCGAGGAAGCCGCCCGCATCACTGATGCCTTGGATTCGAGCCAAAGCGCCATCAAGTCCATCACACACTCTGTTGAATACAATGAAGCCTAACGCCCACTCATATTGTTGAAATGCTAACGCAGGAAACGCTAAACAGCCGACTAAAAATCCGAACAGAGTTGTTTGGTTCGCTGTGATACCGATTTGATTCAGTACTTTTGCTGATTGGTTTAACGGCCACTTAATGACCTTGATAGAGTATTTATCCAGCATGATTACTTCTCCATGGCCAAGAGAGTACTTGTGCCCCTTGAGGCACGTCTGCGTCGTCGTGCGTCACCATCAGCGTAGGGATATTGGCTTTCGTCAACTGCTCAAACACCCAATCACGAAACTGTGCTCTGAGCTCTTGGTCTAACTTACTGAACGGTTCATCAAGTAAAGCCAGTTTAGGCTTGGCTAACAACATGCGAGTTAAGCTTATTCTCGCACGTTGGCCGCCGGAGATTTGATCGGGGAAGGACTCAGCTAAATGAGTCAGTTCGATGTCTTTTAACGCCGCCATAGCTTGTTGTTGGCGAGCCGAACCCTTAACAGAGTTAGGTAATGAGAATGCCAAGTTTTCCCACACTTTTAGATGAGGGAATAGCAAGTCATCCTGAAACAGAATACCGACCTCACGTTGATGTGACGGAAGCTCGTCGAGCTGAATATCGTTCAAAACCACGCTGCCAGAATAAGAAAACTCATCATTCAGGTGTCCAGCAACGGCATCCAACAAAGTCGATTTTCCGCATCCGCTAGGCCCCATCAAAGCCAGTACTTGGCCTGATTCTAATGTTACGTTTAGCGCTGAAAACAGCGATTCACCATCGTTCTTACGGATGGCGAGGTCGTTGAGGTACAGACTCATTGCTTAGGAAACCCTTAAAAGTAAGACGGCGATATCTGAGTTGAAGTCGGCTGACTAATATCGCTAAAGAGAAAAAGAATAGAGGCAATAAGGCCTGCCAAATGGCGTAAATAGCGGTCACTCTGCGGTCGAAACCACTCGTTAGCGCAACAGCTTCTGTGGTGATGGTAGTAATGCGACCCGCGCCAAGCATTAATGTTGGTAAGTATTGAGCCAAACTCACACTGATCCCGACCGCCCAAGCGAAGGCAATGGCAGGTAACAAGATTGGCAGTTTGATGGAGTACCAACTTTGAAATGGCGACTTGCCTAGACTGAGTGACGCTTTAATGAGTCCATCATTGAAGCTCTTCCAAGGCCCGTCTAAAGACAGGTACACAAATGGAAAGGCGAAGAATACGTGCGCCCAAATCACCCAGAATTCATAAGCGCTGCTGCCGATATAAAGCGTGGTGACTTGCATACCGAATAACACAGAGAGTTGAGGGATCAACATTGGGATCGCGATGATAAAACCGGGAACTTGCCACTTGTACTTGATCCGATATTCGTGAGCAACCAGCGCAAGTATTAAAGCCACAGAAGCGGCGATAAGACCAATCCATAAGCTTTGTCCGACGGTATTCATGATGCCATCCCACTCAAACTCCCAGAAACGCGTACTATAGCGGCTAGGGAGTAGGTCAGGGAAACGCCAACGTTGGGCAACACTCCAAATCACCATCAATGGAATGATAAGCAGTGACAACGCAGCAAGCACAGTAAACACGGTTTTCCCCGGAAGGTTCGCGCCTGTTCTACCTGAATATTGCCAAGTTCGAAAGTACTTCAAAACTGCCCATTCGATTAAACGCGCTAAGGCGATGATCAACGATGCTAAACCGAATAAAACGATGGCGCCAGCGGCTGCTCGCGGCAGTAGATTAAGATCTGGGTCGTTAAACCATTGCCATACTAGTACTGCAAAGGTCGGCGGGTTAGTCGGGCCAATGATCAAAGCAATATCAACAACCGATACGCTGTAAGCGAGTACCGCAAGCATTGGGAAACGAAGCTTAGTAAACCATTGTGGGAAAATACACTTCCACCAAATCTGAGAGCGGCTGTAACCCAGTGAAGCACTCACCTTAGTGATACGTTCGACATCGATTTGTTGAAGTATCGATATGCTCATCAGCAACAAGAAAGGGACTTCTTTGAGTGCCAGCATAATGATGAGGCCGAAAGCGTATGGGTCTTTGACCAACAAAGCCAATTCAGAGCTCGTCGCCGATTCACCGAGTAAGTGATGTACGGCTCTCGCTCCAAGGCCTGTTGGGCTGAATAGAAAAGCAAAGCCAATAGCGAAAGCCACATGTGGAATTGCCAGCATTGGCGACAACGTCAGCTCAATCTTTCTCCAAAACTTGTTTCCCCAAGAGGCTTGAAGAATACAAAAGGTAAGGAAGCAGGCGATGTAGCTGCTTGCGATTGCAGAGCTTAGGCTTAAACCGATGGAGTGCCAAGCACCTTCCCATTGGAAGACTTGGCTAAAACCGTTGAGAGAGGGCTCCTCTAAACCTAGGGGCGGGATAAAACTCAGTGATGAGGCCACCACTCCCGCTACCCCAGGAATCGTAGGGATAATGCACACAGCTATAACAACAAAATATAGAGCGCGTAGCATCAAGCTTAGTTACCGTATCGCTTAAGCCACTCTTTCTCGAGCGCGTTTTGCCAGCTTGGGTGTGGTTCATCAACCGACTTAAATTGCTGAGTATTTTTAGCACTTCCAGTCAGATATTTGCTGCTTAACACTGAAGGATCGCCCCAAACATTTAGGTCACCCTTACGAGATTGCGCTTCTGGGCTCAATAGGAAGTTGATGGTCACTTGAGCGCCTGCCGTTGCATTGGCATTCCAAGGGATCGCAAGGAAGTGAATGTTAGATAAAGCGCCGCTTTCTAACGCATAAGCTTTGGTGGTTTCCGCTAAACGGCCACTTGCTTGTGCTGAATACACAGAGTTTGGATTGAATGTTATCGCGAGGTCGAGTTGTCCATCATCCAGAAGTTGGATGCTTTCAGATGTACCTGCAGGGAATTGTTTGCCACCGCGCCAAGCCACTTTATGGAATTTATCTAGGTAAGCCCAAAGTGGTGCTGTTACCGCTTGGAAGTTGTCTTCCGAAACCGGTTGAGCCAGCGCTGGGTTGTTATTTGTTAGCTCAATCAATAGAGACTTGATGAAGCTTGTGCCGTGAAATTCAGGTGGGCGAGGGTAGCTCAAACGGTTTGGGAACGCTTGAGCGTAGCTCAACATCTCCGAAAACGATTGTGGCGGATTGTGTAGTGTCTCTTGGTCGTGAATAAACACAAGTTGTCCAACGCCCCAAGGTGCTTCAAGGCCTTCTGTTGGTTCAGAGAAGTCGACATCAATCGGTAAAGATTTATCGACGTACTGCCAATTTGGAAGCGACTCCGTGAATGGGCCAAACAACAAAGCGTTGTCTTTCATTGAACGGAAGTTTTCCCCATTGATCCAAACGATATCAACACTGCCTTCGCTGTTCTTACCTGCCGCTTTTTCTGCAAGTAAGCGAGTCGTGGTTTCTGCAATATCGGTTACTTTTACATGCTTTAAGGTCACACCGTAGTCACTCTGTAACTTCTTGCCTGCCCATTGTAGGTAACGATTGATCTCTTGGCTTCCGCCCCAAGCGTGAAAGTAGACAGTTTCTCCCTCTGCCTGCTGTTCAATTTGGTTCCAGCTATCGGTTGATGTTGCTTCATCAGCATAAATGGTTGCGCTGTATGCAACGGTTGCCATGATTCCTAACGTACTTACTATCTTGTTCATAAACTTTTCCATTTGGTAGTGAACGGGCAAGAGCATTGTGTTTTCGAACTCCCTTGGCCGTGTTGGCCTTTCGTGGCTAACGAAAGATCAACACTGCATAACAGTTATTCTATCTGTTTCTGAAATAATTTCTAATTCAATAGTAAATTCAATCAATTACTAGGGGTCTCTGCCATCCTACCAACAGACCGTTAAAGCGGTGAATTAATTGCACCTAAATGAGGTTTTTTTGATATTTATTGGATGTTGGTACGAAAAGAAGGCGAGAAGTAGCGTTTTTAATGATTAGGTTTTGAGCAGGCAATAAAAAAGGAGCCGTGAAGGCTTAATATTGGAAAGAACAGAGCAATGCCGATATTGCTACTTACCGATGTGTCATGGTAGTACTTACCCCTGCTCAATGACTGACGATTATGACTCTTATTCAGGAGGTACCGATAGAGCGGAGAAATGGAATACTGAAGATGGAGTATTTGCTTAATAAGCTTAATGGTTTATATGAAGTGCATCGAGCGTCTAGTCACGTAATTGTCACTCAACGTTAGGGAGGGGCCCCTTCAATACTTATCCGTGCTTGCTTACAACCAATCCTTTTTGATCCCAATCGCTGTCCTGTGTAGAATACTCAGATTCTCGGAAGAAGTTGCGTAGAGCAAGAGCAATGAGTCATATACTAGATAAAATCGATACAGTTTACCCGTTTCCGCCTAAGCCAGTTCCATTGAGCGATGCTCAGAAACAGGCCTACATCGCAAACATTAAAAAACTACTTCAAGAAAAAGATGCAGTTCTAATTGCACACTACTACACAGAGCCTGAAATTCAGGCTCTGGCAGAAGAAACTGGTGGTTTCGTTGGCGATTCATTAGAAATGGCTAAATTCGGTAACCGTCACTCAGCAAGCACTTTGATCATCGCTGGTGTTCGTTTTATGGGTGAGTCTGCAAAGATTCTTACTCCTGAAAAACGCATTCTAATGCCAACACTTGAAGCTGAATGTTCACTTGACCTTGGTTGTCCTGCTGATAAATTCACAGAATTTTGTGATGCTCACCCTGACCACACAGTAGTTGTTTACGCGAACACCTCTGCAGCTGTTAAAGCTCGTGCAGACTGGGTGGTTACGTCGAGTATCGCTTTAGAAATCGTTGAAAGCCTAGACGCTGAAGGCAAACCAATTATTTGGGGCCCAGACCGTCACCTAGGTTCTTACATCGCAAATCAAACTGGCGCTGACATGTTGCTTTGGCAAGGTGAGTGTATCGTTCATGATGAGTTCTCAGCGGATGCTTTGAAGAAAATGAAATCGGTATACCCTGAAGCGGCTATTTTGGTTCACCCAGAATCACCAGCAAGTGTGGTTGAACTGGCTGACGCTGTGGGTTCAACAAGCCAACTGATTAAGAAGGCGAAAGAGCTTCCTCATCCACAGATGATTGTTGCGACAGACAAAGGTATCTTCTTCAAGATGCAGCAATTGGTTCCTGAAAAAGAACTGATTGAAGCGCCAACAGCTGGTGCTGGTGCAACTTGTCGTAGCTGTGCACACTGTCCTTGGATGGCGATGAACGGCCTTGAAGCAATTGAAAATGCGCTTGAGAACGGTGGTGAGCAACACGAGATCTTCGTTTCTGACGAACTGCGTGTGAAGTCTCTTATCCCACTGAACCGCATGCTTGATTTCGCTGAGCAATTAAATGTGCAGGTAAAAGGTAACGCGTAAGCTGTCCTTATATCTAACCAACGAAAAACCAGCCAATAGTGCTGGTTTTTTTGTATCTAAAGATAGGTCGCTAATATCAATATTGTGGTCATGTATCTTTTTCTGATGATACATCTTGTTGATATCAGGTATTTTTTCTAGCATGTAAGTAAGATCGAAGGATTTGAGGCTCGAATGATAATCTGGTTACAACTCAAACGTTGGGTCAAAGCAAATATCTTTGTTTTGAATGGAAAAAACTTACTGTTCACCTCCTTAGGCTACGTATTTCTATCGTGGTCGACTTTGTATTTAGCGGGTGAAACAGCGCTAACCAGCTCGTTTACCACGTTCGCTTACTACCTAGTCGTGACTGCCTCTACTGTTGGTTACGGTGATTTATCACCAACGACAGAGGCAGGACAATGGATCGTTATACTGTTTGTGATTCCGGGTGGACTGAGTCTTTTCGCTGCCTTGCTTGGTAAGGTAGCGACAGAAGGTGTTGAATATTGGCGAGCGGGCTTGCTAGGAAAAAGGAGAGTTAGAGTGGAGAACCACATTTTGATGCTTGGATGGAATGAGCAAAGAACCATTCACCTCATTCGCATGTTGCAGCATGAAGAAACGGGCAAGCGACCAATCGTGTTATGTACTCGTTCAGATATCGAGAATCCGTTACCCGGCGAAATCAATTTCGTTAAAGTAAACAGCTACACTGATGGCAAAGAGATGGAAAAAACGGGCATCGAATCTGCCAGTTGTATTCTTATTGATAACCCAGAAGACGACATTACGTTATCTGCGGCGCTTTATTGTGCAAACCGTAATCCTAAAGCTCATCTTCTGGTTTACTTTAAAGACGAAGCATTGAGCGATTTGCTACACAAGCATTGCCCTAACTCAGAATGTATTCCTGCGGTGGGCGCAGAAATGCTCGCTAAGGCCGCGGTTGACCCGGGTTCAAGTGCGCTTCACCAAGAGCTATTGAGCTCAACACGGGGGATGACACAGTACTCGACCTATTACCCAGAGAATTCTGAGCCTGTGACGGTTGCGCCGATTTTCTCTGTATTTAAAGAGAAGTATCAAGCCACTTTGATTGCGATTGATACGGGAAGTGGTATTGAACTTAACCCAGAACTCGACCAAGTTGTCAGCAGTGGCACTAAGCTGTTCTATATTGCCGATGAGCGGATTGATCATTTTGATTGGAAAGGCTTTTAAATCAGCCAACTACCTTCAGAACTAAAAAAGGCCTCGTTAGAGGCCTTTTTGTTATCGTCTGATCGAGTTAAGCAGTGAACTTAATTCTTTTGCGGAGCTTGTTGAGATTATTGAGCTTCTGCCAATGCGATGCCACGCTGCGTTAGACCGCAAAGCATCACAGGAACCGCGTTAAAGATCTCTTCGAACTGCTCTAGGCCTTCAATGCCTTGCTCAGCAAGCGTTGCGATTGAGGTTTCTGGATCGTAAAGCATGCTAAGTGAAAGCAGTACGCCGCCAACTAATGCATTGTCTTCGCTGTCTTCAGGCATCAGTGTTTCCCAATCATCACGGGCAACCTGCCAGCCTTGAAGCAAACCTTCACAAAAATCGCGAGCCGCTGTGTTAACGACTTCTTCATCATCCAATTGACAAGCTTCAGGCCAAACCCAAGTGCCTTCGATCAGTTCTGGACGTGTCTTATTCCAAAGCGCGATGATAACTTCAATGTAGCTTTCAAGTTGCTCACCATCAGTAAAAGGAGCGACTTCTTCGCCACCCCAAAGGAACGGTAGCCACTCATGCGGGGTTAACACATTAGGTGCCGCTGCCATTGCAGTGACAAATCCGATGGTTTTGTGTTCTGTGATTAGCTTTCCTTCCAACTCTGGAAGCGCAAGAATATCTTGTAAAGTCAAAGTGAGGTACCGTAAAGGGAACATATTTGCGCTTATAGTACCAATGAACTTGTGCCAATCAAGCTTCAATCTAAAAAGCCTTGATGTCATGGATGATAAACACTAGTTTTAACAGAAAAGAAAACAATAAAAGAATTATGCAGATACGGTCGTCTCTTAAGAAAAAAAGCATGGTAGCGCTTGGGCTGTACCTTGCTATGTTTATTGCCATTGTCGGTAGTGTGACGTATTACGCTGTAGAATCCCCTGTGCGCGCCAAATTACAACAAAACCTCGACTTGCGTACGCAACTGTTATCCGCATTGATTACAGAGCCACTCAGCAGCTCTCAAGGCTTTGTTGATAGTTTAGTTGGTTTTGCTCAAGCACATCGTAAAAGCGAAGATGTTATTCCGCTATTCAAGTCGATGTTAGCTGCAAGCGATGAAACAATCGTCAGTGCAGGTATTTGGCCAGAAACTTATGCATTGGATTCCGACAAGCTCTTAAACAGTTATTTTTTCAACAAAGCTGACGATGGCACGATTGACCAACTGTTCTCTTACAACAATCCTAAAAACGCCCCTTATCACCAAGAGTATTGGTATACCTCGGTTGTAGACAAGCCAAAGGGAACCATCTCTTGGAGTGATGTCTATATCGATCCTTATACGCACGTTCGAATGATTACGGCGTCTTCCCCTTATTATTACGACGATACTTTTGCCGGCGTTACGACGGTGGATCTCTCGCTCGAAGAGTTATTGGGTTTCATTAAAAACCACGCAGAAGAGTACAACCTTGGTATTACCCTGAGAGATAAACTCAACCAAGTCTTGGTTTCGCATAACTTCAATCTCGTTGAGGGGATCTACATCAGTAGCAATCAATTTGGTGAGTTTGGCTGGCAAGTCGATGTGGTTAACGCAAAATCACGCGTATCAGACGAAGTCTTTCGTCAAGTCATGAGTATTGAGGGCGGTATTGTTCCGCTGTTACTACTGTGTGTTATGGCCGGTTATTACTTGCTGAACCGTTACTTGATCAGCCCGATTACCAACATTGCCGCTAAGGTCGGCGGTTCTAAAGCGGGTGAGATCATCGATGTTGAATACTCAAGTGATGATGAAATTGGCCACTTGATTAAAACCTTCAACGAGAAGACCATCTACCTTGAAGCGGAAAAGGTTAAGGCTCAAGCATCAACCAATGCCAAAACGGCTTTCCTCGCGACCCTGTCACATGAAATCCGTACGCCGATGAATGGTGTATTGGGTACCGCTCAGATCCTATTGAAAACGCCTTTAAATTCGGAACAAGAGAAGCACTTGAAGAGCTTGTATGACTCGGGCGATCATATGATGACACTGCTCAATGAGATCTTGGATTTCTCAAAGATTGAGCAGGGCAGGTTGGATCTCGATGAAACTCGATTCCCTCTGGATTCGATTATCGGCAGTATTAACAGTGTCTACTACACCTTGTCTTCTGAAAAAGGTCTCCAATTTAAAGTGTACTCTGAAGTGCCTTCGGGCCGTTGGTACTTCTCGGATAAAGCACGCCTGCGCCAAATCTTATTTAACCTATTGCATAACGCTGTGAAGTTCACTTCTAGAGGCTTTGTTGAGGTGTACTTTAAAGAAATCGTCGAGGGCAGTGACACCTATCTTAGTATTCGAGTTCGTGACACTGGCATCGGTATTTCTAAAGAAGCTCAAAAACGTATTTTCAAACCTTTCGAACAGGCAGAATCGTCGACCACAAGACGTTTTGGTGGTACTGGCCTTGGCTTAGCGATTGTGAAGAAGATTGCCCAGCTCATGGATGGCAGTATTACCGTTACCAGTGAAGAGGGCATAGGCACAAGCTTTGATGTTCGATTGAAGATTCAACCGTGTCAGCCTGGTGAGATAGAGAGCTTACCTCACAAGAAGTTGGATTATTCTGGCTTGAAAGTGCTGATTGTTGAGGATAACCGAACCAATACCGTCATCATCGAAACCTTCATGAGTAGTAAAGGCTTTACGTGTAAAAGCGTAGAAAATGGCGAGCTTGCTATCCAAGCCGTTGTTGCGGAACATTTTGATTTGGTGTTGATGGATAACCACATGCCAGTGATGGATGGCGTTGAATCAACAACTGCGATTCGCGCTTTAATTGGCGATGTTTCATCCGTCTTAATATTTGGTTGTACTGCTGATGTATTTAAAGAGACTCGCGAGCGTATGCTTGGTGCGGGTGTGGACTACATTATTGCAAAGCCAATCGATGAACGTGAGCTCGACGATGCTTTATTCCGTTATTCGAATAAGCTTTACCAGTTCCACGAGGAAGAGAGCAATGATGAGCAAAGCGATAGTGCCGACTATAGCGATGATCAAGCTAATCATGAAAGAGCAAGTCGTGAAACAGAAAACCATGGGTTAGAAAGCAATAACGCTAATACTCAAAAAACACATCTTCATGGTCAAAAGAGCCAAAGCCGCTCATTGCCTAAACCTGACCTGCGAAACAAAGACAATACTGAAGAGTTGTTAGTGACACTTTACGTGGCGCTTGAAGACAACAACCTAGAGTCAATTCAATTTGCCTTAGAGAGCTTGCGTGTTCATGTCAAACCTATGAACAATGCTGAACTTACCTACCAAGTGGATAAGGCTTTAGAGCAGGTTTCTCAGGGCGTTCCTCCTAGTCAAGATGTTATTAATATCATTACTGTCAATCTGCCCATGGCCTAGTTGTTGTTTAATTACAGAAAGTAAACAACGAATTGTCCATTATTTGACCTTAATGTGATTTTTTGGTGGAAGTGACTGCTTTATAAGCAGTTTTTGGTTGTTAATTTACAACTTGATTTTTAATTTGGAATGTATGACTACCTATCTTGTGATTTAATAGCGACATTATCTGGTAGGGTGTGAAAACACCTTGTTTATATGTTACTAAATCACTAAATAGGTAGTGATATATTTTAGGTTTGTCATCAATGAAGTCTCGTGGTCCATTTTGTATCCGTAACGCAGCGGCGGATACATTTGCTATGGTAGTTTTCTGTTTTATCTCTGGCATGATCGTAGAAGTGTTTATCTCTGGAATGACGTTTGAGCAATCTCTTGCTTCACGAACGTTATCTATTCCAGTAAACATTGCTATCGCATGGCCTTATGGTGTCTTTCGTGATTGGTTCTTGCGCAATGGTGCAAAACTTTCACAAAGTTCGTTGATGAAGAACTTGTCTGATCTTATGGCGTACGTGTTATTCCAATCACCTGTGTATGCGGGTATTTTGTTGGCGGTGGGCGCTTCAAGCGATCAGATCGTGACCGCGGTAACCAGTAATGCCGTTATCTCATGTGGTATGGGTGTACTTTACGGTTACTTCTTAGATATGTGCCGCAAATGGTTTAGAGTTCCAGGCTACTATCAACAAGCTTAAGAAAAGCAACAAGCGTAAGTGTAGCGATAGAATAAAATTTGGTTTGTTTTTGATCTAATGAGTTAATTTGTAATCGAACAAGCTGAAAAAGGCACTTTTTTTGAGAATGCCCCTTGACCAAAGCAAGCAGAATCAATAAAGTAGCGCCTCGTTGAGTGACAAGCTCAACACACAATTTGTGGAAGGATGGCTGAGTGGCTTAAGGCGCTCGCCTGGAAAGCGAGTATACGTTTATAGCGTATCTGGGGTTCAAATCCCCATCCTTCCGCCACATTGATACGAAAGAGGGCACTAGTTCACTAGTGCCCTCTTTCGTTTTTGACACCATATTCAACATGCCAAGTTTAGATCCGCTAATTGTTATTTTATTGGGATAAACTCTGACTTCTTTGAGAAGACTTAAGTAGACCGCTTTTTTCGAGTCATTATCTAGATCTTTGAAAACACGCCTGATAACACCAACAAAATTATCGATTTGTTTCTCTCCAAATTTTCTTAGCAGTAGTCGCCCTTGTGCCTTGATCGTTTCAATTTTGCCTTGCAGTTCAGATCTCTGATTTTGTAATCCAGCCAAGTACTCTGCATACGAGTCATCCATCAAGTCTTGTTTCATTGCAATTTGATCGTAAGTGTTATCTAGTTTTTGTTGTATTAACTTCAATTTACGAGATAGCTTAAGAAGCTCCGGCTCAGACTGTGAGTTGTTTTTTGTTAGTGTTGACTTAATCTCCCCGATGATACTTTGAATAAACTCTTTGTTGACTACCTGCTCAATGACAGCCTCCTCAACTTGCTCTTCTAGTGCTCGTTTTGAAACCCATTTTGAGTTACAAAGGGATACACCACTCTTTATTTTTTTTGTACATGCATAGTACGTGTACTTCCCAGATTTTCCTGTTGCTACCATCATTCCTTGCCCGCAAATACCGCACTTTAGTAGCCCAGTTAGCAAGCTATTAGAGCGTATCGACTTCACATGGATTTGCTCTAAATCTCTTTTTTTTAAACCTTGCTTGACAGAATTAAACATTTCTTTGTCGATAATTGCTGGCACAGGGACAATAACTTTTGGAACATCTGCATTGCTTCGATTCTTACCGAATACAAACTCTCCAATGTACGTTGTGGAACTAAGTATTCGGTGAATAGAATTAGTCGTCCATTTGGAACCACGATTAAGTATAGAATTGTCATTTAGATATTTACTAATGGCTTTAACACCAAAACCTTTTCCTACCTTGCCATTTAGAGATAGTTGAAAAATATTCCGAACAATCTCGGCTTCTTTTTCACATATAACCAGTTTTTTGCGGGAATTTTTCTTTGACGGATCACAAGCAACAGATTCGTAGCCAAATGGGATTGGACCACCGGTGAAATACCCAGCTTCTGCTGTTTGTATTAAACGAGATTTGACGTTGATACCATTTTGTTTGCTATTCATCTCATTAACTAGCCCTAAAACAACTGTTAGTGATTTGAACGTCATATCATCGTCGGGGAGGGGTTCAGTCGCTGAGATTAGCTTGATCCCAGAGTCTTCAAGCTTTTTTATCGAAGATAGTTGATACAAAAGATCCCGTGCAAAACGGGATAAGCTGTAAACAATTACAGCATCCACATCAAATACCCCCGAAGTTACCTCTGTTAGCATTTGGTTGAAAACTGGTCGCTCACCTTTATACGCAGAATTACCACTTTCAATATATTCTTTGACTACAATATGCTCATTGTGAGAACAATAGTTGCGTAGGTCTTGAAGTTGCCCCTCTAAGGAGTGCCCTTCTTCCGCCTGTCGATTTGATGAAACTCGAATATATAACACCACATTCATTTCATTACTCCTTTTCTTCCAAAGAATTAAAACAGCCTTCAATTATCTTAGCTTTATTTAAATCAATAAACGCCAATAGAGCTTTTTGAATTACACTTCTATCTATAAAAACATTCACTACGTGTGTTTTATTTTTTGTTTTGTTTTTTCTGTCGTTCATTTCACATCTCCTTGTCATTTGAGATTTAGTAAAGAACCAGAAGTAAATAATATCAAGTTTTAAGAGTATTTCTATTAACATCATATATGTCAACGTGTGTGAATTTTTAAATAGACATTACAATTAATATCAATATAATAACCGCGCATTTGATTGATATTTAAAGGAGAGTATTTTTGAATGTATTTACTCAAGTTTTTTTCAAAAATAAACTTTATGTCAATAGTTATATTTTGTGGTTTTATAACTTCGGTTTTAATAATAATTCATTCTAAGATTAATGAAAAAAATCGCCATGAGGAGTCTTTGTTTCGTAAATCGATGGAACTAAACTCATTGCTTACGATCTGATCGGCTACATTCATTAAAATCTGTAGCCTCATGCCTAAACCACGTTACAAAACAAACAACTGGAAGTAATACAATCAAGCTCTCATCACACCGTTGATGGTAAAGCGTGTTTTTTCAATGCCACTTCGAGCTTCGCGACGGTTTATTAATTCCGTTTTTCAACTTGCTCAGCTCCCATTGCGCTGCCCACACTACAGTTGTACCAGTCGTCGAGCTAAAGACGTTGAGGTGAGTTTTAAAACGAAAATCTAAGGACCGAATCTACACCTTGTCATCGATGCGACAGGTCTTAAGGGTTATGGTAAGGGCGAGTGGAAAGTCAAACATGTCACGGACGTTAAACGCATAGTGTGGCGCAAACTCCACCTTACAGTAGATACGAGTACACACGAAATTATTGCCGCAGAGTTGAGTTTATCAGCGGTGACTGATGCCGAAGTGCTGCCTAACTTACTCAAACAAACACGCGGAAAATCCTGGAAATATCGGGCTATGGGGCTTATGGCACAAGGGATTGCCACACAGCAATCCGCATTAAGCGAGCTGTAGCGCTTATCCCTCCAATAGAGGGGGGCGGCATTTGGGGTACGAGGTCACCCAAGAAACTTAGCGGTTGGCTGCCAAAAATTATATGGTTCGAACAAGCATCAGAAAGAACGCTTGGTGATCACAGTTAAAGTCGGCACTTTCAAACACGAAAGTGCCCCAAAATGTGTTAACGTAATTACCTTATTTGTTAATGACAGCAATTTCGTTTTGATATTTTTCTATAAACATATCGCAAATAGATTTGAGGGCTTCAATTTTTTCTATTTTTGATTCAATCGCTTTTATTTCATTTTCTTTTGAATTAGCTTCTTCACCCGAAAGAAAGCTGAGCATTATCCGAATATCTTCACCTGAGTCTTCAGGCGCTAGCTTTAGTATCTTCCTAGACCTCTCTGTAGTAGCTAAAGCAGCAGCCGAGTTAAAGCTCTCTGAAACTAACTCTTTTGCTGCTTTATCGATAGATATGGCTATATCAACCCATTGTTTGCATTCAGCTGCTTCTTCAGGAGCTATCTGATGATCAAATTGTGAAAATTCATTGAAGTATGGTTTCTGAGATGAGTTATCTAGCCTTGAAAGACCTCTGAATACAGAATCGAATTCGCTAAATGGGTTAATACCTCTAGGTAGCTCAGAGCGATGATGCCAAAGCTTAAAAATTGCATCTACACATTGCCTTTCAGCGGTCTCTTTTTCTTCACCTCGACAGTTTTCTGACTTGTGAATATTTTCAGCAATATAATGTACCAACCAGCGGGCTGGAGTATTACAGTCAACTATCATACCTAGCTCAGTGATGATAGCTTTACCTAAGTTGATAACTTCTTGATTGGTAATCTCTGATGACTCCATCTTTTGAGAGAGTATACAAGTTGCAATATGGTCCCGGGTATTTGACATCGTCTGGTGTATCCTTATCGTGAGTTGAGCTTTGGCGGTTAATTGATACTTCCAAAATTAGTGATAATTTAGTTTTAACGCATAAATGCTTTAATATATCTAAAGACAGATAAAGCCTATTACCATCGCGAATTATGTTGTCACTATAACGGTCATTACTGCGTGTATCGGTCCATGTTTGAGAGAACCCTTGAAAACTTCCCTTATCATCCAAGTATGTTCTTGTGAGTAAGGAATAATTCAAATTGAGTAACTCTTCGTATTCTTTACTGATTCTTCGTATTGGAAACTTTAGCTCCCCAGCGTAAGGATCTATTTCATCCAGTTTTTTATACTCGTCAGGTTCAAGCAACCAGCCTTTCAATTTGAAACCAGAATCATCTAATTCGAGATGTTCCTCGTTATAGGAAGGTAATTTGTAATCGTGAGGATTTCTGCATGAAACTAGAGCTTTTAACAATGAGGCTGAATTGTTATCGGATACTAGTGCGCTGGAGACAATGTAGGTTTCGTTGTTGCCGCGACCATCATTGTCAGACCAAGAACCTGTAACACATATAAATGTTCTACCATTTTTACTTAATAGTAGTCCTTCGAGAAAGTCACTATATTCAATTTCCCATCTCCATGAGTCAGTAGCTTTTTTGCTCAGCCACTCCCTTCTTACTAAAGGTGCAGGATCTCTGAGGTCTGCCAAAAGATAGCCATTATCCATCGATAAAAGGTTACCAGAAATCCAGTCAGCCCAAAGATCATCTTCCCAATCATACTTACCTTCAACTACAGGGTGGTTTTTGAGTAACCTTGATGCCATTGTGAAAATGACGTGATACCCCAAGTAAAAATCATATGGCTGAGTCGACGGTATAGAGCTGTGTCTTGCATGAGTTTCTTTATGACTATGAGGTCGTGGATCTTTAATAAACCTTTCGTCTAGAGTAACTCCCCACTCGTTAACTACTATGTTTATCGCAGTCCGTTTTAATTCTTTAACAGATACATTAAACACATTTGCTAGTGGCTTTAGCCAGTATTCTTGGAAGTCTAGAAAAAATGATAATTCGGGTAACTCTTTATCAATATCAGAAATATTAGCTGTTTCAAATTCATTAGTTTTATTATGAATATTCTTATAAAATGTACTAACGCCTACCGTATCTAATTTTTCTTTTTCATTAGAGGTATAAATATCTTTCCTTTGTTGTAATAAGCATTGAGATATCCTCCCTGCATAATGCTCTAATAAAATATGGTCTGCATTTAGCGCTTGGTTGAGAAAGAATGCACTATGTTTAAACAAAGGTTGAACATTTGATTGGGCACCTCTGTAGATAGCAATCATAAAATATAATTGAGCATGAAACTTATAAAATGGGTAACGTTTTGAGCCATAGGCTCCTATTTCATCTCTATCGAATAAAGCGAACATTGAGTCAATGATCTCATCGCAGTTAAGTTCTACAAGGCGGTAAATGATGTGGACTGCCTCCCATCTAATTTTTGATGTGGGGTTGGCTAATATTGACCAAATAAAAGATGCATAGGCTTCGGTATTACTTTCCGTTGGGATCAGATCTTCTGACCAATCTCCATCAGCATCATTTTCATCAATGTGCAGTTCCACTCTGTCTAAAGAGTAACTTAGAGCTTCTTTTGCTTCGTCAGGAGTTAGTTGTTGTGATAGTACTGTGATAACAGAGAAAATAAATTCAGCATCATCAAAGTCACTTTTATTTTCTAATGCTTTTATTACACCAGGGAGCCTAAGTTTTGAAAAATCTGTTTCTAATTTAAATCTTGAAGTCCAGTTCTCAGGCCACCATGGGTTTGAGACGGTACTTGCGTTTAATTGTACGTAAATATCAAAGCCTTTTATCCATACCTCTTTCACTCCCTCTCTTTCAAACCACTCTTTAGGTGTATTTTCCAAAGCATTTAATAATTCGAAACTGGAAGAAAACTTGCATTTTAATATTGCATCAAGAACGTCTGCTGCTGAAATTATAGAAGCTCTATCATATAGTTGACTCCAGAAACATTCATCAAAACTCTTATCTTTAAGGGCTTTAAAACTTGCTAATGATGCTTCAATAGATTCTGAGCTTATAAAGCTGTTATTCGATTTGAATATTGAATCCCAATCTACGGGCTTGTACATCTTATCAGTGACATGAGCGGTGTGGGTAGGTGTATGTTCTAGAGCATGTTCATTAAAATGTATTATAGCGTCATCAAGAGCTTGGGAGGATAGAGAAAATTCAGCACCAGTACTTTTTATGAGTGATAGTGCTGATTTTGACAATTCTTTAATTAAAGCTTGCTGAACAGCATCATTAAAAATAACTCCTCGTAGTTCTGGGGATTCAGATTTTTTAATACATCGACTAAAAAATTCTGAATAACTAGCGTTATCAATTAATCCCTGAGCTGCCCATGCTTCTTGGCAGTTCAGTGTATTAGCTGATATGGATTGCTCTAGTACAGTATCTTGAAAAGGTCCCCAGTAGGTGACTTCTCTGTCTAACCATCTAGCCATTATTGCAAATGATGAAGGTGCATCCATATCATGAATAGCTCTCACTGTACGTTCTAGCGGGAAATGGTCATATATGTACTCATAGAAGGTTTCTGTACTTCGAGCAAATCTGTATGTCAATTCAGGAGAGCAGTCACTTTCAGCACTTTTCTCTGCCAAACTCAAAATCGCAAAGTGTCTATGTAGAGCTTCATTCCCAAATTTAGATGCTGCTTCTATAGCTTTGTTGAAATATTTTGCAGATAGTTTAGGTGCTAATGAACAAGTTGCATTGGCGATATCTATATAGGATTCTGAAATGCTTTCAGGGCTTTCATTTTTATTATTTGTGGTATTGATTAATGCAGTTTCGTAAAACTCAGCTAAGTAATTAAGACTTTTTACTCTACAACTATAATGCAGGCCGTTGAGCAAACAACTATAAGGTGCATCGTCAATAATGTTTGTTAGTAATTGTGTTTGTAATGGTCTTTCTATGTCACTGGCCCAAAATATGCTTTTCTGTTTTCGATCTTTGACAAAATCTGGGATAAAATTCTTGCGCTCATATGCTTGAGGTAGGTACTTTCTAATTCCATCAAATACTTCGTTATATTCTGATTCGAAGTTTTCTACACGATTAGCTCTAGAGCGTATAAGGAAACGTTGTGCTGGCAGCATGGCAGACAATATTTTCTTATATTTTTCTTTTTCTTTGCTTTGCTCGTAGTTCAAGTCATCGGCTAAAAACTCAACAGGGAACACTTGATTCTCTTGGAGGGATTCATCAGCCAACTCTTCCAATAGCGCTACTGTTTCAATAAACTTTACTAGACCATCATTCTGATAATAAGACGGGTTTGCGTACCAAGTTTTGGGCTCTAATTGTACATAACGAAGCAGTAGCTGATTTAGTTTAGTGCCATTGTGCCCAATAGCAAAACAATACTCGATAAATACTAGTAATTCTTGAGTTGGAATAATTTCATTAGCTTTTTTATTTCGCTTATTTGATGGGCTATCTATATTTTTTAAACAACTTAAAACAATTTCTTCATCTACAGAATGTTGCGTTAAAAATAATAGGTTTATAAAGTTAATACATAAATAACTGTATTCTTTAGAAAAAAGGGCGAGTTGTTGTAAATCTTCAAATCTAGATGTGTCGAGTAAACTCTCTGCAAATATACTTATAGCGTTTTGAACAGCTTGTGTAGGAGCAAAACTTAATATTCGATTAATTGCTTTCTCTGGACCAAGTAGGTTTAAGTAGGCTGTAAAAAGCAAGGCAACATCTTCAGCAGAAAGATTTTCATTATGCCTATTTTGTTTATCTTTTGCTGTTGATTTTAAGTAGGTATTTAACCAGTTTTCTGCTGCTCTTAGATAACTGAGTGCTTCGCCTTTAAACTCCCCATGCAACGATAGCAATGCAGACTTGTAAAGATTTTCAGACCCCTTCCACCCGCCAGATAATCGTCCTTGAAACGCTAATTTTTGGATTTCGGTTGGCGATTGAACCATACCAATTAAGGTTACATTTTGATTTAATAATTCTATTTGCCTTTGGTCACCAGCGAACTCTTCTCCAGTTCTCAATGCTAACTTAATAAATGAAAAATAATCTTCCAGTTTTATGGCTGATTTCAATGCAGCATTTAGTCGCGATGTACTGATGCTTCTAGCATCCACTGGATTGCCTTTAGGCAAGAATTCTTCTGAAAGTGCTAACTCTATTAAGTCCTCGTGATTTCCCCCTGCCAACATTAGGTAGGGTAAACATTCAGATACGTAGCTGTTTGAATTTGCTATTTCTTGAATATTTTCTACAAACTCTTTAGCTTGATCAGATGTAGAAGCAAACTGTTTCCTAAACCATGTTTCAGTTGGTTCGTCTCTAAACTGAATACACTTATCGATTAATATTAAACCACGACCAAAATCACTTATGAAGCTTGCAATTTCGTCTTCAGAAAGATTAGATAGTTTTGATATAACGTCTATGGGAATAAATGGAGGTAAACTAGCTAAAGCTTTACAAATCAGATCGATTTTTAAGCCTTCTGTAGCGGTATTTTTATTTTTTAGTCTTTCAATTGCATTATTTAGCTGAACCTCTATTTGAGCGTCTACAGTGGTTAGAGTTGGTCCTAAATTTTGTAGCATATCATTCAAAGATACAGGAAACTCTTCTATAGCGTATGCTTGAACACGAGGATTACCTCCCGATAAACGATGAAATTCTTTGGCATGCTCTTCTGTTGCATCCGAATAATAATGTTTTAAATGAGCGAATGATTCACTTTCAGAAAACTCTCTTAATTCAAATTGAACAATTTCGTTTCTGGGCTCTAGCAATCCAATTCGCTCGGTTCTGCACAACGCAATAACAGTGCAGCCATCGATCATTAAATCATTTAGTAACTGAGTAACAATTGAATTTTCAGCTTTTTCTTTAGCAGCCATGACCGCATTGTCTGCGGCATCTATAAAAACATATAGATGTGCCTGTGTATTTGCTCTTTTTAAGCATTTCACTGAGGATTCTATGCAAGAAATAAAATCTTGCATTAATCGATCTTTGTTTTTTCCGTTTGCAACTAAAGGTTCGCATAGACCATTAATTGCTAATTCATTAGCGATTTGAACTAATACTTTATCAAAAGAGTGTCTTGGGCTGTTAATGGAACGATAAAGGCCATCACCGAAGCAATCGTAAACAATTGAGTGAGAATGAGAGGGGATTATTGTATTGGCTAGCCTAGCCATTACTGTTTTACCAACTCCGCCACGAGCATGAATTATCGAGTTTTTGTTTTCGGTTAGTATTGATTGTAAAATTGACTCTTGGTGGTTTCTCAGGTTACTTGGTATGGAGGCTTCAAATTTTGGAGGTGATGGGAATATGTCATTATAGTGCTCTGCACCAAATCTCACTTCTAAATCATGGCGCTTTATCGTTACGTATTCACTTAATGATCCCTGTGATATTAGGTATACAGCTAAAGCCTTAGTTAGCTCACTTACATATTCTATATTATCGGGATTAATATGCGGTGTTGCATAGCTTTGTTTGTTTAAAGTTTCCACAGTCGATCTAGGAAAAATATTACTGAGAGTAGCAACTTTAAAATTAGTAAATGAGTCTTTTTCTTTATTAAAAAACCTTGTTGTGAATTTTCCAGAAGCAGCCTTTGAGTAAAAATCATTAACCGGTTTTGAGAGCTCTTTATTAGATATAATTTGGAAAGATAAATCTGGTTTTGACTCTTTTGATAATATTGAAATAATAGATTTTAGGTCGTTTTTATCAATATCACCACTAGTTGTTTTAAAGTGAAGTAAGCTTATATTTTTCGCTTCATCATTCAAAACAACTACGTTAACGCTATTCTTACTTTCAATAACCTTTATTTTTAAACTTTCTTGAGGTTGTTTATAAGGCGAAAGTAATTCTAAGCATTTGTGCGTTGCCCAAAGTAATGGAATTTTATTTTTATAGCTATCAAAGGTACTAGCTTGCGCTAAAAATGATGCTTGTGCGAATGACTTTTGATCAATGTTAATTTCTGAATCTTTTATATCGCCAGTAAGTATGGGGGCGTTAATATCTCTCCCCGCTGCGACAGCACGATTATTAGCAACTACTTTATTAATTAAACTGTGTATTTGCTTAAACATCTCTTGGGCCTATTTTAATAAAGCTAAGTAAGAAACATATAAAGTAGCAATACTAACCAAAACAGCAATAATCGTGGCAATATTGGCAAGTACTCCTAATGCGCTGGTTTGATTGGAGTTTATATCACCAGTCATTATCGGAGCATTGATATCTCTACCAGCGCTAACTCCTCGATTTGAAGAAAGTGTTTTTGTTGAGGTACGTATTAAAATAAATAATGCAACAACCACAGCTAAAATTGTGAGGATTGGGTTCTGAGCTAAAAACGCTATTAACTTTTCCACAATTTAAATCCTTTATTTGATATTTTATTGAAAACATAGCTATATAGCTTGCCAATTTATATTGGACTTCAAACTATTCAGAAAACTGATTAACTTGATGGCTACGCAGTTAAACTCAATTTTAAAACACTTCGATATTATTATACAAGCCTATTCTTACTTCATCTATATTCGTTTCCGTTATGAAGAGAAGTTTGAGCTCGCTCGTTTTTGTCCATTTTTTAGCTAGTCGACCTTTAAGTTGATGTGTGATCTCTAAGTTGATGCTCAACAGATAGTTATTGCTTCGTAATCGAGGATTATTAATCAAGTTTGGTTAACCGACTCTTGGAAAGATGTAGCTTCGAAAACTTACTTCAAACATGGAAGTTGGTTAACTAGGCTTGAGATTACAGTTTGTACATATGATTGACTCTTAGTCAGGTGTTAGCCATATAGCTACCTTTTCGCACTTTCAAGTAAATGTTAGCTATATGGCTAACATGCCTCAATCTGATTATCTGGCATGTGGGCGTAAATGCTCGAATAGTTGGGTGGTAATATTATGGCGTAGCAGTAGGATCGTTGTCTGAGCTTAGTCACAATGCAAAAAGCGAACCTTGTAGGGGTGGCGCTTTTTTTACCTTTTGGATTTAACCAAATTCACTCAATCGTTAACCAATTAAATGATTTATCCACAGTGCTCGTGTATCGCAGTTTCCAACTTGATATGACATGATCAATACTCAATTGTTCGGAACTCACTTCTGTCCAAGGAAGTGCTGACGGAGATCTCGGCAATGTGTGATCACCGAGCGATTTTGTCGCATCTTAATTACCAAGCGACTTTGTCATGACTAACTAGCGCATGTGTGAGACGAAGTATGAGTAATATAATTAAGGCAAATGAATGCCAGTTATCTTGACATTCCTATTTAATGCTAAATATTTAATTAGGCTGCTAGAGCCGTATATGATACGACCCTAGATTAAGCTTTTTATGTTAGAGATAACAGCTCTATTCTATTTTCCTGGTTCCCATCTGGTTAGTAATTACGTAATACATTGATTTTCCAGTGCCCATACTCGTCCCAATCTGCCCACCACTATTCAAAACCCTAGCAGAAATGCTGGGGTTTTCTCGTTTCAGAGCTCCTATATTCCGCACTATCTTCATACGTCCCTAATATGACTTTCTTTAATCATTTCTTGATAGTTATTTCCTCTATTTATACTGACGTAAATTGATCCATATTAGCCGTTTTTGTCACTGATAAATGCTTGATTTTTTGGTCTAGATCTTGATTATTAAGGGTAAGCAACATTATGAATAATCTTACCACTAGGAATTTATTACCTCATGACAGAAACCCTCGTTTCTCCAATGCTCTCCTTTACCATCGCGATCTCTTTGCTGTTTATCGGTAAAGGTCTGATCGAGCGGTCGGAAGTATTAAGGAAGTACTCACTACCAGAGCCGGTTATTGGCGGCTTCGTTTGTGCTGCAACCGTAGCAGCGCTTTACTATCTGTTTGAAATTCAGATTACTTTTAGCCTAGATGTCAGAGACTTTTTGCTTCTTTACTTTTTTGCTGGCATCGGACTTCAAGCGGATATTAAAACGCTGATAAAAGGTGGGCGACCGCTGTTTATACTGCTATGTCTTGCTGCTGTTTTTATCGTGTTGCAAAACGTGGTCGGGATGGCTGTCGCGTCAGGCTTTGGAATGGATGCGAAAGCAGGTTTGCTCTCGGGTTCAGTGAGTCTGATTGGCGGTGTTGGTACTACGTTAGCGTGGGCACCAATGTTCGTTGAAGAGTTTGGTATTGCTAACGCGCTAGAACTTGGTGTGGCTTCCAACACGGTAGGTCTGATTGCGGCGTGTGTCATTGGTGGTCCGATTGCAAATTACCTTCTCAATAAACACAAAGTCAGCCCATCTAATGAAGAAGAGGTGACGGTTGGTGCATATCAAGAGAGTGAGACAAAAACAGAGCTAAGCCACTACGGCGTTCTGTGGGCATGGCTGATTTTAAACCTCACTCTGATGCTTGGTTACAGCCTGAGTGAAGTTATTGATTCAATGGGCTTAAAACTTCCGTTATTCGTAAGCTGCTTAATCGCCGGTATCCTGATCGGCAATATTGGTCGTGCGCTGTTTAAGAAGCGCCGCACGCAAGAGAAAATAGCTCAAGGCCGCAAAGGCTTGGCGATGATCTCTGACATCTGTTTGGGTATGTTCTTAACGATGGCATTGATGGGGTTACGCATCTGGGATCTTGATGGGCTGTTTGGCTATATCTCGGTGGTCATGAGTATCCAGATCTTGCTTTCGCTGTTATTTACCATCTTTGTCGTTTATTACTTGATGGGAAGAAACTACGACTCAGTGGTGATATGTTCTGGCTTTGGTGGTATCACCCTAGGCTCAACTGCTACTGCGATCGTAAACATGACTGCGGTTACACATCGTTATGGCGCAAGTCCACAGGCTTTCATTGTGGTGCCATTAGTGTGTGGTTTCTTTGTCGATTTGATTAACGCGCTTGTAATCAGTTTCTTTGTTGGTATGTAGTGAGGTGACTGGTTATTAACTGCTTGATATTAATATCGGGATAATGATTACAAAGGCTATGACGAAAGTTATCGCCTTTGTTTTATCTAGAGTAGATTAAAACTATTAGGCTTTTCGTTTTGAGGTGACTCGACGCACAAGTTGGTAAGAACGCACACGATCTCGATAAATTGGAATACATGTTTGCCTCCAATTTATGAGACGCTTGTCTTGTGTCCGTCGAATAACAAGGAAGTTGCATGCATCATTTTAATCTCCGTGCGCTTGAGTATCTGAATGCGTTATCAAAGTATGGGTCGCTGCGTAAGGCATCTAAGATGATGAACGTTGACCCTGCAGCAATGAGTAGGATGCTGACACAGCTTGAAGTACAGGTAGAAATCACAGTATGGGAACGTAACAATCGTCAATCATTGCTGACTGAGGCGGGTAACGAACTGTTGAACTACTACCGCTCCATTGTTCGCAGTGAAACGGCAGTACTGGCTCGTTTAACCAAGCTGAAAAACCTCAAGGGTGGTAACGTTAGCATTGCGATTGGAGAAGGTTTTATCACTAACTTGGTCTCTAAATCGATGCAGACTTTCATGGCTCGATACCCTGATGTCAATTTATCGATTGAGATTGCGGGTGCATTGGATGCCGTAAAAATGTTGGAAGACCAACAGATTGATTTCGCGATCACTTATGCGTCTGCACCGCACCCAAAACTGCATTCACACGTCGAGCGTAGCCATCCTTTAGAGCTTATCGCGCCGAAAGGGCATGTATTGACGATGCAAGAACCACCAGTGACTCTGCAAGATATTAAAGATGCGTCTATTGCATTGATCGACAATTCAACTGGTATGGGGAGGCTAGTAAAGCAGGCTGAGCAAAACTCTCATCTTACCTTGCAGCCAAAACTTCAAACCAATTCGGTAACCGCACTCACCAACTTCGTTTCGGCAGGGCTAGGCGTGACCTTTATGCCCAAACTCACGGTGCTTGATGAAATTAAATCGGGACAGATAGAAGTGGTTGCGACTGAGCTAGACATGTTCTCGAAAGCAACTGTGAAAGTTCAATCTCTTAAAGGACGAGCTCTGACTCTTCAAGCCGAAACCTTTTTAGATTTCCTGCTCGAAAACGCCACTTTCTTAAGCCTCGATGCCCACAATATTTAGACTGAAGTGAGTTGATGTACGTTTAGATTAAGCAATCTGATAGATGATAGGTATTAAAAAGCCAGTGATTGATGCACTGGCTTGATTTTAATTGCCACAACTTTATGCAATGACAGAGCCTGATTAATGGCTATTTATTTGGGTATTCAATCCAACTAGAACCGTCTAAAGTGACGTAATATTTTCCATCTACCTCAATCACCGTTGAACCAGAGTTTTGTGCCACAAGGCGTGTTTCTGGTAAGTTTTGAGTTAGCTTCTTTGGGCTAAACTGTGTGTTATTGTAGATATTTTCCTCTAAAATATTGGACACTAATTGTGATAGTGCTAGGTAGCTTGAAGGTGCTTCGACATGTATCGTCTCGCCTTCACGTTTGATATTTTCCCCGAAAACCTTAATACCTACAGGAGTATGCACAATACCAGGGGCTGGGATTTCTCTCATACCTTGAATTTGCATTCTATCACCACGCATACCTGCTCCGTGTTCTGGTACTAAAGCAACAACAATATTACGTTTCGATGCTTCAAGTTGTTTGAAAAAATCATAAAGATCGTCAAGTAGGTTTTTCAAACGCTTCTTATAACTGATCATTGACGTACTGGACTTGGAATTTATGATTCGATTGCCATCATGTAGTGAGATCGAGTTATATAACGCTACGACTTTTTCATCACTGCTGTTTAGCCTTTGTTGTAGCCAGTTATCTAGGACTTGTTTGTCTCGGAATATCGAAGAGCCATCAAATGATTTTTGGTAAGGCTTAAATCCATCTTGAGACATTAGCTCTGTTGTTATGTCACCGTCTTTCTTAATCAGTTCAAGGAAGCTGTCGAAAACACCGTTATGATTCATTAATAGGTTTTCTTGGAAGCCTAGATTTTTGAGATTGTCAAACAGGTAACATTGGTTTGAAGGCGCCGAGGCGAACAGTTGGCTGTGCTCTTGTTGACCACAACTCGCTCTTAATAGACGAATAACAGCAGGGCCACTGTATGATGTGCCTGCACTGAAGTTGTCGAACATGATGTCGAATTCTTTAAACAGTGGATGATCAGCTAACCCAGCAATCTCAATGTCGTCCCAGGCGACTGAGCAAATGCTCAAAAATAGTAAATCAAAGGGGGCTGATGCTTGACTGCCTTGACTAAACTTCACAGAGCGAGAGGCTTCTTGCTCGAAAAAGTTTGCTGTCATGTTGTTCAGGGATTGATCATTTATTTCAGTTATTTGAGGTTGAGGCTGCGTTGGTACGGTTGACTCGTTTTTTGGTGTTAAGTCATCAGTGCTAACAACCTGAACTGAAGGTTCGGTACTGTCTGGTAGGCTGACATAAAGCATCGCTATAACGACAAAGACTGAGATGCGTAGGAATCTACTTAGAATGTAGTAACCAGCACATAGAGTAAACAAGCCCACCATCGCTTCAACTGAAACAAATCGGCCCATAAGCTCAATTAGGTATCCAATCTCAAACTGCGCCAGTTGCCCTACTTGCGCCCAAAGCCTATCCAATGGGGGAAGATAAGAGTCATAATGTAATAACCAAGCAGCTATCACTATTGCTATAAGATGACGAGCTACGTTGATTGGCTTCAGTGTCACGGGTAGCAAAATAAATAGTAATAAAGCGAAGTTTTCAACTGCGTGGAAGTTAATTGTTCCTTGAATAAAAAGAGCCACTTTTGCGATAAAATAGATGTTCCACCAACCCAAACTCAGGTTTGAAAGAATGGAATCTTTAACATGCGGTTTCATTATTTTAGCTTCTTATTTTTAGTGATAATGACATCTTGTTCGAAATACTGAGAACGTGTGAAGTAACGTTGATAAACACGTACACCAAACTCAACAGCGTCACGAAGAAAGTAACCGAGTAGTCCCCCGATTAAGGCGCTGATACTTGCCGTGAGCAAAAAATCATTAATGTTCATACTGTTCCCTTTGAAGCGATCACTTTTTTTATTGCAAATAGGGGAGCTACGTCTGAAATAGGGTTAGTCTTCTCTGAAAATATCTTTTGTTCTGTCGTCAATTGTGACACTTCAGGTGAGATTAAGGTTTGATCTTCTATAATATTTTGCAGCTCGGCTTCGATATCATGTTGAGTATCATAAGTTTGAACTGTATAAAACAGATCACGAATAGGGAACTCGAAGACGTTACTCAGTGCAACGTTGATATCGTTGTGGCGAATCGCACTAAAAAGGACATAGAGGGCATTATTACATGCAGTTACAACATCACCATCTCTACGGATATGGCATAGACGCAAGCACTCTTCAGCAGTCATCCCTGGCAACAAACTAAGCTTGATTAGTGCAAACCGAACACTAGAACGTGATGACATAGCAATCAACTCACCACAATAATCGTTAAACTCTGCGTTTAGCATATAACCTTTATTCCCGAACTTTAGGTCATATTTGAGGAGAGATTCGATATTCTTCGGCAATGGTCGAGTGGATAGCTGACCTTGTATTGCCTCAACTTGGGTCATAAAGCGCATATGAGGAAGTTGAACCGGACAGATCAAATTGACCCCAGCACGAAGTAGAAACTTCTCGTCTGTGTATCTCAGGCATTGCTTAGTCTCGCGAATAACTATTTTTAACTGATTTCCCGCTTTAGAACGTAACCTAAAGCAGTCAATAGCTAACTGCCTAACTTCCTTTTGATCGTTGCAGCTAAAGATAACGGTAGAAGCCCTCGGACTATCGAGCATTCTTAATAGCATTTGGTTGTCATCAGCTAAATTTACGCTTTTGGGAACCTCAACTCCCTCACCCAAGACTTCTTTGCTCAAATAGATCCGATCACTGTCCGCTTTATCTTCAATTATGTCTGCCGAGCTTAGGCTCTGGTTTAAGGTAGCCTCTAATTGAAGGTTACTTGAACCCGAAAGAATATACTCACTATCAGACTTAACACCATGTTTATTCGACCAAAAATCAACAAGGTAGTTATAACTAGACTCATCGATTGGTGTCATAGTTGCAAGCCCTGCGATGTAGCGGTTATTCGTGAGCAATTTCGGTTTTAATATTGACGTTGCAAGGTTGCCGTAAATACATAAATTGATGGATAAGTGCTTTTTATTAGCAAGATTTTGTATATTGCATAGAAATTTATTAATTTCATTGTCACCACAGTGAGCGAGTAAGGTGTCATGAATAAATAAAATATAAGTCGAATTGCTCTTTATATTGATTTTGTGAATATCAAGGGACAGTGAAATGGGATTGATTGTTTTTTTTGACTGATGTTTATTAAAAAAATGCATTTGTTGTAATGATGTGTTTGCTAAGTTATTGATTTTTGATATTGCTTCTTCAGTCAGTCCTGTCAAAAATGTATCTTTGTCAGTGAATATTGTAAGTGAAGTGTTGTCTTTGTTTATTAATAAATGGAATAAGGAATCGATTGCTAGTCTTTTGTGTGTGAATAAATTGACGTATACAGATTCATACTCTCTTTCACTGGTCGTTGCAGGTAATCCATGGATCGAGTGCATAAAGTTCCTTAAGTTCAGGTGTTTAATTCTAGTTGATAGGCAGCATATAACGCAGGGCATTATTTTTTGAAGCTACAAAACAGAATCATGACAATAAAATGACGCAGATATCTTAATCAAGTTTGATCGAAAATTAAAATAGATATATTATAAATTTTCAGATGGTTATGTGGCATATTGATGAATTATAGTAAGTTTAAATAAATGTGCCCATATTATTGATTTTTAATATATATATACTTCGTAAGTAGTTACAACTTGTCTTTGTGTTGCTAATTCCTTATTACCTAAGAAGACACCATTTATTGAGCTATCAGTAGTGTGAGTCAAGACTCCACGGTTTATGTTTACACCCTATTCATGTCCTGCGCATAGGTTCGTGCGTCAAATTGTTATGAGCGTAATATATACAGGTTAAAGGAATTGACAGGAACGTCTTTGCCTCTGTGTTTTTGTGCTTTTATTTTGGAAAGATCTAGTGGCTGAACCAGCAAAAGACATTAATTCGATCTACGCTTCATATAATCTAACTCAACATCAGTACATTGAAATGACAGAGAATGAGTCTTATACACGAGCGAAAAGTAAGTGGTTAATATTTCAATCAAAGCAAGCACGTAATACTGATCACTTGGTCGGTAAGAAGCAGGCAGGTATAGAAACGGAAGCGATATGAAGCGCCTTCTTTTTACTAGTTTACGTGGTGGTTGTGGATCTACGACTATAACTGCAAACCTTTCACAGGCTTTAGTGAAAATCAATAAACAGGTATTGGCGATAGATACTTCACCTGAGAATCTTTTAGGGCTCCACTTAGGTCTTCCGTGTGACGAGAACGACGGATGGGCAGTTAGAAGGCTGTGTGAACTAAGTCTGTTTGACGCGGGTTATCAGAGCCCACAAGGGGCGATGTTTCTTCCTTTCGGGCAGTTATCTTTTGAACAACACTATGAGTTTGAACAAAATCGAGTTCAACACCTGAATTCGTTAATAAATACTACATTAAATGTTAGTGAAGAGGAGGGTGAACAGTGGCAATTGTTCCACTCACCGCTATCTGATCTCACCAACCTAACAGCCCACGGCGCTATTGATGCGATAGATGTGGTATTTATTACCGTTACGGCCGATGCCGTTAGCTATAGTGCGCTTCAGTCCTGGATTCAAAACTATCCTTTCTTTGATGACTTGTTAGAGAAGAATAAGATCCGACTTGTCATTAATCACTATCAACCAGAAACTGAAGTCGGTCGTGATTTCATGCTCGTATTAAAGAAAGAATTTGGTTCAATATTAGTACCAGTATTACTCCATCGTGATACCGCTCTGCTAGATTGTGTTGCTAACCTTACTACGGTTCAGCATTTCTCTCCGGTTAGTCAAGCTGCTAAGGACTTTCAATCCTTGGCTTTTTGGTGTGTTTCAACGTTTTCATCTCATTATTCTCAAGGCTAACTAATGCGTAGCCTGAATTTGATTTTCCAACCTTGGATAACGGAGCAATTTAAGTCTCAAACGAGAACCTACGAGAAGTACTGGAATTGCAATAGTACAAGAGTAGGGCAGATGATTTTGTCGATATGGTTCTCGTTTTGTTTTACTCTTTTGAAACCTGAAATAGCGGGGATTGCTACATGGAAGCTGCCTCTGTATTTGTACCCACATATTAACTTTACAGCTCCAAGGCTACTTGACCCTGTTCGATTCATGATTCAAACGTTGTGGCTTGTTTTCTTTAAGCAAAGACCTTGCAAATTCTTGTCTAAGAAAGTGTTAGCTGGCGCTAGCGATGCTTTGTCTTGGTTGAAAAACGCATTTTATATACCGTTCTCTCAAATATCTAAATTGGTTCTTTGGCTAGAGAAGGCTGCGGATCAAACCAATAGCTCCGAAGTACGTGAACGTATGAACGAAAGCAAATTGGTTATGTTTTTGAACTATATGCTGCTTTTCATTGTCGTTTTTATTGCGTTGCTTTGTTTTACCGTTCCTTTTGGCTATCAAGCTCAAACCGTGTTCATATTATTGCTTTGGGCGTTGGCTATGATGGTGCGTCGTATGCCTGGACGTTTCCCCACCATGTTGCTGATTATTCTTTCGGTGACGGCTTCGTGTCGCTATCTGTGGTGGCGTTACTCATCGACTTTAAATTGGGACGACCCGGTAGCTCTTATCTTGGGGAGTATTTTACTTTTGGCAGAAACTTACTCTTGGATTGTACTTTTGCTGGGCTATTTTCAGAATATTTGGCCTTTGAGTCGCAAGCCTGTGTCTATGCCAAAAGACCATTCAAGTTGGCCTACGATCGATTTAATGATTCCAACTTACAATGAAGATTTGGATGTTGTTAAAGCAACAGTTTATGCGTCGCTTGGGGTTGACTGGCCAAAAGATAAACTGAACATTCATATTCTTGACGATGGTAAGCGTGACAGTTTTCGAGACTTTGCTAATAGCGTCGGAGTTAATTATATCCGTCGTCCGACTAATGAACACGCCAAAGCGGGCAACATCAACTATGCGTTGAAGCAAACCCATGGTGAGTATGTGGCTATTTTCGATTGCGATCATATTCCGACGAGAGCTTTTTTTCAGTTAACCATGGGAATGTTTCTTAAAGATCCAAAGCTTGCGTTGATACAAACGCCTCACCATTTCTTTTCTCCTGACCCGTTTGAGCGCAACTTGTCGAATTTTCGAAACGTGCCTAATGAAGGGAGTTTGTTTTATGGCTTGATTCAAGATGGCAATGATCTTTGGGACGCGACTTTTTTCTGTGGTTCTTGTGCTGTTTTAAGGCGTGACCCGTTAGAGGAAGTTGGCGGTATTGCTGTTGAAACGGTAACAGAAGATGCACACACTTCTCTCAGAATGCATCGTCTTGGTTATCGTTCTGCGTATTTAAAACAGCCAATTTCAGCAGGCTTAGCGACTGAAACCCTATCAGCACACGTTGGTCAACGTATTCGATGGGCTAGAGGTATGGCGCAGATATTCCGTGTAGATAACCCACTGATAGGTAAAGGGCTTAAATTGTCACAGCGACTTTGTTACCTAAACGCGATGATGCACTTTTTATCTGGTATCCCGAGGATAGTATTTTTAATAGCCCCACTCGCATTTTTGATTTTACACTCGTATGTCATTTACGCACCGGCACTTGCCATTATTCTCTATGTGTTACCACATATGATACATGCCAGTATGACGAATTCGCGAATGCAGGGTGACCATCGTTACTCATTTTGGGGTGAGGTCTATGAAACAGTGTTAGCTTGGTACATCGCAAGACCAACGACTGTTGCACTGTTTGCTCCACATAAAGGTACTTTTAATGTTACAGCCAAAGGTGGTTTAGTTGAGAAGTCTCATTACGACTGGGTGATCTCGAGACCATATTTAGTTCTCGTTGCCCTCAATATTTTAGGGGCTGGTGTTGGTTTCTATCGCTTGGGCTGGGGACCAAATGATGAGATTGGTACCGTTATGGTTAATTTGATCTGGACCTTATACAACTTGTTGATATTGGGGGCAGCGGTTGCTGTAGCAGTTGAGGCGAAGCAAGTTCGTAAAGACCACCGAGTAGAAGTTTCAATGCCAATTTGGGTTAAGCTTCATACAGGACATTTAATTCAGGCGGAAATGAAGGATTTTTCTTTAGGCGGTATTAGGGTTGTGATCGATGATGCCGATGATAAAACTTGTGAGTATTTACTTGGTCAGTGTTTAGACGTTGTGCTCAAACGTGGTGGACAAGAATTCGTTTTCCCAATGACCGTTGCTTACGCATCTAAAGGTATTTTTGGACTTCGTTTGGAGGAGTTGTCTCATCAACAGCAAGTTCAATATGTTCAATGTACATTCGCTCGAGCTGATACATGGGCGAAATGGCAGCAAGGATATCAGTCAGATAAACCGTTATCGAGCATGCGAGCAGTGCTCCAAGTTGGTTTTAATGGCTATAAACGTTTATTGAAACACAGCCCTAATTTTATAAGAGTTTCTGTGGATTTACTTTTAAATAGTTTCGTATTTATTTGGTCGTTGAGACCACGCTATGTCCCAATCAGGACCCAAAGTCATGCTAAATAATAAAACAATAACGGCGTTAACAGCACTCTCAATCGCGTGCTTTTCGGGTAATGCCGCCGCAAATAATGTTAATCAATATCAACTAGAAGCGCCTGCTGAAGGGTTGCTGAGCCTGAGTGAAAGTGCCGAAATCGTGCAGCGCGTCATTCCATTTAGTCAACTGGGCTATAACGGTTCGATTGCGATTCAAGGGAGTGAGGCAAGTGCTTATGTTGGGTTCGGCTCTCGCCTTGATGAGGTCGTTTCACAGGCGACTTTATATTTTGATATAACTCCATCTCCAGCACTGTTGTCTTTGGTTTCTCACGTAAAAGTGTATTTGAATAATGAACTGATGGGAGTGACGTCTATTGTTGATGGGCAACAAGGACAAAAGCTGAATTTATCTATACCGCTAGATACGCGTTATTTCAGCAATTATAACCAAATTCGCTTTGAGCTGATTGGCAACACAAGAACAGATTGCGCAAATCCCAATGATTCGAGTATTTGGGCTGAGATCAGTCAAAGTAGTCGAATTGAAATGTCTGTTCAGAAGACAATGATCAAGAGTGATTTGAGCTTATTGCCAGCCCCATTTTTTGATGTTCGAGATTTTAACAAGTTGGATCTGCCCGTTGTTTTAGGAGACCAATATAGCCTTGATGATATTAAAGCGGCGGGTGTACTCAGTTCATATTTTGGCGCATTGGCTAGTTGGCGTGGGGCAAATTTTCCTTTGAGTTTTGATACTTTGCCAGATCGTAATGCAGTAGTTTTTGTTACAAATGACAATAAACCCGACTTTTTACGAGATTTCCCTGATACAGATGGCCCCTATCTACAAGTGATCACTCACCCTACGGATCCTTATGTAAAACTTCTTTTAGTCGTTGGCCGTGATAGCGACGACTTAAACACGGCAGTCCAAGGGTTAGCATTAGGTCATCAAGTCTTGACGGGGCCGATTGCGAAGGTTAACGATGTTAAACAGATCAAACCACGAGTTCCTTATGATTCGCCAAACTGGGTTAGTACAGATCGCCCTGTAGCTTTGTCTGAGCTTGTTGAGCAGAAAAGTGTGCTTCAAGTTGAAGGTCGTACGCCTCCGCCAATTAGTGTCAGCCTGCGCTTACCACCGGATCTGTTTACTTGGCAGAGCCGTGGTATACCGATGGATTTAAACTATCGTTACTCTCCGCCAACCGATGATCACTCTGGGTCTCGTTTGACGTTAAGCATTAATGACCAGTTCATTCAAGCCTTTAACTTAACAACAGAAGGGCAGGGTGGCGATTCCAATCGTGTAAGGGTCCCATTGCTTGATGACAGTTTTTTAAGTTCGGGTGATCGAGTAAGAATCCCCGCATTTAAGGTTGGTAGTAAGAACCAAATCGACTTTGAGTTTGGCTTTGCTTCTGTGACTGATGGACAGTGTCAAGTGACACAACCTAGTAAGCAATACGCGGTGGTTGATGGCGATTCAACTATCGATTTTAGCGGTTTCCCTCATTACATTGAAATGCCTAATATGCGTGCATTTGCGACTTCGGGTTTTCCATACACAAGGATGGCAGATCTGTCGGAAACAGCGATTATTTTGCCAAAGGACGCACCAAGAGAAGCATTACAAACTTTTCTCAATATTATGGGGTCTTTAGGCAGAGACTCTGGTTACCCGGGTCTTCAGGTTATGCTAACCGATAATTGGGATAGTGAGTCTTTGGCAGATAAAGACATACTAAGTATTGGTGTTGCTAGTGAGCTTCAACAAGCAGGCTATGCTCCAGAGCAGTTGAATATTGTTATGGAAGCTGGAGAACGTCAAATCCGATTGCCAAGTAAAAATGAGGAACAACTTGGCATGAACTGGATGAGTCCTTCGAATACAGAGCAAGATGCAACCGACTATGTTTCAGTAGAAGCTCATGGTTCATTCGCCGCAATTTATGGGATGGAATCGCCATTTACAAGCAATCGTAGCTTAGTGTCAATTATGGCAGCACAACCGTCTGATTTTGCTGCTATAGACAGTGCGTTAAGCGATTCAGGTAAAGTCCAACACATGTTTGGTTCGCTTATTACGGTCAGAAATGACGAGGTTGCAAGTTACAATGTAGGTGCCCATTACTATGTTGGCGAGCTACCAGTCTGGCAGTTGATTTGGTATCACTTTTCGAGTCATCCGATTCTTATTGCCTGCTTTGCTGCGTTGATGATGGTTATTGTAACCATCGTGTTATGGCGAGTATTACGTCAAATCGCGGCTCAGCGCTTAGAAAAAACAGAGGGGGATGAACAATGAAGAAGTTAATGTTTTTGTTGTCGCTCTTATTGTCTCCTCAGCTTATGGCTGCGACATGTGAGTGGCCTCAATGGAGCAATTTCAAATCAATATACATTGAGAATGGGAGAGTAATTGATGGCAGTGATGAACGTTTGATCACGACGTCAGAAGGTCAGTCTTATGCTTTGTTTTTTGCGTTGGTAGCTAACGACCAGCAGACATTTGATCAAGTATTGAAATGGACACAAGCGAACCTAGCTGGTGGTGATTTAACGGCTAGGTTACCTGCGTGGTTGTGGGGAAAAAGACTTGATGGGCAGTTTGGCATACTCGATACAAACCCAGCTTCAGATTCTGATTTGTGGATTGCTTATGCGCTGGGTGAAGCAGGACGTTTATGGAATAACTATTACTATCAGTCATTAGGGCATCTTTTAGCTGCTCGTATATTGAGAGAAGAGTCGGTTGATGTAGCAGGTGTTGGGACGACTTTGCTTCCAGCTCCAAAAGGCTTTGATCTTGGTAAAGGTAGCTATCGTTTGAACCCTAGTTATGTTCCTTTACAGTTGATTGCTCGGATGAAAGAGCTCTATCCACAATACTCGTGGGATTCAATGTACCAATCGAGTACTTTGATACTTGGTCAAACATTGACTGCGGGTTTTAGTCCTGATTGGGTAACTTTGAATGGCAAAGGATTTAGTGAAGACAAAGTCACAGGGCCAATTGGGAGCTATAACGCAATTCGAACATACTTGTGGGTCGGTATGCTCAATGAAAAAAATAAAGAGAAAGAACATTTAGTTAAGAAAATGGGGCCGTTTGCTACCGCTATTGAGCGGTTAGGCGCGCCCCCACGTGAGGTCGATACAGAAACAGGTAAGTATTCTCAACCCGGTAGCGCCGGCTTTTCAGCTGCCGCGTTACCTTTCCTTGCTTCAATGGATTATTCCAATCTTCTTGAGGCACAGGTTACTCGCGCTCAAAATGAACTAGTGACTAGCAGGAACGATCATTATTACGACAATGTGTTGGGCTTATTTGGTCTTGGTTGGCACAACGAACGCTTCCGATTTGGCGAACATGGTGAGTTGCAACCTAAATGGGGCAAGCAATGTCAGTAAGGGTAGGTTCTTATTGGTTAGCTCCCGTTATTGTAGCGAGTAGTATTTGTTCTGCTGGCACAGTACTGGCGGTTGGCGTTGATTCGACACCTCTATCTGAGGCGGAACGTGAGTTGGTTTATCAGCCAGTTCAGTTGGTTCAGCTATCTTCTTCTCTTGAACGAGTTGATTCCGTGGATTGGCTAATCAAACAGCTAAAACTTGCAGACGCAATTGGTCGTGACGATATTGTAGAAAGTACTCTACAAAGGCTGTTTGCTATTGAAAGAGCTAACTTGTCTGGGCTTTATTATCAGGGAACTATGTTCTTGAAACGTAAGCAGCCTGAATTGGCAGAGCAAAGCTACGAACGCTTAAAAGACATTGCTCCTAACTCACCACAAACCCAGTCTCTGTCTTCGATAATGGCAATTCAAGGTGAAAAGCGAGCTGATTATCAGCGAGCAAGGTTATTGGCTAAATCAGGTCGCTATGTAGAAGCCATCGAAGCTTATCAAACTGTTTTTCCTAACGGGATGCCTTCTGCTGCGCTTGAACTTGAGTACTTGCAGCTTCAAGCCAACCTAGATGATAACTGGGATAAAGTGAAGGTTGGACTTGAACGTCTTAATGCTGATTACCCGGGTGTTCCTCAATTTCAGCTTGCATTGGCAAACCATATACGAAAAGTAGACCCGGGTGACCCTTGGATTTTGGATACGTATCGAGAACTGGCGTTGGCTCCTATTGTAGGAACGAGTGCTGCGACTTCTTGGTTAAGAGCTTTAGATCAATTACCTATTTCAAAGCAAGTGACGGAGCAATATGCAGTCCTCGCGAGTTACTACCCTTCAGACTTAGAGATTCAAAAAGCAAATCAAGCGGCTAGGAAGCGTTGGATCCAAGAACAAGAGTTACGTAAAGATCCTACTTACCTAGCAAAGCTAAAAGGGTTAGAGTTGCTCGAACTGGGAAAAACCGATCAAGCAGAAGCGCAGTTGCGTTATGCCATTACCACGCGTCCCAATGATCCGGAGATTTTAGGCGGGATGGGGAAAGTCTATCTGCGAAAGGGGCAACAACAAAAAGCACTTGAGTATTTCAAGCAAGCTCAATTATTGGATAAGAACCCAGATACTTCTTCTAAATGGACTACGTTGGTTGAAACATCTCAGTATTGGGCATATTTAGATCAGGGAGATCTCCAGTTAGCCAGAGGAGAACTTGGAGACGCTGAACGATTATACCGTAAGGCGATAGCGCTAGATAATACACAACCATATGCTTTTGTCGCTCTAGGCGCTCTCTTCCTTGAGGAAAAAAAGTATTCGTCCGCTGACAAGGCTTACTCACAGGCTTTGTCGCTTGATTCGCTGAATGGTTCGGCATTGCGTGGAAGACTTGACGTTGAGATTTATCAAGGGAATTGGCATGAAGCTAGAGAAGTGGCTAACCAATACTCCTCAGCCCAGAAGTTAGTGGTTGAAGATAAAATTAGCAGTATTGATTCTGAGATTATCCTGATTCGCTTAAGAGACGCCATTGCTAATAATGATGACAAGGTGATGGCTGAATCTGTCGAAGCGCTAATCAAATTAAATCCGGGTTCTCCTTGGCTTAGATTAGATATTGCAGGTGTTGTTCGTTCTATGGGGAATAAACCCCGTGCAGATCAATTGATGGAAGGTTGGGCAAAAGATACCTCAGATCCTGAAATGAAGTTCGCTTATGCACTGTATCTTGCACAGAGCTTGAGAGTTGCCCAAGCCATTGTTGAACTAGAAAGTGTTCCACAACAAGATATAACCGACTCCATGCAGCGAAACCTTACCCGGTTAAAGTTAGACTCTGAGCTTCAGGGTATCGAAATACGTTACCAGCAATCACCTAAATCGGTCTCAGAAAAATTAAGGGATCTAGAAGTCCAATATCAAGGTCAAGTTCAACCATTATCTCGTATTGCTAGCGCTTGGGTTGATGTTGGTGAAACCAAAGAGGCGGATAGGATTTACAGGAGCATTGATTCGTCTTCATTTATCTCTACTGATGAGCAGCTCGCTTATGGTGGGTTGATGGTTAATTTGAATAAATTTGAAGATTTTGATACTTGGTTTAATGGATTGGCTCCGAGTTTTGATGCGCAAGAATTTACTGCATCAGAATTTATACAGTTTGATGAACTCAGAACTCGACGTATTTTGTCTGAGGCTGACTTAATGCTAGAAAATGAAAACTTAGATCGTTCTTTAGCGCTTTACAGTCGGGTATTGTCAGAGCCTGAACCTTACAAAACCCAAGCTGAAATTGGTATGCTGCGTACCAGTGCTATGAGTGGAGATACCGCTGTCTATGACCAATATCGTCCTATTCTAAGCCAAAAGGCTGACGTGTTATCGGCATCACAATTGATGACAACGGCGAATGTATTCAATCAGCAAGGTAATGTGCAAGATGCAAATCAGCTCAACGCATTACTAGATACTAAGGCAGATGCGGGCGCGCTTGAATACCGAGACGGTATGGCAATTGCGATGAAAAATCGCCAGTGGTCACTAGCGGAAGAGAGAGCTTATCAAGCATTGAACAGTGACCGAATAGAAAAAACGAGTCAACAAGGCACTTTAGAAACACCAACTCCGTCGCTACGAGATTTGTACAATGAAAGTGATGATTATTGGTTAACACGAAACGTAAAATCGGATTTAGATGCGTTACATGACCGTAGTGATGGTCACATTATTATTGGTTGGGATTACAGTGCTCGGGATGGTCAAAATCAATCAAATCAAGTACCGATTGAAGCTAGGTTGCCTATTGAAGAATGGGAAGGCCACCTGTTGCTTAGAGCCGACTATGTATCAATTGATTCAGGTAACCTTGAATATTATGACAAATCATCGAATTCATCAGGCAAACAGTTCCAAGATAGCTCATCAGGTTTGGGTTTGGGTGTTGGTTGGCAAGCTAAAAACTGGAGTGCTGATATTGGTACAACACCAGTAGGTTTTGACCACACGACTTTGGTTGGTGGTGTCAGTATTGAGGGTGACTTAGGGCAGTTCGGCTGGACCGCAGTTGCCTCTCGTCGTCCAGAAACAAGCAGTACACTCTCTTACGCGGGAATGTTAGTTCCTTCTGGTACTCCCGATATAGAGGGAACTAAGTGGGGGGGAGTTGTAAGAACGGGAGTTAAGTTTAATACCAGTTGGGATATTGGAGGGCCTTACGGTTTTTGGAGCAGCCTTCAATATCACACGCTAACGGGTGAAAATGTCGAGGATAACAATCGACTTGGTGTTCTTGGTGGGGCTTATTACAAGTTGATCTCTAACGATCACGAGCGTTTGAGTATCGGAACAAACCTGATTTATCTTGGGTATGATAAAAATCTTGGTGAGTATTCGCTGGGCCATGGTGGTTATTACAGCCCGCAAAGTTATCTGTCGGTTTCGTTACCTGTTAATTACTACGGTCGATACGACAACACTTGGTCATATTTATTAAGTGGCTCTATTTCCAATTCATGGACGCAAGAAGATGCACCTTACCTGAGCCCAAATGGTACGTCTGAATCGGGTGGGGGCTTTGGTTCTTCTTTTCAAGCAGCTGTTGAAAAGCGCGTGAGTAAGCGTTGGTATTTAGGTGCATTACTGGATTTACAGCGCTCGGAGTTTTACACACCGAACCATTTTATGTTGTATGCCAAATATACCTTCAATGACCGTTGGCAACCTATTGAGGTTCCTCCTGCAACGCCAATCCTGTACAGTGATTTTTACTAGAAACCAAGACTAAACAATCCCAAAGCGGCTCAAGAGAGTCGCTTTCTTTATATTTTTGTAAGTAAACTTTCACTAATTATCAGATCGCTCGATAACCTCCCCAATGTCACACTTCCCAAACTCATATTCAGATTTACTCGTGAATTGATTTTTTATCAACACTGTATGCATTGTTAAGTCAACACGTGCTGAATAAGTTACAAATTATTAACGAAAGTAGTTTGAAACAAACAGCAGTGTTCGACACATTTTGTTGTGTCGGATATTAGGGGAAGAGAATGGAAGTAATTGTAATTGGTAGCGGCGTTATTGGGTTGACCAGCGCATGGTATCTGGCGAAAGAGGGCCACTCGGTGACGGTTATCGACCGCCAGGATAGTAGTGGTAAAGAAACCAGTTTTGCGAATGCCGGGCAAATTTCTTACGGTTATTCTTCACCATGGGCAGCTCCTGGTATTCCGTTGAAGGCGATGAAGTGGCTTACTCAAGAGCATGCGCCACTAAAAGTGAAGCCGTCACTTTCCCCTGAATTAGTTTCTTGGGCGACCAAGATGCTCGCCAACTGTAACGAAGCCAAATATGCTGTGAATAAGTCACGCATGTTAAGAGTGGCAAACTACAGTCGAGACTGCCTCACTCATCTAAGAACCACTGAAGAGTTGGCTTATGAAGGTAGGCAGAAAGGCACGCTACAAGTCTTCAGAAACGAAAAGCAACTGGACGCGATTCAGCAGGATATGAAGCTACTAACAGAGAGCGGAATCGAACACTCGTTGTTTGGTGTTGATCAGTGTCTTTCGGTGGAACCGGGTTTGGCGGACGTGAAAGATAAGCTGGTGGGCGGTTTATACTTACCTCATGATGAAACGGGTGATTGCCATCAGTTCTGTTTAGCTTTGACCGAAAAAGCTAAGAAGCTTGGCGTTCAGTTCGCGTTTGATACTGAAGTGGTGAGTTTGAATCATCAGAACCAAACCATAAAAAGCATTATGACAACCCAAGGTGAATTCAGAGCGGACGCTTATGTGGTGGCTTCGGGAAGCTATTCTCGTGAACTGCTCAAGCAAGTCGATTTATCTATCCCTGTATATCCCGTGAAGGGTTATTCTCTGACATTGCCGATCGTGAGTGCGGAAAAGTCACCAACTTCAACGGTTATGGATGAGACCTACAAGGTAGCGATGACTCGCTTCGACGACCGAATTCGTATTGCAGGGACTGCAGAGCTTGCAGGTTTCAATTACCTGATTCCAGAAAAACGTAAAGCTACGATTGATATGGTGATAAAAGATCTTTTCCCACATTCGGGTGATTTCTCGAAGGCAGAATACTGGACAGGTTTAAGGCCGATGACGCCAGATGGCACACCTATCATCGGCAAAACACCGATTAAGAATCTGTTTACCAATACTGGTCACGGGACGTTGGGTTGGACGATGGCATGTGGTTCAGGAAAGCTATTAGCGAGTGTGGTCAGTGGCTCGGATTGCGATATAAAAGCAGACGACTTGAGTATCCATCGTTACATGTAGTTCATCAAAAGACTTGGTCATACGAATTAGCCCATGTTTATTATTAAGCATGGGCTGATTTGGTTTAAGTGTTACGGCTTATCGGGTAGTGGTTTCTAACACATGCGTGAATCTTTCCCACGATTTTTGGTCAGCTTCATTTTGGTAATTATTGGAGCCGAACACGGTAAACGCATGGGGAGCGCCACTGTAGGTGATCATTTCATGTGGAACTTTGGTCGTTTCAAGTTCAGCGGCAAGGTTGCCAAAATCTTGCATTGAAATCATGGTATCAGCCGTTCCGTGGAACACGACAACCGGAGCCTTAGTCTGCGAGTAGTCTTGGCCTTTCGGTGTTGATAAACCGCCATGGAAGGTGACATAAGCCTTCGAAGGAATTCCAGCACGAGCCGCTTCCAATACAGCAGCTCCGCCAAAGCAGTATCCCATCATCACGTTATTATCTAAGTTGCCGCCAAGTCTTTTCGCTTCCATGGCTCCAGCGTTGAGCAGCGCACGCATTTTCTCTCGGTCCTTGTACAGCTCGCCTGTGTGTTGCTTTTTGTCTTTCACTTCGGTTGGGCGAATGCCTTTACCAAATAGGTCGATGGCGAACACGTTGTAACCGAGTTCGTTGAGCATCTCAGAACGCTTCTTTTCGTAATCCGTTAAGCCATCCCAATCGTGTATTAGCAGCACCAGAGGCGCTTGGTCACTGGCTTCACTCCAATAACCTTCGTAGTCCATTCCGTCGACTTGGTAAGTAACGTTTTCTCCAGAAATTGCTGAAAAGGGTAGTAAAACTGAAAACAGGCCGAGTGTAGTGAGTTTTCGCATGCGTTATTCCTTTAGATGACAATGACGTTCCAATCGAAAGTATAGATAACACGATGATTCTCGCCAGATTTCTGTTTCTAATTTGAAGTGTAAGCGTAGAGGTGCAAGATGAAGGGGGAATGCTCAAACAGCCATCACGATGAAGTGTGATGGCTGTATGACGGTGTTCTTAGATTACGGAAATTTGCATATCCAGAGCTAGGTGTGACGGGATGCAATTACCAGGAAGCGTTGGTCGTGCTAAGGCACATATCCGGATATTTTCGCTGATAGCGTGGCAACATCGATTCGTTACCTAAGATGCCACCTTGGTGAATGTAGATAATGGTTTTGGTTGGGTTATCTTGTTGCCATTTTTCTAAGCATTGCCACATCAATGGGTCGTAAAGCAGGTCAAACTCGATGTCGGTTTGCTCTTGCAGATCCAACCAAGTTTGATAGTCCTGTTGATACAATTTTCCAAAGTGGTGTTTGGTTTCGAGCGATAAAATCTGTGGGTGATCGGTTTCACCTAGCTCATTAAATTGTTGCGTTAAATAGTCGCTGCCACCAACACAAGCACAGGTTAACACTGGGATGTTGTGCAGTTTTAAATGCTTATGAAGGTACAGGGCAGTACTGCCTGTGCCCGCGGGCAGTGCAACCACAAAATCGTGTTGGTTTTCGAAGCGAGTCCAGCTCAGTATTTCCATTGCCAATTGCTTAACACCATACTCAGCAAGCTGAGAGCGTCCACCTTCAGGTAATACAATGCAATGGGAGTCAGGTTGTCTTACTTGATCTATATACTCTTGTGGATGAAGTTCAGAGCCCGTCTCTTTGACGGAAATAACCTTAGCCCCAAGGTCAATCGCACCACGGTAATTACCGATAGGACGTTCTTGTAGCCATTGAGGGAGGTGGTCGACGTAAAACTCAAGCGTCCAGCCTTTAATTTTTGTAAGTGCGGAGAGTGAGAACAGAGAGTTCGCCTGCGCAGAACCATAGCTGATCAAGGTGGTGGTTTTTGGGTGATCGTCTTCCAGCAGCTTCATGAATTTACGGGCTTTGTTGCCGCAAAAATGGGAGTGAAGCTGATCGTCACGCTTTAAGAAAAAGGTGTGGTCGTTAAATTGATGCTGAGTTACAGGGCTATTATTTAGTTTCATCGCACTTAAACAAAATGCTGACTAAAGAGCCAGCATTTTTAAATCAAATAGGACGGACGAGTATCTAGTAGCCAGAGGCGGCTGTAAACCAACTAAATCAAGTTTTCGTTCGATATTGATGCAGATGAATCGGTTTGAAAAGTGATCTTGGCTGTGCATCCACCACAGCTGCGATTGAACAATTCAAAGTCCCAATCAAAACGCTGACACAAGTCATCGACAATCAACAAACCTAGCCCGTGTCCATTCGGATTGTATTGTTCCTGCAGGCCTTCGCCTTGGTCTTCAATAACAAGACAGCCTTGTGAAAGGATTACCGTTACTGTACCGCTATTGGTGGCTGCAATCGCGTTTCTCAACAAGTTTCCGACCAACATATTCATGATCGCGCTGGTGGCTTGAATGGTGGGTTCTGATTGAACTTGTAAGGTTATCTCGACTTCCTTCTCGTCTGCCTGTAGCGAGTTTTTCGAAACGATTGTCTCTAGCTCTTGCTGGCTGAATAAACGCAGCGGTGCATCGTCACTGTTTCTTTCATAACGAACCAGACCAAGTAAGGCATCGACCATTTCTGACATCTGAACAATGGCGTCATCGATACGCTCAACCTGGCGAGATTGAAACTCAGTTGTTTCACTGCGAAGGAGTAGCTTATTCGCTCCGCGAGCAACTGTCAGCGGTGTTCTCAATTCATGGCTTGAATAGCGAGCAAAGGCTTGTTCACGTTTGACTAACGAATTGATTTCTCGACGATATTGATTGAGCTGATCAGTCAGTTGACGAAATTCCACCGCCGCATCATCACTCACACCAAACTCTTCGTTGAGATTAAGCTTATTGGATTCGAGTTGCTCGGATAGTAAGTTAAAAGGCTCAATCAGTCGTTTCGACAATCGATAGAGTAAAGCTCCAAAGCTAAAAATCAAAACGGAAAGTAGTGTTAAAACGAATGTTGTTGCGTACACCAATTCGTCATGACTAAACTCGACTCGGTCAACTTCAGACAAAAGGATGATTGGATAGGTTTCCCCTTCATCAGAATACTCACCGACATACACCATACGTGAATCAGGCTCTTCTCCTACTTCACCAACAAAGCTATCTTTACCTTCAATGTATTTCCGGTATTCGGCAGGTATGAATGAAATGTTATTGTATGCCATGGTAAGGCCATCGATACGAATTTTACCATTCTCTCCTGACTGAAACTGCTCGACCGCATAGTTTCGATCAATCAAGATACGTCTTTCCCCCACGCGATCTTCTGATAGATAAAGCGCAGACATAAACACTATGTAGGTAAAAACCGAGACAATAACCGCCATTACCCCAAAGAAAAGCGCAAGGCGGCCGGTTAAGGTTTTGGTGCTTGTGAGAACATTTAGGATCAATTCGACGACTCCAAACGGAATCCAACTTTAGGCACAGTGATTAACATTTGCGTGTCGAAAGGCTTGTCGAGTTGATTACGCAATTGATAGATGTGACTGCGTAACACATCGTTATTGGGCTCGTCTTCTTCCCAGAGCTTGTATGAGATATCTTCGCGAGTCACTACTTCAGGTGCGTTTTGGCAAAGCATCTCAAGTATGGTGTAAGTGGTTGGGTTCAGCACAAGTAACTTGTTTTGGCGGTAAGCTTTACGAGTCTTTTGGTCTATGGTGAGCTCATCGAACTGAAGTTTAGAAGAGGCGACCTTTCCGCGGTACCGACGAACCAGTGCATTCATTCTTGCTTCTAGAATATCCAAATCAAAAGGCTTGGTGAGGTAATCATCGGCACCATGTTCAAAGCCATTTAGCATATCTTCTCGGCTATCCAGTGCAGTCAGCATCAAAATGGGTGTCGCGTTGCCTTGGTCTCGCAGTTTATTACAAACCGTGAGGCCGTCCATTCTTGGCAACATCAGATCCAATATGATGATATCAAATGAGTTTTCCAACGCGAGTTGTAGGCCAAGTTCACCGTTGTCTGCGTAATCGAGTTCCATGCCAATACACTCAAAATAATCAAATAAGACACCTGCAATTTCACGGTTATCTTCGACTAATAGAACTCGCTTCATTTTGATTCTCATACAGAAATAAACAGTAACATTATCCTGAGTGAGCGTGAAAAATATGTCAATAACATAACTTTCACTTATAGGAGGGTAGATTGGCTTCAGATTAAAAAATGGAAGAACGTATTATGTCTGAACTTCACATTAGCCGCCCTAAGATATCCACATCGCAGATTAAACCTGCGGTATCTCTTTCAATCATTGTGCCTTTCTACGATGAACAAGAGGTGCTGGAAGAGTTTCACTCTCGCCTGACTAAGGTTCTCGATAGCTTACCGATCACGAGCGAAATTGTTTATGTCGACGATGGCAGTAAAGACAACAGCTTGGACTTGGTGAGTTCATTTACTTCAATCAACAGCTCAATTTCTGTTATTGGTTTAAGCCGTAACTTTGGTAAAGAGTCGGCCATGAGCGCTGGCCTTGAGCATTGTCGCGGACAAGCGGTGATTCTGTTAGATGCAGACCTGCAAGATCCGCCGGAGCTTATCCCACAAATGGTTGCCAAGTGGCGCGAAGGCTATGACGTCGTCAACATGCAGCGCAGCCAGCGCGACGGTGAAACCTGGTTTAAGAAGTTTTCAGCGGCGAGCTTTTACAAAGTCATGAACGTGGCTGCGAAGATCGATGTTCCTGAAAATGTCGGTGATTTTAGATTGTTGAGCCGTGAAGTCGTTGACCATATCAATCAACTTCCTGAACGTAATCGCTACATGAAAGGCATTTTCTCTTGGCCGGGGTTCAGGCAAGCGACGATCCAATTTAAGCGCGATGCTCGCTTTTGCGGCGAGACCAAATGGAACTACTTGAAGCTGATTGGCTTAGCGATGGATGGCATTACTTCATTCTCTATTCGACCACTGCGTATTGCAACGGCTGTCGGTGGCCTTGTTGCCCTAACGGCTTTTGTGTATGGGATGGTCATCGTGTTCAAAACCCTGATGTTTGGTGAGCCTATCACGGGTTACCCATCAATGATGGTCGTTCAACTTGCCCTTGGCGGCATTCAACTTTTGAGTATTGGTTTGATGGGGGAATACATAGGTCGTATTTTCATCGAAACCAAGAATCGTCCTTTGTATCTGATCCAATCCGTGGTCGATACACCTGCATTAAAAACACATTTTAAATTAGAGGAGTCAGCATGAGCCTGAACCGAACGCACCTATGGTATTTGTTGGCTTTTGCATTGATTCTAAGGCTTTTATCTTTGGCAACTTATCCATTAATGGACACCACTGAAGCGCGCTACGGTGAAATGGCTCGTTTAATGGTGGAAACAGGAAACTGGTTAACACCGCAATTCGACTACGGCATTCCTTTCTGGGGTAAGCCACCGCTGTTTACATGGATGAGTGCTGCGGGTATTGAGTTGTTCGGCCTAAGTGAATTTGCCGTTAGAGCACCTCATTGGTTAGCGGGTGTCGTAACGATTTTGCTGACGGCTTACATGGCGAAGCGAACAGGACGAAGTGCGTTGGTCGCAGCCGTAGTGTTGGCGACATGCGGTATTTTCTCTATCGCTGCGGGCGCAGTGATGACTGACATCGCGTTAACCTTGGCGATGACCATTGCCATGTTGGGTTTCTATCTATGTTGGCTAGGAGGAGAGGCTCAGAAGGGAGAAGGGAATGAGAAGACCAATAGAAATTGGGGCTACGTTGGCTTTATTGGTTTAGCGTTAGGTTTGCTTGCAAAAGGGCCGGTAGCGATTGTCATCATGGGTATCGCAGTTTTCCCTTGGTTGGTATTACAACATGGCTTCTTTGGTGCTTTCAAAGCGCTTTGGCAACGTTTCCCACTGTTGTCTGGCTTAGGTGTGATGTTAGCGATCGCGCTGCCATGGTACATCATGGCAGAAATGGCGACACCGGGTTTTATTGATTACTTTATTGTTGGTGAACACTTTAAGCGTTTTGTAGTCAGTGGTTGGGAAGGGGATCTGTACGGATCCGCTCATGATGAAACACGAGGCATGATTTGGATATTCTGGATCCAAGCTGCTGCGCCTTGGTCGATTGTATTGCCGATATTGGCGTTTGCTCGACGTAAGAAAATTGTGGAAATTAACGCTGAGAATAGCGGGCTGTTTTCATTCCTTGTGTGTTGGTTGGTTTCACCTCTGATTCTTTTCACTATGGCGGGCAATATTCTTCCTGCTTACGTTCTGCCAGGTATTCCGGCTCTGGGTTTGTTGATTGCTATACTCGTAGTGGAAAAAGATAAGAAGTGGTTCTCTAGCGTTGCTTTAGTTTTGCCTGTGTTGCTGATGGTAGCGATGGTTTACCTGAATCTAGGCAAGGCGAACGAGAAGAGTGACCGTATCATCTTTGAACAGATCACCGATTCATCGCCAAGTTTTTATGTTGGTAAACGACCGTTCTCTGGGCAGTTTTATAGCCACGGGCAAGCAAAAAAACTGCTTGATATCGAACAACTAGATGGCATCGACAAATTCTATTTGATTGGTAAAAGAGCAGAAGTAGAAACCAAGATTAAAGACAACGCGTTAACGTGTATTTTGGAACCAACGGTGAAAATAAAGCGCGCTTTGTTTAGTTGCCATAGCCAAAATATCAAACCAAATTTGTCGCTGAGCCACATTAGAAGTGCAAGTGATGTTCAGCGTTAACTCAGGGCTGAAAATGATCAATAACAAGCTTCAGACACACACTCAAAGGCTTCAGTCCCATCACAAGATGGTTCGGTTCGCTGTGGTTGGTGTGGGTGGGTTTGTTGTTGATTGTGCGGTGTTTGCCTTGCTGCATTACATGGTTGGTTTGCCTTTAATGACGGCGAGAATTGGCTCTTTCATTGCGGCTGCAACGACAACTTGGTTTGGTAATCGTGTGCTGACTTTTGGGTTCAAAGGGCAGGGTAGTTGGTCTGAAAAACTGATTCAGTGGCAAAAGTTCATGTTCTCAGCGTCGATATCTGCAGTACCTAATCTCTTGTGCTTCAAGTTGATGACTGAATTACTGCCAGCGTTTACTGGCGCTGTGTTTATCGCGATGGCCGTTGGTATTTTGGTCGGCATGGTGACGAACTATCTGTTTAGTCAGTATTGGGTCTTTACCCGCTAAAAAAGAAAGAGAAAGGCAAGTCGTACAATGACTAGCCTTTTCTATTGAACGTTAACTATTGAGAACGACTGCTAATTCTAACTCTGCTCTTTGCCTTCGTTCGCTTGTGTAGGTAGAGCCTGTTTCGTTTGAGCCGCTTTTAGTTGCCAGTTCTTGATCGCGTAACAAATTAAACCTAAACCCAATCCCCAAAACGCGCTGCCAACTCCGGCAAAATTAATCCCAGAAGCGGTAAGCAAGAAGGTGAGGAGTGCAGCCTCTCTATGTATCTCATCAGCAAGTGCCGTCGTTAGGCAGTTCGCAAGAGTTGGCAATAAGGCTAATCCCGCAATGGTTATAATGATGGCTTGCGGAACCGATGAGAACAGAGACACAAAAGTTGTGCCTAATATCCCTGCCAACAGATAGAAACCTCCCATCGCCAGTGCTGCCTTATAACGACTTTTCGGGTTTGGGTCAGCGTTCGGGCTCATGCATATTGCGCCTGTTAACGCTGCCAAGTTAAAGGCAAAGCCGCCAAAGGGCGCAAGTAATAACCCCGTAATGCCTGTTGTTGTGATAATTCGTGATGCTGGTGGGTTATAGCCGTTGGCTTTTAACACCGCGAACCCAGGAAGGTTTTGCGATGCCATTGTTACCACAAATAGTGGAATTCCAACACTCAACAGCGACGCCAAGTCAAAATCTGGGGTGATGAACATAGGTTGAGTCAGCGTTAAGCTCACATCCGATAAATCGAGTTTCCCCGCGACGCCACTCATGATAACGGCAAGCAGTAAGATAAAAGGAATCAACAAATTACCAAACTTAGGCTTAGCAAAAATATACGCGGCTAACATAGTGCCGATGATAATTGCTTCTTGAGACAAAGAGGTAAATATTCCGATGCCAAACATCCACAACACACCTGCTAGCATTGCAGAGGCAATCGATGTGGGGATTCTCTTAAGTAGCGTATCAAAGATGCCTGTTAGACCCGTAATGGTGATCAGCAGCGAGCTAAATAGGAAGATCGCCACAGCTTGCTCTACGGTGAGCCCATCCAACGAGGTGATAAGTAGCGCAGCACCGGGCGTAGACCATGCGGTCACGACTGGCTGTTTGTATCGCCACGAAAGCGAAATCGTCGACACACCCATACCAATTCCGAGCGCCCAAAACCATGAAGCGATCTGTTGCTGACTTGATCCTGCACTGGTCGCCGCTTGGAAGATGATCGCCGCCGCACTCGCATAACCGATAAATACTGCAATAAAACCAGTACTGATGTGAGAAAACTTAATCTGACCCATACTAACCACTCTCGTTGTGCGTTATAACATACATAGAACTAACTTAGCATTCGTGCGTTATAGCGCACAAGTGTTATTTGTATAAATTTTGTTCGTGATAATTTTAGTCATGAGCAAACTTAAGTAGGTAGATGAACGAAAACATGCCGAAGAACATGAATGTAGAAGCTAGCGTTAATCTAAAAGAGAGCTTAAGTGGTCAAGACGAGTTGCAAGTCAGCCACAACCTAAAACGAATTCGTAAAGAGAAAGGGTGGAGCCTAGACGCGACCGCAAAGGCGACTGGAGTCAGTAAAGCGATGCTCGGTCAGATTGAGCGTGGAGAGTCTAGCCCGACCGTAGCCAAGTTATGGCAAATCGCGACGGGCTTGAACGTTTCGTTTTCTAGCTTGATTCTGTCTTGCTCTAGTGATGAATTGGTGAGCTTGTTCCGAGACGCTAATGAACTGCGCGATGAAAGCCTGAATAAGGGCTTCTCAGTCAGTGTTGTTTTTCCTTTTGAACCCTCGTTAGGCTTTGAAGTGTATGAGCTTGGGCTAGCAGAGAACTATGAGCACTATTCTGAACCACACAGTACTGGGGTGATTGAGCATATCTTGTGTGTCTCAGGTCGTATGGCGGTGTTCTTCGATGATAGCTGGTATGAACTGAGTCCGGGACAAGCGGTGCGTTTTAATGCCGAACAACTTCATGGATACAAGAACATCGGAACTGAACAAGCGGTTTTCCATAACATCATCCATTATCCGGATCAGTGGCAGCGTTCATAACTGTACTGGTTACGGCTTGGAAAAGCTTCAAGACACAAAAAAGCGCAGCTAAATAGCTGCGCTTTGTATTTTATTATGACTAAGTTTATTGGCTCACAATATTAGCGTTGTGTCGCGCGTTGGCGATTCTTTCCGTTGCCAGCAGGTTTGCCACCTTGACCATTGCCGGCTTTGTTGCGGTTTCCGCCGCCATTGCCTTGTGATTGACCACCAGGGCCTTTCTTAATGAAGCCAGTAGCTGGCTTACGAGCGTTGCCATTACCGCCACCGTTTTGCTTTCCGTTACCTTGGTTAGCATTGCCTTGGCTGTTACCGTTACCATTCGGCTTTTTACCACCAGGCTTATTGTCACCAGATTTGGAATGGTTGCGTGGCTTCTCGCCGCCTAAACCCGGTTGAGATTTGCTGTGCTTCGTTGCAAAACGCTGCGATCCGTGACGACCAGATTTACGACGTTGTGCAGGTGTTTGTGCATCAAAGTCTTCTTCCGGAATCAAACAGCCCGGCTTGTCACCGATAAGGTGTTTCTTACCCATATCGATTAGCGCTTCACGGATGATCTTCCAGTTTTCTGGATCGTGGTAACGAAGCAGTGCTTTATGCAGACGACGTTGACGGTCACCTTTAGGTACTGGCACATCTTCACGCTTCTTATATTTCACACGCTTCAGAGGGTTAGTCTCTGAGTAGTACATCGACGTTGCATTACACATTGGCGATGGGTAGAAGTTCTGTACTTGGTCACACTCGTAGTTGTGCTTTTTCAGCCACAACGCAAGGTTAAGCATGTCTTCATCTTCTGTGCCCGGGTGAGCCGAGATGAAGTAAGGAATTAGATACTGTTTCTTACCGGCTTCCGCGCTGTACTTCTCGAACATCTCTTTGAAACGATCGTAAGTGCCCATGCCCGGCTTCATCATCAGATCCAGAGGGCCTTTTTCAGTATGCTCTGGAGCAATCTTCAAGTAGCCACCTACGTGGTGCGTCACAAGCTCACGCACGTATTCCGGAGATTCAATCGCCAAGTCGTAGCGAACACCAGAAGCAATCATGATCTTCTTAACGCCCGGTACTTTTCTCGCAGAGCGGTACAGGTCAATCGTGTGTTGGTGGTCTGTGTTTAGCTTCTCACAGATTTTAGGGAACACACATGATGGACGACGACAGTTAATCTCTGCTTTCGGATCTGAACAACCTAAACGGTACATGTTCGCCGTTGGGCCACCCAAGTCAGAAATCGTACCGGTAAAGCCAGGTACTTTATCTTTAATGTCTTCGATCTCATCCAAGATAGATTCTTTCGAACGGTTTTGAATGATACGACCTTCGTGCTCTGTGATTGAACAGAAAGAACAACCACCAAAACAACCACGCATGATGTTCACCGAGGTTTTGATCATGTCGTATGCAGGAATCTTCGCTTTGCCATACATCGGGTGAGGAACACGCTTGTAAGCAAGGCCAAACACGTAATCCATCTCTTCAGTCGTCAGTGGAATTGGTGCTTGGTTAACCCAAAGTTCACGGTCACCGTGACGTTGAATCAAAGCACGACCTGAGTACGGGTTTGTCTCTAGGTGCAAGATACGGCTAGCGTGAGCGTAAAGAATACGGTCGTTGTTTAGCTTCTCGTATGCAGGGATACGAACGGCTGTTGTTTTTGCATCGTGACGAGAAGGGCGAATCGTGATCGGCTGCGCTTTTACTTCTTCTTTCTCATCCTTCTTAGTATCACATTGCGTTTCCACTTCGTACGGGTTTACCGGCACGTAAGCTTTGTTCGGCTTTTCGATACGAGAAGAGTCGATGATTTTGAAGCCTTCAGGCGCTGCAGCAAGATTGATTGCCGTACCGCGAATATCTGTCAGCGTTGACATGTCTTCGCCATCAGCGATGCGGTGTGCCACTTCAACCAGTGCGCGCTCAGCGTTACCAAAAAGAAGGATGTCTGCTTTTGCATCAAACAATACAGAGCGACGAACTTTATCCGACCAGTAATCGTAGTGCGCAACACGGCGCAAGCTCGCTTCAATACCACCAAGAACGATTGGTGTGCCTTTGTAGGCTTCGCGACAACGCTGAGAATAAACCAGAGTTGCACGGTCAGGACGCTTACCACCTTCGTTATTTGGCGTGTAAGCATCATCGTGACGTAATTTGCGATCAGAGGTGTAGCGGTTGATCATGGAGTCCATGTTACCCGCTGTGATGCCGAAGAATAGGTTAGGTTTACCTAGCTTCATGAAGGCATCTTTATTGTCCCACTTAGGTTGAGCAATAATGCCCACGCGGAAACCTTGAGCTTCAAGAAGACGGCCAATGATAGCCATACCAAAGCTCGGGTGATCGACATAAGCGTCACCAGTTACAATAATAATGTCACAGCTATCCCATCCAAGAGCATCCATCTCCTTTCTACTGGTAGGCAAAAAGGGTGCAGTTCCGTAGCACTCGGCCCAGTATTTTTTGTGTTCGTGAATAGGAGTGATATCGCTGTACATATTTCGACCTCTGATTTTTGAGGCGGGAATTATAGCGACATGCGCCCTGACTAGCCAGTAGAACATGTCCCTGTTAGTTCTGATGTCTTTCGTGTTATCGCTTTTAAAAGCAGCAAAAGAGCCATGCAACAGCATAGTTGAAGCCTTGAATAACGTCGCTAATTTGTGATTTTGATTAGTGTTCGCTGCAGTTTTTGATATTATTCGCGAAAATAAGTCTGAAGAAGTAGATCCACAATGGTCGAAACGTTATTAGTACAATTTGCTCCAATGCTTTTAGGAGCCCAACTGATCTTAACCCTCATCTTGGTGAAAGGGGATATTTGCCCGGGACAACGTGGCCGTATTCACAAGATGTTACCTGCAATTGGCGTGTTGTGGCTGGCGGTTGCCTCAGTGAAAATTGAAGCCTTTCTGGTCGTGTTCGCAATCTTTTATTTCTATTCTCAAGTTCAAACCAAAAAGACACGTGATTCTGGTCCTATCTGGGTAATGTATTTGGCGTGTGGTTTGGCGTTGTCGTACGTTGCTATTCAAGCGACTGAGCAAGCAACCACAGTCGGTATCATTACGACTCTGCTGTTGGTGGTATTGTTAGGCGCTGCGTTTGGTCATTTACTGCTGACGATCGCAAGAACGCGTTTGCAAGCGTTCCACCGTGTTCTTCCTGTGGTGGGTGTATTGACGGGTATGTTGGTGGTACTGGCGACAGTCGTGAATGTTTACTCACTCTCTGAAGCTCAGTTAGAGCCAGTAATTTCCACTTTGCTATTTAGCTTTGCTTTGTTGATCTCTTCTATCGTGGTGTGGTGTTGGCATCTACTGTTCGTTAAGACACCTGAAAAGCTTCAACTGACGGTTTCATTGCTGATGTTATTAGCGGCTGCTGTTGGTTTAACGCCAGTTTGGGCTCTGTAACTTTGGGTATGGTAACCACGTATCTGATTTAAGAAGTGTGATCTGTTTTTTAGCGTGACCTTAGTAAGCGTTCTAAACTTAATTTTAGTTAGTGTGTTCGTAAGGAGTACGAGATGGATTTAAGCAACGTCAAAAGTTTGGATAGCATTATCTTGCTGGGAATAGTGAACGAGAAACTGCGCTTAGAGTGCGACAGTTTTGAAGAGCTCATTAGCATGTATGAGATGGATATAGAAAGTGTCGTCGGTAAGCTTGATATGCTTGGCTATCAATACGACCCACTGACTAACCAGTTTAAATCTTACGCAAGATAGTCTATTTTTCGCGAATCAACAGATATCGAAAATCATCGGTACTGAAACTAAAAAGTCACAGATTATCTGTGACTTTTTTTGTTTCTGGCATTTGTCTCTTGTGCTTGGTGTAAGCGGAGTTAGCTGATGATGGTTATTGTTAAACGACCTCAATACCATCAAGGTGACTCTTACTTTGCTGCCTTGCTGTGCTAAAGAAAGCCTGTAGGTAGCGCTTGTCTTTTTCTGAGTTTCTCACCGCTGCAAACAGTCTTCTCGAGAGTCCTTTCCCTAATGGCTTACTGGCGATTAAGCCTTGTCGTGAAAACTCACTGATTGCCCAATTTGGCAATGCCGCGACACCTAGCCCTGCCGATACCATTTGAACCAACATCAATGTGTTGTCAGCCTGTTTCCATTTCTTCGGTTCAATACCAGCAGGTTGCAAAAAGTGCTTCACTACATCCAAGCGCTGCTTTTGAACAGGGTAGGAAAGCATAGTGAGATCGCTAAGATCTTGCGGTTCAATGCTTGGTTTGTCAGCCAAAGGCGAATTAATTGCAGTGATCAAACGCATCTCGAAATCGAAAAGTGGCTCGTAGTGAACTTCTGAACGCGGCTGAATGTCTGAGGTGATCACCAAGTCTAATTCGCCAGCCATTAATGCGGGTAGGGGTTCAAAACCAAAGCCCGATGAAAAATCTAATGTCACGCTTGGCCAAGCAACTTGGTACTCCTTCAAAGCGGGCATTAACCATTGGAAGCATGAGTGACACTCGATCGCCATGTGCAAACGCCCATTCACATCCTCTTTCAGGCTTGCGAGCTCGTTCTCTGCTTTAGCGATTCTTGGCTGTATCTCATCGGCGAGCTTAAGCAAAATCTCACCTTCAGAGGTGAATTTAACTGGCCTAGTTTTACGAAGGAAAAGCTGACCGCCAATACGCGCCTCAAGGTCTTTCAATTGGTGAGAAAGCGCCGACTGCGTCAAGTGAAGAGAGGTTGCAGTTGCTGTCAGTGAGCCGCTGTCTCTCAAGGTGGTCAATGTTCGAAGGTGTTTAAGCTCTATCATGAGTATTCCTCATATTCCCTAAGCCAATTCAATATTTCTTAATAATCACCCTACGGGTTTTTTTATTATTTGTAAACGTCTAGATGTCCAGATGGATTTAAGTTCCTCATCTTTGGTTTATTCAAGATGAATATTTTTAATAAACAAGATGAATATTTGGACGTTGTTCATTATTCCTATTGGGTAGATAGTTTAGCCATCCAGACGCCTTTTTTAATAATCAAAATTACGACAGGCCGTTTGAACAGAAACTAGGGCATGTTGATCTTTCGAGAGTGTTTTTTGAACAGCATGGTAAAGAGTTATAATTTGCTTCGCCAAAAGTAAAACCATAACCAATACCATGCCAAGAACAATGCTAACTGATATTCGCTGGAAACTGCTACTCCAAGTTATGAAAAGTACAGGTCGTATTTACGATAAAACTGAACATCGAATGACATTTGAAGGAATACTTTATCGAATGAGAACAGGTATTCCTTGGCGGGATCTACCCTCT
>NZ_JAKEUO010000018.1 GCF_022397915.1 Vibrio sp. Isolate34 | reverse complement strand
GCCCTATGCCTCAAACTCGTGAGCACATCCTACTTGGTCGTCAAGTTGGTATCCCTTACATCATCGTATTCATGAACAAATGTGACATGGTTGATGACGAAGAGCTACTTGAGCTAGTAGAAATGGAAGTTCGTGAACTTCTTTCTGAGTACGACTTCCCAGGTGATGACCTACCAGTTATCCAAGGTTCTGCACTTGGCGCACTAAACGGCGAGAAGCAGTGGGAAGACAAGATCGTTGAGCTTGCAGAAGCACTAGATTCTTACATCCCTGAGCCAGAGCGTGCAGTAGACCAACCGTTCCTACTACCAATTGAAGACGTATTCTCAATTCAAGGTCGTGGTACTGTTGTAACTGGTCGTATCGAGCGCGGTATCCTACGTGTAGGTGACGAAGTAGAAATCGTTGGTATCAAAGAGACTACTCTTACTACTTGTACTGGTGTTGAAATGTTCCGTAAACTGCTTGACGAAGGTCGTGCAGGTGAGAACGTTGGTGCACTTCTACGTGGTACTAAGCGTGATGACGTTGAACGTGGTCAAGTACTTTCTGCGAAAGGTTCTATCAACCCACACACTAAGTTTGAGTCTGAAGTATACGTACTTTCTAAAGACGAAGGCGGCCGTCACACTCCTTTCTTCAAAGGTTACCGTCCACAGTTCTACTTCCGTACAACTGACGTAACAGGCGACATCACTCTACCAGAAGGCGTAGAAATGGTAATGCCAGGTGACAACGTTCAAATGACTGTTGAGCTAATCGCTCCAATCGCAATGGACGAAGGTCTACGTTTCGCAATCCGCGAAGGTGGCCGTACAGTTGGTGCTGGTGTTGTAGCTAAAATCTTCGCTTAATAGCATTTAGATTTTTGCACTCTCTTCATTAGAAGAGCACGCATCTGAAAAGGGGAGCTTCGGCTTCCCTTTTGTTTTCTCGAAAGAAATATTACCTTCCATCTATCTTCTTCCCTCTCGATACAAAACCAATCTCCAATAAATGCCGATTATTTTTCCAACACTACTTGCATACTAAAGTGTGATCTGTATAATGCATCGCACTGGCTAACGCTGGTTGTGAACCAATGAGCACTGAGGAGTAGGTCTTACCTAGTAATGTATACTCAGCTTATGTTCGCGGTTAATAAAAATAGTGAACTTCTTGTTTGCTTCAAAAGTTAACTGACAATGCGTCCTAATTTTGGATGCTACGGTTTCACATAAATCAATCGGCATTCTCTCGTTTTATCGAGCTTGAGTGGCGATATTGTTTGTGTAATTTTTAATAATTGGAGCTCTGTCTCATGCAGAACCAACGTATTCGTATCCGCCTTAAAGCGTTTGATTACAAGCTAATCGATGCTTCAACTGCGGAAATCGTTGAAACAGCAAAACGTACTGGCGCACAGGTTCGTGGTCCTATTCCACTACCTACTCGTAAAGAGCGTTTCACTGTTCTTACCTCTCCACACGTCAACAAAGATGCACGTGACCAGTACGAAATTCGTACTCACAAGCGTTTGATCGACATCGTTGAGCCAACAGATAAAACTGTTGATGCTCTAATGCGTCTTGATCTTGCAGCTGGCGTTGATGTTCAAATCAGCCTAGGTTAAGGGAGATAAGAATAATGATTGGTCTAGTCGGACGTAAAGTGGGTATGACCCGCGTATTTACTGAAGAAGGCGTTTCTATCCCAGTAACTGTTGTTGAGGTTGAAGCGAACCGTATTTCTCAAGTTAAAACTCTTGAGACAGACGGCTACGCAGCAATCCAAGTAACTACTGGTGCTAAGAAAGCTAACCGTGTAACTAAACCTGAAGCTGGTCACTTCGCGAAAGCGGGTGTAGAAGCAGGTCGCGGTCTTTGGGAATTCCGTTTAGAAAACGGCGAAGAGTTTGAAGTTGGCGCTGAGCTAAACGTAGAACTTTTCAACGAAATTAAAAAAGTAGACGTTACTGGTACATCTAAAGGTAAAGGCTTCCAAGGCGCTATCAAGCGTTGGAACTTCTCTACTCAAGATATGACTCACGGTAACTCTTTGTCTCACCGCGCACCGGGTTCAATTGGCCAATGTCAAACTCCAGGCCGCGTGTTTAAAGGCAAGAAAATGGCAGGTCACATGGGTGCTGAGCGTGTAACGACTCAAAACCTAGAGATCGTACGTGTTGACGCTGAGCGCAATCTACTCCTTATTAAAGGTGCAGTACCGGGCTCAACAGGCGGAAACGTGATCGTAAAACCTGCTGTTAAAGCATAACGTCTAGGAGTAAGTAATGGAATTGATGGTTAAAGGTGCTGATGCACTAACTGTTTCCGAGACTACTTTCGGACGTGACTTCAACGAAGCTCTTGTACACCAAGTAGTTGTTGCATATGCAGCAGGTGCTCGTCAAGGTACTCGTGCTCAAAAGACTCGTTCTGAAGTATCTGGCGGTGGCGCTAAGCCATGGCGTCAAAAAGGTACTGGCCGCGCACGTGCTGGTACAATTCGTAGCCCAATCTGGCGTACAGGTGGTGTTACTTTTGCTGCGAAACCACAAGATCACAGCCAAAAAGTAAACAAAAAAATGTACCGCGGTGCTATGAAGAGCATTCTTTCTGAGCTAGTTCGTCAAGAGCGTTTAATCGTTGTTGATAACTTCTCTGTAGAAGCACCAAAAACAAAAGAACTTGTAGCTAAGCTTAAAGAGCTTGAGCTAAGCGACGTTCTGATTGTGACTGGCGAAGTAGATGAAAATCTATTCTTAGCTGCTCGTAACCTATACAAAGTAGACGCACGTGATGTTGCTGGTGTTGATCCAGTATCACTAATCGCTTTCGACAAGGTTCTAATGACTGCTGACGCAGTTAAGCAAGTTGAGGAGATGCTAGCATGATCACTGAAGAGCGTATCTTAAAAGTTCTACGTGCTCCGCACATCTCTGAAAAAGCAACTATGGCAGCTGAGAAAGCGAACACTATCGTTTTCAAAGTAGCTAAAGATGCAACTAAGAAAGAGATCAAAGCAGCTGTAGAAAAGCTATTTGAAGTTGAAGTTAAGTCTGTAAATACTCTTGTATTAAAGGGTAAGACCAAACGTCAAGGTATGCGTGAAGGCCGTCGTTCAGACGTTAAGAAAGCCTACGTTACTTTGAAAGAAGGTCAAGATCTTGACTTCGTTGGCGGCGCGGAATAACAGGAGTAGTAAAAATGGCTATTGTTAAATGTAAGCCGACTTCCCCTGGTCGTCGTCACGTCGTTAAAGTTGTTAACGCTGACCTGCACAAGGGTAAGCCATACGCACCACTTCTAGAGAAAAACTCTAAGAACGGTGGTCGTAACAACAACGGTCGTATTACAGTACGTCACATCGGTGGTGGTCACAAGCACCATTACCGTCTGATTGACTTCAAACGTACTAAAGATGGCATCCCAGCGAAAGTTGAGCGTCTAGAATACGATCCAAACCGTAGTGCTAACATCGCTCTAGTTCTGTACGCAGACGGTGAGCGTCGTTACATCATTGCACCTAAAGGTGTTAACGCAGGTGACCAGATTCAATCTGGTGTAGATGCGCCAATCAAAGCAGGTAACACTCTGCCGATGCGCAACATCCCAGTAGGTTCTACTGTACACTGTGTTGAACTTAAGCCTGGTAAAGGTGCTCAACTAGCTCGTTCGGCTGGTGCTTATGCTCAAATCATCGCTCGCGATGGTGCATACGTAACTATCCGTCTACGTTCTGGTGAGATGCGCAAAGTACTTTCTGAAGGTCGTGCAACGATCGGTGAAGTTGGTAACTCTGAGCATATGCTACGTGAACTTGGTAAAGCTGGTGCTTCACGCTGGCGCGGCGTACGTCCAACCGTACGTGGTGTAGTAATGAACCCGGTGGATCACCCACATGGTGGTGGTGAAGGCCGCACATCTGGTGGTCGTCACCCAGTTTCTCCTTGGGGCGTTCCTACTAAGGGCTTCAAGACTCGTAAGAACAAGCGCACTGACAAGTACATCGTACGTCGTCGCACTAAATAATTTATAAAGAGGAATCGCCATGCCACGTTCTCTCAAGAAAGGTCCTTTTATTGACCTACACTTGCTGAAGAAGGTAGAGAAAGCGGTGGAAAGCGGAGACAAAAAGCCTATTAAGACTTGGTCCCGTCGCTCAATGATCATCCCAACAATGATTGGTTTGACCATCGCTGTCCATAATGGTCGTCAGCACGTTCCAGTTTTCGTTACCGAAGAAATGATCGGTCACAAACTGGGCGAATTTGCACCAACTCGTACTTATCGCGGTCATGCTGCAGATAAGAAAGCTAAGAAGAAATAAGGAGTAGATGATGGAAGCTTTAGCTAAACATAACTTTGCTCGTATTTCTCCACAGAAAGCTCGCTTAGTTGCAGACCAAATTCGCGGTAAGTCGGTAGACCAAGCTCTAGAAATTCTAACTTTCAGCAACAAAAAAGCTGCTGTATTGGTTAAGAAGGTTCTTGAGTCAGCTATCGCTAACGCGGAACATAACGAAGGTGCAGATATCGACGATCTAAATGTCGCTAAAATCTTCGTAGATGAGGGCCCTATCATGAAGCGTATTATGCCTCGTGCTAAAGGTCGTGCGGATCGTATCTTGAAGCGTTCAAGCCACATCACTATTGTTGTAGCAGATCGCTAAAGACTAGGAGAGTAAGCAATGGGTCAGAAAGTACATCCTAATGGTATTCGTCTTGGCATCGTTAAGCCTTGGAATGCTACATGGTTTGCTAATACCAACGAATTCGCTGACAACCTAGACGGCGACTTCAAGGTACGTCAGTTCCTTACCAAGGAACTACAAAAAGCATCATTATCTCGTATCGTTATCGAGCGTCCAGCTAAGAGCATCCGTGTGACTATTCACACTGCTCGTCCTGGCGTTGTTATCGGTAAGAAAGGTGAAGACGTAGAGAAGCTACGCGCAGCTGTAGCTAAAATCGCAGGTGTACCAGCGCAAATTAACATCGCTGAAGTACGTAAGCCTGAGCTAGATGGTCAGCTTGTAGCTGATAGCATCGCGTCTCAACTAGAGCGTCGTGTTATGTTCCGTCGTGCAATGAAGCGTGCGGTACAAAATGCTATGCGTCTAGGCGCTAAAGGCATCAAAGTACAAGTAGGCGGCCGTCTTGGCGGTGCTGAAATCGCACGTTCTGAGTGGTACCGTGAAGGCCGTGTGCCTCTACACACTCTACGTGCAGACATTGATTACGCAACTTCTTCGGCTCACACTCAATACGGTGTGATCGGCATTAAAGTTTGGATCTTCAAAGGTGAGATTCTAGGCGGTATGCCAGCTGCTAACGCAGTAGAGCCTAAAGGCGATAAGCCTAAGAAGCAGCGTAAAGGCCGTAAGTAAGGAGTCGAACGATGCTACAACCAAAACGTACTAAGTTCCGCAAGGTTATGACTGGTCGTAACCGTGGTCTAGCTAAAGGTACTGAAGTAAGCTTCGGCGAATTCGGTCTTAAAGCTGTTGGCCGTGGTCGTCTGACTGCACGTCAAATCGAAGCGGCACGTCGTGCTATGACACGTCACATTAAGCGTCAAGGTCAAATCTGGATTCGTGTATTCCCAGACAAGCCAATTACTGAAAAGCCTCTTGAAGTTCGTCAAGGTAAAGGTAAAGGTTCAGTTGCGTACTGGGTTGCTCAAATCCAACCAGGCAAAGTTATGTACGAGATGAATGGCGTACCTGAAGAGTTGGCACGTGAAGCGTTCCGCCTAGCGGCACGTAAACTGCCTGTTAAAACTACTTTTGTAACTAAGCAGGTGATGTGATGAAAGCACAAGATCTACGCGAAAAGAACGTTGAAGAGCTTAACGCTGAGCTATTGAATTTGCTACGTGAACAGTTCAACTTGCGCATGCAAGCTGCAACTGGTCAACTTCAGCAAACTCATACTCTAAAAGCTGTACGCCGTGACATCGCACGTGTGAAAACTGTTTTGACTGAAAAGGCAGGCGCATAATGAGCGAAACTAACCGCATCCAGCAAGGCCGTGTAGTAAGCGACAAGATGGACAAGTCTATCGTTGTTGCTATTGAACGCACTGTAAAACACCCAATTTACGGTAAGTTCATCAAACGCACGACTAAAGTACACGCACACGACGAAGACAACACTTGTGGCCTAGGCGACAAAGTTGAAATCGCTGAGTGTCGTCCTCTGTCTAAGACTAAGTCTTGGACATTGGTTAAAGTTCTAGAAAAAGCGAAGATTTAATCTTTGTAATTCTATAACTTATAAGCGGCTCCAAATTATTTTTTGGAGCCGCTTGTTTTTTGTCTACCCAATTTAAAAAAAGGGTGGTACAATTCGCGTCCCTTTTAAAGAGGCAGCCCGACCCGAGAGGGTCTAGTTTTAATATTTAGCGGAGCACTAACAATGATCCAGATGCAAAGTACACTTGACGCAGCAGATAACTCTGGCGCGCGCAAGGTAATGTGTATTAAGGTTCTGGGTGGCTCTCACCGCCGTTATGCACATATCGGTGACGTCATCAAGGTTACAGTGAAGGAAGCGATTCCTCGCGGTAAAGTAAAGAAAGGTGATGTTCTGAAGGCGGTAGTAGTGCGCACCCGTAAAGGCGTTCGTCGCCCAGACGGTTCTGTCATTCGCTTCGACAGTAATGCTTGTGTATTGTTAAACGACACTACTGAGCAACCAGTCGGCACACGTATCTTTGGTCCTGTGACTCGTGAACTTCGTAACGCGAAATTCATGAAGATTGTATCACTAGCACCTGAAGTTCTGTAAGGAGCGGCAACATGGCAGCTAAAATCCGTCGTAATGACGAAGTAATCATTCTTGCTGGTAAAGATAAAGGCAAGAAAGGTAAAGTAACTAAGGTTCTGACAACTGGTAAAGTTATCGTTGAAGGCATCAACCTTGTTAAGAAACACCAAAAGCCGGTTCCGGCTCTAGGTCAACAAGGTGGCATCGTTGAACAAGAAGCAGCAATTGACGCTTCTAACGTTGCAGTTTTTAACGCGGCTACTGGTAAAGCAGACCGTATCGGTTTCCGTATCGAAGATGGCAAGAAAGTTCGTTTCTTCAAATCTAACGGCGAAACTGTTTCTAACTAATTAGAAGTAATTTGGAGTTCTACTATGGCGAAACTGCATGATTACTACAAGTCGTCTGTAGTCGCTGAGCTTACCAAAGAGTTCAGCTACACAAGCGTCATGCAAGTCCCTAGGATTGAGAAAATCACCCTAAACATGGGCGTTGGTGAAGCAATCAACGATAAGAAACTGCTAGAAAACGCAGCAGCTGATATGGCAACGATCTCTGGTCAAAAGCCACTTATTACTAAAGCGCGTAAATCTGTAGCTGGTTTCAAAATTCGTGAAGGCTACCCAATTGGTTGTAAAGTAACCTTGCGTGGTGAGCGCATGTGGGAATTTTTAGAGCGTTTAATCTCTATCGCACTTCCACGTGTACGTGATTTCCGTGGTGTTAGCGCTAAGTCTTTTGACGGTCGCGGTAACTACAGCATGGGCGTTCGCGAGCAAATCATCTTTCCGGAAATCGACTACGATAAAGTCGATCGTGTCCGCGGTCTTGATATCACTATCACGACTTCTGCGGGTTCCGATGAGGAAGGCCGAGCTCTGCTGGCTGCCTTTAACTTCCCATTCCGTAAGTAAGGGTAGGGTTACTGTTATGGCTAAACAATCAATGAAAGCACGTGAAGCTAAACGTGCAAAACTAGTAGCTAAGTTCGCTGAAAAGCGTTCTGCGCTAAAAGTTATCATTAGCGATGTAAACGCATCTGAAGAAGATCGTTGGAATGCGGTTCTTAAACTGCAATCTCTTCCACGTGATTCAAGTGCATCACGTCAGCGCAACCGTTGCAACCAAACTGGTCGTCCACACGGTTACCTACGTAAATTCGGTCTAAGCCGCATTAAGGTTCGTGAAGCTTGCATGAAAGGCGAGATTCCGGGTCTTCGTAAGGCTAGCTGGTAATTGCCACTTAATCATTTGGAGTAAATCTTATGAGCATGCAAGATCCGATTTCGGATATGCTGACCCGCGTTCGTAACGGTCAGGCAGCAAACAAAGTTGCTGTAAAAATGCCTTCTTCAAAGCTTAAAGTTGCAATTGCTGCATTACTTAAAGCTGAAGGTTACATCGTAGACTTCGCTGTAAACAGCGAAGCAAAACCTGAGCTAGAAGTTACTCTTAAGTACTTCCAAGCTAAACCTGTAATCGAGCAAATCAAGCGCGTATCACGTCCTGGTCTAAGAGTTTATAAAAATAAAGACTCTTTACCTACAGTGATGGGTGGTCTTGGTATTGCAGTTGTTTCTACTTCCAAGGGTCTGATGTCTGACCGTGCTGCTCGTAAAGCAGGTCTTGGCGGTGAAATCATCTGTTACGTAGCTTAATAAGGAGTAGATTATGTCTCGTGTTGCTAAAGCACCTGTCGCTATTCCAGCTGGCGTAGAGGTGAAACTAAACGGCCAAGAAGTTACTGTAAAAGGTAGCAAAGGTGAGCTTACTCGCGTTCTTAACAGCGCCGTAGTTATTGCACAGGAAGAAACCAAGCTAACTTTCGGTCCGAAAGAAGGCGTTACTAACGCATGGGCACAAGCTGGTACAGCTCGCGCTCTAGTTAATAACATGGTTGTGGGTGTTACTGAGGGCTTCACTAAGAAGCTAACTCTTAAGGGTGTTGGTTACCGTGCTGCTATGAAAGGCAACTCTGTAGCTCTAACTCTTGGCTTTTCTCACCCAGTAGAGCACGCTCTACCTGAAGGTATTAAAGCTGAGTGCCCTAGCCAAACTGAGATCATCATTACTGGTTGCGATAAGCAAGTAGTAGGTCAAGTTGCGGCTGACATTCGTTCTTACCGTGCTCCTGAGCCTTACAAAGGTAAAGGTGTTCGTTACGCAGATGAAAATGTGCGTACTAAAGAAGCTAAGAAGAAGTAAGGTATCACTATGGATAAGAAAGCATCTCGCATCCGTCGTGCTACACGTGCACGTCGTAAGATTGCAGAACTTGGTGCAACTCGCCTGGTAGTACACCGTACTCCTCGCCATGTTTACGCACAAGTTATCGCGGCAAACGGCTCTGAGGTTATCGCAGCTGCTTCTACTGTAGAAAAAGCGATCCGTGAGCAAGTTAAGAACACTGGTAACGTTGATGCAGCTAAAGCAGTTGGTAAAGCTGTTGCTGAGCGCGCTCTTGAAAAAGGCGTAGCTTCAGTTGCATTTGATCGTTCTGGTTTCCAATACCACGGTCGAGTAGCGGCGCTAGCAGAATCTGCTCGCGAAGCTGGTCTGAAATTCTAAGGTAGGGTTGGAAGATGGCTAAAGAACAACAACAAGCTAATGATTTGCAAGAAAAGCTGATCGCTGTTAACCGTGTATCTAAGACGGTTAAAGGTGGTCGAATCATGAGCTTTACTGCACTAACAGTAGTTGGTGACGGTAACGGTCGCGTAGGTTTCGGTTACGGCAAAGCTCGTGAAGTACCTGCTGCGATTCAAAAAGCAATGGAAAAAGCGCGCCGTAACATGGTTACAGTATCGCTAAACGAAGGCACTCTTCACCACCCGGTGAAAGGTCGTCATTCGGGCTCTAAAGTTTACATGCAGCCAGCTGCAGAAGGTACAGGTGTTATTGCCGGTGGTGCAATGCGTGCTGTACTTGAAGTTGCGGGCGTACATAACGTACTTTCTAAAGCATACGGTTCAACGAACCCGATCAACATCGTTCGTGCAACGATTGGTGCTCTAGTAGACGTTAAGTCACCAGAAATGGTTGCTGCTAAACGTGGTCTAACTGTTGAATCTATTTCGGAGTAAGCACACGATGGCAACTATTAAAGTAACTCAAACTAAAAGCTCAATTGGTCGCCTACCTAAGCACAAAGCGTGTCTTAAAGGTCTAGGTCTTCGTCGCATCAACCATACAGTAGAACTTGAAGATACTCCGTGCGTACGCGGTATGATCAACAAGGTTTACTACATGGTTAAGATTGAGGAGTAATCAGAATGCGTTTGAATACTCTATCACCGGCTGCTGGCTCTAAACCTTCTAAGAAGCGTGTAGGTCGTGGTATCGGTTCTGGCCTTGGTAAAACAGGTGGCCGCGGTCACAAAGGTCAAAAGTCACGTTCTGGCGGCTCTGTTCGTCCAGGTTTTGAAGGCGGTCAAATGCCTCTAAAACAACGTCTACCTAAATTCGGTTTCACTTCTCGTAAGAGCCTAGTGTCTGCTGAAGTTCGTCTAGCTGAGCTAGCGAAAGTAACAGGTGACGTAGTTGATCTTAACAGCCTTAAAGCTGCTAACGTTATCACTAAGAACATCGAATTCGTTAAGATCGTTCTTTCTGGTGACCTAAGCAAAGCTGTGACTGTTAAAGGTCTACGCGTGACTAAAGGCGCTAAAGCTGCAATCGAAGCTGCAGGCGGTAAAATCGAGGAATAATCTCGAGGAACGAGGTACAGATGGCTAAGAAACCAGGACAAGATTTTCGTAGTGCTCAGAGCGGCTTAAGTGAACTAAAGTCGCGCTTATTATTCGTAATTGGTGCACTTTTAGTATTCCGAGCCGGCTCTTTTGTGCCGATCCCTGGTATTGACGCAGCTGTACTTGCCGATTTGTTCGATCAGCAAAAAGGTACCATCGTTGAAATGTTTAACATGTTCTCCGGTGGTGCTCTTGAGCGTGCATCTATATTAGCATTGGGTATCATGCCGTACATTTCGGCATCGATCGTAGTCCAATTGTTAACTGTAGTTCATCCAGCGTTAGCGGAACTCAAGAAAGAGGGTGAAGCAGGCCGTCGTAAGATAAGCCAATATACACGCTACGGCACGCTTGTACTTGCAACATTCCAAGCTATTGGTATCGCAACAGGCTTACCAAACATGGTCGACAATCTGGTTGTTATCAACCAAACCATGTTTACGCTTATTGCTACCGTGAGTTTAGTAACTGGTACCATGTTCTTAATGTGGTTAGGTGAACAAATCACTGAGCGAGGAATCGGTAATGGTATTTCCATTCTGATTTTTGCAGGTATTGTTGCTGGATTGCCTTCTGCAATCGGTCAAACAATCGAGCAAGCGCGTCAAGGTGAATTGCATGTGCTTCTTCTGCTGTTGATTGCTGTATTGTCTTTTGCTGTTATCTACTTCGTAGTTTTCATGGAACGTGGTCAACGTCGTATCGTCGTTAACTATGCGAAACGTCAACAAGGTCGTAAGGTTTTTGCAGCACAAAGCTCTCACTTGCCTCTTAAGATTAATATGGCAGGTGTTATTCCAGCGATTTTCGCATCAAGTATTATTTTGTTCCCAGGAACATTAGCACAGTGGTTTGGTCAAAATGGTGAAAGCAGCGCGTTCGGTTGGTTAACTGACGTGTCATTAGCTCTTAGCCCAGGTCAGCCTCTGTATGTAATGCTTTATGCAGCAGCTATAATCTTCTTCTGTTTCTTCTATACAGCGTTGGTGTTTAACCCACGTGAAACAGCTGATAACTTGAAGAAGTCTGGTGCATTCGTACCCGGTATCCGCCCAGGTGAGCAGACAGCGAAATATATCGATAAAGTGATGACTAGACTAACCCTTGCGGGCGCTCTATACATTACTTTTATATGTCTGATTCCTGAGTTCATGATGGTCGCGTGGAACGTTCGTTTCTACTTCGGCGGCACATCACTACTAATCGTAGTGGTAGTTATCATGGATTTCATGGCACAGGTACAGACTCATCTGATGTCACAACAGTATGATTCTGTGTTAAAGAAAGCGAATCTGAAAGGTTACGGCCGTTAATTCGGTGGTAGCAATTTCGATTCCATTTACGGAGTTTAGCAATGAAAGTTCGTGCTTCCGTTAAAAAAATCTGCCGTAACTGTAAAGTTATCAAGCGTAACGGTGTCGTTCGCGTGATTTGCAGTGAGCCAAAGCATAAGCAACGCCAAGGCTAATTAGCAGAAATTTTTACTTGAAATACAAGGTAGAGTCGAGTATATTCCTCGGCCTACCTTTTGCGTGCAAAAGAAGTAGTATGCCGCAGCGTATCCATAACGGGCTTTGCTGTGGATAATTCTTTTATGAACCCCTTAGGAGTGAATAATGGCCCGTATAGCCGGCATTAACATTCCTGATCATAAGCATTCTGTAATTGCACTTACTGCAATCTACGGTATCGGTAAAACTCGCTCTCAAGCTATTCTAGCTGAAGTGGGTATTGCTGAAGATGCTAAGATCAGTGAACTAACTGAAGAGCAGATCGATCAACTGCGTGATGGTGTAGCTAAGTACACTGTAGAAGGTGATCTACGTCGTGAAGTATCGATGAACATCAAGCGTCTTATGGACCTTGGCTGTTACCGCGGTCTTCGTCATCGTCGCAGTCTACCACTACGTGGACAGCGTACTAAAACCAACGCTCGCACCCGTAAGGGTCCGCGCAAGCCGATCAAGAAATAGTCGGATAAGGTAGAGTACAATGGCAAAACAACCAACTCGCGCGCGTAAGCGCGTACGCAAGCAAGTAGCTGATGGCGTAGCGCACATTCATGCTTCTTTCAACAACACAATCGTAACTATCACTGACCGTCAAGGCAACGCTCTTGCATGGGCTACAGCAGGTGGTTCAGGTTTCCGTGGTTCTCGTAAATCTACTCCGTTCGCAGCACAAGTTGCAGCTGAGCGTTGTGGTGAAATGGCTAAAGAATATGGCCTAAAGAACTTGGAAGTTATGGTTAAGGGTCCAGGTCCAGGTCGTGAATCTACTGTTCGCGCACTGAACGCTGCTGGTTTCCGTATCACTAACATTGTTGATGCGACACCAATCCCTCATAACGGTTGTCGTCCACCTAAGAAACGTCGCGTTTAAGTTTCGTTTCTAGGAATATTGGAGAAAGATCATGGCAAGATATTTGGGTCCTAAGCTGAAGCTTAGCCGTCGCGAAGGTACTGACTTATTCCTTAAGTCTGGTGTCCGTGCGATCGATACCAAGTGTAAAATTGATAACGCACCAGGTGTACACGGCGCTCGTCGCGGTCGTCTATCTGAGTATGGCGTTCAGCTTCGTGAGAAGCAAAAAGTTCGTCGTATCTACGGCGTTCTAGAAAAACAATTCCGCAACTACTACAAAGAAGCTGCACGTCTTAAAGGCAACACGGGTGCAAACCTGCTTCAGCTTCTTGAAGGTCGTCTTGATAACGTAGTTTACCGTATGGGCTTTGGCGCTACTCGTGCTGAATCTCGTCAACTAGTTAGCCACAAGTCTATCCTAGTTAACGGTAAAGTTGTAAACGTTCCTTCTTTCAAAGTAGCGGCAAACGACGTTGTTTCTATCCGCGAGAAAGCTAAACAGCAATCTCGTATTAAAGCGGCTCTAGAAGTTGCTGAACAACGTGAAAAGCCAACTTGGATTGAAGTAGATGCTGGCAAAATGGAAGGTACATTCAAGCGTATGCCTGAGCGTTCTGACCTATCAGCTGACATCAATGAACACTTGATCGTCGAACTTTACTCTAAGTAAGGTTAAAAAAAGAGAGGACACAATGCAGGGTTCTGTAACAGAATTTCTTAAGCCGCGTCTTGTTGACATTGAACAGATCAATACGACACACGCGAAAGTAACTCTTGAGCCATTAGAGCGCGGTTTCGGCCACACTCTAGGTAATGCTCTTCGCCGCATTCTTCTATCTTCTATGCCGGGTTGTGCCGTAACAGAAGTTGAAATTGAAGGTGTGCTACACGAATACAGCACTAAAGAAGGCGTTCAGGAAGATATCCTGGAAATCCTTCTAAACCTTAAAGGTTTGGCTGTACGCGTTGCTGAAGGCAAAGATGAAGTGTTTATTACACTGAACAAATCAGGCTCAGGCCCTGTTGTTGCAGGTGACATCACCCACGATGGTGATGTAGAGATCGCTAACCCTGAGCACGTAATTTGTCACCTAACGGATGACAACGCTGAGATCGCTATGCGTATCAAAGTAGAACGTGGTCGTGGTTACGTTCCAGCTTCAGCTCGTATCCATACTGAAGAAGATGAGCGTCCAATCGGTCGTCTACTAGTTGACGCTACTTACAGCCCGGTTGATAAAATCGCTTACGCTGTAGAAGCGGCACGTGTAGAACAACGTACTGATTTAGACAAGCTTGTTATCGATATGGAAACGAACGGTACTCTAGAACCTGAGGAAGCAATCCGTCGTGCAGCTACTATTCTAGCTGAACAACTGGATGCGTTCGTAGATCTTCGTGATGTACGTGTACCTGAGGAGAAGGAAGAGAAGCCAGAATTCGATCCTATCCTACTACGTCCTGTAGACGATCTTGAACTAACAGTTCGCTCTGCTAACTGTTTGAAAGCAGAAGCGATTCACTACATCGGTGATCTTGTACAGCGCACTGAGGTTGAGCTACTTAAAACGCCAAACCTTGGTAAGAAATCTCTTACAGAGATTAAAGATGTGCTTGCTTCACGTGGTCTTTCTCTAGGCATGCGTCTAGAAAACTGGCCACCAGCGTCAATCGCTGAAGATTAATCGAAAAGTTAGAAGGATTAGGTCATGCGCCATCGTAAAAGTGGTCGTCAACTCAACCGCAACAGCAGTCATCGCAAAGCGATGTTCAGCAACATGGCTAGCTCTCTTGTTCGTCACGAAGTTATCAAAACTACCGTGCCAAAAGCAAAAGAACTACGTCGCGTAATTGAGCCATTGATTACCCTAGCTAAGACAGACAGTGTTGCTAACCGTCGTCTTGCATTTGCTCGCACTCGTGATAACGAAGTTGTAGCAAAACTATTTAATGAACTAGGCCCGCGTTTTGCGGCTCGCCAAGGTGGTTACACTCGCATTCTTAAATGTGGTTTCCGTACTGGTGATAAAGCTCCAATGGCTTACATTGAGCTTGTAGACCGCCCAGCTGCTGAAGAAGCTGCTGAGTAATCTATACTAGATTCTTAATACAAAAAGCCGAGCATTAGCTCGGCTTTTTTGTATCTGTCGAATCTGACAACAGGATAAAATTGCACCACGATGTTTGGCATTTTTTGCTACTCTTCTCTGCTCCGTTTTTCAAAAATATCTCTTATCTCTTATCTCTTATCTCTTATCTCAACCCTTGTACACTTTTCTTGTGGGCACAAAAAAGAGCACCGAAGTGCCCTTATCAAATATTAAAGCTCGCTATTAAGAACTAACGGTTATTGCCATATAGCCGCAAGTGAGTCCATCAGGCCACTCGTTGCACCTTGTGACTGCAATGCCTGAAGAATGATTGGTGCAAATGTCGTAACCATTGATGGGTCCATACCTAGTCCAGAAAATGCACTTTCAACAGCACCTTGTGAACTCAGTAGCGATGATAGACCAGTAGACTCAAGGCTCGACATGCCAGGAATCAGCGTAGCGAGTTCTTTGTTGTCGGTAGAGCCAAGTGAGTTTTGTGCAAGCGCTAACATTGAACCAATACCGCCAATAGCTTGATCGGTAGTGACAGACGCTTGGTCGGCAACAGTATCAGCAAGAGGTGTTGTTTCATTTTGTTGAGACCACATATTCACCGCTGCCATTAGTGCAGTTTGTGATAGTTGGGAATAGTTGGTATCTGATGATGAACTGGTTTGTTCAGAGTCGCTAGTACTAGCGCAAGAGACAACAGCAAGGCTGCTTAATACTGTGATGAGTACTTTCTTCATTATTCGTCCTTAAGTAATAAAGTAATTTACTCTTTCACTATAAACGAAAAACGGCGATGTAGTCACATCGCCGTTGCATTATTTTAATTTTATTTGCCTATAGTATTTTGTTTTACTAAAGGTTTTTATAAAAATTAAAGAATAGCTAGAAGTTCAACTTCAAATACTAGAGCAGCAAATGGTGGGATTGCAGCACCTGCGCCACGCTCACCGTATGCTAGATCTTGAGGGATGTATAGCTTCCACTTAGAGCCAACAGGCATCATTTGTAGAGCTTGTACCCAACCTTGAATTACGCCAGTTACTGGGAATTCAGCTGGTTGGCCGCGAGATACAGAGCTGTCGAAAACAGTACCGTCAGTTAGTTCACCGTGGTAGTGAACACGTACTTGCTTGTCTGCAGTTGGGATCTCGCCAGTACCTTCAGTTAGCACTTCGTACTGAAGACCAGACTCAAGAACTGTTACTTCTGAACGAAGAGCGTTGTCAGCTAGGAAAGCTTCGCCGTCAGCAGCAGCAGCTTTAGCTAGTTCTTGACGTGCAGCTTCACCGCGAGTGTGTAGCTCTTGTAGTGCGTTGTTGATTTCGTCAACTTCGATAGCTGGCATGTCACCAACTAGAGCTGTTGCGATACCAGCAGCGATTGCGTCAACGTTTAGGCCTTCAAGACCAGAACCAGCAAGTTGTTGGCCCATTTGTAGACCGATACCGTAGCTAGCTTTTTGCTCTACAGTTTCAAATTTTACTTCAGACATGAAAAGTCACTCTTTTTGTCAGTACGAAAAGGGTAAGAATACCAGTATTAGCAGCGTGAAGAAACGGCTAGTCCCTGATCACTTGTGCTTTACCGCGTCCAAATCACAGGGATGTCAATTTTCTCCCTTTGAGCCTTGTTGTGACGGAAAGATCTATACTGTTGGTACTTTGGTTTTTATACTGTAGTTATTCAATGTATAGGACGCAGTGGTATGAATCGTCGTCAAAAGAAAAAACAGAAAGTTGACCACTTAGCAGAATTCAAGGATCGACTGAATCAGGTCAAAGAGAAATTGAGTTCGATCGATGTAAAGAAAATGAAAGCCTCGACAGTACAAACTTGGGGTTCATTACCGAAATTACACCAAAGACTGTTGATGGTGATTTCGCCGATCGTACTAATATTACTTTTTGTGCCGCTACCAGAACCAAAAGTAGATGTGACTCCAACAACATCGCGCGTTGAGCTTGAAATAAACACTGTTGGCTTAAGCGAGCAGCAAAACACCAAGACCAGTTCATCTGAACCGAGCAACAATAATTGGCAAGAGTACCTCGTTAAGCAAGGCGATACGCTAGCGCAGGTTTTCCGAAACAACGATCTACCCTTGTCTGACTTGAATGCGTTAGTACGTATTGAAGGTGCTGACAAGCCACTAAGCCAGATCCGAAAAGGCCAACTAGTTCGTTTTAAACTTGCTGAAACTGGGCAGTTAGACATTCTTCAGCTAGAGAAAGGTGACACTTCGGTGATGTTCTTCCGCTTATCAGATGGCGGTTTTGGTCGCAGTAAGTAAAAGAATAAAGAATCTGAGTTAAAGTACTTTACTAGGCACAGGTAGAAGACAAGAAAGAGCTAAACATTAGCTCTTTTTTTTGATCGCTTAAAAGGGGCCAGTGGCAAGATGATAAGCATAATTCCGATAAAGGTTAATGTATCTGGAATCTCATCAAACCATATTGCGCCTATTAGTGCGACAAACACTAATCCTGAATACTCAGCCAAGGCAATTTGGCTAGAATGTGCTTTTTGGTAGGCAGCAACAGCAAGACCGTTGTAGCTCAATATGAGTGTAGCACTTAGGGCTATGTATCCTAGGTGTTCTATAGAAATGGGTTGCCAGTATAAGAAGCACAATAACAGTGATGCAGGAATAGAGAATAAGGTTGTCCACCACAGCGTCGTGACGACGGTCTGCTCACTAGGAAGTTTTCTTACTAGCACATTAAACAACGCGAGGGTAAGTGCTGTACCCAAAGCGAACAGTGCTGCCCAATGAAATTGAGATGGCCTCAAGACAATTAATGCACCAACAAAACCTATGGTCGTGGCGATAACCTTGCCGAGTGCCGGTTGCTCTTTGAGTAGAAACATAGAGAGTGGCAACATCAGTAAAGGCGCGACATAAAATACTGCGTTGGCGGTTGCCAAAGACAAATGCGTGATGGCGACGACCATGCATCCACTACCTATTAAGATCAGCTGACCGCGGATGAAAGTGACTTTAGCTTGTTGTAAGCGGCGTTGCTCTTTGCTTTGCTGCAGCCACAAAGGTGTAATGAGCAACAGAGATATCAACTGTCGGAAAAAAATGTACTGAAGCGGCGGTACTTCTCCATTCAATAACTTCACTGCTACGTCAGAGAGCGAGGCAAACAAGTTACCTGCAACCAACAATAGAATACCGGCAGTGATATTCGTCATTATTTTTCTAATCTCATGTCTATATGAGGAATGTCATCTTCGAGGTACATGTCTGAGATTGTCTTGAAGCCGTGGCTACCATAGAAGCTTTCTAGGTGCTGCTGTGCACCGATGTCTATGGTCGCGTTTGGCCAAAGCTCTTCACAACGAGTTAATGCCTCTTTTATCAATTGATGCCCTAAACCGCCACCTCTCGCTGATTGCTTGGTTGCTACTCGGCCAATGCTTGTGTTGTCGTAAGATGTACCTGGTGGCAATAAGCGTGCGCACGCTATTAACTCGTCACCCACATAGCCAAGCAGGTGTTCAACACCTGCGAGTGTGTCTTTACCGTCAAGCTCTGGATAAGGGCAAGTTTGCTCAACCACAAATACATCTACTCGTAACTTAAGTAGTTGATAAAGCTGATATGTTGAAAGTTCAGAGAAAGGAATTGAGCGCCAAGTGATCATGTTTACATCCAGAGGTTATCGATGCTCTGAATGTACTATGCGCGATGATTGTTGGCATTAACTATTGTTAATTCGACCTTTAATTCTGCTCAAGCTTATTGCTGTTATTCCTAAGTAGGCGGCAATTTGATTGTCGTTAAGGCGTTGTTCAAGGTCTGGATAGTGTTCGCAGAAAAGCTGGTAACGTTGCTCAGGGGTATAGAGCAGCATGAAACGCTCTTTGTTTTCCTTGTGCATCAATTGTGTTTCTAGCAGCTTTAAATACAAAGGGTTATTCGATGCACGCCACTCGATGACTGCATTCATTGGCAGTTCTAACATTGTGATGGGTGTTAGTGTTTCAAGCAGATATGGGGAAGCTTGGTTTTTTATCAGACTCTCAAAGCCGATGATCCAATCTTGTTCCCAATAGAACTCTTTGCTGTATTGCTTACCCTCATCAGTGAGGTAGCAAGCATGGCACAAGCCTTCAAGTACGAAGTAGATTGAGCCTGCCATCTCACCTTGGTTAATAAGGATGTGTCTGGTTGGTAGTTCAAGTGGCTTGGCGACAGCGACTAGCGATTCAATCTGACTTTCAGAGAAGTCGAAGCTTTGCAGTTGTTCGATAAAAGAAGTGTGCATGAAAATAACCTAACCCAAATAAGTGCCGAAATCATCGCACTTATTTGAGTGTAGGTACAGTTCGGGCGAAATCAGCGTCGAGCGTGTTGCTCTAGGTAGTCTTGAGCGAGTTCTCTACCCATGTATTTGCCTAAGGTTTTCAGTGGCACCTTCTTAAGGTTCACGACAATCAAACCATCTAACGCATCATTAAATGATGGGTCGACGTTAAAGCATACTAACTTACCGTTCATCCCAAGATACTGGCGCAATAATACCGGTAGGCCTTTTCCTTGTTCCATACGAGCTAACACTTTAGAAAGTAGGGGCACACTCGCCAGTGACGACAATAGATGATTCTGCCAGAACACATGACTACTGGTATTAAGCGGTGAAGAAGGGGAAACCAGATTGGCCTTTTCCTCATCGTAGTGGTGAATTGATAAGGTGGTTGCGATCAACAGGCGCGCATTGTGACTGTAATCATTACTGATGCTGACCGGGCCAAATAGGTGGGTGTATTTAGGGTGACGAGAGACAAAGGTCGCAATACCTTTCCAAAGCAGTAACAGTGAGTTAAGGCTCTTTTGATAAGGTTTACTCACGACGGAACGGCCAAGTTCAATGCTGCTGTCTAACGTATCGATAAACTCTTGGTTATAGTTAAAGAGACTGCGGGAATAGAGTTGGTCCAACCCGTGCTCTGCGATTAACTTGTCGACCATACCCAATCGATAAGCGCCAACCAATTCTGCCTTAGTTTTGTTCCATACAAACAGTTGATTGTAGTAAAGGTCATACTCGTCCAAATCACAGGCAAGCCCACTGCCTTCTCCAACTTCGCGGAAACTTTCTTCTCTGACTCGACCAATCTCGCGCATTAAGTTGGGAATAGATTGGCTTGGCGTGCAGTAGACCTCAAAGTCCCCTTGTTCGAGCAGTTTCATCTCTTCAGGGAGTGAGCTTATCTCTATTGCCAATACTTCGGGTGATATTGGCGCTATCACTTGAGTATCGAAAGAGGGCGCGTGGATTGGTGTATTCGGACTATCTTGTTGACTCATTAGGTAGGTATTAAGTCGTAGGTAGTTGACGATATCCATCTCTTTTTCAAACGATTTTATCTCTGAATACGGAATCGATGAGCCAATCGAGATAGAGATAGTTGTCGCTTGTTTATTAAGAAGTTCACGCCCGAGTAGAGCGGTTCTAAGCAGTGGATGCACACGACCCGCTTGATAGAAAAGCTCACTGTTTTTGCCATTGATAAAGATAGGAACCGTAGTGGCTTGATGACGTTTAACGAACTTCGCGACCGATTTGCTCCATTCGATATCCGTCAGTGTTTTAGCTCCCTTGCGGTAACTTGATACTTCCCCTGCAGGGAACACGATCAACAGCCCGCCATCGGCTAGGTGACGATTGGCATCACGAATGGCTTTGGCATTGGTGCGTTTCGACTCTTTACTATTAAAGACATCGACTCCGATAAAAAGATCATCCAGTTCAGGCAGTCGCTTGAGTAATTCATTTGCCAATACCTTCACATCCTTTCTTCCCGATCCTACGAGATCAGCAAGGATCACACCTTCAATGGCGCCGAGTGGGTGGTTCGCCACAATCACGACAGGCCCTTCTTCCGGGATGTTTTCCGTGCTTCCCGATGCCACCGAGTAGTCGATATTGAGCGCCGATAGGGTGTAGTTCATAAATTCAAAGCTGGACAACTCGCTTTGTCGATCTTGATAGAGTCGGTCTAGCTTAGATAGCCCAGTTGCCCACTCGACAACAGACTCACCTAAACCAAAAGGCGTGTAACGTGGTAAACGAAAAGGACTATCAATCATAATGAAGCTACCTTATTTAATCAGCTGCGGCCAAGCTTTATCGGCTTGTTGAATATGCTGTGCACGGTCTTGCTCCCAAGTGGCTTGAATCTCTTGGTCGTAGTTAAGATAAAGTTTGTCATCAACTATGGTCCAATACTGCGGATCACCTGGTGCGAAGTCGTTTTTGGCAGAAACGGCCCATGCGCAATAACCACCATATTGAGGGGCATATTTTTCAGGATTATTAACAAATAAAGTCAGATTCTTTTCAGAAGAGAAATACCAGTCCGCGCCTTTGTACTCAGTGCTGAATTTCTTGCTCCCTTCAACTGGCTTTCCAGAAGTGAAGTAAGCCACGGTATCGTAACCATCGAGTGCCTTACTGCTAAAGAAGCCGGTATAGATTTCATCGGCAGCAAATACGTACGGGCTAACAAGTAGCATGACCATGGTGATTAGTTTTCTCATGATGGACTCCATCTATAGATTGATTGCGGGTGACAAATCGAAGGTAAAGCGCTGCTGATTTATCTGGCATGGGTTTATTGGTTCGCAAGGTGAGCCGGCTGCATAAAACATAGAGGCTTGACCGTGCAGATTACGTAAATGGGTAAAGCTGACTGTGTGCGCGTCTTCACGATGCATACAGGTTGCTAAATGGGGCTGTTCACTGTGATGGTGAGAATGAAACTTCAGTAAGTTCTGTTGACTCTTGCCTGTTGCCATTAGTTGATCGTATTTGGCTTGTCGGTAGGCTTGCACTCGCTCTAGATCAACACCGGATGAGAACAGTGGTGAGTCGGTCTCCACTATTTGCTGTTGAATGCCGTCCCACAGGTAGGCAATAACTAAACCATTGTGTTGAGTTAGGTTCGGTGCAAAAGCCAACAAGGTAAATGGGGCAAAAGAGTACAGGTCGAGCTTATGAAATGCCTCAGAGAGCTGACTGATATTACGACTCGAGGATAGGTTCTTAAGTAACAAACCACGGCTAACCAAAGGACTGACGGGAACGATGCCTTGATAGTTATTGAGTAAGCATAGCGAAAGCCCGAATTCGTTGATGCTTATCCAGCTACCACCGCCTGTTGGGTCAAGTGGCATGATGATATCGACACCGTTGACTCGATATTGCTTCGGTGGCATCGCCAATGCTCGGGTCTTTTGTTCATCACGATTAAAAAAGACCTGATAGCCGTTTTCTTCAAGTAGCCAAGATACTGAACACATGATTATTGCTCCCTCAGATAGCTACTGGTGGTTGGGGCATAACCAAAGGTGTTACAGGTTTCAATGTCTAGGAAGGTGGTGATCACCTTGATCATCGCGTAATGATGATTGGCATGCAGCGCCGCAAAAGTCACTTCTCTTTCTAGCGTAGAAGGTAGGCTTGCAAACACCTGAGCATCCATCGAAACCTCGGTTTGGATCATGATAGGCGCTTCGAGATCGTTGCGCTCTAGCCGCTCAAGCCAGTTGATCACATAGTGGATCTCTTTCACTGCAATAGAGCGGTCGTATTCGACAGGGTGACCACGACGGCGAGTGTTGTAATCAACGGTCGCGTTCTCTTTTAAAATCAGCGCATGAAAAAGATCGAGCGTGTGGCGAGTATGTTCACCAATAGAGCTTGTGACGTGCGGCTTCGCTCGTGTCAGGTAGTCGCTGTCAGAAATCGCTAATAGAAACTCTAAACCCTGATTCAATATCTCTACCGCTCCCTTGATACTAGGAGAGAAAGACGTGAGGGCGCTCGGTTGGGCTATCGGATTCATTCATGATCCTCGTACAAAGTTAATCGGTGGTCGGATATTGTTGAACAAGACGTCGCTCTTCTTGCCACGCGTTAAATAGGCTCTTAAACGAAGGAGGTTGGTGGCCTCTCTGTTTCTGTTGAGCGCCAATATCAAAAAGAATGCGGTATTGAAGAAGTAGCGTGGAAAATATCTCTCGCAGCGGTGTGTTGCGATCCCAGATATGCCCAGCTTCACTGCTTGCACCATTGACCTCAAGGATAGTGAAATCCTCACCTCTCATTAGGCTGTGCATGTCTTTGAATTTGACGTCGAGTCGACCAAAGTGAAAGCCATCGAAGTCGTCAAATATCTCATCTAAGCGTTCGGTTAAAGCTTGAGTGATGTATTGATTGCCATCTCGGAAGATACAGCCACGGCTATGGCTACCAGCGAACGCAAGTTGGAACTCTTCGCCCTCAGCGAGCACTTGATCCAGCTTATCTTCATGCCTAGGGATATAGAGATGGCTGAGCTGCCCAGCACGCGGGCTGTTCTCGATTAACTGTTTTAGGGTCGAGGTACCATCCCCCGTCACCATTGGCGAATATTTGAGGGTGATCGAGATGATCTCGCCTTGTTTACTATTCGGGTAACGAACATAGAAAACGCCAGCTTCGGCTTGATAAGGCGCCTTTTCTTGCAGAAGAAAGCGAGCATGATTTGGGAAGGATTCAATATATTGTTCAAGTTGATCTTGGTTGTTGATCAGCTTTACCCCAACACCTCGGCAGCCAAGATCCGGTTTCGCCACAATAGGAAAATCAAGATCCGACTGGATGAGTGCACTGCGCGCATCTTCAGCTTGTTTCTTACTGCTAAGATCGGTTTTGGTTAAGGTGATAAATGGAGAGATCCAACGCTTGCTCGACGATCCGGCAAGGCTCAGTATCTCGTGTTTCGATTCGCCGACCATGCCACTGAGTTTAATGCTCGGGTTGGCGATCAGCGGCAGCGCCCAATCAAAGTGCCGTAACCCTTGCATCAGGCTTTGAATCACGACTGGAGTGTAGAAGAACCACGCCGGAAGAAACTCGTAAGGAGAGACACTGCGCACGGTATCTTTTTCAAGCAGGGGCATGCCCGCATTAATTCGATGTGCTGGAATGATGTGAATATCTTGCGGTGAACTCATGATAATCCTCTAGAGTAGGTTTTATTCATTAATCGATTGCCGATAAACAGCAAAGCGATGGCACACGGGATGACGATCCATTGATATTCAGAGGCTTGCAGCCACGCTGATGTCCCTAAATAGTAGATGGTAGAGAAGACAACGCCAGTCCAGATCGCTGTCGCGCTAATGACGGCAAACAAGAAAGTAGGCAGTGCTATGGCGAAAAACCCACTTAAGGTAAAACCAACGGTACGAAGCCCCGGTATAAAGCGGATGACAAAAAGACTGCTGAATGCGTTTTGACGTAATTTGGTGCGAAGCGCTCGAAAGTATCGGTTGGTGAGGGCTTTGTAACGAATGCCTCGGCAATAACGTCCTGATTTCCCAAGGTAATAAAGGCCTAAGTCACCGGTGGCAATACCGATGAAAATCGCAAGTAATGCATATTGGGGAAGTATGAGCCCTTGGGTCGCTAAACCTGCGGCCGTAACAATGGCCAGATCTTCAAGCAGGTAAGAAAGCGCGATAATGCCAAGCATCAGCCATAGCAGCGACTCCTCCCCTGAATTTAACCATGCTTGAATGTTCTCGACGGTGCCCATCAAATGTCCTTATCTATCCTATAGATGAATGGCTTATCGGCCATTCATTGAGTGTAGTAAATTAAATAGACAGGAGGAGCTCAGAAAAACTTACAGCGAATTGCTGCTTTTTTACGTTGATTGGATTCAATAGATGATTTGAGATGTGCGATTTAGATGAAGAATGAGCAGGTGTTTAAGGGGCGAAAGTTAAGGCTTTAGACTGTGAATTGAGATAAGAAAAGAAAAAGGCTGAGTCGTTAAACTCAGCCTTTTAGAAGGTTAATTATTGATTACTAGAGTAATCTATTTAGTTAGGTCAATTTGGTAAACGCCGAAACCAACATCGTCAGTCGCAACACGTTTCATTGGGTATTGACCCTTTTCTTTGATGAACTGTGCCGCTTTCTCACTTGGCGACGTTTCAAAGCGGATATCTAGCTTTTTATCCGTTTTGATTGGTGCGAATGACCAGTTGTTGTCAGCTGTTGGGCTCACTTGGCCTTGCTCTTTGCTTACGCGAGAGATGTAGTTTGCAAGCACAGTACGGTTCTCATCTGGTGCATCAAATGCGATGAAGTCTTCACCTGTACCTGGGAACTTAGCACTGTATGCACGGTAGTTGTTGGTCGCGATCAGGAAGTCTTGCTTCATGTCGATTGGCTTACCTTGGTAAGTTAGGCCAACAATACGCTGTGAGTCAGGGTTAACCACTTTACAGTTTGCATCGTATTTCGCAGGTTGAGTTACGTCGATTTGGTAATCAACACCGTCGATAACATCGAAGTTGTAAGTACGGAAGTTATCCCACTCGATCAGCTGCTGTGGTGCTGTTGAGTTCACGTCGATCTGGTTGAATTGACCAGCAGAACACTCAAGCCACTCTTTTACTTCATGACCTGTTACCTTCATCGCAACTAGCGTGTTCGGGTAAAGGTACAAGTCAGCTGCGTTACGGAATGTCAGTTGACCAGACTCAACTTCAGTGAAGTTCGCTGGGTCATTTTTACGGCCGCCTGCTTTGAATGGTGCAGCTGCTGAAAGTACTGGAGTACCGTCTAGGTCTGGGTCACCTTGGATGAATTGCTCAACGTAATCTTTCTGTGCAAGGTTAACAATCTGCACTGTTGGATCATCTTGTACTAGAGACAGGAAGCTGTACATCACATCGTCTGCTTTACCAATCGGTTGGTTAACAAACTCACGAGTACCAGCATGGTCTTTTTCTAGTGCTGTCACGATGCCTTCATCAGCTGCAGCAAGCGATTTCTTCTCGATCTTGTCGTAGATAGGGCGTGCTTCAGATTGGCCTTTAACCACTTCCCACTTACCGTCTTTTTGTGCAAGTGTTAGGTCCATAACACCCACGTGACTACCCCAACGACCTGGCATGACTGCCGCAACACCGTTCATGGTGCCGTTTTCGTTGTCAACGCCTTGGATATTGTCGAAGCCTTTACCTGGGAATACTGCGTGAGAGTGACCGAATGCGATAGCATCAATGCCTTCTACTTCAGAAAGGTAAAGCGTAGAGTTTTCTTCGCCCGCTTTGTATGGGTCTTGAGATACGCCAGAGTGAGGGATTGCGACGATAACGTCTGCACCTTCAGCCTTCATTTGAGGCACTAACTCGTTCGCAGTTTCAATGATGTCGCGAGCAGTAACTTTACCTTCAAGGTTCTTCTTATCCCACGTCATGATTTGTGGTGGAACGAAACCGATGTAACCCACTTTGATCTCATGCTCTACGCCTGCTGTATCTTCAAACGTGTGCGTCTTGATGATGTAAGGCGTGAAGTAGTGTTCTTTCGTTTCTGCGTCGTAAACGTTAGCACTGATGTATGGGAAATCAGCGTCGTTGATAGACTCTTCTAGGAACTCAAGACCGTAGTTGAATTCGTGGTTACCGATGTTTGCTGCATCGTAGCTTAGTTGGTTCATGGCTTTGTATGCAGGATGAACTTCACCTGCAACGATGCCTTTGTCTGCCATGTAGTCACCCATTGGGCTACCTTGCAGCAAGTCACCGTTATCAACTAATACGCTGTTTGTTACTTCGTTTTGAGCTTCTTTTACTAAAGTTGCAGTACGTGCTAAGCCGATTTTCTTCGATGGCTTGTCTTTGTAGTAGTCGTAATCCATTAGGTTGGTATGGATGTCCGTTGTCTCTACGACACGCAGTTTAATCACTTCATCGGTATCTGGTGTTGTTGTGCAGCCTGCTAGAGTCAGACCAAGACCTGCAAGTACAGCCAATGATAAAGGTTTCATTGCAACTTTCATTTTGTAGCTCCAAAGTGGATAGTAGAAAATTCGTTGCGTAATGTAACAAAATGGAATGAAACAATGATTACAACGAATGTTAATTCGTGACTTAGATCGATTACTTTATGGTGTTCTGCAAGACGCCTCCCAAACCTGCTCAATCAATGCACAATTGAAATCGATAAGATTAGTCCATTCATTTCACCTGCTTATCTATAAATTTAGTCCCTTATCAGCTTTTCGAATAAAAAATGAAATTTTAGAATTTCCAGTAATATGAGAGGCTCGTCATAATGCCTATATCAAGGACGTATCAGGCAGATGAATAGCAAGGATAGCTCAAAACGAAGCTTCTGTTTTCTTCTAGTGCCAATACTCCCATTCACACAAGTGGATGAGTTAAATCCCTTGCTTGGCAAGACCAAGTAATGAATTGCTCGTAACGCGAGCCTTAAAGGAAGCACTGAAATGGACCAAGAACGTTTAACCCACCTAAAACAGCTAGAAGCGGAAAGTATTCATATTATCCGTGAAGTAGCGGCTGAGTTTGATAACCCAGTAATGATGTACTCCATCGGTAAAGATTCTTCTGTGATGCTTCATTTAGCTCGCAAAGCGTTTTACCCAGGCAAGATTCCATTCCCACTGCTACACGTTGATACGGATTGGAAATTCCGCGAGATGATTGAGTTCCGTGACCGCACAGCCAAGAAGTATGGTTTTGACCTTTTGGTGCATAAGAACCCTGAAGGTCTAGCGATGGGTTGTAGCCCATTTGTGCACGGTTCTTCTAAGCACACCGACATCATGAAAACTCAGGGTCTTAAGCAGGCGTTAAACAAGTATGGGTTCGATGCTGCCTTTGGTGGTGCTCGTCGTGATGAAGAGAAGTCGCGAGCGAAAGAGCGTGTTTACTCTTTCCGAGATAAGAACCACACATGGGATCCAAAGAACCAGCGTCCAGAGCTTTGGCACACTTATAACGGTCAGGTTAACAAGGGCGAAAGCATCCGTGTATTCCCTCTATCAAACTGGACTGAGCTAGATATCTGGCAATACATCTATCTAGAGAGCATCGATATTGTTCCACTTTACCTTTCAGACAAGCGCCCAGTTGTTGAGCGTGATGGCATGCTGATCATGGTTGATGATGACCGCATGGAGCTGCAAGAAGGTGAAGTGATTGAAGAGAAAAGCGTTCGTTTTCGTACTTTAGGCTGTTATCCACTAACCGGAGCGGTTGAATCTGAGGCGAATACGCTAACAGGCATTATTGAAGAGATGCTGGTGGCGACGTCTAGTGAACGTCAAGGTCGAGCGATTGACCATGATCAGTCGGGCTCAATGGAGCTGAAAAAGCGCCAAGGTTATTTCTAAGAATCTAAGGAAAGAAAAATGAATAGTGCAGTAGAAGCCGAATTGGCTGAATTAGGGATTGAAGGTTATCTAAGTCAGCATCAGCATAAATCTATGCTTAGATTTTTAACTTGTGGCTCAGTAGATGACGGTAAAAGTACGTTAATCGGTCGCTTACTCCATGATACAAAACAGATTTATGAAGATCAGCTAGCAGCCGTTCACTCGGATAGCCAACGAGTGGGTACGACAGGTGAGAAGCCTGACTTGGCACTGCTTGTTGATGGCTTGCAGGCTGAACGTGAGCAAGGCATCACGATCGACGTAGCTTACCGCTACTTCTCGACGCAAAAACGTAAATTTATTATTGCTGATACCCCAGGGCATGAGCAGTACACGCGCAACATGGCAACAGGCGCTTCAACGTGTGATCTGGCTGTGATCTTGATTGATGCTCGTAAGGGCGTTCTGGATCAAACGCGTCGTCACTCGTTTATTTCTAACCTGCTTGGTTTGAAGCATTTCATCGTTGCAGTCAACAAGATGGATCTCGTGGAATATTCACAAGATCGTTTTGAAGAGATTCGTGATGAATACCTAGAATTTGCTGAAAACCTGGAAGGCGAAACTAACATTCAGATCTTGCCAGTTTCGGCGCTTGAAGGCATCAATGTTGCTGCACCAAGTAAAGAGCTAGCATGGTTCGAAGGTCCGTCTCTACTGGAAGTGTTAGAGAACGTCGACATTGATCAAAAGCGTTCTTCGGGTGAATTCCGTTTCCCAGTGCAGTATGTGAATCGTCCGAACTTAGATTTCCGTGGCTTTGCAGGCACAGTCGCTTCTGGCCGTGTCAGTGTTGGTGATGAAATCAAAGCACTGCCGTCAGGCAAAACTTCTAAGGTTGCACGCATCGTGACTTTTGATGGTGATTTGGAATCTGCACAAGCGGGCTTGGCGGTAACGCTGACCCTTGAAGATGAGATCGATATCAGCCGTGGTGATTTGATTGTGTTGGAAAACGCTCAGATTGAATCGACTAACCACGTATTGGCTGACATCGTGTGGATGACTGAGCAACCACTGCAACCGGGCAAAGCTTACGACATCAAGATCGCAGGCAAGAAAACCGTCGGTCAGGTTGAAACCGTTCGTCACCAGTACGACATCAACAACCTGTCGACTCACGCTGTTGATGAGTTGCCACTGAATGGTATTGGTTTGTGTGAATGGTCATTGAACGAGACGGTCGCGCTGGATAAATACCGTGAAAGTGCTGATACCGGTGGCTTCATCGTGATCGACCGTTTAACTAACGTGACCGTTGGCGCGGGTCTGATTCGAGACCGTTTGGACTCTGTTGAACAGCAAGTCGGTAACTTCTCTGCATTTGAACTTGAGTTCAACGCATTGGTTCGCAAACACTTCCCTCATTGGGATGCCAAAGATTTAAGCCAGCTACTGAAGTCATAACGACCAAGTAACAGCTTATTGAATCAGGCGGAAACCAACCGTTTCCGCCATAAAGGACGGGTATATGTGGCAACAAGGATTTGTATTAGCGATTTTGCTCGGCATTATTACTTGCCTGCTCGTTACCCGTATTAAGCCAAGCTTTATCTTTGCTGGTGCGGCGTTCATTGCTTTTATGGGCGGCATGATCGATCTGTCGAGCCTAGCCAATAACTTCACTAACTCCTCGTTACTGACTTTAATTCTTCTGATCCTCGCATCAAGTGCGTTGGAGAAAACTCGTTTAATCAGCTGGGTTAGCCGCAATATCTCTGAAGGTCGGCTAGGCACAGTGGTTGCGAAGTTGGGTATTTCCACAGCGCTACTTTCTTCTTTTACTAACAATACGGCAGTGGTTGTTTCTTTGATCGGAGCGATCAAACGTAATCAACAACACGCGCCATCTAAGTTACTTATCCCTTTGTCATACGCCGCTATTCTTGGTGGAACCCTGACATTGATCGGCACCTCAACCAACTTGATCATCAATAGCTTTGTTGAAGATGCCGGACTGCCGAGCTTAAACTTTTTTACACCCACGTTGATTGGTTTAGCGGTTTTGGTCGGCGGTGTGTTGATCCTGATTCCTCTCAGCTACTTTCTACCAAGCTACGATGATGGATCTCAAGACGATTTACCTTACTTCTTAGAAGCCAGGGTGGAGCCCGGTTCGCCGTTAGTTGGCCGCAGCGTAAGTGAAAACAATCTTAGAGCTCTGAGAAAACTGTTCTTAGCGGAAGTGATTCGAGACGGTAAAACAACGGCGTCTATAGACCCTGACTTTATACTGCAAGCTCGTGACCGACTGCTGTTTTGTGGTGATGTCGAAAGTGTGGCGACACTGCAAGAAATCCAAGGATTAACCCTGTTTGGTCAGCATCATCTTAACGGCCAGAGCTTTGTTGAGGTCGTGGTGAGTTCGTCGGCAAGCTTCTGTAATAAAACATTGAAAACCAGTCAGTTTAGAGACCGTTTTGATGCAGTTGTAGTGGCAATTCGTCGTGGTCATGAACGCCTTGAAGGTGGTCTTGGAAATATCACACTGACTGCTGGTGACACCTTGATTTTGGTACCCGGTAAACGTTTTGAAGAGCAGCGCCAGCAACACAACAAAGAGTTTGTGTTGATGAATGACTTGGACTCAAGTGCCAAGCTTGATGCTGACAAATCGACATTAGTGTTATTGGGTTTTGCTAGCGTGATTGGTTTAGCGCTGGTTGATGTCGTGCCTATCATCAAAGGGCTCGCAGGCTTCTTACTATTGCTGGTGGCATTTGGTGTGGTGCAGCTTGGTGAACTTCGCCGCCGTTTTCCGGTTGATATTGTGGTGATTGTTGGTTCAGCTCTGTCTATTGCTCAACTGATGATTTCATCAGGCTTGTCTGAGCGTATGGGGCTGATGTTCATGGAAGCCTTTAATGGTTGGGGTGTGTTCGGGGCATTAGTCGCGACTTATTTCATGACTTTGGTATTGACTGAACTGGTTACCAATAATGCGGCTGCAGCGCTGTCATTTCCAATCGGCTACAGCATGGCGGTAGGTTATGGCGTTGACCCAATGCCGTTCATCATGGCTGTTCTGTTTGGCGCGAGTGCTAGCTTCATTTCGCCATATGGCTACCAGACCAATTTACTTGTTTATAGCGTAGGTAATTACCATCTTACGGATTATCTACGTATCGGTATCCCAATCTCGATTGTTTACTCGGGCTTGGTACTGACCCTAATTCCTTACTTTTTCCCATTTTAATGCTGTTTATTTAAAGGACTAATTATGACTGCAGTACTCAAACCCAAAGATGAGAATGTTGTGTGGCATCAACACTCGATTGATAAAGCATTTCGCTCTAATCTGAAATCACAAAAACCAGCCGTGCTCTGGTTCACGGGGTTGTCTGGTTCTGGGAAGTCGACAGTCGCTGGAGCATTAGAAAATCGCTTGGCACAGCTTGGTTACCATACTTACTTATTGGATGGTGACAATGTGCGTCATGGCTTATGTAGCGACCTTGGCTTTTCTGAGCAAGACCGTAGAGAGAACATTCGTCGTATCGGTGAGCTCGCTAAATTGATGGCGGATGCCGGCTTGATCGTGTTGTCAGCGTTTATTTCTCCCCACCAAGCGGAAAGACAGTTAGTACGCGATTTACTGCCGGAAGGTGAGTTTCTTGAGGTGTTTGTGAATACGCCACTTGAGGTTTGCGAACAGCGCGATCCTAAAGGTTTGTATAAGAAAGCGCGCGCTGGGGAAATCCCGAATTTTACTGGCATTAGCTCAGTGTACGAAGCGCCTCAGAACCCTGAGATAGATCTACCTGCGGGAGAGAAGACACTCGATGAACTGGTCGAATTGTGTATTGATGCTTTAGAGAAGCGTAATATTTTAGCCAATTGAGATCATTGGTATGACTAAGGCTGCTCAGTTATTTATCTGTTGATTGCCAACGGATAAATAGCGCAGCCTTGGTTTACCGAGACAAGAAAGCTACTCTCTAGACTCTCTAGACTCTCTAGACTCTCTTTATTTCTCTCAATACTCTTCACTTTTTACACCGTCTATTTACTAGGCTTTATTATCTAGACGGTGTAGTTCACACTGCTTTTCACTTCTGTCTGCACCGTGAACTTTTGGCTCAATAGCGCAATCATTTGATCGTAATACTGCATGTTGGGTTTGTTGCCAAGCAAGGTACACAGTTCGTTGCCTGTTGGACTGAATCGGTAATAAACCAGCTTCACCCCTTTGGATATTGGCGCCAGTGACATGCTTTTACCTTGATAGGTTAGGTGCAGTGCTGGGTCGAAATCAATCTCACCAGACTCTAACTCTGTACCTAGAATAATGCCGAGTTCAATTAAGTGGAGCAGGCTAGAGTAGGGCAGGTTGTGCCCACCAAGGTTGATCGTGTTGGTGGTGTCTCTTTTACCAAAGCTGAACAGTCCAGCATGGGACTTAAAGCCAAGTAATAGCTTTCTGCTGTTATCACTACCAAAACTACAGCCTAATGAAGCTGCTCTTTGTAAAGTCAGTGCTTCCTTTGGCGTCATGTCTTTTAAGATTTGCAGTGCCTTCATCGAAGTCGAGCCTGGATTGGTGACTTCTCGTTTCAAAACCTGGGCCCACAGTCTTTGCATCGAGGTATTGTGGATCTCTTGCGCCATATCGAAAAAACGGTACAGCCAGTCCTGATCTGGGTCTCCAGCCGCTTCATCTTTACATGAGGAGTGCGCCAGTTTCAGGATCTGCTCTAAGTTCTTTTGGCGTAATTCCTTGCGTTTCTTCTCCCGCAATACCGCTCTCTCAATCAGTGTGCTAGCGGCTTTATCGTTTGCTTTCTCGTTATGACTGATTAAGGAATCTAAACCGAAGCTTTGGGCAATGTGCAGCATTCGACTGGCACTGTCGGCAATATGAGGCTTTTTCTCATGCTTATGCTGTGTGTCGCTAGCATGCTCAATGATCACTGGCTGTTTGGTTTCTGACATAAGAGTACCGTTAGGATATGACTCAATACCAATCGTAGTTATTCATTGCTCGCCCTAGCTTGCTAGATAGAACGCTATTTCTGATTACTTACTGTGATTGGTATAACTGTCTAAAATGTAACTCTTTATCTGATTGGTGGCTAGATTTTGCGTGCAGAGTTGAAGACTTCAACAAAATTTTACTTTTGCTAATGATAATAAAATGTTAAATTTGTTGTAATTCTCAAGGGGGAGTTATGAATCAAGTTAATGATAACAAGCTGAAGAAACAGCTTGGCATAGGGTTATTACTCGCTACTTACGTAGCTGTTCTAGCTTATTTGTCTAATTACATCGTGTAATCTAGTCAAACAACATCGTTATTAAACTGTTATTGAATGATATCTTTTATTCAGTGACGGCAGCTCATCCTTGAGCCACCCTTCTAGTGACTACATGTCGTCATATTCTTCTATCGCAGTACCTTCAATAAGATAACCAGTCTGAGCTAAGTCGTGACTGATCGATTCTGTTTTCAGCGTACCGACCAAATAGATCACATCCCATAGTTGCTGAATGGGTGCACCTTGCGGGAACTTCACGTAGATAATCTGGTTCGGTGGCGGTGGCGGCACGTGGATACATGCGCCAAAGTACGGCACCAACAGAAACTCAGTGATCATGTTCGCATCGCCTTCCAATGGAATCACAAAGCCCGGGATCTTAACCTTGCTGCCGTTTAATTCTGGGCGAACAGCGCCAAGTGTTGATTGCTGAGGTTTTTCCATGCTGTTGTGGTCTACCATCGGCATACCAAACGAATCTAATTGAGCGCGCTCTGATTCTGGAATTAAGTCAATCCAATCCAAAGTTAATACCGATTCGTCAGTCGGTGCGGTTTCAGCGTGAGCTGTGCTGATAAATGAGAACAAAAGAAGTCCAAGTATCAGTAGGAATTTACGTTGCATCTTAGGTTCCTAATTTAGATTCGAATCGTCATGCCATCAGACAATGACTGACGGTAAGCCCGGAAAGCGGGAATAAAGCCGATAATGATTCCGGCAACTTGCACCAACATAAGCAGTTTCCACTCATGAGGTGTGATTGCGGATATCGATATGTTGATACCATAACTTTGTTGCACAATAGGAGCAACTACTGCGATCAGAGCAAACAAGACTGCAACACCTAATGTGATACCGAGGAAGGTCAGTGCACTGGCTTCACTAATTAGCAAACCAAATACATGGCGAGGTCGTGCGCCCATCGCACGCAAAATGGCCATCTCTCGACGTCTTTCTTGCAAGCTAGTGAGTAGGCTACTTAGCATCCCTAACAGTCCCGCGATTACAACAAACCCTGACACAATTAATAGCGCTTGTTCTGCGACGGCCATCATTCCCCACAATTCATGCAGAGCAATGCCCGGCATAATGGCGCTCAATGGCTCTTGGCGGTAGTTGTTGATTTCTCGTTGCAGTGCAAAGGTTTGGATCTTCGATTTAAGGCCAACCATCATCGCAGTAATCTGCTTTGGTTGAAAGTCACGTTGTTTCAGCGCTTCAGCATCCGGTGTGTGTCCTAAGTTGGCACCCGATTCCCAGCCAACGTGAATCGCTTCAATGGCCTCTAACGAAACATGCACGGTTTTATCTACCGGCGTTCCGGTTGGCGCGAGTATGCCCACAATTGTGAAGGGCAGATTGTCGTGGCGACTGAAGGCAACATCACTGATACCGTGCGCCAGAATGATGTGATCACCAATCTTGTAATCTAACTTCTTCGCGACATCGGCACCAATAACTACATCAAATAGTTGATTGAATTCTTTTCCTTCCTGAAAAGTAAGTGGTTGCTTACTTCCATAGCGATAGTTTTCAAAGTAGCTATGGTTGGTGCCCATTACGCGGAAGCCTTTGTGAGAGTCGCCTAGTGAGATAGGGATCGCCCACTTTACTGCGTTATGTTGGCTAAATTCTTGATAGCTTTTCCAGTCGATATTGTTGGTCGCATTGCCAATTCGAAATACAGAATAAAGCAGCAAGTTTACCTGACCAGAGCGGCCACCGACGATCAGATCAGTACCTGAAATCGTATTGGCAAAGCTGCTTTTTGCTTCGGTTCTAACGCGTTCCACACCGAGCAAGAGAATGACGGACACTGCTACAGTGAGAATGGTCAGAATAGCCGTGGCTTTACGATTGAGTACGCTTTTTAAGGCTAAGTGAGTAATTACTTTCATACGACAACCTTAGCTTGGTTAACGGTTTTTAAATCTATGGTTCGAGTGAACAATTTTTCGAGTGTTGGATCGTGACTCACAAAGATAAGAGTAGAACCTGCTTGATTGGCTTGTTCTAGCAACAGTTCGATAAAGGCTTCTCGGTTGTCATGATCCAATGCGGATGTTGGTTCATCTGCAATGATGATTTTAGGCTGTCCGATTAGGGCGCGGGCTGCAGCGACACGTTGTTGTTGGCCAATACTCAGCTCAGTAACAGGTTTATCCATTAGAGCTTGAGGCAGCTTTAGTCGTAACAATAGGTCTTGAGCAGTGGCTTGCAGGCTGTTCTTACTTTCTGTGACTTGTTGCTTGCGAATAGTTGAGAACTGGCAAGGAAGCGTCACGTTGTCGATGACTGATAGGTAAGGGAGCAGGTTAAATTGTTGAAAGATATAACCGATATGGTCGGCTCTGAATTTGTCTCTTTGACGAGGTGTAAGCTGAGTCAGGTCTTGGCCTAAGATAGAAACTTCACCTTGTTCGGCTTGGTTGATTCCAGTCAGCAGGCCCAGCAATGTGGATTTGCCACAACCACTTGGCCCTTTTATGAAAAGGTGCTCTTGAGCTTGGATGTGCAGAGAAGGGATCTCTAGTGTTGGCGGTAATTCTGGCTTCCAACGAAAGCTAATATTTTCGAGTTTGACCACAAGTGATGAACTGTCAGAAGACATGCGAGCTCCAATAATTAAAGCGGTGTATCTAAGGCACAGCAATTAGCAGCATAAATTCCCTAGAACACACCGATTTGAACAGCCAAGTAAGTAGGTACTTACTTGGCTGCTTATTTACGTTTAATCCGATCTAGGAGTGATTAGAATCTGAAACTAATACGCTCTGCGTTAAGTACTTCTTGCACTTGAGCAGTGTCTGTTAGTAGGTTCACCGTTATTTTTTCAGTGTTGCTGAATTTAGAGAACCACTGAGTGCTGACTGTGTCTAGCTTAGCAACATCTGAACATTCATAGTGGTACTCAACAGTGAACTCACCGTGGCCACCTTCTGAGTGGTCATGGCCTTCATGGTCGTGGTGATCGTGACCTTCGTGGTCGTCATGATCGTGTTCAGCATGGTCATGGTCTTTGTGATCGTCATGATCGTGCTCAGCGTGGTCATGGCCTTCGTGGTCATCATGACCGTGTTCAGCGTGGTCATGGCCTTCATGATCATCATGATCGCCTTCTAGCGTGTTAGTCACTGATTTAAATTTCAGAGTACAACTCGCATTGTTAAAGCTAAACAGTTCGTCTGGCTTGTTCAGTTGTGCGATAGCTTGCTCAAACACTTTCTTTTGCTCAGCAGTTTCTGGAGCATGTTCAAAGCCAACCACATCGGCACCTGGTGCTGTTACTTCAACAAGCAGTTCTTGTCCATCTTGAGCGATGTTTACTTCAACTTGACCATGTACGTGCGCACCATGAGAGCGGAATTCTTCGTTTGCTAGAACATTAGTAGAGACAGTCATGCCGATAACAACGGCTAAAATAGAAGGTTTCATGTTTTGTTTCCTGAATAAAGGTTAATTAAAAAGTAGTGGTAATTAAGTGTTTTTGACAGGAGGAGAGCGCGCTAGATAGGCGAAATAGAGGCGCTGTAGTGAGGTTACTGACTCTGTGATAACGACAGTAAACTCTGAATGAAACTCTGGAACTTGTGGCAGCGAGTGCGCAGTAATGAACTGATTTATCGAAAACAGCTCACAGTGATGTGAGGTGTGGTGCTCTGGGTCAATGTCCACCATGTGTGTTGCGGCTAACACGCTTAGCATGAGCATCAGCCCAAGCAAGAAGCCTGTTTTGCGTTTCACATTGTTGGGTGTGTCTTGCCACATGAGGATGATTAACCACAGAATTAAAAAAGGATACTGTTATAATATAACAATATCCTTTGATAAGGTCTCGAAAAAGAGGTGAATATCTGATTAAAGACTCGCTTTAATCAATTCAATGACTTGCGTGACCTCTGATTCGTTAAGCGCACCTTCTTTAACAAACAAGATTTTTCCTTGTTTGTCCTGAACGATAATCGCTGAGCTCTCTTCTTTCAGAGCCCAAGATGAAGCAACGGTGCCATCTTCATCTAACACCATAGAAGACCATGGAAATTCTTCTTTGCTGCTTTCTGCTGACGATTTAACAAAAGAACCCGTACCCCAGATAGCATCATCTTGGTTGATGATGGTCGTGGTTTGGTAGCTGTCTTCTGAGAACTTCGATGCGGTAATGGCTGCCATCAGTGGTGCGTTTAGCTCTTTAGAGCTGCTACGGCCAGCGATAGCTTGAACGACGCGAACTTTACCTAGGAGATTGCTGGTTGCCCAAGCTTGATATCCGGTATTACCGTCGTTTAGAACGATTTCACCATAGTTGCTAACATCGACAGCAGGTAGAGTTGAACCTACAGATAGATTGTGAGCATTGGCGAAGAGTGGAGAGGCTGCGGCTAGAAAAGCCAGTAGAGTTTTGTTTTTCATTATATTTTTGTTCCGCTTATTGGTTTGCACTGGAAGTATAATATGAAATTTGAAAAATGCCTCTTTAACTTTTTTATCGTACGATGTGGAAATAAGTTGCAGGCTTGTTACCAAAGGGTATAATGCAACGATATCAAGATGAACAACAGATTATCTTGCTGTTTGCTAAAGGAATTAGCGATTAAATGTGCTTAGAATACGGTCGTGTTCAGGTGCATGACAGTAGTACTCAAATGGAATTGAGGTTGTAATATGTTAAGAAAATTTTCTACTTACCGCCCACATCAAGTGGCGCGTTTCGTTAAAGTCCTGTTCAAGGGCCAGTTTGCCATCGAAGGTGTTGGAGAGTTTCGCTTCGACCAAGGCAAGGTGCTTCTTCCTGAAGTCTCTGACAAACAAAAGCTTACTATTTTTAAAGAAGTGAACGGCACGATTGCTGCTCTGCCTATGTAATACCAATCGTAGTAAATAACTGAGCTTTATTGATTGGTCTTGCTTCAAATAGATTAACAACGAAAAGGGCTTCCTAATGGAAGCCCTTTTTTAATGGATATCGTTTGAGGTAGGGTGCCTAACTGCCCTCTATTGTGGCGGGAAGCAAACCCCTGTTCCACCTAGTCCGCAGTAACCGTTAGGGTTTTTAGCTAGGTATTGCTGGTGGTAGGTTTCAGCAAAAAAATATTTTCCCGCAGGTAGAACTTCCGTCGTGATCTCGTTGCCTAAAGATTCAGTCATTGCTCTTTGATATTCTTGTTTAGAGTGCTCGGCGATAGACTGTTGTTCTTCGCTGAAAGTGTAGATAGCGGAGCGGTACTGAGTTCCTAAGTCGTTGCCTTGGCGCATGCCTTGAGTTGGGTCATGACGCTCCCAGAAAGTCTCTAGTATTCGCGCTAAAGAGATCTGTTCGCTATCGAATATGACACGAACGACTTCAGTGTGGCCTGTTTGGCCTGTACACACTTGTTCATAGGTTGGGTTGCTAGTGTAACCACCAGCGTAGCCAACGGATGTTGAAATCACGCCATCTAATTGCCAAAACAAACGCTCAGCTCCCCAGAAGCACCCCATACCAAGCAGGACTTCTTGTTGGGAACCTGTAGGAGCAGCGAGTAAGTCAGTTTGATTGACGAAGTGGCGCTCAGTAATTCGGATTGGATCAGCATTTCCCGGTAATGCGGTTGCTGCAGAAACCAGTTGTTGTTTGTTTTGCATGTTATATTCCTATTCGCATACGTTTACCGCGTTGGCTTTTATGAACGGTAGGTTCATATTAACTGTTGGTTTATATTGATTAAGTCTTTAAATTAGACCGCGTTATTACCAGATTTATTACAGACTCAATGCCTTTTTAGCGGTATTATTTCTTTTCACTTATTAACGTATTGATAACTTCTTCACCAATTAAACATGATAAGAAAAACTTTACCAGTTCTGATTGGCACTCTACTGTCATCGACGCTCGCTTTCGCTGACGTTTCCCTTGAGGTTAAAGGGCTAGATGGAGCGCTTGAGGATAATGTTGATGCTTATCTAAGTGCAGTCCCTGAAGAAGAGTATGCCGTTTCGCTAAGGTTCCAATCTCGCGTGGAATCTATGATAAAAGAAGCGTTGAATGCGTTAGGCTACTACCAACCGACGATCACTTTCTCTCACTCTGAAGACGACACCGAATTAACCGTTACGGTTGAGCAGGGTGAGCCTGTTCTTATTTACACATCAGATATTGTGCTGAGTGGTGAAGCTGAAGACGATCCCGACTTTCTGGCGTTAATCGCTAACAGTAATCTGTCTAAAGGTTCTATCCTGAATCACGGTAACTATGACTCCTTAAAATCGTCGATACGTAACCTTGGATTATCGAAAGGCTATTTTGATGGTTCGTATGAGGTCAGCAAACTCGAAGTTGCCCCTGAATTAAACCGTGCTTATGTGCGCCTTCATTATAACAGTGGTATCCGTTATCACTTTGGCACCACACAGGTTACGGGCAGCCAAATCGAAGACGATAGAGTGCAATCGCTTAAACCCTTTGAAGATGGCGAACCTTACTCCATTACCAAAGTCGGTGAGTACAACCAAAACCTGTCTAATACAGATTGGTTCTCTTCGGTGTTTGTTGAACCTGACTTAAGCCAGCTCGGTGAAGGTCGTGAAATTCCGATGAAGGTGAGCCTGGCTCCGCAAGCGCGTAACCAAATCGAAACGGGTATCGGTGTATCAACCGACCTTGGTGTAAAAGGCACCCTCAAATGGAAGAAACCTTGGGTTAACGCTCAAGGCCATAGCTTCAATAGCAGCCTATCGATCTCCAAACCAGAACAGACGATTACAGCAGCCTATAAAATCCCGTTGGACGACGTGCTTAATGACTATTATCAAATTAAGTACGGAATGAAGAATCTAGACAACCGTGATACCAAAAGTTTGGAGTCGAACTTAGCCTTAGAAAGATATTGGCGTTTGGATAATGGCTGGCAACGTACTGTGTTCATTCGATACTTGGTCGAGAACTATGAGCAAGGTTTGCAAGATGACTTGGCGCAATTCGTATTGCCGGGTATCTCTTTCTCACGAACTCGAACTCGTGGTGGCTCAATGCCTATGTGGGGCGATAAGCAAACCATCATGCTTGAAGCCGGTGATGACACCTTGTTGTCTGAAACCAAGGTGGTGCGTTTTCAAGGACAAACAGCATGGATTCGAAGCATTGGTAACAATCATCGTGGATTAACTCGACTTCAGTTCGGCGGGAACTTTGCCGATGAATTTGAGAAGCTGTCACCCTCGCTAAGGTTCTTTGCCGGTGGTGATAACAGCATTCGTGGTTATGGTTATGAATCCATCTCTCCTCGTGATGAAAGTGACGCATTAACAGGTGCAAAATTCCTTGCTACCAGTTCATTTGAATACCAATACCGGTTAGTTGGAAATTGGTGGGGCGCAGCTTTCTATGATATTGGTGATGCATTTAATGATAAGCCAGATTGGAAACGCGGTACTGGCGTCGGGGTTCGCTGGGCATCGCCTGTCGGTCCTGTGAGTCTAGATTTTGCTTGGGGTCTAGATGCGGAGAAAGGCGATGAGTTCCAACTGCACTTTAGTTTAGGGCCAGAATTATGATCAAAGTGATGGGAAAATGCATTAAGTGGACGTCGATTTCATTGACGTCTATTTTGCTGTTGTTGATAGCCCTGCTCGGTTTTGTATTGTTCACTAACCCAGGGTTGAACACAGTGCTATGGGGCGCTGAAAAAGCATTGCCACAACTTAAAGTTGAGAGCACCAAAGGGGCTCTTTTCCCAAGCTTTACGCTTAATAATGTTCAGTTTAAAGATGACAGCCTGCATATCGATACCAAGGTTCAAAAGCTGAACTTGGCTATTAATCCTCGCTGTTTACTCGATCCTAAGTTGTGTGTCGACCGCTTAGCGATTCAAGGTTTGGACTTTGCATTTACGGAATTACCTCCAGCCTCTGAAGAAGAACCTGAACCGACTCCGCCAGTGACATCGGTGAAAACGCCGCTACCAATCGTGATCAATCGCATCGCTTTGTCTGATATCAAACTGAATATTCTAGGGCATGAAATCGAGTGGGGTCTGTTTTCAACAGCTTTGAGTATGCAGGGTGAGAAGCTGACGGTATCGCCAACCTTATTTAATGATCTGAAAGTTAAGCTCGCAGAATCGACAGAAGAAGCACCAGCTGAAACGGTTGAACCAGAAGCTGCTGCTCAAACGGCGATTGAATTGCCTGAAGTCTGGATTCCTTTGCAGGTTGTGCTGGAGCGTTTTGATCTTAATCGTTTTACCTTAGAACAAGAAACTCCGATTGTGGTGAACCACCTTGGGCTTGAAGCTCGAGCGGGTAAAAATACGGTCGAAGTTTCCACTCTTGAACTCGATATGCCACAAGCAAGCGCGAACCTTGCGGCTAAAGTTGAGCTTAAAGACGGCTACCCATTAGATCTTTCTTTAGATGCTTTGGTGAAAGAAACCGACCTTGCGGGTCAGAAGTTATCACTGAAAGCACAAGGCAGCGTGGCTAACCTAAACCTAGAGTCTCAGTTTTCTGAATTGATTGAGGCAAAATTGTCTGGGGACATTCAACCCTTAGAGCCGACTCTGCCATTTGACCTTCTTTTAGAAGATGGCCAAGCGCAATGGCCTCTTTCAGGTAAAAGTGATTACCAAGCTGCAATTGAAAAATTCAAAGCCAACGGCTCATTAGATGACTTTAATGTGCAGCTTAAAGGTGAGGCGGATGGTAAGGAGATACCGGCCTTAACCATCGACCTAGAGGGCAAGGGCACCACAGAACAGATTGAACTTGAGCGCTTAAAACTGAACACGCTGGGTGGTGAACTCAATGGTGTGGTTAAAGCTAACTGGAAGAAGCTCGTTAACTGGCAAGCCGATGTGACGCTGAAGGATATTCAGCCAGGTCTGCAATGGCCAGAAGCAGAGGGTAACATTAGCGGAAGCATCGTCACTTCGGGTGAACTGACACAAGCGGGTGGTTGGGCGATTGAACTGCCTAAGCTCGATATCGAGGGGATTCTACGTGAATACCCTCTGGATATCGAAGGGCAGTTGTCAGCGTCAGATCGCAGCGCGAGCGGTGAACCTAAACTGAAAACCAGTGGTTTGAGCTTGGCTCACGGTGTTAATTCGATTAAGGCTCAAGGGCAACTGGATAAGCAATGGGGCATGGGCGTTGCGATTAATTTCCCACAGTTAGATAAGAGTGTTCCTGAGTTGAAAGGTAAGGTGATTGGTAACATCCAACTTAGCGGCCCAACGAATGAACCCGAAGTCGACCTTGCTTTAAATGTCGATAAGATTGATTGGAATAGCGAGGCAACACTTGAGTCATTATCGCTTAATGGCTCTGTCGTTCCACTGCCATTACCCGAAGCTCAAGCTGACCTTGTATTAAAAGCGAAGAACTTAACCTATCAAGATCAAAGTGTTGAAAGCATTGATTTAACGGTGAATGGCGGTGAGAAGAAGCATACCGTAACACTTGATGTGATATCCGACATCGTGTCGACAAGTTTGGCAATTTCTGGTCAGTTAATTCAGAAACCTTCTCTGGTTTGGGATGGCTCGTTAGACAGAGTCAAAATTACCACCCAGCAGGGACCTTGGATATTAGACCAACCTGTTGCGATTAAGGCGGATGTCGATAAGCAGTATGCCGACGTTCAAGCACACTGTTGGAAGCAATCGGGTTCGAGCGTGTGTTTGGATGAAGATATCCGAGCTGGGAAATCGGGTGAGGCTAAGCTCGCGATTAACCAATTCGACTTCGAACAAATTAAAGCCTTTGTACCTAAAGAGACACAGCTGCAGGGCTTAGTGAATGCGACCGCTCATGCCAAATGGTCGGAACAAGGTGAACCTGAGGTGACGGTAAGCGTCGATATGCCGAAAGGTCAGGTTGTTCAACAAGTTGGCGAGCCAATTACACTTGGTTGGGAAAGTGTTGCATTGAATGCACAGTTGAAAGACAACCAACTGAACGCCGACTTTAAGCTCGATGTTTCTGACAATGGTGACCTGTCTGGCACGGTATCGTTACCAGACATTCTCGCAGAAGACAAAATGGTCGATGCGGCCATTAAGTTGACAACCTTCCATCTGGACTTCTTACAACCGATCCTTGGTGAATACAGTCTGTTGAAGGCCGACCTTGAGAGTGACCTACAGGTAAAAGGCTCTTTGATGCATCCTCAAGTCTTTGGTCAATTCTCTGTTGATGGCATTCAAGTTAAAGGTGATGTCACGCCTGTTGATGTTAAAGACGGCCGTATTGATCTCGATTTTGACGGTTATAGCGCGAAGCTGGATGCCAATGTCGAAACGCCTGATGGTCACTTGGATATTGAGGGCTCGGGAGATTGGCAGGATCTTCAAGCATGGCACTCGAATGTGAGAGTGTTTGCTGATGAGTTGATGGTTGATATTCCACCGATGGTCAAGGTTAAGGTTGTTCCTGATATGACCATTGATGTTACGCCTGAGCTTGCAAAAATTACTGGTGATATTGCATTACCGTGGGGACGTATCGTTGTCGAAGACTTACCACCGTCAGCGGTCGGCGTCTCTTCTGATCAAGTTATCTTGAATAAAGATCTTGAGCCAGAGAACGAAGACACGATTCCATTTAATGTGATGACCAATATTAATATCTCCATTGGTGATGACTTTAAACTGTCTGCTTTCGGCCTTGAAGGTGAGTTGGTGGGTAAGCTTAATGTCGCTCAAAAAGACCAAGGTCCATTTATCACCGGTGAGGTAAACATCGTCGATGGTACTTACCAATCATTCGGACAAGACCTGTTGATCGAAGAAGGTAAGATTCTAATGAATGGTCCACCGGATCAGCCATACGTAGCGATCAATGCGATACGTAACCCTGACAACACTCAGGATGACGTGACCGCAGGTATTCGAGTGACTGGCCCGGCGACAGAGCCGACAATTGAGATTTATTCTGACCCTGCAATGCCGCAAGCCAACGCGCTCTCTTATATTTTGCGTGGCCAAGATATAGATGGTGAGTCGAACGGTTCGATGACGACGACCTTAATTGGTTTGAGTTTAGCGAAGAGTGGTAAGGTTGTTGGCGAAATCGGCGAAGCATTTGGTGTTCAGGATTTACAGCTGGATACCGCAGGCTCTGGCGATGACTCACAAGTCACGGTAAGTGGTTACATTCTGCCAGGCTTACAGGTGAAGTATGGTGTGGGTATCTTTAACTCGTTGGGTGAGTTTACCGTTCGTTATCGATTGATGCAGGATCTCTACGTTGAAGCCGTATCGGGCTTAGACAGTGCGGTAGACCTCCTCTATCAGTTTGAGTTCGAGTAGAGCGGTTTAGGTCGAGAGTGTTTTGCCATTCATCGAATTACAGAGATGAAAGGCTTATGGAGGGTTTATGCAGCATCTTGTGTTCGTCTATGGCACCTTGAGACCAGGTCAATCCAATCACCACTATTTGCAGAATTGTGAGCTGTTGGGACGCTTCGATACGCCTGAGTTGTTTGCCCTTTTTGATTTAGGTGCTTATCCGGCGATGATTTCTGGAAAGAAAAGTGTCGCTGGCGAGGTCTATATCATTAACGACGAAATTTTGGAGTCGCTCGATCGGCTAGAAGATGTACCTGTTGAGTATCGTCGCGAGCAAATAGAGACTATATTTGGATTAGCATGGGTATATTTGTATCAGCTTGATCTAACAGCTAATAAAGAAATACTTTCGGGTAACTGGTGTAAGCGGAACAACTGCTAATCGCTGTATATTCTGAGTTATCAAATAAAAGCCAGCACGTAAATGCTGGCTTTTTTAATGGTGTTAATTTGAGAATGAAGCGAGAGGGTTACTCTGGGTTCAACTCAAGGAACTCTTCTACTTTACGAACCATGTTTGTTGAACCAACAAAGAAAGGTACACGCTGGTGCAGCTCAGTTGGTTTTATGTCCATGATACGTTGAGCACCGTCTGATGCGATACCGCCCGCTTGCTCCATAAGGAAAGCAATTGGGTTGCATTCGTAAAGCAGACGCAGTTTACCTTGCGGGTGGCTTTGTGTGCTTGGGTACAAGTAGATGCCGCCTTTCAGCAGGTTACGGTGGAAATCTGATACTAGAGAACCGATGTAACGTGATGTGTAAGGACGGTTGTCGCTTGGCTCATTCTCTTGGCAGTACTTGATGTACTTTTTCACACCCGTAGGGAAGCGGATGTAGTTGCCTTCGTTGATTGAGTAAATTTTGCCTTCATCTGGAATCATCATGTTTTCATGAGATAGGCAGAAGGTACCCAGTGATGGGTCGTAGGTGAAGCCGTTTACGCCAGCACCTGTTGTGTATACAAGCATGGTTGAAGAACCGTAAATCACGTAACCCGCGGCTACTTGCTTGTGTCCTGGCTGTAAGAAATCTTCTTGTGTCGGTGGCGTTCCGATAGGAGACACACGACGGTAGATAGAGAAAATTGTACCAACAGATACATTCACATCGATGTTTGAAGAACCATCAAGTGGATCCATCAGAACAACGTATTTTGCGTTTTTGTTGAGCTCTTTATTGAAGGCGACAGCTTCGTCTTCTTCTTCACTGGCAACACCACAAACTTGGTCACGAGCTTCTAGAGCCGCTTTAAATTTGTCGTTCGCGTAAAGGTCTAACTTTTGTTGCTCTTCACCTTGCACGTTGTCTGTACCAACAGCGCCAGTGATGTCGACTAGGCCAGCCTTGTTGATCTCACGGTTAACAATTTTTGCAGCAAGTCGAATAGACGACAAAAGGGATGATAGATCACCGCTTGCATGGGGGAAGTCACTCTGTTTCTCAACAATGAACTCACCAAGGGTGCGCATCTCAGACATGTTATTTCCTTAAACTTCTCTCAATATTATGGGGGATTTGAGCACTGTAGATTCGGCCTCTTGAGTGGGCTTTATTCATCTAGACGCTTACCTAAATTCTAAAGGTTAGATCTTTTTAATGGTAATGAACTAAGCGACACAGATCTCACTTACTATGTCGACTCTATTTGTTTTGCATTGCCGCTCGCTTTTAATCGTCATTTAATGATAATGAGTGCAAGTAGTTTGATTTAGACATGGTTCATTTAGCCAGGCGTTTGGAAGCAATTTATGCATATTCATATCTTAGGAATTTGTGGCACCTTCATGGGTGGTGCTGCGGTATTGGCTCGTCAATTAGGTCACAAGGTTACCGGTAGTGACGCGAATGTTTATCCTCCAATGAGCACCTTGTTGGAGTCTCAAGGGATTGAAATTATTGAAGGGTTCGACCCTAGCCAATTAGAGCCAAGGCCAGACCTTGTGGTTATCGGTAATGCGATGAGCCGTGGTAATCCGTGTGTTGAGTATGTATTGGATAACAACCTTAGATACACATCTGGCCCGCAGTGGTTGCAAGAGTTCTTGTTGCACGACCGTTGGGTGTTGGCCGTATCAGGCACGCATGGCAAGACGACAACATCTAGCATGCTAGCTTGGATATTAGAAGACTGTGGCTATGCGCCGGGCTTCTTGGTGGGTGGTGTATTAGGTAACTTTGGTATCTCAGCTCGTCTGGGGGAAAGCATGTTCTTCGTGGTGGAAGCTGATGAATACGACAGTGCTTTTTTCGATAAACGCTCTAAGTTTGTTCACTACCATCCGAGAACCTTGGTCATGAATAACCTTGAGTTTGATCATGCTGACATCTTCGATGATCTTGAAGCGATCAAGCGTCAGTTCCATCATTTAGTGCGTACCGTACCAAGCAATGGCCGTATTTTCTCACCTAAGCAAGATGCGGCTATCCAAGATGTCCTATCTCGTGGCTGCTGGAGTGAAACAGAATCGAGTGGTGAACTTGGTGATTGGGATGCCAATAAGCTGGTTAAAGACGGCTCTAAATTTGAGGTTTACTTCCAAGACGAATGTGTTGGAACGGTAGATTGGGATTTAGTGGGAGACCACAACGTTAACAACGCCTTAATGGCGATTGCGGCAGCAAGACATGTGGGTGTAACACCGGATTTAGCGTGTGAATCGCTAGCGACTTTCATCAACACCAAGCGTCGTTTGGAGTTTAAAGGCGAGGTGGCTGGTGTGTCTGTTTATGATGATTTTGCACATCACCCGACAGCGATTGAACTTACGCTCGGTGGTTTACGTAATAAGGTCGACACAAAGAAAATCATTGCCGTTTTAGAGCCTCGTTCTGCCACCATGAAGCGCGGTGTGCACAAAGAAACCTTGGCTGATTCGCTCAAGCAAGCGGATTCCACTTACTTATTCCAACCAGATAACATTGGTTGGTCTGTACAAGATGTCGCAGATGCTTGTCATCAGCCTGCACACGTCAGTGATGACATGGATGCATTCGTTGCTAAAATTGTCTCAGAGGCACAAGCTGGCGACCAAATCTTGGTAATGAGTAATGGTGGCTTTGGCGGTATTCATCAGAAATTGTTGGATGCGTTAGCCCTTAAAGGTTAACCCAATCCAAGACCTTATAATTTGAAGTAACTGAGAACATGACAAAACACGATAAAGCGATAACTCTTGCTTTCACTGGCGCATCTGGTGCGCCTTATGGACTGCGTTTACTCGAATGCTTATTAGCAGCCGATTATCAGGTGTATTTACTGATATCGTCGGCTGCGCGAGTGGTACTAGCGACAGAGCATGAACTTAAGTTACCTGCTGGCCCGGAAGCGGCGAAACAAGCTTTGGTTAAGCATCTCGGCTGTGATCCAGAAAAGCTGGTGGTGTGTGGCAAGGATGATTGGTTCTCACCGGTTGCCTCTGGCTCAGCTGCGCCGAGGCAGATGGTGGTGTGTCCGTGTTCTGCGGGCAGCTTGGCATCCATTGCCCATGGGTTATCGGATAACCTGATTGAGCGCGCAGCAGATGTGGTGATGAAAGAGCGAGGTCAGCTGTTATTGGTGGTTCGTGAAACACCATTTTCGACGCTTCACCTAGAGAACATGCACAAACTTTCAAGCATGGGTGTGACAATCATGCCTGCGGCTCCGGGCTTTTATCACCAACCTAAATCGATTGAAGACTTAGTTGATTTTATGGTGGCGCGCATTTTGGACCATCTTGGTATCGAGCAAGGTTTAGTGCCACGTTGGGGTTACGATCAACGTAATTGATCCAAACTTGATAGCTTATTGTTAAAATTCGAATTACAATTCTGAACACTCATCGGGGAGCGAACCATTCAAATAATGAATGCGAGCTGAGATCAAGCAAGTGCTTGGGACCCGTAAACCTGAACCAGATAATGCTGGCGTAGGAATTGAGTTAGGAACAACCTCTACCGTTCTCCTCCCTCAAACCTGTGCCGCTCAGACCATGGAGAGCGTCCAGTGAAATTCACATTAACTACCCTTGCTGTTACTACAGCGATCTCTTTTTCTGCCTTCGCTGCAGACAACACTTTGACTGTATACACCTATGACTCTTTTGCTGCGGATTGGGGCCCTCGTCCTGCTGTTGAAAAAGCATTTGAAGAGAAGTGCGGCTGTGATGTGAACTTTGTCGCGCTAGAAGATGGCGTGTCTATTCTAAACCGCTTACGCCTTGAAGGCGGCAACAGCAAGGCTGACATCGTATTAGGTCTAGACAACAACCTAATGGCTGAAGCGAAAGCGACGGGTTTATTGGCTGAGCATAAGGTTGATACTTCATCAGTAACACTACCTAATGGTTGGGATGATAAGACCTTTGTACCTTATGACTTTGGTTACTTTGCGTTTGTATATAACACAGAGAAACTCGCCAACCCGCCTAAGAGCCTGAAAGAGCTGGTTGAGCAGCGTGATGATCTGAAGGTTATCTACCAAGATCCACGTACTTCAACACCTGGCCAAGGCATGATGTTATGGATGAAATCGGTTTACGGTGATGAAGCAACGACAGCTTGGAAGAAGCTAGCTCAGAAAACCGTTACGGTAACTAAAGGTTGGTCTGAAGCTTACTCTATGTTCCTAGAAGGTGAGTCTGACTTGGTTCTGTCTTACACAACTTCTCCGGCTTACCATATCATTGCAGAGAGCGATTCTAAGTACGCAGCAGCGAGCTTCGAAGAAGGGCATTACACTCAAGTGGAAGTAGCCGCTAAGGTTAAAGGCAGTAAGAACGAAAAGCTTGCTGATGAGTTTATGGCGTTTATCCTAAGTGATGAGTTCCAATCGGCGATGCCTACAGGTAACTGGATGTACCCAGTAACAGATGTTGAGTTACCAAAAGGCTTTGAGCAGTTAACAGTACCGCAGACAGCGTTGAGCTTTAGCTCTGAAGAGATCGCCGAGAAGCGTAAGCCTTGGATTCGTGAATGGCAGAGTGCACTTACTTTCTAACGTACTTTTAAAAACTCGCTTTCTGTATTTAAAGGTTCATTCGTGATGTTTGGAGTGAACCATTTACGGTAAAAAATCAATTTATGATAAAGAAAACACCTAAGGTAGGGATCTGGGTTGCGATACTCATTACCGCCTTCGTGGTTTCAGCAGTTGGGGCATTGCTTAGCAATGCCCCTTCTCTTGATATCAGCCAAGTATGGTCCGATCCTTACTATTGGCATGTAACGAAATTCAGCTTTTATCAGGCGACACTCTCAACAGTGCTGAGTGTTGGCTTTGCTATACCTATTGCACACGCTTTATGCCGCAGACAGTTTTTTGGACGAGCCTTGTTATTAAGATTGTTCGCGTCGACCTTGGTTCTGCCTGTGTTAGTCGGCGTGTTTGGTTTGCTAGCGATTTACGGCAATAGTGGTTGGTTAGCTAAGTTCTTAGCTAACTTCGACATTGAGCTACCATTCTCGATTTATGGCTTGAATGGTATTTTGTTGGCGCACGTTTTCTTTAACCTGCCTTATGCCAGTCGCTTACTTTTGCAAGCGTTAGATACTGTGCCTGCCGAGCAGCATAAACTGTGTGCTCACTTAGGTATGAGTCATTGGAATAAATTCAAATGGGTTGAATGGCCGAGGCTAAGACAGCAATTGCCGCATGTGTGTGGCTTGGTCTTCATGTTGTGCTTCACCAGCTTTGCTACCGTGATGGCGTTGGGTGGTGGTCCGAAATCGACCACCATTGAGCTCGCCATCTATCAAGCAATCAAATTCGACTTTGACCTGCAAGCTGGCGCGTTACTCGCGATATGGCAAATGCTGCTGTGTGGCGTATTAGCGGTGAGTATTCAGCGTTTGTCCAAGCCTATATCTGTGACGGCTAGTCAGCTGTCGGAAGAGAAGTATTTGGTTAAGGACAGCTGGTGGTCAAAAGCTTGGGATAGCTTTTGGATCATCATAGTCTCAATGCTGGTATTGCCGCCATTAGCCATGGTTATTCTAAGTGGTATTAACTCTCAGGCGCTCATTGTACTGAGCAGCGAGCCATTTTGGGCAGCGTTAATGACCTCGGTTCGTGTTGCTTCCCTCGCAAGTATTATCGCCGTTGGTATTGGTATCGCGATCCTTCTGACCAGTCGCGCATGGCGTTTGCAGAACAAGAACTTTAGAGCGGATAAGATTGAGCTGATTGGCACTATCATTTTGGTGACGCCGGGCTTGGTGATCAGTACGGGCCTGTTCTTATTATTGCGCTCGGTTACCGATGTGTTCAGCTTGGCTTTCTTTATCGTGATTGCCGTAAACAGTTTGATGGCGCTGCCTTACGTGATTAAAACCTTAGCTCAACCTATGCTGCATCTTTCTCAGCAGTATCAGTATGTGTGTGCAAGCTTAGGAATGACAGGCTTCACTCGTTTTAGACTGGTAGAGTGGCGTGCGCTACGTAAACCAATGGCGCAAGCATTCTCAATCAGCTTTATGCTGGCGATGGGTGACTTAAGTGCGATTGCCTTGTTTGGTAGCCAAGACTTTAGAACTCTGCCTTTGTATCTATTCCAATTGTTAGGCAGCTATCAAATGGAAGCGGCAGCAGTGGTGTCAGTAAGTTTGCTGTTACTGAGTGTGGGCAGTTTTAGTCTGATTGAATTTTTGTTTACTCGAAGCTCAAAGCTAAAGAGTTAAGGAACCGATGATGTTAGTGATGAAAGATGTGGATTACCACTATCACCAAGAGTTGTTTAGTTTTGATTTCCAAGCAGAGCAGGGCGATATTGTTGCTCTGATGGGGCCAAGTGGTGCGGGCAAATCAACGCTACTTGCATTGGTTGCGGGGTTTATTGAGCCAACATCGGGTGAGATCTCGGTGGCAGGACAATCGTTGATTGGCAAAGAAGCGTACCAACGCCCGCTGGCGATGTTGTTCCAAGAACACAATCTATTTGCTCACCTCACGGTACGTGAAAATATTGGCTTAGGCTTGCATCCGGGGTTAAAGCTTACGGCAACCCAAAAGCTCGATGTTGAGCAAGCCGCTGCACAAGTGGGTGTTGCGGAGTACTTAGATAGGCTGCCTGAGCACTTATCAGGCGGTCAACGTCAGCGTGTCGCACTGGCGCGTTGTTTTGTTCAACCACATGACATTTGGCTGCTTGATGAACCTTTTTCTGCGCTTGATCCTTTGCTACGTGAAGAGATGTTGATCTTGGTAAAACGATTAGCCGCAGAGCGTAACATCACCGTCTTGATGGTGACACACCACTTAGGTGATGCGCGCAGTATTGCGAACAAGTTTGTGTTTGTCGCATTGGGGAAGGTGCTGGTTGAAGACTCGATAGCCGAGCTTACCGCTGACCACCCACAACCTGAACTGAGCTCGTTTGTGAAAGCGGGTGAGTGATCGCTTAGTTTTGATATTGAATGTGTTTTGATACTGAGTACGCCTAAAACAAAAAGACCTAGCATGCGCTAGGTCTTTTATTATCTTGCTGAGTAAAGCGACAAAGATTAGTCTTCTAGCTTTAGCTCTTTTAAGATTTGGAAGATCTCACGAGAAGCCTTTGCTGGCTTGTTCGCTGATTTCTCTTTGTTAGCTTGGCGAGCTAGCTGACGAAGACGCTGACGGTCTGCTTCAGGGTACATGTCCATGACTTCTGAAATGGCAGCATCGCCTTCAGCAACAACACGATCACGCAGTTGCTCAAGCTTGTGTAGCTCAGCTGTTGCTTGTGAGTGCTTGTTACGTACCTTGTCCAATGCCGCTTGAATTGGCTCTGGGTCGATGTTACGCATGATCTTACCAATGTATTGAAGCTGGCGACGTTTTGCTTCGTTCTTAAAGCGTTGTGCGTCTTTAATCGCGAGTGCCAAATCTTCAGACAGAGGGAACTTCTCTAATACTGATGGCTTTAGGGTAACAAGTTCTTCCCCTAGTTTCTGTAGGGCTTCCATGTCCGTTTTCATTTCGGTTTTACTTACCCAGATGATTTCTTCTTCTGGTTCCCATGGAGCTTTTTGGTTTTTGCGAGCCATCTTTTCTGCCTATGTCACTATCTCAAACGAATATATTGCCTATTTTAGCAAGAATCTTGGGGAGAAAGCGAAATTCTTGTTATCCTACGTAATATTGACCTACAAAATTAGAATAGATATGGATGTAAAACAGCAAGTCGCCCAGCAAAGAGTTGATCTAGAAGCCGCAGTTGCAAAAGCGTTGGACATGGCCTCTGTGAGTGCCGACGCCGCTGAGGTCGCTATTACTAAGTCAACGGGTTTGAGTGTTTCAACACGCATGTGTGAAGTGGAAAACGTTGAATTTAATAGTGATGGTGCGCTAGGCATTACTGTTTATCGCGGCCAGAAAAAAGGCAGTGCATCTACATCTGATCTGAGTGAAAAAGCGATTGCTCAAACAGTCGCAGCTGCACTCGATATCGCTCAGTACACCTCAGAAGACCCGTTCGCAGGCCCTGCAGCAAAAGAATACATGGTGAAAGAGATTCCAGACTTGGACCTTTTTCACCCTGATGAACCAAACCCAGACTATGCCGCTGAGATTGCGATTGCTGCTGAGAAGCAAGCATTAGCTTATAGCGACAAGATCAAACAAAGTGATGGCGCAAGTTACGACAGCCACTACGGTGTTAAGGTCTATGGTAACAGCCACGGTCTGCTAGCAAGTTATGCATCTAGCCGTCATAGCACGAGCTGTTGCGTGATTGGTCAGGGTGCTAATGGTGAAATGGAACGTGACTACAGCTACACCGTTGCACGTCACCGTGACGAGCTGTGGACGCCTGAGCGTGTCGGTCAGGAAGCTGCAGAAAAGACGATTAGCCGCTTAGATGCTAAAAAGCTAGCAACAGGTCAATACCCGATCATGTTCGCCAATGATGTAGCTACTGGCCTTATTGGTCACCTAGTGATGGCGATCAGCGGTGGTAACCTGTATCGCAAAGCATCCTTCCTATTGGATCATCTAGGTCAGAAAATCTTGCCAGATTGGTTCAACATCTCTGAGCGCCCTCATATCCTGCGTGGTTTGGCTTCAAGCCCATTTGATAGCGAAGGTGTGTTCACTCAAGATCGTGAAATCATCACTGACGGTGTTTTAGCGACTTACCTACTAACGAGTTACGCAGCACGTAAAATGGATATGACACCAACCGGTCACGCTGGTGGTATTCATAACTGGTTCGTTAAGTCGACAGGTCAAAACTTTGAGCAGATGCTTAAAGAGTTGGGTACTGGCTTCCTAGTCACTGAAGTGATGGGGCAAGGCGTAAACACAGTAACGGGTGATTACTCTCGTGGCGCTGCAGGTTTCTGGGTTGAGAACGGAGAGATCCAATACCCAGTATCAGAAGTGACGATTGCGGGTAACCTAAAAGATATGTTTAATCAGATCGTTGCAGTCGGCAACGATGTTGAAACGCGTTCACAGATTCAAACGGGTTCTATCTTGCTTGAGTCGATGAAAGTTGCGGGCGAGTAATTCAATTAAAGCGAATCTGATGAATTAAAAAAGGGAGCCGATGGTTCCCTTTTTGTTTTTTGTATTTCGCCACAAGTGGCTAGCTGCTTATGCTAACTAGATCAGTATGGTCGCTAAGCCCAAGAACACGGATAGGCCAATAACATCAGTAACCGTTGTGAGTGCCATACCACCTGCCAATGCCGGGTCGATATTCATCTTCTTCAGCATCACAGGGATGGTTACACCGGCAATACCAGCGACAATCAAGTTGGTCATCATCGCTGCTGAGATGATGCCTCCCAGTATCCAGTTACCTTTCCAAGCTACCACAATACCACCAATGATAACGGCCCATAGAACGCCGTTGAGGAAGCCGATAGCTGCTTCTTTGAGCAGCAGTTCGCGTTTGTTACTGTCACCGATATGCCCGAGTGCTAAACCACGAATCACAAGTGCAACGGTTTGGTTACCAGCAACCCCGCCCATCGAAGGTACAATAGTCATCAGAACCGCAATCGCTGCCATTTGGTCGAGCGTTGCTTCAAACATGTTTGATACAGATGCTGCCGCCAGTGCCGCGAGTACGTTAGCACCAAGCCAGACACTACGACGACGAGCAGATTTTACGACCGGTGCGAAGGTATCTTCGTCATCGTCCATACCCGCCATACTCATCATTGAGTGTTCGGCATCTTCACGGATAACATCAACCACGTCATCGATGGTGATACGACCCACAAGGTGCTGGTTACTATCGACAACCGGTGCTGAAACCCAGTTGCGACGCTCAAATAAGCTCGCGATATCCGACGCGCTGGTCTCTACTGAGATGGCTTCATCGGCATCGTCCATTACTTCTGAAACGGCGATATCAGGCTGAGTCGTAATCAGTGTGGTCAGTGACAAGTTACCAATAAGGCGCTCTTCTTCATCAATGACATACAGAGCATCGGTTGCATCAGGCAGTTCGCCACGCATACGTAAATAACGCAATACAACATCGACATCGACATCACCACGAATCGTGATTACGTCGGTATTCATGATCGCACCAGCAGAATCTTCTGGGTACGACAGGGCGGTTTCAACTAGTGCACGATCGGCGGAGTCCATTTGAGAAAGGACTTCGCGAGATACATCGTCGGGCAGGCTTCGAAGTACGTACGCGACGTCATCGGTCTCCATGCCTTCGGTTGCTTCGGCCAAGGTCTCTGGTGCCATTTTTGACACAAGAGCATCTTTGACGTCTTCGTTTAGTTCATCAAGAATTTCACCGTAGTCTTCTGGATCGGTGAGTTGCCAGAGTACGTCACGACTTTTGCGAGGGGAGGCTTCTAAAAGGTGTGCAATATCCTCAGGTTCCATGTCCTGAAGTTGTCGGCGTACGTGAACAAATCGGCCGTTTTCTAGGGCTTCGCTGACTTCTTGGAGGGTTTGGTGAGCTTGGTCGAATTCTAATTGCTCTGCCATATTTTCCTCCTATCTCATTATTCTTACAATGCTTGGAATAGTAACTTAATTCTAGGGCTTATTTAAATCATAAACTTAGGTAGAACTAAGATTTAATATAGGTTGGTTCACCGTTTGAGTTTGCGGCGTTACGAGTTAAGCGTCTTGGCTACTCACCCTCATCAAATTTATCTTCGATAAGGTGGCAAACGGCATCAAGTGCTTGTTGTGAATCAGTGCCCGAAGCTTGAATCGTGATGTGTTGGCCTTGGGCTGACTCCAGCATCAATAGTCCCATTACGCTGTCTGCGGTGGCACTTTTATCTTCTTCACTATGAATTGTGATAGTGGCATCAAAGCTTTGTGCAAGCTCAACCAACTTTACGGCCGCTCTAGCGTGAAGACCCAAACGGTTTTGGATCAGTACAGTTCGAGTTAATTCCATGGTTAGCCCTGTTGGTGCTTCTCTAGAGAGGCATGTCTGATTTGAACTTGATGACCAAGTTGTTCGAAGTATTCGCCAATTTTCTGCGTTAGATACACCGAGCGGTGCTTACCACCAGTACAACCAATGGCTACCGTTAGGTAACTGCGATTGTTTTTCTCTAACATTGGTAGCCACTGCTCAACAAAGCCTTGAATCTGTTGCTTGAGTTCAATTACTTCTGGGTGTTTTTCTAGGAAAGAGTGAATCGGAGCATCGAGGCCCGTTAATGGTCGTAAATCTGGTTCCCAATGAGGGTTAGGCAAGAAGCGAACATCAAACACATAGTCAGCGTCACTTGGCAGGCCATACTTAAAACCGAATGATTGAAAGACAATAATGAGCTCTTGCTTCTCTTTGCCTTCAACTTTAAAGCGAACCTTTTCACTCAATTCGTAGAGGTTGCAGTCACTACTGTCGATCACAATGCTGGCTTGTTCAGCAAGAGGTGTCAGGAGTGTCTTTTCTAAATCAATCGCTTGTTCAAGAGAGAGCTTTTCTTGGCCGATTGATAGAGGGTGGATTCTGCGTGTTTCGCTGTAGCGCTTGAGTAACGTCTGCTTGCTGGCATCGAGGAACAAGACGTTCACGTCAATATCAGTGGCAGCTTCAAGTTGCTCTAGCGTGTCTGTGACTAACTGAGGCTCTTTCGGTAGGTTACGAATATCAATGCTCACGGCGACGTTTTGATTGATCTCGCGTACCGATTCGACGAAGTCGTTGAGCAGATTTACGGGTAGGTTATCAACACAGTAATACCCCAAGTCTTCAAGGACTCGTAGCGCAACACTTTTACCGGCCCCGGATTGGCCACTAACCACGATTAATCGCATGTTATTGCTCGCAAGTTGGCACTTGAATCATGATGTCGTAAAGCTCTTGATCGCTTTGAGCATTACGCAACTGTTTAAGAGTCTGCTTGTCGTTAAGTCGTTCTGCCATACATGAAAGGGTTTTTAGATGCTCCTTGCACTGTTCACTTGGAACAAGCAGAGCAAATAGTAGGTCGACAGGACGATTATCAATAGCATCAAATTCGATTGGATCTTGGCATTGCAGTAATACAGCAATCGCTTTATCACTGACATTCATACGAGCATGGGGAATAGCTATGCCATTACCAATACCTGTACTGCCCATTTTCTCACGGCTCAACATGCACTCAAACAGCTCTGTTGAATCTTGACCACAGCTTTCTGCTGCGATCTGACTGATGAGCTCAAGGGCTCTTTTTTTGCTTGTGCATTGGACTGCACTTTTGGTGCAGTCCAATGAAAGTACTTCGCTTAATTGCATGTTAGTGACTACTTAGCTTTTCTTTGTGCTTGTTGAGTTGGCGAACGAGTTTATCAACCAATGAATCAATCGCGGCATACATGCTTTCATCTGTTGCTGTCGCATGGATTTCCCCTTGATTTATATGCAGGGTAGCTTCTGCGATTTGATTGATTTTCTCAACTTTTAAAACAACCTGAACGCTATTGATATGATCAAAGAAGCGCTCAAGTTTGTCGAATTTGGTGTGAACATAGTCTTGCATTGAATCGGTAAGATCAACGTGATGGCCTTGAATATTGATTTGCATAGACTTTCCTTTTCAGTTGGTTGCCTAGTTATAAATGGCTTAACGAAACTACGGGCTAAATTATTTATAACAGGCGTTTACGCTGACTCGATGGGGCAATGCCCAGAGACTCACGGTATTTCGCTATCGTACGTCTAGCTACCTGAATTCCTTGGTCAGCCAGTAAAGCAGCAATCTTGCTATCACTTAGAGGTTTCGCGGTGTTTTCTGCCGCGACGAGCTTCTTAATGAGCGCGCGAATTGCTGTAGATGAACATTCACCGCCATTGTCAGTACTGACATGGCTTGAGAAAAAGTATTTGAGTTCGAATATGCCACGAGGCGTATGCATGAACTTTTGAGTCGTCACACGAGAGATTGTGGATTCATGCATATCAACGGCTAATGCAACGTCGTTAAGTACCATTGGCTTCATCGCTTCTTCGCCATGTTCGAAGAAATCACGCTGATGTTCAACAATGCATCGCGCAACTTTGAGTAGCGTCTCATTTCGGCTTTCTAAGCTTTTGATTAGCCACTTTGCTTCTTGCAAGTTTGAACGGATGTATTGGTTGTCAGCGCTGTTGCCTTTGCTACCCAGATCGGCGTATTGCTGATTCACTTTCAACTTAGGCACGCTATCAGGGTTAATGGTTACTAACCATTTGCCAAGGTCTTTAAATACAGACACATCTGGAACCACATATTCGGTTTCATCTGGCGTAATCTTGCTGCCAGGTCGTGGGTCCAGTTGTTGAATCAGCTGCAGAACCTCACGTAGTTCTGCTTCTTTCAACTTGGTCTCTTTGATGACGAGTTTGTAATCACGATTACCGAGTTGGTCGATATGGCTAGTAAGCACTAACTTAGCTTCTTCAAGCCAAGGTGTATCCTGTGGGAAGGTTGCTAGTTGCAGTAACAAGCAATCTTGCAGGTTCACTGAACCAACGCCTAATGGGTCAAATTGCTGAATTCGTTTACGAACGGCTTCAATCTCATCAAGCTCGATCTCTTCGTTATCGAAGTTTTCAAGGATGTCTTCACAAGACACGGTGAGGTAGCCATAGTCGTCGATGGCGTCAATGAGCGCGAAAGCAATGCTTCGGTCAGTATCAGTGAAGGGGGTTAGATCGAGTTGCCAAAGTAGGTAATCGTGCAGGCTTTGTGTGGTCTCGCCTTGATAAACAGGCATATCGTCATCAATCGCAATGCCAGTGTTACCGGTGTTTGCGCTGTAGACATCTTCCCAAGTTGTGTCGATTTCGAGTTCGTTGCCAATCTCTGATTTTTCGATTAAGTCTGAGCTGTCAGGTAAGTCTTGCTCTGTGGCTTCAACTGTTTCTTTCTCGTCACTGCTAGGTTTTTCTTCCGATGTTGGCGTGTCTTCATTGCCTTCTTCGACATCGAGTAGTGGGTTAGATTCAAGTGCTTCTTGGATCTCTTGTTGCAAATCTAAAGTAGACAACTGCAACAAACGGATCGCTTGCTGCAATTGAGGAGTCATTGCTAACTGTTGGCCTAGCTTAAGTTGTAATGAGGGTTTCATTCAGTGTTACTTACCTAGTTATTATTCTTAGAACTCTCGATACTCTCTATATAATCATAGACGGAATTGTTCGCCTAGATAAACTTGTTTAACTTGTTCGTTATTGAGAACATCTTCAGGAGTACCCTCAGCGATCAGGTGTCCTTGGCTTACGATGTAAGCTTTTTCACACACGTCTAAAGTTTCACGCACGTTGTGGTCGGTAATCAAAACGCCCAAGCCGCGATCGCGCAGATGAACAATGATTTTTTTGATATCGATTACTGAGATCGGGTCAACACCAGCGAATGGTTCATCCAATAGAATGAACTGCGGGTTTGCTGCTAGTGCACGAGCAATCTCAACACGACGACGCTCACCACCCGACAGAGCCATACCATTGCTGGTGCGGATATGTTGGATGTGGAACTCTTCTAGTAGGTCTTCTAGCTTATCTTGACGCTGTTCGTTGGTCATCTCATCACGGGTTTGTAAAACTGCCATGATGTTGTTCTCTACAGACAACTTACGGAAGATAGACGCTTCTTGAGGCAGGTAACCGATACCAAGACGTGAACGACTGTGCATTGGCAAGATACTGATGTCTCGGTCATCAATGCTAATGGTGCCTTCATCACGCGCAACCAGACCAACAATCATATAAAACGACGTGGTTTTACCTGCACCGTTTGGTCCAAGCAGGCCAACAATCTGACCTGACTCCACCTGCAAGCTAACGTCGGTTACTACCTTACGCTTGCTGTATGTTTTCGCTAGGTTTTTTGCTTTTAAGACAGCCATCGTTACTTATTCACTTCCGTTGGTTGTAAAACCGTTGACACACGTTTGTTCTCACCACTGTCAGCGACTAATTTCTGAGAGCCGATCTGGTAAGTGATCTTAGAGCCACGAATGATGCTGCCATCTTGAGATAGCATCGCATTCTTTGTCATGATCAATCGGTCAGCAACAAGCTGGTAATGCAGGTCGTCAGCCTCACCGTAGAGTGTCTTCCCGTCGTCAGTCAGCTGAGAGAAGGTTGCTGGCTTACCGAAGCCTTGAATTTCTTCAATCTCACCATTTACGGCGTTACGAGTAACAATAACCTTATCGGCATTGATGTTGATGCTACCTTGCTTAAGGTTCACATCACCAAGGAAAGTCACTTGGTTACTTTTCATATCCAATTGCTGGCTGTCTGAGTCAATGTAGACAGGCTGCTCGCTATCCGAAGAAAGAGCATAGACATTAGGCGCCGCAAGGGTCAAAGCGAATAAACTAAGGTGTAAGAGTTTCATATCTACCTTGAACAGAATTAAAGAGGGTTGCATTGTTGGTACCGAAGTTACCCTTCATTGCTTGCCCCTCAGTTTCAAAAAATGTACCGATCATATGGACCGGAGTCTCTGAATAAAAATCTCGGCTAGTCAGCTCAACAACCATTTTATCTGTGGTCATCGTATCGAAGCTCGCTTCTGGCAGCAGGTTCTTTGCTACTACGTTGTCATAAAAAGTGACAACTTGATTCTCGTCCATAATCGCGCGATCAGCGGTGACTTGCCATTCAATCGTGTGTCCTTCACGGAATACAGAAAGGACTGGGTTTTGAAAGTGCGTGTCGCCAACCACTGAGTAGTGTTCTAAATAGGTCGATTCAACCTGATAACTACGGATACCAGATTGGTCATAGCTAATGTTGTTTAGACTTTTGCCACTAAACGCGGGCAGCTCCAAATTTGGAGCTACTTGTATCGTCGATATTTGCTCTTTGTCGTACAGATAATAGGTCGACCAAGAGGCAATAAATATTAGTATTAAATAGATAATACGAGTAAAACTCATATGCTTAAACCTTTATGCACGTCGAGTTCATTTCTTGCTTGTAAAATAAGGTCGCAAACTTCACGTACCGCACCATGACCACCGTTAATGGTTGTCACGTAGTTTGCTCGCTTTGCAAGTAGCGGGTGACCATCTGCTACACAGACCTTCAAGCCAACTTTTTCCATCACAGGCCAGTCGATCAGATCGTCGCCGATGTAACCTGTGTTTTCAGGATTTACAGAAAGCTTATCGCAAATATCTTGGTATGCCTTAACTTTATCGTCCTGACCTTGGTAAATCAGTTTAATACCCAAAGCCGTCATTCGATTTTCAACAATCTGAGATTTACGGCCAGTGATGATCGCGATTTCAATACCCGCGTTCATCAGTGATTTGATGCCGTAACCGTCACGAGTGTGGAAGGTTTTTAGCTCTTCACCGTTGTTGCCCATGTAGATGCGACCATCAGAGAACACACCATCGACATCGCAAATTAGGAGTTTGATCTCTTTTGCTACTGCAAATACATCAGCATCGACCGTGCCGTATAGAGTTTCGACTGTCTGTGTCATTACATTACTCCTGCTTTCAGTAAGTCATGCATGTTTAGCGCTCCAACCAGTTTGCCTTCTTGGCACAACATCAAGCCGTTGATGCTCTTAGCTTGCATCAAGTTAAGGCCCTCAACCGCAAGCATGTTGGGTTCTGCTACAGTTGGGTTAAGTGTCATTACGTCGCCGATCTGCGTGTTATGAATATCAACGCGCTTGTCTAGGATTCGGCGTAAATCACCATCGGTAAAAATACCGGCCATTTGGCCATCTTCACCAACGATGGCTGTCATGCCCAAGCCTTTTTGAGATATCTCTAACAGAGCATCTCGTACTAGCGCATTTGGTGCAACAACAGGGAGTGCATCTCCTGTGTGCATGATGTCGTCTAGTTTTAACAGCAGTTGACGACCTAAAGCGCCACCTGGATGAGACAATGCAAAGTCTTGAGCGGTAAAGCCTCGAGCCTGCAAAAGTGCAACGGCTAATGCATCACCCATAACCAACGTCGCCGTGGTACTGGTGGTGGGGGCTAAGCCCAGTGGACACGCTTCTTCTGGTACTGAAATTTGTAAATGGATATCAGATAAGGTCGCCATGTTCGATGCTGGCTTACCTGTCATGCTGATGATCTTGATGTTCAGGCGTTTTAATACTGGGAATAGGCTGAGGATCTCTCCCGATTCACCTGAGTTGGATATCGCAATCACAATATCACCCGGCTCGATCATGCCTAAATCGCCATGTGCCGCTTCACCCGGGTGTACAAAGAAAGCCGATGTTCCGGTACTTGCCAGCGTTGCCGCGATTTTGTTGCCAATGTGGCCTGATTTGCCCATGCCCATCACAACAACTTTGCCTTTGTTGTTCAAGATAAGGTCACAAGCCTTGCAGAAATCATCATTAAAATATTGGTCTAATTGAGTAAGACCTGCAACTTCGGTTTCCAAAACTTGTTTGGCAACACTGCGATAATCAAATGGCTGAGACATCAAATACTCCAAGTACGGGAAGTTAAATCAACAATTAAGCCGACATGTTCATTAGTAGGTAACTTTGGTAGGCCACGAACGTTACGATTAACACGCCGCCTTCAATACGATTCACGCTACGAGATTTTCCTAGTGCCATCACAACAAGCAGTAGTGAGACACCTAGCATTACCCAGAAGTCACGGCCCATCGCAAACTCGCTCAAGATTGAAGGATTCAAGATGCCCGGGATACCCATAACAGCAAGGATGTTGAATACGTTTGAACCGATGATATTACCCACGGCCATATCGTCTTCACCTTTCATTACACCAGCCAGTGATGCTGCAAGTTCCGGAAGGCTAGTACCAACAGCAATGATGGTTAAACCAATCACAAGGTCACTCATGCCGAAGAATTTCGCGATGATTACCGCATTATCTACCAGCATATCAGCAGCTAAAGGTAGGACGATCAGACCAATCACGACCCACATTGCAGCCTTAGGGTTACTTACGCCTTCTGGGATCTCTGATTCTTGCTCATCAAGGAAAGCATCGCCGTTCTTTTTCTCGCTGCGGCTGATTTGCAGCATAGCAAACAAAAACGCGGCAAAAAGAACAAACAACAACACGCCTTCATAGAAGCCTAGGTGGTTGTCCCACAATAGGGCGCCCGCTAGTAGAGTGACACCGATCATTAATGGGAGTTCACGACGAATCACGCCTGAGCTAATAGATAATGGCTTAATCAGCGCTGTAATACCTAAAATCAGAGCGATGTTGGCGATGTTTGAACCTAAAACGTTACCAACGGCAGTATCTGTTTTGCCATCAAGGGCTGCAGTTGCAGAAACCATCATTTCAGGAGCCGAAGACCCCATTGCTAAGATCGTCATACCGATAACTAGTGGTGAAATACCGAAGTTTCGAGCGAGAGCTGCGGCACCGTAAACCAGCTTATCTGCACTCCACACCAAAAAACCTAGACCGATAATAAGAAACGCAATCGCTTCAAGCATGATGATTCCTAAAAATTAATAAAAAACGGAGAATTAACCGCTAATTTTGACTTGTTGCTAGTTAAAAGGGAAGTCACTCGACAAATTAATTACCAGTTAGTAGTAAAGAAATAGAATCGAATGGATAATTTCTCAATGCTTTCAAATCCCTGCCATACTTTTCTGTTTAATATGAATTAATCGAACAGTGCTTTTAATTCTAAAGTAGACTCATTATTATTGCAGCTATAAATGGCGTTTTTTAAAGCAAGGAAACAACAAAAATATGTTGAACACTGAGCTTGTGAAAGTTAAGAACCTCAGCTTTTCACGCGGTGATCGCGTTATCTTTGATGATATAAGTTTAGAGGTACCTCAAGGCAAGATAACCGCAATCATGGGGCCGTCAGGGATTGGTAAAACGACCTTGCTGCGTTTGATTGGTGGTCAATTGCCGCCAGATGAAGGCGAAGTCTGGTTTGATGGTGACAATATCCCTGCATTATCACGTCGAAAGCTGTATCAAGCACGTAAAAAAATGAGCATGCTTTTCCAGTCGGGTGCACTTTTTACGGATCTCAATGTGTTTGATAATGTGGCGTTTCCTCTGCGAGAGCACACTGAACTGAATGAAAAATTCATTCGTACCATCGTATTACTTAAGCTTGAGGCGGTAGGGTTACGAGGGGCAGCACAGTTAATGCCAAGTGAATTGTCTGGCGGTATGGCGAGACGAGCGGCGTTGGCACGTGCGATTGCCTTAGATCCAGAGCTCATCATGTACGATGAACCGTTTGTTGGCCAAGACCCAATCACCATGGGTGTCTTGGTTGAGCTTATCCGTAACCTCAATCAAGCGTTGGGCTTAACCTCGATTGTCGTTTCTCACGATGTTCCAGAAGTAATGAGTATTGCGGATTGGGTTTATCTCATGGCCGATAGCAAAATCATTGCTGCGGGAACGCCTGAAGAGTTGTACAACAATGACGACCCGAGAGTGCAGCAATTCTTGCAAGGTGAAGCTGATGGCCCGGTGCCGTTTAGATTCCCCGCACAAAGTCTAGAAAAGGATTTGTTTTAATATGATTGCTAAAACTATTGCGGGTGTCGGCAGACGCACACTTGCGATTTGTGAGTCATTTGGTCGAGCAAGCCTGATGTTATTCGGGGCTTTGTTTGGCATCCCGAGACTAAAAAACTTCCCTTTATTAGTAAAACAACTTTATAGCGTTGGCGTTCAGTCATTAGCTATTATTTTAGTTTCGGGTCTGTTCATTGGCATGGTACTTAGCCTGCAAGGCTATGTCGTACTCATTGATTACGGTGCTGAGGGCAACCTTGGTCAAATGGTCGCTCTTTCTCTATTACGAGAGCTCGGCCCTGTAGTGACAGCGCTGCTGTTTGCAGGTCGCGCTGGTTCGGCGTTAACGGCTGAGATTGGCTTAATGAAGGCAACGGAGCAGATCTCAAGCCTTGAGATGATGGCCGTTGATCCTCTAAAACGCATTATTGCACCACGACTTTGGGCCGGGCTTATCTCAATGCCATTGCTTGCTATGATCTTTATGGCGGTAGGTATTTGGGGCGGTCAGTTAGTGGGTGTTGATTGGAAAGGCATTGACCACGGTAGCTTCTGGTCTGCGATGCAGTCTTCTGTTGAGCTGGGCCGAGATATTGGTAACAGCATGATCAAGTGTATGGTCTTCGCTATCACCGTCACTTGGATCGCACTTTTCAATGGTTATGATGCGGTACCAACCTCTGAAGGTATCAGTCAGGCAACCACACGCACAGTAGTGCACTCTTCTCTAGCGGTATTAGGGCTAGATTTTGTTCTTACCGCATTGATGTTTGGGAATTAATCATGCAACAAACTCGAAAATTAGAATTATGGGTCGGCACCTTTGTTATTGCCGGAATTTGCGCAATCTTAATCATGATCTTTCAAGTCGCTGACGTAAAAGGTATAGGTTCGAACCATACTTACAACTTAAAAGCGACGTTCGACAACATTGGTAGCCTAAAGGTTCGTTCTCCTGTGAAAGTGGGTGGCGTGGTTGTTGGTCGAGTTCAAAGCATTGAACTTGATACTGAGAGCTACCTGCCAGTGGTTCAATTGTCTATTGATTCGAAGTACTCACAATTTCCAGATACCTCTAGTGCTCAAATCTTAACGTCTGGCTTAATCGGTGAGCAGTACATCAGCTTAGTACCGGGTTTCATTTTTGATGATGAAGAGATGTTGGTTGATGGTGACTCGATTGAAGACACCAAGTCAGCATTGGTACTAGAAGATTTGATTGGCCAAGTGCTGTATAGCGTTGGTGGTTCTGATGATAGCGAAGCTAAGGAGTAGGCAGATGTTAAAGACGAATAACTTATTGAAGACTAGTAACTTGTTGAAGATATGCTTTCTGACAGCCGTCGCTTTTCTGATGTCGGCTCAAGCTTTTGCTGCAGAGTCGATTGATCGTACTCAGCCATACCAGATGATGACTCAAGTAGCAGAAGTTGCATTTGATCGTTTAAAGAGTGAACAAGACAACATCCACCAAGACCCAGAATTATTGAAGGTCATCGTGGAAGAAGAGTTGATGCCTTATGTGAATGCGCAATATGCAGCACTTAAGTTACTTGGACCAAACTTGAAAGGCGCAGATAGAAAAGACGTGCGTGTATTTATCGACTCATTCCGTAAATACTTGGTTTCTTCCTATGCTCAAGTTCTGACTCAATATACTGATCAGACAATTGAATTTGGTCCTGAACCAAAAATCAAAGCGGACAGTCGTATTACCAGCATCAAGGTCGATATCATCGATTCACCGCGACCTAACATCAAACTTGAATTTAAGCTTCGCAAAGACAAAAAGTCGGGCGAGTGGAAAGCATTTGATATGGTTGCGGAGGGGATCAGCCTGCTGTCGAGTAAGCAATCAGAGTGGAATACTAAGATTCGTCAAGACGGTATCTTAGCGGTTGCTGACGAGCTAGAGAAACTGGCTGCACAGCCGATTCGCTTTGAGAGTAATAAATAATGAGCCAATCTCAATGGCAAGCGCTAAGCTCTAAAGAGTATCAGCTTCTCGGAGATATCGACCGAGACAGTGTTCCTGCAATCTGGCGTATATTGGAAAAGTGGCAAACAACGGAATCGAGCGTTAAAATTGACCTTAGCCATATAAATCGAGTCGATTCAGCAGGAATGGTGATGCTAATTCACTTATTAGAGCATGCAAAAAATCAAAACTGTCATATAATGCTCAGTTTCGTGCCAGAACAATTACGAACGTTGTTCCAATTGAGCAATATCCAGCCAATGATGGCAGAACACATAAAAAATTAGGCAGGAGCTATTTGTGGACAGCACAAAAGTACAAGAATTATTAGCAGAGGCACTGAACCTTCAAGAAATTATCGTGAAGGGTGAAGGCAGTCATTACGAAGTTGTTGCGGTTGATCCATGTTTTGACGGCATGAATCGAGTTAAGAAGCAGCAACTAATCTACGGCCCACTAATGGAATACATTCAACGCAATGACATCCATGCTCTTTCTATCAAGGCATTTACGCCGGAAGAGTGGGAACGTGATAAGAAACTGATGTCACTTTAAGGTTTATGATGGAAAAGTTTCGAGTTATTGGATCAGACAAGCCGTTAAGCGGTGAAGTGACGATCTCTGGCGCAAAGAACGCTGCGCTACCAATCCTATTTGCTTCAATTCTTGCTGAAGAGCCAGTGGAAGTAAGTAACGTTCCTCATCTACGTGACATCGATACTACGATGGAACTGCTAAAGCGTTTAGGCGCGAAAGTATCACGTAACGGTAGCGTCCACGTTGATGGCAGCGAAATTAATGAATTTTGTGCGCCTTACGATTTAGTAAAAACAATGCGTGCTTCTATCTGGGCTTTGGGTCCTCTCGTTGCTCGTTTTGGTGAAGGCCAAGTGTCACTTCCTGGTGGTTGTGCGATTGGTGCTCGTCCAGTTGATCTTCATATCCATGGCCTAGAGCAACTAGGTGCAACCATTACATTGGAAGATGGTTATGTGAAAGCAAGTGTTGATGGCCGTTTGAAAGGCGCGCACATCGTGATGGATAAAGTAAGCGTAGGCGCTACGATCACTATCATGTGTGCTGCAACACTCGCAGAAGGTAAAACAGTATTAGACAACTCTGCGCGTGAGCCTGAGATTGTTGATACCGCGGACTTCCTAAACAAGCTGGGTGCTAAGATCTCTGGCGCAGGTACAGACACGATTACTATCGAAGGTGTTGAACGCCTTGGTGGTGGTCAACACTCTGTGGTTGCAGACCGTATTGAAACGGGTACGTTCCTTGTTGCAGCAGCAGTATCTGGCGGTAAAGTTGTTTGTCGTAACACTAACGCTCATCTTCTTGAAGCTGCATTAGCGAAGCTTGAAGAAGCGGGTGCGAAGGTTGAAACGGGCGAAGACTGGATCAGCCTTGATATGACCGGTCGTGAGCTGAAAGCGGTGAAAATCGTAACAGCACCTCACCCTGGTTTCCCAACCGATATGCAAGCTCAGTTTACTCTGCTTAACATGATGGCGAAGGGCAGTGGTGTTATCACTGAGACTATCTTTGAAAACCGCTTCATGCACATTCCTGAATTACAGCGAATGGGTGCAAAAGCGGAAATCGAAGGCAACACGGCTATCTGTGGTGAAACGGAAAAACTGAGCGGCGCTCAAGTAATGGCAACGGATCTTCGTGCATCTGCGAGCCTTGTTATTGCAGGCTGTATCGCTCAAGGTGAAACCATCGTTGACCGTATTTATCACATCGATCGTGGCTACGATAAGATTGAAGATAAACTGTCAGCCCTAGGCGCAAACATTACACGATTTCGTGAGTCTAGCTAACTTAGGTTAGTGAGTTCATGAATCAGTAAGATGAAAACACAAAAGTCGGAACCTTGGTTTCGGCTTTTTTATAGTTGTATTTACCGCAAGTGAATCTATTGCCAGTGTTTGTGCGAATAGATTAATCCGCTTAGTGGTTGGTGAGGAACAAAATGATAGCAATATTACGTATTTTCGCAGTGGCGATATTTGCGATTCTTATGTTTGTATTTGGGTGTGGTTACTGTTTACTGAGCCCACGTAATCCGAAACACGTATTTACCTTCGGCCGTTACTTCGGCCGTATGTCGAAAATTTTCGGCATGAAGTTAGAACTTCGTATCCCAGAAGATGCTTATTCTCGTGGCCAACATGTTTATGTGGCGAACCACCAGAACAGCTGGGATCTATTCACGATTTCATCAGCGGTAACGCCTAAAGTTGTGACGGTTGGTAAGAAGAGCCTCGTGTGGATGCCACTATTTGGTCAGCTTTACTGGCTGACGGGTAATATCCTTATTGACCGTGCTAACCGCAGTAAAGCGGTGGGTACCATTGATCAGGTAGTGACTAGCCTAAAAGAGAGCGACGTTTCAGTATGGATGTTCCCTGAAGGGACGCGTTCTCGTGGCCGTGGTTTGTTGCCATTCAAAACGGGTGCTTTCCACGCTGCAATTGGCGCTGGCTTGCCGATTATTCCTATCGTGTGTAGCTCAACTGGTGGCGTGAAGCTAAACCGTTGGAACAATGGTCATGTGATTGTTGAGATGCTGCCACCTATCAGCACTGAAGGTTTTGATAAGTCTAACGTTCGTGAACTGGCTAACTTAGCTCGTGAGCAAATGGCTGCGAAACTTGAAGAGCTAGACAAAGAGGTGGTTGAGCTTAACAAGAAGTAATTGAGCAAAACGACGAACAATAAAAAAGGTTGCCAATAGGGCAACCTTTTTTGTATCAGCTAAACGCTCAGCTTTATGCTCAGACGTTTATTTTAGATTCAGAAAGACTATTTGCGAACCGCAATAGCTTCGATCTCGATACCTACATCTTTTGGCAGACGAGCTACTTCAACACATGAACGTGCAGGGTAGTTTGCAACGCCGTGCTCATCGAAGAATTTGCCGTAAACTTCGTTTACTGTGCCGAAGTCGTTTAGGTCTTTAACGAATACCGTTAGTTTTACGATGTCTTTTACAGTCAGGCCTGAAGCTTCAACAACCGCTTGAACGTTGTCTAGAGATTGGCGAGCTTGCACTGCGATATCCGCAGATACTTCACCAGTTGCTGGGTTTACTGGGATTTGACCAGAAGTCAGTACCATGTTGCCAAGGTCAACACCTTGTACGTATGGGCCGATTGCAGCTGGAGCAGATTCTGTGTGAAGTACTTTAGTCATTAGTTTATTCCATCAGTTATTAGATAAAAATCGTTTTTCAGTGTGCCCTCAAACTTAGGCTAGGTAAAGCGCAAAATACCCCGCACAGGCGAGGTATTTGATAGTTTTTGCGTTCAAACGGGTTGCCGTATGACGTTATCTTTCTGTCACGATTTCGCGAGAGAAAACTTTTTCGCAGTACTTACACTTCAATCGAATATCTTCTTTCTTTTCAAAGATCTTAAAGCTACTTTCAACAGGCTCGTTATGTGTAATGCAGTTAGTGTTTGGACACTCGAACACATCGTTGATTTGCTCTGGAAGTTCTAAGGCTAACTTCTTAACCACTTCGTAATCTTCGATTTGGTTCACTGTCGCGTGAGGTGCGTAAAGCGCCAGCTTGCTCGCTTGTTCTTCTGTGATAAACACATTCTCAATCTTAAGCAGGTCTTTGCCACCTAGTGCCGATGAAGGCAGATTTAGGCCAATCGTCACACGCTGGTGAGAGTTGTGCATGTCGAACAGTTTTAGCACCTTGATCCCGATGTTCGCTGGGATGTGGTCGATAACAGTACCGTTTCTGATTGCTTCAACTTTTAATTGAGTCTCTTTAGACATGATATCTCTCCTCTACAGCGTTTCGTTAAGAACAAGGGCTAGTAATGCTTCACGCGCGTAAACACCGTTCTCGGCTTGCTGGAAGTAGTAAGCGTAAGGTGTTTTATCTACATCGATAGTAATTTCGTCAACGCGAGGAAGGGGGTGTAGAACCTTCAGGTTATCACGTGCGTTTTCTAGAAGTGCAGCCGTTAGGATGTACGCTGATTTGATGTGCGCGTATTCCGACTCATCAAAGCGCTCTTTTTGAACTCGAGTCATGTACAAAACATCCAACTCAGGAATCACATCTTCCATGTCGGTCAGTAGTTGATACTTGATACCCGCTTCATCAAGCTCTTCACAAATGTAGTCAGGCATCGCCAACGCTTCTGGCGCCACAAAGTAGAAACAGATGTTGTCGAATTTCGCGAGTGCTTGAGTCAGAGAGTGAACTGTACGGCCGTACTTAAGGTCACCAACGAATGCCACGTTAAGGTTATCTAGGCGGCCTTGTGTTTCAGCGATAGAGAACAGGTCTAATAGCGTTTGCGTTGGGTGTTGGTTTGCACCGTCACCGGCATTAATAACCGGTACGCCGTTAGAGAATTCAGAAGCTAGGCGTGCTGCACCTTCTTGAGGGTGGCGCATTACGTAAGCATCAACGTATGAAGAGATAACCTGCACTGAGTCTGCTAGCGTTTCACCTTTCTTCGCCAGTGAAGTATTACCGCCACTGTCGAAACCAATCACATCACCACCGATGCGTTGAATCGCAGTTTCAAAAGAGAGACGAGTTCGTGTTGAAGGTTCGAAGAAGCAGCTGGCAACAACTTTGTTCTTGATGAGTTCTGGGTTTGGTTCAGCTTTAAGTTGACCTGCCGTTTGAACAATTAATTCTAGCTCTTCACGAGAAAGCTCTGGAATTGAGATGATGTGCTTTTGATAGAGCGAATTCGCCATGATCTTCTTCCCCACAATAATGTATTGGCCATAAAAAAGCCCCCCATAATGGGAGGCTTTAAAAAAGTGCTGAAAAGCAGAATAGACGGCCTGGCAAGCATGCTAGCTTGCGAGCAATATTAGGTGTTTTCACAATTTTATTATGTGTTATCACAATATCATTATGTTTTATCACAACATTGCTTGGCGTCATTTTCACTACTCTCAGACAAATTGCCGAGAATTATACGCTTTCAATTTGTGAGCGCAAGCGATTACATCAAGCTTTTGTTTACTTTCATTATTGTCTATTGACCAAGAGTCGCGACCATAACTGCCTTGATGGTGTGCATGCGATTTTCAGCTTCATCAAATACAATCGAGTAGTCAGATTCAAACACTTCGTCAGTCACTTCCAAGCCGTTCATTCCATACTTGTCTGCGACTTGCTGACCAATCACTGTTTCATTGTTATGGAAAGCGGGTAGGCAGTGCATGAATTTCACTTGAGGGTTGCCAGTCAGCTTAATGACATCCATATTCACTTGGTATGGTTTCATTACTGCTACACGTTCGTCCCAAGCTTCAGGGGCTTCACCCATTGAAACCCAAACGTCGGTGTATAGGAAATCACAACCTTTCACGCCTTCAGCAACGTCTTCGGTTAGCGTGATTTTGGCACCAGTGTTTTGTGCAATGGCTTGGCACTCTTCGACAAGTTGTTCTTCTGGCCAAAAGGCTTTTGGCGCGACAAGGCGAATATCCATGCCCATTTTCGCAGCACCGACTAACAGTGAGTTACCCATGTTGTTACGCGCATCGCCTAGGTAAGCAAAGCTGATCTGGTGTAGGTGTTTACCGCGACCATGTTCGTGCATGGTCAGGAAGTCAGCCAAGATCTGAGTTGGGTGAAATTCATCAGTAAGGCCATTCCACACTGGGACACCAGCATAAGCGCCAAGGTCTTCGACGATGCTCTGACCAAAGCCACGGTACTCGATGCCATCGTACATACGGCCTAATACGCGTGCAGTATCTTTCATTGATTCTTTTTGACCGACCTGAGAGCCCGAAGGGCCTAAGTAAGATACTTGAGCGCCTTGATCAAAAGCGGCGACTTCAAACGCACATCGAGTTCGTGTTGATGCCTTTTCAAAGATCAAAGCGATGTTTTTACCAGTAAGCTTCTTCTGCTCAGTACCTGCATACTTAGCTTTTTTTAGGTCAGCTGACAGGTCGAGTAAAAACTGAATCTCTTTAGGAGTAAAGTCGAGTAGTTTTAGAAAGTTACGATTGCGAAGATTAAAGGCCATCTTTCGCTCCTTGCGTATATAGAATCAATGAAGAACTTAGTTAAACATAAAAATGTTATATTTGTGAATATTTATTTTATTTATTTGATAAAAAAGGCCAGTACGATGGTACTGGCCTAGATAAGTAACTGTGCTTGTTCTATTGAATTATCAGCTTAGATGCCGTCTCTTTCGATAGGACAACTCATACAACGAGCGCCACCACGACCACGACCTAATTCGTTGCCTGGAATCGTCAGAACTTCGATCCCCGCTTTGTCGTACTTCTCGTTGGTGTACACATTGCGTTCATAACCGATAACGGTACCCGGTTTGACAGTCAGTACGTTGTTAGCGTCATTCCACTGCTCGCGTTCAGCCTCGTAGTTGTCACCGCCAGTCGTGATGATCTTCAGCTGATCAAGGCCTAGAGCTCCTTCAATTGCTGACAGGTAGTTTTCCGCTTTCTCTACGCGCATCTCGCCATTTTCTTTAGGTGTTAGGCGCCAAGTGTCGAGATCTTTGCGAACAATCTCAGGGTAGACAGAGAAAGTGTCGATATCCATGTGTGTCATCACCGTATCAAGGTGCATACAAGAGCGGTGTTTTGGTAAATCGATAGCAATCACTTCGGTTGCTTGACCCGAACGGAACAAGCTAGCCGCTAGGTTTTCGACACCTTGTGGCTTGGTACGCTCAGAGATACCAACCAGTACCGCGCCTTTACCGATAACCAGTACGTCACCGCCTTCAATATTGGCGTTGTCGTAGTGAAGGTCTTCATCACCAAAGTACTTAATGAAATCTTGACCGGCGAACACAGGATGCCAGCGGTAGATAGCACGCAGGTGGTTCGTTTCACGTTGACGAGCCGGTTTCATCATTGGGTTCAGCGACACACCGCCATAAACCCAGCACGAGGTATCACGCGTGAATAGGTGGTTCGGCAGTGGTTCGATAACGAAATCAAGTGGGCGATGCATCTTAGGTAGCATCGACGATGATTTGATTGGAAGCTCAGAATAAGCCAAGCCGCCGAGTAAGATAGTTGCTAGATGCTCATTATCCATTTGAGCAAGATAGCTTCTTAAGTCACGGGCAAAAGTCGGACCATAACGAAAATCTGAGATTTGAGTATTCAGCAGCCATTCACGAGCCTGAGGTACGGCAAGCGTTTCGACAAGCAAGTCGTGTAGCAGTAGTACTTCTACGTCTTGACTACGCAGTGTCTCTGCAAAGGCATCGTGTTCTTCACCAGCAGCTTCCACAGCCAACACATCATCAAAGAGAAGGTCATGACAGTTAGAAGGGGTGAGGTGGGTGAGTGCTCTTTCAGGTCGATTTAGGAGAACTCGTCTTAATTGACCGACTTCGGAGCCAACGTACAGCTTACTCATTTTGCATCCTTACTTTTAATCCAGCGTCTATTTATGACAAGCTTGATTGTAATATGCAAGTTTTAGAGCTCGTGTAAAAGTGAAGTATTTTTGAAATTATCCGAGCTAAAAACCATTTTTAAATAGAAAATAGGTGTTAAATTCTAATTGAATACGTTTGGCATGGAACAACATTTTTGCGGATCTATGCTCTATCTGCAGCCTGCCTGAAATCTATTTTGCTTATTATTAATGATTTTTTATTCACTATTATGCACTTTTTGAAAGCAACTTGAGGTTTTATGCATCTCAAAACCAGTTCATCGTATGCATCTGTGGTGACTAAGCACGCAATTTCTATTCAAATACGCTTGAAGCGACAATAAAGATGAAATGCTAAAACAGACGCCAGTTAATAAAATGTTGAAAATTTGTTTCTGTGATTTTGATTTCACTTTTGAATTGATCTTGTCCCCGCTATCTAGCGATAAACTTACCTTTCTAGGCCTGATCTGGGTGGCTTTTCTGGACGATCCGTGCCATATTTCGTGGCAATCAAATTTGATCTTTTCATAGTCAACACTCTGGAGCAGACACATGTCTCACGAAGATGAATATCTATCAGTAGCGGAATTAATTGAATTTCAAAAGGAAGAGACTCGCGACATCATTGCAGCACTAATTGAAGATGGTAGCGATCCTGAAGCTCTATACGATATCGAGCATCACCTATTTGCTGAAGATTTCGAAGTGCTTGAGAAAGCAGTTGTTGAAGCATTCAAAATGGGCTTTGAAGTGCTTGAAGCTGAAGAGACAGAAGACGAAGATGGCAACAAGCTACTTTGCTGTGATGCAACCATGCAGTCAGCTCTAGATGCTGAAGCGATCGATGCGCAAGTTGAGAAGCTTGTGAACCTTGCAGAGAAGTTCGACATTATCTACGACGGTTGGGGCACTTACTACGAAGGTGAAGATGCTATCTACCCTGACGAAGATGATGAAGGCGAAGAGTAATTTCTTCCCAGTTTGAAAGAATGCCAGCCTAGAGCTGGCATTTTTTTATCCTCAGAAAAATAAATGTCTTTAAATGCATTCATTCATTATAATGCGGTCAAAATTGATCTGGCTCAAGGAATGATATGCGGTTACTTCTCGATGGTCTTTGGCAAATTTCGCCACTGACGGATCTCTCTATCCCACAAGATGACATTACCTTTCCTGCTCCATTAAGCTCAAAGCTCCCTGATAGCTTAAGTGAAGATGAAATCGCAGAGCAAGAGTGGCACCTGATGCATGACATTGAAGTTGATGATGCTATGTTGGCGTGCCCGTTCGTTGAGTTGGTCGTAGCGGGTGTCGATTACTTTGCTGAAGTGCGACTGAATGGCGTTGCCGTGTTTGATTGCGATGGTAGCCAAGCTGAATATCGCAAAGATATCCGCCCTTATATGCAGTCTGGCCGAAACCGTTTTGAGATCCTGTTCCTTGAAGAAGAGGAGAGCCTGTTACTGGAGGAAGATATGGATGAGTCTATATCTTCACAGGCTATCGCTAAATCTGATTCACGCATCGGGATTTGGCAAGCACCGTACCTGCAGTTCGTTCGAAACGTCAAACTAGAACAAGTTGTCACTGAGCAGATCTGGCACCACGGTGGTGGCTGTGAGTTTAAAGTGGATGTGATTTATCAGACGCTAAAAGCAGGTTTGGTATCCGCATCAATTAAGTTCAACGGCATGACACTCGTGATGCCGATAGATGTGCGAGCTGAGCATACCGGTGTTGTGTTTCAGGTGGAGGCTCCCATGGTATTTAACCTCGAGAAGCCTAACCCTAAGCACTTATACCAGTTAGAAGTTGAACTTGATGGCCAGAAAGAGAGCTCTTTCGTAGCCTTAAATCCAGCGTCTTGCGTGAGTAACTTTTTACGTTAAAAGCTAGCAATTGGCGTCTGATACTTATAACGCTTTGGCCATGACAACTTCACAAGCATCATGGCCCGTTTCTCCCCAAGCTGAATTAAGGTGTTCAAACTTCAGTTTCTCATAGAGTTTTATTGCAGCTCCCAAGCATTCCGTTGTTTCCAAATACATGTGCTGGTAACCAAGCTGCTTAGCCAGTGTTAGGCTTTGAGCTACGATACGTTTTGCCAAACCTTGCCCTCGGGTTTGTGGTAAGAAGTACATTTTCTGTAGCTCACACACGTCTGGTCGGCCTGCTAATGGCGCAAAACCACCCCCACCTACTACTTCACCTTGATATTCGATCACCCAGTACATTGCATTCGCTTGGCTATAGACAGAATACATATCATCGAGTGTTGGATCGGCCACGCCATAGCCTTTATCTTCGGTCAGTCCATGTTCAGCCGAAACTTGGCGAATGACTTGTGCGATGTTTGGGTTGTCTTGCGGTGTAATGGCTCTAAGGGTGAACTCAGCAATTTGTTCCATGCTCTACCTATGAAAGGGTCACTAATATGTGACCCAATATATGGTGACTAAGCATGTTGGTGCAAACAGAATTGTTGTTGTGCCATTTGGTTGTCAGCTTTTCGTAACCAGACTTTCTCGTGGAAGTAGTAAGCAACTGTATTTAAAGTTGGCTCAAGCAAAGCCATCACGCCGCCGATGAATGCATCGCCAGTCAACAAGTAGACTACGGTAAAGGCAACACTAAAGTGAATGGTCGCAAAGCTTGCTGTTTTTAACTTTGTCATCCATTGACGAGCTTTAAGTGCTGGAACTTGAGCCCACGCCTTTTCATGAAAATAGAAGGCGACGGTATTCACAGAAGGCTCAATCATAGCGATTAAGCTACCAATTAAGATGTCGCCTGTTAGTACGTAAGCGACACTAAATGCGATAGTAAAATGTAATGCAGCAAAGGTTAGTGTCTTTTTCATGATAATTACTCAGTCGTTGTGTTGTTTCGATAGAGCTATTATTGAGAATTATTATCATTAAAGCTAATGGGTAGTTAAGATTGTTTTGATAGGCAAAAGCTATCAATAAACTGGAGTGATGTGACTGGACCGGAACTTAGGGCACAAAAAAGGCTGACCATGAAGGCCAACCTTTTTATCTAGAGCGAGAGGGTCGAAGCCTCCTCGTTCATTCAGTTTTAAAGAGCAGCGATGGTTGCTTTTTGCTCTTCAAGCTTAACAAGCGTCTCTTGGTAGCCTTCAAGCTTCTCACGCTCTTTCGCGATAACTGCTTCTGGTGCTTTAGCAACGAAACCTTCGTTACCTAGCTTACCTTCGATACGCTTAATCTCACCGTGAGTCTTAGCTACTTCTTTATCTAGACGAGCAAGCTCTGCATCTTTGTCGATAAGACCCGCCATTGGGATCATCAGCTCAGATTTGCCAACCAGTTTAGTTGCACAAGCTGGAGTCTCTTCGCCGTCTGCTAGAACTTTGATGTCGTCTAGTTTAGCTAGAGAGTTAAGAACGATCTTGTTTGCTTCGATACGAGCAGCATCTTTCTCATCAGCGACTTTGATCATTACTTCTAAGCCTTGGCTTGGTGCAATGTCGTATTCCGCACGTAGGTTACGGATAGCTGTGATGAAAGTCTTAACCCACTCGATGTCTTCAACGATCTCTGCATTGAAGTTATCTTCGTTAAACTGAGGAAGCGCTTGAGTCATGATTGTTCTTTCTTCTGCGTCAGGGCCTTCAACGCCGTCGATCAGCGGGATAACGCTCTGCCAGATAGATTCAGTGATGTAAGGAAGAACAGGGTGAGCAAGACGCAGAGTCTTCTCTAGAACCGTGATAAGCGTGTAACGAGTCGCTTGTTGCTGAGCTTCAGTACCTTTCCAAAGAACAGGTTTAGTTAGCTCTAGGTACCAGTCACAGAATTGGTTCCAGATGAATTCGTAAAGCGTGTTTGCTGCCATGTCTAGACGGTAGTTGTCTAGGTGAGCATTAAACTCTTTCGCTGCAACTTCAAATTGAGATTCAATCCATTTATCCGCTAGAGAGAATTCCATGTTTGCACGGTCTTCAGCAGACAGTGACATGCCACAATCGTGCTCTTCTGTATTCATCAGTACGTAACGGCTTGCGTTCCATAGCTTGTTACAGAAGTTACGGTAACCTTCAAGACGCTTCATGTCCCAGTTGATGTCACGGCCTGTTGAAGCCATAGCAGCAAGAGTGAAACGCAGTGCGTCAGTACCGTATGGTTCGATACCGTTTTCGAAAGTCTTACGTGTTGCTTTTTCGATTTTAGCAGCTAGTTTAGGTTGCATCATGTTGCCACAACGCTTCTCTACGAGCTCTTCAAGGCCGATGCCGTCGATCATATCGATTGGGTCAAGTACGTTACCCTTCGACTTAGACATCTTGTCGCCGTTTTCATCACGGATAAGGCCCGTCATGTAAACCGTTTTGAAAGGTACTTGAGCCTTACCATCTTCGTCTTTCACGAAGTGCATGGTCATCATGATCATACGAGCAACCCAGAAGAAGATAATATCAAAACCCGATACTAGTACTTCAGATGGGTGGAATGTTTTCAGTGCTTCAGTGTCTTCAGGCCAGCCTTGCGTGCCGAAAGTCCAAAGTGCAGAAGAGAACCAAGTGTCTAGTACGTCGTCGTCTTGCTTAAGTACAACAACAGGCGCTAGGTTGTTCTTTTCACGAACTTCTTCTTCAGTGCGACCTACGTAAACTTTACCATCGTTGTCGTACCATGCTGGGATACGGTGACCCCACCAAAGTTGGCGAGAGATACACCAGTCTTGCACGTCACGCATCCACGCGAAGTACATGTTTTCGTACTGCTTAGGCACAAACTGGATTTGACCATCTTCAACGGCTTTAACAGCTGGTTCAGCAAGAGGCGCTGTACGTACGTACCATTGGTCAGTCAGCATTGGTTCGATAACGACACCACCACGGTCGCCGTAAGGTACGGTTAGGTCGTGATCTTTGATCTCTTCAAGAAGACCAAGTTCTTCGAATTCAGCAACGATAGCTTTACGAGCAGCAAAGCGCTCCATGCCTTGGTACTTAGCAGGGATATCTGTTGAGTAAACATCGCTTTCTTCGCCGTTGGTTGTGAATACTTCAGCAGCATCACGGATATCAGCGTTGAACGTTAGGATGTTGATCATTGGTAGGTTGTTGCGTTTACCAACTTCGTAATCGTTAAAGTCGTGAGCAGGTGTGATCTTCACACAACCTGTACCTTTTTCCATGTCTGCGTGCTCATCGCCTACGATAGGGATAAGACGGTTAACAACAGGAAGCAGGATCTCTTTACCGATAAGATCTTTGTAACGTGGATCTTCTGGGTTTACGGCTACGCCAGTATCACCAAGCATGGTTTCTGGACGAGTAGTAGCAACAACAATGTAGTCTTTGCCATCCGCTGTTTTAACACCGTTCGCTAGTGGGTAGCGGAAGTGCCACATGAAGCCTTTTTTGTCTTTGTTTTCAACTTCAAGATCAGAAATCGCAGTGTGCAGTTTAGGATCCCAGTTTACTAGACGCTTACCACGGTAGATTAGGTCTTCTTCGTACAGACGAACAAACACTTCTTGAGTCGCAGCCGATAGGCCGTCATCCATAGTGAATCGCTCACGATCCCAGTCTACAGATGCACCAAGACGACGAAGTTGTTGAGTGATTGTGCCACCTGATTCGCCTTTCCATTCCCAGATCTTGTCGATGAAAGCTTCACGGCCGTAGTCGTGTTTTGTTTTGCCTTCTTCAGCAGCAATCTTACGCTCAACAACCATTTGAGTTGCGATACCAGCGTGGTCAGTACCCACTTGCCAAAGCGTGTTTTTGCCTTTCATACGTTGAGCACGGATAAGCGTATCCATGATCGTATCTTGGAACGCGTGACCCATGTGCAGGCTGCCAGTGACGTTCGGTGGCGGGATCATGATGCTGTAAGCTTCTTTTGATGTGTCACCGTGTGGCTTAAAGTAGCCTTTCTCTTCCCAAGCCTGATACAGAGCTTGTTCGATTGATGTTGGGTTGTATGTCTTTTCCATAGTGCTCTTAAACGGATACTGTGAATGGTTAATCGTGGTCAAACTTCATAAGTGAAGCTTCTTGAATCTAAATCCAAAGATAGCTTTAACTATGAGGTTTGACTATGGATGTTGAATCTCGATAGTTTGTAGCTGATATCCAGCCTGACGGTAAATTTTATACCTTTCTCGAGCGAGTTGCTTAGCTTTTTCTTCGCAAGGAACGAAGTCTATCACCTGAGCAAAGGCGTTCGCAAAGGTTGTATGATTATCGGCCAGATTAATTACTAGCTGACGATTCCAATTATGCTTTACACCTTGGTAACCAATCTCAATGTTGGTTGAATATTTCGGACCTTCGCCAACTAAGTTGTGCGCAATAAATTCACTGGGTTCAACTTGCCAGAAAATCTCTGCAATACGCTCGGCATGTTCTTTGTCATTACAGTTGAGGTAAAGTTTAGCGCCTTGTTTCGCAAAGTGCTGAGTAAGAAACAGCACATAGTGAGCAAAACCTTCTTCACTGGCTTGCGGGCTATCTGATGACACTATGTAAAACGTAGCTGTCTGCATGCTTAATACTCGAACTGAAAATCGTGGCTATTTATCTTACTGGGCCAATTGACTCAGACAAATAGCGCTTATTAAAAAAGGGCCCGTAGGCCCTTTTCATTATTTTGAAGATTGCTCTTCAGTCTCATGGCCGCTGCGGTTCAATAAGAATTGGACTAGCATTGAGACAGGACGACCTGTCGAGCCTTTCGCCGCACCAGATTTCCAAGCTGTACCTGCGATATCCAGGTGAGCCCAGTGGTATTTCTTAGTGAACTTAGACAGGAAGCAACCAGCAGTGATAGTACCGCCAGGGCGGCCGCCGATGTTCGCCATGTCTGCGAATGGGCTGTTTAGCTGCTCGTGGTACTCGTCTGCCATTGGTAGACGCCATGCACGGTCACTTGCTTGCTCTGAAGCATTCACAAGTTCGTGAGACAGTGGGTTGTGGTTTGATAGAACGCCACTGATGTGGTGACCTAGAGCAATAACACACGCGCCTGTTAGCGTTGCAACGTCAACTACGCAATCTGGTTCGAAACGCTCAACGTAAGTTAGCGCATCACAAAGAACCAAGCGACCTTCAGCATCAGTGTTTAACACTTCAACTGTTTGGCCTGACATAGTCGTTAGGATGTCACCTGGGCGGTAAGCATTGCTACCAGGCATGTTTTCACAACCCGCTAGAATACCGACAACGTTGATTGGCAAGTTAAGTTTCGCCAATGCTTTCATTGTACCGAATACAGACGCCGCACCACACATGTCGTACTTCATCTCATCCATGCCTTCACCAGGCTTAAGTGAGATACCGCCTGAATCGAACGTAAGGCCTTTACCAACTAGTACAATCGGTTTTGCATCTGAATCAGGTGCGCCTTTGTACTCCATGATAGACATCATAGATTCGTTCTTAGAGCCACGACCTACCGCTAGGTAAGAAGTCATGCCCAGTTTTTCCATCTCTTCTTCACCGATGATCTTAGTCGTTACGGTTTCGAAATCGTCAGCTAGGCGACGAGCTTGAGAGGCAAGGTATGCTGGGTTAGCAATGTTTGGTGGCATGTTGCCAAGATCTTTCGACGCTTTAACACCAGAAGCAATAGCAAGACCGTGAGAGATCGCTTTTTCACCAAGGCTTAGCTCGCGACGTGTTGGTACGTTGAATACCAATTTACGTAGTGGGCGACGAGTCTCTGGCTTGTTGCTCTTGAATTGGTCGAATGTGTAAAGACCATCTTTAGTCGCTTCTACCGCTTGGCGAACTTTCCAGTAAGTGTCGCGGCCTTTAACGTGAAGTTCTGTAAGGAAACATACTGCTTCCATAGAACCTGTTTCGTTTAGTGTGCTGATGGTTTTTTGAATAATTTCTTTGTATTGACGCTCGCCTAGCTCACGTTCTTTACCACAGCCTACAAGTAGAACACGTTCTGAAAGTACACCAGGTACTTGATGCAGTAGTAGCATCTGGCCAGGTTTACCCTCTAGATCACCGCGACGAAGCAGTGAACTAATGTAGCCATCGCTAATCTTATCTAATTGCTCGGCTACTGGAGAAAGGCGGCGCGGTTCGAATACACCGACAACGATACATGCGCTGCGCTGTTTCTCTGGGCTGCCACTTTTTACACTGAACTCCATGCGTACTCCTACATCCTGAAGACAAATCGAACTAAATGTTAGATAATGGGTTCTTACTTGTTGGATCCTATAATGGAACTAACCTTAAAGAAGAACGCTAACACTTAGCTAAAAATTTAAAAAAATAAAAGGTTCAACGGGAAATTATAGTGATTCAATCAAAAAAACAAGTTTTGTATAGGTAATTTGAGCGTGATTATTGTTAGATATTTGATCCGCGAGACAATCAAGAGCCAATTTGCGATCTTTTTTGTTCTCTTTCTCGTGTTTCTCAGCCAAAAATTCATCAGTGTGTTAGCGGACGCCTCTGATGGTGCTATCCCTGCGAGTCTAATCTTGTCGATCGTTAGTCTAAATATGCCAGCGATGGGCTTATTGATGCTTCCGCTCAGTATCTATATTGGTATTTTGCTCACTTTTGGTCGTCTTTACGCTGAAAGTGAAATAGTGGTCATGAACGCGACCGGTATAGGTAACAAATTCCTGATTCAATCGGCATTGTACTTAGCTTTGATTACTGCATCGGTTGCCGCTTTTAACTCATTCTGGTTATCACCTTGGTCGCAAGACAAGGTTGAACAGATGTATGAGGAAGTGGCAGCAGAGAACAGTGTTGATTTGCTACCAAAGGGTAAATTTGAAGGAACGCCAGATGGTTCGTCTGTGGTGTTCATCGATGATATTGATGGGAATAAGCTAGAAAACGTGTTCGTTGCTCAAATGCGCCCACGTGATTCAGTGCTTCCAAGTGTGATGTACTCGAAGTCGGGTGATGTAAAAGAGCTCAGCGATGGCCGCCAAGTCATCGTGATGTACGATGGTACTCGTCATGAAGGCGTTCCAACTCGTCTTGACTATATGGTGACACACTTCGAAGAGTATGAAGGCTTGATTGGTCAGCGAGAAGTGGAGAAGAAAGGTCGAGATTGGGAAGCGATTCCGACACTTGACCTTGTTGGTAACCCAAACAATAGCGCAAAAGCTGAATTGCAATGGCGTATTTCATTGGTACTCTGTATTCCGTTGTTGACCATGCTTGTTGTGCCACTCTCGGCGGTAAACCCAAGGCAGGGGCGTTTCGCTAAGATTGGTCCTGCGATTTTGATTTATCTGACCTACTTCTTGGCAATCAGTGCAACCAAATCAGCAATAGAAGAGGGCAGTATCCCTGCGGTAGTCGGCATGTGGCCAATCAATGCATTGTTGTTAATTGTCGCGATTGGTGCAAACTTTATGGATAGCGTGCCAGTAAGGCGTTTGAAAGAAAAATTCAAGAATAAGAGGTTGGCTTAAGCCGTGTTTAAGATTCTCGATTTATATATAGGCAGAACCATCATCGCAACCACGTCACTTGTTCTGGTGACGTTTGTTGGCCTTTCAGGGATCATCAAGTATGTAGAGCAGCTGAGAAAAGTTGGTCGTGGTACCTACGATCTGCTTCAAGCTCTGTACTTTGTTTTGTTAAGTATCCCACGTGATATCGAAATGTTTTTCCCAATGGCAGCTTTGCTTGGTGCATTGATCGGATTGGGGATGCTTGCGGCGAGCTCTGAGTTGGTAGTCATGCAGGCGGCGGGTTTCTCTAAACTTGATATCGGTTTCTCGGTACTTAAGACAGCGATTCCATTAATGATAGTGGTGACGCTATTAGGGCAATGGGGTGCACCTCAAGCGCAAAAGATGGCTCGTGACTTAAGAACCATATCGATTGCAGGAGGGAATATCATCTCCACGCAAAGCGGTGTCTGGGCTCGTGATGCCAATGATTTCATCTTTATTGTCAAAATCGACGATGACAAGCTATATGGCATGAACATGTGGCGCTTTGATGAAAATAAGGCTCTGAAAACCGCTATCTATTCTAAAGAAGTGGATTACGTTGGAGACAACGTTTGGACGATGAAAGATGTTGTTGTTACTTCTTTTGAAAATGAACTGCAGATAACGAAAGAGAATTTGCCAACATACACTTGGAAAACATCACTAGCTCCAGATAAGCTTGCGATTGTAACGGTTAAGCCAGAAGAGCTCTCTTTAAGTGGTTTGTATGATTATGTTTCCTACCTTAAAGCGTCGGAGCAAGATGCATCACGTTATGAACTGGCATTGTGGAGGAAGATAACTCAGCCAATTTCGATCGCGGTTATGATGCTGATGGCACTGTCGTTTATCTTTGGTCCTTTGCGTAGTGTGACCATGGGGGCGAGAATACTGTCAGGTGTTATTGCTGGCTTTACCTTCTATATATCCAGTGAGTTTTTTGGCCCTGTGAGTTTGGTTTATCAGATACCGCCCGCCTTTGGCGCAATCGCCCCGAGCGTGGTGTTCCTTGGAATTGCCATCATGCTCTTGAGGCGAAAACTGTAGATAGAAAAAAGGAAGGCATAACGCCTTCCTTTTTTGATCTTGTTTGGATTTCGAATAATGGTGTTATCGAGCTTTCGGTAACACGACCACTTCCGTCTTCGCCCAGATATCGTGGAAGCCACGTTTTTGAGGGTCGAATGGAACACATAGGTTTGCTAATCCAAAACCTGAAGTGCCTAAGCGGATAAGTGCTTGAGTGATTGTAATCGCAGAACCATCTTTGTTTTGAACTCGTAGTTTCCAAGCTCGCATCCCCAGTGTTTGGCCTGCTCTTGTCCAGAAGAACACAAAGAAGTACACCCAAACCACTACTAGGTAAAAAGTGTAAGCAGGGCTCCAAATAGGGTGGTTAGTTAAGAAGTCACTAACATCGGCATACCCACTATGATTGAAAACGCCAAGAGCCATGAGTGCGTGTAGCAGAGCAACAATGACGCCAGCCGCCATCATCTCAATAGCTATTACGATAAGGGCGTCATAGAACAAGGCACCAAATCGGCGCATTACCCCAGCTGGTGGCAGAGTGTTTGTTGATGTCATGGTGTTATTACTTCTTTAAAAATTGAGGCGTCAGAATATAGTTTAAGGCTTGGCCTGAAAAGAGACATGACGCACAGCTTATGACTTAGTGGCGAAATTATCGGCAAACACACATGAATTCAAGTTTTTATACTTGCCACATCAGTTCGCATACGTATAATGCCAAACATCGACAGGGCAATGCCCCCAAGATAATGCCGGTATGGTGAAATTGGTATACACGACGGATTCAAAATCCGTTGCCTTCGGGCGTGGCGGTTCAAGTCCGCCTACCGGTACCATATTTAAAGATAGAGCCTCAACGAAAGTTGGGGCTTTGTTGTATCTGGAGTTCGGAAAGCGTTGCCTTCGCGGTAGCGGCAGGAATGCCTGTCCAATCAGTCCGCCTAAACCGGTACCATATATAGAAAGGTCGCTTTTATAGCGGCCTTTCGTCGTTTTGGGCGTTTGTGAATTTGAAACCCAGCGTGTCGGCTTGGATGAAAGCCCAGTCAAGTCGCCTACTGGTACCATATTTAAATGATAAAGCCTCGACTCATGTCGGGGCTTTGTTGTATCTGGAGTCTGGAAAGCGTTGCCTTCGTGGTAGCGGCAGGAATGCCTGTCTAATCAGTCAGATCCTATTGTTTTATTCCTAAATCTCGCAGTTTCCCTTCGTAATTTCATTTCCTAATAAATTAATCATCTTAAATCATACTGTTACCTGTCATTCCTTCTTCTATTGTCTATGTTTAAATAAATAACAGAGGAGAAAGATATGCTGACAGTAACCCCTTACTTGTTTTTTGGTGGTCGTTGTAGTGAAGCGTTGGATTTTTATCATAAGTGTTTTGGCGGTGTTGTTTTATCGAGGCAACTCTTTAGTGATGCACCACAGGTAATAGAGGGAGCTCAACCTGATTGGGTTATGCATGCTGAGTTCGAAGCATTTGGCATGAAGCTCATGATGTCTGATGGTGTAAAGGCAAAAGAACTCGAAGGGAACAACCTTGCGCTCTCTCTTGTTACTGAAGACACCGCGACTCAAGAGCAAATCTTTGAAAAGCTAAAGCAAGATGGACGTGTAATGACGCCGTTAGCGGACACTTTTTGGGGCGCTCGGTTTGGTAAAGTTGAAGATAAGTTTGGGATACGCTGGATGGTGCATTGCGATTCTTTAAATTGAACCTGTGAAATTGGATAGTGAAATTGCTGCTTGGTTTTATTAGAATTATAAATAGAGATTATTAATCAATATTATATATAAAAATGGGCAGCATAAAGATTACCGTAGATCGCATTCAGCCCGGTCTGCATATACGACTCCCCGTAAAATGGAATGAACACCCATTTTTATTCAACAGTTTTAAAATCAAAGATGACACCCAAGTAAAGGTAATTCGACATCTTGGGATTAAGCACGTCTATATAAACTTGAATCAAAGCGATACATCCCCTCTACCTGCTAACCATGTGATTGAGCAAGAAGCCGATGCTGATTTACAAGTAAACCTTGAAGCGGAAAGGATGTGGAAAGATAAGCATGAACGTATCGAAACTCTAAGCTCTTATCGTCGCAGAGTGAGTCCTTGCGAGAAAGAGTTCGAACGTTCACTGGCTCGCATGCGTTCTGTGATGACCAAGATCCGTAATCGACCTTTAGATGCCGTAGGGGAGGTTAAAGCTCTGGTTGATGACATTGTCGAAACATTAGTAAGCGATGATAACGTCACCTTGCACCTTATGAATGCTAAAGCTGATTTTGAAGACATCTATTTTCATACACTGAATGTTTCTGTTGTCGCGCTGATGATAGGTAAAGCGAAAGGTTTCAATACGCAGCAATTAAAAGATCTTTCCTTCGCAGCATTGTTCCACGATGTAGGCAAAATCAAAATACCAGTCGCTATATTAAGAAAACAGAGTGCCCTTACGGTACCAGAAGAGAATTACTTAAAGCTTCACACTAAATATGGTGCAGATATTGTCTCAACAATTGATGACTTTCCTGAAAGGGCCAAAAAGGTGATTGCTCAACATCATGAGATGAATGATGGTTCTGGTTATCCTGAAGGCTTAAAAGAAGATGAGATAGATGAATTTGCCAAGATAGTGGCAGTGGCTAATGCATTTGATAACCTTTGCCATGGCAAAACACAATCTCAACAAATGATCCCGTATCTGGCATTGTCTCACTTATATAAGAGTTGCAAGCATCTATATAGTCAGGACAACTTGAGTTTACTGGTCAAGTTTATGGGAGTGTACCCGCCAGGAACGGTAGTACAGCTTTCAAATGATTCGATTGGGATTGTGATATCTGTTAATGCCAAGCATATGCTTTATCCGAACGTGCTTATCTATGATCCTAGCGTGCCAAGAACCCAAGCCCCGATTATTGACCTCTTTATTAAAGAGATAAAAATCGTCAATGCCGTTCATCCAAGTAAATTACCGGAACAAGTGAGAGAGTATCTAAACCCAAGAGCTCGTTTATCTTACTTTTTTGATAACGGAGAGTAGTTATCCACAAGGTGTTGTGGGTAATTTGTTCGAAACTTGGGGTGAAAATGGTATAAATAAGCCCTTGGTGGAAATGTCTTCGCTTAACCTCTTTTTTCAATAAAAAACGCATTTAATGCTTGCCAATAAGAGCGGCATCTCTATAATGCCGCCTCACTGACACGGCAGACGCCACAAGGCTTCAGCGCAGAATGTTAGTGAAGGCAACTAGCTTTGAGTGATTATTCGCTCCTACTTTTAGAAAGTAGAAATTAATTCCAAATAAGTGTTTGACACTGAGGATTAAGTCGCTAGAATGGCCGCCTCTTCCGAAGTGATGTAAGTCACAACGAAGAGAAGCTCTTTAACAATTTAAACCTATCAATCTGTGTGGGCACTCGTTGATGAATATCAAAACGTTATTACTTAGGTAATGACAGTTACTTCGGTAACACAATGATTTCAATGAACTGAGTGACCAATACAAATAACTACTTTCTTTATAGAGAGAGAGGTTATTTGGCACAGTCAATTCATTACCATTCTGTTCCTATTTATTTAAGAAGAGAGGGGTAATAGCTTTAGAATAATTACATGTTTCTGTTCTTTNCAGGCTACAAATTTATTTTCACTTTTTAAAAGTGAAGACAAAAAGTTCGACTTTGTCTACTAAGTAGAGTCACCATAGAGTTCTAAGTTTTCTTAGTATTTTATGTTGACTTTCAAAGTAGAAAGCGTATTATACGCGTCCTGCTTAAGTGCTAAGGCACTGAAAGCAAAGCTCTTTAACAATTTAAACCTATCAATCTGTGTGGGCACTCGTTGATGAATATCAAAACGTTATTACTTAGGTAATGACAGTTACTTCGGTAACACAATGATTTCAATGAACTGAGTGACCAATACAAATAACTACTTTCTTTATAGAGAGAGAGGTTATTTGGCACAGTCAATTCATTACCATTCTGTTCCTATTTATTTAAGAAGAGAGGGGTAATAGCTTTAGAATTACATGTTTCTGTTCTTTTTCGAAAGAGCGGTAAATATTAGTTTTGAAGTCAGTATTCGTTGAGTCACAAAATCTTAAATTGAAGAGTTTGATCATGGCTCAGATTGAACGCTGGCGGCAGGCCTAACACATGCAAGTCGAGCGGAAACGACACTAACAATCCTTCGGGTGCGTTAATGGGCGTCGAGCGGCGGACGGGTGAGTAATGCCTAGGAAATTGCCTTGATGTGGGGGATAACCATTGGAAACGATGGCTAATACCGCATAATGCCTACGGGCCAAAGAAGAGGNCAATCTGAGCCATGATCAATCTCTTCAATTTAAGATTGTGTGACTCAACGAATACTGACTTCAAAACTAATATTCATGTAAACATGAACATGTAATTCTAAAGCTATTACCATTCCAACAGAATGGTAATAGCTTTAGAATTACATGTTCATGTTTAGAATATTAGTTTTGAAGTCAGTATTCGTTGAGTCACAAAATCTTAAATTGAAGAGTTTGATCATGGCTCAGATTGAACGCTGGCGGCAGGCCTAACACATGCAAGTCGAGCGGAAACGACACTAACAATCCTTCGGGTGCGTTAATGGGCGTCGAGCGGCGGACGGGTGAGTAATGCCTAGGAAATTGCCTTGATGTGGGGGATAACCATTGGAAACGATGGCTAATACCGCATAATGCCTACGGGCCAAAGAGGGGGACCTTCGGGCCTCTCGCGTCAAGATRTGCCTAGGTGGGATTAGCTAGTTGGTGAGGTAATGGCTCACCAAGGCGACGATCCCTAGCTGGTCTGAGAGGATGATCAGCCACACTGGAACTGAGACACGGTCCAGACTCCTACGGGAGGCAGCAGTGGGGAATATTGCACAATGGGCGAAAGCCTGATGCAGCCATGCCGCGTGTATGAAGAAGGCCTTCGGGTTGTAAAGTACTTTCAGTTGTGAGGAAGGGGGTGTCGTTAATAGCGGCATCTCTTGACGTTAGCAACAGAAGAAGCACCGGCTAACTCCGTGCCAGCAGCCGCGGTAATACGGAGGGTGCGAGCGTTAATCGGAATTACTGGGCGTAAAGCGCATGCAGGTGGTTCATTAAGTCAGATGTGAAAGCCCGGGGCTCAACCTCGGAACTGCATTTGAAACTGGTGAACTAGAGTACTGTAGAGGGGGGTAGAATTTCAGGTGTAGCGGTGAAATGCGTAGAGATCTGAAGGAATACCAGTGGTGG
>NZ_JAKEUO010000017.1 GCF_022397915.1 Vibrio sp. Isolate34 | reverse complement strand
AGCTGAGTCCGTGCTGTTCACAGAAAGCACGTTGAGTGATGTTGCTGTGCTCATAGCTTTCTAGAAGAGTTTCCCATTCTTGGTTTGTGCGTCGAATTGCCATTGCAAGTCTCCTTGTGGTTGAAGACCTGATCTTATTACTCGTGCAAAACGATTAGAATGCGGGGTTTATGACGCGCTTACAGTGCATTTGTCGTATCTTGGCGCCGAGAAAAGTAATATCAGTTGTGATGTAAGCCTAGAAAAGCTAGAGGTGCAGGACATTTACTAGATTCAGTTATTGTGCACTTCAAGCTATTAAAGGTGATCTGCACCATCAATACTGGACGCAACGTTAAGCGACTTTCCATACCTTTAGTTATCTATGAGTTGCTAATTTAGGGGAAGCTGTAGCTCATTAATGTCCACAACTTGGATAGACCGATTTTTAACTCGTGGCACTTTATAAATCAAAGTGCCCTAAACAAGTTCATAATAGATAGCTCATCAAGATAAATACTTCTATAGCCTGATAAATTCATCCCAATAAAGTGTCCATTTTTTAGTACGCTGATTTGTTTATATAATAATCAGCGACCTTGATGATCGATTTTTTTACCTGAGCAATTTGTTTTGAATGTGGACACCAAAGGGAGATAGGGACCATTATTTCTTGTTTGATCTCGTCACATTTTATCTCTACCAAATTTTCAGTCACATATTCAGAGTCAATTATCGATTTTGGTAAAAGAGCCCAGCCAAAATCATCTTGGACAAGCTTAACAATGACTGCTAATTGATCAACATATTCATGTTTCGAAGAAACAACAGCCTTCTCTGTCATGTTATCGTCGACCATAGATTTCAGTACAAATTGGCGTAAAGACTTCATCGTTGAGAGCGTTTCGTTTGAAGGCTTAGCCGATAATTCACTTCCTGCATGAGCAAATGGAACAAAAGGCATATTCCCTAAAAAAGTAAAATCAATACTATTGATCACTTTGCTTTCGTATATGTTCACAATCCCAAAATGGATGCTTCCATCTTCAATTCCTGCTTTTATTTCTGGTTTCGTCCTGACCAAAAAATTAACGCGCATGGATGGGAAGTCTTCATAAAGCTGTCGACGAATTTTAGAAACAACGTGATGAGGTAAAAAGCTCGCATAAGCAATCGTCACCGACTCTAACCCGCCAAATGAAAGACTCAATGCAAATCTATCAAGCGTTTTTGCCTGCTCTAGTATTTGCTTTGCGTAATGATAAAGGAGTACTGCATCTTCAGTGGGTTCGACACTGCGGCTCAACCTATCGAATAGAGTGATCGCTAACTGGTCTTCTAAACTCGTGATGACTTGTGCAACCGTTGTTCGGTGCTTGTTTAATTTTATCGCCGCTTTACTAAAAGCTTGTTGTTCATATACCGCAACGAAAGTATTTAATTGTTCAAGACTAAAGTTCATGTTATGCCCTGCAAGCCCTCATATTCGATAATAAATCTTACCACCAGAATCTATATTAACCAATACAGTGTCTGTTTCTCTTATCAAACAACACATTTCTATCAACATGCTCTAACTTCAATTCTAGATATCTTCCAAAATACACTTTACTAATATATTTTTTACCACGAGAAACCGCTCTCCCCCCCTTTCCCGACGCTGTTTGGATGACAATGATGGTTTAAGCCCATCGCTAGCGAGTTAATGAGTCTAAAAACCTTATGTAAAGTTGCGTCATTGCTTCAGCAACTTAACTTAAATAATTCAGGAACTTTCCATGACTAAACTCAAAGTGACCGCTTTGTCTACGGCTTTACTTGCTACCATTTCTATTTCAGCATTTGCTGATGACACTCAAAAAGTTGACCCGTCCGATATGACTCGCGCTAGTACTAATATGTATGTGGCAACCAACAACATAGGTGATCTAAAGCTATCGGGCGCTCTATCATATACTTATGACAACGGGCAGATGTCTATGGTCACATTGGAAGGCTCAATGGATAATGAAGGTAAATATAAAGACAGCCGAGCTCAATACTTCCATGTGTTCAATGTAAATAATGCCATGACACCTCGTGTAGCCGCATCATTAGATATCATTGATAATGCAAGCTTTACTACAGCTGCAGTCGGTGGTATTGCTATTTTTAGAACTCCAATAGACTCCCTGACCTTTTTTGGCCGCGCAGCAGTGATGGGCGGTGAATATTCAGACAACACAACTAGTGCCTTCGGTGTGACAGACAATAGCATCGTAGGTGGTATGGCTGCTGCTTATGCAGTTTGGAAGCCGGGCGCCGATGGTACTTACTTTGCAGCCTACCCAGAATTTACGTACATGGATGGTGATATTGAAACGAGTACTGTTAAAACCACCCTACTCGCAGCAACTCCTTTTTCGGCAGACAAAACACGTTGGGGACAAGTCAAGGTTGAAAATACTTATGGAAGCATGGAATCAACCAATCAAAAACTAGACATTGACGACACCGTGGTTTGGTTCCAATACAAAGTATTCTTCTAAAGCGACAAAAATCCACAATACGTTCAAAGGCGAATCGAGAGATTCGCCTTTGAACGTATTGTTTTCCTTACACCCTCTCACTCTTCTTTATTAAAATAGCCACGATTTACTACTCAGTTCGGCCTTACCACAAGCGATAATGGATCGCTCTGTAAATGTAAAGATATCGTGATACTTAATTACGCACTCACAGGGAATCAATAACCAAGCTCAGCAAACAAAAAAACGCCAGTCAGGCGACTGGCGTTACAAAAAAATAAAACTTATTCAATGTCCAAACCTATCAATGATTAACCACATTAGGTGGCAATCACCGTGCATAATTAGCGGCTAAAATATTTAGCAATCTCACGAGCATAAGTTTCTTCTTGGTTTTTACCGTCACTGGTTGAAAAGAAAGATATAACTAAATCTTTTTCTGGTGAAATATACATACCTTGACCGCCAACACCTGCCTTGAATAAATCGCCGTCCTCAAAGATTGCATCAAATTGATAACCATTCTTGATGTTTGTGTCGTTGTAGAAAGAGTTTTCCATCATCTTACCCACATAACCACCACCGTAAGCTTCTGGTTTACCAGAGTCTTGAATTAACGTAATGACTTCTTTGCTAACACCACCATTGCCCAACTTTGTGGCTGACGGAGTAAGTAACATACCGAATTTAGTCATATCTTCAATTGTGGTATTCATTGAGAAAAACATTAAAGGGTACCCCCCTTGTGGAGAAACAACAGTATAAGCGTCATTATTGGCCCCCATCTTCTGCCACATATCACGACTGACAATCTCATTCATGGGTAAGTTACGAACGTTCTCAATAAGTCGTGCTAGAACAAACGTATTAATTGAATTGTATTCGAATGTTTTTCCGCCCGGTGCTCTTCGCTTCATTTCAGCCAGCACTTCAAGTGGGCTTTGGTTGCCTTCACCTTCAAACACACCAATGGAAACCGCCCATTTAAACCAAGGTTGTTCTGGATTTATACGTGAGTCAGCCTCTGGCTCATCATGCTCTGTTGCGTTCAAGCCTGTCGCCATATTTGCAGTATCAGAAACGGATACGGTATCCCAGTCAGATCCCTTTAATTCAGGAATGTATTTAGAAATAGGATCACTCGGGTTAACTTTCCCCTCGTTGACCAATTTAGCCAGCTCGATACCTACTGTTATTTTTGAATTTGAAAACCAATTATGCTTGTCTGTTTTTCGCATCGTGTTGTAACGCTCAAAGACAACCTCTCCACTCTTAACAACAAGAAAAGCATCGACAGGGTAGGAATCTAGGTGTTCATTTAGAGTTTTACTCTCACCGTGTACAGTCGCTGATATTTCACCAATATTTTGATCAATTTGATATGGGAATTGATAAACAGGTCCATCACGTTCAATTTGAGCGGTAGGGTAGAAACGACTTAGGTTCTGCCAAGCAAACTTGGATTGCTCGATAGGAAACTGAAGTTTAACTCGATTACCTTTTTTCAAGAAAAAGTCATGAGTGTTTTAAACATCTGTATTTGTAGATAATTCATTAACGCTCTCATTGGCAAACGCTGAGCTTGCAGATAGAGCCGTTACTATGGATATAGCGATTAGGTTTTTCATATTGGTTTTCCTATGGGTATATAAGTGCTGTAGGGCGAACTGAATGCAAAAGCTGCGAGCCAGTTGCCTGTATAAATACAGACACGGTATAAGGAAAACGGAATAACGCCTCATCGCCTCCGATGGATTGCTTCCATCAAAGATCAAAGTGGGGAGCATGAAAAGAAGTGAGTTAGACGGCACATAGTGAGTCGACTGAACCTTACTATTCCCCCGTTAGTCACCCTTTATATTCTAAATTAGTTGATCAGATTTAGTGATAAAGCTCAATATCCGACGCATCAATGACGTATCCAGTTTGAATATCTTGATTGCCATCAGAAAGTGCAACTGACGTATCAACCGCCCCTGTTTTAATGTTCCCTGTCACCCATACTGGTGTGTATAAACTTTGCAATTCATGGCCTTCGGGAAATTCGACCAAAATCGTTTGGTTTACAGGTGGGGGAGGTGTGTGAATGCAAGCCCCTGCAGTTGGCACTAAAATGAACTGCGTTCCTATTAAGCCTTCCATTTCGAGCGGGACTAAAAACCCGGCTAATTTCATATCGTTAATACTAAGGTCGGGAACAATATCGTTCATTTGTTGTGTTCTTTGTACAAGCAGATCACGTACGTTTAAGCCAAACTTTTCAGCCAATACCACGCGTTGATTGTATCCATCTTTTTCCATTGGACTTAACTGACGAGTTTTTTGAACAGCCTCGTAGGCGTAAATCTCAGAAAGTAGTGCCTTATTCCCAGGAGAAAGAACCTGATACTGATTCTGCACAGGTCTTAATGACTCCCAAGATATCGTTTCAGCCGCTTGTGTGAACAAACTAAAACAGCAAGCCATAACCATTAATAATGTATTTTTCATGTCAATATTTTCTAATAAGAATAAGAGCCAATGAACAAATGGCTAAGAAAATCTTAGCCACTGTCTCGTTTATATCAGTCAATAATATTTGAATTACAGATTTTCGAGGTTATCCATTAGTTGGTAGAAGAACCCAATAGAGCGGCCGTATTCTTCAACTAAGATACGTTCGTTCACGCCGTGAAAGCCTTCGAATTCTTTTACGCTTTCTAATTGTATCGCCGTCATTGTATATACATCAGGGGCAAAGTCTCGGGCTTGGAAGTGTTTAGAGTCTGATCCACCAATGACAAAGAACGGTGAAACAATCAGGTCATTACCCCAAGTTTGACGAATCGTTTTTTCAAGCATCGCGTAGCCAGGACCACTTGGGTCCGCAACATTCGTTGCTGGTGTTGATGCTGAGATATCACGTATTGTTATGCGGTCATCGCCAATGGCTTTTTTCACATGTTCAATAATCACCTCAGGAGTGTCACCCGGCATCGGTCTAAAGTTGACAACGGCGGTGGCTGCTGGTGGCAATACATTATCTTTGATACCGGCATTAAACATAGTAACGGCGGTTGTTGTATGAAGCATGGCACGAGTCACTTGGTTTTCTGACATTACTTCAATGAACTTTTGTTCTAGATCTGTCACGGTATCGTTATTGCCATAAGCAACGGCTTTATAGAGTGGTTGCTGCGCTTCTGGAAGTTCCGGCCCCATGTATCGATATTGGTATCTCACCGCATCGTGAATTTTGTAAGGGAATTGCGCTGCTTCAACTTTCTCAACTGCTTTTGCTAACGCGACAATATTCGATTCTTCGCCCGGTTGTGATGAGTGACCACCAACACCATTGATAGCAATCTCAAGACTAACGAAGCCTTTTTGGGCAATACCGATTAATGCTGTATTTTCACGAATGCCAGGGAATATTCCAGGGACCAATGGCGCAGATTCGTCCATAACAAACGCGATTTTTTCATAACGTTGTTCAATGATATCAGCAGCGTGCTTCGCGCCTTCAGGCCCACCTACTTCTTCATCGTGACCAAAAACAAACAAAATGGTACGTTCAGGTTGGAAGCCTTCTTTTAGCTTCATTTCAGTGGCTTCTAAAAGTGCCTGAAGTTGGTTTTTATCATCTAAAGAGCCGCGTCCCCAGATATAACCGTCTTTAATCACTCCTGAAAAGGGCTCTTCTTTCCACTCATCGCGAGACTCTTCTGCAATTGGTACAACATCTTGGTGCGCCATAAAGATAGCGGGAGCAAGTGATGGATCTTTACCTTCCCAAGTGTAAATTAAGCTGAAAGGACGCGGGTCACCGACTTCTTCTCGCTTGAGCGTTTTGTGCACTAATGGGTACGATTCTTCAAGAAACTGGTGGTAGTCACGAAAAGCCTGCTCATCAAAATCACTGCGGTCTTGGTTAGAGATAGTTTGAAACTGAACCGCTTGCGATAAACGTTGCGCAGCGCCTTCTATATCAACTTGAATGTCGACTTTTTCGACACCTTGCATTTGCATCGAACTAAAGTCTTGCTCGTCAGCCCATACTGAAACACTAGCGGTCAATGCCAAAGCAGAAGCGATACTGGTAAAGAGTTTTGATGGTTTTGTCATGATTTGAAGCCTTAATTAGATGAAAAGTAAATCTGTGTTTTGGTTTATGCGGTAATTATTAACCAACAATACGGACCAAACCAATCTCTAGCGATGGACTGCACCCATCAGAAGACGTCGGGAACAATTTTTAAGGGGGTGAGTAAAATTAGACATTACTTTGTAGGGGCGAAAAGTTTTTACAGTCTCGGAAATGATCCAAGCTCATCTTGTGATATGAGATTTGCAACAAGATTTTGTTCGATGGTGAGTTTCAGAACAAACTCTTTCACGTATTTCTAAGTGAGTACAAACAAAAATAGCCGCTAATCAGCGGCTATCTTTAGTTATTTAAACGAAGCTTGTATTACTTCTGTCTTGCTACTTCTTTGTCTCTTCTACTTCTTCGTCTCTTCAACCACAGCTTTCATCAATACTGACGTATCCATGCGGCCTTGTCCTTGGGCAGACAGTGCCTTGTAGGCGTTGTTTGTCTTTTCCGTCAATGGCAGTTGAATGCCTTGACGCTCTGCTTCATCTAGGCAGAAACCTAAATCTTTGATCATCCAATCAATTGCGAAGCCGAAATCGAACTTGTCTTGCGCCATTGTGGTAGCACGGTTTTCCATCTGCCATGAACCTGCTGCGCCGTTTTTAAGGCAATCAACCAGCGTTGGGATATCCAAACCTGATTTTTCAGCCAGTACCAAACCTTCAGATAAGCCATTCAATACACCCGCGATACAGATCTGGTTAACCATTTTCGCGCGTTGACCTTGGCCTACTTTACCCATCAGAACTGACGATTTACCGTAAGCTTCAAATACAGGTTGAAGGTCGTTGAATAGCTCTTGCTCACCACCACACATGATAGTTAGCACGCCATTTTCTGCGCCCGCTTGACCACCAGACACTGGTGCATCCATGAAGCGAACACCTGTTTGCTTCGCAGCGACTTCAAGCTCTTCAGACAGGATTGCAGACGTTGTGGTGTGGTCAACAAGAATCGCGTTTGGCTTCATTGCCGCCAGTGCGCCTGTTTCGCTGGTTGTCATGCTGCGCACGTCGTCATCGTTGCCTACACAAACCAATACTACGTCGGCTTCTGCGACACACTCAGCCACGCTCTCAGCGGCTTTACCTTGGTGTTTATCAGCCCAGTCTAATGCTTTGCTATGAGTGCGGTTATATACCGTTACCTCAAAACCGGCTTTGACTAGGTGGCCTGCCATTGGGAAACCCATGACACCTAGCCCGATAAAACTTACTTTCATTTCTTTCTCCTTTTCATTTGACTGAACTCATCACTATGAACTGATTGAAAACATTCAATCAAAGCGTCGATGAGCAAGGTCAATGCCTTCGGCTGATATTTTCTTTCTTTGTACACTAAATACGCTTGGCGATCACCCCGATGATACTCGGGGAGTACTTGAATCAGGTTCATGTCGGGATAAGACTAACAATAACATGAGGTTCAGCGACAAATCACGATCGGAGAGCGCTTTATCAACCGAACATCATGGAACGATGATCAAGGTAAATCAGGAATTATACCCATTAAAAAACCGAGCACTAGGCTCGGTTTTTTAATAACTGTTGTTACTGTAAAGATTACAGCTCAGCGTTGTGGTAAACCTGCTGAACATCATCACAGTCGTCAAGCATGTCTAAGAACTTCTGGAACTTCTCAGAATCTTCTTCAGCTACTGGTGTAGTCGTTTGAGGAACGAAAGTGATTTCCTCAACGTCTAGCGTTAGCTCTGGGAACGCAGTGTTTAGTGCAGTCTTCGTTTTGAAGAACTCAGTCGTTGGAGCGAATACAGTGATAACACCGTCTTCTAGCTCAACGTCAGTCACATCTACGTCTTCCATCATTAGCGTTTCTAGGATGATCTCGTCATCTTCGCCTTTGAACTGGAATACAGCTTGGTGAGCGAACATGTGAGAAACAGTACCTTCAACACCGATTTTCGCGCCAGTCTTAACGAAACATTGGCGAACGTCTTGGAAAGTACGGTTGCCGTTGTCAGTTAGACAGTCAACGATCACGCTTGTGCCACCTGGGCCAAAACCTTCGTAACGAGCTGGTTGGAAGTCTTCACCGCCGCCGCCGTTCGCTTTATCGATCGCTTTGTCGATAACGTGAGCTGGTACTTGGTCTTTCTTCGCCTTAGCAATCAGGTGCTTAAGAGGTAGGTTCATGTCTGGGTCAGAGCTACCGTTCTTAGCCAGTACGTAAATCTCTTTACCGTATTTAGAATAAACTTTAATTTTTGCGCCTGCAGTTTTCGCCATTGAGGCCTTGCGCACTTCAAAACTTCTTCCCATCGGGATCTTCTCTCTGATTCAATTAACGGTGCAAATTCTAGCAAATTACTGTGTCATTTCAATTCTACAGCATTGCTGGGCAAGGTTTGTCTGCGTTTATGCGACACCCATTACCCGTTTGTATTTTTCTACAGACTGTTCAAACCACACCTTTTCATCTGGGTCACCTAGCTTCATTGCTTCTTCAACAATGGCTTCAGGGCCACATTTCGCTTGCTTCAGTTTCCATACAAGAAACGATGCTTGCTTATCCAGTTCGATTTTATTTTTCTCGCTGGGTGGAAGGAGTGAAAGGTTGATAGACATTGTTAGCCTTCGTCTGTAATACACTTGGCCGAGAAATATATCATAGAGCAGGCTCATAAAACCAATACTATGAGCAATAGTGGGGGTTGTAGGACGAGAAAGCGGCAAGTCACTGATGCAGGTCAAGCTAGTTTGGGAAAGTGCGATGAATAGCCAAGGAACAAGCTAAAGACTCTCGCTAATTCATAATTCTTCTTCTTTGTTCGCATCTTGGTTTTTAAGCCTATTTTCATCGCAAGAATATCTACCTAGGCTTGAGTTTTCGAGGTGTACCTCTTTAGATGGCCGACCTATACTAGAGTCTGGCCAGGTAAAAATAAACAAAGCCCCACGGCAATTACGTTCGCTAATTTCAATTGTTCCCCCAAAGTTTTCCACAATTTTTTTTACGACGGCTAGCCCCATTCCACTACCTTCAACTTCATCTCTAGGTCGTAATGTTTTAAACAAGCCAAAGACTCGCTCCCTATGAATAGCATCAATTCCTGGACCATCGTCTTCAAATCTAAACTCAATAAAATCACCCTTTTTTTTCGCAGACACAGTTATCACACCAGCTCCAAGGTCATGATGCTTGATTGCATTAGTAATCAAATTCCTAATTACGACTTCAAAGGGGGGCTTTAAACCCATGAAAGTTGGCATGTGTCCATTGAGTTTAAGTTGAAATGAAGCATCGATACAATTTAAATAAAACATATCTTGGATTAAAATACTCGAGTCAATTAAAACTTCGTTTCCAGTTTTCTTTCCAGCTTTCGCAAAAGCAAGTAAATCATTAAGTAAAGACTCTAGTCGGTTGATTCTACTTCTCATCAGTCTAAGGTTTTCAGACGAATCCTGATCAATAATATCCTTCAAATCTTCTTCTAACCAAGATGCTAGCTGATCAATAGCTGTCAGTGGTGATTTTAGATCATGCGATGCGACATACGCAAAGTCGTCTAATTCTGAATTCCTTTTAGATAACTCTTCAACCATTTCAAGGTGTTGTGAGATATCCACAATAGCTGTTAAGATCTTGATCCCATCGAAAGTATCTATAGTATTAAGACCAATTTCTACAGGAACCATCTCGTTATTCTTTTTCAATGCTTTGAGACTTTTACCTTTACCCATTTCCCTTTTTATCGGAGCTTGAATATAGCTTTCTCTTGACGATATATGAGAATTTCTCAAAGTATGTGGAATAAGTATTTCTATAGACTGCCCAACTATTTCCTCTTTATTATAACCAAACATATTCATAGCTTCATCATTGACTAACTCTATATTTCCTTGTATATCTGTTAAAATTATTGATACAGGAGATGAATTTACAATTTGACTAGTAATTAAATCTAAATGTTTTTCCATCTTAGATTCAATCATTTCCTTTTTGACATTAAAACGCTTTATTAAGTATGTAATAAAAAAAGATATCAATAAAATAATAAAAAGCATTCCTATGAAAGAATAAATACCAAACTTGATAGAGTCATATAATATTTCTTTTACTGGTCGCATTAAAATAAGTGTAATTTTTTTATTATTATCTAAATTTATTTCACTCTTCTTATAAAAGAAAACATCATTGCTAAATTTACTTACATTTCCATTTTTATAAGCATAGCCTTCTGAATCGAATTCAAATTCATCTTCTAACCTAACCGAACTCCCCAAATCGGAACCAAAATTATAATTATCATCAGGATGAACAATGTAGTCCCCATAATTGTTAATTAAATAAGATTGGAGGTTATATTTATAATCTGAAATGTTTTTGAATTGCTCCAACCAATTTGTCATAGAAAAATTTAACACTAACTGGCCAAATAAATCACTGTCTCTAGCGTATACAGGCATACCTATCCTAAGTGTAGGAGTGATAGGAAAAGTCACGCGACCATACTCTTTATTTAGGTTTATATCTGAAATAAATATTTCATTTTTTTTTAATTTCGATATTGATTTAAAATAATCTCTATCGGATTTTTTTTGTAATTTTTCTTTTCGCACAGGTAAAGCATCAGTATTAGTTTTATTTACACGAACTAGTTCTAATCCGTGATTATTCATACCTATTAATCTAGCTTGAGTCACATTTTCTTTTGCTAATAAATAAGCAACAAATGAATTAGCAAGACTCTCATTAAAAACTTCCAAAGAAGTGGAATTCATCGATTCGTATTTACCTTCAATTATTCCATTAATTGAAGGTAAAGAAATAAGGTAACGAAGATCTCGCTTTGTTACTTCCAACCAACTATTAAACAAATCAATATTATAATCTAAAATATTTGATAGCTCATATAGTGCTGATTCTTTTTCATCTTGATATATTTTTTTTTGATAATGATAAGAAAATGAAATTAATAACATGACCAATAAGACCATAAATAACATATACATGTACTTTTTTGTCTTTTTTAATAAATATATATATCCAGAAAATCTCTCAGCAGCCATATTTTCAAACATTAAAATATTTTTCCTCAAAATCATTGGATTTCAATGCCCGATCAAAGAAAAAGCCTTGTAACAAGTCACAGTTTAAACTTTGACAAAATTGCACTTGCTCTTCAGTTTCAACGCCTTCGGCAATTACTTTAAGATCTAAAGCATGGCCGAACTTAACTATTGCGCTAAGTAAATGTTTATCACTTTCTAGTAACTTATCCACCCCCATAAAACTTCGATCTATTTTCAAAGAGTTTATGGGAAATAACTTGAGATGATTGAATGATGAGTAGCCTGTACCAAAATCATCTAAAGACAATTTAACTCCTAAATCAGAAATTTCAGACAAAATAACTGCTACTTTATCTGTGTTCTCAATCACTATATTTTCAGTAATTTCCAACTCTAGAGAGCTAGGATCTAAGTCATATTTTATTATTGTGTTACTGATGGTATCTATCAACTCTATATTATCGAATTGAATCGCCGATAAATTTACAGAAATAATGAAATCCAGTAATTCAACATTTTTTGTTTTTTTCCAGAGACTCAACTGTGCACAAGATACTTCCAAAACCCATTTTCCGATTTGAGGCATTAACCCCGCCTCTTCAGCTATATCAAGGAAATCTCCAGGAAGTAATAACCCTAACTTGGGATGATTCCAGCGAAGTAATGCTTCCGCACCTTTAATTATTCTAGTATTAGTATCAATTTGCGGCTGATAGCAAACTTCAAGTTGTTCCAACTCAATTGCGCTTTCCAAATCCTTAGCCAACTCCATACGTCGCATGACAATAGAGTGTAAGTTCTCTGAGTAGAAGTGGCACTGATTACGTCCATCTTCCTTAGCCCTATACATTGCAATATCAGCACATTTTAACAGTCCACTACTATCAGGAACTAAGCTCCCTAGAGTAGCAATACCTATACTACATGTTATTTTCCACTCTATAGCCCCGAGATCAAATGGTTGCATCAACACATTAAAAATTCTTTTTACAAGTAAGGCCGCCTTTTCCTCATTTTCCATGTCGTTTACAATAATGACAAATTCATCGCCACCAATACGTGCCAATAAATCAGAATCTCGCACCACCGAATTTAATCGTTGTGTAACCTGAATAAGAAGCTTATCTCCTACTATATGACCAAACGTGTCATTGACTTCTTTAAAGTGATCTAAATCCAGTAGCATTAAAGCCAATGTTCCCTTTCTTTGAGCTGATTTGACCGAGCTCTGTAACACTCTATTGAGCATATAACGATTCGCCAAACCAGTAAGAGCATCTAATTCAGCCTGCTTTCTAAGTTCATGTTGAGTTTCCAATAACGTAGCTTCCAGTTGATATCTATGTCGCGCTTGGTGAATAACGCGTTTCAACCTCTCTGGTCTAACTTCGTCTTTTCGTAAAAAATCTTGAGCGCCAAATAAAATAGCTTCTTCCGATAATTTCTCGTCGTCTTGATGACTAAGCATGACAATAGCTGTTTGCTCTGATTTTAAATCACGTATTTTTTTGAGTGTATTTAAACCATCTGAATCAGGTAATACGTAGTCGAGTAAAATAAGGTCTAGTTTCGTTGACTTGGCAATCTCTAAACCCATTTTTGCTGTTGAAGCTTGTAAGAAATCAACAGAAGGGCTTGATCCACGTAATGCTCTTACAATAGATTTCCTATCAAATTCATCATCATCAATAATTAATAGTTTTAGTCCCATGATAATCCCTCTAAGCCTTTTCCATTGGGATTTCCACTACTTTCCAGTAATGGTCTAACAGTTCTATTGCTTTTGTGAAGCCATTATCAATATGATTTTTAACCATATATCCTGCTACATGTTTTGAGTATGCAGCCGTTTTGTCTCGATCATCTTGGGATGTTGTTAATACAAAAACGATTGAATTTGAAAGTTCTTGGTCACCCCTTATTTCTTCTAGAAATTCGATTCCGTTCATTCTAGGCATATTGATATCAAGAAGAATAAGAAAAGGGCGAGGGATTTTGCCTTCACATCGAAGCATACTCAAAGCCTCAACGCCATCCTTAGCTCTAATCATAGGGTTCGCTACTTTAAGGTTATTTAAAGCTCTCGCCACAGCTTTTACATCTACATCATCATCGTCGATTAGAAAAATAGTTACAGGTTGGCTATGAGGTTGAGAATGTGTGTCCATAAGTCCCCAATTAATATGAGTTATATTTCATATTTCAATATAGCAGCAGTTCTGAGTATGGCAATATTTGTCAGAAACTTACCTTCATAATTAGGGCGTATTGATCTTTGCTGTACATTTCGCGTTCAACAATACATCGGTAGCCACATTAACATGAATGCCAGCGATAACATGCTGGCATAATTCCTTTCTAGCTTGTCATATCTACTTGAAATAGCTCGATAATACTTAATTCTCCCAAAGGCATTTTCGACCAAGTGACGATATTTGTATAGACACCAATCCATACTGTCTTTGTCTATATCTTGTCCGTAATTGCGTTTAACAATGACCTTTTCTCCGCCACGTTCCTGAACAAAAGTACGGAAAGGTTCGCTCTCATATCCTTTATCACAAACGATGGTATTAACTTCATCGAGTTGCTCAACTAAGCTTTCGGCATGCACTATATCGTGGCGTTGTCCCTCTGATAAATCAAAGCAAATCGGCAGGCCACCACTATCTACGGCTAAGTGAATTTTGGTTGAGTTGCCCCCGCGACTTTTGCCTATTTTCTGAGCTTTCAGTAGCGGCACCTGTACTATGTTGATGAGCTCTAACTATAGAGCCATCAAGAAATACCCATTAAAAATCAGCCATGCTAGGTAAGCTTTTGAAAAGATTATCTAAAATCACTTTCTTTGACCAAAGATTAAATCGTCTGTAAATGGTACTCCGAACTCAGAGGGTAGATCCCGCCAAGGAATACCTGTTCTCATTCGATAAAGTATTCCTTCAAATGTCATTCGATGTTCAGTTTTATCGCAAATACGACCTGTACTTTTCATAACTTGGAGTAGCAGCTACCAGCGAATATCAGTTAGCATTGTTCTTGGCATGGTATTGGTTATGGTTTTACTTTTGGCGAAGCAAATTATAACTCTTTACCATGCTGTTCAAAAAACACTCACGAAAGATCAACACGCCCTAGATACTGCCAGCTTAGATTCATAGATTATCGACCTAAGCTAATCAGCCAAGCTTAGTCAGTAAAGCTTCTTTTTTAGCTCGCCAAATCTATTAACACATCGCAGCGTGAGGCGCAGATGAAATCATTTTTGTGGAGGCCTTTGATTGAGTGGCTCCACCAAGTAACGGTGACTTTGCCCCACTCCAATAAGATCGAAGGGTGATGGAATTCTTCTTCTGCTAACTCTGACACTTGGTTGCTGAATGCCCATGCTTGCTTGTAGTTCTTAAACTTAAACACCTTCTCAAGCTGTGGGATGCCGTCTCTTTCCATGATCTGCCAATCAGACAACTCCAATAGTAAAGATTGTTGCTCATTTTTACTTAGGGCAATCGCGTCGATACTGCAGGCTTCGCATTTTTGTTCATTCAACATGTGTTGGTTCCTTGGGTTCAAAAAGTGGTGGTAGTAACCCCGCATCAATCGCGAGATCAGCTTGCTGTAATAGGTTTTCCTGACTGATTTTGAAGAGCTCAGATAGCTCGTCGATCACGTAATATTTCGGCTGCATGATGTCGATGCGGTAAGGCGTTCTTAACACTGTTTGCAGATCGAACCGCTCGCGAACGGCCAAATCCCCTCCCAACGCATACATGGTTTCCGCCGGAGACGAAAGAATGCCACCACCATATATTTTCAGTTGTTGGCCTTCTTTTACTAAACCGAACTCGACCGTAAACCAATACAAACGGGCAAGATAAGCGCGTTGCTTCGATGTCGCCGCTTGGCCTAGTTTTCCATAATGCTCAGTGAATGCTGCGAAATCCGCATTAGTCAGCATGGCACAGTGACCAAAAATTTCATGAAAGAAATCAGGTTCTTGTAAGTAATCGAACTCGTCTCGCGTTCTCAAAAATGTCGCCACTGGGAATTTCTTATTCGCGAGCAAATCAAAGAAACGGTCAAAATCGATTAACGCCGGAACAGGCTGAACTTGCCAACCTGTTGTTTCCTTTAGCACTTTGTTTATCTCTGGAAGCTGGGGAACTCTGTCTAATGGCAGATCCAGCAGGGTCAAACCGTGCAAATAGGCATCACAAGCTCGGTCACTAATAACGTCCAGTTGCCTTTTCACCAAGTCGTGCCAAATGGCATCTTCTTCGAGGCTCCACTCAACCCATCCCTCTTGGCTCACGGGCTTAGAATGATATTGAGTCATTACACACCTCCTTTCGAATGTCTCACTTTAAGCCTATCTCCACTCCTTATAAGCGCCAATTTGCGTGATTTTTCGAAACAGGCGATCGTGTAACATTTTATTTACACAATTCCAGCAAGCGCTTATTTTGCTGAACTTTTGACTTTGTAAAACCTAAATACCAGACTGAAAACGTTAATTTTTTGTTAAAGGTAAAGGAATGCACGAAAGCAATAAGCCCATTTGGCAGCCCAGTGAGCAGCGTATCGCTGATGCCAACTTAACCCGATTTATCGATAGCCTTGAACAGTCTGGGTTAAACCTAGATAGGGACGTAAAAAGCTACGCCGAACTCCATCAATGGTCTGTGGATCAGCCGGAATCGTTTTGGCAAAACGTGTGGCAGTTTTGTGGAATGGTTGGCTCGCAAGACTGCATTAATAAAGCCGAAGACGAACGCATCAAAATCCAAGGTGAAAGCCGCTGGCAGCAGCCTAAATCGAATCGTGATGCGGTTTGGTTTCCCAATGCACAAGTAAACTACGCCGAGAACTTGCTGTGTTTGGCACACACCATGCCTGATGAGCTTGCGATTTGGTTTGAGAATGAGCGTGGCGAACAACAGAGTTATACATGGAAAACCCTGTGTGAAGCGGTCTCTAGCGTTCAGCAATGGCTTGTCGATAGCGGAGTGAAGCAAGGTGATGTGGTTGCTGCGTATACGCCCTACCTGCCACAAACCGTAATAGCGATGCTGGCAGCCACCAGCTTGGGCGCGATTTGGACATCAACCTCTCCTGACTTTGGTGTCGAGAGTGTGATTGAACGATTTGGCCAAGTGAAACCCAAGGTGCTGTTCACCTGTGATGGCTACACCTTCAATGGCAAAACATTCGATATGACGGACAAGAACCGTGAAATCATCGAGCACTTAACCGAGCTAAAACAGGTGTGTCAGATCGGATATTTGGGAAGGAATGACTTTGAAAATGATGTATCGACCCGAAGCTGGCACAGCATCATCAATCATTATCAGCCACAACCTGTACGATTTGTGCGTGTCGGCTTCAATGAACCATTGTTTGTACTCTACTCTTCCGGCACCACAGGCAAGCCAAAGTGCATTGTTCACTCTGTCGGTGGCACCACCATCAACCACCTAAAAGAGCATCAGCTTCATTGCGATGTTAAGCCAAACGATCGCGTGTTCTACTACACCACTTGTGGTTGGATGATGTGGAACTGGCACGTCTCTGCGCTTGCTAGTGGTGCTTGTTTGGTGATCTTTGATGGTAGCCCTGTTTACCCGCAACCCAATGTACTGTGGGACTTGGCACAACGCGCCGATGTGTCGCTGTTTGGCACCTCAGCCAAGTATCTAGAAGCAATCGAGAAGGCAGAGCTCTCACCTATCGACAACCATTATCTTCCCCACTTAAGAACACTGTGCTCAACGGGTTCTGTGCTCTACCCAGAGCAGTTTGATTATGTTTACAAACACATCAAACAAGACCTGCATTTAGCGTCGATTTCTGGTGGTACGGATATTTGTGGCTGCTTTGTGTTGGGTAACCCTATCTCGCCAGTGTATCGCGGTGAGTGCCAGCAGGCCGGGCTCGGCGTCGACATCAAGGTGTTCAATTCGTCTGGTCACAAGGTCGATCACGAACGTGGTGAACTGGTGTGCACAAATTCCCTCCCCAACTTCCCTGTTGGCTTCTGGAATGACACAGGGAGGCGCTACCACAGCACTTACTGGGACAGGTTTGATAATGTGTGGCATCACGGTGATGAAGTCGCACAGAGCGTGCATGGCGGCTATCTGTTCTATGGGCGAGGCGACACCACACTCAACCCCGGTGGCGTGCGAATTGGTACTGCCGAGATCTACCAGCAAGTGAACACCATTGAGGGCATCATCGATTCCATCGCCGTCGGTAAAAATGTCGACCGGAATGAGCAAATTTGGTTGTTCGTTCAACTGCAGCAAGGTGTGTCTCTAAATGAAACGCTATTGGCCGCCATTAAGCACAAGCTCAAGTCATCTTGTTCACCAAGGCATGTGCCGAGCCAGATTTTTGCGATCAGCGACGTGCCAAAAACACGCTCTGGTAAATTGGTGGAGTTGGCAGTGAAGCAGGTCGTGAATGGCAAAGATGTAGAAAACCTCGGAGCAATCGCTAACGCCGAGGTTCTAGAAGAGATAAAGCGTGCTGTTTCGTTGTAGATTCCCCTTTTGTAAAGCCCAAATATCTAAAGCTCGGCGCTATATGAAATGATGAATTACACAAAACATTTATAGGGGATCCATCTCAGATATAGTATTGACTTCTCCATAACAAATTACTTCTCTAGGTAGGAAGTTTGTTGGGTACAAAATTAGTACTGGCCAAGTTTGAACGCTACTCTTTTTAGCCTTCTTCAACTTGATATGGCTTAAAACAACAGACGCCTGTTTGGTCTTGAGTTACCTTGCATTCACTCACCAAAATGGTTTTGAGTTCTATACGGGCGCGACGTAAACGTGCCTTCACGGCTGATACGCTAAGCAGGTGTTTCTCTGCGTAGTCTTTTTGTGCCATGTCGTTGAGGTCACATTGCTCTATGACATCACGTTCTTGCTCGGTGAGTTTGACCAAGGCAGCGTTGTAGTTGAACCATCACAGGGAAATATCAATGGGCATCACAAACTCTTCGATGCCTACCGAATGTATTTTCCGTCTTAGCAGCTCAACAAGGTGGTTTCTGGTCATCTTAAACAACCATGATTTGCCTTCCTGCAATGTACAGAAACGCTCACTATGCCCCATAGCTTTCAAAAACACTTCTTGCATGATGTCTTCTGCTTCGTGCGGATTTTGAGTCTGTTTTAGTAGCCAGTCATAAAAACCAGGTTCTGCATGATTCCACGCATTCATCAAACATTTCATTCTTGAATCTCGATTATCCGTTGCGTTGGTGTAAATCGGAATGGCACTGAGTGTCGCGAAAGGATGCATACTTTTTAAAATTATTTTGGGGTTGCTCTTTAAAAGCTTCATTTCATTACAATGATAAAGTCAAAAAAACTGTTCAACCAGCGACTGCAGGTCATGGCTAAGGCTCATTTATAAAGGGGCGCGAATATAACGTTAGATTGAAGAGATGGTGTATCGTCACTTCTTTAATTAGATCCATGAGTCTATTTTAATAATAATAACAAAGCCCCATTAAACATATGAGTTATGTTTAATGGGGCTAGAGAGTATGCTTATAGAGGGGGCAAAACTAGGTTTCTCTCAATTGAGTCAGTAATATTACTTGAAGGTGTTTGCCTAGATACCCATTCTAAGTAATCTACTTCGTTTAACGGTTTAGATATGAAGTAGCCTTGAAAGGTATCATACCCCAGGGCTTGTAGAGCTTTTAACTGCTCCAAGGTTTCAACACCCTCGACGACAGGCTGTAGGTTTAATGCCTCACAGAAAACTAAAATCCCTTTTAAGATGCCACGCTCGGCATCTCTAATTGTGTGTCTTACAAACCTCTGATCTACTTTTAGAGTGTTAATTGGTAATTGCTGTAAATATGTTAGTGTCGAATAACCTGTACCGAAATCGTCGATAGAAAACGAAACCCCAAACTTTTTACATTCTTTTATTGATTTTGCCGCCGTCTCTATATTGTCTACAGCGTGAGTTTCCAATATTTCAACTTCAAGTAAAAGTAGATTCTTTTCATTTCCCTGTATTGCTTTTTCTTTAAGTATTAGAGCAAGCTCTTTAGCTATAAAAGAATGTGATATATTAATACTTAAAGGGAAATGATAGCCTATTGAGCGCCAGTGTTGAATTGTATCAAGGGCTTTATCAATTACCCAATTATTAAGAGTGTCGGACAAACCAAGCTTGTAGATCTCAGGTAAGAATTGTCCTGGTCCAAGAAGTCCCTTAATCGGGTGGTTCCATCTGATGAGAGCCTCACAACCGACTAACGAGTTATCCCTAGTACAAACTTTGGGTTGGAAGTAAAAGATGAATTGATCGTCATTTAACCCTCGAAGTATCTCATTCTTTATGTTGTGTTCATTTAATTCAATTCTGTCACCGTCATGCAAAAAGTAAACTTGGTTTCGGCCTTGTTTTTTCGCTTCATAAAGGGCAAATTCAGACTGTCTTATTAATTGTTCAGGTTTTGCATATGTTTCGTCCGGAAAAGTACTTATACCAGCACAAATTGTGAGTTCGCATTGAGAGCCTTGATGTGTAAATTTTAGCGGGAGTTGATCCTTAAAGTAAGAAAAGTCATTATATACATCATCACTTAACCTTTCGAGAATGATGTAAAATTCATCCCCCCCAAACGAATTACTGTTCCTTCTCCTTTCGTTAGCTCTATTATTTTGTTGAAAAAAAACTCTAGGAAGTCATCACCATATGTATGCCCAAACTTCAAGTTAACATGCTTGAAATTGTCAATATCTATAACAGCGAGAAGGAGTGTTGAAGAGGTATTGACTGCTCTAGACATAGCATCAGATAACTGTGTATATAAATCGACTCGATTGACTAGGCCATGTGTAGGGTCAAGGTAAGCGATTTGCTCAATGATCTTTTCTTGTTGTTTAAGCTTCGTAATATCAGTCGATGCACCACATAGAGCATACACGTTACCACTTTTGTCAAATAATGGCACCTTACGCGTGTTTACTGTTTGTTGCTGCCCAGAGTCTCTTCGCCAGTACGTTTCTATTTCACAATACTGGATACCAGTTGCCATAACACTTTTGTCGATAGTATTAACTTTATTGGCTATCTCTGGAGGAAAAAAGTCTATATCCTTTTTACCAGATACAGCATCGATATCTTGGTTGAACTGCTCGCGCATCTTTTTATTAGCGTATGTATAAGTTCCGTTTCGATCTTTTAAGTATATGTAATCATCAACCGTATCTAAGATCGATTTAAGTTTGAGCTGTTCCTTGTTAAGAATATTTTTTCTGATGAGTACGTATGATAATAATACAAAGAGTACTGTTACTGTCAATATTAATGCTATAGCGATAGTATCTTGATATTTTTTGTAAATAGGTTGTGGCTTGTTAATATAGATACTATTAAGAGGAAGATATTGGGTCGCTATGTTATGTTTTTGCAACTGTAAAAAATCAAAATAAGCAGTGGTAGGGGCATTATTTATAATATTTGATAATTTAACATTACCTATTTTAAGCGTTTTTAAAATTAACTCCCCTGCGATAAAACCTTGTATCTCATGGCTCAAAATGATGCCACCAATAGCTCCTTGGCCGATACCGTGTTTGTATGGGTGGTAGATCGGAGCTTCTGTATTGTTAGCAATAAATGTGAGTGACTCTTCAAAATTCAAGAGATCACCATTGGAATCTTTATATGCTGATAGAAGTAAGATCGGATCTCTGTCGGTGTTCAACACAGAAATTTTTTCTGATGCTTCTTCCCATGTCAAATATGATAAGTCTAAAATTTGGAGTAATTCGCTTGGATACTTTATCTTACTTTTCAGTTCAACCAAATCAGCTTGACCAGAAGTTGTTGAGTCCACAATAACTGTTAATTTATTTATTTTAGGGTGGATAGATTGAATTAAATTAACATTTTCCTCTAAAGGTGCATGCTCCATAACACCTTTAATGTCAGTGCTTTGAGATAAAATAGTCGACTTTTTTTGATCATTCACTCCCATGAATACTATAGGAATATCTTTAAATAATTCTTCCCTGTTATTGATTACAAAATTTAGGGCATTGTCGTCCGTACTCAAAATCACGTCGTAGCTTGCTTTTGATACCTTAATTTTGTGTGATAATGAAGCTTTAAAGTTATCTATGTTAGTTTTCTCAGAGAACCGTTTAGAATCCATATAGTGAACATCTAGTTCAATATTTTGTCCTTTTAGGGCATTGTTTAGCCCTGTTTCAATCGGTTTATACGAAGGGAAATTTGTGTGATACGAGTGTATTACTAAAGCGTTCCATTGTTCTTTAGCGTAAAGCGAGTGACTTAAAACAATGCTTATGATTGCAAGGCATAGCTTCCAATAGCTGTTTAGTTTCAATTTAATCCCCTTGTTCCTGAACGATAGTTAACTGAGGTCTTTCTCTCTCTGATCCTTCTTGTCAATCAAAGTAAACTTTTAACGTAATTATTGTTCTATATTAGCATTGGTCAAAATCGTTCTAGTGATTCTACCCTTTTATGATTATAATTGCATATCATCAGAAATACTATTAATCGCTATATCATCTACTTATAATTAAAGTCTTGCTAGTATGATTTTTCTTAATTGTATACTAAATATTGATTGTTAAGGTGTTGTTTACGTTGCACTTCATTAATTTTTTGCCTAACAAGTAGATAACACATCTTTATCCATACGACTTATTGGCGCAAAGGCAAATATTTACTATGAAGTCATGTTTATCCCGAATAAAAGTAAGATGGTGATATATAACCAGTGATAGTCGAAATTAGCCGTAAAGTGTTGCTATACGTTTACGTAAGTACATTCGCATCCGCTTGATTCTCTGGCATTGCCTCAATAAACGCAGGTAACTGATTACACGCTTCGACAATCGAGTTAATTAGCGGATAAGGCGACATATCAACGCCAAAACGCAGTGCATTGTAGACTTGCGGCACTAAGCAAATATCGACGATACAAGGAGAATCAGTAAGGCTATATACCGAGTCGCCATGCGCTTTTCTGTGCTTCGCCAACTTTTCTTCTAGAGCATGGAAACCCTGACTCATCCAGTGATGAAGCCAATCCATTTTCGCATCTTGTTCACACGACAATTCTCTCTCCAAATACTGCAACACTCGCAGATTATTAAGAGGATGAATTTCCATCGCAATATCCTGAGCCATCGCCAACGCTTGATAGCGCAGTGGTGTTTGCCCAGGGATCAACAAGGTGTCTGGGCTGCTCTCACACAAATAGTTTTCGTCCAAGTATTGCAAAATCGTCAGCGACTGATTGAGTTGAACGTCACCATCCACCAGTACTGGCACTAATTCACTGGCATTGAGCTCACGATATTTTGGATCATGCTGCTCGCCGCCATTACGCACCAAATGCACCGATTTCGACTTATAGCTAAGTTGCTTTAGGTTCAACCCAATACGCACTCGATAGGCTGCCGAAGAGCGCCAATAACCATAGAGTGTGATCTTCTTGTTCATAAAGAGCCCTCGTTCATAACGCGCCTCTCTGTAGTTTTACTCTTGTCTCTATCACTATCGTGGTCTATATTGACTGACTTTTTGGTCAATCGCGCCAAAGATCGAGTCACCTGCCGCATCGAACATCTCTAGACGAATCGAATCACCAAACGACATGAATTGAGTTGACGGTTTGCCATCTCGAATCGTCTCTATCATGCGTACTTCAGCAATGCAGGAATAGCCTACACCGCCCTCGGCAATTGAGGTGCCGTGGTCAGTGCCTTGCTTATTCGACACAGTGCCTGAGCCAATGATCGCTCCGGCCGACAGTGGACGAGTCTTCGCAGCATGGACAATCAGCTCAGCGAAACTAAAGGTCATATCCACACCGGCATTTGGACAACCAAAAGGGGTGTCGTTGTAGGTTGAAGTCAGTGGCAGGTGCACTTTGCTCCCTTTCCACTGTTCACCCAGCTCATCGGGCGTAACAGCAACCGGAGAGAACGCTGAAGAGGGCTTAGACTGGAAGAAACCAAAGCCCTTAGCGAGCTCAGCCGGAATCAAGCCACGTAAAGACACATCATTCACCAACATCAGCAGACGAATCGAATCATGCGCTTGCTTAGCGCTAGCACCCATCGGCACATCTCCGGTGACAACCGCAACTTCACCCTCGAAATCGATACCCCATTCGTCACTAGCAAATTCAATATTGTCACGTGGACCAATAAAGGCATCTGAGCCGCCTTGATACATGAGCGGGTCAACCCAGAAGCTTTCTGGCATTTCAGCACCACGAGCCTTACGCACCAGCTCAACATGGTTTACATACGCACTGCCATCTGCCCATTGATAAGCGCGTGGCAGAGGCGATTCACAATATTGAGGCGCAAACACTTCACTGCCCGTCACATGGCCAGTGTTGAGCGAGGTGTATAACTCCTCTAGCAGAGGTGCAACGCTTTCCCAGTTATCCAGAGCGACTTGCATGGTTGGCGCCAGATGCATCGCGTGGAAAATCTCCGTCGCTGGCACACACTGTTTGAGGTCTCTACTCACGACCATCAACAGGCCATCGCGAGTGCCATTTTTCTTGGTTGCTAATTTCATCCTTGTTGCCCCTTACTTCTCTTGCCAACTGTAGACATATTCTTTGTTCTCAACACTATCGAGTTCATCGGAAAACTGCAGTGCATGGCGGGTATCGATCATCACTGCCACTTCGTCGGTGAACTTTTTCTTATACGCTTGTCCAGCCTTAAAGGCTTTCGGGTGAGGTCCATGAGTGAAACCCGCAGGGTGGAAAGTCACCATGCCAGCTTCAATATTGTCGCGACTGAAGAAGTCCCCTGCGTGATAGAAAAGCACTTCGTCGTAATCATCATTGTTGTGGTAAAACGGCACTTTCAGCGCACCGGGGTCGCTCTCAATCGGGCGCGGCACAAAGGTACACACCACGAAGCCTGCGCCAACAAAGGTCGTGTGTGCAGAGGGTGGCAAATGGTAGCGATGTGACATCAGCGGTCTGATATCGCGCCAGTTCACTTTCACCACAGCCAAATCACCATGCCAGCCAATCGCGTCTAAAGGATTAAACGGATAAGTGATCACGCTGACTTTGTCGTGGCGTTTCACCTGAACTTGGGTTTGATCTTCGGAGTACTGATCGCGGAATTGATCGTTGATCGACGGGATCTCAAGAACCGCCGGATCAAACACTGCGTGATTGCCGACCATGCCTTTCTCTGGCAATGAGTAAGCCGCGTCGGTGTTCTCAATCATCAAGATGAACATCGGCTCGCTCGGCTCCAAACGCCAGTTGGTCGAGCGCGGAATCATCACGTAATCCCCTTCACTCACCTCTAAATGACCATAGTCGCAATAGAGATCTGCCCTACCTTGGTGAATGAACAGTAGCTCATCGCCATCGGAGTTACGTACCAAGAAATCCATCTTCTCATCCATGCGCCATACGCGAATTTTGCAGTCCGCGTTATGCAAAAGATGAGGCACAGCCCAAGGGGTTATCTGGCTGGCTTTTTCCACCAGCGTAAAATCAAAAGCGCGAGGGCGTAAGTCGCCCTCCCACTCTGACCAACCTGTTGGGGCATGTTGGTGATGAAAGTGAGCGGCAGGGCCGAAGAAACCACTTCGACCCGCCTCTCGCTCATAGATGGCCTCTTCAGGGAAGTCGGCATGCGCTTGTTTAGAGCACACCCCCTCCCGATGAGGAAACGAGATCCATTTATGCATCGTCTAGTACTCCTCGACGAATCTGGTCCTCTTCAATCGATTCAAACAGCGCCTTGAAGTTACCTTCGCCAAAGCCTTCATTGCCTTTACGCTGAATGATTTCAAAGAACACAGGCCCGATTACTGTCTGTGTGAAAATTTGCAGCAAGATGCCGTCTTTGGTCGGCGCGCCATCAATCAGAACACGTAGGTCGCGAAGCAGGTCGGTGTCTTCCCCGTGGCCTTTCACACGGTCGTCAACTTTCTCATAGTAGGTATCTGGGGTTGGCATAAAGTCCATGCCGCGATCACGCAGAGTCTTCACCGTTTTGTAGATGTCATCCGTAGCGAGGGCGATGTGCTGGATGCCTTCGCCGTTGTATTCGCGAATAAACTCTTCAATTTGTGATTTGTCGTCTGAAGACTCATTGATAGGGATGCGGATTTTGCCACATGGTGAGGTCATTGCGCGGCTCACAAGGCCTGTCAGCTTACCTTCAATGTCGAAGTAGCGAATCTCACGGAAGTTGCCGATACGCTCATAAAAACCAGACCACAGGTCCATATTGCCTTGTTTCACGTTGTGCGTGAGGTGATCGATCTCGTAAAGGCCTACGTCGGCTTTCGCCATGCGCTCTTGCGCGTCATCATAGAATCGGAAATCAACGTCGTAGATGCTCTGCTTGCCGTAGCGATCCACAAAATAGAGCAGGCTTTCACCGATGCCGTAAATAGCAGGAATGCTCAGCTCCATAGGCCCTATTTCTGTTTTGTACTCTTCACCACCGCCGCTGAACGCTTGTGTCATTGCCGCAGTTGCATCGTTCACACGAAACGCCATGCCACATACCGAAGGGCCGTGAACTTTAGCGAACGCTTCAGCTTGGCTGTGTGGTTGTTCATTGACGATAAAGTTGATGTCACCTTGTCGATACAGCCAAGCCTCTTTTGAACGGTGCTTAGCGATCTCGGCAAAACCAAGTGACACAAACAGCGCTTTAAGTTGCTCAATTCCCTTGTGGTCGACAGCTGTGTATTCAACAAACTCGAATCCATCCGTACCAAGCGGGTTGTATGACTCCACCATGAACTTTCTCCTTGTACCTATTGGTTTTGTGTTACGTGATTTTTGTCCTTAATTAAATTTGGCCCACAAGCGGAAAGATTGGAATGGATGGAAGGAAATGGGCAATAACGCTAAAAACCCGTCAAGTTGTAAAATATTTGTTACACAAAGAGCCTCGCAACAACAAAATGAGTGCTATCAAGGGATTGAAAGATGGTGGTTTGATTTACAGCTGAGGAATAGATGTTATTGAATTGTTACACATATAAACTTTTAAGCGAAAGGGATAAATTCGACTTAGTGCCGCCTTCGATGTTATCGGAAAAAGAAGGCGACTTTTGAACTTCATCAATTTAAAGAGTTACAGACGAGATACTCTTGAACGCATAGAAAGCACATAAATTAAACTGACAAGCACCAATAACCCGGTACCGGCACCACTACGTTCAACATCTTCAGCGCTATCATCACTTCTTTCAACAATGTCTTCACTTGTTGCTCCAGATATCGGGATAAGTTTCACTGCCACCACCCTCTCATCACCCACTCCATCATTACAATAAGCAAAGTGCGCGGTTGAATCATAAGCCATAGAAGAGGAGCTACTTTCACTCGCAAAACATTGTATTGCCGTCCCAGAGATAACACCCGCGTCATTAATGTCGGTTGCGTCCAATATCCTAAAGTGGTTGTTAGCATCACTGTAGTCACCACCGTTAGTTAGGTCGTCTAACCACCAAGCTTGATCATTATATCTTGCACGTCTATCAGCATCGCTACCAGTGTCGTTGTAAGGGAAAATGAAGCCGCGATGCCTTCTTTCATGGCCGTCTACTTCAGAGTGAGTTTCTGCGTCAACATAGCCAACAATTTCATTGTAATTATTGATCTCACTTGCTTTTCCTTCTGCACTATCAAAGAAAATGTCTTCACCTAAACTTGCGAAGAATGTGGCTGTTGGCGTTGTGTCATTCGCATCAGCGACAAACATACGATTGTCAGACACACGATCCGACGCATAATCACCATCTCGTTTTGCATAACCAATAACCATCATGTTTTCATTAATATCTGTTGCAACAGAATTACTGTGAATGTATGAATCACTCACTTCTACCGTCGCATTAGCGATAAATGTAGTCGTCCAAGCGTTTTCCGAAACGCTGAAATTTGACGTACTGCTTGGCCTAAACACAGCAGCCTGCATAAGAAAGTTATCAGAATCATCTAGCTCTGTATTGTAACCAACTAAAACAGGATAAGAGCTATATGTCCCTCTAGATGAAATCGTTGCAGCCCTCACACTCGCCTGTGCTGAAGCTTCATCATCGTTGTAAGAGTAATAGGTCGAACTGGTTTCCCAATCGGATACAGCAAAACGGTTTCCATCATCATTGGGGCCATTCGCATCGGTTATATTCCAGACAAAAGCTCGATTAGCAAAAGCAAAGTTCTGACACTCTGGATATAAAGCAGGCTCAATATCTCCATCGATACAATTATCTAGATCCTCTGCATCACTGTCGGATGTGTACGGAGAGTCATAATCTTTGTATCCATCACTGTAATAAAAAGTCGCAACGGACGCGCTTCCGACCACATAGCTTTCTCCTTCATAACTGAAAGAGTCAAAAGCCATCGTTCTTCCCATTTGGGAAATTATATTCGCTTCGCCGTCAGCATCGCTGATCGTAATACTGGTATCGGCTTCAGGTTGGAGAACCGTAAATTCAGTGCCTGTATCGTAGTAACCACGCTGTCTATACAACTGAATATATTGGTTGTTATAGCTGTAGTAACCACTGCTGGTGTTACCAAGAACAAAACCATTCTCGTCAACTTTAGTGATCACCTTCTCCTCTGTTCCATCAACAAAGGAATAACTATAACTGCTCACATCAGGTGGGTTACTACCGACATCCGGGATCTCACTTAACGAGTAAGAGTCATAAAAAGCCGTGGAATTCGTCTGATAGCTCAACTCGTAATATGCATCACGCTCATTTTTCAAGCCTCCAATACCAGCATCCTCATCGCCATACCACAACAAAGAACTCCAAGCTTCACAAGTCGCGTAGCCAAGTTCGCTCGTGCAGTAGCTATAGATATCGTCATAATCCAAATAGTAGAACGTGTTATCGATACCTAAAGGGACCTCCTCTTTAAAGGAAAAACCTGGTTCTGCATTTTGAGCTTCCCCTGCGAACGCGTAGTCTGTGTCACTACAACTGGTACTAAAGCAATCCGTTGTACCAAGCTCTGGTTCAACTGCAACCCCATACACCGATTCCGTTTCTACTGGTGATTCCTCTAAAACCACCCTATAAAGCGCAGCGTTACTATAAGAAGCAACCAACAACGTAGAAGAGACAACGACTGATTTTTTTACCATTGCCTTCATTCTACGGCTCCTAAAAAATAATCCATTTCAATACCAACGATAGCTTTCTGCCTTTATTGCCAAAGGCATTAAATTCATGGGTTCAATAGTGGACTAGGATAAAAATAGAAAATGTGGAAACTATGTAGAAACAATGGAGGTTTAAACAACCTGACTTAATGGGCTGATGATCTGATGCCCTATTAAAGTTAAACGCTAACTTTCATCTCCTAGATTTATCCATTTTCTCTGCTAATTTGATCGCTAACCTATTTGCGTCAAAGAAATACACTTATATTTGGTTACGAATAGGAATTAAATTATGAAAAAAATTACGACAGCATTACTTTTACTTACATCGACATTCGCGCTTCAAGCGTGTGCTGAAAGCCGTGAAGGTCCAAGAGAAATGCCAAGCTTTGAAGAAATGGATGCAAACGGTGATGGCGAATTACAATTAGAAGAGCTCAGAGGTCCGCTCGCCGATGACTTTGACAAACTAGACGCAGATGGAAGCGGTGGTCTATCGGAAGAGGAAGTTCCGCCACCACCACCAAGACGTCAATAATTGTTAGAGGGTTATCCAAAAATAGTGATAATTCAATGCGAGCTGATGGGGCATAGCACCCTGTCAGCTCGCTATTCGTTTCTAACAAAAAGATGCTTATACATGGCCTAAGATGAATAAAGAAATCAATGTCCACATTTCCCACACGATTGGGGATTAATATTGGTTTAACTCACCTTTTTCTTAACTCATTTTACTGTCCTAATTCACTTTAACTGCTGGAGAGAACGTGCGCATATCAATTTTCACTAAACTGTTTGTTTCAATACTAATGGTATGCGTGACCATGCTCTTTGTACTCACCTATTTTATTAACTCCAGTTTTCAAAGAGGGCTCCAAGATTTCACAAATAATAATGAGATTGCCCTAGCTCAAGAACTCGCCAATAACTTAAAGCAATATTACTCACCTTCCGAAAAGTGGAGGCGGCTAGAACGTGAACCACATTTAATCGCCAGTAGCATTGGTGGCCCCTCACGACCACATGCTCGTGACAGACACCCATCGCCACCACCATTAAGAGAGCCGGAAGCGCCAGGTCTTCAACCTATTTGGCAACGACTCAACATTTTAGATCAAAACGGGCGAGCTATAATTGGACCTCCTGAAAACCTACATCACCTTGAAGATGGTCAGCATCAAGCACTAGTCGAAATAACACAGAATGAGCAAGTGATTGGGTATGTCTCCATCGTCCAGATGGATGAAATATCAGGGCCTTTAGCTGAAAGCTTTTTCAAACAACAAACGACGCATGTAAGCACTATCGCATCGATTACCGTGTTGCTTTCATTCTTTATCGCTTTGTTTCTTGTTAGGCGATTTTTGAAACCATTGCGTGCTTTGTCGAAAGGTGCCAAATCTATCGAAAATGGCGATCTCGATTTCTACATTGAAAAAAGCGGCAATGATGAATTGTCCGATCTCATCGGAATATTCAACGGTGTAGTCGAAACACTAAGAAAACAAAAAACACTTAGAGAACAGTGGTTATCGGATATTTCACATGAACTTAGAACGCCTATCACCGTGCTAAGAAGTGAACTAGAAGCGCTACAAGATGGTATTCGCTCACCTGAGCCAAAATACATAGACTCGTTACATCAACAAATCATCATACTGGGTCAACTCGTTGAGGATCTTCATCAACTCTCCCTGTATGACATCGGATTTAACCTCAATGTAAAAAACAACGTTGATATACATAAACTGATTGATTCGGTGATCGTTCAAAACTCGATCCGTTTAGAACAAAAAAACATCACATTAACAAAGCACTATAACCATTCAGCCCCACTGTTAACCTCGTGTGATGATAGATTACTGACACAACTGTTTGTGAATCTGTTGGAAAATAGCGCGCGATACACTAGCGATAATGGGCATGTATCGATAGATGTTACCGACATTAGTGATAGTATTATTATCAACGTTGAAGACAGTGATCCAGGTGTACCTGATGCATCACTCCCGCGTTTGTTTGAGAGGCTTTACCGCGTTGATAAATCGCGCAGTCGCTCAAGTGGCGGTTCTGGGCTTGGCTTATCTATCTGTAAAAATATCGTTGAAGCGCACCAAGGACACATTACTGCCGACCACTCAGAATTGGGTGGGTTACGAATCATCATAGCGTTGCCAAAGGAAATAAAATCGTGATTTTAGTCGTCGAAGATGAGCCTGCATTAGCAAGTGTACTGTGTGAGTACTTAGAGCACTCTGGCCTTGAAAGTCATCATATTATCGATGGTAATCTTGTCATTGACTGGGTAAAACAAGCATCGCCTAAACTCATTATTCTCGACCTAATGCTACCCAATCGAGACGGGTTGGATATTTATCGAGAGCTGAGAACGTTCAGTGACATCCCAGTGGTTATGGCGACAGCCAAAGTAGAAGAGATTGATCGACTCGTTGGGCTTGAATTGGGTGCAGATGATTATATATGTAAGCCGTACAGCCCGAGAGAAGTGGTCGTGAGGGTTAAAAATATTTTGCGCCGTTCCAACAAGCCCCAAGCCACGTCAACAAAGAACGCCATTGATATTGATGAATCGAGTATGACCGCCGTCCTATGTGGTATTAAGCTAAGTTTAACGCCAGCTGAGTTTCGGCTTTTGCACCTTCTTTATCAAAATGTTGGCCGCATTTATAGTCGCGATCAATTGATTGATAAAATCTACGACGATAGAAGAGTGGTCAGTGATCGCACTATCGATAGCCATATTAAAAACTTACGCAAAAAAATGGTCTCGATAAATGAAAAATGTGACTACATTAAATCCATTTACGGGATAGGTTACAAACTTGAAATAGAATAATACGAATCAAAAAAGCCGCTGTAGTCAGCGGCTTGATAAGTTCTAGAACGAAGCTAATTCGAATATAGGGTTCGTGTTAATCCCAACTGAGAATCGACCAGTTCGGTTGATCAGCCAGTGCTTTCAAACGCGGGCATGGATTCACCAAGTAAGCAAAATCAGCGTGTTCACAAAGAGGTAGGTCGTTGATTGAATCCGTATAAAAGTGAATGTCTGAGTAGTTGGTTTCTTGGTTGTCTAACCACTCTTTCAAACGCGTGACTTTACCCTCTCGGTAGCTTGGTACGCCCGAGATTTGAGACGTAAAACGACCTTGGTTTTCAATCAAATCGATACCGAGTGCATTCTCGATACCAATCTTGCGGCCGACCGCTTCCACTAAGAAAGTCACGCTGGCAGAGATGATCAACATGTCGATGTCATCATTCTCTAGCTGCTCAATCAAAGGTTTCGACTGTTTAAACTGCTTAGGTAGAATATGCTGTTCAACACACTCTTCCACCAAGGCAGTCACTTGCTCTGTTGGCATTTCAGCCAATGGTTGCATAGCGAACGTGAGGTAATCTTCCATGTTCAGCTTACCTTCCGAATACAGACCCATTAAGCGCTGATCTTCTTCGATAAAGTTAGGCGCAGTGGCAATGCCCTTTTCAACCAAGAACTCATTCCAGAGCATCGCCGCATCGGCATTGATCAGCGTTTCATCCATATCAAATACATACAAAGGTTTGAACATCTTAGGCTCTCACAGGTTGAATTTCGTTAAGGTTAAACAGGAGTTCAAGCTGGCTGCCGTTTGCCAACAGTCGCTCAGAAGAACGGTTAAGTAAGTCGACCGTTAATTCACACTCATCAACGTCCACTTGGTAGCGAATCACGTTACCCAGGAGTTGGTGGTTGCGAATGGTGCCGGTTTTCGGCGCAGAGATATGCTCGCCATATTGTCGGCCTTGCTCTTTAACGTAGATAGATTCAGGGCGAATCGCCACCTTCCACTCGGTTTCAATATTAAACAGCTGCTTAGCCTTGTTCGCTTGCACCAAGTTGTAGTGTCCCATGAAACCCGCGACGAACTCATTGGCAGGTTGAGTGTAGATCTCTTCAGGTGTACCCGCTTGGACGATCTCGCCTTTGCTCATTAAGAAGATACGGTCAGACATGATCATCGCTTCTTCTTGATCGTGAGTCACAAAGATCGTGGTCAGGTTCATCTCTTTTTGAATATCTCGGATCTGTTGGCGCAAATGTTTGCGGATCTTCGCATCCAGCGCTGAAAGTGGCTCATCGAGCAATAGAATACGCGGCTTCACCACCAAGGCTCTTGCCAAAGCCACACGCTGACGCTGGCCGCCTGATAGCTGATGCGGGTAGAACTTCTCTTTGCTTGTTAAATCCACCAGCCCAATCACTTTCGCGACTTCGCGCTTTATCTCGTCGGCAGCAAGCTTTTTCATCTTAAGGCCAAACGCAATGTTGCCCTCGACCGTCATGTTCGGGAACAGCGCATAAGATTGAAAAACCATGCCGATGCCACGCTCTTGCGGCACTTGGTGAGTAATCTCTTCACCATTTACCCAAATCTCGCCACCATCAACCGGGTTCAAACCTGCCAAGCTACGCAGCAGCGTTGATTTACCGCAACCACTCGGGCCAAGCAGCGTGATGAACTCTCCCTTCTCGATGGAGAATTCAATATCTTCAAATACTGTGTTGTCACCAAAGCGCTTGGTGAGGTTTTTCGCATTTACATAGCTCATTATTTGGTTCCCTGGCTGAAACGACTTGCCAACCAAGTCAGTAAGAAAATAAACAGGAAGTACGTCATCACAAGGGCTGACGTGAAGTGGCCGCTGGTTTGACGCATGTTGTATAGGTAGATTTGCAGCGTCTCGTAACGTGTACCCACCAAGATGTTGGCGAACACGAACTCGCCCAATAGGAACGAGAACGACAAGAACAGCGACGCCATTAAGCCTTTCTTAAGGTTTGGCAGAATAATCAATAAGAACGCCTTGGTAGTGCTTGCGCCGAGCAGGTGAGCCGCGTCCATCAAGTCGTGCAGGTTGATCGCTTCAAAGCTGTTGGCAATCGCGCGATACATGAATGGCAATGCGATGGTGAAGTAGGTACCAATCAGAATCCACGGTGTGCCTATCAAAGAGATTTCGCTATCGGCATACAGCTGAAGCAAGCCAACCGACGACACTACTGGCGGTACTGCGAACGGCAATAAGATGAGGATATTCATCACCTTGTCGAGTTTCGGGAAATAGTAAAACACCACGAAAATCGCAGGCAGAACCAACACCACACTCAGTGACAGCGCCGCCACACAGATAAACAGTGAACGACCGAAGGCTTGTAAGAAGCGAGGATCCGTCAGTAGGTTAATGTACCAATCCAGAGTAAAGCCATCAGGCAAGATCGTCGCACCCCAACGCGAAGAGATCGAGTAGATGAAGGTCGCTAAGATCGGAATCATCATGATGCCAACGATCGAATAGACCACGGTTTTATGAAAGCGAGTATTTACGGTGTTCATTACTTTCTCTTCCCTGCGTAGCTTTTGCTGATCAGCCATTGGTTAATCACGGTGATGAAAGCCAGCATCGCCATCAGAATTACGGAAATTGCTGCGGCTAGGTTAGGCTCTAAGAACAAGTCGCCCGATACTAGGCTCGCGATCCGAATCGTAATCACGTTGTAGTTGCCCGAGGTCAACGCATACACGCTCGCATAGGCGCCAATCGCATTAGCAATTAAGATGATGAAGGTGCCAAACAAAGCAGGAGATAAAACAGGCAGCGCAATTTTGGTCCAGTATTGCCACGTTTTCGCACCAAGCAGTGCTGAGGCAGCTTGCCAGTCGTCACTCAGAGCATCAAACGCTGGATAGAGTAACAACACCGCCAATGGGATCTGGAAGTAGATATAAATCGCCAGCAAGCCCCACTTGCCATACAGGTCGAAATCACCCAGTAAACCGTACTGCTTGAGCAATAGGGTGATCGCACCATTGGTGCCCAAGATGATGATGAAAGCGAACGACAGAGGCACACCAGAGAAGTTGCTGCTCATGTTGGTAAACGCAATCACCGCATCGCGGATTTTAGAATCGACGCGGCGCAATGAAGAGACCAACAGAGTCGCAATCGCTAAGCCAACAATGCTCGACCAAATCGACAACCATAAACTGTTGCCAAAGGCCTGCATCATGAAAGCAGAATCGAATATTTCAGAATAGTTTTCGAGAGAGAGCTCATCGTCGTAGAAGAAGCTGTTGATCAGCACCCAAACCATAGGTGCCAGTTGAAACAGGTAGAAAAACAGTGCGAAAGGCGCAAGCCACAAAGCGGGCTTGAAGCGTTTGAACCAAGATTTACTTTGAGGTTTAAGCGCAGAGCCATCGCTCTGCGTGATTACAGAACTGCTCATAGGGCCAACAATTCCTGAGTGTAAGATTTATCGTGTTCAAGGTTGAGTAGCTGACACACGCTGCCGCAAATATCAGTCTGTTTCACTGAACATTCTTGGTGTGTGAACTTATCGCCAATTACGAAGAATGGTACTTCACGCTCTTCAGGCAGAATACCACCGTGAGACAAGTCATTGTTCATGCCGTGGTCACTGGTGATGATCACCTGATAACCATCGTCTACCCATTTCTCAAGGTAGTTCGACAGGTAGATATCCGCGCCACGCGCACTGTTGCGGTATTGGCGAGAATCCAACCCGTGCTTGTGTCCAATATCGTCAATGTTCATTGGGTGAATCAATAAGAAGTCCGGCTGATGAGTAACACGTAGGTGTTCAGCATCCAAAAACAAGGCTTCATCTGGGTAGTGGTCCCAATGGTAGAAACAGCCGTGTTGAATGTTCATGGTTTCGTCGTTGGTAAAACGGTCACGCACAGCGTCAAACGGCGCTCGGTTATACAACTCGCTCACCCAATGATATGCCGCTGCAGCCGTCACTTTACCTTGCGATTTAGCCAAGCTAAAGATCGACTCGTGATTCGACAAACGCACGATTTGGTTGTTAACAATGCCACTCTCAACAGGGCGAACTCCCGTTAAAATGCATTCATACAAAGGGCGTGACATAGACGGCAGTTCACACTGCATTGGATAAAGTGTGGCGCGCAGCTTGTTTTTTTGCGTGCTCTGTTTATTTTGCAAATCGCCCCGTTTTTCATGAAGATCTTTAAGTTCTAGAAGACCGTTCAGGTAGCCCATACAATCACGGGCTACCTGATAATTCAGTCCATCTAGAACAACAAGGATAACCTTATTGCTCATGGTCTATTCTCTATTGCTTGTTTCTATAAGCCACCCGTTACAGGTGGCGTGTTAAGCGGGATTATTGCTGGTGAATCAATACGCTTTCTTGCCATTGACGTGGCAGGCGACGTGCTGATTTTTCCCATGCTGAGAAATCAGTGACTGGGTGAACGTTGCTGTATTGCTCATTCGAGATCAGCTTGTCTTGTACTGATTGGGGTAGCGTAACACTGCTACGGATTGGACGCGCGTAACCTTCTGCTAGGTTGATTTGACCTTGATCGCTGAAGATGTATTCACGAGCCAACTTCGCTGCGTTCGGGTTTTTCGCGTATTTGTTGATGATGGTGGTGTAACCAGAGATCACTGAACCATCTTGTGGAATGCTTACCGTAAAGCGCTCACGGTCGATCTTGTCGCGGTAGTTCAATGCGTTGAAATCCCACATGATCGCCACTTCTACTTCGCCTTTTTCAAGGTTCGCGATGCTTGGATCGGTATAAGACAGACGACCTTGTTTCGCTAGCTCACCAAAGAATTTAATCGCTGGTTTTAGGTTTGATTCGTCACCGCCATTCGCAAATGCCGCCGCTAGAATCGCGTTGTTAGCTTGTGCTGCGACACCTACGTCACCTACAGTGACTTTGTAATCGCCTTCGAGTAGGTCACTCCAAGATTTTGGTGCGTCTTTAACAAGGTTGTTGTTTGATATAAACGAGATAGTGCCCGTATAAGCCAGAGCCCAGTGACCATCTTTATCTTTCGCCCAGTCTGGAATGTCATTCCAAGTGGTTGGTTTGTATGGCTGCGTTACGTCTTTCTGTACAGCGACACGTGCAAAGGCAAAACCAACGTCACCGATATCTGCGGTTGCGTTTCTTTTCTCTGCTTCAAATTTCGAGATCTCTTGTGCCGAGCTCATATCTGTATCCTGATGCTTCAAACCGTAGTTTGCTTTCAGATCAGCCCATGTGCCTTTCCAGTTTGCCCAACTGTCTGGCATGCCCACACTGTAAACCGCACCCTCTTTTTGAGCGGCTTCAATCAGTGACTCAAGATCAGCATCCTTCGCCATCGCTGGCATTGAAAGTGTTGCCGTTATTAGCGTTGCGCCGATTAATTTTGCAGGTGAACCAATCAGTTTGGCTGGCGATACAGTTGAACGGCTAAGCAAAGTTTTCATTGTCTCTATCCCTCTGGACTAGGTCAGTAAGTTCGCTTTGTATGCTATCGCCAGAATATGACGCTTTCGCGCAAGTTATTTGACAGTTCAGATGCATTTACATGGCAGTTATATTTCACTCATATGACAATAAGCCTTTGTTTACTGTCACATTCCTGTTAACTCCGTGGTTTACCTTATTGAGCACACGAACTTATGGACTAGATCAGCAATGAGAACATTGGGTACAGGGCAATCAGGGACACAGCTAGGCAGAATTAAGGCAAGCATCAGAGAACAGCTTCAATCTGGCATCTTCACCGAGGGGCAAAAACTACCATCTGAAAGAGAACTCAGTGAGCTGTTTTCAACCACTCGAATCACGCTCAAAGATGCACTGGTGTCGTTAGAAACCGAGGGGCTGATATACCGAGAAGAGCGCCGAGGTTGGTACGTGTCGCCCGAGCGTATTCGCTACAACCCATTGTCACGTTCTCACTTTCATCAAATGATTCGCGAACAAGATCGCATTGCAGAAACACGACTGCTGAGCACTCGCACAGAGATGGCCGCAGGCGACTACGCCAAAGCATTAGAGATAGAGCAGATAACGCCAATACACGTGATTGAGCGATTACGCTTTATTGATGGTAGAGCGGTACTGTTCGTTGAAAACGTACTGAAAGCACCGCTATTTGAGAAAGTATTGTCGGAAAATCTCACCATGTCGCTGACGGGAATCTACCGAGAAAAATACGGCTACGAGACCAAACGATCGCGCTTTGATGTCATTCCCACTTCCGCTCCTGCGCATGTCGCTAAGGCGTTAAACCTAGCTGAAGGTCAGCCAGTGCTGAAGATCTGCCGTGTAAACTACAAACAAGATGGCGAGCTAATGGACTGTGAATTGGAATACTGGCGACCAGATTCTGTGGTGATCCATATTGATAGTATTGGTTAGCATCACGTAACCATTTGCCTAGGCTTAGGCTTAGGCTTAGGAAAAAAAGCGAACACATACAAAAACTCCGACGGTTTGAGTCGGAGTTTTGGGTTTTAACGATTGGATTTGATGGCGCACGAGCTAAACAATCTTCTGCTCGCTTTCGTTCGTTAGCTCGTTCTTATCAGACAAAAAACTCTCAACGATCTCTCTCAGCTTCCCTTGATTAACGGGCTTTGGTAAAAACTCATCCATACCGACATCAAAACATAAATGCTTGTCTCGCTGCACTACGTTAGCCGTGAGTGCGACGATTGGAATATGTTTTGAAGAGCCCTCTTCCAACACTCGGATCTGCTTAGTTGCTTCAAAGCCATCAAGCACGGGCATCTGACAGTCCATAAAGATCATCACGTAGTCATTGGCTTTAAACTTCTCGACACCGATTTCCCCGTTGTCGGCGATATCAACCTCAAAGCCTAGCTTCTTAAGCATCATCTTGGCCACTTGTTGATTCACTCTCGAATCTTCCACAACTAAGACCTTGCCACTAAAAGAGGCCGTGACCGCCGCAGGTTTTGGTTCTTCTTTTAAAGCCGTTTTCTCAGGCTGTGCTGGTTTAGCAATAGCCGCAGGTTTGGTGACTGGCGCCGGTTCATTGTCTTTAAACGCCACCTCGCCTCGATTTGGGTAGGTGAAGGTTGAAGTATCAGTCGCTCTCGTAAGCACTTCACTGATGGTCCACTTAAGTTGGTTGTCCTGATAAGGGCGAGCAATGTAAGCAACAAAGCCGACTTGTTTCGCGCGAACTTCATCTTGTTTTCTTGGGTCGGCGGAGATCATCACTAACTTAGGACACTCGCTACCAAAGCGCTCGACCAAGCTTCTTGCCAGTTGGAAGCCATCAACCGACGGCATCACTTTATCAATCAGCACTAAGTCGTAAGGCGACGACTTAGCCAGAGACTCTGAAACCAACTCTAGCGCTTGGTTTGCCGTTTCGCAGCACTCTGACTTAACGCCGAAGGATTGCAGCTGTGTGGACGTTATACGCATGTTCAATTGGCTATCATCCACCAGCAATACCGAGACCTTATTAAAGTCGATGTTGCTCTCATCTGCTTCTAAACACGGATCAAAGTCGGCAACGAAATAGAATGTACTACCTTTGCCTTCGACACTGGTCAGTTCAAGCTTACTGCCCATTAAGGTCACGATCTTATCGCATATCGTTAGACCAAGTCCTGTGCCGCCATAAATGCGCGTGGTACTACCATCGGCTTGTTGGAACTTATCAAATACCGATTGCTGTTTGTCTTCCGCAATGCCGATACCGCTGTCTGTCACCTCAAATCTAACCCTCAGCTTTTGCTCCGGTTCAATCACTTGTTCTAAATGAAGCGACAGCGTGACATGGCCATGCTCAGTGAATTTGATGGCGTTGCCGACCAAGTTGTTCAACACTTGTCTTAGCTGAGTGCCATCGCCAATCACCATAGTTGGGATCTTAGGATCAATCGCGAGCTGGAATCTAAGCCCTTTCTGTTCAGCTTTAACTCGGAAGGTCGATTCCACATCGGCTGCAATGCCCATCATTTTCATCGGTTCTTGCTGAAGCTCAAGTCGGCCAGCTTCAATCTTCGAGTAATCGAGAATGTCGTTAATTAAATCGAGCAGCGTAAGTGAAGAAGTGTTGAGCATGTTGACATACTCTTTTTGCTCTTTTGGTATATCCATTTCAGAGAGCAGAGATGACAACCCGATAATCCCATTCATTGGGGTTCGGATCTCGTGGCTCATATTAGCCAGGAATTCACTCTTGTTACGGTTAGCCACTTCAGCGACGTCTTTGGCTTTTTCCAGTTCTTGGTACTGTTGACGAATGCGTTCAATAGACTGGTTGTAACTGCTCTCCAACGTCGAGATCTCATCTTTATAAGCCGAGTCGGTTGGGGTTAAGAAGCGCGGCTTATTGTCTTCAACTTGTTGTTGGTTGATCTGAGAGGACATGGTCATTAAGCGTTTCACTACCAGACGATAGACGATAGTTAGACACACTAAAGAAAGCAAGAATATTTTAACCGCTTCGAAGGCGAGCAATAACAGAACCCGTTCTTCGAAATCATTAAGAATCATGCTTAAATCAGACTGCACTGTGAGCGTTGCTAATGAGAAGTCTTTGCCACCCATCTGGTGCACCATTTCCCAAGACTGGGAATAAGATTGGCCTTCGGTCTTTTGACCTAACTCTAGAATTTTTTCATCGGGGCTTTCTATTAAAAGATAACTAACGGAGGGTAAACGAGAGATGCCCTCAGCTTGTACGAACAGTTGAGTCCGGTCTTCCACCCACAAGCTCGCCGTTAAACCAGAGAGGTATCCCGCTTTAACCTGTTCGATCTGAGAACTGATAAAAGAAACTCGATTTTGGTACTCCACATATAATCCCAGACCTGTCACTATGACGGTGAATAAGGTACTGATTGCGATGATTACCCCGATCAACTGTCGGGAGAGTCCAATATAGCGTTTTCCTTTTTTCACCATACACAAATTACCATTATTGTTATCCTAGCAAACTACAATTACTCAACTAGTATAATAGTAGTCATTCATCAAATAACTAGGGAAGGTTATGAAAAAACATCTTATCGTTGCATCCATAGTCAGTTTGTTTTCAAGCAGTTATGCTTTTGCAAGCGAACCTCTTCACTACTACATTATTGCGAGCCAAGCGCAACCTTTTCAGATCGAAACTGACGGGTCATCTCACAGAGGAATAGTATCGGATATTGTTGAAGCGGTATTCGATGACAGCCAATATGAGATCAACTACCACACCTACCCTTTTAACCGAATGATCGACAAGCTCGTTGCTAGAGAGAACCCAAACTGGGTAACCTACGGTAGCCCAAGCTGGGGAAATATCCAATCTGTTAACCTATCTAAAGATCCGATTTACAATGTAAAACACGTGTTACTCAGTAGCGGTAAAAAGCCGTTTAAGTTCAATACAATCGACGATCTAGACGGAAAAGCAGTGGTATTGCTGGTGGGGTTTGAGTATCCGAACCTAGAGCCATACATCCAACAAGGCAAGCTCAACGAGATTCGAGTTAAAGATTACAGCGCAGCTTTTCGTGTATTAAACCGAACTCCGGGTGATACCGTTTTTGTTGAAATGGAATCACGCATTAAATACAACCTAAACGATCAGAAGCTGAATATTGATGACTACCAGATGCAAGAGTTTGGTTCAGTCATTAATAACTACCCTATCCATTTGGCGTTCGACCCTGAGATGGACCCTAAACTGCAAACCTTCATTAACCAACGTCTAGACGAGATGAAAGACGATGGGCAGCTCAACGACATCGTACAGAGTTACTTATAGCAACAGCAGAACCACTTATAAATACAGCATCACCGTATAGCTTCGTTAACGCATTTTAGCTCTCTTCGATACCTAACTCGCCCTTAAACTCAAAAGGCCTCCCTGTTAAGCACACAAGCTAAACAGGGCGGCCTTTTCAATTCGTCTTTAAGGGCTAAAAGAATTTACTCATAATCCGACCCACTTAATTTGGAACTACCGAAGGTCAACGGGTTAATGCGCAGCAATCAAATGCTGTTGTTGAGTACGAAGCTGTTGACGCACTGCCATCAGAATCTTACCTAAATGATTCTCGCCAGTTCCATCACCACCATCGCCCCAAAAATGGTCTTTGTGTGAATGCTCCTTGATCACCGAATCTCCGGTATTGGTAAGAAACAGCGCAAACTGCGGATTCTGTCTGAACTTCTCGGTGACGATGAACTGCATCACTTCAACGCGAATCTCATACCAATCCTCACGAACTTGGTCTTCGTAATCACGACTCAAAGAGAATGCTTCAGCAGGTGTGCTAGCTTGCAGAATAGTATTGCGAAGTACTTCGCAGGAGAACTTCATAGCTTGATAATAGTGTTCGCTGGTTGCCCAAATTTGATCATCAACCTTGATGGGGCAAGCTGCAAAATTTGATAGGTATCCGTTTGGATCTTCAGGTTCATAAAATAGCACTTCTTTGGCTTGAGCCACAGAATTAGACATAGCCTTCTCCTTACCAACGACATCACATATTTTTGCTTTAACTTTAAAATTAGTGGCGTTGCATATTACTGTCAAACAACTTGATTAAAGAGTATGCCATGGGCGTGTTTTTAGTCTGAAGGACGTGATTTCAAAAAAGGTATAGCGAAGCTGTAAACTAGAGAAGAGAATCAAGCTATTGATTTAACATAGACAGGAATTATAAAAAAAATACTTATAAATCAAAGGGTGGCATAGTGCCACCCTTCTAAATGCAATGGGGATTATTAGTGAATAAGACCTAGCTCCCTCGCTTCTTCCAGACTCAAACCGCTTTCTCTAATTTCTCTTAGAGCCTCGATACGACGACGAGCTTCAGCGGACTTCATTTTCTTTTCTGGTTTGAAAGATACTTCTTCTTCAGCATCCCACTTGTTTGCAATATTTGTCATTTCATCATGGTTGATAGAATTAATGGACATGTTTTCCTCCGAAAAGCACCATGTAATGGACAGGTAATCTGTAGCAAATGCTATTTCGCTTGTTAAGAAAATCAGTACTGAAATGTGATGATTCCGACGCTTCACAAACCTAATTAATAAATACCTCATTTAAACTTTGCCAAAGGCATTTTCTGCAATTACATTTAAAAGATTCCCCATAAGAAATGTGGTTTGATCCAACTCTCATTTTCCCCTCTTCCAATTCTTCTTTTCCGCTGAAAATTCGTGAAATAATCCAAGATAAATTTCGAGGCACTTCATTCTTTTTGTGCTCATCACTTTCACTAAATTCAACACATTCTAATGATAATAGTTATCAATATCATAACTGAGTATTTATCATGTCTGTGGGAATTTCAGATACACCACTTCTCGAAGTGAAGAATTTATGTGTCGACTACATCACCGATGACGGTGATTTCAACGCGGTCAAATCCGTCAGCTTTAGCATCGGTCAAGGTGAGATTTTTGGTTTAGCCGGGGAATCTGGCTGTGGCAAAAGTACCATCGCGTTTGCCATTAATCGTCTGCATAAGCCGCCCGCGTTCATATCCGGTGGCCAGATATTGTTTGGCGAACAAGATCTGCTGAGCTTATCAGACAGCCATTTGAATACCTTCCGTTGGAGTGAGATCGCAATAGTGTTCCAAAGTGCAATGAATTCACTCAACCCTGTATTAACAATCGAAGAACAATTTGCTGATGTGCTGCGCCACCACAAAGGCATGACCAACGAACAGGCCAAAGCTCGCGCTGAGAAGTTACTCGACCAGGTCAATATTCCACGTCATCGCCTAACAGAGTACCCGCATCAGTTCAGTGGCGGCATGCGTCAGCGTTTGGTTATTGCGATTGCCCTCAACCCTAAGCTGATCATTATGGACGAGCCTACTACGGCGTTGGATGTGGTTGTGCAGCGCGAGATTTTGCAGCAGATACACCAACTCAGAGAGGAGTTTGGCTTCTAAATCCTCTTTATCGCTCATGACTTAGCATTAATGAGCCAACTGTGTGACCGCATTGCCATCATGCGCCATGGCCAAATCGTCGAAGTCAATCAAGCCTACGAGATTCGCAACAATCCGCAGCACTCCTACACCCAAAAGCTATGGAGTTCTTTCCCTAATATTCACGAACATGCTCACGCGACAGCGTGCTAGGAGAGCTCTATGTCACAACCAAGTTTTCAAGTAAAAAACCTCGTCAAAGAGTTCACGGTTGGCGGTGGATTTGGCAAGGAAGAGATATTCAGAGCGCTGCATGGCGTAAACTTTGACCTATACGCAGGAAAAACGCTGGTGGAGTTACCCGTCGAAACTCTCACGAAATATCCTCACGAGCTCAGTGGCGGCCAAAGACAACGGGTTAACCTAGCCAGAGCGCTTGCGGTTGGGGCTGAAGTCATTCTTGCCGATGAACCAACCTCGATGTTGGATGTTTCAATTCGACTTGGCGTGCTCAATCTCATGCAAAAAATGAAGAAAGAACTTGGGATAAGCTTCTTATACATTACCCATGACCTTGCAACCGCTCATTACATCGCCGAAGAGACCGCGGTGATGTACAAAGGACAGATCGTTGAATGGGGATCAACTCAGTCGATCTTAACGAATCCGCAGCACCCGTATACCAAGCTGTTGCTCTCTGCGGTGCCGGATCCCGATCTTCCATTTGGCGAACTCGTAAAAAATGAGCCAAACTATTCCATAGGCGCAGAGCGTATTCGAGAGCAGAGCAGCGAAATACAGCATGAAATTAAGCAAGTTTCTGATAATCACTTTGTAAAACAGTGGGATAACGTTGCATGAATGAACTAGACACTTGGTTAGAGCGAATCGGAGATTGGTACAAAGACCGAAAGCATGATCAAGTGGAACGGTTGGAACCTTTGATCTTAACGCCTCCAGATGCACTCTGGGGGCCTTTGATCACGGATGACCAAAGCAAAGGCATCGCATGTTGGTTAGATGGGTGCCTGCGTACCTTTACTTTCTACCGAAATTCAGACCACAACCCACATCACCAAGAAAAGGCGTATCAATACCTGATGTTCGCTTACAGCAAGCTTCAAGCGGTGTGTTGTGACACGAAAGCGGAACCAGACTTACAAGAGTGGTGTACACAGCGAGTACAACACTTGTGTGTGCTCGCATTGGAGTTTGCGAATCAACAACAAGAGCCGCGCTGGTTACAAGAGTCCGAAAAATTGATCGAATCGCATGTCCGCTTTATGGCAAGCCAATCCCAGAACGATGATCAAGGCAATGTAAAACATCAGGTTCACTGATCATCCCCTATAGATCCAATATCAACTCATCAAAATGACCGTCTACTTGAAACAACAGGATCCATTGTAAGCATGATCTGACCTTGATCATGATTCGGCAGCCAATCATGTAAGCTATTGATTTTTAATATTTAGCGAAATTTAAGACAAAAAAAAGCGAGTCCCTTGGGAACTCGCAAAAAATCTATTCAGTATGATGTAACAAAATATGAGCCAATCTATTAATCATAAGAAAGGACAAAAGGTTGTCTATTCGGGATAAATAGTAATCAACTGGATGCGTTACATTGTCATCACTTTGTCAGCATTAGGTGCGATTATTATCAGCACCTAATGATGATTTAATGACCTATTCATAACAGTGGAAGCGGACTGAAAGCTAGTGGCCAATCGCCATTTCATCGAGCGCCAAGAACACATTTTCGTCTAGATGACCTTCGTGCACTTGTTTGCACACTTTACGACGCACCGCCAAACCAGAGATCAGACGTTCGATAGAGAGATGTCGATTACTGTTGCTATCACGGTCGTTGTACAGCTCAATTAGCTTACTTAATGTTTCGTAAGGGATAACGTCTTCCCCTACTCTCAGCCAATCAAGCTTCTCAATCAGCTCTGAGCACTCTTCTTTGATCGAGGCATGTGAGTGCCCTGTCATAGCAGATAAAGCCGTTATACTGCGTTCTAGAGCCTCTGCAGAGGTATATTTAGAGAGCGTTATCATGATCTCGTCAGCATTGATCTCAACCGAGTGCTTACGTTGCTTAACTCGACGCCCTAATTTACCTCTTGGCGACGGTGCCTTACGCTGAATGGGTTCAAACTCACCATCGATAATCTCAGACAGCTCTTCCAGCTTCTGCTTAGAGACCATCTCGTTGCGAAGTGGGTTTGGCAACGTTGGCGCCATGTTACGCTTACCGGCGTTGGTAGTACGTGCTCTTGAGTAACGCAGTACTTCTTCCACGTTACATTTGATATCAACTTGATAATCGGTCGTTTTGCCTTTTTCGATCAACGCCGTGATCGTCAAGTGATAACCCCAAAGATTAACCAGGAAGGTATCTTCTTGATCTCCGACTTCACCCAACTTTCTCAGTTCGCGGATCAGATCCATCGAAAAACGACGCCAATCGATGTTACGAGCCAATTTCTGATTCAGTTCGCTCAGCAACATACAATCTGAATGACGGCGTGCCATACGGCTTCTGAAGTACGAATATATTTGGAAAACCAAGGTATGTTGCTTCAGGATTTCTGGCGGGAACAGGAAGAAATAATCACGAGTCAGGAGCTCTTCGTAGAACGAAGGTTCCCAAACAAGGATATATAGGTTCGGTTTAATGCGAATTTCGCCGTCAGAGCCCTCTGTAGGCGCTTCTTCCGATGCAGTAATGGTTCTCGCTAAGAATCGGAAACGATCACTCTTAAAGCCTTCTGGCATGTTCTCACTAAGCCAGCGGCCAGTAAGCTCATGCAGTTGAAAATCCGTAAACTCGATACGATCAATACTGTCGCGAATCGAGTCACGAGCAGGGCCACTGTCTTTCTTGCCACGCAAAGACAAAATGTCCGTGATGTAGAGTGGTGTTTTGTTCGGCGTGTGTTTCGCGTCTAGGTGGTAATCATCTTGGTGATGATCATGATACTGAACGGTTAGCGTGAACAACGCGAAAAGCGTCATCAGATCATCGACCGTCATAATGTTTTTAGACGATCTTGTCTCGATCACAGCGCGAGTGCCCGAGATCGAAACCATTGATTTCTGGTAGCTCTTGCGCGTTCTTGGTGGCGCTAACGCTTGATCAATAATGCCCGCCCAATTGGTTGGCGAAACAATGAATTGATCCGCTTCGTCTTTCATCGTTGGGGGAGTATTAAGCCCGTGCTCATTCAGTAAACGTTTGTTTACTTTGGTTTGAGCGAGGGCTTTAGAACGCTTTTGCTTTTCGTTTTGCTTTACGCTTTCTGTGACTAAGCTGGTGGCACCCAGTACCGATATCAATTGGTTTGGGTTAACAAAGCGATGCAGCATGGTTTTACCTGCAAGGCCTTCTTCAAAACGAACGGGGATTTGTTTGAAAAGACCGATATTTACCGCTGCTCTCAGCCTTTGTTGCAAGGCTGCGCGAGTGACTTGGCCATCGGTTGATTCGATAATCTCAGTGGTTGAAACGTATCCGTCTTTGCTGCTAAACCCACGAAGTGAAATTAGGTTAAGAAGCTCAACTATGCTTTTGGTGACACCTTTGAAGTGTTGATATTGTTCTATCCATTCAACGGCTGTTTCAGATACCTCAAATAAATGACCATCTTTGTGGCTTCGTGCCTTAATTAACAATTTCTCTTCTGGTTTCATTTTTGATCCGTATCACACTAACCGTAATTTCACTATAGTTCCTGAATGATAAAGAAAGAATGATCATAAATAAAGATAATTTATTGGCTTTTAAATAACTGATCTTTTTGATTAATATGATCTTAAATGATTAAGTGATCTAATGATCTGGACGTAAGTTTGCTTTTAAGTGGCTGAATTTAAAGTATAAAAAAAAATCCGCGTGGAAAGCATGATCATAAAGAGTCCGAAACTATGATCATTAAACCTAAGAAAGCATGATCACAAAGTGTCAGAACGATGATCATTAGGTCATTGTAAGCATGATCATTATCGATTCGAAAGCATGATCATTATACTTGTACAGCTTATCCACAGTCCCTAATTCAAGATGGTTCGTTAAGTCACTTCTAACTGGTCAATGTGAATAGTTTTGATGGCTTATCTATCGGAACAATGATCAAGTAAGTGCCCTTTTCTATCGTTCCTACCCTATTACGTACAAAATTTGTTCTGAAGCCGGTGTTAACGGCTGGCTTGAGTGTCATTAAAGCGGGCCTGCATTACTTAGGAAGCATGATCATGAAATTGTCATGTTTCTGTATTCTGAGTCTGTGCAGATTGAATTTCCAAGCAATGAGGCCTTATAGGCCTTTAATCCCCATTGCAAAAGCATTTGTCCGTAATTTAGCTGTTAAATTATATGCTTCCGGAACGATATTTACTTGATCATTTTTCCGGAGGTTGATCATTTCGAACAGTCGCTCATGCGGATCAATATTGATGAGTTTACACCTTGATCATGCTTCATAATACCGCCTTATCAATTCTCTTACGTCTGATGTATTCCATGATCATTCTTCCGTGTTAGGTTCAACTCTCTTTTATCTAGTGACGCTTCATCTTGTCGTGGTTTTGAATTTTCGATGCTATTTTGGTTTTTTATTTATTTCTTGGTTGAAAACTCACAATTTCGAATGCAAATCACACGAACCGTAATCTATGCTTGTATTTCAATCGTTCCGAAGGTTTTTGCTGAAATTGCATTTACATTGTAAATAAGTGATGCTGTAACATTTTAAATGTAAGCCAGAAATAGCATGGTTGTGCATGATAAAAACGGTCACTTTTTGTGTTTGTCTTAACCGTTGTTTCATCAAACTGTAAAAATACAGTCTATTTTATGTGATTTTACTCATAAATGTATGTTCATGTATTTGTTGTATTTGTTGTTAATCGCTGTACAATTTGTACTTAGTTAATCATTACGGAAACTGGCAATGAAAAGAGAACAAACGATTGATAAGCTCTATCAGCTGGCCGAACAAACTCAACAAGTTCAGGCTGACCGAATTGAGATTATTCTGGAAGAGCGAAGTGATGAACATTTCCCTCCAATGTCTAAAGCTATGATGGAGACTCGTTCAGGCTTAACTCGTCGAAAATTGGATGAGGCAATTACCAAGCTTGAAGCGGATGGTCACCAGTTTACAAAGAACAACGCCAATCATTACTCGATTTCATTGACTGAAGCTCACATGCTGATGGACGCGGCGGAAGTGCCAAAGTTCCACCAACGTAAACAGCATGCAGACAACAAACCTTGGATTATCAACGTACAAAACCAGAAGGGTGGTACAGGTAAATCAATGACGGCGGTTCACCTAGCGGCTTGTTTGTCTCTGAATTTAGATAAGCGCTACCGTATCTGTCTGATTGACTTGGACCCTCAAGGTTCATTACGTCTGTTCCTAAACCCACAAATCAGTGGTGCAGAGCACGACAGTATCTATTCTGCCGTTGATATCATGTTAGACAACGTGCCTGAAGGCCAAGATGTTGACCTAGAGTTTCTTCGTAAAAACGTACTCTTGCCAACTCAATATCCAAACCTAAAGACAATTTCTGCATTCCCAGAAGATGCGATGTTTAACGCTGAAGCGTGGCAAAGCCTGTCTCAAGATCAGTCACTTGATATTGTTCGTCTGTTAAAAGAGAAGCTTATCGACAAAATCGCCGATGATTTCGATGTGATTATGATTGATACCGGCCCGCACGTAGATCCATTAGTGTGGAACGCAATGTACGCGTCGAACGCTCTTCTGATCCCATGTGCTGCAAAGCGTTTGGACTGGGCTTCAACGGTGAACTTCTTCCAACACTTACCAACCGTTTACGAGATGTTCCCGGACGATTGGAAAGGGCTTGAGTTTGTTCGTCTGATGCCAACCATGTTTGAAGATGACAACAAGAAGCAGGTTTCGGTTCTCACTGAAATGAACTACCTGCTGAATGACCAAGTGATGATGGCGACGATTCCAAGAAGCCGCGCATTTGAAACCTGCGCCGATACCTACAGCACGGTTTTTGATCTCACGGTTAGCGACTTCGAAGGTGGTAAGAAAACTCTGGCTGTCGCTCAAGACGCAGTACAAAAAAGTGCTCTAGAATTAGAACGTGTATTACACAGCAACTGGCCTTCACTTAATCAGGGATAACAAGAATGGCAATTAAAACATCTGACTTAAATGCAAAGCTATTTGGTAAAGCAAACAAACGTCGCGTAGCAACGCCTCAAGAAGCGCAAACAGCTGCTAAAGAACAGGCTCAAGTAATTGAACTTTCAGTTGCGGGCGAAGAGTTGGTTTCATTTGAATTGGTTCGAATTCCTGCTTCTGAAGTGGCGACTCGAACGGTTGTTTTTGAAGAGAATGCGCGTGAGCAATCTTTCCTAAATGAACATGCTCTTTCTGATGTTCTGACAACATTGAAAGAACGCGGTCAGCAATATCCAGCAGTTGGTCGTAAAAACAAAGACGGTAAGATTGAAGTTCTTGATGGTAGCCGTCGTCGTATGTCGTGTATTTTGGCTGACAAAGAGTTCCTTATCTATGTTGCTGAAAACATTAACGGCGACCATGCTAAGTTCTTATCTGATGTTGCAAACGCTCACAAACCACTTTCTCTGTATGAGAAGGGCAAAGAGATGCAAGCGAAGCTGGATAAAGGCGAAGCTGAAGACCAAAAAGCACTAGCGAAAATGTTCCAGTGCAGCGAAGCTTTGGTGAGTGGCGCATTGAAAGCGGCGGCTTTGCCACTTGAATTGCTACAAGCTTACCCAAATGTGAGCGATCTTGGTCGTCCAACGATTGTTAAACTACACAAACAATTTGGTGGCCTAACGAGCGAACAACAACAAACACTACTGACTAAGTGTGATGCTTCAGAAGGTTTTGTATGGCAACGTAGTGAAGCTCAAGGCGTAACTCGCTTGACCAAAGACGTGACTGAAACCCTAGAAGGTTGGATTCTTGAACTGGCACCTGCGCCAGCTAAGAAAGCGTCTCCAAAAGTTGAGCTAATTAAAGGCCGTGCTTCATACAGCCGTAAAGGTTCAAACTTGGCGTTGAATCTTAAGAAAGTTGATGACGCAACGATGGAAGAAATCCTGGCGTTCGTGCAATCAAAGCTCGATTAAATCGATAACTTTCCCTTACTACTCTAAAGCCGCTTTATGCGGCTTTTTATTTGGCTGTGATAAACTGTGTTTAGATGAATCTGGACACTGACTATGACAAACCCAACCAACACTTTTCTAAACACACTTTCTAATATCGCTCAGCATAACGATCATCGTTATGGCGTTGTCTTTGATGGTGATTTCGATTGGCAAAACTCCGCTGTTATAACCTTTCTTCAAGATGCAGATTCTCAAACCGTTTTCCAGATTGGCGGTACTCCGTTTGAGGGTGCGATTCATGCACCAGTAAAAAAAGGCCAACAACTTCTTGGTCGTGAATGCCAAGTTCTTGTGTGTGATTTTAGAGAGCAGTTCGACGCGAATGGTTTTAGCGCAGCATTGGGTTCATTAGTCGGTGGCGGGTTGCTGTTGGTGTTACCGCCAAAAGTTGATGACTCCGAAGATAGCGAGTGCTTTGGTCAATCTTGGTTAAAGCGACATTTTGATAAACTACTTTCTATTTCGCAAAGTGACGAACAGGCGGGTGTGATTGAAGCGGTGAATTCGCTTCCTCAAAAGCTTAATGACGATGATTCAACTGATCGATTTGAACAGCAAAAAACGGCGATTGAGTTAGTTAAGAAAGTTGTTACTGGACATCGAAAGCGTCCATTGATTTTAACTGCAGACCGAGGTCGAGGAAAAAGCTCAACTCTGGGTATTGCAGCTGCGCAGCTTTTGGCAGAGCGAGAGGGCTTAAACATTATTGTTACGGCTCCCTCTGTTAAAGCTATTGAGCCCGTATTTTCTCATGCGTTACAGCGACTCGATGGGTGTGAAGTCATTAACGCGACTCACATTGGTTATCAAGGTGGAAGTTTAAGGTTTGTCGCGCCTGATGAGTTACTTAAATCTAAGCCTGATTGTGATCTGTTGTTGGTTGATGAAGCGGCCGCCATTCCAATCCCAATGCTTAAATCTATGGTCGGTAGTTATCATCGCATGGTTTTTTCAACCACAGTTCATGGTTATGAAGGCAGTGGGCGAGGTTTTGGAATTAAGTTCGAAGCTTGGCTTTCTGAGCATCGCGCAGGATGGAAGAGTTACAAGCTTGAACAACCCATCCGTTGGAATAACAACGACCCACTAGAGCGTTGGCTATTTGATTGTTTCCTGCTTGGTGAAGATGCGCGCCCGAGTGAATCAGCTGTTTATAAGTCGGAAGATTTTTCCAATGATGCACTCAACCAGCTTAGTTTGGTTGAGTTGTCAAAAGCAGACTGTTTGGTTAACCCTCAAAAACTCCAACAATGTTTTTCTCTTTTAGTCGATGCCCATTATCAGACGTCTCCTAATGATTTGATGCAGTTCCTCAATAACCCAGCTATTCATTTATTTTCCGCTTGGCAGCAAGACGAGTGTCTTGGTTGTATGTTGGTGACGGAGGAGGGCGGTTTAGATAAAGAGTTGATTGCACAAGTTCAAGTTGGGAAGCGTCGTCCACAAGGTCACCTTGCACCAGTTCTGTTAGCTAACCAGCTTGGCTCTGTTGAAGCAGCAACTAGCCGCTGTCTTCGAGTGATGCGGATTGCTGTCTCGACACGCCATCAAGGTTTGGGTATAGGCCGTTGGATGTTGGATCTGTTATCTGAACAAGCTGTCCAAACAGAGCAAGCTGATTATTTGGCGACGAGCTTCGGTGCGACCTGTGATTTGATTTCTTTCTGGCGTGATAGTGAATTTGTGCCTGTTCATATTGGCCACCAGCGAGATCAGGCAAGCGGTTGTCACTCTGTTTTGATGGTTAAGTCTCTTAACCAAAACTCTCAAATTTGGATAAACCAACTGCAGAGTCACTTCGAGCGTAGTTTTTGTTTTGTGGTTTCTGGTTCTTTGGCTTCTCTTGAAGTTGATATGGTGCGCGCATTACTACCAAGGCAAGCGGAATCTATGGCTGAGTCTGAAATCCAACTCATCAGGAATTATGTCGATGGCGGCAATAGTTACGACAGCATTGGTTTCAGTGTCCTGAATCTGATTCTCCAGAGTAATAGTCGTCAAGCTCACATAGCTGAATTTGACGCTATAACCGATACAGGTTTCGCTGTTTCTAATTTGCTTATCGCGAAAGTCGTTCAGCAGAAAGAGTGGGGGGCTTGTGTCGAACAGTTTAATCTTGTCGGTCGGAAACAAGCTGAGATTCAGTTCCGACAAGACGTCGATTTCCTATTATCAAATTTACACTGTAAATAGGCAGTTTGGTTTCCCAACTCGTTTTCAGCGCTAATTAGATTTACAGTGTAAATTAGAATATTCGATTTACACTGTAAACTGAAACTCCACATCCAAATCCAGTTTTACCTTCATCATCGCTTTCATTGTCGCCCCACCATTTTTAGTTCGCTCTCTTAAAGACAGCCCTTAATCTTCTAAACCGATTCGTTTTTATCATATTGCTCTCACATCTGTTCAACGTTCACTCGTATGGGAAATGCTGAAACTGCTCACCTTTATATTTGTAAAGTTGAAGCGGATCATAAAATAGTTAAGTCTTATTTATGAGTCATGTTTGCAGAATCGAAAGTAAGTGATGTGACGCTGATTATTCTAATAATGTGATACTAAGCGCAGAATGAATTATATAGACTGAATAACAACTGAGTCATTAGGGATACTCAATTCGAATGTGGGATAACATCGTTACACTGTCGGAAGATAAGCAACAAGTGATGGCATGTCTGCCGTCGGGGTTTGTGGTCGACGCAAGCTTTGACAATAAGACTCTGCCACCAGCCTTAGAAGCTTTGAACGCATCTAACTACTTTCTTTTTGAAGATGAGGTACTGCGCTTTGTTACTCTTGCAAAAGAGGGCAAGGGGGAAGCTTATGAAGGAATCTTGATTGCAGAAGTTCGTAATGCCAGTGTCGCGGTCGAGCTGACTGATGATGAGATGCTAGCAAGTCTAGTGGTCACTGGTCCGTATAATGGACACCCGCTGCGCGGTAGCGACATCATTCATTGTTTAGCACAAGCTCACATCACAAAAGGCATTAATAAGTTAGCGCTCAGAAAAGTGTTGATGATGAGTACCAAACTTAAGCCCGGAGAAAAGTTTACTCAGCCCGTAGCCAAAGGAACACAACCCGTAAAAGGTAAAGACGCAAAGTTTGCAGCCTTGGTTGAAGACATTACTCGACAAGTTTTGAAGCCTCGCAGTAAAGACGAAGGCAAGATTGATATGCGAGACTTGGGAAAAACCATTACCGTTGGTCAAAACGACCAGCTAATGAAGCGCACTCCCGCCACCAAAGGTATTGCTGGCTTTACCGTCCAAGGTCGAATTATCCCGCCACTTCCTGGACAAGACAGTTTAATCAAGCCTGGCAAGGGCACCTACATTTCTCCGGATGACCCAAACTTACTACTCGCCTCTTATCCCGGATTACCCATCATCAAAGACCGCACCATTGAAGTCGATGACGCTTTATGTGTTAGTAATGTCGATGTATCCACCGGACACGTCAAATTCAAAGGTAATGTGTTTGTTTCTGGCAACATTGAACCGGGAATGATTGTGAAAGCGACTGGCAGTATTACTGTGGGTGGTTTTATTGAGTCGGCTGAAGTTCAAGCTCAAGGTGATATCAAAGTCGCGAAAGGCATCATCGGCCACACCACCAAAGAGGGTGAGGCTAAAAGCTGTAAGGTATTCAGCAAAGGTTCCATCACCGCGAGCTATGCTCAGAATGCAGAACTGCAAACCGCCGGTGACATTCGACTCGGCGTGCACAGCATGAGTAATGACATTCGTTGTGGAAACAACCTTGTCGTAATGGATACCATGAAGAAACATGGCACTCTCAGTGGTGGCGAAGCCAAAGTCGGTGGAAAGGTCGAATGTGTGTTCTTAGGCGTAGAGGGAGACACGGCAACTAAGGTTCATGGTTTTGCTCGTTACGATGGATACCGACAGAAAATCGCTGAACTAAAGGAAACTTATAAACACACCCAAGAACAAACCATGGATGTGATTCGCCAAGAACTCGAATTTAAGAAACGGCCAAAAGCCGAGAGAAGCGAAGAGCAAGCGTTGGAAATAGAGCAACAACGAGAAAAGAACAACCAAGCAATTGAAAATACCAAATCACAGCTAGATACACTAGAAGCGGAGTTTGAAACCAACCTTGCTGAATGCACAGTTGAAGCGCACGAAAAAGTGTATACTCGCGTGACGATTCAGTTTGGTGATGAAACGGTGACAACTAAACGAACCCACGGCGGAAGTGTTTTCTCATTCAACCAATATGAGATTCAGTGTTCGTTTAAGATGGAACAAGAAGACATTGCTTTGTAGCCTATCTTCATAAGATAAAGCGATGCATGGCCTAAGTGCCGAGACTGACCAATAAAAAAGGGGGAGCTGATGCTCCCCCTTTTTGGTATCTGTAATACAGGCTATTTTTATTTAACGTCTTGAGTTAGCTCACCGCCCTTACTTTGCCTTGTTTGAGGTCCGACAGAACTTGTGCTTTTGGACCATCGGCAATAATGCAGCCTTTCTCCATTACGATCACTCGGTCGACAATATCTAGCATCGACGTTTTGTGTGTGATTAGAATTAACGTCTCGCTTGGAAGCAATTGGTTAAGCTGATGCTTGATGTGCATCTCTGAGCGGTTATCCATAGCACTGGTCGGTTCATCCATCAACAGCACTGGCGGACGGCCTAAGAAGGCTCTGGCAATTGCAATCGACTGACGCTGACCACCAGAAAGTAACGCACCGCCTTCACCGACTTGACGCTCTAAGCCTGCAGGATCTTGTTGAGTAAATGCGGTAACGCCAGCACGGTTAGCTGCATCCATCACATCGCGGTCATCTACCAAAGGGCGACCTAGAGTGATGTTGTCTCTTACCGAGCCGTAGAACAGATTACTGTCTTGCGGTACACAGCCTATATTGCGTCGTACGTCGACATGGTGAAGTTGTTCCATGTCGGTGTCATCTATACGCACATGGCCCTCTGTGGGCTTGTACAGACCCATAATCAGGCGTTCCAGTGTGGTTTTACCTGAACCGATACGTCCAATGATCGCCACTTTCTCACCAGGTCTAATATGCAGGGTTAAATCTCTGATAGAAGCAACGGGAGAATCCGGATAGTGGAAGGTCACTTTGTCGAGTGAGATATGACCTTGGATAATAGGGCGGTGGATGTAGCGCTTACCTTCTTCCTGTTCATCCGGCATCGACATGACTTGCTCAATCAAAGTCATCGACGATTTTGCTTGGTTGTAGCGAGTCGACAGCAGCGAAAGCTGAACAAGAGGACCAATAGCACGGCCACTCAACATGGTCGCAGCGATCAAGCCACCCATCGTCAGTTCACCTTCCGCAATTAAGTACACACCAAAAATGATCATGCCTACGTTGGTACTTTGCTGAACAAAGCCTGCCGTATTTTGGATGCTGTCGGTAATGCGGCGACTTTTGATATTCCAGTTCGCCATGTGAGCAACCGCTTCTTCCCAGCGGAATTGGAATTGGCTTTGTGCGCTGAACAGCTTAACCGTCTCTAAGCCAGCCAAACTCTCAATTAAGTTAGCGTACTTCTGAGAAGCAAGACGAGAGCCTTCTTCAATGGTACGACGCAATGGCCCTTGGATTAATAGTGCGTAGATAATCAAAACGACCACACCAGCAACTGGAACAAACACAAGGTTTCCTGCCATTAACCAAATTAAGGCCAAGAACATGAGTGCGAAGGGTAAGTCTATTAACGAGCCAATGGTTGCTGAGGTAAAGAATTCACGGATGGATTCGAACTCTTGCAGGTTTTTAGCGAACGCACCAACTGAAGCTGGCTTGGCTTCCATACGAATGCCCAACACTTTGCTGAACAGCTTCGAAGAAATCAGGATATCGGATTTCTTACCTGCAACATCAATGAAGTAGCTTCGCATTAGCTTTAACAGCAGATCGAAAAGGAACACCACAAAGATACCACTCGCCAGCACCCATAAGGTTTCAAATGCTAGGTTGGGAACTACTTTGTCGTACACCAAGCGTGTGAACATTGGTGCTGCAATGGCAAAGATGTTGATCAGAATGGAAGCGATCAACACATCACGATAGATGTTTTTAGATTCCCAAATCGTGCTCCAAAACCAGTGTCCTTTGCGAGTTTTGAGAACCTCAGGTGAGCGTTCGTCGTAACGGAATTGTTTCTTTACTAAGAAGTAGCGGCCGATGAACTGCTCTTTCAATTCGTCCATTGGAATGATGATAGGCACCATTCCGCTTTCAGCTGTGATGATTTCCGCTTCTTGTTTTTCTAAATCGATACTGTTGAGAACACATGCCTCACCTTGTTTTAGCAGTAAAACGGCAGGCAGAATCAGGTGAGGAATGTTATCTAAGTCGGAACGGTTTTCTTTTGCTACTAATCCCGCACGCTCAGCAGAGCGTGGGAATAGGAAAGGGGTTAGCTTTCCATCGGTTAGTGGCAACCCATTGATCAACGCTTCGGGCGAGTTAGCTAACCCGTAATACCGGCTAACGTAGATCAGTGAGTTCAATAGTGGATCTTGCATGCGATATAACCCTTACAACTATTTATCAACAATGAAGCCTTGGAACACTTCTACGTAGTTATCAGATAGGATATCTAGCTGAGTTTGAGTTTCTATTCGAGACGCGATGGTCGTGATACCAAGGTTATGAGCCGTTCGTGAGATCGACGTTAGGGTAAATTTCTGTTTTTCGTCATCAAGGTTATGTGTGAATAGGTAATCCAGTTTCACATAGCTTGGGCGGTATTCGTTGATGTAATCCAGTGATTGGAAGTTACGTCCGTAGTTGTCGACACCAAACACCGCTTCAGCGTTGCGAATAGTGTTACACAATAGCGCCGTGTAGTGTGGAACGTTGATGAAACAGTTTTCTGGAATCTCAAAATGCAGCAGGTGAACGACAGAGGCGTTTTGCTCAAGTGTTTTGCCAATCCAACGGATGAAGCTTGGCTGAGAAATGCTACTTGGTGAGATATTGATAGCAATCGGGCTTGTAACTTCATTGGCATTAAGCTTTTCAATCATCTTCTCGATAACGTATTGGTCGAGAATGTGGCTCATTTCAAGTTGCTCAAGTGCGTATAGATATTGGTTCGCACCGTAACGCACACCGTCTTTCTCAATCGCAGAGAACACCTCTTGGTGATACGTTTTACCAAAGGCATTGTTTGCAGCCTGAAGACGGAAAGTGACTAGGTCGTTGATGATCGCTTCTTCAACCAGCATGCGCCATTGCTGTTTACCCATTACCGCGCCGTGGTCGTCTGCGGTGACGTAGCCGTAAGCAAGCTCGCGGTTCGCCTTGGCACTTGAAAGTGCGTTATCCACCAGCGACATGATTTCGGTACTGGTTTTACGCTTTTTGCTGTAGGTCACACCCAGTGCAATGTGTGGGTTCGCCATGCCTGTTGGATCTGAACCTAGGCTTTGAATGCAATTGACGATGCTGCTAGCAACAAGTTTAAGTTCGCTTTCATCAATGTTTGGCATGATGAAGCCAAATTCATCGCTAGAGATACGTGCAATAGTGATGTCTGGTGATGAAATAGAAGCCTGTAATTGTTCAGCCAATTGGTGAACTAAGGCATCACCCTCTTGGTAGCCTTTTTCATCGTATTCTTCGCTAATAAACTCCGCTTTTAGTACTGCTAAACCACCTAAGCTTGATTCTTCTAACCATTGAGTTAGCTGAGACATGTAGTAAGCGCGGTTACCCAGCTGAGAAACAGGATCGATATACGCTCTTTCACGCAGCTTCTGAGCTTCTTTTGCTTGGTTTTTAAATGCCAATTCCACTTGAGTCGACATGTGGTTAATACCGTCGACCACTAAGATCAGATCTTTTGTTTTCGGACGAACCAGAGGTTCACCAAATTGATTTTTAGCGATCTGATCCATTTTGGTAATGATCAATGATAATGGACGCAGTGCGCGCTTGAGGATCCATGAAATCGACACCAAACCCAGTAGGAAGAACGATCCAAAGATGGTCAGGAGGCGTGTAAATGCTTGCCAAAGTTGATCATAAGCCGGACCCGGGTGACTGACGATCTCAACCTCTGCTAGCTGCATCCAACCACTGGTAATCACACGGCGGTCATGGACTGGCTCAAACAAATTTAGGTTGGTAAACCACTGTGGTACGCCCGTTGATTTAACAGGGTATGAGCGGAGAATATCCTCACCGCTGTCTAGGAAGATCAATCGAACGACGGAATAAGAACTGCCATCAAACAGGGCGTTGATAACAGACTCCACCGCCACCTTGTCCTTTTCTTCTAGGTAAGGGGCGAGAGCCAGTCCAACAGTATTAATGGTATTACTTACCTCAGAGCGTTGCTGCTCCTCTAAGTATCCACGGGTGGTATTGAATTCGATCATAAAAACTGACGTCATCAGCAGTATGAACACCGCAACCATCCCGACCACAAGCTGTTTATATAAAGTCATTGTACCTACTCATCGTAATTGATAATGGGTTTGTTTAATTTTAGAGAGCGCTCACGGGAACGTAAGTCGTTCCATAAGCTCAATCTTGAAGATTTCCCTGCTAGCTTACCGCTGCCCGCTGCTGACTTGATTAACCAAAGGTTTTTACCGTTGAAACTGTAAATTGGTCGTAGGTCTGGGCGTTTGGAACCGCGTTTTATCTCAGGGTTTAAGTTGTCTAAAATTAGTGGCTCTGCACTGGGTGTTGAGTAGTACGCCAACACCATGTGGAATTGGTTCAACTCAAGTGCTTTTACGTACACTAATCGTAATTTCTTATCTGGGACGCCGAGCTCAAGCAAAGAGAAGTATTTTGCGATAGTGAAGTCTTCACAGTCGCCGGCATTACTGCCCAAAAACTCCAGTGGTGTCGCCCAGTAGTCGTTCTTTCCCCACAGAATGGTGTCGTCGACAAAGTACATCTGGTTGAAGAACTGGTTTACCGACCTGAGTTTCTCTTTCTCACTTAACCCGTCGTAAGACGTCATGTTTGAGCGCCATGTCGCCACTCGTTTTCCGGCTCTGTCACCGTAGGTTTTGGTGACCGCATCTATCCATCGTTGATCGCTCTTGTTAAGCGCCACAGAGGTAAAAGAGGTGAGGACCAGCAGCAACAGCGATATCCGAGACTTCATAGCCTCTGCTCTTGTCTGTTTGCTGTGTATTGAAAGGCGTCGTTAAACATCAAACGTCCTTACTCTTTTAGTGCGTTGTTTTGAGCGCTTAATATTGGCTTCAACATGTATTCAAGCACGGTTCTTTTGCCCGTGATGATGTCGACAGAGGCCGTCATTCCCGGAATGATTGGTAGTTCTTCGTTTTTACCAAAATTGTGTTTTTCGGTGCGTACACGCACGATGTAGAAGCTGTTGCCTTCTTCATCTTGGGTGGTATCGGCGCTGATGTGCTCTAACACGCCTTCTAGACCACCGTATTTGGTGAAGTCGTAAGCACTGAATTTAACGATGGCTGTCAGTTCTGGGCGTAGGAAGGCGATGTCTTGAGGAGCGATTTTTGCTTCGACTAATAGAGAATCTTCAGTCGGTACAATCTCAACGATGTCCATGCCCGGTTGGATAACACCGCCTACGGTATTAATGCCAAGCGTTTTAACGGTTCCGGTTACTGGAGAAACCACCACGGTACGGTTTACTCTGTCTTCTAGGCCAACGGCCGATTCGGTCAGTGCAGAGAGCTTATCTTGTGCTTGATTGAGCTTTTCTTGTTGCTCTGATCGGAAGTTCAACGCGGCATCAATACGGCTGAGCATAGATTCTTTGATGGCAGAACGTAGGAGAGGGACTTTGAGTTCGCTTGAGGTCATTTCTCGGCGAGTATCGTTTACTTGTCTTTGGAGCTTAAGTAATTCAATGCGTGGTACCACACCTTCATCAGCAAGGGGTTTGGTGATATCCAGTTCTTGGCGAGCAAACTGGTAGCTCTGTTTTAGGTTGCGGACACGTGCTTTAATTTCGATAAGGTCTTGTTGTTTCTGTTCAACTTGTTGATCAAAAACAGAAAGTTGGTTTTTTAGGTTGTTAAGGTCTTGGCGGTATTCTGCTTTTTGACGATTAACCAGTTGAGGTTGAAGCTCGTAGAACTTAGGTGGGAAGGCGAGCTTACCGTAATCGAGAGTGACACTTTTTTTCCACTCTTTTTCAGAGAAATCTTCGTTGATAACGACACTGGTTAATGAAGCAGAGAGCATTAACACGTTGGCGGTTAAGTTGGCGACCTGTTGTTCACGCTCACGGAAGTCTGAACGAAATCGAGTGTCATCGATCAAAAGTAGTTGTTGGCCTTTTTGAACTTGTTGACCTTCTTTAACTAAGATCTCCTTAACTAGGCCACCCTCAAGGTTTTGCACCACTTGGATTTGGGAAGAGGGGATGACCTTGCCTTGGCCAACGGTGACTTTGTCTATTTCAGCCCAAGCGGACCACCCAATAGCAGCAATAAAAAACAGAACGATCACCCACAACATAATACGCGCACTGGTCGGCGTATTGAGGAGTAGCGCCGCGGTTTTATCGTCGACGTACTCAAGTTCGGTTTCGTTCAATTTGCTGAAATTCTTCTGGCTCATAACAGTCCTTGTTTGCTAAATAAAAGTGCAAGCCTATTGAGTGTATTCTTACTTTTGATAAATGTTAAGATTTTGCTCCTTTAAATCTTTGAATTTATATATTTTTTAGATCCTATCGATTTTTGAAATCCGTTTTATCGAGTTGATGCTTTCTTAGCTTGTCATAGAGCGTTTTTCGCGACACTTGCAGCTCTTGTTGTACTTCTTTTAGGCGCCCTTGATGGCGGTGTAGTGCCTCAATCAAGATAATCTGCTCAAAGCTATCGGTACGTTGGCTTAATGACTGTTGTTGCTCTTCAATACTTACATTAAGTTGGCTTTCGTCGTTTTGCTCATGTTCATCGCTGTCGAGCGAAGGTTGCTTCACTTGTGTCAGCACTCTGAGTTCGGCATGTTGGCGAAGCTGGCGAATGTTTTCACTCCAATGAGTAGTGATCAGCCGTTGAATCTCTTTCTCTGTGATAACTGGCGGTGGTAACTGATAGCGACTTGCTGCACCGCGAGCAAAATGTTTGAACAAAGAGCCAATATCTTCCGTTCTTTGCGCCAAGGGTAGTAAATTAAAACGGCGCAGTTCACCTGTAATTGTAGTAGGAACTACTGTAGTTGCGATAATGATACAAGTTGCATTGGTCTTGCATGAATTTTCACGAAGTAGAGTGGGTTTTAGAGCAGCTAACCATAACCATTGCTGCGAAGTTAACGCTTCTGTTTCATGGATATAGAGCGTTCCACCCTGATGTTTGTGGAACAACTGCAAAACAAATTGATCAAACGTCGCTTGGTCATTACGGGGTAAATTGAATGCCGCGATAGGGCAAAGCTCTGCGGTTGAGTGGCTATGCAGATCGTGTGTGTACTGGGCGGTGATTCGTTTTCCTGTTCCGATATCGCCAACAAACAACAGCAGTGGGTTTTGTTTGCAATCTAGTGTGATTAATTCACGGCGTAATGTCTGCATCGATGGAGACTGGCCAATCAATTTTGGGCCAACCTGATTCTGCATCGCGAGCTCTTTTCTTAGTAGGTTGTTCTCTTCTACCAAGGCGAGCTTGTCAGTTGCTTTTCTGACTGCCGTTAATAGGGCATCGACCACAAACGGCTTTTCCAGAAAATCATAGGCGCCAGCCTTCATTGCGGACACCGCAGTTTGCACATCGCCATGCCCAGTTAGCACTATGATTTGAAAGTTAGGATTCTGGCTCAGCAACTTATGGGTAAATTGAATACCGTCCATTACTGGCATATGGATGTCGGTAATCACGATGCCTGCTTGTGCGACGTCTATCTGCTTGAGCGCCTCAACGGCATTAGGGAAGCAGACAATGTCGATGCCTTCAATCAGCATGGCTTGTTCTACCGAGTCTCGGATAGCGGGTTCATCGTCGACAAAATAGAGTGTGGGCATAGAGTGCAAAAGTCGAGTCCTTAGCAGTATGTTAGGTTCGCAATATGTGAGATCAGCAATCATGTGAAATTCGTTTTTTCGTTAACAATAACAATGCTGCGTTAGTCGTTAACTTTGTATAACGGAATATTAATCGAGAATACCATGCCTGTAGGCTCCAACAGGGTTGCACTGATCGAGCCGTGATACGCTTCAATAATCCGCTTCGATATAGAGAGCCCAAGCCCTAAGCCTTCTGACTTGGTAGTGAAAAACGGGTCAAAAAGTTGTTCAAGTTTGTCGGCAGGCATCCCTATTCCGTTGTCCCAAATGATCACCTGACACATGTCTTCATGCAGCTGCCATTCAACGCCTATCTGTGGGATAGCTTGCTGGGCTGCTGTTTGGGGGAGCAAGGCTTGCTGAACGATGGCCTGCTGCTGAAGTGCTTGAGTCGCGTTGTGAATCAGATTCACCAGCACTTGTTCAAGCTCGGTCGGGTGAATCGCGATATTAATGTCATCCGGTACCGTGCTTAACCTGAGCGTGATGCCTTGCTTGATCATCAGTGCGCTGAGAATACTGGTGGCGTTGTTGATCGCTTGATGCAGATTCGCCACATGATGTTCCTGTTTGGTCACTTTACGAGTGAACACCTTAAGGCGGGCGATGATCTCGGTAATCGAGGTGTTTAACGCGATCATTTTGCCTAAGTTGCTTTTCACCAAATCGGTTCGATCCATCTCAAGCAGTTTTAAGCTGTTCTCGCTGTAGGTTCTGAGTGCGGCAAGCGGTTGGTTGATTTCATGGTTAATGCTGGCTGATAGCTCACCTAGAACGGCTAATTTGGCGGTTTGGGTCAGCTCTTGTTCAGTTTGTTTCAACTTCAATTGCGATTCTTGGTACTGAAAGATGGTTTGCTGAAGCTGCTGATTCGATTGCTTCAGATATTGGGTCCGCTTATCTACCGTTTGTTCCAGATTTTGGTTGAGTCGGGTCAACGCCACCTTTGCTAGGTAGGTTTGGCGCCAAGACCAAGCAATTAGCATTACTAAGCTATAAATAACAACAAAGGTGATGTCGATTTGCATCACTTTAAGCAGTTCGGCTTTGGTCTCTTTCAAAGCCACCACTTGATATTGGTTGTCGCTGACGGCTGCGGGGTACAGATTAAAAGTCCCAAGCTTGAATAACTGGTTGGCGGTGAGCTCTTTTCGGATTTCGTTGGATTGACGGTGGTTAGCCTGACTGGTGCTGTTAGCTTCTGGCTGAGAACTTGAAGAGCGAAAGGCTTCAATGATCGAAATTTCGCTCTGACCGTATTGGCGTTGAAGGGCGATATCTGTTTGTTGTTGCTGCGTTAATGGCAACAAGGAATGATAAAGCCAAGGCGCTTGGCTTGAAAGAAACACCACTTGGTTTGAGTCGAGTACTACGATCTCAAAATCGTCGCTAGTCAGTATGTTTTCTAGGTTTTCTAAACTTACTTTTACCGTGATAACTCCGACAATCTCCTCGTCAATATACAAAGGCGAAGACAGAAAATAACCTCGTACGTCCGAGCGAGCACCTAGCGCGACATATTGGGTTTTATTGCCTTTGATTGCAGAAGCAAAGTAGGGACGAAACGAGAAGTTTTCGCCAACGAAGGTTCGTGGCTTTTGATAGTTACTTGAAGCCACGACAGTACCGCTTGGATCATGGATATAGATGGTGTCGGCTTGGCTTTGTCCCGACCACTCGAATAACAAGTTATTGAGCTGCGCCGCGGAGATCTTGTCTACTTGTGGTGATGTGTCGAAGTAAGACAGCAAGCGCGGATCGTGGCTGAGCAGATCGGGGATCTGCTTGAATTTATCCAACTCAGAATCGATTTGTAGATTCGCTTTATTGGCCGCTTCGTTGAGTTGTTGAGTGACGATTTTTTCTTGAAATTGCACTGCCAAAAAGTGTGTAGCGGTTAACCCTGCTGTTCCCAGCAACAGCGAGAATAAAACGAAGGGCGTCATTAGGTTAGGCAGTATTTTGGTCACTGGGATCTCAGCTTGTCATCGGTTTGTATAAAGATTATCAATATGATGGAGAGAGTACCGAGATCTTGTTAACACAGAGCACCTTCTATGAGACAAAACCAAGGCTTAGACTTGTGTTTCAAAGGATTACAGCGCAAAATCACAAAAAAATTAAAAGGAGCAACCAAATGGAACTGACAGATATTCGTCGCGAATACGCTAAGGGTGGATTGAGACGTAAAGACTTGGCCGCAGACCCGATTGAGCAATTCAATCTATGGCTAGAGCAAGCCATCGAAGCTAAGCTGACTGACCCTACTGCCATGACAGTTGCTACGGTTGATGAAAATGGTCAGCCATTCCAACGCATTGTTCTACTGAAGAATGTCGATAAAGACGGTTTTGTTTTTTACACTAACTTAGGTAGCCGTAAAGCGCATCAGCTTGAGCATAACAGCAAAATCAGCCTACATTTCCCTTGGCACCCACTTGAGCGACAAGTTCATATCACGGGTACGGCTGAAAAGCTGACTGCGATGGAAAACATGAAGTACTTCTCGTCACGTCCAAAAGAGAGCCAGTTAGCTGCTATCGCAAGTAAGCAAAGTAGCCGCATCTCTGCACGTGGTATCTTGGAAGGTAAATATTTAGAGCTGAAACAGAAGTTTGCGAAAGGTGAGATTCCTGTGCCTTCTTTCTGGGGTGGTTTCCGTGTGCGTGTTGATAGCATTGAATTCTGGCAAGGTGGCGAGCACCGCTTGCATGATCGCTTCTTGTTCTCACGCCAAGACAACAGCTGGGACATCGATCGCCTAGCGCCTTAGTTCAAACCTTCTGTATGAATCAAAAGTACCGTTGATTTTGTGTTTACTCACTTCAACGGTATTTTTTCGTCTGTACTTTCATCTGGATGCGAGCTTACAGAGCCGTCAATCAGTCGCTGTGTAGAACCACTGATATCTGTTTTTTGAGTAGGGTTTCGGGAATCACAGAGCCTAACCCTGAATCCAATGCATACTCTATTAACTGGCTCTTACTGCGCGCATCGAACTTCTGCTTCAACCTCGCGACATGACCTTCGACGGTCTTGATTGAAATATTCAACGTCAGTGCAATGTACTGGGGTTTCTTACCGAAAAGCAGTAGGAACAACACTTCTGATTCTCTTGCTGTCAGCTTCTTTTGCAATTTCGATACTCGCGGTTTTGATCCGGCAATCGATGCCTGATTGTCTTTCGCACAAGTCGCCTGACATACCCAATGACCGACCTCTAGAATCGCAGTGTCTGTCAGTTCTTGTCCATAGAAAATCGTGCCTTGCACCTTGTCTTCGGCATCAAGCCAAGGGGTTTTAGTAAAGATATGTGCGTGCCAGCGGCCGTCAGGGTAGGGGTGAATATCGAGGATCTTGAGTGTGCTGCGTGTGTCCATCACATGCTTGTCTTGAGCTCGGAAATCTTGAGCGCACTCGATGGTTTGGCTCGGCATGTCAAAATCGGTCAAGCCAGTACATGTCTCGCCCGGTTTTAAGCCAATCAGCTGGTTGTAAGCTAGATTTGCATATACGAAGACCGAGTCAGTATCTTTGCAGCCCCAGCAGCCTGGAAGTTGTTCAAGTAAAGAACGATGTATGGAGTTGAGTGGATCTGGCAAGGTTTTATCTCGTAATCAGAAGTATAACGATGATATCAGTTTCTTATAGCGCTGCAATGGTAATTAGAGAGTGAAATAGGTACTGGAATTTGGGGTTGAATATCTGTTAAACGGATTGCTGATGAACTGCTTCAATCAAGGGGAATAGATAAACGAAAAGGGTGATAAATAGGCAAAAAAAACCAGCCTGAAGAGGGGCTGGCCAAAGACAAGATATGCCTTGTCGACATGTAGAAGATTTTCAGTTTAATTCACGAGGGTCATGCAAATTAAACTGAGGCATCAGTTAGATACCCAGAGTGACTTACTACTCTATCGACGAATCTACTCCTAGGAGTGCTAATGCATAAGGGGGGAATTCCCCTATAAACGCTGCTCAATGTGAGAATTGAGAACCTAGGGTAAATATTTTAAAACTTCAGCAAGTAATGGAGAGCTTACAGCTCTCGCAATACTCGGAATCCTAGGTAGTTGGCTGCGGTTGAAGGTGCAACGTTCAGTTCGTTATACACTTTTGCTTCTTCTGGAGAGAAGCTCCAAGCTCCACCCTTCGCTAAGCCTTTCTGAGTGGTTGTCCATTCCCATACGTTACCCACCATGTCGTAGAAACCAGTAGGCGTTGGTAAGAATGATTTAACCGGAGATGTGCTAACGTTTGACCAAGGTGTACCTGCCCAACCGGTATTGGCTTTGCCAGAGCGGAATTCGTTGCCCCACCAGAAGTTGGTGTCTTGGCCTGCTCTTGCTGCTGCTTCCCACTCTTGTGGTGTTGGTAAACGGTAGGTAAAGCCAGTGCTGTCAGATAACCAACGCGTGTATGCCTTGGCATCGTTTTGGCTCACACAAACCACAGGAGCGTTATTCGCTTGCTTAAAGCCAGGGCTCTGCCAGTCGTTGTCAGAAACGGTGGTGATTTCGGCATTGGCGAAGGTGTCGCAGGTGTTCATCAGCTCTGCGTCTGTCTGGTAGCCAGTGCTTTCAACGAACGCTTTAAAATCTTGAACACGAGTTGGCGTAGCAGCTAATGCGAAAGGTTGCTTGATAGTTACTTGCTTGGCATTGTTTTCACCAAGTAGGTAGCGACCCGATCCCACCACAATCATTTCAGGGCTCTGAATGTCGTTACCCATAGGGTCGGCAAATTTAGTACCGACATTCAGTGAATTCTGTTTAGCTTGTAGTACGGCTCTTAGGTTGTGATCGCGAGCGATTTTCAGCTCTTGGTGGAAAGAAAGGTAACCTTCTTTCTCGATCGTCACCATGTGTTGGCCAGTTGGCAGCATGATTTCAACTGGCGTGCTGCCATAGTTCACGCCGTTAATCGACACCTTATCGTTGTACTGGTTTGAACGAACTACCAAGTTAACCCAAGCGACTTCTTTCTGCTGGTCGTTGGCTTGCTGATCGCTCTGTGTGAAACAGTTTGACGACTGAATACCCAACAGGCGACAAGGTGTGTTCTTGTTTGGGCGAGTTTCTAGATTCGCCGCAATCACTGCTCGGTAACGGTTATCTTCAGAGAAACCTGATGATTTCACCTTGTGCTGTAGAACGTGAATGTTCAGTGAAGCAGACGCCAAGTGTTCTTTCACTGTTTTCGATTCAGTCGCGTTGTCGACAAGGCTGTGTTGGAATTGCTTTACCGCTTTTTGAAGTGCCAAGGTCACCGTTTGATCAGAACACTGCGCCAGTGTCATGTCGTTGCTACAACGGTTAGTGAAGCTGACGGTTTGTTCTTCCGTTTGAGTGATCTCGTTTCTTAGTCGCTCGGCTCTTGCTCTGAGCTTGTCTTGATTCAGGTTTGCAATTGAAGCTTCTGCGGCTGCTTTCTCCGCTTGAATCGCTTCTAGCTCCATCATCAAGCCTTGTTGCTTCTGCTCAGAGTCTGAAATCGCAAGCTTGCCTTCTTTAACTACCTTCCAGGCGTCTTGAAAGCGGTTTTGAGCTGGTGAGATATCGAAATCGGGCTCATCAATCATGCGCGTGTAGTCTTGATCTAGGTTTGCTTTCGCCGTCGCGAGTTTTTGTTCTGCTTCCGCAGATTGTTTAGCCAGACGGGTAGTTTGCTGTGCTTGATTGTCGACTTGGTTTTGCTTGTCCGCTAGTTTTTTCTCAACAGCCGTCAGGTCGGCGTGTTTTTCGAAAAGTGAGCTTTCAATGTCGGTGACAGAAGACGCGATCGCTGGTGGTGTTGCCTCAGCAAAAACAGCTGGCGTCATTAAGCAAGGAGCAAGTGCAAATAATAGAGTAGGAAGACCTTGGCGCATGATGGGCTACTTCAATCGTAATTTAGGTTAATCGAATATTCTAAACGAGAACGCCATTTCATCTGCAGCTACTGTTTATAATGACCATACAAGTTTATGACGATCATACAGTTTATAACTATCAACAAAATGGCGAGTGTTCATTCAGCTTTGTGAAATAGGCACGGCTATCTGAATATAGCGCTAAGCGCTTATATCAGCTTAGCTCTATATAGGAAGGGTGTTTAGCTTTCTTTGCTAGGAAGAAGCTTAACCCAAATAGTGTCGCTGCCGTTGACGGTAACAGTGCGGTTATAAGTCTCGTAACCTTGTTTTGAAATGGTTACTTGGTGACGACCGCTTGGTAGCGCAACCTCAAGAGGCGTGCTGCCGTACTTGATGCCGTTGATAGTCACAGAATCATTGTATTGATCAGAACGTACCGTCACGTTAGCCCACTGTTTGTCGCTCTTTTTAACAACCGCTGCATTGCTGCCTGTTAAACAGTAGCGCGTTGAAACGTTCAATAGGTTACACGCAGCAACCGCTTCAGGTTTTGCTTGAAGCTGAGCTTGCATTTGCATGAAGTAAGAGTTGTTACCAGAGAAGCCGCTCTTGATTGCTTGGCTGTCTTGAACATGGATGTTTAGTTGAACACCTTGTAAGTTTTGCTTCGCTAGAGTGCTTTCTGTGAGCTGCTCAAGTAATTGGTTCTTGAACGTTTGTACGGCTTTTTGGTTGGTCAGGTGTTTACCCTGCGCAGTACACTCACCCAGAGTCATTGTTGATGAACATGTTGTGGTGTAGCTGGTTTCAAGAACCGCACTTTCACGCAGTTCTGTTGCAATACGTTTTACGCGAGCTTCAACTTTTGATTCTCTCAAGTTTGCCAGCTCATTATTCAGGCGAGCTTGCTTTTGCTTGATTTGAGAAAGGTGAATTTCACCCTCGTTCATCGCTTGTTGATTGTCTAATTGAGCAGATTGATTCTCTTTAACCGCAGCCCACGCATCTTGGTAACTTTTCTGGAAAGAGATCAGATCCGTTTCTGGATCTTCAAGTAAGCGACTGTACTGTTTGTCTAGTACAGACTTGGCTCTGTTACGTTTAGCCTTAAGTTCTTCACCTTCGCGCAACAACTTACTGTTTTTGTTTTGCAGTTGTTTTAGGTTCTCAGTCGCCGATACTTTGGTTGCTGAAATACGCTCAATATCTGAGTTTTTCTCTGTTAGCTTTGCATCGATAGCTGAAACGGGATCGACTTGATTCAGTTCTTCAGCGGATACCGATGCAGATACCCAAAGTGGGGATAGCGCAAGTAAAAGCGCTGAAATTCGAAAGTTAGTCATAGGTCCCTGCAACTTGTAGATTGAAATTGGCTCGTTAATAAAGTGTCTACTTCCTAGTTGTGAGTCACTAGTTATTAGCAATTAACACAGTACCCGTCTTTATACCGTTTTATTGCTATCCAATCTACTCAAAAGCCAAGTTTCGGTACTTCGGATACACTTTTTACAGGTTTAAACCGAAATATTTGAGCTATATAAGAAAATTTATTCGTTATGTTGGAACGTAGAAGCATTTATCTGTGACATGGTTCTGGGTGTGTGTAGAGTTGAGCTGTAAGCCTTTAAACTCACCGGAACGATTGGTTTTACAATGCCCGTAGTTTGTACACTCTTGATCATCTTTCCGGAGGCATGATCAAGACGATCGCGGTGATGATCTTTTGTTTGAGGTCAGGAAATGACTCTCATGATCATTTACAAATTCATCTTGTGCAGATTTCGGAGTATTATTCTTACTATGTTGACTTGAGTACTTTGCTGTCATGCCAAAACCTTTACCCTTTCCAAACCTAGACTTGTCTCCGCTAGGCCTTACTGGCCCTCGCCCTGCAGAGATCATTACCTTGCCATCGCATATGGATTGCCATGAGCACCATTATTCTCAGGTGGTGATCGGTCTAAAAGGTCAGGCGGAATTTGAAGTCAGTGGTAAGGGCAATCTTGTCGGCCCCGGCCAAGGGTGTGTGGTGACCGCAAGCTCTGATCATGCTTTCGGTGGCGTGGTTGGTCAGTCGGATATTTTGGTGCTTAATATGCCTATACCGAGTGACGACGACCCTCTGATGTTAGAGAAGATTAACCAGCTAGAGTCATCAAACGTCTACTTCCAATTAGACGCGCAAATTCAAAAGCTTATCCATATGTTGGTGCAAGAGATGCAGGCAAGCCCTGATGATCTGTTATTAAGCCGTGCCTGTAATGATACGGTGATAGCACTGATGCAAAGACACATCTCGGCGTTTGAAACCTCTATCAAAGATTCGCGTTTCGATCTTGAAGCTCTGGATCGTTACATCGAACAACACCTCGCGAATAAGATCTCAGTCGCGCAGCTAGCAGGCAGTGTGTTTTTGGGTGAAAGCCAGTTCCACATGCTATTCAAAGAGCAAATGGGCATTACCCCTCACCAGTATGTATTAGGTAAGCGTATCGACCGCTCTCGCCGCTTGATCGAACAAGGTAATCTGAGCCTTGGTCAGGTTGCAGAACTTGCTGGTTTCTCCGGTCAATCCTCCTTTACTCATACCTTTTCACGCCTTCAAGGCATGTCACCATCCCAATACAAAAAGAAAATTTCTGTTAAATAGTGAAACAAAACGGCATATTATTTTAAAGTTTCATATGTGACGTTGTGTTTGTTTTGTTAATAAAGCGAGTTTTTAGCAAAAAACTCGGAGTTTTTGACAAGTAATCCTTATATACTCTAAATACACTGCAGCCATTGTAGAGATCCCGGGCTAATTCCGGGTGTGAGATTAAGGAAAACGCATGTTTACAGCTACTGATGTGTTAAAGCCAGAATTCAACGAGCAGTCGCTTGATGATCTATGGTCGCTTATCTCACCATTATATATGGTGGATGAAACCCAATGGCTAGAGCAACTTCTGCCACTAGCTACCCCTTCTGAGTCTGAAAAGCAGCAAATCACAGACAAAACGACTTCTTTGATCGAAGCTATCCGTGCGGATAAGACTTCTATCCAGATGATCGATGCACTGTTGCTTGAATACAGCTTAGATACTCAAGAGGGCATCTTGCTGATGTGTCTGGCGGAAGCCTTGATGCGTATTCCTGATTCAGCAACGGCTGATGCACTGATTCGCGACAAGCTAAGCGTTGCGGATTGGAAGTCTCACCTAAAGAATTCTGATTCGGTTTTTGTAAACGCTTCAACTTGGGGCTTAATGTTAACAGGCAAGGTGGTTGGACTTTCATCGAACGAGCAGAGTGCTGGACAAGCGGTTAACCGTTTAGTGAACAAGCTTTCAGAGCCAGTGATTCGTAAAGCGATGCACCAAGCGATGAAAGTGATGGGTCACCAGTTTGTTCTTGGCCGCAGCATTGCTGAAGCGCAAAAGAACGGTAAGTCTATGCGCGACAAAGGCTTTACCTATTCATACGACATGCTAGGTGAAGCGGCACTGACTACTGCAGACGCAAATAAGTACTTCAAAGATTACCTAATGGCGATTGAAGCTGTAGGTCGAGACTCGTATGTCTCTTCAAAATCGAGCCCAGCTCCATCGGTATCTATCAAGCTTTCTGCACTTCACCCACGTTATGAAGTGGCGAATGAAGACCGTGTTTTAAATGAACTGTGCGATACGCTAGAACAACTATTACGCCGAGCAGTAGAGCTCGATGTTGCGATTACGATTGATGCGGAAGAAGCGGATCGCTTAGAGCTTTCTCTTAAATTATTCGAAAAACTGTACCGCACTGACCTTGTAAAAGGTTGGGGTAAATTTGGTCTGGTTATTCAAGCGTACTCAAAGCGTGCGCTACCAGTTCTAGTATGGCTAAACCGCCTAGCGAAAGAGCAGGGTGATTTGATCCCGCTTCGCTTAGTTAAAGGTGCTTACTGGGACAGCGAAATCAAATGGTCGCAACAAGCTGGCTTTACTGATTACCCAGTTTACACACGTAAAGAAGCGACAGACGTAGCTTACCTTGCATGTGCGCGTTACCTATTGAGCCCAAGCGTTCGTGGCAATATCTTCCCGCAGTTTGCGAGCCACAATGCTCATACGGTTTCTGCTATTGCAGTAATGACTGACCATAAAGACTTTGAATTCCAACGCTTACACGGCATGGGTGATTCTCTTTACAACCATGCGATGGAAGCTTACCAACAGTCGGTACGTATTTACGCGCCAGTGGGTAGCCACAAAGATCTACTGCCATACCTAGTACGTCGCTTGCTAGAGAACGGCGCAAACAGCTCGTTTGTGCACCGTTTGGTTGATGCTCGCTGCCCTGTGGCAGAGCTGACACAGCACCCTGTCGACATGCTTTTGGCATTCGATACGTTGAACAACACTAAGATTCCTCTGCCGCCAGCGGTATTCCCTGAGCGTAAGAACTCATACGGTGTGAACATTGATATCGAAAGCGAAGCGCATCAGTTTGAAGAGCAAGTAAAAGGCTTTTTGAATAATCAATGGGCTGCTGGACCTGTGATCAACGGTGAATCTCTTGCTGAAAGCATGATCAAGGCTGATCAGAATGTTGAGCAAGTAACTGCACCTTACGATCGTCGTATTAACGTGGGTCAGGTGGCTTTTGCAAACCTTGATCATGTTTCCGCAGCGATCACTGGTGCAGACGCAGCATTTGCTGATTGGAATGCGACATCGGTTGAAACCAAAGCCGCTGCGCTTGAGAAGCTGGCTGATTTGATGGAAGAGAACCTGGCTGAGCTGGTGGCAATTTGTCATCAAGAAGCGGGTAAGACAATTCACGACAGCATTGATGAAGTACGTGAAGCGGTCGACTTCTGTCGTTACTACGCAAAACAAGCGAACAACCTACAAGGTTTTGAGCTTAAAGGCTTTGATGGTCTAACTCGAATCGCTTCGCGACAAGGTCGTGGTGTGTTCGTTTGTATCAGCCCTTGGAACTTCCCATTGGCGATCTTCCTTGGCCAAATTACCGCTGCACTAGTGGCGGGTAACACCGTTGTGGCGAAACCTGCAGAGCAAACAAGCTTGATTGCAGCTCGCGCGGTGGAACTGATGAATGAAGCGGGCTTCCCTGCTGGCACCATTCAGTTGCTTCCAGGTCGTGGTGCTGAGATCGGCAGTGCGCTAACCAGCCACGATGCAATTGCGGGCGTTGCCTTTACGGGTTCAACCCCAACAGCGCAACGCATCAACGTGTCATTGGCAAGCCGTAACGCTAAGCCAGTTCCGTTTATCGCGGAAACCGGCGGCCAAAATGCAATGATCGTCGACAGTACCGCACTGCCTGAGCAGGTGGTTCGTGACGTGATTCGTTCTGCATTCGCTTCAGCTGGTCAACGTTGTTCTGCACTGCGTGTGCTTTACATCCAAGAAGACATTGCAGACCGCGTAATTGCACTGATTCACGGTGCAATGGACGAGCTGAGTGTTGGTATTCCACATCTTCATAAAACGGATGTGGGCCCGGTTATCGACCAAAACGCGAAACAGAAGTTGATGACGCACCTAGAAAACATGACCAAGACCCAGAAGAAAGTGGCTCAACTTTCTCTAGGAGCGGATTGTGAACATGGTGACTTTGTTCCACCAAGTGCATTTGAAATCGATGACATCAGCTGTTTGAAAGAAGAGCAGTTTGGTCCTGTACTGCATATCGTTCGCTTCAAAGCGAGTGAACTGGCGCAAGTGGTAGACCAAATTAACCAAACTGGTTTTGGCTTAACCATGGGTATCCACAGCCGTAACGAGACAACTTACCGTTGGATCGAAAAACACGTTCGTGTGGGTAACTGTTACATCAACCGTGACCAGGTCGGCGCTGTTGTTGGTGTGCAACCATTTGGTGGTCAAGGCTTGTCTGGTACTGGCCCTAAAGCGGGTGGTCCTCACTACCTATACCGCTTTACTGATGTTCATTTCTCTCAATCACAAGACAAGGCATAAGGAGCAGTATCATGGTTCATCAAGTGACAGGTTTTTCTGATGCTTTCTTGGCGTGGGAACAATGGAATCTTACCGATTTTGATCATAAGAGTGCTCAGGTACTTGCATTCAAATCAGAGATCGAAAGTCAATCTGTGCCTTTGGCTGCAGTGGCGACTTATCATCTAGAGCAAGCGTCTGCGCTGCTTTCTGAACATCACCTAATGGCAGGTCCTACGGGCGAAACCAATGAGCTGTATGCCGCAGGCCGTGGTGTGGCTTTGGTGATTGTAGATGATTGCGAAGAGAAAGTGCCGGCACTGCAAACCGCAACGGCAATGATTACTGCTGCACTATTGGCAGGTAACAGCGTTCAATTGTGCAGTGATGACGTGCAGTTCAACACCTTAATTGCAGATGCCGCGAAACAAGCGAATCTACCAACCAACCTGGTGCAGGTTGCCTCGTACGACGCTGCTCAACAGCTACTGTCTTGCGATGTACGAAGCGCGGGTTACGTAGGTAATTCACAAACGGCACAAGCTATCAATTTACAGCTTGCTAAGCGTGACGGTGCAATCGTCGGTTTAGTAGCTGAAACGGATCTGACAACAATGAATGTTGCTCATGATCCACACCTATCGCTGCGCTTCATTACCGAGCGTACGCGAACTATAAATATAACAGCCGTGGGCGGTAACGCGACCTTGCTCGAACTTGGAAGCGAAGCTCACTAACCTTCAGTAAATCTGGCTCTAAAGACTTTTGGTTTTTTCCATCTTTGGATTTAACTCATAGTGTTTTGGAGCCTCAATACCTAACTCAATGCACTTGCTTGCCTTTACGGTGAGTACCTTGCATTGAATTAGGCATGGAAGGCTTTCTACAAAATGAGGACTATCAAATGATAGAAAACAGTTTTGCAATAACGACGACGTTCATTGCGTATCTAATTATGATGCTGGCAATCGGTGTTATTGCTTACAAACGTACATCTAACTCAACTGACTACTTTCTAGGTGGTCGTTCGTTAGGTCCATGGCCTGCTGCACTTTCTGCTGGTGCATCAGACATGAGTGGTTGGTTGCTACTTGGCCTACCAGGTTACGCTTACGCTGCTGGTTTTGAAGCATTCTGGCTTGCTGGTGGCCTACTTGTGGGTACTTGGGCTAATTGGTTAATCAGTGCTAAGCGTCTGCGTACTTACAGTATTACAACTGAATCACTGACGTTGCCTGAGTTCCTATCTCGTCGCTTCAATGATAACTCTAAGCTGATCCAAACAATTTCTGCTTTCTTTATCCTTTTATTCTTCCTTTTCTATACAAGTTCAGGCTTGGTAGCGGGTGGCAAATTATTTGAAACGGTATTCGGCCTAGATTACACGACTGCGGTAATTATCGGTACAGTATGTGTGGTTTCGTACACCCTGTTTGGTGGTTTCCTTGCGGTATCTTGGACTGACTTGGTTCAAGGTCTGTTGATGTCTGCAGCGCTATTGATTGTACCAATTGCAGCGATGAACGGTGGCCTTGGTCAACTATCTACTGACCTACACAACATTAACCCAGAACTTCTAACGTTATGGAATGATGCGAAAGGTGAGCCACTTTCTGCTATCGCGATCATCTCACTAGCGGCATGGGGTCTAGGTTACTTCGGTCAGCCACACATCCTTGCTCGTTTCAAAGCAACACGTAGCAATAAAGACCTAACAACAGCGCGTCGTATTGCGGTGGTATGGTCTGCACTGTCTATGGTTGGTGCAATGCTAGTGGGTCTTGTTGGTCTTATTTACGTGACTAACTCTGGCGCGCCTAAGCTAGACGATGGTGAGAAGATCTTCATGCTTCTTGTTAACGCGATGTTCCACCCAGTAATCGCAGGTATCCTACTTGCTGCAATCCTAGCGGCAATCATGAGTACAGCGGATTCACAGCTTTTGGTATCTTCATCTGCTCTAGCAGAAGATCTGTACAAGCAAGTACTTAAGAAAGATGCGACGTCTGAAGAGATCGTTCGTGTAGGCCGTTTCGCGGTAATCCTAATCTCTCTTATTGCTCTTGTGCTAGCGATGACGCCAGATAGTTCGGTACTTGGCCTTGTATCTTACGCATGGGCAGGTTTCGGTGCGGCATTTGGCCCAGCTATCGTATTGAGCCTGTACTGGCCTCGTATGAACCGTAACGGCGCTCTTGCGGGTATCGTGGTTGGTGGTGTGACTATCGTACTTTGGAAGCAGTTCACGGGCGGTTGGTTCGATGTTTACGAAATCGTACCGGGAATCATCCTATCGACTATCTCTATCGTTATCGTGAGCCTAATCACTGGCGAACCAGAAGACGAAGTTAAGAAGCAACACGCTGAATTCGAGAAGAACCTCGTTGAGCTAGACTAATTTACATTGTAAAAATGCAAATGCATTAGCAAAAGAGTTGAACAAAGAACAATAGAGTCACTTCGGTGGCTCTATTTTTTTGACTATTCTTTAATGCTTTCGACCTCTTTCTGGTCGATATGTCCAAATATTAAAACTCTATGCGAGCGGTCTGATCCATCTCCTCACACGGCTTATGCCAGATCTGAATAAACATTGACCCGGTCCGGATGTTTTTTATTCGTACTTTTTATCATTGTACTTGTGCTGAAATGGAATACTAAGTCAGAGGATATTACTGCGCTGTAATTTATAAAATTAAGTGTTAATTCGACTAAAGTGCAACGTAGTTTTGAGGTTTGCAATGTAAATTGAAACTAGGTTTTAGTGGGTGATAAATGAAAGAGGAAATATCTTTACGACGTTTGATGTCAAAAAACAAAATAGAAAAGTGGCTGTTTTTTGAACTTGGCCCTCACTTTTGTCATTAGCTCGGTGAATTGTGGAACCGAATTGGACATGATGTGTCAATTGTCAGTAACCACTAAAGACCTATAGGACAAAGGTATGCCTGATCTCTATTGCAAAGGATGTAAAAAAACAACACTACATAAGTCTATAATGAAACGTTGTGAATCAGAGCCCGAGACAGCGTCTGGCCGTATGATGCAATGGACGTCAAAGCTATTTAGTGGAAACCTGTACTACGATATGGAAACTCAGCACTTCTGTCGCACGTGCAATTGCCGTTGCGAAACTGGAAGTACTGTTCCCCAAGTTGGCTTAGCCTAAATCATAGTAAGTGCTTACTAACTTGATTCAAAAAACCTCCGTGTTAGGAGGTTTTTGCGTTTCTAGGCTGCCTTAAGTGCAAGCTCAGTTTCAATGGCATTGCCATCAACCTTCACTTCCCATCCATAGTTTGAGTATTCACTTGCTAGTGCTTGAGCAACATCTTTTGATACCGTTACGTGCGTCCATGAACCAATACCGTAAGGCTTATATGCGAGTTCTTGCGTTTTCATAATAGAGTCATCCTTTCTCTTTGATAATTCTATTATTCACTTTGCCATATATCCTTTCTTTCGTTTCTGGCTCAACTTATTTGTTTATCGGGTCATTTCTATAATAATTTGTTAATAACTAGAGTTTGATTTATAAGGGTTGTTATCGATTTGTGTGGATTTATATTTGGTGTGAATATCACTTGTGCATTTAGTTTTTAAATGTGTGAGCGGGGTTTTCTTCGATTGCTCTTAGTATGGAATATACTGAGCCGAATTTAGAATGTTTAAGGAATGTTATGTCTCAGCATCAACTTGATCGTATCGATAAAGAGATACTAAGAATTCTGCACATGAAAGGGCGTTTACCCGTGGTTGAGTTGGCCAAGCAGGTTAACCTAACGACGTCTCCTTGCTCTGATAGGCTCAAGCGATTGGAAAAAGAGGGCTACATAACAGGCTACCATGCTGAGCTGTGTTCAGAAAAGTTGGGACTCGATGTTCAAGTCTTCATCCATATTCGCCTCGATCAGACCAGCTTTTCGATTTTTGATAAGTTTGCCCAAGCCGTTGAAATGATGCCCGAGGTGGAAGAGTGTTATTCATTGTCGGGAGACTTCGACACCATGATCAAGGTTCGAGTGAAAGACATGAAGGCATACCAAGCATTTATGGCCACCAAGTTGGGTACGCTGCCTGGCGTGATTCAGACGCGCAGTGAAGTAGTGATTGAAGAGCATAAAAAGGGCTTTGGTGTTAACCCTGAGTTGTTGGCAACCTTAAAATAGGACACGGGTTTTACTTCAGACGTGTTTGTTTAGATATAAAAAATGGAAGCTAATTAGCTTCCATTTTTTGTTGAGTGCCAGGAAAGGCAATCAGATAAGTTGGTTGTTGGTAAACCGATTACAGCGTAATTGCCGCAGAGATTAAGCCAATCACACCACCGAATACACCACCCCAAACCACAAGCCAGCCAAGGTGCTTCTTGATCATGGTTTGAACCATCTCTTTTACAAGCTTCGGTGTCAGTTCATTCAAGCGTTGATCGATGATCGCTTCAATGTTCTCTTTGATTTCGTCCATCATCGCTGGAGATTCTAGCTCTTCTTTGATGGCATTCTTTACCGAATCGCTCTTGCTGATTTCGATCACTGACTCTTGCATCTTCTCAACAAACGGCGCTTTCATTGGCTCTAGCGCTTCAGTACCGCCAAACATTGCCAACATGCCACCAAATTGAGAGTTCTCGATGACATGGACCAGTGAATCGAATGCAGGGTTAAAGTCGATCTTCTTAATCACAGGCTCTAGGTTCAGTGATTGGCCGCCAGACATCTCGCTGCTTAGGAAGCGGTCGATGTTACTTTCAGTAAAGAACTGCTCCATCATCAGTTGTTTGATGGCTGCTTTGAACTCTTCGAAGCGTGCTGGGATAACGCCTGAACCGTATAAGCCGGGTACTTTTTCGAACAACATGTGAATCGCAAGCCAGTTGGTGATGGCACCAGAAAATGCGAATAGGCCTGCATAAAGCAAGTATTGGTTTGCTGTCACATAGCCGCCAGCAAGCAGCGCTAACGCGATAACGTTAGTTAAGACACTTTTGTTCATGGTTGATCTCTAGAAAGAATACTGCGCGCATTTTAAGAAAAAAACGCCAAGAAAAAAACAAAAGGATCGATGAAGTTTACGTAACAGGTGGGAAAGATTGCTGATCTAGGCGCATAAGAAAGGCTAGCCTCCCCCCGAAGTCTAGCCTTATTCCAGAACGCGCAAGCGAGGCGTTTTTGGTGTTAACGTCATTATATAATTACGACATAACATTCTGCTACGTGTAATTTACCGTTAATTAACAAATTGGTGTGAATTACGCCGCACTTTTAAAATAGCACAAAAATCAAGCGTTCGTTGCCTGCTCAAGATCATCCGCAATGAAGCCACCCGTTTGGTGATTCCACAGCTGTGCGTAGATACCATTCTGGTTAATCAGCTCTTGGTGCGTACCTTCTTCGACGATATTGCCTTCATCAAGCACGATCAGGCGGTCCATCGCAGCAATGGTCGATAGACGGTGCGCAATCGCGATCACCGTTTTGCCTTCCATTAGCTCAATCAAGCTCTCTTGGATTGCCGCTTCTACCTCTGAATCAAGGGCTGACGTCGCTTCATCCAGAACCAACAGTGGCGCATTTTTCAAAAGAACACGTGAGATAGCGACACGTTGACGCTGACCACCAGAAAGCTTAACGCCACGCTCACCTACTTGAGCATCGTAACCAATGTTGCCAAATGGGTCGGTTAGGGTTTCGATAAACTCATGCGCGTGAGCCTGTTTGGTGGCTGCGTAAACTTCTTCATCGGATGCTTCAGGCCGACCGTAAAGAATGTTGTCTTTGATCGAACGGTGCAACAGTGAAGTATCTTGGGTCACCATACCGATGTTGCTGCGCAGCGAGTCTTGCGTCACTGTTGAGATCTCTTGATCGTCAATCAGGATGCGACCGCTTTCTACATCATGGAAACGCAGCAGCAGGTTAACCAAGGTTGATTTTCCCGCACCTGAGCGGCCTACTAAGCCCACTTTTTCGCCCGGCTTAATGTTGAGATTAAGGTTGTTGATCACGCCCTTGTTCTCGCCGTAGTTAAAGCTAACGTTGTCGAAGTTGATGCCGCCTTGTGGAACCTTAAGTGGTTCAGCGTCTTTCTTGTCTTCGATAGCGATTGGCTTAGATAGCGTTTTAATGCCATCAATTACAGTACCTAGGTTTTCAAACAGACCACCGATTTCCCACATGATCCATTTCGACATGCCGTTAATACGCAGAGCTAAGCTCACTGCAATCGCAATGGCACCCACGGTGATTGCGCTATCTAGCCATAAGTAGATAGAGATACCAGCAATGCTGAACACCAATAGATAGTTAGCGAACTCAACACAGATGTTGAAGCCGGTTACCAAGCGCATTTGGCGGTGCACAGTATCAAGGAAGCCTTCCATGCCCTCTTCGGCGTATTCGGTTTCTCTTTTACTGTGTGAGAACAGTTTCACCGTCGCGATGTTGGTGTAGCTATCGACAATACGACCTGTCATTAACGAACGCGCATCGGCTTGTTCTGATGATACGTCTTTCAGCTTTGGTACGAAGTGCAGCTGGATACCGATATAAACAAACAACCAAATCAGCATCGGAGCCATTAAGCGCCAATCTGATTCGGCGAGCATGAACAGCATCGCCGTGAAGTAAACCGTCACGTAGACAAACACATCAACCATTTTGGTCACGGTTTCGCGCACCGCGAGCGATGTTTGCATCACTTTAGTGGCAACACGTCCGGCAAAATCATCTTGATAGAACGACAAGCTCTGCTTCAAAAGATAGCGGTGCGCCAACCAACGAATCGACATCGGGTAGTTACCCAGCAAGGTTTGGTGAAGCAAGAGCGAGTAAACACTAATCAAGATCGGCATCACGACCAATAACAGAACACCAAGCCCCATTAGTGTGGATTGGTTATCTGCTAAGAAGGTTTCTGGGTTGCTGGTTGATAGCCAATCAACCAGTTGGCCCATGTAACCGAACAACGCGACTTCGATGATCGCGATGGTCATGCTCATTAGGCCGAGCAAGATTAACGGTTTTTCAAAACCTCGAGTGTAATGGCGGCAGAATGCCAGTATTCCAGTAGGAGGTTGTATCGGCTCTCCCTTTGGAAAGGCTTCAGTAAAGCCTTCAAATTTTTTGTACATAGATTTCCCTTTATAAACGAATGCATCGATTAGTCACTGCATCGTCTGTGTAGCTTTGTTTTTATAGGTTCGATTAGAAATTTAACAGTCTTGATTTGAAATTATATAAGCGCCAATTCGTTCTTATAAGCATTAAGCCATTCGATGGATTTTAGTTTAAGCGTTTGGTTGAAAGCTTGGCTCACGAGTTCGTTAATACTAATACGTTGTTTAAGCGATGTCGTAGGAAAGGTCCAAAGCGTGTCTTTCATGACGCGTATTTTAGATTGAATCGGACAGGAAAAGTTAAGCTTATTTCAAACGTAATTGATTGTTATGCAACAGTGATAATCCTAACGCTAAATGGATTAAATTGTAACCTAAACCCGCCGCAAGCTAGAGAATGAAGCTCGGATATTTATTCAGCAAAACCTGCATCTCATATGCAAACTGTTGGTTCTTTCTGATGTGCTGTTATCTTGCAGTAAAAATTACCGAATAAACTGAGTTTTGCAGGAATTGTCTGGGATAAATATTCAAATCATTATTCTTTTCAGTGAATCTTGTTGTAACAAGTTGTTTACAATTCTGAGGTAAATTAAAGATAGGGACGGTTGAGATGTTAAACCTACACAAAAAATCACTTCACATTACTAATGTTCAAAACGCCAATTGCGTTGTTATGGTGCCGCCAAAAGAATTTAAATTTAATGAAGAAACGGCACAAGATAATGAGTTTCAACACAGAGTGAATCTGACCGAAGCTGAGGTCAAATTAGAAACCATGGCCGAATTTAAGGCGATGGTCGCTTCGTTGCGTAAAGAAGGTGTGCAAGTTGTAGAGTTTGATTACCCAGAATTGGGAGTTGAAACTCCGGATGCTGTTTTCCCAAACAACTGGTTCAGTACCTGTAGTGATGGAAGCTTATTCACTTTTCCTATGGCGTGTGAAAACCGTCAGAATGAAGTTAAGCCAAATGCCCTTATTGAAGCTTTAGAAGCGTCTGGTCGAATTGTTAACCACAGTGAGTCTCTAGAGTCTTATATCGCACAAGGTTCATACCTCGAGAGCACTGGCGTGATGGTGATCGACCATATCAATAAGACTATCTACGCGGCACTCTCTCAACGTTGTGACCGCGAAGTATTAGAAGATTACGCAAAGCGCATTGGCTATTCTCGCGTGGTCTCTTTCCAAACGGCATTACCGTCTGGCCAACCGATTTATCATACCAATGTGATGATGGCGATTGGTGATAACTTCTGCGTGATCTGTGATGAAGTCATTCCAGAATTTGAGCGCCGCTTTGTGGTGAAGTCACTGGCTAAAGACAAGCAGGTTATCTCAATCTCAATCGATCAGATGAACCGATTCTGCGGCAACATTCTGCAATTGGAAACCGTGAATGGCGATAAGGTAATCGCGATGTCTCAGTCGGCTTACGATGCATTTTCTCCTGCTCAATTAGCTCAGCTTTCGACACACGGAAAGTTGCTGCCATTTAACGTGAAAACGATTGAAGACATTGGTGGTGGTTCGGTGCGATGCATGTTGGGTGAGGTGTTTTTACCAACGCGAGTGAATCGTCTGTAACAAGTATAGAAAGTATAACAAGCACTCACTCCCAGCATTGAATTTTTGAATACCACTCTCATCGCAGAGTGGTATTTTTGTTTTTATCTATCTTTGTATCGCTCTACCAGAAGTAAGAAAACAGCAATAAGAGAACCAGAGCTAGATACACGAGCTAACGCGCACAAAAGTTAACGGAAAACAGCTAACGCAAAAGCTATGAAGCGTCCTTAAAAGCTCTGTGTTCGATGAATTGAGCCGACAGTGCCACGACTTCCTTGGAGTAGACAAGCGCCGTGTGGTTGAGTTTGAGAGCGTAAGTATCCGTTGCCCCTCTCAGGTTTGCGTCTTCAAGCGTAACTGTGCCATCACCTGGGTTTCTGCCCAATACAATGCGACCTACACCAGCGTCGTAGGTGCCGGTAATCACGCCAATCGGCACATCAATATCATAATCACCCAAGCCATCGCTTAAGATCATCTTGCTCGAACCAAAGATAAACCCAAGACCATGATTCGACAGCGTTTTTGCGATAGTCGCGCCATTATGTGGCGTGCCCGCCGTAATGATGCAGGTGTCGGCAAAGTCGGGTTGGTAAAACTTAAAGTAGTGACGAATCAGCAAGCCACCGAGCGAGTGACCAAAGAAATAGACCTCATCGTGCTCATCAAAGCGTGCATTCACGAAGCGATTGAGGCGCTTGGCGGCAGAAGGGAAGCGCAGCGAGTTGTAGGCAAACTTGTGAGTTTGAAAGCCGCGTTTTTTGAAATTTCTATCCAGATATTGCATGATCAACGCAGGCATATATAGACCATGAATTAAAACTATATGTTTGTTTTTATTATTCATTTTTGTCCTCCGTCTGATGGTGTCTCCAGTATATTTAGTCGCAAATCTAAACTCAATAAAACTTGCGGCTAATGGGACACAACAGACAGAGTATTCACTATAGAAGGAATGTGCGTTATAGATAAAGAATGAGTTATTCCGATCTCACTCCACCATACGCATCTATGGTTAAGCAGCCTTGTTTAGCGTAAGTACTGGGTATTAGGCCTGTTACTTGATTCAAGTTTCTCTCTAATGCCTTTGTGAACAAAATAACTTATCACTGGCGCTGCAATCGATGTTCGAACCAAGTACTTTTAATACCTTACATCTCAGTTCTCTGTGTCTATTAGTTTGACCTGCAGATATTCAAGGCACCAGAAAATCTTACGATTTTTAATTTTCAGTTTTGATTAGTTTAGCCTCATCCGCCTCACTTTTAGCTTCAGGTTCCGCCAAAACTTTGATTACGCCTTTTTGCAAAATCAAGTTATTGGGGTAGGTGATAATGTTGCCCGAACTGTGTCGGAGAATAACGTGGAACATGGTGATATCAATGATCACGCCACTGATATCTTCGTCTTTCTCTGCGACTCTTACTCTGTCACCTATACGGTAAGGAAATACAAAAAATATCAACACACTCGCGGTGAGGTTGCTTAAAATTGACCATTGCGCGAATAATGCGACACCCAGCACAGCAAATATGGATGATAAGAATAGCGAAATATCACCAAAACCTAAGTTAAGAACAATCGTAAACACAGCTATGAAGAGTAGAAACAGAACAATATTGAAACACTTAAGCACGAACTGCTTTCGCTTTAGTCCGACACGCTTATTCTCCGCTAATGTTTCTATCCAGTTCTTACCTAAGTGTTTGATCACCCAATATACAGTGATAAGAAGTAAACCTAAAACCACCTGTCTAAGCCACATGTTGGATTGCAAAAACTCAACCATTAAATAAACCTCAATTTTTTCAAAATAACGACCTCTGCTGCTACGACCACGAGCAGCCCAATGCAAAATAGTGGAAATGCTATTGGGTTATCTGTTCCGGGTATCCCAGCGATATTGACACCCAGTAAACCGGTGAAAAACCCAGCAGGGAGGAAAATACCTGCAATGATAGAAAATAGGTACGTATTTCTATTCATTTTTTCAGCTTGTTGCTGACTTAGGCTCGCTAAAAATACATTAATTTGTTCGATGTAAAACTCGACTGACTCATTAATTCTTAGGATGGTATCAAGACTGTTCTTTATATGACTGTTGTGCTTGCTTAATGGTGCAGGTAGGTCACTCATTAAATCCTCGAAAACGTATTTCTGTGGCTTCAAATAACGCCTTAGTCTGAGTAACCTCGAATGTAGAGCGTTGATGGATTTTATATCGTGATGAGATTCAGACTCTAGCTCGTCAATCAGTTGTTCTACGGGAGTCAAGAAACTCGATATATAATGGTTAATTCCGCGGATCATGCCTAGCAATACATCAGGTAACGACGTTGGACCTTGGCTTTGTTTTAGATCGGATATTAGGTTACTGACCGCTTTTGAAGGAACTTTGCGTGTCGATATTAACGTGCCTTTGTACCATAAGATGCGTAGGCTAAGCATGTCGTCAGGGTTAGCACCTTCGTTTAGATTAATGCCTCGCAGAATCATCAAAAAACAGTCGTGGCCAAATTGTTCAAATCGAGGGCGGGTGTCATCGGTGAGTAATGAATCGATGATGGCATTTGGAACCGTATTATTGTGGAGCCATTCTCTCAAACCGTCAGCATCTCTTTGGCAGTGATACCAAGTTGATTGCTCGAATGAGGCTGGGCTTGTGGTGTGCTCATGTGCCACACCCTCTGAAAATTGCCAGCTTGAAATTATGAAAGCGTCCATTCGTTGTCCTTAATGATATGACGTAACCATCGAGATTCGAGCACTATTAAGGTGCTATGTAGAGCTCTTTTTTTTAGGGAGAGAGAGCCGAGATAACGAGTGCTCGAGCTCTATAATAAATGTAGCTTATTGTTTAGAGGTTATAAATTAGCACTCTTGTGTCACGTTAGCGATGGATAAAAGAAGAAAAGACCGAGATCTTTTCTTCTTTAGAGGGATCTGGAGAGAAGCTTATCTAGGCAGTTGCATTTTTCGACTACTCACTTAAGTAAGATCATTAACGGCACGGTGCGAACATATCTTGTTCCTCTCTATACTCTTTGGTTTGCACATCCATCAAGCCAAGCAAAGAGTCGAATAGATTATCGTGTGAGAAGCTTTGTTCTTTGCCTGCTTTACGCAAGCACGTGTCACTGATGCCTTTCTCAGCAGCAAAGCCATCCGACATCCAAAAGATCAGTGGAACGTGGGTCTGTTCTTTTGGTGCTAGAGAGTAAGGCATGCCGTGTAAGTAGACGCCATTTTCTCCCAGAGACTCGCCGTGATCGGACACATACATCAATGCCACGTTGTATTTGTCGGTCAGTTTCTCAAGCTTTTGCATCGCCTGTGAGAGGAAGAAATCCGTGTACAAAATGGTGTTGTCGTAGGTGTTAACCACTTCCTCTTTGGTGCAGTTTTCAATATCTGCACGAGCGCAGTCAGGCGTAAACTTCTTATGTTCTTCTGGGTAACGCTCAAAGTACGTTGGGCCGTGAGAACCCGAAATATGATAGAAAATGATGCTATCTTGTTTAAGATCTTGAGTATCTTGCTCGAAGTTCTCTAGCATCGCCGTGTCGTAACACACATCGTTATTACACAATGGATCGCTGTTTTTGGCGACGAGCGTCATCTCTTTGATTCGATGCGCGACAGCTTTATCCCCACCATCATGCTCTCGCCAGATAGAGTGGATGCCCGCGTGGTTCATAATGTCGACTACGTTATCTTGGTTGTAGGCTTTGTCCCGATCGTAGTTGCTGCGATTCATGTTCGAGAACATGCACGGTACAGAAACCGCGGTGGCTGTTCCGCACGACTGAACATCAGAGAAAAATATCGGGTTGTAAGGCTTGGTATGAGCGTTGGTTTCTCTCTCATAGCCATAATACTGGTAGTTATACACGCGAGCAGTCTCGCCAAGTACAAACACCAATAAGGTCGGTTTGGTTGCCGTTTTTGCTTGTGGCTTGAGTTGAGCATCTAAGCCCAGCTCTTGATATGGGATGGGCTGTTTGATGTAGGTGTTATTGATGTATTTCACCGTTGATGCCACATACTCAGTCGGAATGATCATCTTTTTGATGTGCGAGTTATTGCGGCCAAACGAGACGTAATCTTTGTAAAACAGTCCTGCAATAATCGCGATGACAATCAATGAAGAGAGCAATCCAATCGACTTCCAGATAAAGAAATCTTTCCATGACTCTCGCTTAAGCTTGGTAAAGAGTAGCAGCAGTGACGGGACAATCCCCATCGCAAATAACCACAAGATGGAGTGGGTACTTACATAGCTTGCTGCTTCGCCACTATTAGTCTCGAATACGTTTTCTATCATCCCATAGTCTACATAGATGCCGTAATTGAACATGCTGTAGCTGACGAGGGTTGAGGTGATGAGTAGGAAGATAAAAAATGGCTTGGAGAATATCGGCCAGTTGAAGACTTGGAAGATAAAATTGAAGGCAGCAAGGAAGAAGATCGGGATGGATATAAGAAACACGACACTTTCAGACTTTGATGCCTGAACAATACTAAATAGTTCGAGGGAGAGAGGGATATTGATGACAACCAGATAATACACGGCCAACACAAAAGGCAGCTTGTTTATCGACATGTTTAAGCTTGGTAGATTCATAGGTCTTATTTTCCTGCGTCTCTTATCCCTTTATTTTAGTCTAGCTACCAAGAAAGCTCTAATATCAACGCATAAAGCTCAGATGGGCGGCGATAAACCGACTAAAGTGAAATGACGCGATAGGTGTGTAGAAACAAAAAATTCACTTTACTGAGTGACCTTCATGACAAGGTGGAACAACAAAGTGAATTAGTATGTTCAGCTTATTCTATGTGGTTCAATCACATTAGAAGTTGTATGAACCACCGAAGCTAATGCTGTTGAATGCAAACGTGTGATCATCGTTTTTGAGTGACCCATTGCCATAAGAGTAGTCATCTACGCTTACCGCATCTGCTTGCGAGATTAGGCGAAGTGTTAGGTGCTCAACTGGTGTGTATTCAACACCAACACCGAAGTGGAAGCCAGTCCCGCTATCATCATTAATTCGAGCTGCATTGTTTGCGTGTAGGTCAACAGAGCTCAAACCTGCAAGTACAAATGGACGAATGGTGTTGTCGAACGTATAACCGAGGTTTGCTGATACAGAAATAGACGTTGGCGAGAGTTTTTTTGCGCCATTTTTGTAGTCAGCGTAATCGTTGTAGCCAAGCTCAACGCCAACGATACGGTTGAATTGGTAGCCGCCGTATAAGTTGTAGCCCATGCCGTCTGAATCATAACTGCCTTTGCCATCTGTATCTGAATCTTGGTAGACACTAAGTCCGCCACCAATGTATGCGCCGCCGTCAGTACCTGCTGCTAAAGCTGGAAGAGAAACCGCGCTGATTAAACCCAGTGCTAATGCTGATTTCGCTATCTTGTTCATTTTTCTTACTCACTCTTTAATGTCATGCAGTATCAATTATTTTTGTTTTCGGCCTTTCGACCGTTGGTGAGCATTATTCCGTAGTCTTATACGTATTACTGTATGGCTTTGTAAGCTAAATCGTTACATAGTAGAAAACATACCCATCAGATTGCTTAGGGTGTGTTGATCTTTGCTGTACATTTTACGTTCAACAATACATCGGTAGCCACATTAACATGAATGCCAGCGATAACATGCTGGCATAATTCCTTTCTAGCTTGTCATATCTACTTGAAATAGCTCGATAATGCTTAATTCTCCCAAAGGCATTTTCGACCAAGTGACGATACTTGTATAGACACCAATCCATACTGCCTTTGTCTATATCTTGTCCATAATTGCGTTTGGCAATTACCGTTTCTCCGCCACACTCCTTAACAAAAGTACGGAAAGGTTCGCTGTCATATCCTTTATCACAAACGATGGTATTAACTTCATCGAGTTGCTCAACTAAGCTTTCGGCATGCACTATATCGTGGCGTTGTCCCTCTGATAAATCAAAGCAAATCGGCAGGCCACCACTATCCACGGCTAAGTATCGTGGCGTTGTCCCTCTGATAAATCAAAGCAAATCGGCAGGCCACCACTATCCACGGCTAAGTGAATTTTGGTTGAGTTGCCCCCGCG
>NZ_JAKEUO010000016.1 GCF_022397915.1 Vibrio sp. Isolate34 | reverse complement strand
CAGAGGGTAGATCCCGCCAAGGAATACCTGTTCTCATTCGATAAAGTATTCCTTCAAATGTCATTCGATGTTCAGTTTTATCGTAAATACGACCTGTACTTTTCATAACTTGGAGTAGCAGTTTCCAGCGAATATCAGTTAGCATTGTTCTTGGCATGGTATTGGTTATGGTTTTACTTTTGGCGAAGCAAATTATAACTCTTTACCATGCTGTTCAAAAAACACTCTCGAAAGATCAACATGCCCTAAACACTTTCATTCAAAGCTGCTTTATTAAGCTCGAATTACTTGTCTTTGTTCATGCGTTTTTCCATTTTGTCAGCACACTTAGTCATGCGCTCTTGTTGGATTTCTTTCAGTTGAGTCTTTTGCTCAGCCGTTAGTACGCTCATCATTTCGTGTTGCTTCTTCAGCATTGCCACGCGACGCTCAGTTTGCTTCTCAACCATTTCGCTTGCTAGGTCGTTCGCAGCTGCTTCATCGAAGTTGTCAGCCAATACCAATGCTTGAACTTTCTCTTGATGCGCTTTCATTTTCGCCATTTTATCGGTTTTATTGCCAGCGTGTTTTTCTTTCATCTCTGCACGATTCGCTTCGCGCATCTCTTTCAATTCTGTTTTTTGTGCGTCAGTTAGGTCTAGTTGACGCATCACTTTCTTATCGAAACCGCCACATTTACCGTGCATGCCTTTGTGGTCGCCTTTATCGCCGCCGCCAAATGCGTACGCGCTTGCTGTACCTAACATTAGTGGAAGTGCCGCAGCTGCTAGTACAAGTTTCTTAGTCATTTTCATAATTGTTGCCTCAATTCGGTATAATAAGTCATGTGTTGCGTCTGTTTCTCAGCGCTTGAATATAGATTAGTCTTTCCCTCGTAAAGTGACGTTTAGAAAGCGTAAATAATCGTAAAGAGTGAAAGCTGACCAATAATTAGCAGTATTATTAACCTAACTAAATGATTAAGGCTTCCCTATGGCGAACATTCTTCTTATTGATGACGACACCGAGTTAACCAGCTTACTTAAAGACATTCTGAGCTTTGAGGGCTTCACTGTTTCCGAAGCCAATGACGGCTACGCGGGGCTCGAGGCGGTCAATGATGAGATTGATTTGATTCTTTTGGATGTGATGATGCCGCGCCTGAATGGCATGGAAACTCTCAAGAAGCTAAGAGAAAATTGGGAAACACCCGTGCTGATGCTGACCGCAAAAGGTGAAGAGATTGATCGTGTGATTGGCCTAGAGCTTGGCGCAGATGACTATTTACCTAAACCTTTCAGTGACCGAGAGCTGCTAGCACGTATTCGTGCCATCTTGCGTCGAACGCAAACCACCGCGGCACCGAAAGCGGCCAGTGATAGAATTCAATACCAAGACATTGAAGTCTTCCCTGGCAAGCAAGAAGCTTACTGTAATGGCGATATTATCGATCTCACCACCACTGAGTTCGCTCTGTTGAGCCACCTTATCCAAAACCCGGGGCAAGTGATCACCAAAGAAGCATTGAGTCTCGATGTATTGGGCAAAAGGCTAGCGGCGTTTGACCGCGCAATTGATATGCACATATCCAACTTGCGTAAAAAAATTCCAGAGCGCAGCGACGGTAAATCTCGCATCAAGACCTTACGCGGTCGTGGTTACTTATTGGTAGAGGAGGATTAATGCGTATCCCTAAAATCACCAGCTTATATGGACGTATCTTTGCTATCTTTTGGTTCACCATGTTACTGGTGCTTTTGTCGGTACTGTCACTTCCTCATTTAGACCCGCGAGTCGCGCGCGATGTGCCTGCTGATCATCTCGGTAAATTAGAGCGTATCGCCAAGGCCGCTGAAAAACGCTACGCCAGAGAACCGAATCTCGGCAAAATTGTCTTCCAACTTGAGGCGCCACGCAGCCGCAAGGATTCTCGTGCCCGCATCTATCTAACCGATCTTGAAGGTGCAGTTCTCACCTCGAAAAGGCATTCGGACTATAAGCTCAAGGCGATTCGTAACTTTGTTACCTCGATTGATAACCCCGAGATGCCGAAGCAAAAGCTCTATGGGCACTACATGGTTGCAGGGCCAGTACCGATTACTCTCGCTGGTGAAAAGTTGCTGATGTATGCAGGAGTGAAGTGGAACCAACCACCGCCGTTCTTACTGCGACTGTTTGATAGGCCTCTGCAGCTATTACTTGCCGTGATGTTGGCGAGTACCCCGCTATTACTTTGGTTAGCTTGGGCACTGAGCCAACCTGCTCGTAGGCTTGAGCGCGCTGCACAACGTGTGGCGAAAGGTCAGTTTGAGGTTGATCCAACACTTGAAAAAGGCACGTCTGAATTCAGACAAGCGGGTGAGAGCTTTAACCAGATGGTCGAAGCGGTGAACCAGATGATCTCAGGTCAGCAGCGCCTACTCTCTGATATTTCACACGAACTACGCTCACCATTGACTCGTCTGCGTATGGCGAATGCACTGGCAATTCGTAAACAAGGGGAGAGCCAAGAGCTTGAGCGTATCGATACTGAAGCACAACGTCTGGAACAAATGATCAGTGAGCTACTGACGCTATCGCGCATGCAAGTCGACAGCCACATTACTCGTGAGGTTCAGCCTATTTCAAGCCTATGGGAAGAGATCTTAAAAGACGCACAATTTGAAGCCGAGCAAATGGGTAAACAGCTGACGTTCTCGGAGATCCCTGAGCGTTCTATTTCGGGTAACCCTAAGCTGCTGATGAGTGCACTAGACAACATTACGCGTAACGCCATCTACTACGGCAAAGACCAAGTCGATGTGCAGTTCCACGTGGTGCAAGATCAGCTGACGATTTGCGTGAACGATAACGGTGATGGTGTGCCTGATGATGAATTAGATTCTATTTTCAGACCTTTCTATCGCGTTTCCACTGCTCGTGATCGTAATACCGGTGGCACAGGGCTTGGGTTAACCATTACTGAGAGTGCGATTCGCCAACACAGCGGAACCATCACAGCAACCCGCAGCCAGTTAGGTGGATTGCAGCTCGAAATCACCTTACCTATCTTACCGGTGTAATACCCCCACAAAGATCGCAGTTGATAATGATTGTTATTATCATCATGGTAAATCCTCTAATTATGGAGGATTTACCATGTCGCACACTTTCCCTGAACTACCCTACGCTTACGATGCCCTAGAACCTTACATTGATGCCAAAACGATGGAAGTGCATTACAGCAAGCACCATAGAACCTACTACGATAAGTTTGTTGCGGCGGTGTCTGGCAGCGAACTAGAACAGCAATCTCTGACCGAGATCTTCGCTAACATCTCACAACACAGCCCTGCCATTCGCAATAATGGTGGCGGCTACTACAACCACGTATTGTATTGGAACTGTATGTCTCAAGACGGCGGTGGTGAACCGACTGGCGAACTTGGTGATGCTATTAAGAGCACATTCGGAGATTTCGAGACGTTCCAAGATCAGTTCGCTCAAGCAGCAATCAATACCTTCGGTTCAGGTTTTGCGTGGTTGGTGGTAGAAGAAGGACAACTGAAAATCATCTCAACCTCAAACCAAGACAATCCGTGGATGGATACCATCGCCAGCAACGGTGAGCCAATTCTTGCGTTGGATGTTTGGGAACACGCTTACTACATCAGCTACCAAAACCGCCGCCCTGATTACATCAACGCATGGTGGAATGTGGTGAATTGGAATGCGGTTTCTGAAAACTACGCACAAGCACTCGCGAATAAAGCGTAAGCGAACGGTGGTGAACTGTACTCACTCAGCTTGCCACCGTATACTCTGGCTATCTTTGATTATTCTTGTGAACCAACATGTTTGATATCGCTCTATACGAACCTGAAATTGCACCCAATACGGGTAAAATAGCCCCCCTGCCTTAATGGCAATTTTTTTAGGTTTTATTGGCACAACCTCCCCCTCCATACTAGGCTATTAAGATTACATAACTACTGTGTAAATGCTCATGTATAAAAACCTTTACCATGATGTAGAAATCGATGGTATCAACATACAAAGACTACATGTTTATTATGATGACGATTACGAGCCTGTTATTTTACCTAGCTTGTGGTTGGTACAAATTGCAGTAACCTTGGAAGTTTGGGGATGGCACACATCAGGCCAACGCAGTAATTGTGGCTCCTCACTCTCACGTAAAAAGGTTCTGAACGTAGAGACTGCTTTTAAGGCCGAGCCAATAACAGAAAATACACTGGAAAATTATGTTGGCCATGTGTTTAAATTACTCAAACATATCAACAAAAACCCAGCTCTAAGCATTCACCGCACTGAAAATCTGACTACCCGCTATCTCAATCATTACCTCAACGAGGTACTGCCAGAACAATTAAAGTCACCTGAGTCTCTCAAAGCACATCAATCAGGAATTGCCGCATATTGCAATTTTCTATGTGCGTTAGGTGTTTGGGAAAAAGATAATAATAGACCAACAACTATTTATCGAAAAACCAAACAGTACATGGCTGAAAAAGATACACGACCACTCAAGATTAACTATGTCTCTAGCTATGAATACAACGACCTGTTACGTGTGTGCCCATGTAAACGTGACAAGCTATTACTTCAGCTAGGATATGAAGTGGGGTTACGGGCAGAAGAAAATACTGGACTTGAGCTTAATGACTACGAAAAACATCAAGGCTTACGCTCAATGTTTAAAGAGCTTGAATCCCGGCCAGAGAAGATGGAGTGGGAATACACCCTTCGAGGGAAATATACCAAGGGAGGGAGAACTGGTAAAATCTACATTGACCGAGAATTACTCCAGAAGATGAAGGAGTACCATGACTTAGATAGAGCAGCCATAGTATCCGAATCTGGGTACGATAGCCCGACATTATTCGTTCGTGACGACCCACAAGGGAAGGGCCTTCCTATTGGTAGGAGACAAGCCACTACATCTTTTAGAAAAGCAAGAACGCAATTACCACACCTTAATCAATCACTTAGCTACCACGATCTTCGTCACTCGTTTGCGACCAAACTATATCATGATGAGCTACTAAACCCTGAAGGCCAAGAAACCCGTTCCGAAAGTGCAGCGCTTGAAGTTGTGCGCCAACGACTCCGCCACAGTGAAGGGTCTACCACTGTAAAAAGATATATACGCCTTCGTATTGTGATGCTAAACCGCGAACAGAAGGAATAAGTATGAGTAAGGTTCTTCCTAATGAGTTCGACCAGACCCTGTCACAGCCAACAGAACGGTTAATTACTAACCAAACCCACCTATTTATCAACAATAAAGCAATCCTTTTTAACAATCGAAGTGTCGATGCTAAAACACTTTATCAAGCAACCTGTAGGATACTCATTTCAGAGTGGTGGCAGACATTAGGGGCTCACTCTCAGCGCAACTACAGAAATAACATTAGTGCCTTCTTAACATGGCTAAACAAGCATGAAGTGAACAATACTAACCGTTTAGATTTACTCAACGAATATCAAGCTTACCGTGTCAATGAAGTTAAGGTTAAACCCCAGTCCTCAGGGTTACATCCGATGCAAATAATGTTAAGAGAAAGCTTGACTGATAATACCTTAACAACACAACAGCAAAACTATATTAAGTTACTTACCCAAAAAACCCACATATCAAATATTGAACCACGTGTACCTGACACTTTAACAGCTTGGTTCGCTCAAATAGATTGGTTGCAACCTATCGTAGGTCAAAGTACCTGGTTAGCAATGGAAAGTCCGAAACGATTGATGGCAAGCTTCAGTGTTACAATTTCTAGTACATTGCTTTGGGTGAGCCGAGTCAAATCTGCAATAAGAAAACTGATAAGTGATTCCCCTTGCCTAAATAAGATCGACAAAGGGCTAGCATCAAGACAGCGTGATAAACATTACAGCCGTGAGTTACTCACCATAGTGCACAAAAACTCTAAAGATCTACCCCTAGGATCCCTCGAGTTATTACTTACTGATTTTGTAAACCCTACAGCATTTGAAGAAGTAAAATTGCGACTTAATAACGACCAAGAAGTCTGTTTTTTAGGTAAAGTTGATGGGAAACGCACTGAATTCATCAGAAAGCCAAGTCTATTTTCTCCTGAATATCTAGAAACGAACAGTCCATTGGAGCAATTATTAGCAGCTTGGTTATGTGCGTGGCAGACTATTCAACCTAATGATATTTCTAAGCTAACACCTAATAACTTTTGCATTCATTATAACAAACAGAACCGCCCTACAGGAGTTCAGTGTGTTTACTACAAAGGCAGAAGCGGTATCCAAGAACCTCAATTTCTGGAGGCGACGCTCGTTGAGGCCAAAGCTCTAATCACCTATCTGAAAAATTCTCCTAATAGCAAACAGTTATTATTCCCTAATAAGCAGACGCATAAAAGTTTCAGCCCCTTATCAAGTAAGACGATGAATGGATCGTTGACCCAATTATTCGAGCTTCCTGTTCTATCCGAATTTATCCAAACACAACTCCAAGCCCGATCGATTAGTGATGACTTCCGTCATCTCTATTTAACTATTGCACACCATAGCAGCTCTTCATACCCCATTTGGAGTAAAGCAGCACTTAAAAATCAGCAAAGTTACGACATCGAAACCTATCGAAACAAAGTAGCTCGCCCATTACCGCAATTAATGTTTGGGCTTTCTGCAATTAAGACAAGTTCAGTCCAAGCACGCAGTGACCGGTACCGTGATGGTGACCTTATTAATATCAACTCGCATTCAATAGGCACAGAGAAAACTGGTTATATGACAGATCAAAACAAAGAATGGGTAAACCAGAATGGTCGGATTACTCGAATTGTACTTGATGATATTGAGCACCATGCTTATAAACCAAACATCAATACTGCACTTAACTTAGCCCGAGAGCGTCGGCTGCAGACCCAAATAATGCAAGAGACAGCCAACCAAGAAGTGCGTATAAACCCTCTCGGACAAGTTATCACGACCTCGACCGAGGAGATGATGACTAGTGATAAGCAGAGCCTCCACATCGTATGGGATACACCTGAAACTGTAGTTTACTTCTTACACTATTTGTCAGAAGCCGAACGTCAGGCCAATCGGCTCATTGAGCATGCGTTACAATATTTCGAGCTAACCGTTCTACCTGATGCTGAATGGATGTCATCATTACTTAACAATGGTCTTAGCCCGAAAACCATTCGCTTGGGAAAAAAGAGCTATAAAAAACTACATGAAGTACTGCCACCCCTATTTGAGAACCAAATACAAGGAAGTGGAAGCATATGATGACTCCAATAGCTTTACCAATAAATGCAAATCATCATGCTTACTCAACAAGTGAATTACAACAACGCTTGATAAACATGGGCTGCACTAGTGATTTAGACGCCAAGCAATGGGTATTCGATGGTTTGGTCCTCAACTTTTCAGGTATCTATGGACTAGAGAACCATAAATCAGAGTGGTCTCAGAAACTTGGGATTAAACCACATTGGTTAGCTCGGCTCTTATTTCTCGACATTATCAAAGCACAACACCATAAAAATTCACTTCGTAATAACTTTAACTTAATAGCCAAATGGATATTTTGGCTGGCTGAACGTGACCAAAATCAAAAAAACTTAGCCTTATCTATAGAACCCGAGCAGAAGGAGGCAGTAAACACACAGGTACTTCAACCTATAAAAAAAAGTGACCTGCTCGGGTTATTTGAGTACCTAATAATGCACAATATCTCTGAAATAGGTACGCCAGTACGCCGCTTAACACCTCGTTCTTTCGAAGCTATCAACCTAAGAGAGTGGCAACTAACATTACAGCAACTAGGTTTAAAGGAGCTTGGGTTTACTAGTTTCTTCTCTTCTAATGTCCTGAAAAAAGCATGGAAAGAAACTATAAATACAGTATCTTCCGGCGAGTTAACTTATGCCGATTGGAAGAAAGGTGGCACCCTCAACCGTTTGCCACTTGATTACGGACGACACTATATTGAACACTGCCATACTTTTTTTTCTCAACATATCGCTTTAGCTACTGCACTCAGTCTAACCCTACAAGATTCTAAATTTATTGCTAGCATGGCTGGTGTCAGCACTTATAGAGCTCAAACTGTCATTTCACATTTTCTAATAGGGCGAGAGATTGAGCAATTGCCCAAAAGCCTCATACACAACTCAACAACAGGATACCGTAAGATAAATGACAGGACACTATTACAAATACAATCAGCAACGAAAGACATTTTTTCTAAGCACCTTCGTTCACTGAAAGTAAGAGAGGCATTACTCAGCACCCTCGAAATCCTTGAACTAGCAAAAGAGCTTAACTTCGATTGTGCGAATGATGATGAACAGGACTGGTTGCGCCATATCGTCACCATATACCTACCAGAACTGGACGATGAACATTACCCATGTACAACAGAAACGAGAGAGCTACATCACAAGTGGATAAATGAAGTGGTCGAGCCAAGGTTAAAAGTAAGTGTTGATTCGGATTATATTAAAGCTTGGCTAAAGCAAAGATGGGAGCTTTTGAGTGAAGATATTGATGTAGAATTCCCCTCTGTTGCTTGGTTTAGTAACCTTGGACTGGAGGTCTCGAGCTCCCGTCGTTCTACTTATTTACATGGATTAATTAGAAAGGTTATTGATTCAGGTTTAACCTACGTTGTCGCTCTAACAGGTTGGCGTGAGTCAGAGTATGGCTGGTCAATACAAGACATTCATATAGCCCGTAATCGCGATTTATTGGATCAATTCACCTGCCCATGGCGGTATACAGTCAAGTGGGAAGTACCTAAAACCAACAATAAAACTAAGCTTTCTCGAGAGATTACTCATAGTACCTTTCTCATATCTCAACAATTAGCACAACTTGTAAATGCTGACACTCTGAGACCTTGCCTTTATCCGAGTCAACATAAACAAATTAAAGATCCCAACCTATCAGCAACCTTTATTAAAAACCGCGTGAAGTCTATGTGGGGACACTTCGTGGATTATTATGCTCCGTTTATCCAGCTAGACAAAGCTGAAGCCTTAGTTGCACTGCGTAAACTGGCTTGTCATCAAGTTTTAAAACAGAGTGAACAGCTGCGACTTAAAATGTTAGCAGCAGAAAGCCTCAATGAAGATTGGCCTAGCTTGCAGCAAGATAACCTACTTGTAGAAGTACGACGAAGGGCTCGTAAAGAAAAATCTCGCGTGATTTTTTTCATAGATAATAATAACCGAAGAGGTCTCTTAAAAAATTATTGCGATGGCAAACTACCAAAACACGTACATAATTTGTTAGAAAAATACCTTTCAACAAGCACCAAACAGGACATAAGGGCCCACGCTAATAAGGATAAATTTTCAGCAGACTACAGTAGGGAGGTGGTTAACGAATTGGTTGGAGGGTGCCTATACCCTACCGCACATACATTTCGTCATATGTGGGCTGAAGCTGTGTATCGCCGCTTCGATGGAGATGCTGGTTGGATGATACGCTCCCAGTTTAAGCATATAAGCCAAAATATGTGGCTTGCTTATATTCGCGATAAGGGTAATAGGCGGCAGCATGACACAGTAAAAAGGCGTGTTATAAGTTCTTTACTGCAGAATCATCTAAGGAGATCAGGCAAAGGTTTTGCAGGTAAGCTTGACACAATATTACGCAGAGTATTTGCCAAGACTCATGTGACCTATCCCGACCACCTGGACAGATCAATAGTTCAATTTGCTCAAGAAGAGATTCAAGACATCAAAGCTAATCCTTGGGGGTTCTGCATTTTACTCAAGCGTAACCAGCACCGCGCCAAATGCGCTGTTGACGGTACCCCTCAAAGGCAGAACGCTTGCCCGGGTTTATGCCTTGGGTGTAGTAATAATCTAATCCAAGAAGGAAATATACAAGGAATCTTACTTGGTATCGCCAATGATGTAAAAGTCCTAGAGACCCCAGGGGTCCCAACGGCATGGCGTGAGCCAGCCATCATGACAGTTAGAAATGCACTCAAGCAACTTCAACGTCTAAAGGTGGCTCCAACGATCATGGACACGCTACAAAGTGCCCTAAATACAAAAGAGGACGCATTATGAGTCTCAGCCTACTTCTACAGCAAGCCCAGCACGAATGTGAACAACAACCTGAAGAGCTACCTAATTGGGTATCTCCAAAAAATAAATCTATCGAGGCTTGGCGTACCCTACTAGCGCTTGAAGCTCAACGAAAAAACCACATCATAAAACACAGAAAACCCTCCGACTTTACCAAATCAAGCCTTTGGCAAATCAGGGTCAGCGATGTGGCCAATTCCATTGAAGTAAAACCCGCAACCCTCGACCCAACGAAAGGATCAAAGTGGGCGGTAGGTTTCCGTGATGCGCTAAACAATAGCAACAAGAAACTTTTGAAAGCAAAAGAACAACAGGTAAATACCTATCTTAATAATAAAGCTAAAGGTAACTCGGGGAAAACCCATGATGAACTACTAAAGAAATGCCAACAGTTAGAAAAAGAGCTAGAAAACGAAAGACGACGAAACACCGAGTCAATATGGCTCAACAGAATCTCTGAACTATCATTACCAGTGAAACAAATACTCGGCCTAAAGGGGTAACGGAATTATTGCGTAGAAAGTTGCGAGAAATTAGATGTGCCTAATACTGTCAAACTTTAATAATTGTATCAGTTAAAACTGGACCTATAACGATACAGAGTAGCTAGGGCGTGTTGATCTTTGCTGTACATTTCGTGTTCAACAATACATCGGTAGCCACATTAACATGAATGCCAGCGATAACATGCTGGCATAATTCCTTTCTAGCTTGTCATATCTACTTGAAATAGCTCGATAATGCTTAATTCTCCCAAAGGCATTTTCGACCAAGTGACGATACTTGTATAGACACCAATCCATACTGTCTTTGTCTATATCTTGTCCATAATTGCGTTTAGCAATTACCGTTTCTCCGCCACAATCCTTAACAAAAGTACGGAAAGGTTCGCTGTCATATCCTTTATCACAAACGATGGTATTAACTTCATCGAGTTGCTCAACTAAGCTTTCGGCATGCACTATATCGTGGCGTTGTCCCTCTGATAAATCAAAGCAAATCGGCAGGCCACCACTATCCACGGCTAAGTGAATTTTGGTTGAGTTGCCCCCGCGACTTTTTCCTATTTGCTCTGAGCTTTCAGTMGCTGCACCTGTACTATGCTGATGCGCTCTAACTATAGAGCCATCAAGAAATACCCATTCAAAATCAGCCATACTAGATAAGCTTTTGAAAAGACTATCTAAAATCCCTTTCTTTGACCAAAGATTAAATCGTCTGTAAACGGTACTCCACTCTCCGAACTCAGAGGGTAGATCCCGCCAAGGAATACCTGTTCTCATTCGATAAAGTATTCCTTCAAATGTCATTCGATGTTCAGTTTTATCGTAAATACTGTAAACGGTACTCCACTCTCCGAACTCAGAGGGTAGATCCCGCCAAGGAATACCTGTTCTCATTCGATAAAGTATTCCTTCAAATGTCATTCGATGTTCAGTTTTATCGTAAATACGACCTGTACTTTTCATAACTTGGAGTAGCAGTTTCCAGCGAATATCAGTTAGCATTGTTCTTGGCATGGTATTGGTTATGGTTTTACTTTTGGCGAAGCAAATTATAACTCTTTACCATGCTGTTCAAAAAATACTCACGAAAGATCAACACGCCCTAATAACAACCTGCATCGTTATAGAAGATGTCGTCGATATTTTTAAACACTTATTCACCTCAAAACCCACAACAAATTGAATCATGAAGTTAAGGTCATCCTCTCTTTTCTTTAGCCTTTATTTTCGCAAAGTGATGCGACAAGCATCTTTCTTTCGCTCTCAGTCATTTGAGAAATAATGCATGCTAACTCAGCAGAGCTTTCATCTTCACAGAAGAAATAATTGAGCGGCACACCAAGCTCATCAGCGATGAGCTTTAAGGTTTGAACATCTGGGGCGTGCTTGCCTTTCTCGTATTGATTCATTCGAGGGCTTGCTGAACTGGCATCCATACCTATGCTTTCTCCCAAGGCTTTTTGAGAGAGTTTTGCTTTTTTTCGAGCTTGTTTGAGTCGCTCTGGGATTGGGTTTTTAAATGACACTTAGATTTCATTTCTCTGAGCTCAAGTTAACTAAGATTTTCTTAGTTTTATGGATTTCTGTATACTAAGCAATCCTTAGTTTTTGGTTGGTGTAATTTTGGAAATGAAACGGGCTCGAAGAATTAGTGCGGTCATGCACAAGTTATTGATAGAACATGGGTTAGATGGGTTCACCGTGCTAGAAGCGAGAGATTTGTGGCTATCACTTGATAATGTGGACTCCGACTCTGCCGAAGCTCGCAAAAAGGTGTACCGAGCAATTTTTAATTTTGAAAAGAAAAGTTGGCTACGAAGTGAGGGCTATGGCCGGGAAAAACGTTACTTTCAAGCGGATCAATTCAAAGCGTTGTATGACAATGTAACCACGAATAATCAAGCGGATATAAAACCTCAAATACCTATTCAAAACTATTCCATTTTGAACTGTGAACGCAATGAATATAAGGGTGAACTTGAGATCGTACTTGGGGAGATTGACGAGTATCAGTCGATTACATCCCGATTTCCTGAGCTAAAAAATAAACTGGCCCCTTTGCATCAGGAAGCTAAAGATCGCGCCGCTTTATTGCTCGGTAAAGTGAATGTTTTAACAAAGGTTCTTAATACTCTCTATGAAGAAGATGAACCGTGTTAAGGGAATGGCAAGGTGAATGCTCTGACAGAGCGTTGAAAAAATATCAATCCAACGGCTCCCATTTCTTTTGCCAAGCTACACCAGGTGCTGGTAAGACAGTGCTTGCCGCTACTATTGCGTCAAGACTGCTACAAAGTGACATGGTAGATCTTGTATTGTGCTTCTCGCCATCATTGACGGTTTCTGATGGTATAAAAAGAACCTTTTCATCGATACTTAATTGCACATTTAATGGTGGTATGGGAGCTATAGGGCAATCTTTAACATACCAATCTATCCAGTTCCTCAATGATGAGTTTTGGCAAACATTGCGGAATCACAGGGTCTTTGTTGTTTTTGATGAAATACACCATTGCTCTGGCTCTGAGGTTGAAAATGCGAACATTTGGGGGCAGCAAGTTCTCACAAAGATTCAAGGGCTTGCTACTTTTACCCTCGCACTTTCAGGTACACCGTGGCGTTCAGACTCTTTACCCATTATCATGGGTGAGTACAGCGACCCAGACGGACAGCTTCTTGTCGATTACCAATACACTCTTAAACAAGCGATAGCTGATGGAGTTTGTAGAACGCCTAAAATCGTCTTGGTTGATAATGAACACTTGTCTGTTAGTAGTTGCGAAAAAGTCGAATCCTTTTCATCAATATTAGAGATGCTTAAACAGACAAAAGCATCCTACCAGAGTGTTATTCACAACCAAGAGGCGATGGAATATCTACTCGGTTTAGGATGTGAGCGGTTAGAAAAAGTACGTATCAGATCCCCCAATGCCGGTGGGCTGATTGTTGCAGCGTCGGTTCAACATGCGCAAACAATCAAAGAGATACTATCTCAAAAACTTGGGCAAACCGTTTCTATCGTCACTTATCGACATGAAGAACCGCTAGCAGAAATAGAGCGTTATCGACAAAACGACGCACAATGGATTGTTAGTGTAGGTATGATCAGTGAGGGTACTGATATTCCGCGCCTTCAAGTATGTTGCCATATGAGTTCAGTCAAAACGGAATTGTATTTCAGGCAGGTGCTCGGAAGAATACTTCGTGTGAATAATACAATAAACCAACAAGCGTGGTTATTCACTTTTGCTGAACAAAGTCTGATTGAGTTTTCTGAAAGGATTGAACAAGATATTCCTGAGTCTCGTCTCTATGTAAGTATGGGGAAACCTATCGAAATAGAGTTCTCTGGTCGAGGAAATAGCTTAAGTGTCGCGCTTCCGCTTGAGTCCCAAAATAGTGGGAGAACAACAGTATCTTGGGAAAGCAGTACAGACAGTTCAAATAGCCTCTATGGAACACTAGGGACGTTTGATGAGCTTCGACTTGGGGCATTTAAGCAGAGAGTGATCTCGGCTTTCTCTTCCATGTAGTTGAAGAAACCATAGGCTAAAATTTCACTAAAGGCACATTGGGGAGGCCGGAATGAATTACTTTGCAAAGGACCCCTTCTAGGTAATGCAAACCTGGAGGGTAAATGAAAAAGCTAAAACAGCAGTTCCGGAACTGTATAAAATACCAGCGCCAATATCTTTGGGATCTTTATCCAAGCGTTCGCAGTGGAACTCATAAGCACTTTTCTACCAAGCAGGAAAAGAACTACTACTTTCTTCACAAGGTTGAGTGTAGAGGTTACCCGATTAAACTGCGCGCCGCGCGAGGAAAAGCGTTAGCTAACCCATGGGACGACTACCCGTCGTATGTGTATGGCCTAGCAAAAAGTTGGAAGCATAACTCGAGTCGTCAAAAACAATACTACCGATAACCCATCAAAGCTCTCTATTCTGGAGAGTTTTTTATACGAAATACTCTCTTCAATCGAAGGCTAATCATCAGCATGCCCCCTGCTCCACCCTAATGTTAAGCAATTGATTTTTAACGTTAACACTTTAATAGTTACGCTAACTATTCTTAAGTAATCCATCCACATCGCAAGTTGCGATGCGCAGGTTGCGATGTGAAGTTAAAACCTCCTGAAATTTTGCTTTCTGTGGCAAGAGAGCAAGCCCGCGTCAAAAAAATGTGTACAACGGATTGGACAAACCCGATCTATTAATTTTCCGGATTGGTGTAAATTGTTATCAGGATCGGATTATTAAAAAATTGCAGGTAGCCTAATGCTTTCGCCTTGTATGGAAAGTGAGTATCACCCGTAAAGGTAAAATGTGTTGGTGGGAGTTATGAGGGGTTCCCTCAGCGCTGAGTGCGTTTAATGTAGGTAAGGCTTGAAGTGGTCATACTCAATGTGTAAACACATTTCAGGCGGGGACAACTAGCTCAAATAAGCCACCTCACTCACTATCAGTGGAGCATTTTTTATTCTGTGAATACACAAAACCACGGTGTTACCCGTGGATGAATGCCAATTCCAAAATTACAGCGTAAGCTGTTTGTAATTTTGGTCAACACTTTAGCGTTGTCACGGTAAGTACCCCGGGCATGCCCGGGGGAATCTTCTCATAGGTAATTCTTTAAATATTTGTTACTTAACCGAAGCCTGTACCGATTTAATTAACATTCCCTCATCATCATCTTGGCTTGTCGATATAAAGTGGAGGTAGCTAATGCCATTTGGGCTGGTGTTATTAATTGTAAGTCTTTCTAAGACTTTACCATCTAATAAGACTCGACTTGTGGAGTTTTTCTTTACACCATTCCAATCTAAGCTAAGAGTATACCAACGGTTTGCTTCAAGTTCGTGATCACCAATCTTCTCCCCTGGTGCAACATTTAATGTATACATTGAATAATGGAGCGCTGTTTCATCGACAGCATTGAACAAGCGATCAGCGAGACTGATTTGAGTACCGCCACTATGCTCGTTTAACATGAAGTGGATATCAACTCGACCGTTCTTTCCATTCGGAAAATTCCAAGTCGCACCGCCTTTTTCATAATTGAGGTCATTGTCGATATGAATTAGTTCCGAATCACTCACTCTCTTAATTTGCAGCGCTTTATGTTCAGGCTTATCGATAAGATCGACAAGGTGAGACGATTGTTTACGATCGTAACTAACGTGGCCTCTTACCTCCGGGATATAGCTATGAACGGTCCAATTTTCTAGACCATTTTCAAAATGGTCACTGCGTTCTTTTTTATAAAGCCAACGCGTGTCCATAACCATCAAACGGCGATGTTCTTTATGTTGCCCAACTGAAATAAGAACGCGATGCTCATCCAATTCGACAAATTCACTTTGCTGTTTACCCCGATCACCCTGACCTTCAAAGAGTGCATAATCGTCTCTATTGCGGTGTTCATCTAGGATAACTTCTCGAAATCCAGTCCATGTTTTACCATCGTTGTTAGAGATTGCAGCATGGTGCGAGTCACGATTGGTAAATACATCTTCCCACATATCATCTTGGGTTCCTTTGTGTTCAGGCAAGGGCATCGTATTTGTCCATAGCGCGAGTAGACGCCCATCCTTCAAGCGACCAATGGTTGGCATAGTCAAAGTACCGAAAAAACGTGAAGGCTGTGATTCTGTCCATGTATCACCATAGTCTGACGAGAACGCTTCGTAGTACTGGTCTTGAGAAGTACGAACAAGAATCCAAAGGCGTCCGTCTCTAAGTTCAACAATAGAACCTTCAACGCCACTATTACGCCATCGCACACCTTGGTGGATCTCGTCTTTTTCATGCGGTGGTGCTGAGATTATATCTTGAGAAGCGCGCCAAGTTAGACCGCCATCATCTGAAATGTGTAATGTTGTGCCTACGCGCATATCATGTGATGGAATTAAAATGCGTTGACCATTATTAACGAAAGTTGGACTACGCATGATCCCACCAAGGGTCAGGTAGTTCTCTTTGTCACTTTGCTTCCAGTTATAGTCAAGTTGACCATCTTTAGTCACAGCGCCCCACTCGCCATCAAGCCCTCCACTGGAAATAAAAACGTAGCCATTGATTGGCTGGACTCGAATATATTCCCCAGTATTTGGGTTAGGAACAATAGCAGGGGATTCAATTGGAATTCCGCCAAAGTTAGGTGGGTAAGATTCTGACGCCAAGCTTTCTTGCCATGTCAGGCCATTATCATTACTGACCAGCATTTTTCGGCCATCATAACCTTCCCCACCATTATAGTGGCGAATTTCATTCTCACTAGCGCGAACTAACCCTCTGCCTGCATCAGCAGGGGGAGCCCCAACTATTTCTGGAGGTTGGATATTTTCAGTACTCGATAATGCAGCCTGTGGAATAAGTAGAGACAACACAATAAACTTATGTAACTTCATTTTTTCTCCAAAAATTTAACCAGATAACGAAATATTCAAATTAGACACCGTTCAGTTTGAAATTAAACTCCAAATAAAACCCAAACATGCGAATCCCCCTATAATGCAATGCTGGAGCATAATTTCAACAACCAAATGTAATAATGAAGCTTTACTTCACAGCTTTGTTCGTAAAATAGAAAGGAATGAGATCGGGCCTCAAGTATTATGTGAAAAAATCTTACAAATATTGAAAATTAGAATCTTAAGCAATTGTTATTTAATGACATTAAATCATTAGCTAGTCACCATTCACTAACGATAATTTGACTTGTCATTTCTGATGGGCGCTGATGTGGTTTAGAGATCTTAGAAGGTTCGATGACGGTTTTCTCACGACAGACGTAATAATGTCGGTCTGCACAGACACTAACTGGAGAATAAATGGCAAACGACTTCACTCCAAACAACAGCCAATTTGAGTGTGTCGGATTTTTTTTGAGCTGAAATCGCGGAATCCCTGGCCCAGAAAATCAAGATGCTGCCGATCTACAAGCGATGCTAAAAGTACTGATGACCGAGCAAACACAAAAGGAATTGCTACGGCAACAAGACCGTCAGTCCTTACTTGAGCAACTCAAATTCGCCTTCGACATGCAGTACGATGCACGCTTAATAATCGAGGAGTTAAAGCCTTATGGTGAATCACAAGGTAACTTCTTCAACGAAGTTGAATGTAAAGTCGTAATGGAAGAAGAGGTTGAGGTGACGGCTTCCACAAAGAAAAATCGCGGTAAACGCCCCCTCTCCTTTTTTGCTAAGACCTTGCCTCGTGAAGTTATCTAACTCGATTTAAACGAGCATGAAAAACAATAATGCAGGCATTGGCAGAAAAATTGGCTATTATCTAGAACACCAAACAGTGCTGATACGAGCAATGTTTTACAGCATCGTCGAGATCAAGAAAGCCAACTGTCTTATCCTTTATAATTATAAGTCAAGTGTATGAAAAATAACGAAAGCAGAGCCAGATATCGATTCGCTACTACCTTTTGTATCGGTTCATAGGCCGTGTACTTTCAAAACAACAAAGCCGGAGATTAGCTCTCCGGTAAATGATTTATTTATTTGAAACCGGCTTCATTCATATTATTTACAACAATTTCTTTCTGTTCTGGTGTAAGTGGTAATAATGGCAAACGAGCATCGCCCGCATCAATATTATGAAGTGCCATAGCAGCTTTTCCTGCAGATACACCACCAAATTCAACAAGTACTCGGATCAATGCAATAACATTATCCATTTTGCTAATCACGACATCGTGTTGACCAGCTTCAAATGCTTCAATAATCGAATTAAAATGCTTTGCTGCATAATTATAAGTACTGCCTACCGCACTTTTAGCACCAACAGCAAGAGCTCCAGGTAAGAACTCGTCAACACCCCATGGAATATCAAATTTACCATCGCATGCACGTAAACAGCGCTGGTACTCATACAAATCACCGCTATTGAATTTCAAGCCCGATAGGTTAGGGATGCGTTTATCAGCCGCCACTAGAAACTCTTCCATATTAACACTTACGCCTGACATACCTGAGTGGTAATAGTAGAAACCTTTCGAAGGCGCAGCTGCTGCAACGGTAGCACAATATTCAACAAGCTCATTCACGCTACCAGGTTTGAAAAAGCAAGGGCCAATCGCTGATGTCGCTAAAATATCAAGCGTATCTGCATGTTTGGTTAGTTCTAACGTATCAACAATGCTTAATGCGCCAGTATGTACAATTATGTCCATTTTCCCATCGGTTGCAGAAACCCAACGCTCAGCAATCAGTTTTCTTTCTTCAACGCTACAGTGGATACCTTCCCCCGTCGTTCCACAAACGTATATACCTTTAACGCCATCCTGAATCAAATGAACAGCAATCTTGTCAATCTCTTCAAAGTTAACTTGGTTGTCTGTGTTAAATGGAGTGTGCGGTGCTGCAATTAGACCCGATAATTTTTTCATGGTTTCCTCAGTCTGTACCAACGTACATTTAGCATCAATGAAGACAAACTTCATAAATTAAACAAAAAATGGAGTAACACTCATACTATGGAGTGAAGTTCCACTATTCAATAAAAACCGTAATAGAAAAGACTATAATTGTGATGTCGGTTTAGATTATTGTTTAAATCCCTCTTCTGAGCACTAGTCAAATAAAGGTTTCTAACTACAATAAATTTCGGAGTTTAACTTCAAAAAAAACACTTACTGTGTGAGAATGCACGTAATCAAAGCTTAATGTCGAGTACACTCTATATGGCACAAATTCGAGCAGGCAACATCATAGATACCATGGGTAGCCTTTATAACAGCCTTACCCCATCAGCAAAGCGTATTGCAGATTATGTCTCATCTAACCCCGCTCAAATCAGTAAGCTCTCGATTGCTGACCTCTCCGTTGAGGTCAATACTGGAGATGCAACCATTATTCGCTTCTGCCGCACTCTCGGTTTTAGCGGATACCAAGATTTTAAATTACAGCTGGCGATAGAAGTTTCAACGACTAAAGCAACGGAACCAACTATACTCGATACTGATGTAACGAAAGACGACAGTGCCGAGATCATTGGCAAAAAGCTACAATCATCGATCGAGCAGGTACTTTCAGAGACGTTAAACCTACTCAACTTCGCACAGCTAGAGAAAGCCACAGAAATTGTAAAGGAAGGAAAGGCCATCTATTTCTTCGGTGTAGGCTCTTCTGGCATTTCAGCAGAAAGCGCCAAATATAAGTTTATGCGTATCGGACTTAATGTTGATGCTTATACCAACAACCATTTTATGTATATCAAAGCCTCTTTACTACAGCCGGGCGACGTTGCTATTGGTATCAGCCACTCTGGTGATTCAGAAGAAACGACCAAGGTACTGAAGTTAGCAAAAGCGAACGGCGCGACAACCATTGCAATTACGCATAATCCTCGCTCATCTATTACCAAACACGCCGATAGTGTGCTCGTTAATGGTAACCGTCAAGGGCAACTACAAGGTGATTCGATAGGTACTAAGATATCTCAACTGTTTGTTCTCGACCTTATGTACGCTCTATTGGTTCAAAAAGACATGTCTGGCACTCACGATATCAAACTAAAGACCACCAAAGCATTAGGTTAAGCTCTTTCGTTTTCCTTCCTTACAAATAAGTAAAAAGAAAATTCCTCCGGGCATGCCCGAGGTACTTGCCGTGACAACTCTAACCCGTTGACCAAAATTACAGCCTACGCTGTAATTTTGGAATTGGCATTAATCCAAGGGTAAACCCGTGGCTTTCTGTATTCACAGAAAAAAACCAATATCTATAATATTGACTTTTTATCTTGGCATTAGACGTTCAAGCATTATGGTAAGAACATCTATCCTATTTCTAATTTACTCGCTGATACACTGCTTCGCCCATTTGGATGGTACGATCGACTTTTAGCTCCTCATCTAAAAAAACTAGATTGGCTTTGTATCCTTTCTCTAGTTTCCCATAGCGGTCATCCACACCAATTGACTCTGCAGGATAGAGCGATGCCATATTCAACGCTTCAGGCAAAGGAACGTTCGCGTATTCAATTAAATTTAGAATACTCTGACTCATTGTGATCGCTGCGCCGGCAATTGTTCCATCTTCATAATGACACTTCCCATTAGTTACAAACGCTTGCATTCCCGCCATATCAAATTCAGCTAAGTCTGTCCCAGCAGGTGTGACTGCATCAGTTACTAGAAAGAGCTTTTTTCCCAAGAGATCTCGAGCAATCATTAGTGAGGAGTAATCCACATGAATACCATCAGCAATAATGCCCGCATGCGGTTTTTTGGTAAACACATAACCTACCGCTCCTGGCTCACGATTGGTAAGTGGTGACATAGCATTGTATAAATGCGTTGCCATTTTGATACCTTCTTTCGCAATAAGTTGATTGTACGTCGCATTGGTATGACCCATAGATACGGTAATCGATGATTCATTGAGTCGGTCTAAAATCTTTTGACTTACGTTTTCTGGAGCGACCGTTAATACCGAAATGTGCTGTTGGTTTTCAATAAGGTAGTTGGCAGTATCAATATCCAACTCACGAATAAATTCCGATTGATGAGCACCTTTTCTTTCAACACTGATGAATGGCCCTTCTAAGTGCAAGCCTAATACCCCTATTTTTTCAGTGCTTTCTATACAAGTCATTAGATCAAGAGCCTGTTTGAGAGATTGCTCCTTGCTAGTAATCAAGGTAGGCAGGAATTGCGTTACGCCATATTGAACGTTTGTCTCATTCATGGTGTTCAAGGTATCACTCGATATGTCTGTATTGAATAACACACCGCCACACCCATTAAGTTGCAGATCTATAAACCCAGGACTAACCAACTGGTTCTTTGCATCAATAACGTCAAAAGGGAGTGAGCCTATTGCTCCTGTATCGGCCACCTCAGTAATCGTGTCTCCTTCGATAACAATCACCTGATTTTCCAATCGTTCACCATCACGATAAAAGCTTGCATTTTTTATTGCATATATAGGAGATGACTCGGTCGAATTTGTACTTTTTGACTCTATATCCATGTTGATACCTTACTTTACAGGGTGAAGTTATACTCCATTTAATTTCTCACGATTTTTTTCTATGGACAAGCTGCATTTGCCAACAAAGCTGATACTCCTGACAGGAATCCAGTAATATCGGGGGTTTAGGCTGTAAACTGAGAGCAAGATCGCCATTTCAAAACAAATCATTTGAAGTAATACTCCAAAAAATAAATAATGGAGCAATACTATATTTTAAGTTTGCTTTTTTGGAGTTTAACTCACATGATTCACCATGATTCCCCTATTCTTGATAAGTTAGCACTTGGGTTTGTGTCTTCATGCCAACCCGTTGATAGCGGCCCAATGGATAAACCCTCAATTGTCGCGGCTATGGCTGCTGCAAGTGTAGCTGGCGGTGCAGTAGGTTTAAGAATTGAAGGTATTGAGAACCTTAAAGCGGTTAGGCCACTTGTGACGGTTCCTGTCATTGGGATTGTCAAGCGTGACCTTTCCGATTCAGACGTTCGTATTACCCCTTATATAGAAGATGTTATTGCGCTAAAAAATGCAGGCGCAGATATCATCGCAATTGATGCCACCAACCGAGCTAGACCAACCGAAATCGCAGTTCTGATTGAAAAGATTCACCAACTCGGTTGCTTGGTCATGGCTGACTGCTCTGACTACGATGAAGGTATGGCTGCGTATAAATTGGGCGTCGAGATCATTGGAACCACCATGTCTGGTTACGTGTCAGGACCTGTGCCTAGTGAACCTGATTTCCCATTCATTACTCGTTTATCTGAGCAGGGCTGTTTTGTTATGGCAGAAGGCCGTTTCAATTCACCGGAACTTGCCTATCAGGCAATTAAAGCCGGCGCATCTTGTGTCACCGTAGGCTCTGCAATCACACGAATTGAACACATTTGCCAATGGTTTGATCACGCAGTTCGCAACGCAAAAAGCGATAACATGGAGGCCATCGCATGAATACCTGCTTAGCTATCGACATTGGTGGAACCAAGATCGCTGTAGCACTAATTGAATCGGGTCAAATTCTAAAATTCGATCAGCGTGAAACGCCGTCGTCCAATTACTCTGAGGACATGACGCTCGCATTAAAGGAGCTACTTGCGCCTTTCAAAGAGCAAGCGGACTTTATTGCCGTCGCTTCTACAGGGATCATAAACCAAGGCGTGCTAACCGCGCTTAACCCTGACAATCTCGGCGGTCTAAATCAATACCGCTTAGCAGACACTCTTGAGCAGATCTGCCAAAAACCAGTAATGGTGATTAATGACGCTCAAGCAGCAGCATGGGCCGAGTACAAGACCCTAGAATCCACATTTAATGCTATGGGGTTTATCACCGTTTCAACAGGCGTAGGCGCTGGGTTTGTCATCAACGACTCTCTTCTTATCGGTCAAGATGGAATCGCAGGCCACGCTGGGCATATCTTAGCAGATCCTAATGGCCCTACGTGCGGCTGTGGTCGTCAAGGGTGTGTTGAAAGCATTGCATCAGGCACCGCCATTGGAAAAGCAGGCCAAGCATTTTTTGGTAGTGACTGCACAGGTAAAATAGTTTTTGATCAATACCAGAAAGGTCACCCAGAGGCGATAGCTATCGTAGAAAACGCAGCTAAAACCATTGCTAATCTTATCGCTGATCTCAAGATCACTCTAGACCTTCAAGTGGTATGTCTTGGCGGTAGCATTGGATTAGCACCCGGTTTCTTACCACGTGTGCATCATCATCTCAGCTTATTACCTTCAGCTCATCAAGTTAAAGTGATGCATGCTCACAGTGGTGCTAATGCTGGTCTATTAGGTGTCGCATCATGGGCTCAGCAAATTTACAACAATTAAGCTTTACCAAGATAGACATGACATTGCCATTTAATAAGACGTAAAGCCAACGATCTTATACCTACATAACAATATCTCTTTTATTAGGCACAAGAGTGCCTAACTAAATCCTACAGAAAAGGTCTACATTTATGGAAGCAAGTTCATTTGGTACTCTAAACTATTTAGCTTTAATAGTTTATTTAAGTGCAATTATGGGAGTCGGCGTATATTTTGCGAGGCGCCAAAAGTCAGCGGATGATTATTTTAAAGCAGGTGGGAGAATTCCTGGCTGGGCGGCTGGCTTCAGTGTTTTTGCAACCACACTGAGTTCCATTACATTTATGTCGATTCCAGCTAAGGCTTACACCGACGACTGGACGTTCTTAATCGGTCAATATATTGCGATCGCTATTTTACCTATCGTATTTTGGTTCTATATTCCTTTCTTTAGAAAACTGAATCTAACCTCTGTTTACGAATACCTAGAACGCCGCTTTGACGTAAAAATGCGTCTATTTGGTAGCATCTCGTTCATGCTGTTCCACGTTGGCCGAATAGCAATCGTTACCTATTTGACAGCTCTTGCACTCATGCCATTTATCGACATGAGCCCACTAATGATAGTGTTCCTGATTGGCGTGCTTTGCATCGTGTATACGTTCTTAGGTGGTATTGAAGGTGTAATTTGGACAGACGTTATTCAAGGTGTAATGCTTTCTGGTGCCGCTATCCTGATCTTCGTAGTCATCTGCTTCAACGTTGATGGAGGTATCGGCGAAATATTCAGTATGTCAGCGCGTGAAGACAAATACTTCCCTGCGGACAAATTCCGCTGGAGCTGGAGTGAGAGTACCATTCCTGTATTGATGATTGGTTTCTTCTTCGCCTCTTTACAACAATTCACAGCGAGCCAAGATGTAGTGCAGCGCTATATTGTTACCGAAAACATCGAAGAAACAAAAAAGGCACTGCTTACTAACGCTAAACTGGTAGCGTGTGTACCGATCTTTTTCTTCGCTGTTGGATCTGGCTTATACGCTTACTACTCGCAAAACCCTGGGCTTCTACCAGAAGATTTCAACACAGGTGGTATCTTACCATTTTATGTCATTTCGCACATGCCTGCTGGTATCGCTGGCCTGATAATCGCCGCTATTTTTGCAGCATCGCAATCAAGTATTTCAAGTAGTCTTAATAGTATCGCCGCTTGCTTTACTACTGATATCTACGAAAAAATCAGCAACGCACCGTCTCCAGAGCAAAAACTAAAAGTAGGACGTATAGTGACCGTCGCTACTGGTATCTTAGGGGTTGTCGCATCAACGTACCTTATCCTTTCAAACGAAAGCGAAATATGGGATTCGTTCAACAGCCTACTTGGCCTAATGGGTGGCCCAATGACAGGTCTATTCATGCTGGGTATCTTCGTACGCAAAGCGAATGCTTCTAGTGCACTAGCTGGTGTGGTTTCAAGTATCGCGACGGTTGTGTGTGTACGCCATTTCACCGATCTGAACTTCTTCTTCTACGGTGTGGTTGGTACGTTAATGGTAGTCATTGTGGGCTACCTAACTGCGCCACTGTTTAAAAACACGTTAAGCGACGCAGACAAAGAGAAATTGACTGTGGGAAAGCTTGCTAAGGTGTAACCAACCGTGCAAGGGCTCGGCAGCGAGCCCTTGCAACCAACCCTAGAATTTGGAGATACCCACTGTGATTTACGGTCATATTCAACACCATAACATTAATCAATATTTGCCCAAGCCAATCTTACGCTGCTTAGACTACCTACAAACCGTCGACTTGATGGAATTGGAAGTGGGTCAACACGCCATTGATGGCGACGATATCTTCGCGAATGTCATGGAATTCAATACGATTCCTGCCGAAAGCAAACAAGCTGAAGTTCACCAAGACTATCTTGATATTCAATGCCTTATATATGGTGAAGAGCGCATTCAATTTTGCAACGAGTCACCAAAAAACCTTCCGGCGAGCGGCTACGATGCCGAGAACGACTTCTACTTAGTCAGTAACATGACCGACACCAGCGAGGTGGTTCTACAACCAGGCATGTTTGCGGTGTTCTTCCCTGGAGAACCTCACAAGCCAGGCTGCGAAATAGTTCAGCCTGAAAAGCTCAAGAAAGTGGTAGTGAAACTCCACAAGCGTTTGCTCGCTAACTAACAACTTTTACCAATACACGTCATCGTCCTCCTATTACGCCATTTCTAATGGCAGGGGGCTTTGTCGTGCCAAAAACAAGCAAATACGGATATTTGCGAGTGAAACATTAGGGATATATCTCTACAAAAGTGGTACTTAGAAATGAAAAAAACTTTACTTGCTCTGGCGCTGGCTCCGGTTGCTCTACTGCCTATTACCTCTCAAGCAGCACAAATTTATAAAGCAGAAGATGGCTCAGTGTTGAACATGTATGGCCGTGTTCAAGGTGATTTCAAATATCACGATGAGCACAGCAACCCAGCCGCAGACGGCGACGAGAAACTGAACGGTTCAGTCAGTGCTCGTGTTGGCTTCAACGGCCACCAAGTGATCAACGACGATTACTCACTCATTGGTCAGATGCAGTACCAACTGGTTTCAAACGATGAAGACGCTAGCATCGATTGGCAAGCTCGTTACGTGTGGGCAGGTATCGACATGAACGAGAATGGCCGTATAGAAACAGGCCGTGTGCTGTCGGTTGTGACGCTGTTCTCTGACATTGGTGATATCTTCTCTACTGGTGGCGACCCAGTTGCGGGTTACCACGTAGGTGAAGTTGACTCTAGTGCCGCGCTTATCTTCCGTCAAAACGGTACGGTCCAATACCGTAACGAAATCGGCAACTTGGCATTCGGTACAGCACTTATCACCAACAGCAACGTTGATTACGGTTACAACGCAGCAGCGCGTTACACCATCGATATGGGTGATGCGGGTGTCCTAAAGCCAGCTGCAATGTTCCAGTACAACAAATCTGACGATGCGAACGCTGACGTACAAGATTACCAAACTTGGGGCTTGGGCTCGCAATACTTCCTTGGCGGCCTATACCTAGGTGCGGCTTACACCCAAGAGTCAATGGGGCTTAGAAACAGCAGTGACAATGCCGATACGACAGGATACGACTTCCGTGCAGCATACGATTTTGGTAACTGGGTTGTTCGTGCGGGTTACCGTTACTTAGCATTGGATGAATCAACCAACGGCGAAGAAGTGATTGAAGATGCAATTCAAACTGAGGTTCAATACCGCCTAACGCGCCAATCGTCTATATTCTTGAACTACACCGACAACAAAGGTGGCAACTCAGAAATCACGTCTTCTGGCGCAAGCGTATCTGGTCAGAAAGGCGCAGTATTCACCACCAGCCTGCGTTACGAGTGGTAGCCTCTCACCCCATAACTACGTAATATGGTACCTTCCCCTATAGGACCAATAAAAAGCCGAGCCCTAGTCCAGCTCGGCTAAATGTCTTAGCTCACGCCCTTCACTCTAGGTTGCACGCTTTTCGTCACCTTATTAAAAATTTCTGAGTTATGTCGTCTGGCTAGTAAGGTTCTGGATACCCCACCTTAAAGTTAATGCCCTAAAAAATCATCTCAGATTAGAAATAATCTACTCTTGTTGATATGTTTGAATCAGCAAAGTCCTCAATTATTACTTAAACGTGTATTTTATCGCTTTGCCTAACGATCTAGCATCTCTCATCTTTAGGGTCGTCATCCATTAGTAATGGTTCATCCAGTATCGGCTTGGAAGACTTTATTTAAGAAAGAAGCAAATGATGATTTCGAATGAAATTAGTGTGCCTTTTTACAACGAACCGCAGTTTACCAGTTACTGAGTGACAATTGAGGAAGCATTAAAGCTTTAAGAGCGTATCGCAAAGATAATTAAAGCGAAGGCTTGAGCCTCGTATGATGCAAGTTGCACTTAAACTTCAGAAAAGGGTTGCACCTGTTATCACGTGCCATCTATCCGACAAAAATCAGTTAGCTCACTTCCCTCCAGGAAAACCAATCTGACGCCAAGCTTCGTAGCTCACAACAGCTACCGCATTCGACAAATTCATACTCCTAGCATCAGGCAACATCGCTATACGAATACGTTGTTCTTCGGGTATACCGGTACGGATCTCATCTGGCAAACCTGATGTTTCTGCCCCAAACAATAAAACATCACCCTCAACATAATTAGGTTCATCATGCGGACGAGAGCCTTTCGTCGTAAGAGCAAATATGCGCCTTCCCTCCATCGCTTTCTCAAAAGCAAAGTAGTCAGAATGCACAGTAACTCTTGCAAGATCTCTATAATCAAGAGCGGCACGTCGTAATTTTTTTTCCTCTAGGTCAAAACCAAGAGGCTCAATCAAGTGCAAGTGGCAACCGTTATTACTGGCCAATCGAATAATATTACCAGTGTTAGCTGCTATTTTAGGAGAGTGCAAAGCAATATGAAACATAGTCTTTCGATGCTCTTAAATTAGTGGTAAGCGCTTTCTCTGCGCCAATTATTCGTTCAATTATACACTTTTTTTCTTAGGTCGCTTTCTTTAGGTAACGATCTATATGTAGGTGCCTATCTTAATAGTTTTTTTTCATCTTAACCTAAAAAAAATACAATTTTCAGATTGCTATAAGTGCGTACATCATCCGCCTATGTGCTAACTGCGGCGCAAACCTGCACCTGATTGAACCGCTTGGCTTTGATTTTGAAGAGAAGAAAGTTCGTCGTGCTGGCTTGGATTACCACGACCTAGCGCGTGTTAAGCGTCACAAGAACCTAGAAGCCTTCCTTGAGTATCTAGAGAATGAACGCAAAGGTGACTTCCGTATCTTTGCTTGCACCACTAAAACGACAGGTCACCACGTGGATGCGAAGTTCCAACAAGGTGATGTGTTGATGTTTGGCCCAGAGACACGTGGCCTGCCTGCTGAGTTCATCGAAAGCATGCCAATGGAGCAACGTATTCGTATTCCAATGATGCCAGACGCACGCAGCCTAAACCTGTCTAATGCGGTTGCTATCATCGCATTTGAAGCGTGGCGCCAAATGGGCTTCGAAGGCGCGGTATAGCATAGCCCAGTCTCAGTAAATCAATCTCAGTAAATAACTGTTCACACGGCCTGTTACCTGCTCCTGCGAGCAATCGTAAATAGCAGGTAACATGCAATAAAAAGGCTCTTACCATTATCACTTTCTTGCGAAGGATAAAGGTAAGAGCCTTTTCTGTTTCTGTTCTTTTGTCTTTCTATATAAAAGAAAGCAAAAAGCGACGGAATTAGTTTAAGCGGTTACGATCGTTGTCGTCGTCTTTCTTCTCAAACTCACCTTCAAAGGTATTGCCATCTTTTGACTGATCAAATGGGTCACGATTAAACGGATCTTGTCCAAATGGCCCCTGACCAAAGCCAGCTTGTCCACCAGCATGGAAGCCACCAGACATATTTTTAACCACCATTTTTTCCATCATTTTCTTAGCAATCATCGCTCTTGGTGCTGGCAGCAATACCAACATACCAAGTGCATCCGTCATAAAGCCCGGAGTCAGTAGCAATACACCTGCAACCGCAAGCATCACGCCTTCAAGAATTTGTTGTGCTGGCATTTCGCCTTGTTGCAAACGACCTTGTACAGACATCAGTGTCTGAATGCCTTGGCTACGAACCAGTGAGGCACCAACAAATGCAGTAATCAACACTAACGCAATAGTTGGCCACAATCCTAAGAAGCCACCAACTTGAATAAATAGCCCAATCTCAATGATGGGTACGAAGATAAATAGTAATAATAAGATAGGAAACACACGCCCTCCTTTGTTACTTGCAGTTTACGCTGAAAGCTCTATCAATCTCAAATTTATCCTGTAAATAAGCGTGTTTATTGACCAAGAATAACTTTGCAAAATATTGACGAAACAAAAGCGAAAAAGGTGATCAACTTACTATTTTTATGCGCTAGGTACAGTATCATGTGCCACATAAGTCAGGACGGATTTATCAGCCCAATATTCTAGCGAACGGAGTATTTGCACACAGAATAGGCTAATAACTAACTATATAATCAGAATAATTCTCTAAGGATCCTGTTATGGCTACTCTATCAGAAGCACAAGTTGATGCTCCTCAAGCTACTCGTCTCGAAGAAGATCTTTTAGGTCAACGTCATGTTCCGGCTGATGCTTACTACGGCATCCACACTCTACGCGCAGTTGAAAACTTCAACATCTCAAATGTAACGATCTCAGATGTACCTGAATTCGTTCGCGGTATGGTGATGACAAAGAAAGCTGCGGCTTTAGCAAACAAAGAGTTAGGTGTAATCCCTAGCGAAGTGGCTAAATACATCATCCAAGCTTGTGACCTAATTCTAGACACTGGTAAGTGCATGGATCAGTTCCCATCAGACGTTTTCCAAGGTGGTGCTGGTACTTCTGTAAACATGAACGCGAACGAAGTGGTTGCGAACGTGGCACTTGAGCTTATGGGCAAAGAAAAAGGCCAATATGAGTTCATCAACCCGAACGACCATGTAAACCGCAGCCAATCTACAAACTGTGCTTACCCAACTGGCTTCCGTATCTCTGTTTACAACAGCGTACTAAAACTGATCGACGCGATTGAATACCTAAAAGGTGCATTCGAGCTTAAGAGCCAAGAATTCAACACAATTTTGAAGATGGGTCGTACTCAACTTCAGGATGCAGTTCCAATGACGGTTGGCCAAGAGTTCCACGCTTGGGCAGTAACCATCAATGAAGAAATCAAAAACCTAGAATACACATCAAAGCTACTGCTTGAAGTTAACCTAGGCGCTACGGCAATCGGTACTGGTCTGAACGCAGCACCGGGTTACCAAGGCCTTGCAGTGAAACACCTAGCGGAAGTAACTGGCCTAGAGTGTGTTCCTGCTGAAGACCTAATCGAAGCAACGTCTGACTGTGGCGCATACGTAATGACGCACGGCGCACTTAAGCGTCTAGCCGTTAAACTGTCTAAAATTTGTAACGATTTGCGTCTGCTTTCTTCAGGTCCACGTACTGGCTTGAACGAGCTAAACCTACCTGAACTGCAAGCGGGTTCTTCAATCATGCCTGCTAAAGTAAACCCAGTTGTTCCTGAAGTAGTAAACCAAGTTTGCTTCAAAGTTCTAGGTAACGACAACACGGTTTCTTTCGCTGCAGAAGGTGGTCAACTTCAGCTGAACGTAATGGAACCCGTTATTGCACAAAGCATGTTTGAGTCTCTAGACATCCTAACCAACGCTTGTGTGAACCTACGCGACAAGTGTGTAGACGGCATTACTGTAAACAAAGAAGTGTGTGAATCTCACGTATTTAACTCTATCGGTATCGTTACTTACCTAAACCCATACATTGGCCACCACGAAGGTGACATTGTTGGTAAGATCTGTGCAGAAACAGGTAAGAGCGTGCGTGATGTGGTCCTAGAGCGCGGTTTATTGACCGAAGAAGAACTTGATGACATTTTCTCTGTTGAAAATTTGATGCATCCTCAGTATAAAGCGAAGCGCTACGAATAAAGTTAGCGAGAAAGGGCTCCAAAGGGAGCCCTTTTTAGGCTCCAATACGGTTAACCCTGTTTATTTTGTGGATTTCTGTATGTTGCACTTTTGCTTAATTGAACCTAAACCATAGAACTATTATGTGAACATTCCGGCGGCGAATGTTCACATAATAAAATCTAAATGAGGTGTTACTTATGATTGCAGTAGAACTATTTATCGTCCTGCTCTTTATCTTTTTGGGGGCCAGAATTGGCGGTATCGGTATCGGTTTTGCCGGTGGTGCTGGTGTTATTGCCCTATCACTTATTCTTGGCGTTCCAACAAGCCAATCTTTCATCCCGATCGACGTAATCTTGATCATCATGTCTGTTATCACCGCAATTGCTGCAATGCAGGTTGCTGGCGGCATGGACTGGTTGGTGCAAATTGCAGAAAACTTTTTGCGTAAGCACCCTGAACGCATCACCTTTTATGCGCCAATCGTGACCTTTGTAATGACACTAATGGCGGGTACTGGTCACACAGCATTCTCAACACTTCCTGTTATTGCAGAAGTAGCGAAAGGCCAAGGCGTGCGTCCTTCTCGTCCACTGTCTATCGCAGTTGTAGCCTCTCAAATCGCAATCACAGCTTCGCCAATCTCGGCAGCGGTTGTGGCTTTCGCTGCAATGCTTGCACCGTTCGGTGTTGATTACCTAACGCTACTGATGGTTTGTATCCCAACAACCTTCATCGCTTGTATGGTTGGTGCGGTTGTCGCTAACTACATGGGTAGCGAGCTGAAAGACGATCCTGTTTACCAAGAGCGCCTAGAGAAAGGTCTAATCAAACTGGCAACAGAAGAGAAACGCGAGATCCTTCCTACAGCGAAGAAAGCGACTTATATCTTCCTAGCTGCGATTGGTTTCGTGGTTTGCTACGCAGCAGCTATCTCTAGCTCTGTTGGCCTAATTGAAAACCCTACACTAGGTCGTAACGAAGCAATCATGTCTGTGATGCTAGCAGCAGCGGCAGCAATCGTTATGTTCACTAAGATTGATGCAGCTAAGATTTCTTCAGCACCAACATTCCGCTCTGGTATGACGGCGTGTGTATGTGTACTTGGTGTGGCTTGGTTAGGTTCAACGTTTGTAAACGCACACGTTGCTGAAATCAAAGACGTAGCAGGCGCGCTATTGGCTGACTACCCTTGGATGCTGGCGCTTGTTCTGTTCTTCGCTTCTATGCTGCTTTACTCTCAAGGCGCAACAACGGTTGCACTTATGCCTGCAGCTCTAGCGATTGGCGTAGCACCACTAACAGCGGTTGCTTCTTTCGCTGCGGTAAGTGCGCTGTTCGTGCTTCCAACTTACCCTACGCTACTAGCGGCGGTTGAGATGGATGACACAGGCTCGACGCGTATCGGTAACTACGTATTCAACCACCCATTCTTCATTCCAGGTGTGGTAACAATCAGTACTGCGGTAGCACTAGGCTTCGCATTCGGCGGTCTGTTTATCTAACATTCGCTGATGATTGAACATTTAAAAGGAAGCTTCGGCTTCCTTTTTTGTTTTCTACTCAATGTGATATTTGATACACGTCAAATAACCATTATAAACTTTAAAAACCGACTAAAAATAAAGTTTGAATAAAATTCCAAGGTTATTTAAACCAACTAGAAACAACACCTATCAAATCAATCCCCTCTCACATCTCGTTAATCTACATCGAATATTAATCCAAGCTAACTAACCAAAAAACCTTGCCGTTTTTTTGCCATTTTCCAGCCCATTCATTGGCGATTATTTTTGTGAACAGCACCAAACTTAAATAGCTAAGTAAGGAATAAAATAACCGCAGCTAAAATAAATCTAAATTCATTTGGATTGGTAAATATAAAAATAACCTTAATTTAAAGTCAGCAACTTTTATCGTTGGGTACTTTATAAGAGTCATGTATTTACAATCTATAAATCATTAGTCGCTAATTCACATCACTTCTATTTAAGATGATGTAAGGAGATAGCCATGACAACTCAAACGATACCAAGCGAGACAAAAAAGGGCGGCTTCTTTGCCAATTTTAAATTCCCTTCTGCTTATACCATTTTATTTATTCTAATTGCGTTCGTTGCTCTGCTTACCTGGATTGTTCCTGCGGGACAATACGACCGAGCAATGAATGAAGAACTAGGCCGAGAAGTACCCGTAACGGGAACTTATCAAGCGGTAGAGGGTAACCCTCAAGGCGTGATTGACGTACTGCTAGCGCCTATTGACGGCTTCTACGACCACAATAGCTATGAAGCTGCGGCCATCGACGTTTCGCTGTTCATCTTAATCATTGGTGGCTTCTTAGGGCTAGTAACCAAAACTGGCGCGATTGATGCAGGTATCGAACGCGTTACCGCCCGCTTAGAAGGGCGAGAAGAGTTGATGATACCAATACTGATGGCGCTGTTTGCCGCGGGCGGTACTGTCTACGGCATGGCGGAAGAATCACTGCCCTTCTACACCCTACTAGTACCTGTGATGATGGCAGCTCGCTTCGACCCTCTGGTGGCTGCTGCAACGGTACTGCTTGGCGCGGGTATTGGGGTTCTAGGCTCAACCATTAACCCATTCGCGACCGTTATCGCTGCTAACGCCTCTGGCATTCCATTTACCGACGGTATCGTGCTGCGTGTTGGTATGCTGATTGTTGGCTGGGGTATCTGTGTTGCTTACGTCATGCGTTACGCAAGAATGGTTCAAGCCGATCCAAGCAAATCGATTGTGTACGACAAATACGAAGAGAACAAAGCGCACTTCCTTGGCAACGCAAGTGGCGAAAAACTGGAATTCACCGCAACACGTAAACTGATTCTGACCATTTTTGGCGGATCATTCGCGGTAATGATTTACGGTGTATCCGTTGCTGGGTGGTGGATGGCTGAGATCTCTGCAATGTTCTTAGCTGCGACCATCATCGTTGGTATTGTGTCTCGCATGAGCGAAGAAGAGTTTACATCAAGCTTCATTGATGGTGCTCGTGACCTACTGGGCGTAGCACTTATCATAGGTATAGCTCGTGGTATTGTGGTGGTGATGGACCGCGGTATGATCACCGACACTATCCTTTTCTCTGCTGAGCAAATGGTCACCGGGTTATCTTCGGTTATCTTTATTAACGTGATGTTCTTCTTAGAGATTCTATTATCATTCTTAGTGCCATCAACCTCTGGTTTAGCGGTACTCACTATGCCAATCATGGCGCCATTGGCCGACTTTGCTGGCGTAGGTCGTGACCTTGTTATCACCGCTTACCAATCAGCTTCTGGCTTGGTAAACCTAATCACACCAACCTCTGCGGTAGTAATGGGCGGCTTGGCGATTGCTCGTATCCCTTACGTACGCTGGGTTAAATGGGTAATGCCATTAATCGGTATCTTGATGGTGTTCTGCATCATTGTTCTGAGTATTGGTGCACTTATCTAAAACCAATACACCTCACTTTCTCACTCAAAGCCGCTTTCTAGCGGCTTTTTTTGTCACTATCGTTCACCAACAATACCCATTCATCGAAACACCCTCACAAGCTGCACACACATCATTTAAAGCCTCTCTATCAACCTATAAGCCCTATCAAAGCAACAAAACGTAAACGAGCTGAGAGACTTGCTAGAAAGAAAATCTAACCTTTAAATATCGACGCTAAGGTTAATTAAAAAGCAAATATTCATCGCTACTATATTTAGAGAAATACTTAGTCACTTATTAGCGTTAATTATATTTAAAGTAATTTACGCTGTAATAAGCAAAGGACTAGTATTGGCTATTTTCATAGAAAACCGGATTAAAACACTCGATTATAAAGTGTGACCGCAATAGCTTTATTCGCATTTAAATTGTTAAGAAATAATTAATTTCACTTTCAAAATTAAATATATAAATACTAACATTGCATACTTCCACCTTAAGCTCATTCCTATCAATAAATTTAATTTGCATATAAAGCCCTAGAATTTCCATTCTAGTAATACGAGTGAAAAAAACATGCATAATGTTCCCAAAGAGTTAACTATTTAGAAGGGATAGCCAATAGTTAAAAGTGCATAAAGTTTGTTAAAACCCTTAATTTTAAAGGGCTGCGGGATAAAAAACGATTTGTGATAGATCTCTAAGAATACCTGACTAGCAGGCGTAATATTAATTCCAGACAAGAGATATGAATAAATAATTCATTCTTCTCAACTGAAAATAAATAATTACTCTTAGCGATAAAAGTAATTCAAATATATAAGAGAGAGACGATCATGAGTAAGTTCTATGTAGGTTCTGAAATAGGTCAATTACGCCGCGTTCTAGTTCACCGCCCAAGACGCGCACTGACTCACTTAACACCCTCTAACTGTCACGATTTGCTGTTTGATGACGTACTGGCTGTTGAGCGTGCAGGTAAAGAGCATGATGCATTTACTCAAACGCTACGTGATCAAGGTGTTGAGGTTCTTCTTCTTACTGACCTACTAGCAGACACGCTAGCCGTGCCAGAAGCAAAAGATTGGCTTTTGAGTCATCAAGTTTCTGATTACCGCTTAGGCAAAACTTTTGCTAACGATGTGCGCTGCTACTTGGGCGACTTACCAAACCTAGAGCTAGCAAAAATCCTAACGGGTGGTCTGTCTTACGCTGAAATGCCAATGAAATCATCTTCAATGATGCAAGGCATGCACGCACCAACGGACTTCATTATCGAGCCTCTACCAAACCACCTATTTACTCGCGACACATCTTGCTGGGTCTACGGTGGTGTATCTATCAACCCAATGGCGAAACCAGCTCGTCAACGTGAAACTAACCACGTTCGCGCTATTTACCGCTGGCACCCAACATTCGCAGGCCAAGATTTCATTAAATACTTCGGCGATGAAGAGAGCATCAGCTACGACAACTCAACCATTGAAGGTGGCGACGTTCTTGTTATCGGTCGCGGCACGGTACTTATCGGTATGTCTGAGCGTACAACAGCACAAGGTGTTGAGCATTTAGCATCGAGCCTATTCAAGCACGGTCAAGCGAAACAAGTTATCGCAATGCAGCTACCAAAACACCGCTCTTGCATGCACTTAGACACCGTGATGACGCACATGAACGAAGATACCTTCTCTGTTTACCCTGAAGTGGTGAGTAAAGACGTTCAGTGTTGGAACCTAACTGGTGATGAGTCTGGCGCAGTGAAAGTGAAAGAAGAAGGCTACTTCGTAACCGCTATCGAAAAAGCACTGGGCGTAGACAAGCTAAACCTCATCACAACAGGTGGTGACAACTTCCATGCAGAACGTGAACAGTGGAACGATGCAAACAACGTTCTAACCGTTAAACCTGGTGTCGTGATTGGCTACGAAGGCAACACCTACACCAACGAAAAATACGACAAAGCAGGCATCACGGTTCTTCCGATTCCAGGCGATGAACTTGGCCGCGGTCGCGGTGGCGCACGCTGCATGAGCTGCCCAATTGAGCGTGATGGTATCTAATCACTAAGACGAAACGGCCAAGTTGAGCAATCTTAATAATCTCAGCTTGGCCAAAATGAGAGAACACAATTATGACTAAGCAAACTGTTGTTGTCGCACTCGGTGGTAATGCCCTACTTCGTCGCGGTGAGCCGTTAGAAGCCGATGTTCAACGCCGCAATATTGAAACGGCGGTGAAAACCATCTCTGAAATCGCAAAAGTGTACAACGTGGTGTTAGTGCACGGTAATGGCCCACAGGTTGGTTTACTTGCTCTGCAAGGTTTGGAATACAAGAAAGTAAACCCATACCCGCTGGATGTATTGGGCAGTGAGACTCAAGGCATGATCGGCTACATGTTGATGCAAGAGTTCAAAAACTACCTGCCTAACCGCAACATCTCGTGCATGTTGACCCAAATGACGGTTGATCCAAATGATCCTGCATTTGCGGATCCAACCAAACCGATTGGCCCGATCTACGAAGAAGCGGAAGCGCGTGAACTAGCAGAGAAATTCCACTGGATCGTAAAACCTGACGGCCAACACTTCCGTCGTGTGGTACCAAGCCCAAGACCAACAGGCATTGTTGAGCACGAAGCGATCACCCAGCTTATCGATGCAGGTCACCTAGTAATTTGTACTGGCGGCGGTGGCATCCCAGTGAAAAAAGAGAATGGCAAATTAGTTGGTGTGGAAGCGGTTATCGACAAAGACATGTCAGCCGCTTTCCTAGCTAAACAATTGGATGCGGATGCGCTACTGATTCTGACCGATGCAGACGCTGTGTACCTTGATTGGGGCAAACCGACTCAACACGCATTGCGCAGTACCACGCCAAGTGAATTAGCGATGTTTGAATTCGATGCGGGCTCAATGGGGCCAAAAATCGAAGCTTCGTGTGAATTCATTGAGCAAGGCGGCAAGGTTGTGGGTATCGGTGCACTCGAAGATGGCTTGCAAATCCTACAAGGCCAAGCGGGCACCAATATCACCAAGGGGTAACGAGCTAAAAGCTTAAGAACTTTTAAACCTTGATAGCTTTTAAACCTTGTAGAACCAAGCATTAAACGAACAAACAGAACCGAACAAATTTAACTAAATATTGAATCGCGCTTTCTTGAATTTTCTTTCCCTGTAACAAGAAAGTGCCTAAATCTAAGAAGGAATACATCATGGCTTTTAACCTACGCAATCGTAACTTCCTAAAATTACTAGATTTCACTCCACGCGAAATTCAACACTTGTTAGATCTTTCTATGGAGCTTAAAAAAGCGAAGTACAACGGTTACGAACAGCCAAAACTGACTGGCAAAAACATTGCGCTTATCTTTGAGAAAACTTCAACTCGTACTCGTTGTGCATTCGAAGTTGCGGCATTCGACCAAGGTGCTCGCGTCTCTTACTTAGGCCCATCTGGCTCTCAAATTGGCCACAAAGAATCAATGAAAGACACGGCTCGCGTTCTTGGTCGTATGTACGATGGCATCGAATACCGCGGCTTCGGTCAAGAGATTGTTGAAGAGCTAGGCGCATACGCTGGCGTTCCAGTATGGAATGGTCTGACTGACGAGTTCCACCCAACTCAAATCCTTGCTGACTTCCTAACCATGACGGAATACGGCCGTGGCAAACAACTGCATGAAATCAGCTTTGCTTACCTAGGTGATGCTCGCAACAACATGGGTAACTCTCTGATGGTTGGCGCAGCGAAAATGGGCATGGACATTCGCCTTGTTGCTCCAAAACAGTTCTGGCCACAAGAAGAACTATTGGCTCAGTGTCGTGAAATCGCAGAGCACACAGGCGGCAAAATTACACTGACTGAAGATGTTCAAGAAGGCGTGCAAGGTTGTGACTTCCTATACACCGATGTTTGGGTATCGATGGGCGAAGCGAAAGAAGCATGGGCTGAGCGCATCAACCTAATGATGCCTTACCAAGTGAACATGGAAATGCTGAAAGCAACGGGTAACCCACATGTGAAATTCATGCACTGCCTACCGGCTTTCCACGGTGAAGACACCACTGTTGGTAAACAGCTTGCTGCTGAATATCCGCAACTAAAAGACGGCGTTGAAGTAACAGATGAAGTGGTTGAGTCTGAATACTCTATCGTGTTCGATGAAGCTGAAAACCGCATGCACACCATCAAAGCAGTAATGGTTGCAACACTAGGCAGTTAATTGCCCAAACAGCTAAACAGCTAAACAGCTAAACAGCTAAGAATCGAAGCAACTAAGAAGTTAAGCACTCACTTGTTCGCAAGACATTGACAAGTTAAGTGCAATGACAGGGAAATGCGGGTGGCGTACTTGGGGTTTAGCCCTTGGATAAAGCCCGCATTTTTTTTCATGAACTGGAAGGGATAATCACCCTAAAAAGCCTGAGATTTTCTGTTTCAACAAGGGCTTAAATCAAAGCCAAATGCAGACGTTATTTCGCATAAAAATCCATTAAATGAATACTTTACAGAAAGTATTGCATGGCGTTTTTATCTGAGTATAATCCTCCGCAATTTGTCTTAAGAGAGCAAAAAATGAACTGCAATTCTGTCGCACATGATTGTCAAACTACACGCCAAAGAGTGGCGGTGGTGTCATTTTTATTTTGCTCTATTGATCGTTTCGAAGCCTCCTATTTTTAGGGGGCTTTTTTTTGTCCGCAATTTGACTGTATGCATAGAAGGAAGACCCGTTATGGCGCATTCGTTATTTAACAAGCACATCATCTCCATACCTGAGCTCACTCGTAATGAACTGGAGCTTATCGTCGACACAGCAGCAAGACTCAAGGCTGAGCCAAACCCAGAGTTGCTGAAAAATAAAGTCGTTGCGAGCTGCTTCTTTGAGCCTTCAACTCGAACTCGCCTTTCATTTGAGACCGCCGTTCAGCGCCTTGGTGGCACGGTCATTGGCTTTGATAATGGCGGTAACACCTCACTGGCGAAGAAAGGCGAAACACTTGCCGATTCAGTGCAGGTTATTTCATCCTATGTTGATGCCTTTGTGATGCGTCACCCACAAGAAGGGGCAGCGCGTTTAGCGTCTGAGTTTTCTAACGGTGTTCCGGTGGTGAATGGCGGCGACGGTGCTAACCAACACCCGACTCAAACCTTGCTGGATCTGTTCTCGATTTACGAAACGCAGGGCACGCTTGATAACCTCAATGTGGCGTTCGTCGGCGACTTAAAATATGGCCGTACTGTCCACTCACTGACGCAAGCACTATCAAAATTCAATAACGTGCGTTTCTTCTTTATCGCGCCAGAAGTATTAGAGATGCCAGATTACATCTGTGAAGAATTAGAAGAGATGGGTATCCAATACAGCACACACAGCAACATTGAAGAAGTGGTGCCGGAACTGGATGTTCTGTACATGACTCGCGTACAGAAAGAGCGCTTTGATGCGTCGGAATACGCACACATGAAATCGGCTTACATCCTCACCGCCGATACATTGAAAGACGCTCGTCAGAATATGAAGGTCCTTCATCCGCTGCCACGCGTCGATGAAATCACCACCGACGTTGATAAAACGCCACACGCTTACTACTTCGAACAAGCTGAAAACGGTGTATACGCTCGCGAAGCCCTATTAGCTCTAGTTCTTAACGACACTTTATAAGCAGGAGAAACAGTCATGGTTAAACAAACTCAGCTACAAGTAGAAGCGATCCGTAACGGCAGCGTGATTGACCACATCCCTGCTCACCTTGGTATCAAAATCCTTAAACTGTTTAAGCTGCATAAGACAGAACAACGCATCACTATGGGGTTAAACCTGCCATCATCGGCACTAGGCCATAAAGACCTAATCAAGATTGAGAACATCTTCCTGACCAAGGAACAAGCCAACCAATTGGCTCTTTATGCTCCGCAGGCAACGGTCAATCAGATTGAAGAGTATAAAGTGGTTAACAAGCTAACCCTTGTGCTGCCAGAGCAAATCCACAGTGTATTCTCTTGCCCAAATAGCAACTGCATTTCACACGGTGAACCTGTCGAAAGTCACTTTAAAGTGCAGCTAAAACAAGAAAAAGTGCAGCTAAAATGTCACTATTGTGAAAAAGTATTCTCTCGCGAGATCATGAATGAAATTCGCTAACCCTTAGCTGTATTACCTTCGCAACAAAAGCCACTTAAATAGCATGGATATTTATTCCCAAGCCGGAATAAATATCCATTAACCAAAGAATAAAACCCCAAAATAAAAGCAATAAACCAGAATATTATTTGGTGATCACCTTCAAAAAGATAACTATCCTTTAGTGATAGACTCAATGCATAGATGATCATACATCTCGCATACCCTCCCTTCTTTACTTCGGGATTCATCGGTAAGCCCTATTAATAATCGTACTCTACGGCTTTGGGAGTGCGTTCGGCGCTATGGACAAGCGATATCCACACGTTGACCTTAAGGAGTTGTTCATGAACGAAATCACTGAGCACGGTTGCTTGTATTCAGCTGAAGATAAAACACTGACTGCAGCGTGCAAACGCTTACTACAACAACAAAGCTTCTCGACCCAAAATCAACTGCGCGAGAAACTGGTTGAGATCGGTTATACCGGTATTAGCCAATCGACCGTATCTCGTATTTTGTCACAACTTGGCGTGGTAAAAATCCAGAACGCCTGTGGAAAAAAGGTGTACTGCATCACCGTTGAAAGCGCACCAGTTCGTGTCGATGCATCCATCTCATCGCAAATTGAGTTGATTACTCATAACCAAGCGATGGTGATAGTAAAAACCCACCCAGGTTGTGCACAGTTGGTCGCACGATTGGTTGATATCGATCCACATACCGAGATTATCGGCACCGTTGGCGGCAACGATACCGTGTTAATTATCCCGAAAGACACGACTAACATTGATGCTTGCGAACAAGTGGTCAAAGCACGCTTGGGCGTTGCCTAAATGACTTATTGGCAAGGTCTGTTCATTGCAGTTGCGCTGCAAACTCTCTCTCGACTGCCTACGAAGGTGGCTCACCCGCCCTAGCGGATATTTGCTGGTCGATGAAACTAATCACAAACTATTACGGTCTGATTGAGTTAAGATACCTTCAACTCCATTTTGATGACTAAATAGTATGCGACGACTTGCCACATTACTTTTTGTTTGTATTTCCCTATTCACCCAGCCTGCGTGGGCGCTTTTTGGAAATGACAACGCCGAGCCAAGCTTCGGAGGCAATAACAACGGTTTTGTCCCTGTAGACCAAGCTTTCCCTTTCAATTACTACCAGCAAGATGGCAAAGTGCTTCTCGACTGGCAGGTAAAAGAAGGCTACTACCTCTACCAACATAGTCTCTCTTTCACTGGGCAAAATCTCGCGATCGGTAACGTTGAATTAGAAGATGGTAAACCACACCAAGATGAATTCTTTGGTGAGGTGAGCATTTATACCCAGCCGTTATTCGTGCAAGTTCCGCTACAGAGTTACCAAGATGGTTCACAGCTGATTGTTAAATATCAAGGCTGTGCGGACGCAGGTTTCTGCTATCCACCCGAGACTAGAATCATCGATATTGAACCATTTACGGCTTCAGGTTCAGGTTCAGGTTCAAGCGACTCTCAAGCCAATGCAGCGTCGCAAGAGTCATCGGCTGCAAACAGTGGGGCCGATGTTTCAACACAGCAAGCATCTCCAAAAGCAGACGTTGCAACTAACACAACTCCACAATCAAGTGCACCCGTTTCAAAAGAAGCGAGCCTAGCCGATAAGCTCGGTGACAGTTGGTGGACACCACTATTATTCCTCGCACTGGGTGTTGGCTTAGCCTTTACACCGTGCGTTTTGCCGATGTACCCGATTCTAACGGGTATCGTATTAGGTGGTGGCAAGCTCAGCCAAGGTCGTGCGCTGATGTTGTCCTTCATCTACGTGCAAGGTATGGCACTAACCTACACCCTGTTGGGTTTAGTGGTTGCCTCTGCGGGTATGCAGTTCCAAGCGGCGATGCAACATCCTTACGTGTTAATTGCATTGAGCGTTCTATTCGTGGCGTTAGCCATGTCGATGTTTGGCGTTTATAACCTGCAACTGCCAAGCAGCATCCAAACATGGCTCAACAACCAAAGTAACAAGCAGCAAGGTGGCAATACCTTGGGCGTATTCGCGATGGGTTCTATCTCGGGCTTGGTGTGTTCACCTTGTACCACAGCACCACTATCCGGTGCACTGTTGTATGTCGCTCAAAGTGGTGACCTGTTTACCGGCGCAATTGCTCTGTACGCATTGGCGATGGGTATGGGTATCCCACTGATTTTGGTTGCGGTATTTGGTAATAAGCTACTGCCGAAAGCAGGCAGCTGGATGGACAAGGTAAAAATCGTATTCGGCTTTATCTTGCTAGCAGCACCTATCTTCCTGCTAGAGCGTATTATCCCTGAACTATGGGCAACGGTACTTTGGTCAGGTCTTGGCTTCATCGCCTTTGGTTGGCTGTACCACAGCAAGAATGCACTGCCATTCGGCGGTTGGAAACAGAGCGCGGTAGGCATCATCGCAATGCTTGGCTTGTTCGCTTCGGCACAGCCTGCATTGAACTATTGGTTTGCGGAGAAGAACGTAACGGTAGAACAGCAACACATCCAATTTGCACGCATCAACACGGTTGAAGAGCTCGAAATACAACTCATCGAAGCGAAAAAACTGGGTAAACCTGTGATGCTCGATTTCTACGCCGATTGGTGTGTGGCGTGTAAAGAGTTCGAGAAGTACACCTTCCATCAAGCTGATGTTGAGAACAAGCTTTCTGACTTCGTACTACTGCAAGCTGACGTAACAAGAAACATGCCTCAAGACATTGAACTGCTTAAACAATTGCAGGTACTCGGCTTGCCAACGATTGAGTTCTGGGATGGCGAGGGTAACCATGTTCCAAATGCTCGTGTGACTGGTTTTATGCCTGCCGATGTATTCTTAAAACACATGCAAGGCCACCAGCTATAACGACAACATTCGTCTAAATACAAGCACTCACAAAAGCCGCACTGCTCCTCATAACGAGATGGCAGTGCGGCTTTTTTGTGATTATAGGAAACGCTTTCCAAGAACAGGGATAAAAGTCGATATGGTTCAGACTTTTAATGCATAGATATTGTCCACATACTCAATCAGGATGATAATAAATATTAACTAAATTGTTAAAAGTATGAACGTCATGGACTCGACCTATACCATCATCATTGCTGATGACCACCCTCTCTTCCGCAACGCCCTGTTTCAGTCAGTTCATATGGCGATCAGCGGTGCGAACCTGCTTGAGGCTGATTCTCTCGACGCCTTACTGACTCTGCTTAAGAAAGAAGACGAGCCCGATCTGCTACTTCTCGACCTGAAAATGCCGGGAGCAAATGGTATGTCTGGTCTCATTCAACTTCGTGCTGAATACCCAGATCTGCCGATTGTGGTGATTTCTGCCAGTGAAGATGCCAGCGTAGTGACTCAAGTGAAGAGCCATGGTGCGTTTGGCTTCATTCCTAAGTCGAGTGATATGCGTGAATTGGTGAGCGCACTCAATCAAGTGCTGAATGGCGACCCGTTCTTCCCAGAAGGGCTGATTACCAACAATGCTGCCTGTAGCGACCTTGCGGAAAAGATTTCCACACTGACGCCTCAGCAGTACAAGGTATTAGGGATGCTTTCTGACGGCCTGCTGAACAAGCAAATCGCCTATGAATTGAATGTTTCGGAAGCGACCATCAAGGCACATATGACAGCCATCTTCCGCAAACTGGATGTGAAAAACCGAACTCAAGCAGTTATCTTGCTACAAGAAGTCCATAACTAGGCTTCACTCATATCCTCTTCTAAAGTCGTCTTAGGCAAACATAAACCCAGCTTGACGACTTTATGATCATCTATCTCTGCGACTACCCAATTGATGTCATGCCATTCGAAGCTGTCTCCCAATACTGGGTGTGCGCCAAGCTCGCGTTCAGCCAACTGTTTTAGCGTCATGTCGCGCTCTTCTTCCGAGCCAAGTTCAATGCCATAGCAATCACTCACCGCGGCAATCGATAGCCCAACCTCAAGGAAGAAGTCACCAAAGAATCGAGCTGCGTCTTCGGCCAAAGGGGCCTCACTGAATAGCTCACTTAGGCTATCTAGATCTTTATCTTGGCCAAGCACACAGAGAATATCGTTCGCCTCTAGCACGGTACTGCCCGATGGGTGAAGCAAGGCATCCTTTCTAAACAGTGCAGTAATTCGCGTTCCTTCCGGCATAGACAAGCGCTTCAGTGGTTCGCCCACACACCACTTCTCTTCTTTCAGCTTGTAGACAAACATTTCCCACTCACTGGCAGGGTAGATTTCAATGCCTGTACGCGAAATCGGTGTCGGTGTTGGAGGTAGTGTCACTTGAGCCAATCTCGCGACTTTCATTAAGCTGCCGCCTTGAACAATCAGCGACACCATAACCACGAAGAAGGCGATATTGAAGTAAAGCTGAGCGTTAGGCAGGCCAGCCATCATCGGGAACACAGCCAGAATGATCGGCACTGCGCCACGTAAACCGACCCAAGAAACAAACCAGCGTTCCTTGGTAGTAAAGCTTCTGAACGGCAGCAAACCCAACCAAACCGACAGTGGACGAGCAAACAAGATCATACCGAAAGCCAGTGCTAACGCAGGAAGAGCAATGTCCATCAAGGTCGATGGTGTCACCAATAGACCCAACACCAAGAACATAACGATTTGGCTTAGCCAGGTCATGCCATCAAGGACATTAAGAATCGAGTGTCGAGAGCGCGTCGGACGATTACCAATGAACAAGCCCACTAGGTAAATCGATAGGATGCCACTACCGCCAAGCATGTTAGAGAAGGCAAACAGAGCCACACCGCCACTGAGCACCAGAATCGAATACAGGCCATCAGCCAGTTGAACTCGGTTGATTAGACTCCATAGAACCCAACCACCACCAAGCCCGATAAGCGTACCGACACCAAACTGCATCGCGAAGCTTTTCAGTAGGAAGTTCATTCCCATCTCAGCATCTGGGGTGCCAAGTAGTGCGATTAAAGTCACCGTCAGGAAGACTGCCATTGGGTCATTGGTACCCGATTCGATCTCTAAGGTTGAGCCAACACGCTCGTTAAGGCTCTGCCCTTTCAACAAAGAGAATACTGCTGCCGCATCGGTTGAACCAACAATCGCACCAACCAAAATACCCTGCATCAGTGACAGGTCAAACAGCCACGCGGCCATTAAACCGGTTAGAGTCGCAGTACAGGCTACGCCTATTGTCGCTAATGAGAGCGACGGCCAGAACGCGACCTTGAAGCTTGCGACCTTGGTGCGCATACCGCCATCCAGCAAGATCACGGCAAGCGCGAGGTTACTCACCAAATAAGTCAGTGAGTAATCATCAAAATTAATACCACCCGGACCATCTTCACCCGCCAACATACCAACGAACAAAAAGATCAAAAGAATCGGAACGCCCAATCGCGAGGACACTTGTGAGAAAAGCACACTGATGGCGATGAGCACCGCACCAGTTAAAAATAAGTGGTTGATAGTTATTGCGTCCAATTCGTTCCCCCAAAGAATAAAACTCAAGATATAAGCATGTTGATCTTCTGCCGCTAAGCATGGCACGGCCGATGAAAGTGCTTTAGTTACTATAACAAACTTATGTTTCCCTTCGTGTCATACGCAGGACTAAATACCGTTTCTCAGTCATTTAGTTGTTAAATTTTATGACTCGCACTCTAATTCATCCCTCTTTGTTAGACCTTTGGCTAACTTAACAACCCTGTAACATCACATTTTTCTATGGTTCTGTCTCCTAACTCCCATATTTCAGTACATTAGCGCCAATAGTATCCCGACTAAAGTTGCACAGATCCCTTGACTCATCCTTGCTACATTCTAAATCGTAACATTACGTTAACACGCTATTTTACAAAAACGGTTTCTACGAAAACGGAATAAAGGAGAAGGCAATGGCGTTCGAATCTACGGAACATGCTCAAGCCTACTGGAAGGAAAACTTGGGAATTATGGGAACACTGCTCGCGGTCTGGTTTGCAGTGTCTTACGGCGCTGGCATCTTATTTGTGGATGCCCTCAATACCGTTCAGTTTGGCGGGTTCAAGCTAGGATTTTGGTTCGCTCAGCAAGGTTCGATATACACCTTCGTGGCGCTGATATTTATTTACGTTGTTCGCATGAATGCGCTCGACAAAAAATACAACGTACAGGAAGACTAGAGGCTAGAACATGGATATTCAAACTTGGACGTTTATTCTCGTCGGTATCACTTTCGCACTGTATATCGGCATCGCAATCTGGGCTCGCGCAGGGTCTACGAGTGAATTCTACGTTGCGGGCGGTGGTGTACACCCAGTCGCAAACGGTATGGCGACAGCCGCTGACTGGATGTCGGCAGCGTCATTCATCTCAATGGCAGGTATCATCTCATTCGTTGGTTACGACGGTGCGGTTTACCTAATGGGCTGGACAGGTGGTTATGTACTACTTGCGCTATGTTTAGCACCTTACCTACGTAAGTTCGGTCAGTTTACGGTTCCTGATTTTATCGGCGAACGTTACTACTCGAAAACAGCACGTATGGTAGCGGTATTCTGTGCAATCTTCGTATCATTCACATACGTTGCAGGTCAGATGCGTGGTGTAGGTGTTGTATTCTCTCGTTTCCTAGAAGTCGACATTAACCTAGGTATCATCATTGGTATGGGTATTGTGTTCTTCTACGCAGTACTTGGTGGCATGAAAGGCATCACTTATACGCAGGTAGCTCAATTCTGTGTCCTCATTTTCGCCTTCCTTGTTCCAGCAATCTTTACATCAATCATGATGACAGGTAACCCACTTCCACAAGTTGGTATGGGCTCTACGCTATCAGGCACGGATGTATACCTACTTGATAAACTGGATGGACTCACCGAAGAACTCGGATTTACCGCCTATACCGAAGGTAACAAGAGCATGGTAGATGTATTCTTCATCTGTGCGGCTCTAATGGTCGGTACTGCGGGTCTTCCACACGTAATCATTCGTTTCTTCACGGTACCAAAAGTACGTGATGCTCGTATCTCAGCGGGTTGGGCTCTACTGTTCATCTCATTGCTATACACAACAGCACCAGGCGTTGCAGCATTCGCTCGTGTAAACATGATCGAAACAATCAACGGCCCTGACATGCAAGGTGTCGCAGCAGCAGACGCACCAAGCTGGTACAAAAACTGGGAAAGCACTGGCCTAGTAGGTTGGGAAGATAAGAACGGCGATGGAAAAATGTTCTACTCGGGCGATGAACGCAACGAGATGAAGATCAACCGTGACATCATCGTACTGGCTTCTCCAGAGCTAGCGAAACTACCAAACTGGGTTGTAGCACTACTAGCAGCAGGTGGCCTAGCAGCCGCACTATCAACTGCCGCGGGTCTATTACTGGTTATCTCAACGTCGATTTCACATGACTTGTTGAAGAAAGGCTTCAGACCAAACATGACCGACAAGCAAGAGCTCTTAGCCGCTCGTTTGGCTGCCATGGTCGCGATTGTCGGTGCAGGTTACTTAGGTATTAACCCACCAGGCTTCGTAGCACAGGTAGTAGCGTTTGCCTTCGGCTTAGCGGCAGCATCCTTCTTCCCAGCGATTATCCTAGGTATCTTCTACAAGAAGATGAACAAGGAAGGCGCAATTGCAGGTATGTTGTCAGGTATTGCCTTCACAGCAAGCTACATCATCTACTTCAAGTTCATTAACCCAGCAGCAAGCACACCTGAAAACTGGTGGTTTGGTATCAGCCCAGAAGGCATCGGTACGCTAGGTATGTGTCTAAACTTCGTAGTATCGATTGCTGTAAACAAAGTAACAGCTGAAGTACCACAAGATGTACAAGACATGGTTGAGAACATCCGTTACCCGAAAGGTGCAGGTGAAGCTCACGACCACTAAGCACGACCACTAAACACAGATGTTTAGCAAAAAATGAATCAGTACTTACATTGTAGGGATTAAGTACTGAATCTCAGAAAGCCGATACGTTATGTATCGGCTTTTTCTTTTCCCGTTTCATTTTATAAAAAGACAAACAAAGGGTTGTTTTTAAAATTTCATTTGATAATAATTATCATTAACATCAAATAAAGAGATGCAAATGATGATGAAAGAACAGCAGGGTCTCTATTCGAGGTTTTACAAAGCACAAGATCGCTTTGCTTCATTAGAGCAAGTTCAAGGCCATGAGCCATTTGTGATTCGAGACTACATCGAGTGCGCACTGACGCTTTCCGCTTACTATGAAAAGCACGCCGCCCAAGAAAATATCTTGTTGTGTGAGCTGTACCTGCGCCAAGTTTTCTTCCATTTGATTGAAGCGATTGAGTCTCCAGAGCGCAGTTTCGCCTTTCGACATATCTGCCTAGACTCTATTCACTCACCACTATTTTATTTGAAACGCCACTACTGCCAGCAACCTCAAGGCCAAGCGCGTTTTTTGAATCTCAGCCAAACACTACAACAAGTCCAAGCCCCACTTGGCTAACAAGGATAGAAGATGACCCTACAATATCGAATTGAGAAAGACAGCATGGGGGAAGTAAAAGTCCCTGCCGATGCGCTATACCAAGCACAAACTCAACGTGCTGCAGATAACTTTGCCTTTAGTTCACACAAGATGCCAGCCAGCTTCATTCAAGCATTGGCATTCATTAAGCAGGCCGCCGCAGACACCAACGCTCAGTTGGGCTTATTGGAAGGTGATATTGCCAACGCGATCGCCGAAGCGAGCCAAGAGATCATCGATGGTAAATACCTCGAACAATTCCCGATCGATGTTTACCAAACTGGTTCTGGTACTAGTTCCAACATGAATGCCAACGAAGTGATTGCAACACTCGCTTCAAGAAGTTTGCAAGGGGACGTGAATCCGAATGATCACGTCAATATGGGCCAAAGCAGCAACGATGTGGTACCAACCGCAATTCAAGTCAGTGTCGCTCTGATGGCTGAAAACAAACTGCTGCCTGCATTAACTCACCTTTCAGAAGCACTTACCGTTAAACAGCAAGAACTAACCGAGGTAGTAAAAACAGGCCGTACTCACCTAATGGATGCGATGCCAATTACCTTTGCTCAAGAGCTTGGTGGTTGGAAATTCCAGATTGAACACGCTAAGCAAGCCATTGAAAGCACCCTACCTGCTATCAAAGCACTTGCTCAAGGTGGAACGGCGGTGGGCACAGGCATCAATGCCGACCCACGCTTTGCCGATAAGTTTGCAAGTAACCTGTCTCAATCGACAAAGATCAGTTTTAACTCAAGTGAAAACTTCTTTTTCAACCTCAGCAGCCAAGACGCGATCGTTGCATTCTCGGGTCAGCTCAAAACTGCAGCAGTTGCGATCATGAAGATCTCAAACGATCTTCGCTGGATGAACTCAGGCCCATTAGCAGGCTTGGGTGAAATAGAATTGCAGGCGCTACAGCCAGGCTCATCTATCATGCCCGGCAAAGTAAATCCTGTGATTCCAGAAGCCGCCGCAATGGCAGCAGCACAAGTGATTGGTAACGACACCACCATTACTGTGGCAGGCCAATCAGGCAACTTCCAACTGAATGTGATGCTGCCAGTGATTGCTCATAACGTATTAGAAAGTATAGAGCTTTTAGCTAACAGCTCTGTCGCCTTAGCAGATAAAGCCGTTGCAACCTTCACGGTGCGCCAAGACAACCTTGATTTGGCTTTATCTAAAAACCCTATTCTAGTGACTGCACTCAACCCTGTTATTGGTTACTTGAAAGCTGCTGATATTGCCAAGAAGGCCTACAAAGAGGGCTTGCCTATTCTTGATGTTGCAGAAAGAGAAACCGATCTCAGCCGAGAAGAACTCAGCAAGCTGCTAGATCCAACCACACTGACGCAGGGTGGTATTGCAGGTTAGTTAGCAAGCTGACAAACATTTGCTGAAGCTTGCTAAAATAGCAGAGACAAAAAAGGCCTCATACGAGGCCTTTTTCACACTTGCCGTTAGTTTCATTAACTCACACGGTTCAGTACTGCTCTGAGCTTTAACGGTTTCACTGGCTTGGCAATGAAGCTAAAGCTATTGGCCTTTATCGCTGCCAACATGTCATCGGTTCTATCAGCACTAATAATGACACCCTCAAAGGAATCTCCAAGGCGCAAGCGACACTGTTGCAACACTTCTAGACCAGTTCGACCATTGTCGAGACGATAATCAGAGAAGATCACATCCGGCTGCCAATCATCGTCGAGACACTTCAAGCTTTCGACCAGATCAACCGCGGTCTTAACCTCACAACCCCAACGTCCAATCAGGTTCTCCATTCCGACCAAAATCTCGCGCTCATTATCGACACACAGTATCTTCAAGTGCTCGATATCACTGGTCGCCATTGGCGCTGAAGCTTGCACAACCGGAGCGACCTGCTCCGCTCTCGCTAAGGTGATAGAGAAAACACTGCCTTGCCCCGGCCATGAACGCATCGATATTTGATGACCAAGCACATGAGCAATACCTTTAGATATGGCGAGCCCTAGCCCCAAGCCTTGGTCTGCACGCACTTGGCTACCACGAGTAAACTCTTCGAAGATCTCTTGCTGCTTGTCTTCATCAATACCAGTTCCGTTATCCCACACATCAATTCGTACCTGACCATTGACTCGTCTCGCCCCGAGTACCACTTTCCCTTCTGGGTTGTAACGAAAGGCGTTAGTCAAAAAGTTCTGAATCACACGCCTCAACAACTTAGGGTCAGAGTGAATAAACAATGATGATTGAATCATCTTGAACTCAATTTTTTGTTGTCTCGCTAAAGCACTAAATTCCGCATTTAAGTTGGTTAGCACATCGTGCACAGCAATCGCGTGAATGTTGGTTTCTAGCTTGCCAGACTCCAGTCGAGAGATATCCAACAAGTCACCAATCAGGTCTTCTGCTGCTCCAAGTGCACTCTCGATATGAGACGAAAGCTGCTTCACCTCTTGCTCCTTTGCTACTTCAGAAAGTGATGAAGCAAACAAACGCGCGGCATTGAGTGGCTGCATCAAGTCGTGACTCACCGCGGCTAAAAAACGACTCTTAGATTGCGATTCTTGGTCAGAGATTTGTGTCGCCTTGACCAAGCGATGGTTCAGCTTTTCGAGCTCTTGAGTTCGTTCGTGAACTCTCGATTCCAAGGTTTCATTGGCATCTTTTAGTGCTTGCTCTGCTTGTCTGAATACCGTGATATCAGTGAAGCTCATTACGAAACCGCCACTTGGCATCGGGTTACCTTGTACCTCAATCACTCGACCATCAGGACGAATACGAGAAGAGGTGTGTCGCGTGCCTTGTTCAAGGTGATAAACGCGGCGGCGAACGTGATCTTCTGGGTCACCCGGACCACACAAACCTTGCTCTGCATTATGGCGAATCACATCTGAAATGGGTCGCCCAACCTGAATCAAACCCGCGGGGAATTCAAACAACTCTAAGTAACGTTGATTCCACGCCACCAGCCTCATCTGTTTGTCTATTACTGCAATACCTTGGCCTATGTGTTCAATCGCACCTTGCAGTAAGCCACGGCTGAAATCATACAGTTCAGAGGCTTCATCAACGATGGTCGCGACCTCTTCAAGCTGCATGTTTCTGCCTTGTAAAGCAGAAGTAAGTACTAACTTAGCGGAAGAGGCACCAAACACACCCGCGAGTACGCGCTCTGCATGTCGAATCAAACTTGCGGGCGCTTGTTGATTAGGAAGCAGCGGCTGTCCGTGTTGTTGCCAATAGCTGTGTAAGGCGCTTTTCGCTCGCTTTCGACCAACAAAGCGCGACGCCAACATCTCTAATTCAGCGACCGTCACACGGTTCTGATAAAGGCTGATATTTTCATTCTCAGGCAGCGGCGTACCAACAAATGCTGCCGATTGTAAGCGCTCACTTAGGCTTGGTCTTGTCGACATCGAAACCACGACATAGCACAAGGTATTAAGCACAATACTCAGCACAATGCCCCAATTCGAACTGCTGATATTCCAGCTACTGAGCAACTCTGGCGGCGTGATAATCCACAGCAAAAGGTTACTTTCGCTATCGCCTGCCAACATGCTGGTTTGACTCATTAGAGTAATCAGCCAGATCACCGAACCGACCATTAAGCCGACATACACACCCTTTCTGTTACCCGGACGCCAGTACAAACCGCCAATCAGCGCCGGAGCGAATTGAGCAATCGCCGCAAACGAAAGAAAGCCAATTGCAGACAAGGAATGAATGGTGTCGAGCGCCTGATAGAACAACCAAGCGCCAAGAAGCAGCAACAAGATCAACCCGCGACGAATAACGAGCAACAGCCCCGAAAAATGACGATGTGTTCTTTGAGTTAAGCGCATACGACGCAGAAGCAAAGGCATCACTAAATCGTTCGAAACCATGATTGCTAACGCGATGGTCGAGACAATCACCATGCCACTCGCAGCAGAAGTACCGCCAAGGAAAGCGAGCAAAGCGATATGATTAGCACCCTCTGCCATTGGCACACTGATAACGTAAGTATCGGCTGGCATGTCGGTCAATAATCCCTGACCTGCCCACGCAATTGGTAATACGAACAACCCCATTAAAATCAGATAAAGCGGAAATAACCAACGTGCTGTGTGCAGATCTTGAGGGCGTTCGTTTTCAACCACCATGGTATGGAATTGGCGTGGCAGACAGACAATCGCCAACATGGTTAAAACGGTATGAATAATTAAGGTCGGAATATTCGGCGATTCATAAGTGCTCGCAGCCACATCTAACAGGTCGATCTTGTCGCTGCTCATAGCCAGATACATAATAAACAGACCAACAATCAGGAATGCCGCCAGCTTAACGATGGACTCAAATGCCACCGCCATCATCATGCCACGGTGATGTTCCGTGTTGTCGATGTGCCTGGTACCAAACAACATCGTAAAGATGGCCAGTGCGCCAACCACAAACCAAGAGACGTGATAATCCTGATAACCAAAGTCTTGAGCCAGACTCGGAGCAACAATATCCAACCCCATGGTGATACCACGCAATTGCAACGCGATATAAGGAAGAATACCGACCACAGCAATCACGGTGACAGCCACCGCCAAGCCTTGGGATTTTCCGTAGCGAGCCGCGATAAAGTCGGCAATAGAGGTAATGTGTTCACGCTTCGCTATCAAGATCAGCCGCGCTAAGATCCGCCAGCCGAGAGTGAAGACCAAAATCGGTGCGAGATAGATGGGTAAAAAAGACCAAGGATTATTGCTCGCCTGACCCACCGTTCCATAGAAGGTCCAAGAGGTACAATACACCGCAATAGAAAGGCTATAGATCCACGGGCGCCAACGCGATAGCCAACGAACCTGCCTGTCTCCATACCAAGCGATCAGAAATAACACGCCCAAGTAGGCTAAAGAGACTGGAATTACTACCCATCCTTGCATTGAAAACCCTTTCTTCATCCATAAAAAACCTCTCCATAGGGAGAGGTTTCATTTAACTAAGGATGTGGAATTAACTCAATCGCATCGCTTAAATTCTGTGCTTTGGGCTTTAAATATCAAGCGTAGCCATTAACTATGTGCTTCAGATTGCTTTGAATCCGAGTTTTCCGCGACTGTTTGATTAATCTCAACCACAGAGCTTCTTTCATCCAGCTTGATAAACAGTGCCAGTCCACCCATCGCAGCCATCGCCCAGAAGATATTCGCGCCCCACAATTCGTAGCCCCAACCACTTAGGGTCGTCATTATCGCGATAAAAGCACCAAGTGGTATCGCATTGTAAAGCGCCTGCAGTGCCACCATTTTGTTCGACTCTTGAGACTGAATGTATTGAATCGCAGCGATATGTGCCATCGCAAATGTCACCCCGTGCAACAGCTGAGCCACTATCAATACTGGAATCGCGGTCGTTGATGCGGTGATCCCCCAACGAGCCATAACCCCGATGCCAGCAATCACAAACAGAGTGCGTAATGATAATCCAGCAAACAGTCGCTTGCTCAGAGCAAATACTGCCACCTCAGCAACCACAGCCAAGCTCCACAGATAACCGATGATAGCCTCAGAGTGCCCCGCCTCTTTCCAGTAAATCGCACTAAAACTGTAATACGCGGCGTGGCTTCCTTGAAGCAGTGCCATCAATGCAAGAAACTTCACTACCGAAGATTCACGTAATAGTTGGCCAAGTTTAGGTCTTTCAGCGACTTGCTCAGACTCTGTCACCGGCATCACGTTTGGGTTTCTCATCGCGAGCAACAGAGAAACCAACACCCCTGCCAGCGCAGTATATAAGATCATATCCGTGCCAAATTCAGCCACCAGATAACCAACCACGGTAGAACCCGCAATAAATGCCACTGAACCCCACAAGCGTGTACGTCCGTAGTCGAGCATCTTAAGACGGCTGTAATGGTTCGCCATTGCATCCGAGAGCGGAATAATCGGTCCATAGCAGAGGTTGAACATTACCGTTGCTAGTAGCATCAATAAAAAGCTACCACCAGTAAAGAAATGGAAACCAACAAATAATAGCGCGACAAAACTGAGGCAACGCAGTGCTGGCATTAAATGCTCAACTTTATAGATACGTGGTGTTATCACAAAGTTGGCAACACAACGCGTAGCCAAACCCACACCAATCAATACACCAATGTCCCCCGCAGAAACGCCTTGGTCTTCAAACCACAGCGCCCAAAATGGCAGATAAACGCCATAGGCAAAAAAGAAACCAAGAAAATACTGAGAGATCCAGCCATAAGGGGAAGGGCTAAACATAAATAACCTATAAAAATGTGCGGAAAAAGGCAGCACTAATTATGCCTATCTCGCATACGATGAAAAAGGGAATTATTACTGGGATAGTATTCCCATATTCAATTAGTTTGAATATCGCATTTCAATGAAATATCTCACTCTCATCGATACCCATTCTCGCATTTAGACTAAAGTCGTCTGGAGCTTCGCTGGTAATTTGCCAGACTAAGTAAAGACTCCCAATTGTTTCGATGCTTATGCCTGATAAATTTAATATGCAGCACCCGCCCTTCGACAGCCTGTCCGACGCGGAACAGTTAACGCTGCGTTCCTCATTAGATGTGGTTTATTACCGAGCGCACGAGGTGATCTTGGAGGCCGACCGCCCAAGTCGCCATCTGCATATTCTGATTAAAGGGGCCGTCGAAGAGCGTGCCAGCAGCGATGGTGAGATCTACGCGCACTATGCCAATGACGATATTTTCGATGTGCGTAGTCAGTTTGAGCCTCACACCAAGCACCAATATATCGCGCTGGAAGATACCTTAAGTTATCTATTACCAACCGATATCTTCCTTGAGCTTTACCACGCCAATGGTCAGTTCGCGGCTTATTTTGATAGTAACCTCTCAACCCGAAAAGCATTGATTGAAGCGGCTCAGCAGCAACAGAATCTTGCTGAGTTCATACTGACCAAAGTCGACGAATCTATTTATCACCCACCACTGATACTCGAACCCGAACAACCGATTAACCAAGTGACTCAAACCCTTAAAGAGCAAGGGTTGGACTCGGCTCTGGTTCATTTAGATCATGATGATCCAAAAGCTTTTGGATCATCATGTACCTTTCCGTATGGAATCGTCACACGAACCAATTTATTGCACGCGGTGATGCTCGATAATCTCCCGCTCGATACTGCGGTTGGCGAGATAGCAACCTTCCCTGTTTTACATGTTAATCAAGGCGATTTTTTGTTTAATGCCATGATCACTATGACCCGAAATCGTGTAAAAAGGCTGATGGTTTGTGATGGTCAAAACGCAGTGGGCATGGTCGATATGACGCAAATACTCAGTGCGTTCTCCACTCACTCGCACGTGCTAACTCTGCGAATTGCGCGAGCCACCAGCATTGAAGAGTTGGCCATGGCTTCCAACAAGCAGCGTCAATTGGTCGAAAGCTTACTCAGTAATGGCATTCGTACACGCTTTATCATGGAGCTAATTTCAGCAGTAAATGAACAGATTATAGAGAAGGCGTTTGAGTTGGTTATCCCGCCAGCGCTGCACAATCATTGCTGCCTGATCGTATTGGGTTCTGAGGGGCGCGGGGAGCAAATTCTCAAAACCGATCAAGACAACGCTCTGATTATTCAAGATGGTTTGGAGTGGCATCAATGTCAAAGTGCCATGAACGACCTCACCCACACACTGCAGCAATTGGGGTATCCGTTATGCCCGGGCAACGTGATGGTCAACAATCCGAAATGGGTGCATTCAGAGCAAGAGTGGAAACAAACCCTCACCAGTTGGGTAAGAAAAGCAACGCCAGAGACCGTGATGGATATCGCCATCATGGCGGACGCACACGCCGTGGCGGGAAACAGAGAACTACTCAAACCGGTCAAACAGCACTTGAGTGATTTGATGCTCGGACAAGAGTTGATTCTGACCGAGTTCTGCCGCCCTGCTCTGAACTTCTCGGTTCCCCTGACCCTGTTTGGTAATGTGAAACAATCCAAGTCAGGACTCGACATCAAACAAGGCGGTATTTTCCCTCTCGTGCACGGTGTCAGAGCGCTGAGCCTTGAACATGGTGTGACGGTCAATAACACCTTCGAACGCATTGAGCATCTCGTGAGTAAGAAGGTACTAGAGCAAAGCACCGCGGATAACCTCAATGAAGCGCTCAAGCAGTTCTTTAAGTGGCGCTTATCGCAACGCCTATCGCAACAACACAGCAGCAATAAAATAGACGTCAAACTAATGGAACGAGCTGACCGAGATCTGCTTCGTCATAGCCTGCACGTGGTTAAGAAATTCAAGCAATGGCTCGGCTACCACTATCAAATAAGGGACTAGGCGATTGAACGATGAATAGACTGGTTCGCTACTACTGGCATCACAAGCTCAAAGGCTCTCCGTATCAGCCTCTGTTTACTGCGCCTGTTCATCAAGAATATGTTTCACTCGATTGTGAAACCACCAGCCTCGATCCCAATCAAGCCGAACTGGTGACCATTGCCGCAACGAAGATCATCGGTAACCGAATCATCACCAGCCAACCTTTTGAAGTGCGGCTGCGGGCGCCTCAATCGCTCGATTGCAATTCGATAAAAATCCACCGCATTCGCCATCAAGATCTCAAGCATGGAATCGAAGAAAAACAGGCTCTAATTGAGCTACTAAGCTTCATTGGTAATCGTCCTTTAGTCGGCTATCACATCCGCTATGACAAGAAAATTCTCGACCGTGCCTGTTTAAAACAGCTCGGATTTCCGCTGCCTAACCGATTAGTCGAAGTGAGCCAACTCTATCAAGACAAACTCGAAAGACAGTTGCCCAATGCCTACTTCGATCTCAGTATGGATGCCATCTGTCGCCAGCTTGATTTGCCGATTCCGGTCAATAAACATGATGCATTACAAGACGCTATCTCCGCTGCGCTGATCTTTGTTCGCCTGAAACACGGTGACCTGCCCCGCTTCAACTCTTCTTATTCTTAATTCAACCACTGGCTTTCTACATAGAGAGCAACATCTCAAAAATGAACTTAACTCGCTATTTTGTAAGTGAAAAGCGGCGTCTCATCCTAAAGTCTAATTGTGGAAATCGCCGTCCTAGCCGAGAGTGATAACACAAAGACGGTTCTGTAATAGACCTAAAAACTGAACACAAAGGAAGTTGCCAGTTCATTAGGAATGTAGGCACAAGGAGAGATGCAATGAGTGAAGCCCACGTTTATCCGGTAAAAGAAAATATTAAATCAACCACACACGCGGATAATGACACTTACCTAGCCATGTACCAGCAATCTGTTTCTGACCCTGAAGGCTTTTGGGGTGAACATGGAAAAATCGTTGATTGGATTAAGCCTTTCACACAGGTAAAGAATACCTCTTTCGACCCTGGTCATATCGACATCCGCTGGTTTGAAGATGGCACGCTTAACGTATCGGCTAACTGTATCGACCGTCACCTTGCTGAACGCGGTGATGAAGTCGCTATCATCTGGGAAGGCGATGATCCTGCCGATGATAAAACCCTAACTTTTAATGAACTACACAAAGAAGTGTGCCTGTTTTCAAATGCTCTGAAAGAGCAAGGCGTACGTAAAGGTGATGTGGTTTGTTTATACATGCCAATGGTGCCAGAAGCGGCAGTAGCAATGCTGGCATGTACCCGTATTGGTGCAGTTCACACGGTAGTATTTGGTGGTTTCTCACCAGAAGCTCTGTCTGGTCGTATTATCGATTCAAATTCTAAAGTCGTTATCACTGCCGATGAAGGCGTGCGTGGCGGCCGTGCTGTTCCACTTAAGAAAAACGTTGATGAAGCGCTAACTAACCCTGAAGTGAAGAACATCGAGAAGGTTGTGGTATTCAAACGTACTGGCGGTGATGTTGCTTGGCATGAACACCGTGATGTTTGGTGGCACGATGCTATTGCAAACGTATCGGCAGATTGCCCACCAGAAGAGATGAACGCAGAAGATCCACTGTTCATCCTTTACACGTCAGGCTCAACGGGCAAACCTAAAGGTGTTATGCACACCACAGGTGGTTACCTTGTTTATGCAGCGATGACCTTTAAATATGTATTCGATTACCAAGAAGGCGAAACCTTCTGGTGTACAGCCGATGTGGGTTGGATCACGGGTCACACATACCTTGTATACGGGCCGCTAGCTAATGGTGCAAAAACCATTCTGTTTGAAGGCGTGCCGAACTACCCGAACACCAGCCGCATGAGTGAAGTGGTCGATAAGCACCAAGTTAATATTCTTTATACTGCGCCAACGGCTATTCGTGCATTGATGGCGAAAGGCAATGAAGCGGTTGAAGGTACTTCTCGTGACAGCCTAAGAATCATGGGCTCAGTAGGTGAACCTATCAACCCAGAAGCGTGGGAGTGGTACTACAAAACGATTGGTAATGAGCAGTCTCCAATTGTTGATACATGGTGGCAAACTGAAACGGGCGGCATCTTAATCGCACCACTACCGGGCGCAACCGACCTAAAACCAGGTTCAGCAACGCGTCCATTCTTCGGTGTACAACCGGCACTGGTTGATAACATGGGTAACATCATTGAGGGCGCAACTGACGGCAACCTAGTAATCCTAGATTCTTGGCCGGGCCAAATGCGTACTGTTCATGGCGATCATGACCGCTTTGAACAGACTTACTTCTCTACGTTTAAAGGCATGTACTTCACCAGTGATGGCGCGCGTCGTGATGAAGACGGCTACTACTGGATTACTGGTCGCGTTGATGACGTACTTAACGTGTCTGGTCACCGTATGGGTACTGCAGAGATTGAATCGGCTCTAGTAGCGTTCGATAAGATTGCAGAGGCAGCGATTGTGGGTATTCCTCACGATATTAAAGGCCAAGCAATTTACGCTTACATCACGCTGAATGATGGCGAGTTCCCAACAGCTGAACTTCATAAAGAAGTGAAAGACTGGGTACGTAAAGAGATTGGCCCAATCGCAACGCCAGATGTACTGCACTGGACCGACTCATTACCGAAAACTCGTTCAGGTAAAATCATGCGTCGTATCCTGCGTAAGATTGCTACCGGTGATACAGGTAACCTAGGTGATACCTCTACTTTGGCAGACCCAAGTGTGGTTGATAAGCTGATTGCCGAGAAAGCAGAACTGGCATAAGCAACCAGTCACACCCTGGATTACTGTTTAAAACAGACCTTACCTAAACCGTCACCTATGTGGCGGTTTTTTTATGGCTGATCTTGATCTCAAATATCCCGCCCCAAATTAAGGCTAAGGCACTTTTTTGTTAAGTTGGTAACAATTCCATGCTGTATCAATAGGAGATTAGACCAGTAAATTGCTGCGATTTGCGCTGAATTAGCTATAATCTGGTTCTAATTTTTAAATTTGGGTTTTTCTCACTAGAAATTAACCGCAAATTTTCAATAAAATGGCAACATTCACGTTCGTAAACACGATAAAGGAAGATAGCCCCACGATGTCTACAAAGTTTCGCATTCTAGTTTTAAATGGCCCAAACCTTAACCTGTTAGGCCTAAGAGAGCCGGCACACTACGGTTCTCAAACACTTGACCAGATTATTAGCTCATTGACCGAGCAAGCGAAAGCACACGATGTTGAGCTATCTCACTTACAGTCAAATCGCGAGTATGAACTGATTGAAGCGATCCATAGTGCTTATCAAAATGTTGATTTTATCATTATCAACCCAGCAGCCTTTACACATACCAGTGTGGCACTGCGTGATGCACTACTTGGCGTTGCGATCCCATTTATTGAGGTCCATCTATCGAATGTTCACGCACGTGAACCATTCCGTCACCACTCTTACCTATCTGATAAAGCAGAAGGTGTGATTTGTGGCTTAGGTGCCCAAGGTTATCAATTTGCTTTGACCGCTGCGCTCAGCAAGCTCAACTCAAAGTAAACATAAACAACGAACTATTACTAACCTACTCAGTCATAGAGTAAGTTCAATTAACAGATAAAGAGAAAGAAACAATGGATATTCGCAAAATCAAAAAGCTAATCGAATTGGTTGAAGAGTCTGGTATTTCTGAGCTAGAAATCTCTGAAGGTGAAGAGTCAGTACGAATCAGTCGTAACAGCACTGCACCTGTAGCACCTGTTCAATATGCAGCAGCTCCAGCTCCTGTAGCAGCGGCAGCAGCTCCTGCGGCAGCGGCACCTGTAGCAGCAGAAGCAGCGGCTCCAGCAGTTCCAACGGGCCACCAAGTTCTTTCTCCAATGGTTGGTACTTTCTACGGCGCTCCAAGCCCAGACGCAAAACCATTCGTTAAAGTTGGTCAATCAGTAACAGCTGGCGAAACTCTATGTATCGTTGAAGCAATGAAAATGATGAACCAAATCGAAGCTGATAAGTCTGGTGTTGTTACCGCTATCCTAGTTGAAGACGGTCAACCAGTAGAATTCGACCAAGCTCTAGTCATTATCGAATAATAGAGAGCACTCATTATGTTAGATAAATTAGTAATCGCGAACCGTGGTGAGATTGCACTACGTATTCTGCGTGCATGTAAAGAGCTTGGCATTAAAACGGTAGCTGTTCACTCAACAGCTGACCGTGATCTTAAGCACGTACTGCTTGCAGACGAAACCATTTGTATCGGTCCAGCTCGTGGTATCGATAGCTACCTGAACATCCCTCGTATCATCAGCGCTGCTGAAGTTACAGGCGCAGTAGCCGTTCACCCTGGCTACGGCTTCCTATCTGAAAATGCAGACTTTGCAGAACAGGTAGAGCGTAGTGGCTTTATCTTTGTTGGCCCTAAAGCTGAAACCATTCGCATGATGGGTGACAAAGTGTCAGCTATCACGTCAATGAAGAAAGCTGGCGTACCTTGTGTACCAGGTTCTGATGGTCCTCTTGATGACGACGACGCGAAAAACAAAGCGCACGCTAAGCGCATTGGTTTCCCAGTAATCATCAAAGCATCTGGCGGCGGCGGCGGGCGTGGTATGCGTGTTGTTCGTTCTGAAGCAGAACTAACAGAAGCTATCGCGATGACTCGTGCTGAAGCAAAAGCATGTTTCAACAACGACATGGTTTACATGGAGAAATTCCTAGAAAACCCACGTCACATTGAAGTACAAGTGCTTGCAGATGGCCAAGGTAATGCTATCCACCTAGGTGAGCGTGACTGTTCAATGCAGCGTCGTCACCAGAAAGTTGTGGAAGAAGCACCCGCTCCAGGTATCACTGAAGAGATGCGTAAGTACATCGGCGAACGCTGTACTCGTGCTTGTCTTGAGATTGGTTACCGCGGTGCAGGTACATTTGAATTCCTATACGAGAACGGTGAGTTCTACTTCATCGAAATGAACACTCGTATCCAGGTTGAGCACACGATTACTGAAATGGTAACGGGTATCGACCTAGTGAAAGAGCAACTGCGTATTGCTGCTGGCCAGCCTCTATCATTCACACAAGATGATATTAAACTGCGTGGCCACTCAATCGAATGTCGTATCAATGCGGAAGATCCAGTTCGTTTCCTACCTTCTCCAGGTAAGATTGAACGTTTCCACGCACCTGGCGGCATGGGCGTACGTTGGGAATCTCATATCTACACAGGTTACACAGTGCCACCACACTACGATTCAATGATTGGTAAGCTGATCACTTACGGTGAGAACCGTGATGTTGCTATCGCTCGTATGAAGAATGCACTGGGTGAAATGATTGTTGAAGGTATTAACGTTAATACTGAACTTCAACTGTCTATTATGAACGACGAAAACTTCCAACACGGTGGTGCGAACATCCACTACCTTGAGAAGAAGCTTGGTCTGCAATAAAACTAGCCCTAAGTAATCGGTTCTTTTAAGAACATTTAAAATGCTCACTTCGGTGAGCATTTTTGTTTTTAGAGCACCGAAAAACTCAATCTTTAATCCCCATTTTATTCCGTGGGGTTTTGGTGAATTTGCTCATATTTTCTGCTAGACTCGCCATCCAATTTTTCTCATATAGAAGATGCAGCCATGCCTTGGATTCAAATCAAGCTTAATGCTACCAATGAAAATGCCGAACAAATCGGCGACATGTTAATGGAAGAGACTGGTGCTCTTTCTGTAACTTTCCTGGATGCACAAGATACCCCTGTATTTGAGCCTCTGCCGGGTGAAACTCGCCTTTGGGGTGATACTGACATTCTCGCGCTTTACGACGCTGAGACTGATACTGGTGTCGTTCTAGCGCAGATTAAAGCAAGCAACATGTTCCCTGCAGACTTTGCTCATAAAGTAGAGCAAATTGAAGACAAGGATTGGGAACGTGAATGGATGGACAACTTCCACCCAATGAAGTTTGGTGAGCGTTTATGGATCTGCCCTAGCTGGCGCGATATCCCTGAGCCTGACGCTGTAAACGTAATGCTGGATCCAGGTCTTGCATTCGGTACAGGTACTCACCCAACAACGGCATTGTGTCTTGAGTGGCTTGAAGGCCTAGACCTAACAGGCAAAACCGTGATCGACTTCGGTTGTGGTTCAGGCATCCTAGCGATCGCAGCGATCAAACTTGGCGCAGCAAAAGTTATCGGGATCGACATTGATCCTCAAGCTCTGCTTGCATCAAAAGACAACGCACAACGCAATGGCGTTGCTGAGCAACTAGAGGTGTTCTTGCCACAAGATCAGCCTGAAGGTTTACTGGCTGACGTTGTTGTGGCCAACATTCTTGCAGGTCCATTACGCGACCTTTCAGGCATCATTAAAGGCCTAGTTAAGCCAAATGGTGTGCTGGCGATGTCGGGTGTTTTAGATACACAAGCGGAAGATGTTGCGACTTATTATCGTGATGAGCTTCACATTGATCCGATCATCGAGCAACAAGAGTGGTGTCGTATCTCTGGTCGCAAGCAAGGCTAGACAAGACTTTGGGCGCTAATTGATTGAATTTTATGCAAATTACAAAAACAATTTGTAAATGCTCAAATATTAGTCTTTTCACGCAGCGAAAAAATGCGTAAAATGCGCGCCCTTGCTGGTACAGAACTGTGATGACGTTTTGAAAATCGGAAATTATCAACTTAAGAACAATCTAATCGTCGCTCCAATGGCTGGCGTAACGGATAGACCATTCCGTGAGTTGTGTCTTCGCTATGGTGCGGGGATGGCAGTCAGTGAAATGATGTCCTCCAATCCTAAGGTTTGGAAAACGTCGAAGTCTCAGCAGCGTATGGTACATGAAGGCGAATCGGGCATTCGTTCAGTACAAATCGCTGGTGCAGATCCACAGCTTATGGCCGAGGCTGCTCAATTCAATGTCGATAACGGTGCGCAAATCATCGATATCAATATGGGGTGTCCAGCCAAAAAAGTGAATAAGAAGCTTGCGGGCTCTGCCCTACTTCAGCATCCAGAACTCATTGAAGAGATCTTGAAGGCTGTTGTAAACGCAGTCGACGTTCCAGTAACGTTAAAGACTCGTACAGGCTGGGATACAGATAACAGAAACTGTGTCCAAATCGCTAAAATAGCCGAAGACTGCGGCATACAGGCACTTGCCCTTCACGGGAGAACTCGCGCTTGTATGTACAAAGGTGAGGCAGAATACAAACACATTAAAGCGGCGAAACAAGCTGTATCTATTCCGGTTATTGCTAACGGTGATATCGATAGCCCGGAAAAAGCTAAGTTTGTGCTGGAGTACACCGGCGCTGACGCTTTGATGATTGGTCGTCCTGCCCAAGGTCGTCCGTGGATTTTTAACGAAATCCTACACTATTTGGAAAACGGCACCACGATGGACCCACTCCCAATCTTGGAAGTGAAGGACATCATGCTTGGTCATGTTAACGCTCTGCATGAATTCTATGGAGAGTTTTTAGGCCCTCGCATCGCTCGTAAGCATGTGGGTTGGTATCTAAAAGAGCATGAACAAGCGAGTGAGTTTCGCCGTACCTTCAACGCACTCGAAGCAGGTGATCTGCAGCTTGAGGCGCTAGAAGGTTATTTTGATAACGTTGCACCATAATTACGAGAAGAGCTAGACCGAATATGTTCGAACAAAATCTGACTTCAGAAGCATTGACAGTGACTACAGTAACATCACAAGACCAAATCACGCAGAAACCACTACGTGATTCAGTGAAAGCATCATTGAAAAACTACCTTGCTCAATTAAACGGTCAAGAAGTCAGCGAGTTATACGAACTAGTATTAGCTGAAGTTGAACAGCCACTACTAGACACCATCATGCAGTACACTCGCGGTAACCAAACTCGCGCAGCAACTATGATGGGTATCAACCGCGGTACTCTTCGCAAGAAACTTAAAAAATACGGCATGAACTAATCGTTCTTTCGTAATTAATTGAATTGAAAGCCAAGCTCATTGATTGAGTTTGGCTTTTTTTTAGATTGTCGATTGAGTACCAGAAAAAATCTAGTATCAGAACTGGTTATAAAAGGCGCTGTTAGCTACAGCAACGCCCCTTATCAAGGTTTGCTGAGTCTAAGGCTGCCAGAATAGAACAATGGCTCGCATCGTCATCTATGTGGCCACAACACGCATCATTAATCTTCTTGAGTGCAGTGCGAATCTTGGTGAGCTCAGTAATCTTCTCATCAATCATCTCCAGCTTGGTTGTGGTAATCGACTTCACTTCGGCGCAACTGTGCTGTGTCGCTTCCAAACGAATCTCAAGCAATTCTTTAATCTCATCCAAACTCAGCCCCAACTCTTTGGATTTGAGAATAAAGGTCACCTGTTTCTGGTTATTTTCATCATAGAGACGATAACCCGACTCACTGCGACTGGCTGGCGCAATCAGATTATTCTTCTCATAAAATCGCAAGGTATCGGCCGTCACACCGCATCGTTTCGCTAATTCACCGATCTGGAACATGTTTTTTCCTACTCTTTCGTCCATTCCACAATTAACCTTATCGTTACTTTTCAGGCTGAAATGGCACTTTTAATAATTAATTTTGAGATGCCAAACGATTGCGCGAGCTTTTTTGTAATAAATTAGTTAGAATCTGCGCCATCAAATTTGGAGTTGGTTATCTTATAGCGAGATCATAAGACAAACCCAAAAGGTCTTTACCAAAACTGGCCAATATTTTATCTCTTAACTGGTATCTAAGATAATCCACGCTAAGAAGATAGAAACAAGTTCTTTTTTGGCAAATATCTTTATTTTAACCCCATGAATTTGAGGAAGATGGAAGCATGAATAACGCTCGTCCAATTCGCCGCGCTCTAATCAGCGTATCAGACAAAACTGGTATCGTTGAATTTGCACAAGCTCTTGCTAACCGTGGTGTAGATATCCTATCTACCGGTGGCACTGCTCGCCTGCTTGCTGAAAAAGGCATCTCTGTTACAGAAGTATCTGACTACACTGGTTTCCCAGAAATGATGGATGGCCGTGTTAAGACTCTGCACCCAAAAGTTCATGGTGGTGTTCTAGGCCGTCGTGGTCAAGACGATGACGTGATGGAAACTCACGGTATCAACCCTATCGATATGGTTGTTGTAAACCTATACCCATTCGCAGAAACCGTTGCTAAAGAAGGTTGTACCCTTGCTGATGCTGTTGAGAACATCGACATCGGCGGTCCTACAATGGTTCGCTCTGCAGCGAAAAACCACAAAGACGTGACTATCGTTGTGAACGCTCACGACTACGAGCGCGTTGTTGCTGAAATGGACGCGAACGAGAAATCGCTAACGCTAGAGACTCGCTTCGACCTAGCTATCGCAGCATTCGAGCACACGGCTTCTTACGACGGCATGATCGCAAACTACTTCGGCACTATGGTTCCTAGCTACGGCGAGAACAAAGAAGGTGACGAAGAGTCTAAGTTCCCTCGCACGTTCAACCAACAGTTCGAGAAAAAACAAGACATGCGCTACGGTGAGAACAGCCACCAAGCAGCAGCATTCTACGTTGAAGCAAACCCAGAAGAAGCGTCAGTGTCTACTGCTCGCCAAATTCAAGGTAAAGCGCTTTCTTACAACAACATCGCTGACACTGATGCAGCACTTGAGTGTGTGAAAGAGTTCGACCAGCCAGCATGTGTAATCGTTAAGCACGCTAACCCATGTGGTGTAGCACTAGGTGAAAACATCCTAGAAGCTTACGATCGTGCATTCAAAACAGACCCAACGTCTGCATTTGGCGGCATCATCGCATTCAACCGCGAGCTAGACGCAGCGACAGCAACGGCTATCACTGAGCGTCAATTCGTTGAAGTTATCATTGCACCTTCTGTTTCTGCTGAAGCAATAGAAATCGTAGCGGCTAAGAAAAACCTTCGACTACTTGAGTGTGGTGAGTGGACAACTAAGACAACCGGTTTTGACGTTAAACGCGTTAACGGTGGCTTGCTAGTTCAAGACCGCGACCAAGGCATGGTATCTGAAGATGACCTTAAAGTGGTTTCTAAGCGCCAACCTACAGCTGAAGAGCTAAAAGACGCGCTATTCTGCTGGAAAGTAGCGAAGTACGTTAAATCTAACGCGATCGTTTACTCAAAAGGCGACATGACTATTGGTGTGGGCGCAGGCCAAATGAGCCGCGTTTACTCTGCGAAAATCGCAGGCATCAAAGCTGCAGACGAAGGTCTACAGGTTGAAGGTTGTGTAATGGCATCAGATGCATTCTTCCCATTCCGTGACGGTATCGACGCGGCAGCAGAAGCTGGCATCAAGTGTGTTATCCAACCGGGTGGCTCTATGCGTGATGACGAAGTTATCGCAGCAGCAGACGAACACGGCATGGCGATGATCTTTACGGGTATGCGTCACTTCCGCCACTAATTTCCTGTTTATCTAACGATTATTAGTTATCAAGCCTCTCAACTTTGAGAGGCTTTTAAGAATTAAAGACTTAAGGATTGAAACATGAACGTATTAATCATCGGTGCTGGCGGCAGAGAACATGCTTTAGGTTGGAAAGCAGCACAAAACCCAAACGTTGAAACAGTATTCATTGCTCCAGGTAACGCAGGTACTGCGCTTGAGCCGAAACTTGAAAACGTAAACATCGGTGTTGAAGACATCGCAGGTTTAGTCGCGTTTGCTCAAGAGAAAAAAATCGAACTGACAATCGTTGGCCCTGAAGCGCCATTAGTTATTGGTGTGGTTGACGCATTCCGCGAAGTTGGTCTGCCTATCTTTGGCCCAACTCAAGCAGCAGCGCAGCTTGAAGGCTCTAAAGCATTCACGAAAGACTTCCTAGCTCGTCATGACATCCCAACAGGTTACTACGCAAACTTCACTGAGATCGATCCTGCTATCGCTTACGTACGTGAGCAAGGCGCACCAATCGTAGTGAAAGCTGATGGTCTTGCGGCAGGTAAAGGCGTTATCGTTGCGATGACACTTGAAGAAGCTGAAGACGCAATCAAAGACATGCTTGCTGGCAACGCATTTGGCGAAGCAGGCAGTCGCGTGGTGATTGAAGAGTTCCTTGAAGGCGAAGAAGCAAGCTTCATCGTAATGGTTGACGGTTCTAGCGTTCTTCCTATGGCCACCAGCCAAGACCACAAACGTGTTGGCGACAAAGACACTGGTCCGAATACTGGCGGTATGGGTGCTTACTCTCCAGCTCCAGTTGTGACTCCTGAAATCCACAACCGTATCCTTGAGGAAGTTATCTACCCAACGGTACGTGGTATGGATGCAGAAGGCGCACCTTACACTGGTTTCCTTTATGCTGGTTTAATGATCGATGCTGACGGCACACCTAAGGTTATCGAATACAACTGCCGCTTCGGCGACCCTGAGACGCAACCTATCATGATGCGTATGGAGTCAGACCTTGTTGAGCTTTGCCTAATGGCTATCGACGAGAAGCTGGACGAAGCAGAATCTAAGTGGGATCCACGCGCTTCGATCGGTGTTGTTCTTGCAGCTGGCGGCTACCCTGCTGACTACGCAAAAGGCGATGTTATTGCACTACCAACAAGCGAAGTTGAAGGCCAAAAGGTTTTCCACGCAGGTACTACAAATAACGAAGCTGGCGACGTTGTGACAAACGGCGGCCGTGTACTTTGTGCAACAGCGCTAGGTAACACGGTTTCTGAGGCTCAGGAGCGCGCTTACGCGTTAACGAAGCAAGTTAGCTGGAATGGTATGTTCCACCGCAATGACATTGGTTACCGCGCGATTGCGCGCGAGCAAGAGCAGTAATCAATACTGTCACTCGCTTAATCCGAATACGGTAAGTGAATGACCGCAAAAGACTGTTCGCAACAAAATGAAAAAAGGCGCCTCTAAGGCGCCTTTTTATTACTTAATCTGCGGCTGTACAGATAAATCAGCACTTGGCCTACCATAGGCCAAATACTCTTAATTCTTTGATTGCTCACTACTCTTTCAGTAATGATGGCCTTGTCACACAGTCATGGCTGTCATCAGCTAACATCAGTAACTCTTCAACCGACATTTTACCGAGTGAATTGCTGCCTAGAAACGCGGCATAGTTTTCCACAGACGCCAATCGGTCAATCACGAAGCTTGGTAAGGTTTGATTAAACTCAAAGCTATCAAATTCTCCGCCAGAACATGTTTCGAAAGAGCTACCATTCCAGTACCCCTGAATCAGTCGAAAACCTTCGTCATACTGCTTCATTGTGGTCTCTAGAACCGACTTGGCTTCTTTCTGGTAGTTCTCAAGCTGTTTAACTTGGATAGGTAAGATCTTGTTGTTAAGACGATACTGTTGATAAACAGCTTCGCCTGGCTTATTGAAACGCACATGGACGAGATAAGGGACTAGCTCATTCGATGAATTACGCTGTTCGCCTTCACGAATGAATTCACGCAGTACACCTTCCGACCAGGCATAGTCAGTTTGGTACCAGCCGTAATCGCCCACAGTGACGTAGTCAGCTGAAGTATGAGGTTGTGTTAGCTTGTTGGTGACCCAATAGAAACTTGTCGCGTCGCCCATGACTTGGCCGCCGGTATGAGTTTCAAATTGCTCTAGGTTTTTGCGAGGGCTTGTTGAAGAACAGCCAATGAGAAATGTAGATAATAGTGAAACGAGAAGAAATGCTTTTTTCATAAAAACCTGTACCGAGGTGGAATACGACTACCTCGGTACAGTTTAGATTATTTCACTGAATCTTTCAGCGCTTTACCTGCAACAAATGCTGGAACATTTGCAGCAGCGATTTGGATCTCGTCACCAGTTTTTGGGTTACGACCAGTGCGAGCTGCACGGTGGTTTACTTTAAAAGTACCAAAACCAATTAGCTGAACTTGATCGCCATCTTTAAGAGCATCTGTAACACCGCCAAGAGTCGCTTCTAGAGCTGCTTTAGCTTGTGCTTTAGAAAGGTCCGCTTTTTCAGCAATAAAGTCGATTAATTGAGTCTTGTTCATTTTAGGTTTCCCTTCTTTGTATTTTTGAATTCAATTCACTCTAAAACATAAATGCCCCATCTGGCAAAGGTTTGTCGTCGATCTTTAGCTCTAATGCCGTAGTTTTAGCCATAATATGAGTAATAACTCACAATTTGTTACTGATTTTATTGAGCAAGCCCTTGTTTAAAAGGGGCTCAGCGCAAAATTAATGATGACCTAGCCACTACTTTTTCTCTATAATCCACGCTGAATCGCTGATAAAGCGTACAATTTAATTTAAGGGCAAACATGCTGCTGCTAACTATTTACATCTCCATTGCTATTGGAGTCTCTTTCATTTGTTCTGTTTTGGAAGCTGTACTTTTGAGTATTAGTCCGAGCTACATTGCTCAACTAAAACAAAATGGGCACCCTGCAGCAGAGTCATTAGACAAACTGAAAACAGATATTGACCGTCCACTGGCATCAATTTTAACGCTCAACACCATCGCGCACACTATCGGTGCAGCGACAGCGGGTGCACAAGCAGCGGTTGTATTTGGTAGCCAATGGTTGGGTGTATTCTCAGCCGTGCTAACTCTGGGTATTTTGGTCTTGTCTGAGATTGTTCCAAAAACGATTGGTGCAACCTACTGGCGTCAACTTGCTCCAGCATCATCAACTGTACTTCGTTGGATGGTGTTCTTCCTAACTCCGTTTGTTTGGTTCTCAGAGCAAATTACAAAGCGTCTGGCTCGCGGTCACCAAGCGCCAAAAATGCGGGATGAGTTGTCTGCAATGGCAATTTTGGCAAAAGAGAGCGGTGAGTTTGCAGAAGGTGAATCAAAAATCCTGAGCAACCTACTTGGCATTCAAGACGTGCCTGTGACTCAAGTAATGACACCACGCCCAGTTGTGTTCCGTGTTGATGCGGAAATGAGTGTGAATACTTTCCTTGAGCAACACAAAGACACGCCATTCTCTCGCCCACTGGTCTACAGCGAGCAGAGTGATAACATCATCGGCTTTGTCCACCGCTTGGAACTGTTTAGATTGCAGCAAGCCGGTTGTGGTGAAAAAGCGCTAGGAGAAGTGATGCGTCCTATTCACGTGTTACTGAACAACATGGGCCTAGCGAAAGCCTTTGACCAAATGATGGCGAACCGCCTGCAACTGTCTCTGGTTGTTGATGAGTACGGCACAATTCAGGGCATCATCACCCTAGAAGACATCTTTGAGCACCTTGTCGGTGAAGAGATCGTCGACGAAGCGGATAAGACTACTGACATGCAAGAACTGGCGTTTCAACGCTGGGAGAAGTGGAAAGAGACACACGGTGTTATCGAAAACCGCGATGAAGAGGACGAGCTAGAGGAAGAAACTCCAGCAGACAACGAAACCTCTGATTCAAAAACGGCGGATGAAGAGCAAGCGCCAAAAGAAGAGAAAAAAGACGCTTAATCTAAATTTGATATCGTCAGATACAATAAAGGCTCCCAAGGAGCCTTTATTTTTATTCGTACTTTAATGCGATAACGAATTATAACGCGACACCAATGTTACTGACTGGGTCTTCACGCAGTTCGTGGCGTAGGTCTTTAATAAGCTCTAGGTCGCGCTCAGTCGTTTCGCGTAGAGGTCGGAAAATGGCCCACTGAACATCCCACTCTTCACACACCGCTTCGTTTTCTTTCTGATTTTCGTTTATCACTTCATCTGCACCTTGAGCAAACTCAAGCTCAGCAACCGTCTTCACCGATTGTTGACTCACTTTAATCACAGCTTCAAACATGTGCTCACGGTCAAGCAGACCATGGATCAGCGTTGCTAAGCCTTGGCAAGCGTCCATTGCAGGGTAAACACCATAGAAGTCAAAATCATCTGCGCTAGGGAATAGTTCTTCTACTTTCTCTAGTTGACGTTCAAAGTTCACCTTTGCCGTTTTAACCGTTAGGATCTCCCAAATGCTATCCAAAACATCACGATAGATTCGAGCTTCCGCAAATTCTGTATTCTCACAAAACATGGCATAGTTAGGGTACATACGCTCACATAGACACGCCATAAAGGTAATTTGTTGCCAAGGTTCTAACTTTTCAAGACGAACCTGCAGTGGATTCTGAAGCATAGTCACTCAATAATTGCAGAAAAAGACAACGAAAGTGTACTTGATAAACCCTGGGGGGAAAAGGTAAGCCGATGAACAATTTTACGAATAAGCTCTATATTCTTACTGAGCATGACGATACCTATACGCAACTGATTCTAAACCAGGATTTACCCGACTTAGAAATCACTCAAAACCCCGAGTTAGCTGAGATTGTATTAGCCTCGCCTCCCCTGATAGCCGATCGTCTTAACGAGTTTAAAACGCTTGATTGGGTACAAAGCACCTACGCTGGCATCAATAAGCTCACTCAACCAGAGCTTCGTCAGGATTACACGCTGACCAATGTCAAAGGTATCTTCGGCCCTGCTATCGCGGAGTACGTTTTAGGTTACGCAATCAGCCACTTTAGACACTTTCCTCATTACCACCAGCAACAACAGCAACGAAACTGGCAGCCTCAGCTTTATTCTAGCCTAACTGACAAAACCATGGTGATTCTAGGAACGGGGTCTATTGGTAGTCATTTAGCAAAAACCGCTGAAGCGTTTGGCATTCATACCATTGGCGTCAACCGCACAGGCATTCCATCAAAGCAAGAGACCTTCAAAGACACATTCCACATCAATGAGTTAGAAGCCGCCCTCAAGCAAGCAGATATTGTGGTCAATACCCTGCCATCGACATCTGAAACCCATCAACTACTTAATCAAACCACTCTCAGTTATTGTTCTAATGTGCTGCTGTTTAATGTCGGCAGAGGGGAAAGCTTAGACAACAAAGCCTTGCTGTTAGCGATTAAAAACCGATGGGTAGAACACGCATTTTTAGATGTATTTGAAAGCGAACCCCTTTCGCAAGACCACCCGTTCTGGAAACTCCCGCAAGTGACGATTACGCCACACATCGCTGCACTCAGTGAGCCAAGACAAGTGGTCGAGATCTTCGCAGAGAATTACAAACAATGGCGAGATGGTTTTACACTGAACCATGTCATTGATTTTGATAAAGGCTACTGATGCCCTCTTCGTTACTTAAAGAGATACGACAATGCACAGCGTGTGAGCCTCACCTTTCGCACGGTGCCAACCCTGTCATTCAAGCACATCCAAACGCGCGCTTGTTGATCATAGGCCAAGCGCCGGGCATCAAGGTGCATGAATCCTCCATCCCATGGAATGATGCCAGTGGTGAGCGATTAAGAGAGTGGCTAGGGATAGACAGCGATACTTTTTATGACAAACAAAAAGTCGCGATTGTGCCGATGGGGTTTTGTTACCCGGGGAAAGGAAAAAGTGGCGACCTCCCTCCAAGACCAGAATGTGCTGAGTTGTGGCATCAGAAAGTACTGCAATCACTACCCAATATCCAAATGACACTATTGATTGGTCAGTACGCGCAAAACTATTATTTAAAGGAAAGGACAACCAAAACACTGACTGAGACAGTCAAGAACTGGCAAGCTTGGGCACCGGAGTTTTTACCACTTCCCCACCCTTCACCACGCAATAATATCTGGCTCAAGAAGAACCCTTGGTTTGAGAGAGACGTCATTCCTTATATCCGAATGCACATCTCAGAGCATTTGGCCTACCATGATCCAAATGCTTAATTAACTGTACACTGTCGAAATTCAACGAATATTGAATGCTGATATGACGGCAACAAAAAAGCGCTGCGGGTTGCCCAGCAGCGCTCAATCATCTTACACAGAATTACTTATGGTAAGGCTTAGACAGTTCGTGAACAGCGTCAACGAACACACCAGCGTTTTCTGGCGGCACATCTAAGTGAATACCGTGGCCTAGGTTAAATACATGACCTGTACCACCGTCACCGAAGCCTTCAAGAATGCTACCTACTTCTTCACGAATACGTTCTGGTTGAGCATAAAGCATAGAAGGGTCCATGTTACCTTGCAGTGCCACTTTGTCGCCAATGCGAGCTTTCGCGTCTGCGATATTGATCGTCCAGTCTAGACCTACAGCATCACAGCCAGTTGCTGCGATAGACTCAAGCCACATGCCGCCATTCTTAGTGAACAGAGTAACTGGAACACGACGACCTTCGTTTTCACGGATTAGGCCATCAACGATTTTGTGCATGTACTGCAGTGAGAATAGGTTGTAATCACGAGGAGTCAATACACCACCCCATGTATCAAATACCATTACTGATTGAGCACCCGCTTTAATTTGCGCGTTTAGGTATTCAATCACACTGTCAGCCAGCTTATCTAGAAGCAGGTGCAGTGTTTGTGGTTCTGCGTACATCATCTTCTTGATCTTAGTGAACGCTTTAGAGCTTCCACCTTCAACCATGTATGTCGCTAGAGTCCATGGGCTACCAGAGAAACCAATCAGTGGCACTTCGCCTTTCAGGTCTTTACGGATCTGACGCACAGCGTTCATTACGTATTGAAGCTCACCTTCTGGATCAGGTAGGCCAATTTTCTCTACGTCAGCTTTACATGTGATAGGACGCTCGAACTTAGGACCTTCACCTGTTTCAAAGTACAAACCTAAGCCCATAGCATCAGGGATAGTTAGGATGTCTGAGAACAAGATTGCCGCATCAAGCGGGAAACGACGTAAAGGTTGAAGGGTTACTTCTGATGCAAGTTCCGCGTTTTTGCACAAAGACATGAAGTCGCCTGCTTCTGCACGCGTTGCTTTGTACTCTGGAAGATAGCGGCCAGCTTGGCGCATCATCCATACCGGTGTGTAATCAACAGGCTGTTTTAAAAGTGCGCGTAAATAGCGATCGTTTTTTAATTCGGTCATTCCGTTAAATTCCAATTCAATCTTGTCTAGTTTTAATGGCAAGTATTCTAACACTGATTGAGGGGTAAAAGCTGTGTGCTTTGCAACCTAGATCAAGTTATTAACTTTTAAATCAATGCTTAATTTGCACCCAATTAAGGGAGCATGTTAAAAATTTGTTCGCTAGCGAAAATTACAATTATAACACCTGAGTAGTCACTACTCAGCATCTCATAACGACATCTTACTTACCCCCTCCACTTGTGGAGGGTTTTTTTTAGCTTTTGACCACCCATAGGCCAAATACAATTGCAGGCCATTTAGTGCTCGAGTACCTGCTCAGTTACTTCGCCTTTCATCACGTCATCGACTGTTTTCTCAATCAATTGTCTCGCAATGGTACCAACCGGAGCCACGTCAGGTAGAGCCGTCACATCAAACCACTGTGCATCGGATAGCTCGCTGTAATCAGGCTTGAGGGTACCACCCGCATAATCAGCCAGAAAGGCCATCATCATGCTCGATGGAAAAGCCCATGGCTGACTGCCAAAGTAACGAATATTACCCACATCGATGCCCGTTTCTTCTTTGACTTCACGCGCCACACACTGCTCTAAGGTCTCTCCAACCTCTAGGAAGCCCGCTATCACGGTATACATGCCCGTTTTATGTCTTGGGTGTTGTGCCAGCAATATCTTGTTGTCGTTTCGCACAGCGACAATGATGCACGGGAAGATGCGAGGATAATGAAGAGTTCTACAGTCACCACACTGCATCGCCACCTGATTGTGATTCAGGTGATTACGACCACCGCACTGCGGGCAGAAACGCATACTTTGGGTCATATGGCCATATTGGATGGCTTTACTTGCAGTAAGAAAGCTCGATTCAGGCCAGTGCAATAACTCTCTTAGGTTGACCATCGTCAGCTCACGCTCAACATCACAGTCGTTCAACCAATACACCTTACGCCCCTGATGTTGGCCAATACAAATCGCATGCTCAACACTCAGCTCTAGCTCTTCAGCAGAGCCAAACGGAAACTGATCATTATTAACCCAAATATCACTACCAGAAACGACGCACCAATAAGCTTGATCTGTCATTTTGTTATCACTTTTTTTTAACATCCCTATGCCTCATTGCTTGCAGTTCGTTCATTTTACTGGCAATCTAATTTCATACTAGAGTTGTAGCAGAGAATATTTCAAGCTATTACTTTTAGTAGCTACCAATAAAACGGACCCTGCTTAGGCAATTACTTGATCACAAGGTTGTGATCAGATCATGAGGACATGGTCATGCTAAATAAATTCAAACAAATACAAGAACAATGGGGTGGCTCTAATGAGGTCATCGATCATTGGCTCGAAACTCGACAAGCTCTCATCGTCGAATATTGTAAGCTAGGTGCCTTGCAGCCAGCTAGCAACGGGCAATCAAACGTTGTTGAACTCCCTTCTCCTAAAGAAATAAGCTCATTCTGCGATCATGTTGTCGATTATATCTCAGAGGGTCATTTTAAGATCTACGATATGGTCATGAAAAAATGGCAAGCAACAGGCTTTAAAACCAATGACGAGATTGATACAACTTACGCGAAGATCGTACTCACAACCGAGCCGCTTCTAGAGTTCAATGATAAGTACGTTAAAGTAAATGCAGACGATGAGTTGCCTAACTTCGAAGAAGATATGTCAAAAATAGGTGAACTACTCGAAGTACGTTTTGAAGTAGAAGATCATCTTATCCAGCTTATTGCAGACAGTTTAGCGATTCCACCAGGCGCTTAGTTAGCTGAATCCTTAATAAGCTTGCCTCTGTGCAAGCTTTTTGTTTTGCCTATAACTCTCCTAACCACTCAGCTCTATTAAAGCCTAAGTACCACCAGCAAACTGCTAATCCGTCCCCTCGACTCATCCACGATTATCCTCTTTCCATCAATGCTCGTGATTCACCGGCTAGCGTCAGTAAAAACACGCCTAAACTCACATACCAATAACCCAAACGCCAGATACAAAAAAGGCACCCGAAGGTGCCTTTTTCTTATCTCTTAGAGACTACTCGTAGAGCTTACTCTTCTGAAGAGAAACCAGCATTTAGAAGTGCTGCTAGATTGTCAGTAGCTTGTTCAGCTGAAGGACCTTCTTGCTCTTCTTCACGCTTAGCTTGACGCTCTTGGTGGTATGCGAAACCAGTACCAGCTGGGATCAGACGACCAACAATTACGTTCTCTTTCAGACCGCGAAGGTCATCACGCTTACCAGAAACCGCAGCTTCTGTTAGTACGCGAGTCGTTTCTTGGAACGATGCAGCTGAGATGAATGACTCAGTTGCAAGAGATGCTTTAGTAATACCTAGTAGATCACGTTCGAAACGTACTAGTTCTTTACCTTCAGCTTCTAGCTTACGGTTAGCAATCTTAACATTGTGGTACTCAACTTGTTCGCCAGGTAGGAACTGAGAGTCACCAGAATGAGTGATTGTACACTTACGTAGCATTTGACGAACGATAGTCTCAATGTGCTTATCGTTAATCTTAACGCCTTGTAAGCGGTAAACTTCTTGAACTTCGTTCGCGATGTACTGAGTTACTGCGTGGATACCACGTAGACGCAGGATATCGTGTGGAGTTTCAGGACCATCGGCGATTACATCACCACGCTCAATCTTCTCACCTTCGAACACGTTCAATTGACGATGTTTAGGAATCATCTCTTCGTAAGTGTCACCACCTTCACGAGTGATTACTAGACGACGCTTACCTTTCGTTTCTTTACCGAAAGACACAGTACCTGTGTGCTCAGCAAGGATCGCAGGCTCTTTAGGCTTACGAGCTTCGAATAGGTCTGCTACGCGTGGTAGACCACCGGTGATATCTTTGTTACCGCCAGATTTCTGAGGGATACGAGATAGTGTGTCACCGATGCCAACTTCAGCGCCATCTTCAATGTTTACAATCGCTTTACCAGGTAGGAAATAGTGAGCTGGCATATCAGTACCAGGGATCATTACATCGTTACCTTGCTCGTCAACAAGTTTGATAGCTGGACGCATATCTTTACCTGCTGCTGGACGAGCTGCTGCATCTGTAACTTCAGAAGAAGAAAGACCAGTTAGATCATCCGTTTGACGAGAAACAGTTACACCATCGATCATATCAACGAACTGGATGCGACCTGCCACTTCAGTGATGATTGGCATAGTGTGCGCTTCCCAGTTAGCTACAACTTCACCAGCTTCCACTGCGTCGTTGTCCGCTTTGCTCAGTACCGAACCGTAAGGAAGTTTGTGCTTCTCTTTAGTACGACCGAACTCATCAATAATCGTCATCTCAGATGCACGAGAAGTGATAACTAGCTTCTTGTCTTTGTTGATTACGAACTTAGCGTTGTGAAGTTTCACAGTACCAGTTGTCTTAGCTTGGATGCTGTTCTCTGCTGCTGCAGTAGATGCCGCACCACCGATGTGGAACGTACGCATCGTTAGCTGTGTACCCGGCTCACCGATAGATTGTGCAGCGATAACACCAACTGCTTCACCTTGGTTCACTAGGTGACCACGTGCTAGGTCACGACCGTAACACTGTGCACAACAACCGAAGTCTGCATCACAGGTAACAACAGAGCGCACTTTCATGCTATCTACTGAGTTGTCTTCCATGATTTGACACCACTTCTCATCAATCAGAGTATTACGTGGAATCAGTACATCTTCAGTACCAGGCTTAAGAACATCTTCAGCTACTACACGACCTAGAGCAAGCTCAGAAAGTGCAACTTTAACGTCACCACCTTCGATGTGAGGCATCATGTCGATACCTTCATGCGTACCACAGTCATGTTCGTGTACTACAACGTCTTGAGCAACGTCTACTAGACGACGAGTTAGGTAACCCGAGTTTGCTGTTTTCAGTGCTGTATCCGCAAGACCCTTACGAGCACCGTGCGTTGAGATAAAGTACTGAAGGACGTTTAGACCTTCTTTAAAGTTCGCAGTGATCGGCGTTTCGATGATTGAACCATCTGGACGCGCCATCAGACCACGCATACCCGCTAGCTGACGAATCTGAGCTGCAGAACCACGTGCGCCCGAGTCGGCCATCATGTAGATGCTGTTGAACGATTCTTGCTGTTCTTCTTCACCGTCACGGTTGATAACTGTTTCAGAAGATAGGTTATCCATCATTGCTTTCGCAACGCGGTCATTCGTAGATGCCCAGATATCGATAACTTTGTTGTAACGCTCACCCGCAGTAACAAGACCAGATTGGAATTGCTCTTGGATTTCACGAACTTCTTCTTCAGCAGATTCAATTTCATCGTATTTCGCTTGAGGTACAACCATATCGTCGATACCTACAGAAACACCAGAAAGTGCCGCGTATGCAAAACCTGCGTACATGATTTGGTCAGCGAATACTACTGTGTCCTTAAGACCAAGCTTACGGTACGCTTCGTTAAGAAGGGTAGAAATTTGCTTCTTACCTAACTTTTGGTTAACGATGCTGTACGGTAGGCCAGCTGGAACGATTTGCCATAGCATTGCACGGCCGACAGTTGTATCAACCATCTTCGTTTCAGTAGTGCTGTTACCATCTTCGTCTACTACGGTCTCAGTGATACGAACTTTAACGCGAGCGTGTAGCTCAGCAGTCTTAGTACGGTATGCCTTCTCAGCCTCTTCAGGGCCAGCAAGGTACATACCTTCGCCTTTCACGTTGATCTTTTCACGAGTCATGTAGTAAAGACCCAATACAACGTCCTGAGAAGGTACGATGATCGGATCACCTGACGCTGGCGACAGAATGTTATTCGTCGACATCATCAGTGTACGAGCTTCAAGCTGTGCTTCTAGAGTTAGAGGCACGTGTACCGCCATTTGGTCACCATCGAAGTCGGCGTTGTATGCCGCACACACTAGTGGGTGAAGCTGAATCGCTTTACCTTCGATTAGTACTGGTTCAAACGCTTGGATACCTAGACGGTGAAGTGTAGGTGCACGGTTAAGCAGTACTGGGTGTTCACGGATAACTTCGTCTAGGATATCCCAAACGATAGCTTCTTCGCGCTCTACCATCTTCTTAGCAGCTTTGATTGTCGTAGCCATGCCACGAGTTTCTAGCTTGCTGTAGATGAACGGCTTAAATAGCTCAAGTGCCATCTTCTTAGGAAGACCACACTGATGTAGACGAAGGTATGGACCTACTGTGATTACAGAACGGCCAGAGTAGTCTACACGTTTACCTAGAAGGTTTTGACGGAAACGACCTTGTTTACCCTTGATCATATCAGCAAGAGATTTCAGAGGACGCTTGTTCGAACCTGTAATCGCACGACCGCGACGACCGTTATCTAGAAGTGCATCAACAGACTCTTGCAGCATACGCTTTTCGTTACGTACGATGATGTCCGGAGCAGCTAGCTCTAGAAGACGCTTCAAACGGTTGTTACGGTTAATAACACGACGGTAAAGGTCGTTCAGATCAGAAGTCGCAAAACGACCGCCATCTAGTGGTACTAGAGGACGTAGATCTGGCGGTAGCACTGGAAGTACAGTCAGGATCATCCATTGTGGGTCGTTGCCCGATTGGATGAACGCTTCAACTAGCTTCAAACGCTTAGTAACTTTTTTACGCTTAGTTTCAGAGTTAGTTGTTTCCAACTCTTCGCGCATTTCTTCCACTTCTTGATGAAGGTCCATTGTTGCAAGCAGATCTTTGATCGCTTCAGCACCCATCTTAGCAGTGAATTCGTCACCCCACTCTTCTAGACGATCCAGATACTCTTCTTCAGTAAGCATCTGAGATTTTTCTAGATCAGTCATACCTGGTTCAGTTACTACGTACATTTCGAAGTAAAGAACACGTTCGATATCACGTAGAGGGATATCCATTAGTAGACCGATACGAGACGGCAGTGATTTTAGGAACCAGATGTGAGCAACTGGAGAAGCTAGCTCGATGTGGCCCATACGGTCACGACGAACTTTAGTCTGTGTAACTTCAACGCCACACTTCTCACAGATAACACCACGGTGCTTCAGGCGCTTGTATTTACCACAAAGACATTCGTAGTCTTTAACTGGACCAAAAATACGCGCACAGAACAGACCATCACGTTCAGGTTTGAACGTACGATAGTTAATTGTTTCCGGTTTCTTAACTTCACCAAAAGACCACGAACGGATCATGTCTGGTGAAGATAGACCGATTTTGATTGCATCAAATTCTTCGGTCTTATGCTGTGCTTTTAGAAAGTTTAATAAGTCTTTCACATTCAGCTCCTGTAAGGAGTTAAAGGAGCTCGCTACTGCAGCGGGCTCCCTTTTACCAAATAATCCTATCTTCTTTTAAAAAGAGGAGGGATTACTCTTCGTCTTCTAGCTCGATGTTGATACCTAGCGAGCGAATCTCTTTCAACAGTACGTTGAACGACTCAGGCATACCAGGTTCCATGCTATGGTTACCATCTACGATGTTCTTATACATCTTAGTACGGCCGTTAACGTCATCCGACTTAACTGTTAGCATTTCTTGTAGAGTATATGCAGCACCGTATGCTTCTAGTGCCCATACTTCCATCTCACCGAAACGCTGACCACCGAACTGAGCTTTACCACCAAGTGGTTGCTGAGTTACTAGGCTGTAAGAACCAGTAGAACGAGCGTGCATCTTGTCATCAACCAAGTGGTTCAGTTTCAGCATGTACATGTAACCTACAGTTACAGGACGCTCAAACGAATCACCAGTACGACCATCAAACAGTTTAAGCTGACCAGATTCTGGCAGATCACCCAGTTTAAGTAGTTCTTTGATTAATGTCTCAGAAGCACCGTCGAACACAGGAGTAGCAATCGGTAGACCGCCACGTAGGTTCTTGATCAGTGTACGAACTTGATCATCAGACAGTTCAGCAATATCAACTTTCTGACGAGTATCACCAAGATCATAAACCTTCTGTAGGAACTCACGGAACTTATGCAGTTCTTGTTGTTCCTTAACCATTTGGTTGATCTTGTCACCGATACCTTTCGCAGCCAAACCTAAGTGAACTTCTAGGATCTGACCGATGTTCATACGCGATGGTACACCCAGCGGGTTAAGTACGATGTCTACAGGTTGACCTTTCTCATCGTATGGCATGTCTTCAACAGGGTTAATCTTAGAGATTACACCTTTGTTACCGTGACGACCGGCCATCTTATCACCAGGCTGGATACGACGTTTAACCGCTAGGTAAACTTTAACAATCTTAAGAACGCCAGGCGCTAGATCATCACCTTGAGTGATTTTACGACGCTTAGTTTCAAACTTCTTATCGAAGTCTGCTTTTAGCTCATCCCACTGCTCAGCAAGTTGCTCAAGCTGTGTTTGTAGCGCATCGTCTTCTAGAACTTGCTCTAGCCATTGCTTACGACCGATAGTATCAAGCTTAGCTTCAGAGTAACCACCAGACAGAAGTACAGCTTTAACACGGTTAAGAAGGCCACCCTCAAGAATTTGGAACTCTTCCGTTAGGTCTTTCTTAGCTTCTTTAAGCTGCATCTGTTCGATTTCAAGTGCACGCTTGTCTTTCTCTACGCCATCGCGAGTGAAGACTTGTACATCGATGATAGTACCCGAAACAGAGTTTGGTACACGTAGAGAAGTATCTTTAACATCAGATGCTTTCTCACCGAAGATAGCACGTAGTAGCTTCTCTTCAGGAGTCAGTTGAGTTTCACCTTTAGGTGTTACTTTACCAACTAGGATGTCGCCACCCTTAACTTCAGCACCAATGTAAACGATACCTGACTCGTCTAGTTTAGACAGAGCAGACTCACCTACGTTTGGAATATCAGCTGTGATCTCTTCAGAGCCCAGCTTAGTATCACGAGCCACACAAGATAGTTCTTGAATGTGGATAGTCGTGAAACGGTCTTCTTGAACTACGCGCTCAGATACTAAGATCGAGTCTTCGAAGTTGTAACCATTCCAAGGCATGAACGCGATACGCATGTTTTGGCCAAGAGCTAGTTCACCAAGGTCTGTTGAAGGACCGTCAGCAAGAACGTCGCCGCGTGCAACTGGTTCGCCAGGAAGTACAGTTGGACGTTGGTTGATACATGTGTTTTGGTTCGAACGCGTGTACTTAGTTAGGTTGTAGATATCGATACCAGCTTCGCCAGGTACCAACTCATCTTCGTTAACCTTAACTACGATACGAGAAGCGTCTACAGACTGAACTTGACCACCACGTTTAGCAACAGCTGTAACACCAGAGTCAACTGCGATGTTACGTTCAATACCAGTACCTACTAGAGGCTTATCAGCCTTAAGTGTTGGTACAGCTTGACGTTGCATGTTCGCACCCATCAATGCACGGTTCGCATCATCGTGTTCTAGGAACGGGATAAGCGAAGCAGCGATAGATACTACTTGGTTTGTCGCAACGTCCATGTAGTCAACGTGATCACGAGGGTGAAGACCAGATTCACCTTTTTGACGAGCTGTGATTAGCTCATCTGCAAACGTACCTTCTTCTGTAAGAACGGTGTTTGCCTGCGCGATTACGAATTGACCTTCCTGGATTGCAGACAGGTAATCAACTTCTTCTGTTACTACACCATCTACTACACGACGGTACGGAGTTTCTAGGAAACCGTAATCGTTACAACGTGCAAACGCAGATAGCGAGTTAATTAGACCGATGTTTGGACCTTCAGGCGTTTCGATCGGACATAGACGACCGTAGTGAGTTACGTGAACGTCACGTACTTCGAAGCCTGCGCGCTCACGAGTAAGACCACCAGGACCTAAAGCAGAGATACGACGCTTGTGCGTAACTTCTGACAATGGGTTGTTTTGGTCCATGAACTGTGAAAGCTGTGAAGAGCCAAAGAATTCTTTAACTGCAGCAGAGATCGGCTTAGCGTTGATAAGATCTTGAGGCATGATTGCATCAAGGTCACCAAGGCTTAGACGCTCTTTAACGGCACGTTCTACACGAACTAGACCAACACGGAATTGGTTTTCTGCCATTTCACCTACAGAACGGATACGACGGTTGCCAAGGTGGTCGATATCGTCCACTTCACCAATACCGTTACGGATACCAATCAGTTTCTTCATCACTTCGATGATGTCTGATTCATCCAGAGTACCGCGCTCTTCTTCTTCTTCACGCTCGATAGAGCTGTTGAACTTCATACGGCCTACAGTTGATAGGTCGTAACGTTCTTCAGAGAAGAATAGGCTTTCGAATAGAGATTCTGCAGCTTCTTTCGTTGGTGGCTCGCCAGGACGCATCATGCGGTAGATTTCTACCAATGCTGAGATGCGATCTACTGTGCTATCTGCACGTAGAGTGTCTGACATGAATGGACCGTGATCTAGGTCATTCGTGAACAGAGTTTGTAGAGCCTTGTGGCCTGCTTGAGACAGGTTAGCAAGTGCTTCTAGGCTAATCTCTTGGTTCGCGCCAACGATGATCTCGCCAGTTGCTTCATTGATGTAATCTTTAGATGCAACTTTACCAACGATGTACTCTACTGGTACTTCGATGTGCTCAACGCCATCTTTTTCAAGTTGACGGATATGGCGAGCAGTAACACGACGACCAGTCTCAACGTAAGTTTTGCCGTTTGCTTCGATGTCGAATGACGCAGTTTCACCACGTAGACGATCAGGAACCAACTCCATAAGAAGAGTTTGGTCTTTCACTTCGAAGTTCACTTTGTCGAAGAACAGATCAAGGATCTCTTCAGTCGATTTACCAAGTGCACGAAGAATAATCGATGCTGGTAGCTTACGACGACGGTCGATACGTACGAATAAGTTATCCTTAGGATCGAACTCAAAGTCTAACCATGAGCCACGGTAAGGAATTACACGTGCGTTATAAAGAACTTTACCTGATGAGTGGGTCTTACCCTTATCACTGTCGAAGAACACGCCTGGGCTTCGGTGCAGCTGGGATACGATAACCCTCTCGGTACCATTAATTACGAAAGTACCATTGTCTGTCATAAGCGGAATTTCGCCCATGTAGACTTCTTGTTCTTTAATGTCTTTTACAGTACCTGCTGGTGCATCTCGATCAAAGATAACTAGACGTAGTTTTACGCGTAGTGGCTTTGAGTAAGTAACACCGCGGATTTGACATTCTTTAACGTCAAAAACTGGCTCACCAAGACGGTAGCTAACGTATTGCAGCTCAGAATTGCCGTTGTAGCTCTGAATTGGAAATACAGAACGGAAAGCAGCTTCAAGACCGTATTGACCTTCTGGATCCTGTTCGATGAATTTGTCGAAAGAATCAAGCTGGATCGATAACAGGTATGGAATGTCCAAAACTTGTGGACGAGTACCAAAATCCTTACGGATGCGCTTTTTCTCGGTATAAGAGTAAACCATGGGGTTCCTCAGCTCGCTGATAAGTGACCCAAACCACCCAAAACACTCTTCAGAGGGGGTGGTGACAAACAGCTGTTTAGTGGTAGTGAACAATCATTTCGAAAAAATGACTGTTTTTTTGCTCGGATTATGACGGTTAAACAGCGGAAATTTCGTCATAGCCCTACAGCGCAAAAAGGCCGGTGGTTAATAAACCACCAGCCATTAGCCTTGCGGCTATGAAATTAAGTAATAATTACTTGATTTCAACAGAAGCGCCAGCTTCTTCTAGCTGTGCTTTAAGAGCTTCAGCTTCAGCTTTGTCAACGCCTTCTTTAAGCGCTGCAGGAGCTGAGTCTACAAGACCTTTAGCTTCTTTAAGACCTAGGCCAGTTGCGCCACGTACAGCTTTGATAACTTGTACTTTGTTAGCGCCAGCAGCAGTTAGGATTACGTCGAATTCGGTTTGCTCAGCAGCAGCGTCGCCGCCAGCTGCGCCACCAGCTACAACTGCAGCTGCAGCTGAAACGCCGAATTTCTCTTCCATAGCTTCGATAAGCTCAACAACTTGCATTACAGACATTTCTGCAACTGCGTCTAGGATTTGCTCGTTAGTAATAGACATAACAATTCTCTTTTAAGTCAACAATAAGTTTAATTTGCAACCAGTGAAAAGCAAGGCTTAAGCCGCTGCTTCTTCTTTTTGGTCACGTAGTGCAGCGATAGTACGAACCAGCTTGCCAGCAGAAGCTTCTTTCATGCACATCATTAGGCGTGCGATAGCTTCGTCGTAAGTTGGTAGTGTCGCTAGTACTTCAGCATCAGTAACTGCGCCTTCAAATGCAGCAGCTTTGATCTCGAAATCTTTGTTCTCTTTAGCGAAGTCTTTGAAAAGACGCGCTGCAGCACCTGGGTGCTCGTTAGAGAACGCGATCAGAGTTGGACCAGTGAAAGTGTCTACTAGACACTCGTAGTCTGTACCCTGAACCGCACGGCGTGCTAGTGTATTACGAACAACTTTCATGTAAACACCCGCTTCGCGAGCTTGTTTACGTAGAGAAGTCATTGCGCCAACTTCAACGCCACGAGAATCAGCTACAACTGCAGAAAGTGCACCACTGGCAGCTTCGTTGACTTCAGCAACAATTGCTTTTTTGTCTTGAAGATTTAAAGCCATTTGGATTAACCTCTGGTTGTGATTACAGCACCCAATACAAAATGTATTGAGCGTTTACGATGTTATTTAAAAATGAATAAATCCACTTCAAACCACAACATCGCCTACGTAGGTTTTATTAAGCTATCAATAATCTAATGAAAATCGACAGCGCCTACGGTCTTGGGATAGATGATTTCAAATTGCTTTAAAACCACCCAACCACAAATATTAGGCGCAGAAGTATACACTAAATCTGCGCCTAAGCAAATTAGTTTGCTTGAGTATCAAGACTAGCTTGATCAACAGCAACACCAGCACCCATCGTAGTAGAGATGCTTACTTTCTTCAGGTAAGTACCCTTAGCTGAAGAAGGCTTAGCTTTCTTAAGAGCAACTAGAAGTGCTTCTAGGTTCTCTTGAAGCTGGTTAGCTCCGAAAGATGCTTTACCGATAGTAGTGTGGATGATGCCGTTCTTGTCGTTACGGTAACGAACCTGACCAGCTTTAGCGTTCTTAACCGCTTCAGCAACGTTAGGAGTTACAGTACCCACTTTAGGGTTTGGCATAAGGCCGCGTGGACCTAGGATTGTACCTAGTTGACCAACAACACGCATTGCATCTGGAGAAGCAACAACTACGTCGAAGTTCATTTCGCCTTTTTTCACTTGCTCAGCAAGATCTTCCATACCAACGATATCTGCGCCAGCAGCTTTAGCAGCTTCTGCGTTTGCACCTTGAGTGAAAACAGCAACGCGGATGTCACGGCCAGTACCGTGAGGTAGCACAGTTGCGCCACGAACGTTTTGGTCAGATTTACGAGCATCGATGCCTAGGTTAACAGCAACGTCTACAGACTCAACGAATTTAGCAGTAGCTAGTTCTTTAAGAAGAGCAACAGCTTCGTTGATTTCGTATTCTTTAGTTGAGTCAACTTTGTCGCGGATTACGCGCATACGCTTAGTAAGTTTTGCCATGATCTTATCCCTCTACCACTAGGCCCATTGAACGAGCAGTACCAGCAATAGAACGCTTCATTGCTTCGATGTCAGCACCAGTCATATCAGCAGCTTTAGTTTCTGCGATTTCTTGGATTTGAGCGTCAGTTACTGTGCCCACTTTTTCAGTGTTTGGACGACCAGAACCAGACTTAACGCCAGCAGCTTTCTTAAGAAGAACAGCAGCAGGTGGAGTCTTAGTTACGAACGTGAAAGAACGGTCGTTGTAAACAGTAATAACTACTGGAGTAGGTAGACCTTTCTCAACAGATTCTGTTTTTGCGTTGAACGCTTTACAGAATTCCATGATGTTCACGCCGTGTTGACCTAGAGCAGGACCAACCGGTGGACTTGGGTTTGCCATACCAGCTGCAACTTGCAGTTTGATATAAGCTTCAACTTTCTTAGCCATGATATTTCCTAATATTTGGGTACATGCGCCAGCCGTAAGGCGAGCTCCCCATAATTTCAATTAACTCTTTTTTACTTCCGCAGAAGCAAAAAGGCGCGAAATTATAATCATAATTCGCGCCTTTAACAACCCTAAAAAGGTGGTTTTTTATACTCTTTAATTTTGAACAGCTTATGAACTATTTATCCACAACTTGCTCAAAAGGTAAGAGTATTAGTCCAGTTTTTCAACCTGACCAAATTCAAGCTCAACCGGTGTTGCACGACCAAAGATCGATACAGATACCTTAATGCGGCTTTTCTCGTAATCTACTTCTTCAACAGTACCGTTGAAGTCAGCAAATGGACCATCGTTAACACGAACCACTTCACCCGCTTCGAACATTGTCTTAGGACGTGGAGACTCGCTCGCTTTCTCTAGACGGTTCAAGATAGCATCAGCTTCTTTATCAGTGATTGGTGCAGGACGATCAGAGGTACCACCAATGAAGCCCATAACACGCGGAATGCTGCGTACTAAGTGCCATGATTCATCATTCATGATCATTTGAACTAATACGTAGCCAGGGAAGAATTTACGTTCACTTTTACGACGTTGGCCTGCACGCATTTCCACTACTTCTTCAGTAGGTACTAGCACATCGCCAAATAGTTCTTCCATGTTGTGCATTTTAATATGCTCGCGTAGCGACTGTGCAACACGACCTTCAAAGCCAGAAAAGGCTTGAACTACATACCAACGTTTTTTTGGAGCTTCACTCATGAATCAGAACCCTCTACACCCCAGTTGCTAGAGAAACTAGACGGACCATAATGCCGTCAATTCCCCAAAGCACTAGAGACATAACAATACATACAGCTAAAACGATCAATGTAGTTTGCATAGTTTCTTGGCGAGTAGGCCAAACCACTTTACGAATCTCCATACGAGATTCTTTTGCAAAATCGATCGCAGCTTTACCTTTAGTTGTTGTTGCTGCAACGCCTAGTGCGGCAGCAATCAGCACAACTACACCTGCAGCGCGAATTACAACAGACAATTCACCATACAGGTAATTACCCACAACAGCAGCAGCCAACAGAACAAAAGCGACAATCCACTTCATTGTATCTGCTGCGCTTGAGCTATCAGGAGTTTCAGCGTTTGCTTTCATAAAACCAACCTGTGATAAGTCTTAAATATAGACGACAATAACCCCGCTGTTGCAGGGCACATTCCTTTGCGTTGCAAAACAACACATCTAACAGTCATTTTAGTCAAAAAGACCGTTTAATTCTTTGCTAAGAGCCGAAATTGATGTCAAATCGCTCAACTCTTTTTTCAGCGCAGAAAAAGGGCATCAAATGATGCCCTTTTTACTAGTGGTTCGTCAAATCTTATGCAAAGATTTTAGCTACAACACCAGCACCAACTGTACGGCCACCTTCGCGGATTGCGAAACGTAGACCTTCGTCCATTGCGATTGGAGCGATTAGCTCAACAGTCATTTGAACGTTGTCACCTGGCATTACCATTTCTACGCCTTCTGGTAGAGTGATGTCGCCTGTTACGTCAGTTGTACGGAAGTAGAACTGTGGACGGTAGCCTTTGAAGAAAGGAGTGTGACGGCCGCCTTCGTCTTTAGAAAGTACGTATACTTCAGACTCAAACTTAGTGTGTGGGTTGATAGAACCTTTCGCAGAAAGTACTTGACCACGTTCAACGTCATCACGCTTAGTACCACGTAGAAGTGCACCAACGTTCTCACCTGCACGACCTTCGTCAAGCAGTTTACGGAACATTTCAACACCAGTACAAGTAGTAAGAGTAGTCTCTTTGATACCAACGATTTCTNCCTTTGAAGAAAGGAGTGTGACGGCCGCCTTCGTCTTTAGAAAGTACGTATACTTCAGACTCAAACTTAGTGTGTGGGTTGATAGAACCTTTCGCAGAAAGTACTTGACCACGTTCAACGTCATCACGCTTAGTACCACGTAGAAGTGCACCAACGTTCTCACCTGCACGACCTTCGTCAAGCAGTTTACGGAACATTTCAACACCAGTACAAGTAGTAAGAGTAGTCTCTTTGATACCAACGATTTCTACTTCGTCACCTACACGTAGGATACCGCGCTCGATACGACCAGTTACAACTGTACCACGACCTTGAATTGAGAATACGTCTTCAATTGGTAGTAGGAACGGTTGGTCTACTGCACGCTCTGGCTCAGGGATGTAAGAATCTAGTGCTTCTGCAAGCTCAACGATCTTGTCTTCCCACTGCTTCTCGCCGTTTAGTGCGCCAAGTGCAGAACCTTGGATAACTGGTAGATCATCACCTGGGAAGTCGTACTCAGAAAGAAGTTCACGAACTTCCATTTCTACTAGCTCAAGTAGCTCTTCGTCATCAACCATGTCACATTTGTTCATGAATACGATGATGTAAGGGATACCAACTTGACGACCAAGTAGGATGTGCTCACGAGTTTGAGGCATAGGGCCGTCAGTCGCAGCAACAACTAGGATACCGCCGTCCATTTGTGCAGCACCAGTGATCATGTTTTTAACATAATCCGCGTGTCCTGGACAGTCTACGTGTGCGTAGTGACGTGCTGGAGTNAACTTCCATTTCTACTAGCTCAAGTAGCTCTTCGTCATCAACCATGTCACATTTGTTCATGAATACGATGATGTAAGGGATACCAACTTGACGACCAAGTAGGATGTGCTCACGAGTTTGAGGCATAGGGCCGTCAGTCGCAGCAACAACTAGGATACCGCCGTCCATTTGTGCAGCACCAGTGATCATGTTTTTAACATAATCCGCGTGTCCTGGACAGTCTACGTGTGCGTAGTGACGTGCTGGAGTATCGTACTCAACGTGAGAAGTTGCGATTGTGATACCGCGCTCGCGCTCTTCTGGAGCGTTATCGATAGATGCGAAATCTTTAGCAACACCGCCGTACACTTTTGCAAGTGTAGTACAGATAGCAGCAGTTAGAGTTGTTTTACCGTGGTCAACGTGGCCGATAGTACCAACGTTTACGTGCGGTTTCGTACGTTCAAATTTTTCTTTAGACATGGGGTGTCCCTCTAGGTACGGATTAGGTGGCTTAAAATAAGACCACGCAACCAAAAAAATGGTTTTCTTTATTAAAGGAGAAGAAGCTTTAGACTGGTGCTAATACCCAGAGTCGAACTGGGGACCTCACCCTTACCAAGGGTGCGCTCTACCGACTGAGCTATATCAGCACACAAAATGAGTTGGAGCGTGCAGCGGGAATCGAACCCGCATCATCAGCTTGGAAGGCTGAGGTAATAGCCATTATACGATGCACGCAACACGTAACTCTGTTTGAGCTATTTAACCTTTAGAATATGGTGGAGAGGGACGGATTCGAACCATCGAAGGCAGTGCCAACAGATTTACAGTCTGCTCCCTTTGGCCACTCGGGAACCTCTCCAAATTTTGAGCTTTCTCTCGCTTGCCTTAAAGTAAGGGAGAAAGTGGTGCCGACTACCGGAATCGAACTGGTGACCTACTGATTACAAGTCAGTTGCTCTACCTACTGAGCTAAGTCGGCACAAGTGGGGCGCATTTTATTGAATGATTTTCCACCTTGCAATAGTAAATTGAAAAAAAGTGCAAAATTCTCTTACCAAACTCCTACATACGGCAATTTAGCTCAAGGTTTCTATCTTTAACCCGCATCTAGCACAGGAAGATATTTTATTTATCTATCGCTTGATGTATTTTCCATGCACTTGTTTTGTTATCCACTATAGAGTTTTGTATGAGCCCATTTATGTCATTTGACCGCGAACGCTGGTCTGAGCTAAGGAATTTAGTTCCGATGACACTTTCTGAAAGCGACTTAAAAGAGCTTCAAGGCATCAATGAAAAACTCACAATGGAAGAGGCTGTGGAGATCTATCTACCGCTTTCTCGCCTATTGAATCTCTATGTAGCAGCCAGACAAAACAGAAACTCGGTACTTCATGAGTTCCTAGATAAGAAAGAGAAAGCACCACCTTTTATCATCGGTATTGCTGGTAGTGTTGCGGTTGGTAAGAGTACGACTGCACGACTGCTTAAAGCCCTACTCTCGCGTTGGGAAAACCATCCAAAAGTTGAGCTAGTGACAACTGACGGTTTCTTATATCCAAATGAGGTGTTGGAAGAGAAAGGGTTGATGAGTAAGAAAGGCTTCCCTGAGTCTTACGACATCAAGCGTCTAGTGAATTTTGTCTCGGATGTTAAAGCGTGCAAACGAAATGTCACCGCACCGGTATACTCACACCTAACTTACAACATTACTGATGATGTTAAGTGTGTCGACCTACCCGATGTGCTTATTATTGAAGGGCTGAATGTTTTACAGAGTGGCATGAACTACCCACACGAACCGCATCGTGTGTTTATTTCAGACTTCCTTGATTTCTCACTCTATGTTGATGCTGACAGCCAGCAGATCAAAGAGTGGTACATCAATCGTTTTATGAAGTTTCGCGATGGCGCGTTTACCAAGCCTGGCTCGTATTTTAGCCATTACACTAAATTATCGAATCAAGCGGCACTGGACAAAGCGGAAGGTATCTGGAGTTCAATCAATGGCTTGAACCTTGAACAAAATATCCTTCCGACAAGAGAACGAGCACATCTGATCCTACGAAAAGGCGCAGACCACATGGTTGAAGAAGTGTTACTCAGAAAATAGTAACGCCTTAATCCCCTTTTCGTAGCGATATTTCGCCACCAATATAACTCTCGATGCCATTCTCAGTTTTGAGTAGCACAGCCCCTTGTTCATCGATACCTTGAACAACACCTTCAATTTCTCTAGGTCCAATAATCAACCTAACATTGCGACCTAAGAAATTATCTAAGCGATTCCAACGTTCTACGAAGTTAGACATCCCTTTCAATTCATAATCCACAAGAGACTTGTCCCAAGCATTAATCAGAGCCTGTGCTAATTGGTTGCGATCAGGCACCTTCCCGTCACACACTTCTTTAAGTGAAGTCCACGGTTGACCAATACCTGATGTTGTTGGGTCCATAGATAGATTTAGTCCTAAACCAATCACAATATGAGCTGCGCCACCTGACTGTCCAGAGAGCTCGACCAAGATGCCCGCGAGCTTCTTGTCATTGTGGTATAGATCATTCGGCCACTTAAGCTTGATGCCTTCAACGCCCATCTCTTCTAAAGCCTCTACAACGGCTACGCCAACCACAAGGCTTAAGCCCATTGCAGCAGCCATACCAGCGTCAAGTCTCCAGTACATTGAAAGGTACAGGTTAGCACCAAATGGCGATATCCACTCTCTTCCACGACGCCCGCGGCCAGCAGCTTGATATTCAGCAATACAAACCGAACCAGACTCAAGAGTATTCGTGCGCTCTAACAAGTGTTGATTAGTAGAGCCAATGATTGGGATCAGCTCAATCGAAGCGTCAGGGCTCGGAGCTGACAATTTATCTTGGTCAAGCATTTCCAACTGGTTAGCCAACTTGTAGCCCTTGCCTTGCACTCGATAGATATCCAATCCCCACTCTTGAATCCCTTTAATGTGCTTACTGATAGCTGCTCTTGATACGCCTATCATCTCACCAAGGTCTTCTCCGGAATGAAACTCACCATCGGAAAGGCATTTTAGTAGTGCTAGCTTGGTACTGTGTTCCCTCATGCTAATGCCTCCAAAGCTCTATCTAGGCTTGTCTCGCTATCTCTCCCCATAAAGCGGACTTCGTGTTCCAGCTGAATATCGAACTTGTTCAGGACAGATTGACGAACTCGGTCAGCAAGCTTAAGGATATCGATAGCTGAAGCTTGATCATAATTAATAATAACCAGTGCTTGGTTTGGGTGAACTTGAGCGCCGCCTTCAGTAACACCTTTAAACTGGCATTGATCAATCAGCCACCCTGCAGCAACTTTGATCATATCGTTACTCTCGTAACCAACGATGTTTGGATACTGAGCTAACAGGCGATCAAAATGATCTTTGGTGATCACCGGGTTTTTGAAAAAGCTTCCAGCATTGCCCTGTTTCGAAGGGTCTGGCAGTTTGCTCGAACGAATAGCACATACTTCATTGAATATCGTGCTAGGGGAAAGTGTTTCTGCTGGCAGACTTTTAAGTGGGCCGTAATGGTTACATGGCTTCCACTCTTTCGGCAGTGTTAAACCAATCGCGACAACAATCGCTTTGCCATAAAGCGCGTGTTTAAAAATGGAATCTCGGTAACCAAAGAGACACTCTTCTTTGCTTAATCGCTTAACTGTATAAGTATCCAGACAGAGAATATCGACGTATTCACAGACGTCTTGCAGCTCAACGCCGTACGCACCAATATTCTGAATAGGCGCAGAACCTGAGCACCCCGGTATCATTGCAAGGTTTTCTAAACCGCCAAGCCCTTTATCAACACTCCACTTAACCAAACTAGGCCAATCCTCACCACCATTAACATGTAGATGGTGATGACTCTCTGTCTCGGTTAACGTAATACCGGCTAACTGGTTCACAATAATCAAGCCTGCAAAGTGCTCAGTAAAAAGCATATTACTGCCCTTACCCAGTATTAACTTAGGCAAAGTTGACCATTTAGGGTCTTGATAAACCGTAATCAGTTCTTCGATAGTCGTGACTTCAACCAACGCATCACATGTCTGGTCGATGGAAAAAGTATGAACGTTTTTTAAACTAGCATTGAGATGGAATTGCATGACGATATTCAATTAACTTACACTGCAGCCATTCTACAGCAGATAAACCAGTGGCGCAGTGACTGAATGAACAATGTCATCATTACCCAATTAGACCCAGTAAAGGTTCCCCTCGTAAAACGTTTCTACAAGGAACATTATCCAACGGGGAAAGCCAATAAGAGTGAGCTTATCTATTCATTGCTGATGGATAACGAGCTTTGTGGTGTAGTGCGTTTTCGGACGATAGAAAATGCTCGCTTACTTACCGGAATGGCTATATCAAAAGAACACCGTGGTAAGCAATTAGGCTCTCAGCTTATGGATTATTGTGCTCAGCATACACTGACGGAAAACGACTACTGCTTTGCATACGCTCACCTCACCAGCTTTTACTCACGACATCAGTTCGTACAGATCGCTACAAAACAGCTACCCAATGGCTTAAGAGTTTTATACGAGCGCTATTCGAATAGCGGAAAAGATCTCATTCCTATGCATTATCAGCAAAATTGTTAGAGAATGCCTCGATTATCTAGTATTTGGGTCAATCCCTTTGGTAAAATTAAAGGTTCGCAATTTTGCATATTTTTAAGGTAAAACAGTCAATATGATTGCCAGTAGGAATCCATTCATACAGTTGCCAACCATAGCGCAGAATCCTGACAAGTTTGAAGTACTACTATCAGCGCAAGAGTTTCGAACTCGCTTACTTGATGAGATATCTCGCGCAACGACTCGTATTAGTTTAGTCGCTTTGTACCTTGAAGATGATGAGGCTGGCCGTGAAATCCTAACTGCCTTATATGAAGCAAAGCAAAAGAATCCAGAACTAGACGTGAGTGTATGTGTCGATTGGCACAGAGCGCAACGTGGATTGATTGGCGCAGAGTCCTCTGAAGGCAACGCGGCAATGTATAAAGAGTTTGCTGAAAAGTATCAGCACTCTGTTCCTGTCTACGGCATCCCTGTTCGCGGTAAAGAAGTCTTTGGCGTATTGCACCTAAAAGGCTTTATCGTCGATGACAGTGTGATATACAGCGGTGCAAGCCTTAACAATATTTACCTGAATTACCATGACCGCTATCGCTTTGATCGCTACCATGTTTTAAACAATGCAGCACTTGCTGACTCTATGTTTACCTACGTGCACGAGCAAATGATCTCAGACAGCGCCGTTTACGACTTGGCAGATAAGAACAAGCCAGTAACCAAAGAATTGAAACCAGCGATTCGCCAGTTCCGAGCTTCACTAGCACGATCTCAATACCAATTCGATGGTCAGGATGTTTCATCAGAGCAAGTAGCCGTAACGCCATTAGTTGGTATTGGAAAACGACGTAACCGTCTGAATCAAGGCATCAATCAACTTGTCGCTCAAGCTAAAGATGAAATCTTTATCTGTACACCTTACTTCAACTTCCCACCTAGCCTAGCTAAAGAAGTGAAGAAAGCACTTAAGCGTGGTGTAAAAGTCAGTATTGTTGTCGGCGATAAAACAGCGAACGATTTCTTTATCTCACCAGAAGAAGAGTTTAAAACGATCGGTGGCTTGCCATACCTTTACGAATTGAACTTGCGCCGTTTCGCTAAAGCCAATGAAGCTAACATTGCCAGCCGCAATCTATCGATTCGACTTTGGCAACACGATTCTAATAGCTTCCACCTGAAGGGTATCTGGGTCGATAAGCGTTATATGCTCCTAACAGGCAATAACCTAAACCCTCGTGCATGGAAACTCGATCTAGAGAACGGTATCTTTATCCAAGATCACTACCATCACCTAACTGATAAGTTCCAAGCTGAAGTAGACAACATTCTTCAACACACTCAGCTTATCTGTACTTATAAGCAATTAGATAAAGTAGACAGCTATCCAACGGAAGTTCAGAAGCTGATTCGCAAGATCACTCGCGTCAAAGCAGACAGAGTACTTAAACAGATTCTATAGCGAATAGTTTCAATCAACGCCTAGCAAACGCTAGGCGTTTTTGTATCTACGAGATAGCGACTTAGTTGTCAAACTCCAAACGTAAAAAAGCCCAAGTCTTTCGACTTGGGCTTAGTATAAGTGGCGGAGTGGACGGGACTCGAACCCGCGACCCCCGGCGTGACAGGCCGGTATTCTAACCAACTGAACTACCACTCCGCAGTGGTCAACTCACTAAGTGAGCGTCCATATCTCCAGGTCGGTCAACCTAAAGATTTAATTTAAAGCCTGGCGATGTCCTACTCTCACATGGGGAAGCCCCACACTACCATCGGCGCTATTGTGTTTCACTTCTGAGTTCGGCATGGAATCAGGTGGGTCCACAANAGTGGCGGAGTGGACGGGACTCGAACCCGCGACCCCCGGCGTGACAGGCCGGTATTCTAACCAACTGAACTACCACTCCGCAGTGGTCAACTCACTAAGTGAGCGTCCATATCTCCAGGTCGGTCAACCTAAAGATTTAATTTAAAGCCTGGCGATGTCCTACTCTCACATGGGGAAGCCCCACACTACCATCGGCGCTATTGTGTTTCACTTCTGAGTTCGGCATGGAATCAGGTGGGTCCACAATGCYATGGTCGCCAAGCAAATTTTGTTTAATTGACGCGTTAGCGGCAATTAATAATTCGGAAAACTGATTTAAAAGTTATKTCTCWTCAAACTCATTCAAGGTCTCTCTTTGAGTCCACAAAACCCCTTGGGTGTTGTATGGTTAAGCCTCACGGGCAATTAGTACAGGTTAGCTCAATGCCTCGCAGCACTTACACACCCTGCCTATCAACGTTCTAGTCTTGAACAACCCTTTAGGACGCTTAAAGCGTCAGGGAAAACTCATCTCAGGGCTCGCTTCCCGCTTAGATGCTTTCAGCGGTTATCGATTCCGAACTTAGCTACCGGGCAATGCCATTGGCATGACAACCCGAAC
>NZ_JAKEUO010000015.1 GCF_022397915.1 Vibrio sp. Isolate34 | reverse complement strand
CATGGATAGCCTCGGCTTCAAGACCGCAAAAGCATTTAGCCTCAGAGTTCGGTTTAAGAGTTAGTGTAATAAGTGATGCTGTCTGGTGAGACTTTACTATTTTAAAGCCTTCCCAGAATGACGATAGGAAAGTATGATTCGGCATGAAAACGGTAGTTTGTGTATGATTTTTGTTTGGCGACTAAACCATATCACTTACTACCGTTTTTGTTTTTAGTTCCCGCTAATCCGCGATGAACCTTTTTTATGGCGATTCTTGTAACGATTAGTATCGCGTTCTATCTCTTTAAAAAGCCAATACGCCTTTGGTATCGACTTTTACGTTGACCGGCATACCCACTTCAAGTGCTTCTGACGAGGTTGCTAATAACTTCTGACCATTGGCTTCAATCACATAGCGGCAATGGTCGCCCATGAATTGCTGCTCCAATACAGACAGATTACTGTCGACATCATGGCTCGCGACAATGTGCTGAGGTCTTAACAACAACGCGCAGTCCGTACCTAACTCAATCTCTGTTTGTGCTTTCGCTTCAATCAGACCTAAGCTGGTTTCAAACTCATTATCTGAAATACGCTGAGCATTTAAGTAACTACCACCACCTAAGAAATCAGCCACAAACTTACTTGATGGATGAAAGTACAACTCAGATGCCGAACCATACTGTTCAATCACACCATGATTCATTACTGCCATTTTATCTGCAAAGGCAAACGCCTCTTCACGGCTGTGAGTTACGAAGATAGCTGTAACCCCCTGCTTCTTAAAGATCTTACGAATCTGAGAAATCAACTCATGACGAACTTGGGTATCAATGTTCGAGAACGGTTCATCAAGTAGCAATAAATCAGGCTTGTAAGCCAAAGAGCGCGCAATCGCGACACGTTGTTGCTGACCACCAGACAATTGATGCGGGTAGCGATCGCCGTATTGATCAAGATGAACGAGCTCTAGCATCTCTTGAACCTTTGCTTTCTTCTCTTGATCAGACATATCGCGCAGGCCAAATGCCACGTTCTGATTTACCGTCAGATGTGGGAACAGCGCGTAATCTTGGAAAATCATACCGATGTTACGTTGCTCTGGTGGCAACCAATTCTCGCCATCATCAATGGTTTGACAGTTCAAACTCATCACACCGCTACTTAATGGAAGTAAGCCCGCAATCGCCTTAAGTAAGGTCGTTTTACCGCAACCACTCGCACCAAGAAGACAGACAATCTCGCCATGCTCAACTTCTAACGAGAGCGCTTCCAAAATGGTTTGCGACTCATACTTACAAGTCAGATCTTTAATTGATAATGCACAACTCATTAGTTTTTCTGCTCCAAGGAACGGTTTACGATGATCAGAGGAATTAGACCCACCAACACCAATAATACAGCAGGCATCGCCGCCAGTTCTAGGTGCTCATCTGAGGCGTAGTTATAAACATAAGTCGCCAATGTCTCAAAGTTGAAAGGACGCAGCAGCAATGCCGCATTCAACTCTTTCATTGATTCGATAAACACCAGTAAGCCAGCGATCAATGCACCACGTTTAATTAAAGGTAAATGAACACGACGTAACATCTGGTTGGTATTGCAACCCATGGTTTTCGAAGCCATATCCAATGAAGGGGATACTTTACTCAAGCTGCTTTCAATACTGCCGATTGCGACTGCCGAAAAGCGCACGACCATGGCAAAGATTAGCGCGAACATGGAACCGGAGAAGATCAAACCAGGTCTCCCCCACTCCATCACTTTCGCAATGTCATTGACCAAGTGATCCATGAACAAAACAGGTACCATCACACCGATCGCTAACACGGTGCCAGGTACTGCATAGCCCATCGAAGCGAGACGCATATAAGCTTGATTTTTCTTATTCGGGCTAACACGTTGATTGAAGTTAACAATCATCGCGATAATCACGCCAATAATCGCAGCAACCACCGAAACATAAAGGCTGTTAACCGCATACTCCCTGAATTCAGGGGTCCAGCTTTGAGCAAAATATTTGTAGGCATAAATAATCAGCTGACCAAGAGGGAACAGGAATGCAACGCAAACTAATCCCCAGCACCAGAATAGTGCCAGCCATTTTTTCCAACCAGAAAGGTCGTAACGAAAATCTTCGCGGCTACTGAACTGATTCTGGAATAGCTTCTGCTTACGGCGACTGTATCGCTCTGAGCTCAACAGTAGGAGCACGATAACCAGCATGATTGCCGATATTTTCGCCGCTGCCGTTAAGCTTGAGTAGCCTAGCCAAGTATCATAAACCGCAGTCGTTAAAGTATTTACCGCAAAGTAACTCACGGTACCAAAGTCACCGATGGTTTCCATAGCAACAAGCGATAAACCGACCGCCATTGATGGACGAACAAGTGGTAAGGAGATACGACGGAAGCTTTCCCAAGGTGAGCATTTTAGTAACCGAGCGGATTGCAATAAGGAGACGTTTTGTTCCATAAATGCCGCGCGGCACAGCAAATAAACATAAGGATAGAGAACGAGAGACAGAACAATAATAGCGCCAGATAAGGTTCTAATATCCGGGAACCAATACTCACCGGGTCCCCACCCAGTAAGATCTCGCAGTAGAACCTGAACAGGGCCAGCAAAGTCGAACCAATCAGTAAAGATATAGCCAACGATATAGCCTGGCATTGCTAATGGCAGGACGAGTGCCCACTGCAAAACACGCTCTCCCGGAACTCGGCACATTGCCATAACCCAAGCCGACGGAATACCAAAAACTAAAGACAGGAACATGGTTCCTATGACTAAAACCACCGTATTGTAGGCATAGGTAGGCATCACTGTGGACATCAGATGAGAAAATAGCTCATCGGTTTCTCCAACAGCCGTCGTAAAAATTGCTAAGATCGGTAAAACCAGTAATACAGCAATAATGCCGCTACTGGTGTTCCATAAATAATTCTTTTCTTTCATCGCCTAACTACAACGAGGCTTAATGAAACACAAATGCATTTGCAAATACATCTCATATCCTTTTAATGGTGGGGGTTATTTATACCCATATACTCTAATGACTTCAAGGTGAGATGCTAATAACTCAAGGGATCAACGGGGTGCTTTGTATCAAAAAGTGATTTTCCAATAACAAACAACCCCAAGTAGCCAAAATGGCGACTTGAGGTTGTCATTTTACATAGGCCGAAGCCTATCATAATAAATTATAGATCGAACTTAACTTCGTCTAATAGCTTGATTGCAGCCGCGTGGTGGTTTGCAATTTCATCTAGAGAAATAGTATCCGCTTTGAACTCACCCCATGAAGCAACAAGCTCAGAAGGTTTAACGTCTGCTTTCACTGGGTATTCGTAGTTCACTTCTGCGTACATGCTTTGTGCTGTGTTACCAGATAGGAATTCCATCAGCTTAACGGCATTCTCTTCATTTGGAGAGTATTTAGCCATTGCCATACCAGAAATGTTTACGTGAGTACCCGTTGTTTCTTGGTTAGGGAAGTTAATGTAAACAGAGTCAGCCCAAGCTTTTTGCTCTTTATCGTTAACCATCTTACCTAGGTAGTAGCTGTTACCAAGAGCAACATCACATAGACCTTCTTTAATCGCTTTAACTTGCGCGCGGTCGTTGCCTTGCGGCTTACGTGCTAGGTTTGCTTTTACGCCTTCTAACCATTCTTTCGTTTCAGCTTCACCTTTGTGAGCAATCATAGAAGAGACCAGAGAAACATTGTATGGGTGCTTACCGCTACGAGTACAGATTTTGCCTTTAAATTCAGGCTTAGTTAGATCTTCGTAAGTGAACTCTTCACCTAGACGACCAACACGGTCACGTGAAGAATAAACGCTACGTGTACGAGTTGTTAGAGCGAACCACTCGTTATCTGTATCTTGGTATTGAGCAGGGATGTTCTTTTCAAGTACATCGCTCTCTACTGATTGAACTAGACCTTGCTTAGTTAGTTCAGATAGACGGCTGATATCTACAGTTAAGACAACGTCAGCTGGGCTGTATTCACCCTCTTGAGCTAACTTCTCTGCTAAACCTTTTTTAGCAAACTTAACGTTTACTTTAATGCCAGTCTCTTTTGTGAACTCTTTGAACATTGGCTCAACAAGGAAAGGTTGACGGTAAGAGTAGACGTTTACTTCTTCCGCAGCCATTGCTGTCGGGGCAATTACACTACACGCTAGAGCTGAAAGTGTTAGCAGTTTCTTCATTGTAAAATCCTTTATATCGAAATGATAATGTCTATCAGTTGCGTTATTATATTCATCATTAACATAATTACAATGACAACCGACAAAAAACTCGTCTACTCAGACCATTAAAACCATCACTTTTGTAACAAACCATTTCAACATTTGTGTCTTGTCATCCCCCTTAAACAATGAGCCTAACTGCAAAGCTCATGTTTATATATTGTGCAACCGTAAATACAACAAAGCCCCGCAACAAGAGTTGCGGGGCTTTGTTTGTCCAACCTAACCCATTCAGATTAGGCGACGACTGTTGATTATTTTACTGATACAAACTCAGGGTAAGCGCCAACACCACAATCGTGCATGTCCATACCTTCCAGTTCCTCGTCTTCAGTAACTCGGATACCGATTGTTGCTTTAAGCACAGCCCATACCGCTAGGCTCGCACCAAATACCCAAGCAAAGATTACTGCAGCACCTAGTAGTTGAGCACCGAATGTTGCATCAGCGTTGCTTAGTGGCACAGCCATTAGACCGAAGAAACCACACACACCGTGTACTGAAATAGCACCTACTGGATCATCAATCTTAGCTTTGTCTAGAGCGATGATGCTGAATACAACCAATGCGCCAGATACCGAACCAATTGCTACTGCGAATAGAGGTGATGGTGATAGAGGGTCTGCAGTGATTGCTACTAGGCCAGCTAATGCGCCGTTAAGAATCATTGTTAGGTCTGCTTTACCCCAAGTTGTTTTACATACTAGTAGTGCTGCGATTGCACCCGCTGCTGCTGCTGCGTTAGTGTTAAGGAAGATTTGCCCCACTGCTGTCGCGTTCTCGAAATCTGAAACCATTAGTTGAGAACCGCCGTTGAAACCGAACCAACCGAACCAAAGGATAAATGTACCTAGTGTTGCAAGCGGCATGTTTGAACCAGGAATCGGGTAGATTTCACCGTTCTTACCGTATTTACCTTTACGAGCACCTAGCAGTAGAACACCTGCTAACGCAGCTGCCGCACCAGCCATGTGTACAATACCTGAACCAGCAAAGTCACTGAAACCAGCTTCTGATAGGAAACCACCGCCCCAAGTCCAGTAACCTTCAACAGGGTAAATGAACGCTGTTAGTACTACTGAGAAGATTAGGAATGACCAAAGCTTCATACGCTCAGCAACCGCACCAGATACCACAGACATTGCTGTTGCAACGAATACTACCTGGAAGAAGAAGTCTGATTCTAAAGAGTGGTCTGCACCTTCACCTTGAGTACCAATCAGAGTACCGAATGATGGCAACCAACCGCCTTCACCGTTATCCACATACATAATGTTGTAACCAACAACTAAGAAAGCAGTACAAGCAATCGCGTACAAGCAGATGTTCTTAGTTAAAATTTCTGTGGTGTTCTTTGAACGAACTAGGCCAGCTTCTAACATCGCGAAGCCTGCTGCCATCCACATTACTAACGCACCTGAAATGAGGAAGAAAAAAGTGTCTAGTGCGTAACGTAGTTCCGTTACTGTTGTTGTAAGTTCCATATTAAAGTCTCCAGTCCTTGTAATTCTTTAAAGTGCTTCAGCATCCATTTCACCAGTACGAATTCGTACGGCTTGGCTTAGGTCATACACAAAAATTTTGCCATCGCCGATTTTTCCGGTGTGTGCCGCTTGGCTAATCGCTTCAACAACTCGGTCAACATTTTCAGCTTGAGTAGCTATCTCTAGTTTTACCTTTGGTAGGAAATCTACTTGGTATTCCGCACCACGGTACAATTCAGTGTGTCCTTTCTGACGACCAAAGCCTTTCACTTCAGAGACCGTCATACCTTCAATACCCACATCAGAGAGTGCTTCACGTACATCATCTAATTTGAATGGCTTAACAATGGCATTTATTAGTTTCATATTCGTTCCTTAAATTCTTCACTTAATCCGTTAATTCTCTTATTACAATCCAAGTAGCGTGCCAAAAAGTTAAACTATTGATTTTAAAGAATATAGAAATAATAAAGCCGCAATAACAAAAAAGGCCGCACCAATATGGTGCGGCCTTTTCACTATCTTAATGCGTTGCACTATTGTTGCTCCAGTTTTGGGCAACAAGGTCTTCAAAGCTAAAAATAGAAACAGAATATCGAGCTTAGAAAATCAAAGACTAGTAACCTAGAAACTCCATCCAACGCTCAATCAGTAGCTCGAAGTCATCGATTCCACAGCTTGCTTGGCTCTCGCAGTTATAAAAGTCGAACTCACTGCCTTCTTCCATCTCTTGCTCGTGGCCAAGTACGTTTTCTTGAATCGTCACTTCGTCTTCATTGATCGCTAAACTGATCTCTTTACCAAGCAAGGTCACTTCATTACTCAGATCCTGTCGAGATTGCTCAATAAGCGCCATCACATGATCCAGTTTCTGCTTATCTTTACCGATCTCTTCTTGTAACCAGCGGCCAACGATCTCGTGTCCCATGCTGCATTTCACGTAGTACTCACCCATTAGAGTGTTTCTTGTAAATTCGAATTCCATAGTGGCTCCACGCAGTAACTGCAGACAGGGTTAAAAATGAGGCGAGAGTATATAGCGAAGTCATCAAGAGATCGAGTCGCTCGTCGCCGAACATGTAGACATAAAAAAACGCCTTCTACGAATAGAAGGCGTTCAGCAAGTTACTCAATCAGTCAGCGGTTATGCTGGCTCTTGGAAGATAACTGTATCTGCTTTTTCCGTGTACTGACCCATTTTATGGAAGTTCAGGTAGCGGTATGTATCTGCAGCCGTTGCATTAATCTTCTCTGCGTACTCAAGGTACTCTTCTTTCGTTGGGATACGACCAAGAATCGCACCAACTGCAGAAAGTTCAGCAGAAGCTAGGTAAACATTCGCACCAGTACCCAAACGGTTCGGGAAGTTACGAGTAGACGTAGACATTACTGTCGACTTGTCTGCAACACGTGCTTGGTTACCCATACACAGTGAACAGCCCGGAGTTTCGATACGAACCCCAGCACGGCCGAAGATACCGTAGTAGCCTTCTTCTGTCAGCTGGTCTTTATCCATCTTAGTTGGCGGAGCAACCCATAGGCGAGTGTTTAGAGAGCCATTGAACTCTTCAAGCATCTTACCTGCAGCACGGAAGTGACCGATGTTCGTCATACAAGAACCGATGAACACTTCTTGAATCTCAGTACCTTGAACGTCAGAAAGAAGACGAGCATCATCTGGATCGTTTGGAGCACATAGGATTGGTTGATCGATGTCAGCAAGGTCGATCTCAATAACGTGAGCGTATTCAGCATCTGAATCAGCAGACAGTAACTCAGGGTTAGCTAGCCACTCTTCCATAGCTGTAATACGACGTTCGATAGTACGAACATCACCGTAGCCTTCAGCGATCATCCACTTAAGCATCACGATGTTCGAGTTCAAGTACTCAGAGATAGACTCTTCAGAAAGCTTAACCGTACAACCAGCTGCAGAACGCTCAGCAGATGCATCAGAAAGTTCAAATGCTTGCTCAACAGATAGGTGCTCAACACCTTCAATTTCTAGTACACGACCAGAGAATTCGTTGATCTTACCTGCTTTTTCTACAGTCAGTAGACCTTGCTTGATACCGTATAGAGGAATCGCGTGTACTAGGTCACGTAGCGTGATACCTGGCTGCATTTCGCCTTTAAAACGAACCAAGATAGATTCAGGCATATCAAGTGGCATAACACCCGTTGCTGCCGCGAATGCGACTAGGCCTGACCCCGCAGGGAACGAAATACCTAATGGGAAACGAGTATGCGAGTCACCACCTGTACCAACAGTATCAGGAAGAAGCATACGGTTTAGCCATGAGTGGATAACACCATCACCCGGACGCAGTGAAACACCCGCACGGTTCATGATGAAATCAGGTAGCGTATGGTGAGTGTTTACATCAACAGGTTTCGGGTATGCCGACGTGTGGCAAAAAGACTGCATCACTAAATCAGCAGAGAAGCCAAGACATGCAAGGTCTTTAAGCTCATCACGTGTCATAGGACCTGTAGTATCTTGAGAACCTACGGTTGTCATCTTCGGCTCACAGTACTGACCAGCGCGAACGCCTTCAACACCACATGCTTTACCTACCATCTTCTGAGCAAGCGTATAACCTTTATCAGAAGCAGAAGGATCAATTGGTTTAGCAAACATATCCGTTTCAGCTAGACCTAGAGAGTCACGAGCACGACCAGTTAGACCACGACCGATGATCAGTGGAATACGGCCACCAGCACGAACTTCATCGAGAAGAACTTTGCTGAGTTCGAAGTTTGAAATCACAGAACCGTTCTTGTGAACAACACCTTCGTACGGGTAGATATCAATGATATCGCCCATGTTCATGTCTTGTACGTTCAGTTCGATTGGCAGTGCGCCTGAATCTTCCATTGTGTTGTAGAAGATTGGAGCAATTTTACCACCTAGACAAACACCGCCAGTACGTTTGTTTGGTACGAATGGGATATCTTCACCCATGAACCAAAGCACTGAGTTTGTCGCAGATTTACGTGAAGAACCTGTACCAACAACATCACCAACGTAAGCCAGCGGAATGCCATCTTTTTGTAGTTCTTCAATTTGAGTAATTGGACCGACGTTCCCCTGGTCATCAGGAGTAATGCCTTCACGTTCCATCTTCAGCATCGCTTTTGCGTGTACTGGGATATCAGGACGTGACCATGCATCTGGCGCTGGAGATAGGTCATCGGTGTTCGTTTCACCAGTGACTTTAAATACTTTAACTGTGATTTTTTCTGCTACTTTATCTTTCGCTGTAAACCATTCAGCATCAGCCCAAGATTGAAGTACTTGTTGTGCCGCAGCATTGCCAGCTTTCGCTTTCTCTTCTACGTCGTAGAATGCATCGAACATTAGGAGAGTGTGAGACAGTGCTTTAACAGCGATAGGAGCAAGCTCAGCATCATCAAGCAGAGATACTAGAGGCTCAATGTTGTAACCACCTTGCATAGTACCAAGCAACTCTGCAGCTTTTGCTTTACTTACTAATGGAGATGATACTTCACCTTTTGTGACAGCCGTAAGGAAGCCTGCTTTTACATAAGCAGCCTCATCTACACCCGGTGGAATGCGGTTTTCTAGTAGGTTAAGAATATATTCATCTTCACCTTGAGGTGGGTTCTTTAGAAGTTCAACTAGGCCAGCTACCTGCTCAGCGTCTAGTGGTTTTGGAACAACTCCCTCGGCAGCACGTTCTTCGACGTGTTTACGGTAGGCTTCAAGCACGACTTTTTTCCTCTCATTGCGGTCCACTTCTTCCCTTCATAATTGTTAGTAAAATAAAGAAGTGAACATCCTTGGAAACTTGGCTCTCCATTGCCATTTTTGTCATTCAATTTGTATTGATGAGCGGCGTCATAGAGGCCAAACTGTGGGCGGTAGAATAGCAAATTTAACGTTAAATTAAAATCTTATCATTTTGACCAACATAGCAAGTTAAGACGAAAGTCCTACGATTTTTGCCTATTTAGTCGGAAAAAGAGCTATCACACGCATGTTTATTTGTAAGACGTTCCGATAATTAAGTAGACCGAATCGTAGTTACTTTCGGTTCTACCGTAAGCTAAAATAATCGGCCCTATTGGAGAATCAACTCCAGCAAAGACAGAGCCAGCAGTGAACATCGGCGCTTCATCAAGACTCAGTTCATTGTTCGACCACACACCACCATGTTCAACGGATGCACCCACGTAGAATGGTGATTTAAAGAGGCCGAAATCATTTTCAAACCACTTGTAACGATAGATTAGACTCGTATAAGCCAAGTTTTGACCGATCAGGCTATTTCTTGGGATACCGGATAAATTAAGGAATCCACCAAGCTCCTTCGGATCAATTGGAAATACAGAGTTTTTGCTTTCTACCATACCAAAATCCAGCTTTGCGACTAAAGTATGCTTCTCAATACTTTGTGCCGCCATGAAATTAGCGGAAATCTCGTAAACGGTATCACTCTCAGAGGTTAAGTCAGAATCCCCAAGAGAACTGTCATTTTCAAAGTCATCATGAGAGACAAGATACTCTAAATCAACAAAGTAACCTTCCGTCGGTAAACTAAAGTTATCTAAGGTATCCAACCGATAACTAACGAATCCTCCGATACGTGAATACCCTCCATTACCTAGAGAGGGCAATGAAGCAACCTCAACTTCACCGTCGGTATAACGAACACCTGCTTTAAGCTCTTGCCACAATGTTGGTTGGTAACCCAATGCAAGTTCACCCACATACTCTCTGTAAGTCATCGGTAAGTAATCTTGCGTGACATCGAGGGTCGGCTCTTCAATCGCTTCCTCACCGGCGGGTAAATTTCTTTTCTGGTTGCTGTAAACAAGCGACGCCGAGGTAAACAACTTCTGGCTTGAGAAAAAAGGAGAAAACAACTCAGCCTCAATAAGCTTATCAGTACCCATTTCTAGATTCGTTCTTAACTCAGCACCGTGCGAGTTGATATCAGTGAAGTTCGCAGACATACCTATTGAATATTGGCTATCAGTTGCAAAGTCATCTTCAAGGTAAAAGCGAAAATTGAGATAATTAGGGCCCCATGATTTCTCATTCACATCAACGACGAGTTGATCTTCACCATCAACGTTTTCAAATTCATAAGTGACCAGTTCAAAGCGGTCTAATGCGTAGAGATCTTTAACCTGAGATTCAATCTCACTGGTTTTAAGGATCTGCCCTGAATCGAGGTTCAAGCGATTCTCTATCAACTTATCTGAATAGTGGCTGTTATTGTTGATAATAACCTTATCAACAACGGTTTGATCACCGTGTTTCAGCTTTTTTCGAGCTTGTTGTTTATGCTCGATATACTTCTGATAGTCTGCATTGGAGAGTGATAACTTAGAAAGTTCAGCGCTGTATTGGCGCGCGGCATCATAACCCGCTTGATAGGCGCCCGGCATCTTATCAAATTCAGTGGTTTCCATTAGCCCAACATCAGGGCGTAGGAACACATCGTCGTCCGTTAACGTCTCGGCCTGCTCTTGAGTGCTACGACGAACAAGGTAGTTGGATAGCTGATCGGCGGCGGCTAGAAAATTAGTAAAATCTTCCTTACCTTTGTAGTTTGAGCTGATATCGACAGCAATAACGATATCTGCTCCCATCGCTCTGGCAACATCAACCGGCATGTTATTGGTGACACCGCCATCAACCAGCATTCGCCCATCGACTTCATAAGGCGGCAAAGCGCCAGGCACCGACATACTTGCCATCATCGCATCAACAAGATGACCATGGTCGATAACGACTTCTTCGAGCTTAATAATATCGGTTGCTACAGAACGGTATGGGATAGCAAGGTTGTCGAAAGAGTCGAATGAAGACAGATTTCCGGTGGTCTCACGCAAAATACGCAACATATTCTGACCTTGAACCACACCTTTTCTCGCTTTTATCTCACCCCAACCTAAACCGAGGTCGGTGTTCAATTGATAGCGGTCTTCATACTCTTTGTCACGCACACGGCGATCACTACGGTTAACGCGGTCGCGATAACCGCGATTCCAATCCACCGTGTAAATAAAACTTTCAATCTCGTCAGCGCTCATCCCTGTCGCATAAAGACCACCAACGTAGGCGCCCATACTGGTACCAGTGATGTAATCGACCGGGATCTGCATCTCTTCTAAGGCTTTAAGCACACCGATGTGGGCAGCACCTTTCGCTCCCCCACCAGCAAGAACGACAGCGACGGTTGGCCTTTTATGAGCTTGTGCAAGTTCAACGTGTTCTGATGAATCAACCTTCGCCGCAGTTGCTGCAAACAGTTGAAAACTGATCACTGTACCTACAACACCTAAGCTGCTCACTAACCAACGAGAAATCATTCTTTAAACTGTCCTTGTCATTGTTTTCTGTTATGACTTTACCACTGAAAAAGCTTCTTTAGCCACTGTTTTGGTTGACTTTCACAGCCCTTTTTAATGTTCCCACTTTCATCCCATACTGGCAGTTTAACGCTACCATCACAGTCAAACTCTAAAGCGCCTTCGGCAGTTCGAGTAAAGCTGGCGGTCGTAATCCCTGTCGGCCAAGGCAGCAATAACTGTTCTGGTGTTCTTTGCTTCAGGTAATCGGCATAGACACGCAGCGCACCGCTAGAACCTGTGAGTTTAGTCGGTTTATTGTCATCACGCCCAAGCCAAATCGTCGTCACTTCACGACCATCAACCCCAACAAACCAACTATCGCGACTGTCGTTACTGGTGCCCGTTTTACCGGCTAACCCTGCCCATGCAAACTGACCTTGTAGGAAGCGACCCGTACCTTCCGACACCCCACGTTTCATCGCATAGGTTGTTAGCCAAGCGGCTTGTTGGTCAACACTTTGCGACACGCGAGGGATTGATTGATATAGAACCTCACCATCATTATCAACCACTGAACGAAGCGCAGACAACGGTGCGATACGGCCTGAGTTGGTGATTGTCTGGTACATCTGTGCAACTTGGAATGGTGTCAGTGAGAATGAACCCAAGAACATCGATGGCACTGGGCGAATCTCATTTTTATCGACACCCAGTTTTCCAATCGTATCTGAGACACTATCAATACCTAACTGCATTCCCAATCGAACCGTTGGCACATTATAAGATTTCGAAAGTGCCACATACAAAGGCACCTCTCCGCGGAACTTACGATCGAAGTTTCTCGGGCTCCAGACGCTGCCTTTACTGCCTTTCAAGCTGAGGGGGGTATCCATCAAAGTCGTCGCGAGCGTGTACTTTTGCGGCTGCTCTAATGCCGTCAGATAAATTGCAGGTTTGACTAATGAACCAATTGGGCGACTTGCGTTCAAGGCACGGTTAAAGCCATCGTAGCCAGTACGCTTGCCCCCTACCATCGCACGGATTTCACCAGTATTTCGATCAACAGCAATCGCAGCCGCTTCAAGTTTGTCACCTGCAGTTTTGGATAGATCAGGTACCTTACGCGCAATCGACTTCTCTAGCTTATCTTGAGACACAGGATCAAGAGAGGTAAACACACGTATCCCTTTCTTGGCTTCAAATCGGTCTCCAACGTACTTTTTCAGCTCGATGTTTACCTGTTGGAAGTAAGCTGGCTGTCGGCTGGCAATGCGCGGGTTGTCTTGAATATCCAAGTCACGACTTGCAGCTTCTTCGTATTGGCGAGGAGTCAAAATATCTTGTTGCATCAATAAGCGAAGAACCAGATCGCGTCGAGTCTTAGCGCGTTCAGGGTAACGAACAGGGTTGTAATACGATGGTCCTTTCACCATACCCACTAGCAATGCTAGCTGATCGATGCGCAGCTCTTGAATCGGTTGACCGAAGTACAAACGCGAAGCTAAGCCGAAACCATGAATCGCTTGACCGCCATTTTGACCTAGGTAAACCTCGTTCAAGTAAGCTTCTAGGATGCGGTCTTTGCTGTAACGATGATCCAAGATAAGCGCAATGTAGGCCTCACGAACCTTACGCCACAGCGTGCGTTCACTGGATAGGAACAAGTTCTTCGCCAACTGTTGAGTCAACGTACTACCACCTTGCACCGTGCGTCCGGCTTTCACATTCACCACCATCGCACGAGCTATCGCCAATGGCGAAACCCCATCGTGCTGGTAGAAATTTCGGTCTTCGGTCGCCAGTAGCGCATCAACCATCACTTCTGGGAATTGGTTACGTTTCAAGAACAGTCGCTGCTCATCGTTGCTTTTCTCAAGCATACCCAGCATTTTCGGTTCAACACGTAGATAACCCATGTCGCCTTTCTTCTCTAGCGACTGGATTCGAGTTAATTCATTGCCATTGAAGTGCAACATCACATGACGGTCAGCTTCCGGCCCATCAACAAACTCGAACGGACGACGAATCATCTCAATCTTGGTTGAAGAAGATGAGTACTCACCAGGGTGACGAGGAGAGTTCACCTTGCGGTAATTCAGTACATCCAGTTCATTCTTAACCTGTGTCAAACTCACCGCAGTACCCGGAGATAGATCCAACACACGAGCATAAACAACGGTAGGTAAATCAAACAATTGACCTTCAAAGCGCTGCTTGACCACCGAATCTAGATAGATACCGACGAACAACAATAGCGCTGCCAAGGCTAAGCCCGCTTTCCACGCAATGCCCCAAAGGATCTTCAACCAACCTCGGTTACCCGTTTTTTGGGCTCTTGGTTTGCTCTTCTTCGCGGCGGCTCTCGGTTTTCGAGGCTTGGTTTTGGTCGCTGGTGACTTCTTTGCTGGCGCTTTTTTAGGTGGTGCCTTTTTTGGCGTTAACATTTTGGTCATCATCGGTTCAACTGTCGTTTGGTTTTAGTGGTTGCTACATGGTTAGCAGGGTCATCGGGCCAAGGGTGTTTTGGGTAACGGCCTTTCATCTCTTTTTGTACTTCTTTGTACGCGCCAGCCCAAAAGCCAGCTAAATCTTGAGTGATTTGCAATGGTCGCTGCGCTGGAGAAAGTAACTCAAGCACGACTTTTTTACGACCTTGCGCTATCAATGGTGAGTCTTGTTCACCAAAGACTTCTTGCATTCGCACCGAGATCACAGGCTCCGATTGATATTGGTATCGAATCGCTTTTTTATTGCCTGTAGGCATCACGTAATGCGTCGGTAACCATTGGTCGATTTCTTGATTCAACGGCCAACCCAGGTACGCCGACAGTGCCTGCTCAATGGAAACACCCGACAACCCTTTTGCTGACTTTATGCCATTCAAATACGGCGATAACCAAGTATCTAGATGTTCCATTAAGCTAGCATTATCCATCGCAGGCCAATCATGTTCTGGCATCCAAAGCTGGGCGCAACGTACACGCTCAACAAGCTGCTTCGCGGCTGGCGTCCAATGTAAACGGTCAAGCCCACATCGAGCGATATAATTGAGTAGCGCTTGGCTCGCCTGACCCGCACTCGGCTCTGGTAACGCTTTGGTGCTGATAATCAGTTTGCCCAAAGAGACTCGCTGCTCAGCTACCAAACGTCCACGTTTTTCATCCCAATCCGCATAATCTGAACAGGCGAAGAGTTTTGGAAACGCGTCTTCTAACTGCGAAATATCAACGGCGGTTGCCAAGAAAATCCGACTGGCTCGCCCTGCGCTACGCATCAAATCAATCACCACGATGTAATCGTTATTCGCCAATGGATCATCATCACGCACCTCAGCGCCGTGACCATTCGCAAGAAGGAACGCACTACTGGTTGCGCTTCTCGCTTGAGCTATTCGGTCAGGGAATGCAAAACAAAGCACTAATGGTAACAATGATTCATCAAGTTGTGACAAATCTACGTGATGATTGAGTTTGCTGGCGAGACTTTTCGCTCGCTGCATCACCACGCTGTTTTTCGCATGTTTTCTTTGCTTAAGTCGATGCAACGAATGCTGAATATCGGTGACGTTCCGTTCAGGTTCTTCAAGTAAAGCGGCGGCGACAATCGCAGCATTCAACAAGGCTTGGCTGCCCTGCTGCGCTTTTATCAGCATGCTGGCGATACGTGGCTCAAGACCTAAACGTTGAGCCTGTTTACCTAGCGCCGTAAATTGTCCATTGCTGTCTAGTAGCTCAAGGCTTTGCAGCAGTTGCTTGGCTTGTTCCACTGAAGCTTGTGGCGGAGCATCTAGCCATTGCAACTCGTCTGCATTTGCAGCGCCCCATTGCGTCAACTCAGCCACCAGCGAAGAGAGATCCGAATGTCGAATTTCAGGCTCAGGTACAGCAGGTTGCTGCATTAACTGCGTTTCGCTGTACAAGCGAACACACAGACCTTCTTCAATTCGCCCTGCACGGCCAGCACGCTGTTCAGCGGAAGACTGCGAGATTTTCACTTGCTCAAGCTTGGTGATGCCGGTTTTCAAATCAAACTTGGCGACTCGTTCAAAACCAGAATCCACCACCAACCGAATGCCCTCAATGGTCAAAGAGGTTTCAGCAATATTGGTGGCCAATACCACTTTGCGACGCCCTTTCTCAGACGGTGCTATTGCTTTCTGCTGTTGAGGAAAACTGAGTTGACCATACAAAGGACAGACATCAATATCGCTAGAGAGTTGTTCTAGTTGCGACTCCACCTGCTTAATTGCAGAAACGCCAGGCAAGAATGCTAACAACGAACCGGATTCCTTCTCCATCAAAGAACGGATCACATTCGCCATTTTAGGGGCTAAATATTCATTAGTACTGAGAGGCTGATAGCGAAAGTCGACCGGGAAAGTACGACCTTGAGATTCAACATATTTGGCATTCGGCAATAAAGATTGCAGCGCTTGTTGTTCTAAGGTTGCCGACATCACGACCACTTTCAGATCATCACGCAGCGCCTCTTGGATCTCTAGGCTAAAAGCCAAAGCGGTATCGGCATGAATGCTGCGTTCGTGGAATTCATCGAAGATCACCATGTCCACCCCTGTCAATTCAGGGTCGGTTTGGATCATTCTTGTCATGATCCCTTCGGTCACGATCTCCAAGCGAGTTGCACTGCTGGTTTTAGATTCACCACGAACTCTAAAACCTATGCTCTCCCCGATCTTCTCTCCCAATTGGCTCGCCAAGTAAGTCGCAATATTTCTTGCCGCCAAACGCCTAGGTTCAAGCATGATAATTTTGCCTTGAACGGCATTAGTCTTAACCAGCTGTATTGGGAAGAATGTTGACTTACCTGCACCGGGAGCGGCCTTTAGAATAAGTTGAGTGTGTGTTTCTACGCCAGCGAGCAGATCTGGCATCACAGCTTCTATGGGCAGTTGTGGCAATGGGAGAACCTTGTGGTGTAATGTTGGCAACATTGTACATAAAAACCTACCCGTCTAAATAAGTAATATGCACTTCAATCCGCCATTAGAGTCAGCGACTCTTATCAAACGCTATAAACGTTTTCTCACTGACATCAAACTTCCTGACGGCAGCGAGCGTACTATTCACTGTGCTAACACTGGAGCGATGACAGGATGCGCGACCCCAGGCAACACCGTTTGGTACTCAACATCCGATAACGCAAAAAGAAAGTACCCAAACAGCTGGGAGATCTCAGAAACAGACAAAGGTCACCGTATTTGTGTAAATACTGCGCGAGCAAACCAGCTAGCGGTGGAAGCAATTGAAAATGGGACTATAGTTGAACTCTTAGGTTATAACGCGTTACGAACCGAAGTGAAGTATGGTAGCGAGAATAGTCGAATTGATATTTTGCTTGAAGATAACGAAAAGCCGCCTTGTTACATCGAAGTAAAAAGCGTCACTTTGCTCGACGAGCAGCAAGTGTCAACTAAGCAAGAGATCTCAACCGAAGGACAAGGTTTTTTCCCTGATGCGGTCACCACCAGAGGTCAAAAACATCTGCGTGAACTCACAGAAATGGTCGAATCTGGAAATAGAGCCGTACTTTTATTCACTGTTTTGCATTCAGGTATTGAAAAAGTGTCTGCGGCACACCATATAGACGCCAAATATTCGTTATTACTAAAACAAGCACAAGACGCTGGAGTTGAAGTGCTTTGCTATAAAGCAGAGCTCAGCAGTACTCAAATACAACTAAAACAATCTGTTGAATTTATCAATAACTAAACAAAGATGTTGAACAAATCACATTGATTGCAAGTTTGAATAAGAGTATTTGCCACCATTCGTTCTTTCTGCTATAGATACCCGCCTTAAAATTAGCTGCTTTGCAGTTGACTAGGTGTAAATAGGAGATGCTGTATGCCAGAATCTAAGAAAAAAGCGCTAGGCATCCTAGCCATCGCAGGTGTTGAACCGTACCAAGAAAAGCCAGGTGAAGAATACATGTCACCTGAGCAAACGGAACATTTTACAAAAATTTTAGCAGCTTGGCGCAACCAGCTCAGGGAAGAAGTTGATCGTACTGTTCACCACATGCAGGACGAAGCAGCGAATTTCCCAGACCCAGTTGACCGTGCTTCTCAAGAAGAAGAATTCAGCCTAGAGCTACGCAACCGTGACCGTGAGCGTCGTCTAATCAAGAAAATTGAAAAGACACTAGACAAGATCGAAGAAGACGATTTCGGCTTCTGTGATTCTTGCGGTATCGAGATTGGCATTCGTCGCCTTGAAGCTCGTCCAACTGCTGACCTTTGTATTGACTGTAAAACACTTGCAGAGATCAAAGAGAAACAGATGCAAGGTTAATTCTTGCAGATATAAAGAAAGGGAGCTTTGGCTCCCTTTTTTGTTGGTTATCTCAGCGCGTTCAAGCGTGGTTAGAAACAATAATACGACAGTTAAACGTCTTAAGAATCGGCTACTGCGGTACCATCCAGATTAGGTTGTTCACACATGAATTATATCGGGCGCTTTGCACCATCACCGTCAGGTCCTCTTCATTTTGGCTCACTTGTTGCTGCTCTTGGTAGCTACTTCCAAGCAAAATCTAACCAAGGAAAATGGTTAGTTCGTATGGAAGACCTAGACCCACCAAGAGAAATGGCCGGAGCTGCAGACCTGATTCTTAAGACGCTTGAGGCTTACCATCTCTTTTGGGATGGCGAAGTCGTCTATCAAAGCCAACGTCACGACATGTATCAAGCTCAAATTGATCAATGGGTCGCTGATAAACAAGCCTACTACTGCCAATGCACTCGTAAACAGATAAAAGCCTTAGGCGGTTTCTATAATGGTCACTGCCGACACGCAGCTTTGATTGATTCAGGTGAGCGAGCGGTACGCTTGTGCATGGATTACCCTGTCGAGTCGTTTGACGATGTTCGTCACGGTACAATCCAGATACCTAAGGCATTGGCGGAAGAAGATTTCATTATCAAACGTCGAGATGGATTGTTTGCTTATAACTTGGCGGTTGTCCTTGATGATATCGACCAAGGGGTGACTGAAGTTGTTAGAGGCGCAGACCTAATCGAACCAACAGGTCGACAAATCAGTCTGTATAAGACACTCAAGCAAAAAACCGTCAGTTACCTGCACTTACCATTGGCAACCGATGGCTTGGGGAATAAACTGTCAAAACAGAACCACGCCACAGCCATCGATCTCAACAACCCAAAACCAACGCTACTTAATGCCATGCAATTCTTAGGTTTCACTATTCCTGAGGCTATTTGTGAGGCTTCAATCGATGAGATTTTATTGTGGGGCTGCCAACAATGGAACGTCAGTCAGTTACCTGATAGTTTACAAAAAGAGCACTGTAATTAGCTCGAAATTCACGGCAAACAGCAAAAACGACACATAAAAATGCCATAACCTACCACAGTGGTTAAGCAGACGATGTTCTCAAATGGCTCGCGCTAAGCTATTATTAGCCGCAATTAAACTCTGCACTACCACTTTGGACTAAGAGAAAAACAAAGTTGGCGATACCTACTTTGTTCTAAACTAATGAATACAAACGACAATACCCCAAGCGAACAACGCGGATTCCACGAATTAGCTCTGAATATTTATACTCGTCAAGAGCACAATATTTCACGCAAGCAGATCAGCGACAACGCACTAAAAGTGTTATATCGCCTGAATGGTGCGGGTTTTGACGCGTTTTTAGTCGGTGGTGGTGTACGCGATATCCTATTAGGCTCTCAGCCAAAAGATTTTGATATTGCGACCAACGCAACGCCAGAGCAAATCAAGAACCTTTTCAGAAACTGTCGCCTTATCGGTCGCCGTTTCCGCTTGGCGCACATCATGTTTGGTCGTGACATCATCGAAGTAGCTACTTTCCGTGGTCACCATCAAGAGCCATCGAAAAACGTGTCTGCCCAATCTAAAGAAGGCATGCTACTACGCGATAACGTATACGGCAGTGTTGATGAAGATGCAGAACGCCGCGATTTCACAATCAACGCGATGTACTACAACATTGCAGACTACAGCATCCACGATTACGCGGGTGGTGTAGAAGATTTAGAAGACAAGCTGATCCGTCTAATCGGCGATCCAGAAACACGCTACCGCGAAGACCCAGTACGTATGCTACGTGCTATGCGCTTCGCCGCTAAACTGGACTTCGATATTGAAGAAGACACAGCCGATCCAATCGAAGAGCTGGCACACCTTCTAAAAGATATCCCAGCGGCACGTCTCTACGAAGAGTCTCTTAAATTACTTCAATCAGGTCACGGTTTAGAAACCTACCATCTGATGCGTGAATACAACCTGTTCCAACAGATGTTCCCAGCAATCGCTGAGTTCTTCACTGAAGATTACGACTCTCACACAGAACAGATGCTTGACTTGGTGCTCGACTCTACCGACCTTCGCATCGAAGATGGCAAACGAGTAAACCCTGCGTTTATGTTTGCTGCGATCCTTTGGTATCCAATGAACAAGTTGGCAGACAAGTTAGTCGCAGAGCAAGGCATGGCGCACTACGATGCGATCATGGAAGCAAGCAACATCATCCTTGACCAGCAAGTTAAATCTATTGCTATCCCTCGTCGTCACACAGCAACCATTCGTGAAGTTTGGCAGCTGCAATTACGACTTCCTCGCCGCAACGGTAAACGTGCCGTTCGCCTAATGGAGCTAAACAAGTTCCGTGCAGGCTACGATTTCCTAGAAATGCGTGGTGAGATTGAAGGTGGTGAAACCAAAGATCTAGCGAAATGGTGGGAGCGCTACCAAACAGCAGGTCGCAATATGCGCCAAGCTATGGCGAATGACGTAGCAGCACCAGCAAAGTCAGGTAATCGTCGCCGTAAGACTTACCGAAACAAAAAGAGTAAGCAATCAGAATGATCACTGCTTACATTGCGGTCGGCAGCAACCTTGCCGACCCAGTTAGCCAAGCAAATTTGGCTATCGAAACGCTAAAAAACCTACCGCGATCAACGTTTGTTGCGACCTCACAGCTATATAGTAGCACTCCAATGGGGCCACAAAATCAACCAGACTACATCAACGCGGTAGTGGCAATCCAAACCGAATTAACGCCAATTGAACTGCTTGATTGCACTCAAAAAATCGAGCTAGAGCAAGGGCGCGTCCGTAAAGACGAGCGTTGGGGTCCAAGAACCTTGGATCTCGACATTGTGTTATACGGCAATGAGGTGATCGATTCAGAACGCTTAATCGTTCCTCATTATGGAATGAAAGAACGAGAGTTTGTACTCTACCCGCTTGCTGAAATCGCACCAAGTTTACAACTCCCTGATGGGACTGAGCTGACAGAACTACTCAAAATAGTAGATAAGAACGGGCTCAATGTTTGGTAGCAATAGCCAAACGCATTAAGGAAAACCAATGAAAAAAGTAACCATTAACGACCTTATCAAATGCAAAACTGAAGGCCGTAAATTCGCGACTTCGACAGCTTACGATGCGAGCTTTGCTCAATTATTCGAAAGCCAAGAAATGCCAGTGCTGCTTGTCGGTGATTCACTGGGTATGGTTCTACAAGGCCATAACGACACATTACCTGTTACCGTTGAAGAGATTGCTTACCATACGCGCTCAGTGCGTGCAGGTAGCCCTAACTGCCTTCTTATGGCTGACATGCCTTTCATGAGCTACGCGACTCCAGAGCAAGCTTGTGAGAGCGCTGCAACCTTAATGCGTGCTGGCGCGAACATGGTAAAAATCGAAGGCGGAAGCTGGTTGGTTGATACTGTGAAGATGCTAACAGAGCGTGCTGTACCAGTATGTGCACACTTGGGCTTAACGCCTCAGTCTGTAAACATCTTTGGTGGTTACAAGATTCAAGGTCGTGACGACGAGCAAGCCGATAAAATGGTTGCTGATGCTCTAGCATTGCAAAACGCAGGCGCACAAATCGTTCTACTTGAATGTGTACCAGCTTCATTGGCAAAACGAATTACAGAAGCTTGTGACGTACCGGTTATCGGTATCGGCGCAGGTAACGTTACCGATGGTCAGATCCTTGTTATGCATGACATGTTCGGTATTTCTGCGAATTACATGCCGAAATTCTCTAAGAATTTCCTAGCTGAAACAGGTGATATGCGTAAGGCTGTAGCTCTATACAAAGAAGAAGTAGAGAGCGCGCGCTTCCCTGATGAAGCTCATACAATCGCTTAGGAGTAAGTATGCAAACTTTTGCTGAAATAGCGGCTCTTCGTGAGCAGATTAAACAGTTTAAGCGTGATGGACGTACGGTTGCTTTTGTTCCGACAATGGGAAACCTGCATGAAGGACACCTAACTCTGGTAAAGAAAGCTCGCGAACTGGCTGACATTGTTGTGGTAAGCATCTTTGTTAACCCAATGCAGTTTGACCGTGCTGACGATCTAAACAACTATCCTCGTACGTTAGAAGCTGATTTAAGCAAACTAACAGGCGAAGGGGTTGAACTGGTATTTACACCAACGCCAGAAGTTATGTACCCAGAAGGATTAGACAAGCAGACGTTTGTTGAAGTCCCGGGAATCTCTCACATGCTTGAAGGTGCTTCTCGTCCGGGCCACTTCCGCGGTGTATCAACGATTGTCACTAAACTGTTCAACATCGTTCAGCCAGATTTTGCATGCTTCGGCGAGAAAGATTTCCAGCAACTTGCTGTGATTCGCCAGATGACGACAGACTTAGCGTTAGACATTGAAGTTGTGGGTGTCGCGACGGTTCGTGAAATGGACGGTTTGGCAATGAGCTCTCGCAATAGCAACCTAACCATTGATGAGCGTCAACGTGCTCCTGTCCTAGCGCGCACCATGCGTTGGATCAGCAGTGCAATTCGCGGCGGTCGCGATGATTACGCATCCGTGATTGAAGATGCGACAGACCAGCTTCGTGCCGCAGATCTACAACCGGATGAAATCTTCATCTGCGATGCTAAGACTCTGCAAGCCATCACTTCAGAATCAACTCAAGCAGTGATTCTTATGTCAGCCTTCCTAGGTAAGACTCGTCTTATCGACAACCAAGTTCTTGATTTGGTAACGGAAACGAAAGAAGAAGTGAAAGAAGAAACGGCTGAGTAATCGCGTTCTTCTCTTTGCGTAAACCAGCTTCTAACGCAAAGCAAAAGCACAAACGCAGAACATAAAAAAGGTCGATGTAATATCGACCTTTTTCTTTGTCTGTTATTCAGGATAACCCGTTATTGACTACGATTGGTATTAACTGCGTAAACCGATACCCTTTGTCACTAGGTAATGTGCGATGCCATACAGCACCACGATAAACACACCTAGCACACCAAACGACGTCACAATACCCACATCAGACACACCCAAGAAGCCATATCTGAACGCGTTTACCATGTACACGATAGGGTTCAGCTTCGATATACCTTGCCAAAACTCAGGCAATAAACTGATCGAGTAGAACACACCGCCAAGGTAAGTCAGTGGCGTCAAGATAAAGGTAGGGATAATCGAGATATCATCAAACGTGCGAGCAAAGACCGCGTTAATCAGACCACCCAGTGAGAACACGACTGAAGTTAGGAATACCGTCGCAATGATCACGCCCCAATGATCGACTTGTAGGTCAACAAAGAACAGTGATACGAAGGTTACGATAGTGCCGACTAGCAAACCACGCACGACACCACCCATCACAAAACCCGCGATAATCACGTAGTTAGGAACTGGTGCGACAAGCAGCTCTTCAATATTTTTTTGGAACTTAGCACTAAAGAACGACGACGCCACATTTGAATATGAGTTGGTGATCACCGACATCATGATCAAACCAGGAACAATGTATTCCATGTAGCTAAAGCCGTTCATTTCACCAATACGCGCACCAATTAGGTTACCGAATATGATGAAGTAAAGTGTCATGGTAATCGCTGGCGGCACTAGAGTTTGCACCCAGATACGCGTAAAGCGATTGATCTCTTTAGTTAATAAACTACAGAAAGCTGTCCAATATAGGCTGTACATATTATTTACTCCCCTCACGGACAATACTCACGAATAGCTCTTCTAGACGGTTTGCTTTGTTACGCATAGAGAGGACTTTCACCTGCTGATCACTCAACTGAGCGAAGATGGTATTCAAGCCGAGGTTCTTGTCGATTTCAATTTCAAGCGAGCCATTGACCATCACTTGGCTATTCACGCCTTCTAGCTTAGGTTCCGTCGCGCCCTCTTCAAGATCCAAAATAAAGGTCTCGGCGCTCAACTTACCTAGCAACGCTTTCATGGTTGTGTTCTCAATCAACTCACCACGATTGATGATACCGATATTGCGACACAGCATTTCCGCTTCTTCTAAGTAGTGAGTGGTCAAGATAATGGTGATGCCCTGCTTCTCGTTGATCTCTTTCAGGAATTCCCACATAGAGCGACGCAGCTCAATATCGACACCTGCTGTTGGTTCATCAAGGATAAGCAACTGTGGCTCATGCATCAGTGCACGAGCAATCATCAAGCGACGCTTCATACCACCAGACAAGTTACGCGCACGTTCGCTACGTTTTTCCCACAAGTCGAGTTGAGATAGGTACTTTTTCGCTCGCTCTTTCGCTAAGGCTTTTGGCACGCCGTAATAACCCGCTTGTTGCAAAACGATCTGCTCAACAGTTTCAAACGGGTTAAAGTTAAACTCTTGAGGCACTAAGCCTAGGTTTTGTTTCGCCAACTCCAGATCAGTATCAATGTCGTAGCCGAACACTTTAACCTTGCCTGAAGTCTTGTTAACCAGTGAAGAGATAACACCGATGCTGGTCGACTTACCCGCACCGTTTGGACCAAGTAGTGCGTAAAAATCGCCTTTTTCTACTTGTAAACTAATGCCTTTAAGAGCCTCAAAGCCCCCAGCATAAGTTTTTCTTAATTGCTCAATTTCTAATGCATACATAGAGATAGACTGCCATTTGCTATAGATAGATGTTGATGACCGAGCATGAGGAAGAGAGTGAAACGTAAAACGAACTAGCTGAAAGCTAACCCAAGATTTGTTTACTCGGCCATTTTTCAAACAAGTTTATCGTTGATTGACGATGAATACAAATATCGTGTGAGAGTTTATTTCGAAAAAAATAAGCGTCTTGGCTACGTGAAGACTAAATCAATGTTCAGTAAATATAAAAATGCCGCTAAGTGATTCACTTAACGGCATTAATGATCAGCCTTGAAGTGAGCGTCTATAGCTTATTCATATTAGCTTATTCATATTAGCTTATTCATATCAGCTCATTCATGTTCGCTTATTACTGAAAATTAAACTGACTCAAATTGATGCTCATCTCTGTCAACATAGCTGGTTGCAGCCGTCAGGGCTTCATATCTAAATCGATAAGTGTTGGATTCCGGCACCAGGTCAATCACATGGAATTTCTCAAGTTGCTGACGTGTATTCTCGTTAGGACACAACAAGTACACCTCACACTGCGCATCTAGAGCATCCTTGATAGCATTCTCCAGCGCTAGACCTACGGTTACATCAATCATCGGAACGTCCGTTAAATCTAAAATCATCGCTTCATAGTCAGAGATACTCGAGTGCTGACGCGAAATCGCTTTAGAAACACTGAAGATCATTGGCCCAGAAAGATAGAAGAACAGAACCTTACCATTCGCGCTATCGAGCAACTGACGTTCGCTATCGGTCAATGGGATATCGTCTTCATCATCACCATCACTGATCGCCTTAACTTGTCTGGCTTGTTCTCGGCTCAATCTTTCAATAATCAGAATATTCGAGATAAACACGCCCAATCCGACAGCAATAATCAAGTCGACAAACACAGTCAGGAGCATCACGCCGTACATCACGCCCATGCCGGCATAGCTAACCTTGTGCGCGCGCTGAATGAAGCTCCAATCGAGAATGTTGAAGCCCACATACATGGCGATACCTGCCAACACCGCCATAGGAATCGGTTCGGTTAAGCCACCCGCAACCAATACCACTAGCGCAAGTACTAAAGCTCGAATAACACCTGAAAGCGGAGAACGCGCGCCAACCTGAATATTGGTGACAGTACCCATAGTCGCGCCCGCACCAGGCAGTGCGCCGAACAGGCCAGAAAGCATATTTGCGATACCCTGCCCTCGCAGCTCTTTATCAGAGTCATGCTCTTTACGAGTCAGTGAATCACCGATAACCGCAGTCAAAAGCGTATCAATACAACCCAGCGTACCAAGCACTAAGGCATCAATAACCATAGTGGTGAACTGTTCAGCGCTAATAGTAGGAATAACAAAAGAAGGCAGCCCGGCAGGGATTTCACCAATGCGGCGAATAGAATCGGTATCGAAGAAGATAACAGACAGCAGAGTCACAGCCACTAACGCGACCAGTTGTGCGGGTACATACTTGCGGTACTTAGCTGGGAAGCCAAAAAGAATACCGAGCGTCAAAGCACCTAAAAACAGTTCGCTCACTTTTAAGTTTGCGAGCGTATCAGGAAGCGCGGAGAGTGTGCCCATCACCCCACCAGAGGGAGCGGCATGTCCTAGCAGTGGCGAAAGTTGAAGGATAATCAGAATAACGCCAATACCCGACATAAAGCCAGAGATCACACTATATGGCATCAAAGTAACGTATTTTCCGAGCTTTAACGTGCCAAGTAATATTTGAAACGCACCCGCCATCATCACAACGGTAAAGGTCATTGCCATTCCGGTTTCAGGATACTTAGCGACCATGCTCGTCATTACTGCTGTCATGATCACTGTCATCGGGCCGGTTGGCTCAGATATCAGGCTGCTTGAACCGCCAAACAAAGCGGCAAATAGGCCGACCATAATCGCACCCCAAAGGCCGGCTTCAGCACCAGCCCCAGAAGCAACACCAAATGCCAACGCTAAAGGCAGTGAGATGATGGCTGTAGTCACACCGCCAAACATATCCCCTTTGAGATTGATATCCGTAAAACGACTTCCAAACAAAACACACCTTCCTGATGATGAAATGACAAACCTTATCACTTTAACAAATGTATCAAGTGTTCAGAAAGTGTTAATTCAATCACATTATTCATGTCTTATAACCAGATCATAGCTTCTAAGCTAAGTTCATGATTTTAACGACTAGAACACGTCAGATGAGTACTAATTGACACAGTTTTTACGAGATTGAATTTGTAACATTGTGTATAGTTGTGATTCTTAATTAAGGGATGTAAGACGCAAAATGCCAGAGATTAAACAGCTTTTTGAAAACAACTCTAAATGGTCTGAAGAGATTCGTTCAGAGCGACCAGAGTATTTTACAACGCTTGAAGAGGGTCAAAACCCTGGTTTCCTATGGATCGGCTGCTCTGATAGCCGTGTACCGGCCGAGCGTCTCACTGGTTTGTATTCTGGCGAACTGTTTGTTCATCGAAATGTAGCTAACCAAGTGGTTCATACCGACCTAAACTGCCTGTCTGTTGTGCAGTACGCGGTCGATGTACTCAAAGTTAAACACATTATTGTGTGTGGCCACTACGGTTGTGGCGGTGTTAACGCGGCGATTGATAATCCTAAACTTGGTCTAATCAATAACTGGTTACTTCACATCCGCGACAATTACCTAAAATACCGTAAGCAGATAGAAGGGCTTCCTCGTGAGCAATGGGGTGACAAACTGTGCGAGATTAACGTCGCTGAGCAGGTTTATAACCTAGGTAACTCAACCATTATGCAAAACGCATGGGAGCGAGGCCAAGAGGTTGAGATCCACGGTGTGGTTTACGGGATTGGCGATGGCAAGTTACAAGATCTTGGCGTACGTTGCTCAAGTAACGATACCCTAGAGAACAGTCATTTAGAGGCATTGAATAAAATCTTAACGACGCCTCTTCTTAGCCAGCAAGGCTAGACCATTCCACTATAAATACAAAAAGCCCGCTTGATGCGGGCTTTTTAATGACTTCTATTCGACAAGCGTAATAATTACTCTTGAGGTACAACTTTACCGATGTACGGTAGGTGACGATATTTTTGTGCGTAGTCGATACCAACACCCACAACGAATTCGTCAGGGATTTCAAAACCAATCCACTTAGTATCTACTGTCACTTCACGACGAGAAGGCTTGTCTAGTAGCGTACAGATTTCAATAGATTTAGGACCACGTAGGCTCAGAATCTCTTTCACTTTAGTCAGTGTGTTGCCTGTATCGATAATGTCTTCAACAAGCAGAACGTCTTTACCTTGGATATCATCATCTAGGTCTTTCAAAATACGAACATCACGTGAGCTTTCCATGCCGTTGCCGTAGCTAGACGCAGTCATGAAATCAACTTGGTGAGTTAAATCGATAGCACGAGCAAGATCCGCCATAAAGACAAAAGATCCACGTAATAAGCCAACTAAAACTAGATCTTCACTACCCTTGTAATGTTCCGTGATCTGTTTGCCTAGTTCGTTCACTCGATCCTGAACTTCTTGCTCAGAGATCATGACTTCAACTGTATGCTTCATACTGCTCTCATTTTATTTGGTGATTGCGACAAGTTTAGACAGTTCTGCCATCGGCGCCGCTCAATTTGTGCGTAAGTCTAGCACTGCTCAAATACCCACACCACCTTATGGTTCAAATTTACTGTCAGATTATCAACGATAATGCGTGTTAATGCCTTGTCCGATAGTCGCTTCCTTTCACATCAATACTGATCACGCTTTATGTATCAAGTTTGATGTAACTGTCTATTAAATAAGCTCAAAGGATTGACCATTCGCATATGCACCATTACACTCATCTTGGCTTAAATAATAATAAAATCATTAATATAAGAAATTCGTTGGCAAGGAAAACAAAATGGACTCAATCTCTAAGAGACCTAGAACTAGGCTTTCACCCCTAAAAAGAAAACTTCAATTGATGGAAATCGCACTTGAAGTGTTCTCTCGCCGTGGCATTGGCCGTGGTGGACACGCAGATATTGCAGATATTGCTCAGGTGTCTGTAGCAACTGTATTTAACTACTTCCCAACCCGTGAAGATCTGGTTGATGAAGTACTGAATCACGTTGTACGCCAATTCTCTAACTTCCTTTCAGACAATATCGACTTAGATATTCACGCAAAAGAAAACCTACATAATATTGCGACTGAAATGGTGACGTTAGTGGCTCAAGATAGCCATTGGTTGAACGTATGGTTTGAATGGAGCGCATCGACTCGTGATGAAGTATGGCCTCTATTCGTAACCACTAACCGCACTAATCAAATGTTAGTTCAGAACATGTTTAGCAAAGCGATTGAACGCGGCGAAGTTTGCGACGATCACGATCCTAAGCATCTAGCGAACCTATTCCACGGCATCTGCTACTCGCTATTCATTCAAGCGAAACGTGTAGAAACGCCAGAAGAGCTTTCAAGCTTAACGGATAGCTACCTAAACATGCTGTGCATCTATAAATAGATTCGAGAAGAATAGTGAAGGGTTGACCTAATGGGTCAACCCTTTTTTGTTTTAGCACTAGCTCTTCGTATCCCGGAGCGCAGCGTATTCGCATCCCGGAGTGAAACGTTCCTGCTCCTTACTTCAGACATAAAAAAACCGCTGACGAATCAGCGGCTTTTATAATCTAGATATACTCAAAATAATTGGAGTTGCAGCTAGGCGACCCTTTCTTTGTTAAGTAACTAAAGTTCAGCCCTATGAGCATAGATTTACTATGTGATTAGGGTGAACTTACGCAGTTAACAACGCTGCGGCTTCAAGTATGAAGAGTATTTACTTCTTCTTTTTCACTGCTTTCTTATTTGGAAGGTCAGTGATTGAACCTTCGAATACTTCCGCAGCTAGACCAACAGACTCGTGCAGAGTTGGGTGAGCGTGGATAGTAAGAGCGATATCTTCTGCGTCACAACCCATTTCGATTGCTAGGCCGATTTCACCAAGAAGCTCACCACCGTTAGTACCAACAACAGCACCACCGATTACGCGATGAGTATCTTTATCGAAGATCATCTTAGTCATACCGTCTGCACAGTCAGAAGCGATTGCACGACCAGAAGCAGCCCAAGGGAAAGTAGCAACTTCGTAGTTCAGGCCTTCCGCTTTCGCTTCTTTCTCAGTCTTACCTACCCAAGCTACTTCTGGCTCAGTGTACGCAATTGATGGGATTACTTTAGGGTCGAAGTAGTGCTTCTTACCAGAGATAACTTCAGCAGCTACGTGACCTTCATGCACACCTTTGTGAGCAAGCATTGGTTGACCAACAACGTCACCGATCGCGTGGATGTGAGGAACGTTAGTACGCATTTGCTTATCAACATTGATGAAGCCACGCTCATCAACTTCGATACCTGCTTTTTCAGCGTCGATAAGTGCACCGTTTGGAACACGACCGATAGCAACAAGAACAGCATCGTAGCGCTCAGCTTCAGCTGGTGCTTTTTTGCCTTCCATTGAAACGTAGATACCGTCTTCTTTCGCTTCAACAGCTGTTACTTTAGTTTCAAGCATTAGCTTGAACTTGTTCTTAATACGCTTAGTGAAGACTTTAACGATGTCTTTATCCGCAGCAGGGATAACTTGGTCGAACATCTCAACTACGTCTACTTTAGAACCCAAAGAGTGGTAAACCGTACCCATTTCAAGACCGATGATACCACCGCCCATGATAAGCAGTTTTTCAGGAACTTCATTCAGCTCAAGTGCATCCGTAGAATCCCAAATACGTGGGTCTTCATGAGGGATGAATGGAAGCTTGATTGGGCGAGAACCCGCAGCGATGATTGCGTTGTCGAAGTTAACAGTTGTTGCTTCGCCTTCGCCTTCAACAAGAATGCTGTTAGGACCTGTGAACTTACCGAAACCGTTAACAACCGTTACGTTACGCATCTTAGCCATACCGCCAAGACCGCCAGTTAGTTGGTCTACTACTTTTTCTTTCCAGATACGGATCTTGCTGATGTCCGTTTGTGGCTCGCCGAATACAACGCCGTGCTCTGCCATCGCTTTAGCTTCTTCGATTACTTTAGAAACGTGAAGAAGTGCTTTTGATGGAATACAACCAACGTTTAGACATACACCACCAAGAGTGCTGTAACGTTCAACTAGTACTGTTTCTAGACCTAAATCCGCACAACGGAATGCAGCTGAGTAACCAGCAGGACCTGAACCAAGTACAACAACTTGGGCTTTAATTTCTTTGCTCATTGTGACCTCTTGTAGTCATTATCCCTAACAGGCTGAGTAGATGTTCTTAAATTATTGGGCTTTCAAACAGGAAACATTTTACAGAGATGTTAACAGTGTGAAAGTAGCTTTAAGTTAGCCTGTGAGCTAGACAACAATTCCCTTCCGCTTTATGAGAAATGCGGGAAACTGTTCTCTAAAAATAGTCTTTATATAAAGAATTAAGGTGACCCGAAAGCCACCTTAATAATTACTTTCTCAATTACAGTACTAGACGACGAATGTCAGATAGTGCGCTGTTTAGGAAAGTAATGAAGCGTGCACCTTCAGCACCATCGATCACACGGTGGTCGTATGATAGAGACAGTGGAAGCTGTAGACGTGGTTGGAACTCTTTACCGTTCCAAACTGGCTTAATTTCAGACTTAGATACACCTAGGATACCTACTTCTGGTGCATTTACGATTGGAGTAAATGCAGTACCGCCAATACCACCAAGGCTAGAGATTGTGAAACAACCGCCTTGCATGTCTGCCGCTGTTAGCTTACCAGCACGTGCTTTCTTAGACACAGCCATTAGCTCTTCAGATAGCTCGTAAATGCCTTTCTTGTTCACGTCTTTGAATACAGGAACAACTAGACCGTTTGGAGTATCTACCGCGATACCTACGTTTACGTACTTCTTAAGAATGATGCTTTCGCCATCTTCAGAAAGAGAAGAGTTAAACGCTGGGAACGCTTCTAACGCTTTAGCAACAGCTTTCATGATGAACACAAGAGGAGTGATCTTCATGCCAGTGTCTTTCTTAGCTTCGATTGCGTTCTGCTCTTTACGGAATGCTTCTAGCTCAGTGATGTCTGCGTTATCCCACTGTGTAACGTGAGGGATCATTACCCAGTTACGGTGTAGGTTTGCACCAGAGATCTTCTTGATCTTAGAAAGCTTCTGAACTTCAGTTTCGCCGAACTTGCTGAAGTCAACTTTTGGCCATGGTAGTAGACCAAGAGCAGAACCATCGCCGCCTTTGCCAGATGCCGCAGCACCAGACTCTAGACGCTTAAGTGCATCTTTAACGTAAGACTGAACGTCTTCTTTAAGGATACGGCTCTTACGACCAGTACCTTTAACCTTAGAAAGGTTAACGCCAAATTCGCGAGCAAGACGACGAACAACTGGAGAAGCGTGCGCGTAGTCGCCGTTCTCTTGGAAGTCGCCAGCTGCTGCTGGAGCCGCTGCAGGTGCTTCTGCTTTAGGAGCAGGTGCCGCCGCTGGAGCTGCTGCTTGTGCAGGTGCTGCAACAGGAGCAGGAGCTGCGCCTTCAACCGGAGTGCCGGCCACAACGAAAGTCATGATTAGAGAGCCAGTTGACACTTTGTCGCCAGCTGCAATCTTGATTTCTTTTACTGTACCAGCGAATGGTGCAGGAACTTCCATTGAAGCTTTGTCGCCTTCAACAGTAATTAGAGATTGCTCTTCTTCTACTGTATCGCCAACCGCTACCATGATTTCAGTAACTTCTACTTCGTCACCGCCGATGTCAGGAACGTTTACTTCTTTCTCAGCTGCGGCAGGCGTACCTGATGCTGCTGGAGCCGCTGCAACTGGTGCTGCCGCCGAAGGAGCCGGTGCTGCTGCAGGAGCTGAACCAGCTACTTCGAATACCATTACTAGAGAACCAGTAGAAACTGAATCACCAGAAGCGATCTTGATTTCTTTAACGATACCAGCGAATGGTGCAGGAACTTCCATTGAAGCCTTGTCGCCTTCAACAGTAAGAAGAGATTGCTCTTCTTCTACTGAATCACCGATAGCAACCATGATCTCAGTAACTTCTACTTCGTCGCCACCGATATCTGGAACGTGAACTTCTTTAAGCTCTGCCGCTGCTGCCGCTGCAGGCGCAGCTACTGGAGCTGCCTCTGCTGCTGGAGCAGGTGCAGCTTCAGCTGCACCCTCGGCTTCGAAAATCATGATTAGAGAACCAGTAGAAACTGAATCGCCTTCAGCTACTTTGATTTCTTTAACGATACCTGCTTGAGACGCTGGAACTTCCATAGAAGCTTTGTCGCCTTCAACAGTGATCAGAGACTGTTCTTCTTCAACCTTGTCGCCAACGCTTACAAGAATCTCAGTAACTTCAACCTCATCCGCACCGATGTCAGGTACATTAATTTCGATTGCCATTGCTTATTTACCTTCTAGTTAAGCGCTGTATTAAGCGTATTGTGGGTTTGTTTTTTCAGTGTCGATATCGAATTTAGCAATTGCTTCAACAACTACAGATTTCTCGATATCACCACGTTTAGCCAGTTCAGTTAGAGCTGCAACTACGATGTAGCCAGCGTTAACTTCGAAGTGACGACGTAGGTTTGCACGGCTGTCAGAGCGGCCGAAACCATCAGTACCAAGTACTTTGTAAGACTCGCTTGGCATGTAAGCACGTACTTGCTCAGCGTAGTTCTTCATGTAGTCAGTCACTGCGATTGCAGGTTCTTTACCAAGTACAGTTGTGATGTACGGTACTTTCTCTTCAGCTTCTGGGTGAAGCATGTTGTCACGCTCTACCGCTTGGCCGTCACGAGTTAGTTCGTTGAACGACGTTACAGAGAACACGTCAGATGCGATGCCGTACTCTTCGCTTAGAATTACTGCAGCTTTACGCGCTTCATTCATGATAGTACCAGAGCTCATTAGTTGAACTTTGCCCTTAGGCGCCTGTCCACCTTGAGGAGCGTGAGATTCAAGCTTGTAAATACCTTTACGGATGCCTTCTTCAGCGCCTTCTGGCATTGCTGGCATTGCGTAGTTCTCGTTCATTACTGTTAAGTAGTAGTAAACGTTCTCTTGGTTCTCACCGTACATACGACGGATACCGTCTTGCATGATTACCGCTAGCTCGTAAGCAAACGTTGGGTCGTAAGAGATACAGTTAGGTACTGTGTTCGCCATGATGTGCGAGTGACCATCTTCGTGCTGTAGACCTTCGCCGTTTAGCGTTGTACGACCAGCTGTAGCACCCAGTAGGAAGCCACGAGCTTGTTGGTCACCTGCTAGCCATGCCATGTCGCCAATACGTTGGAAACCGAACATTGAGTAGTAGATGTAGAACGGAATCATCGGTAGATCGTTTGTGCTGTATGACGTTGCAGCAGCAACCCATGAAGCCATAGAACCTAGTTCGTTGATACCTTCTTGAAGAACTTGACCAGACGTTGCTTCTTTGTAGTAAGAAACGATGCCTTTATCTTCTGGAGTGTAATCTTGACCGTGTGGGTTGTAGATACCAACCTGACGGAATAAACCTTCCATACCGAATGTACGTGCTTCATCACAGATGATAGGAACGATGTTCTTACCAATGTTCTTATCTTTAAGAAGGATGTTTAGCGTACGTACATAAGCCATAGTTGTAGAGATATCACGCTTCTGTTCACCCAGTAGAGGTGCGAATGCGTCTAGCTCAGGAACTTTGAACTCTTGAGTGAATTTTGGCAGACGCTGAGGAGTGTAACCTTGTAGTGCTTTACGACGAGCATGCAGGTATTCGTACTCAGCTGAACCTTCTTCCAGTGTTAGGTAAGGAAGCTCAGATACTTTCTCATCAGAAAGGATGTCTTGTAGGCCTAGACGGTCACGTAGGTATTGTACGTGAGTCATGTCCATCTTCTTAACACCGTGAGCGATGTTCTTACCTTCTGCAGCTTCACCCATACCGTAACCTTTAACTGTCTTAGCTAGGATTACTGTTGGCTTGCCACCTGTTTCTTTTGCATTGTTGAATGCAGCGAACAGTTTAGAAGAGTCGTGACCACCACGCTTCAGTTCGAAGATTTGGTCGTCAGTCATGTCTGCAACTAGTGCAGCTGTTTCTGGGTACTTACCAAAGAAGTGCTCACGTACGTATGCGCCATCTTTAGATTTGAATGTCTGGTAGTCACCATCGATAGTTTCGTTCATTAGTTGAAGAAGCTTACCAGTCGTGTCTTTAGCTAGTAGAGAATCCCAGTTGCTACCCCAGATAACTTTAACAACGTTCCAACCTGCACCTTTGAATAGGCCTTCAAGTTCTTGAATGATGCTACCGTTACCCATTACAGGGCCGTCTAGACGCTGTAGGTTACAGTTGATTAGGAAACATAGGTTGTCTAGCTTCTCACGCGCAGCGAAAGAGATAGCACCACGTGATTCTGGCTCATCCATCTCACCGTCGCCTAGGAAAGCGTATACACGTTGAGCAGAAGTATCTTTAAGACCACGGCCTTCTAGGTATTTAAGGAAACGAGCTTGGTAGATCGCAGAAATCGGACCTAGACCCATAGATACTGTAGGGAACTGCCAGAACTCAGGCATCAGTTTAGGGTGCGGGTAAGAAGGGATACCTTTACCATCAACTTCTTGACGGAAGTTATCTAGCTGCTCTTCAGTTAGACGACCTTCAATAAATGCACGAGAGTAGATACCAGGAGAGATGTGACCTTGGTAGTAAACTAGATCGCCACCGTCAGTCTCGTTTGGAGCACGGAAGAAGTGGTTGAAACATACTTCGTAGAACGCTGCTGCTGACTGGTAAGAAGCCATGTGACCACCAAGGTCTAGGTCTTTCTTAGAAGCACGCAATACGATCATGATTGCGTTCCAGCGAATAATCGAACGAATACGACGCTCAAGAGTTACGTCACCAGGGTAAGCTGGCTCTTGCGCTGCTGGAATTGTGTTGATGTAGTTTGTGTTGATGCCTGTAGCCATATCAACACCATCTAAACGCGCTTTATCTAGAACTTGTTCTAGTAAAAACTGTGCACGTTCTACACCTTCTTCACGTACTACTGACTCAAGAGCTTCTAACCAATCTTGAGTTTCCAGAGCATCAACGTCATGCTTCATGTCAGACATGGCGATCTATCCTTTTTGTTAGTTGGATTCTACTAAACACGTAAAAAGTCGAAGTATTACGACTATTTACCCTGTTGAATTCGACGTAGAGAACGTTCGCGGCGCGACTCTTCCTTCGTCAAATCCAGCAATGTTTCTTCGATGTAAGCTAAATGAGAGTGTGACATTTCACGTGCCTGTTCTGGCTGCCCTGAAACAATCGCATCTACAATGTTAGCTCGATGTATACTCACTTTCTCCACAACGTCTTTACGACGATGCAACAGCTTTAAATTCTCTAAGACGTTTTGTTCGAGTAACGGAGCCAAACTACGAACAATGTGCAATAACACCACATTGTGCGCTGCCTCTGTTAAAGCAATAAGAAAAGCCATCACCGCTGCAGATTCGGCTTCAATATCACCCTTATCTTGCGCACCGTGAATTTTATCTTGGCATGCTTGAATTCGAGCAAAGTCTTCATCAGTGCCACGCAATGCCGCAAAGTAAGCCGAAATCCCTTCCATCGCATGACGCGATTCCAACAAGTCTAGTTGGGTTTCAGAATGGGAGGACAACAAATTAAGCAAAGGATCTGAAAAGCTTTTCCAGATATTTTCACTAACAAACGTACCTCCGCCTTGACGGCGAGTAAGCAAGCGTTTTGCTTCTAAACGTTGTATCGCTTCTCGGATTGAAGGACGAGACACATCGAACTGTTTCGCCAGTTCACGCTCAGGCGGCAGCTGCTGCCCTGGCGCCAGTGTTCCTTCCACTATCAACCTTTCTAACTCTTGTTCGATAACATCGGAGAGTTTTGGCTGACGAATCCTTTGATAAGCCATAGTTTGTTGTTCTTCTTTTTCTTCGCTGACAATTGGTAATACCAATTTTAAGTTGGGCAGAAATTAACATAATTAAAACGCCACTGTCCAGCGTAAAATTGACCTGCATCATAGAATGCAGTTTGAATTAACCGTGATTTAACAAATGAAATTTAAAACAGCAACCAAATTGGTCTTACCATTTACAGGGGTAATACTTTTGGGGAGGCTTCGTGCTAGAAAGTTTCAGGATAAAAATGAATTGTTTCAGAAAGATTAGCCTAACTCGGTTAAAAATCGAACCAAGCGCACATTTGGGAGGGAAATTCTGTTCATAAGTTTTAATATATGAGTGTTTGATAAGCTCGTCACACTCTCGATTTATTGATGCCCTTCCTTCAACCACTTTTTTACATCGCAACAACAAAAATTCACAAGTAATTATGCTCAGCGTTGACTATCTAAGGCTCTGTAATCAGCAGAGCCATAAAGAAAATGAAAGCTTAGAAGTTCAGCTTACCTTTAAACTTCTGCCAATCGAAAACCAAACCTGGGTCAGTTTTACGTAGAGGTGCAATGTATTGATGGCCAGTGATGCGTTCATTGGTGATTTGAGGAAAGCTTGATACCAGTGATTCCGTTAACTGGGTCAGCGCTTGATACTGCTGCTCAGTATAGGCAACAAAGTCACTGCCCTCGAGTTCAATACCAATCGAGTAATCATTGCACCTTTCACGCCCTGCAAAACTCGACTGACCGGCGTGCCAAGCTCGATCAAGGAAAGAAACGAACTGCACCACTTCACCATCACGACGAATCAAGCAGTGCGCCGATACGCCCATTTGGTGAATCACCTTAAAAAAGGGATGCTCAGCGGGGTCTAGCTTACCCGTAAAAAACTGCTCAATATAAGGACCACCAAATTGCCCCGGTGGCAGACTAATGTTGTGAACCACCAGCAGAGAGATATCATCAACACTAGGCCTTACATCAAAATACGGGGAAGGAACATGCCGAGCGTTGTCGTACCATCCGTTGGAGCTGATCGTCATCTTGGTCTCACTTTCTTTTCTGCTAGCACAATAAGATGTGACCTTGCCCATAGAGCAGTCGCGCTAGCCTCTTTAATTTGAAGTTAAGCAAGAGTATCATTCCAATCCCACTCCCTTTCAAGATTAGATTTGCGATGAAAAACACACATAACAGCCACCAACGCCTTGACTACTTAAAAGAGCAACTGCCTCTAGAGATCACTCGTGCAGTAGCCGAAACTATCAAAGAAGATCTGGGTGGCACGTTAGATCCAGCGGCTGACATCACAGCAAGTCTAATCCCAGCAGACGCAATCAACAGCGCAACCATCATTACTCGTGAGCACGGCGTATTCTGTGGCAAAGCTTGGGCTGATGAAGTATTTAAGCAATTGGGCGGTGAAGTAACAATTGAGTGGAATGTAGAAGATGGCGATAAGGTTGAGCCAAACCAAACTCTTTGTACTTTAACTGGCCCAGCACGCGCACTACTAACCGGTGAGCGTAATGCAATGAACTTCATTCAAACACTGTCTGGTTGTGCGACAGCAACAGCTATCTACGCAGACAAAATTAAACACACAGAGTGCCGTCTGTTAGATACTCGTAAAACGATTCCAGGCCTACGCAGCGCACTAAAATACGCGGTCGCTTGTGGCGGCGGTTTCAACCACCGCATCGGCGTTTTCGATGCTTACCTAATCAAAGAAAACCACATCATCGCTTGTGGTGGTATTGAGAAAGCTATCTCTACGGCAAAAGAGCTGAACCCAGGAAAACCTGTTGAAGTAGAAACAGAGAGCCTAGAAGAGCTAGAGCAAGCAATCAACGCGGGCGCAGACATCATCATGCTAGATAACTTCACCACAGACATGATGCGTGAAGCCGTTAAGATTAACGCGGGTCGTGCTGCACTAGAGAACTCTGGCAACGTGACACTAGATACGATTGCAGAGTTTGCTGAAACGGGTGTGGATTACATCTCTGTCGGTGCGCTAACTAAGCACCTAAAAGCAATGGATCTATCAATGAGATTCCAAGCGTAATTTACTGAATAATAAATAAGTTATCGCTAAAGGCACTGTTAATGACAGTGCCTTTTTTATTACCTTAATTGTCAGTATTTCAAGCAGTTATTTAAGTTGATCGCATAAATTTGCGCGCTATATGAAACACCACACTAATAAATACAAAACCACTCGCGACCACACCTGAACACCATTCCACTTCCCCACCTCGACTTCTATTCTCTCTACCAACCAGTGCTTGCACTGAAACAAACTAAAGAATGGAATTAGACAATGAATAACAAGAACAAAAGAACAAATCAGAAAGGTTTTACCTTAATTGAATTGATGATTGTAGTGGCTGTGATTGGAGTCCTTTCTGCGATTGCCATTCCTCAATATCAAAAATATGTAGCCAAGGCAGAAGTTGCATCAGCCTTAGCCACAATGACAGGCATAAAAACCAATGTAGAGGCTTATACCGCGGAAAACGGGGCTTTTCCTGCTAATAGCTTAACCGCTGAACTAGGTGTCCCATCAAAGATACCAGTTGGAGCGATTACATTTGAGCCTGACGCATCAGCAGGTGTTGGCACTATCGTCTTTACATTTGCAAGCTCTGGAGTTAGCACCATTCTACATGAAAAAGTTTTCGTATTAGGTCGCACAGGGGATGGCGAATGGGAATGTGATAGTCATGCAACAGATGGTGTCGAGGACGCTCTATTACCAAAAAACTGTAAACTATAATATTCAATGCTAACCAACCTCCCAACAGTTCTTCGTCAGGCTGACTTACTTAGCCTGACTCAAGAACAAGCCGTTGCGGAACACATACATGCTTCAGGTATATCAACACCTGAAGCTTTACTCGTTCTTGATTTATTCACCAGCGAGAGTCTCGCACATAATATTCAAGCCATTTTCGGTTTGCCGTTAGTTCAGCTTGCCAACATTGACTATGAAGTCTTGTGCGACCAATTAGGGCTTCGTGAGCTGATCACCAAGTATCACGCTATCCCTATTTCAGTCTCGAGCTCGACGCTCACACTTGCTTCCGCCGACCCGACCGATTTACAAGCCGAAGATGATTTCCGGTTCGCGACTGGATTGCAGATAGAGCTTGTTGTCGCTAACTACGCAGAATTAGAGGGAGCAATACGAAAATTGTATGGCCGTTCTATTTCCGGGCAAGGCTCCAAACGAAAAGAAATCACCCAAGACGAACTCGCCAACCTAGTTGAAGTTTCTGACGATGAGATGACTTCAATTGAAGACCTCAGCCAAGACGACTCACCCGTTAGCCGCTTTATCAACCAGATACTGGTCGATGCGGTACGGAAAGGTGCTTCCGATATCCACTTTGAACCTTACGAAGAACACTACCGTGTGCGACTACGTTGTGATGGCATATTAGTTGAGATACAGCAGCCCGCTTCCCATTTAAGTCGCCGTTTATCTGCTCGTTTGAAGATTCTCGCCAAACTGGATATTGCCGAACGTCGCTTACCACAAGATGGACGCATTAAGCTCCGCTTGAATGATGAGCTCGCGATTGATATGCGTGTATCAACACTGCCGACCTTATGGGGGGAAAAGATAGTACTGCGACTGCTTGATAGTAGTGCGGCCAATCTCGATATCGACAAGCTTGGCTACAGTGAAGATCAAAAAGCCCTCTACCTTAATGCCTTGAAACGCCCACAAGGAATGATCTTAATGACAGGGCCAACCGGCAGTGGCAAAACCGTGTCTCTTTATACTGGGCTTCGAGTACTGAATACCACAGAACGTAATATTTCCACAGCCGAAGATCCGGTAGAGATTAACCTGTGTGGTATCAATCAAGTACAGGTCACGCCTAAGATCGGCTTTGGGTTCGCGGAAGCATTGAGATCGTTTTTACGACAAGATCCTGATGTGGTGATGGTCGGTGAGATCCGAGATCTAGAAACGGCAGAGATCGCGATCAAAGCATCGCAGACCGGTCACTTGGTGCTTTCTACACTCCACACCAACTCTGCAGCTGAAACCGTAACGCGACTCGCTCACATGGGGATAGAACCCTTTAACCTTGCTTCGTCTTTGAGCTTGATCATTGCTCAACGTCTTGCGAGACGCTTATGTAACCACTGTAAAGCTGAAGACGATTCACCAGATATTTATCTGCGTCACTCTATCCCCAATAACCAAACTATCTACAAAGCCAACACTCAAGGCTGTAATGAGTGCAATCAAGGGTACTCCGGTCGTGTTGGTATCTATGAAGTGATGCCATTTACCGACAAACTTAAAAACAGCCTAATTAACAAACCTAATGCGTTAGCGATTGAAGATCTCGCTCGCCGAGAAGGCATGCGAACATTGCAAGAATCTGGTCTAGATAAACTGCTTGAAGGTACCACCAGCTATCAAGAGCTACAACGTGTTCTGTACATTTAACTCAATGGAGCACCAATGAGCAGTAAGTCCAAGCAATCCCAACTAAAAAGCTATCATTGGAAAGGCATTAATAGCTCAGGTAAGAAAGTGTCAGGGCAAACCTTAGCACTCACCGAATTAGAGGTGCGAGAAAAGCTCAAAGATCAGCACATTCAAATCAAGAAAATCAAAAAGAAAAGCATCTCTACACTGACTCGTTTAACACACCGTGTAAAACCCAAAGACATCACTATTTTAACTCGACAACTTGCGACTATGTTGGCTACTGGTGTGCCTATCGTGCAGGCTATTAAGTTAGTCTCCGACAACCATCGCAAAGCTGAAATGAAGTCCATCCTCTCGCATATCAGTAAAGGTGTAGAAGCAGGAACGCCTATATCAAAAGCGATGCGAACCGCAAGCCGCCACTTTGATGACCTCTACACTGATTTAGTCGCCACAGGTGAACTATCAGGCAACCTTGCACAAGTATTTGAACGCTTAGCAACTTATCGAGAAAAGAGTGAACAGCTAAAGTCTAAGGTTATAAAAGCACTTATTTACCCTGCGATGGTGGTCATTGTTGCACTGACTGTCTCTTACCTAATGCTGACCATGGTTATTCCCGAATTTGAATCTATGTTTTCAGGGTTTGGCGCCGATCTTCCTTGGTTTACCCAACAAGTTCTTCATCTTTCTCATTGGATGCAGGCTTACAGTTTTTATGCCGCTGTGGGCATTGGATTTATAGCGCTAATGATCCATCAACTGTGTCAGCGGTCTTACTCGATTCGATTATCAGCCAGTCGCTTAGGGTTACGATTTCCGGTGCTTGGTGGTGTGATGGCCAAAGCCTCTATCGCGAAATTCAGCCGCACCTTATCAACCAGTTTTAGTTCTGGTATTCCGATTCTCATGAGCCTTAAAACCACCGCCAAAACCGCAGGCAATTTGCATTATGAATCGGCGGTTATTGAGGTTCACCGTGAAACTGCAGCTGGAATGCCGATGTACATTGCAATGCGTAATACCAATGCCTTCCCCGAGATGGTGTTGCAGATGGTGATGATTGGAGAGGAGTCAGGCAACCTTGACGATATGCTGAATAAAGTGGCCTCGATTTACGAGTTTGAAGTCGACAACACCGTCGATAATCTGGGCAAGATCCTAGAGCCATTGATCATCGTATTTTTGGGGACGGTTGTTGGCGGGCTTGTGGTTGCGATGTACTTACCGATCTTTAATCTTATGAGTGTGTTAGGATAGCCAAAAGCAACTAAACACCCATGAGTAGCAAACTTCTGCTCATATAGATCAAGTGGTAAAGGACACTATGGAAGTATTTCACTACTATCCTTGGCTATTCCCCGTATTAGCTTTCATTTTTAGCCTTCTTATTGGCAGCTTCCTCAACGTCGTCATACACCGCTTACCGATTATGATGGAACGTGAATGGCAACAAGAGTGCTCGGAGTATTTCTCTCAATATAAAATCCCGGCACCTAAAGGGAAATTTAACCTGAGCATTCCACGTTCGACTTGTCCGAAATGTGAAACCCAATTAAGAATCATCGACAATATCCCAGTATTAAGCTGGTTGTTCTTAAAGGGTAAATGTCACAGTTGTGCGAACCCAATCAGTGCTCGCTACCCTTTGGTTGAACTGCTTACTGCAATCCTTTGTACCGTAGTCGCGAGCCACTTTGGTTTTGGTTTCTACGCTATTGCGCTGATCTTTTTCACCTTCGCACTGATTACGGCGACCTTTATCGATCTCGATACCATGCTGCTGCCTGATCAAATCACCTTACCTTTGGTTTGGTTTGGTATTGCGTTAGCTCTGTTTAATATCAGCCCTGTATCACTTCAAGACTCTGTGGTTGGCGCTATGGCAGGCTACCTAGCCCTATGGTCAGTGTACTGGCTGTTTAAGCTGCTAACTGGCAAAGAAGGCATGGGTTACGGCGACTTCAAACTGCTGGCGGCACTTGGTGCATGGCTGGGTTGGCAGCATCTACCAATGATCATCCTTTTATCGTCACTTGTTGGTTTGGTTTTCGGTTTGATTCAGCTGCGCTTGAAACAGCAAGGCATCGATAAAGCCTTTCCATTTGGACCTTATCTTGCCATCGCAGGCTGGGTTAGCTTGATGTGGGGTAACGACATCATGGGTTGGTATTTAACTTCTGTACTAGGAATGTAACCATGGCAATCATTATCGGATTAAGTGGCGGTATCGCCAGTGGTAAAACGACCGTCGCTAACCTCTTCAACGAACACTTTGGCATTGATATTGTCGATGCTGATATCGTGGCACGTGAAGTCGTCGCATTGGGCAGTGAAGGCCTGAATCAGATTACAGCTCATTTTGGTGAAGACATCTTGCTAGAAAATGGAACACTAAACCGAACCAAGTTGCGTGAAGTCATCTTCTCTGACCCAACAGAAAAACAGTGGCTCAATGATCTTCTCCACCCAATGATCCGCGACAAAATTGACAGTGACTTGTCTAAAGTCACCTCTCCTTATGCTTTATTAGTCGCACCGCTCTTGGTTGAAAACCAGATGCAAGGCATGGCCGATCGCGTGTTAATCGTTGATGTTCCAGCTGAAGTACAAATAGAGCGTACGATGAGTCGAGATAATGTTTCTAGGGAACAAGTAACGTCAATTTTAAAATCACAGGCTTCAAGAGAACAGCGCTTAGCAGTTGCAGATGACGTGATTAAAAACCATACTAAAAACCAAGAACTTTTGCCTCAAATCACAGATTTACATCAAAAGTATCTGGCAATCAGTACAGTAGATGGGTCAGAATAGAACAATGTTGAATGAAGGTTTGCTCGATGATCACCCACAAATTTGAACATCCTCTAAATGAGAAAACACGCATCTACTTAAGAGTTGAATCACTCTTGAGGCAGTTACACTTGTCTTCTACATTTTCCGATGCTCAACAGTATCAACTCTTTTTCCGTTCTATCTTTGATCTGATTGAAATCTTCGAACAGATCCAACTCAAGAGCGAACTCGCAAAAGACATTGAGAAGCAACGTGTAACCTACAAAAGTTGGTTAGATGTTGAAGGTGTCGATCAAGAGATGCTCACATCACTGCTTACCGATATTGGCAACATCTATCGCGAGCTGATGCAAGCAGAGCGCTTTGGACAATCACTTAAGGAAGACCGCTTCCTGAGTGCGATTCGCCAGCGCTTTAATCTACCAGGTGGCTCATGCTGCTTTGATTTACCGGCTCTGCATTATTGGCTGCACCTTCCTCTCGATAAGAGAATGAGAGACGCCAAGGCATGGATGGATAGCCTACAGCCTCTGTATGAAGCGCTAACGCTATGGTTAAAGCTCACTAGAGAGACTGGCCACTTTAAAGAGCAAATAGCTCGTGCTGGCTTCTTCCAGAGCGATGCTGAAGAGGCAAATATCCTTCGCCTCTCAATTCCAATGCAATACGGTGCTTACCCGATGATTTCGGGTCATAAGAACCGTTTTGCTGTTAAATTCATGAGTTTTGAAACAGGGCAAGCTTGTACTCAAGATATCGAATTTGAATTGGCCATCTGCTCCTAATTAATTTCCTTTTATCGTTTGGCTTGAGTGATCACTCGAGCCTAAACTCACTATTATTATCCCCTCAAATTAAGAATCACTATGTCGAAGAAAATCACCATCGTTAAATGCCCTCAATGTAATACTGACGTTGAATGGGGTGAACAAAGCCCACATCGCCCGTTTTGCAGCAAGCAATGTCAGATGATTGATTTTGGTGAGTGGGCAGACGAAGAGAACAGCATCGCTGGCGCACCAGACATGTCTGATAGCGATGGTTGGTCGGAAGATCCGTACTAAGATTCGAGATTCGAGATTCGAGATTCGAGATTCGAGATTCGAGATTCGGAAAAATGATTGAAGGATTGGCGTTTTGCGTCAATCCTTTTTTATTGTCGATAGTTTGGTAATGCTATAAGAGATTCCCTACTCCTTCCTTCGTCAGTCTAGGGAATGACGGTTCTTAGGGTTTACTTAGCTCTATTGATCAAGCCGACTGCATAAAGCCTCTTTCGCTTACCTTTTTTATATCAGGCATATTCCCTGCTCTCCAATCATAATCCCCAAAAGTGAGGAACGAGAGAGTTGGGGCTCTCTGGTTTTCAAAGCACCAAATAGCAGGCACAAAAAAGCGGAGCCAAATGGCTCCGCTTTTATCGATAGAATGCAAAAAGAATTACTTCTTAGCAAGTTTCTCTTTAATACGAGCTGACTTACCAGAACGCTCACGTAGGTAGTACAACTTGGCACGACGTACTGCACCACGGCGTTTAACTTCGATGCTATCAACCATTGGAGAGTGAGTTTGGAACGCACGCTCTACACCTTCACCGTTCGAGATCTTACGAACTGTGAATGCAGAGTGTAGACCACGGTTACGAATAGCGATTACAACGCCTTCGAAAGCCTGTAGACGCTCACGGTCACCTTCTTTTACCTTAACCTGAACTACAACAGTGTCACCTGGTGCGAATTTAGGAAGGTCTGATTTTAGTTGCTCTTCTTCAAGAGCCTTAATGATGTTGCTCATTTGTATAAATTCCTAGAATAAACTGATACTAAATTTAATAGGTTACTGCTTGCTTTTCGTTAAGAGCGTTGCTCTTTAATGAATTCAGCCAGTAATTGTTCCTGTTCGTCAGTCAGAGCTAGGTTTTCCAGGAGTTCTGGTCTTCTTAGCCAAGTTCGGCCCAACGATTGTTTTAATCGCCAGCGACGAATGACCTTATGGTTTCCAGACTTGAGTACCGATGGCACATCTTTATCGTCTAGAACCTCAGGGCGCGTATAATGGGGACAATCTAGCAAGCCATTTGCAAAAGAATCTTCTTCTGCTGAAGCGAAATCTCCAAGTACACCCGGAACAAACCGAGATACTGAATCAATCAGCGTCATGGCTGGCAGCTCGCCACCCGTCATCACAAAATCTCCAATCGACCATTCTTCGTCAACTTCAGATTGAATTATGCGCTCATCTACCCCTTCATAGCGACCACAAATAAGAAGTAAATTCTCGTTTGTTGCCAGCTCTTCAACACCTTTCTGGTCGAGTTTACGACCTTGAGGTGAAAGATAGATAACTTTCGTCTTTCCCGGTGATGCTTGCTTGGCAGTTTGGATAGCGTCGCGCAAAGGCTGAACCATCATTAACATGCCAGGACCACCACCGTAAGGTCTGTCATCAACAGTGCGATGTTTATCATGAGTGAAATCACGAGGATTCCATGTCTCAATAGATAAAAGACCTTTCTTTACCGCTTGACCCGTTACTCCAAAATCAGTAACTGAACGGAACATTTCAGGAAATAGGCTAATTACGCCAACCCACATGTGTTCTCTCGCTCTATGATTTTAAAGTTAGAATCCAGGATCCCAGTCAACTTCGATCCGTTGAGCTTCGCGATCAACTTTCTTGATCACTTGCTCTTCAAGGTACGGTACTAACCGTTCCTTTTGTCCGAAAGCATCTTTAAGATTTGCTTTGATTACTAGAACATCGTTTGAGCCAGTTTCTAGCATGTCTGTAACAACACCTAGATCGTAACCTTTAGTGGTTACAACTTGCATACCAAACAATTCACGCCAGTAGAATTCCTCTTCTGACAATTCAGGTAACGAAGCAGGGTCTACTGCAATTTCAAAGTTGGTCAGTACATGAGCGTCCTCGCGGATCTCAAAACCTTCCAGCTTACACACCATACCTTTGTTATGACGTTTCCAGCTTTCTACTTTGAATTCAACCCACTTCCCCTTTTGGTTAACGTACCAAGGGGAGTAATCAAATATGCTCTCAGCATTGTCTGTGTAGGAAAAAACTTTAAGCCAGCCACGAATGCCATAGGTAGCACCAAACTTGCCCATAACAATTTTTTCGTCTTGCTTGCTCATTGTTTCTTTACCCTTCATCGACATAAGCTATTTCTCTTTAAAAAAGAATTAAGCCGCTTTTTGAGCGTCTTTAACTAGCTTAGCTACACGATCAGATAGAGATGCGCCTTGACCAACCCAGTGGTTAACACGATCTAGGTCTAGACGTAGACCTTCTTCTTGACCTTGAGCTGTAGGGTTAAAGAAACCTACTTTCTCGATGAAACGGCCAGTTGCAGCGTTACGGCTATCCGCAACTACGATTTGATAGAATGGGCGCTTCTTTGCACCGTGACGTGCCAAACGAATGGTTACCATGTCGTCCTCTTTGCTTTCTTAATAAAATAATTAACCCCAAGTCTAAGTAATAGCTTGGGGTCTCGTGCCAAATTAAAGCCCCGGAATTTTACTCTTATTCCGGTGCAATGCAAGGGCTTTAGCTATTTTTTCACCAACATAGCTGCAGTACACTTTCTGTGACACGGCTAACACTATGAAAAGTAACGTAGCTAAAGCTTACATTTGTAGGTTATCGACCGAACGGGTTAAAGCCACCACCCATACCTCCACCGCCGCCCATCATGCCTTGCATGTTGCGCATCATGCCTTTCATGCCACCTTTCTGCATCTTCTTCATCATCTTCTGCATTTGGGTGAACTGCTTAAGCATACGGTTTACATCTTGTACCTGTGTACCAGAACCAGCAGCGATACGCTTTTTGCGTGAGCCTTTGATTAGGTCAGGGCGTTGACGCTCTTTCATAGTCATAGAGTTGATGATCGCTTCCATTTGCTTGAACATCTTGTCATCAACTTTATCTTTAACGTTGTCTGGTAGCTGAGACATGCCTGGAAGCTTATCCATCATGCCCATCATGCCGCCCATGTTTTGCATCTGACCAAGCTGTTCACGGAAGTCTTCAAGGTCAAAGCCTTTCTTCTCTTTGAACTTCTTAGCCAGTTTCTCTGCTTTCTCGGTATCAACGTTTTTCTGTAGGTCTTCAATAAGAGACAGTACGTCACCCATACCTAAGATACGAGAAGCAACACGATCTGGGTGGAACGGTTCTAATGCGTCAGTTTTCTCACCAACACCTAAGAACTTGATTGGTTTACCTGTGATATGACGAACAGACAGTGCAGCACCGCCACGCGCATCACCATCTACTTTCGTTAAAATAACACCGGTTAGTGGTAGCGCATCGCCAAAGGCTTTTGCAGTGTTCGCAGCATCTTGACCTGTCATTGCATCAACAACGAACAGCGTCTCTACTGGTTTAATTGCAGTATGAAGCTCTTTGATCTCGCCCATCATCTCTTCATCGATAGCCAAACGACCGGCAGTATCGACTAATAGTACGTCGTAGAATTTCTTCTTCGCGTGTTCGATTGCAGCGTTTGCAATATCAAGAGGCTTTTGGTCAGCTGAAGATGGGAAGAAGTCGACGCCAACATCACTTGCTAACGTTTCAAGCTGTTTGATCGCCGCTGGACGGTAAACGTCGGCAGATACAACCAGAACTTTTTTCTTGTCACGCTCAGTTAGCAGCTTAGATAGCTTACCTACCGATGTGGTTTTACCCGCACCTTGTAAACCCGCCATTAAGATGACTGCTGGCGGTTGCGCTGCTAGATTAAGAGCTTCGTTAGACTCACCCATCACCGCTTCAAGTTCAGCTTGAACGATCTTAATGAATTCTTGACCCGGTGTTAGAGATTTAGATACCTCAACACCCACAGCGCCTTCTTTTACGCGCTTAACAAAATCACGGACAACTGGCAATGCAACGTCGGCTTCAAGTAGCGCCATACGTACTTCACGCAGCGTCTCTTTAATATTGTCTTCGGTCAGACGACCTTTACCGCTGATGTTCTTCAGCGTTTTGGATAGACGATCCGTTAAATTATCAAACATAGTTTTCTCTTCGCTCAATCCTGCGACTATTACTGTGAGTATACATTAGCGTTGATTAGAGTCATACCCGTTGTGGAGCGTTAATCATCCACGCTTGTGATGTGAGACATTGTTCACTTGGAATTGAGTGAGGTTCACCGTAGCCCCAAAGAGCGATGCAAGGTATAATTCGTCAATTAGTAATCATTTAAATGGATACCATGGACAGTCTTATTGCGATCGCAGCAGCCTTTCTTTATACAATGGCGATTTCCACGATCATTCCAGGTCTCGTGCACCAAACAGGAATCCGTGTAAAAACGGTGTTTATCAGCGCATTACTTGCTTTAGCTTTCCATGCTTGGTTGCTTGGCGATTTAATCTTTAATGCCAGTGGCCAAAACCTTAGTATCTTGAACGTTGCTTCATTAATCAGTTTAATCATTTCTTTGGTGATGAGCGGCGCGATGCTCAGAACCCGCTTGTGGTTCATTTTGCCTGTTGTTTATAGCTTCGCAGCGCTTAACCTCATGGCCGCAACGTTTCTCCCAAGTACCTTCATCAAACATCTAGAGAATGACCCGAAACTGCTCGTGCACATCTCTTTAGCATTGTTCTCATACGCGACGCTGACGATCGGTGCGTTATACGCCCTGCAACTCGCGTGGCTTGATCACAAGCTTAAAAAGAAAAAAGCCTTAGTGATTAACCCTAACCTACCTCCTTTAATGATGGTGGAGAGACAGCTTTTCAAGATCATTCTTATTGGTAATGGCTTATTAACGGGGACTTTGCTGACTGGCCTTATCTTCGTACAAGATATGTTTGCTCAAGGAAAGGCGCACAAAGCGGTGTTGTCTTTCATCGCTTGGGTTATCTACTCCATTCTTTTATGGGGTCACTACCAAAAAGGTTGGCGTGGACAGAAAGTCACTTGGTTCGCACTTGCGGGCGCCAGCATGCTCACATTAGCCTACTTCGGTAGCCGCTTCGTTCAGGAAATCATCCTGAACTAGTCTGTCAAATAAAGGCAAGGTCTTACACACCTTGCCTTTAAAATATTGAGTCCGTTAGATTCAATTGACATCTCGACCATGTTCGGTCATAAATTAATCAAGATACACAAATAGGAAAATAATAGTTTTGGACGACATATCAACGGGTATCTTATTTGCGCTACTCGCGTGTCTCATTGTAATTTCTGGTTATTTCTCTGGTTCCGAAACGGGCATGATGTCCTTGAACCGCTACCGTTTAAAGCACTTGGCCAATACGGGTCATAAAGGTGCCAAACGCGTAGAAAAACTTCTGAACCGCCCAGACAGATTGATTGGCCTCATTCTCATCGGCAACAATCTCGTCAACATTCTTGCATCTGCGATCGCTACTATTCTTGGTATGCGCATCTACGGGGATATCGGTGTGGCTATCGCTACCGGTACCCTGACTCTCGTGATCCTCGTATTCGCCGAGGTAACCCCAAAAACCATCGCTTCTCTATTTCCTGAACGTGTCTCTTATGCCAGTAGCATCCTTTTAATGGTGCTGATGAAGGTACTGTCACCATTGGTGATTTTGGTTAACTTCATTACCAACGGCTTCATTCGTTTCTTAGGTGTTAAAGCCAGCCATGATGCAACCGACCACTTAAGCTCAGAAGAGCTCAGAACCGTGGTAAATGAAGCGGGCAGCCTTATTCCCCAGCGTCACCAAGATATGTTGGTGTCTATTCTAGATTTAGAGCACGTGACCGTGAACGACATCATGGTGCCTCGTAATGAAATCACCGGCATCGACATCAATGATGATTGGAAATCGATTGTTCGCCAACTGACTCACTCTCCTCATGGTCGTGTGGTTCTGTACCGTGACCAGATAGATGAAGTGGTTGGTATGCTGAGGCTGCGTGAAGCGTATCGCTTGATGCTGGAAAAGAACGAATTTAACAAAGAAACCCTGCTGCGTGCCGCAGACGAAATCTACTTCATCCCTGAAGCAACCCCACTCAATATTCAGCTGCTAAAATTCCAACGCAACAAACAGCGCATCGGTCTAATCGTTGATGAGTACGGTGATATCAATGGCTTGGTGACATTAGAGGATATTCTAGAAGAAATTGTCGGTGAGTTTACCACTTCAATTGCGCCAAGTTTGTCTGATGAAATCACACCGCAGAGCGACGGCAGCTTCCTAATTGAAGGTAGTGCGAACATTCGTGATATCAACAAAGGCTTGCAGTGGGCTCTCCCTACCGATGGTCCTAGAACGTTAAATGGTTTGATACTAGAACATCTGGAAGATATTCCAGAGAGTCACCTGAGTGTTCAAGTTGCCAGCCATCCAATGGAAATCGTGGAACTTGAAGAGAACCGTATCAAGCTGGTGCGCGTGTTCCCACAGATCGTTAACGGATAAATATGGCTTGCTTTAATAGCTAAATGAGCACACACAAGCTCACATGCGATAAAAACAAAAGGCCCGATTCATTGAATCGGGCCTTTTAGTATCTAGCTCGCTCAGTCTAGAGTGAAGCGTATTCAATGTGAACTAAAAATGACTAGTCGATTTTAAGCTCTTTAAGCATCGACTCTGGCAGTGCCAGTTCATCATTCTTGTTTACAGAGATACCTGCAGCGATGATTGCATTCGCGATCTCTTTCGCTTCATCCAAAGAGTGCATTGCCGCTGTACCACATTGGTATTCGTTCAGCTCAGGGATCTTATTCTGGTTCTCAACTTTCAGTACATCTTTCATAGCAGCCAACCAACCGTCAGCCACTTGTTGCTCTGTAGGCGTACCAATTAGGCTCATGTAGAAACCAGTACGACAACCCATTGGTGAAATATCGATGATCTCTACATCTGAACCGTTCAGTTGATTACGCATAAAACCAGCGTATAGATGCTCAAGAGTATGGATACCTTTCTCAGATAGGATGTCTTTGTTTGGCGCAGTGAAACGCAGGTCAAACACAGTGATGGTATCCCCTTTTGGGGTTTGCATTGTTTTAGCAACACGAACTGCAGGTGCGTTCATGCGTGTGTGATCAACAGTGAAACTATCTAATAAAGGCATTGCTCTTCTCCGTGACGGCTGGCTTTAGAAAAACCAGCTTCGATTGTCTTCTAGTTCTTTGCGGCACTGTTTCAGCTGCCATCCATAATCTTTTGCTTGTTGTTCGACTTTGCGAGCCACCTTAATTAGCGATGGCTTACTGTTGTATGACTTACGCTTATAACCACCACGGCCTTCATGATAAGCCAGGTATTGGTTATAAGGGTCCCATAGCGAGATACCCAGCTGACGACGTGTCTCACTGGTATACCAACCAATAAACATCAACGCATCATCGAAGTTGGTTCTTGAACCACCGTTATTGGTCGCTTTTTGGAAGTCTTCCCAAGCAGGGTCTTGAGCTTGCGCATAGCCGTAGGCACTGCTGACGCGTCCCCACGGAATAAAGCCAAGAATGTAATCTTTGGGTGGGCGCGCATCATGACGAAAGCTACTCTCTTGTTTCACAAAAGCCATCGCTACGTTAATCGGCGTGCCCCACTCCTCTTGCATATCAAGTGCATCTTCATACCAAGATGGATGCTCTCTGAAGATACTACACAAATTATCTTGCTGTTTAGGCGGTGGCGTTGCACACCCAACCAATAGGCTAGAGACAACACCCACAGTCACTACAGGTAACCATTTACCACTCACACGGGTTGGCTGACCTGATAAGTCTTGCTTCCTTTCCACCAAAGTCTCGCTATGCTTTTAAATACGAAAAATAATCCGCTAAGAAGCTATCAAAATCTTGAGTGCTTGCTTCTTCACTTTGTTGCTGAGCAATCACAGAGCGTTGAACTTCCGCTTCCATCAATTCAGCTGAGTAAACTTTATATTGGTGCGCTTTATGTTGTTGAGCGTACGTTTTACCTAACGCGCAACCCACTTTACCTAAGCCACCCAATTTTTTGGTTTCTTCTAGCAACTGGCCAGAAATCGTTAGCTCTGGGTTATCAATCCAAGCTTCAAGCGTATCGCATGTTTCTTGGTATGCACGACCGCCTTGTTCTGCGTCCATCATTTCAGCGATAGAGCGTAGATCTTTAAATACACGCTTCGCCCAATCTTGCAGAGACAAGCGCTCGCCATGACAACCAATTTGTAGCTCTAAGCCAACCTGACGACCTTCTAAGATCACCTTGTTCCAGTTATCGCGCCAGCATTCAAGTTCGCAGTTATCCATCTCAGCAGAGTCTGTTAATACACTCCACGTTAGGAATAGATCCAAGAAGCGAACTTGCTGTTCAGTAATACCGATTGAGCTGAATGGGTTTACATCTAGAGAACGAACCTCGATGTATTCAACGCCGCCGCGAGCCAACGCTTCAGATGGCTTCTCACCACTTTTCGCAACACGCTTAGGACGGATTGGAGCGTAAAGCTCATTCTCAATTTGCAGTACGTTGCTGTTTAGCTGACGGTATTCACCATCAACCTTAGTCCCGATTTCGGCGAATTCTTCTGATGGCGTACGAATCGCTTGATTCAAACCTTCAAGGTACTGACCTAGGCTGTTGAAGCCAATCTTCAATACACTTTGCGCACTGTTCGTGTAACCAAGATCACTCAGGCGCAGTGCCGTTGCTTTTGGCAAATACAGTGTCTCACCAACCTTTTCGAAAGGTAGGTTGGTTTCTCTTCCTTTAATGAAAGAAGAACACAGTGCAGGTGAAGCACCGAAGAAATAAGGAATTAACCAACCAAAGCGGTAGTAGTTACGGATCAAGCCAAAGTAAGCATCTGACTTAGCTTCACAACGCGCTTCTTCTGATTGCTCTCCAAACAGGCTATCCCAAAAGCTTTCTGGGAATGAGAAGTTGAAGTGAACACCTGAAATAATCTGCATTAAGCTACCGTAACGGCGCTTAAGGCCTTCACGATATAGCGTCTTCATTTTACCGTTGTTAGAGGTTCCGTATTGCGCTAGCTGGATGTAATCTTCACTGCCAACGTAACAAGGCATAGAGAGCGGCCATAGCTTTTCGCCATCTAACTTAGTTTGCGTGAAGTGATGGATATCAGACAACTGATTCAAAAGCGTCGGAACGTCATTAGAAACAGGCGTGATAAATTCCAGTAGCGACTCAGAAAAATCGGTCGTTACCCATCCGTTCATCAACGCAGATCCCAAAGCCTTTGGGTGCGGCCCAGTCGCAAGATGCCCATCTTCCGTGTAGCGTAACGTTTCCCTTTCAACACCACGACCAAATTGAGAGAAGGTCTTAGGGTTGGTTGCAACTTGCTTTAGTCGCGCAGCAAAATCAGTCAAAATTCAGTTCACTTATCTTATATCGTTCTGATTAGAACTATCATAAATTAGGTCGGAGGAGAAAAATAGAGTCTTTTCCATCCCCCTTTAATGTGTACTCTAACGAATGATTTCAAGCTCTTCTATTGGAATATCTAACTTTTCTAATTGTGGGCGAAGCGAAGTCGCGTCACCAACAACGATTATTTGATAATCATTCGGGTCGAACCATTTCTTCGATAGCTCGTTTAAGGTCTCTTTTGAAACCGTTTCAACTATCTGATTGCGCTGTTGTAGATAATCTTCATCAAGGCTCAATGCGACAATATTACTCAGCAACCCAGCCTTTTGACTTGGCGTTTCGTATTTAAGCGCATCTTGTTGACCGACGGCGAGGCGCATAAATTTCACCTCTTCGTCAGTCAATCCACTTTGACTGAACTCGTTCAGCTCATTAATGAACTCTTGAATCGATGGAACCGTCGCATTCGCTCTTACCTGTGCACTGAATACCACCGCGCCCGTTTCACGAGTGCTCGCAAAGTAACCACTTGCACCGTAAGTGTAGGCTTTATCTTCACGTAGATTCTGGTTGATACGGCTATTGAAGTTACCCGCTAGGTTAAAGTTAGCCAGTTGACTCAAATACAGTTCACCTGTTGCATCAAACGGCAGGCCTTTACGCACCAAGCGAACAATACTTTGCGGTGCACCCGGTTTGTCGACCAAGTACAAATGCTGACCTGAAAGCTCTTTGACGATCTGTGGGCGCGTTAATGGGGCTGCATCGCCTTGCCACTCTTCAAAGAATTGTAGCTGTTTTCCAATTTCTTTCTTCGAGATGTCTCCCACAACAACAATATTGGCACCTTCAGGTGTGTAGTGTTGGTCATAGAATTTTTTCACATCGTCTAGAGTGAGTTTCGATAGAGATGCTTTAGTACCGTCGCTTGCTCGAGCAAAAACAGTGTCGCCAAACAGCACCTCGCGGGTTGCTTGAGACGCCATCCAGCTAGGTTGTTGGTGCTGATACACAACGCCTTCTAACATCTGTTTCTTAACACGCTCAAAGTCTTGCTCATCAAACTTAGGCTCAAACAGAACCTCTTGCACGATCGCTAAGGTTTGAGGCAGATTCTTCTCTAGCGTAGAAACTGAAATATCCGTGGTGTAACTGCCCGCACTGATGCTCACACTACTACCAAGCTTATCTAGTGTCGCTTGTAACTCTTCAACTGTTCGTTTTGTCGAACCTTCTTCCATCATCGAAGCGGTTAGGTTCGCTAAGCCTTCTTGACCTTTACGGACATAACGCTCGCCGGCTGGAAGTTGAATCTGTAGCTGTACGGTCGGCGTTTCACTGGTCACGGTACCAATCAAATCGGTGCCGTTTGCAAAGTGCATGCGATACAGCTCTGGCATTGTCGCTTCGACACCAAAGGTCACCTCAGGCATCACACTTCGATCAAAGGTGTCAGTTGCTCTTCTGAAGTTCAGTTGGTCTTCCGTTACTTTACTGTATTCAGGCAAAGTACGTGGTGGCGTGGTAAATGTTGCTTCTCGAACGGCTAAATCAAGCTGTTTTTTCGGAACCACACTCAAAGTCACCTTATGCTTACCTTCGATGAAATCTTGGTAGGCCTTACTCACGCTTTCAGGCGTGACGGCACGGATTTGATCCAGCTGAGACTCAATGCGATCTGGCTGACCGTAGAAGGTTTGGTTAGATGCAAGTTGTGACACCTTGCCTTTAACACTTTGCAGTGCGAAAACCGCATCCGCTTCTGCCATACCGGTGATCTGGTCTAGACGCTCTTGTTCAACACCCTCTTTCGAGAATTGCTCTAGGGTATCCATCAATTCTTTATTAAGAACCGTCAAATCACCTTTTTCACCTGAGTTACCCATCGCATACACATACATGGTACAAGCGAGCTCAGCACAGTCATGGAAAGATCCCGCACTGACTGCTTTCTGTGTTTTTACAAGGTTTTGATACAGGTAGCTGTTAGTGCCTGAACCCAATACATTGGACAGTGCATTCAGTGAAGCTTGTGTCTCTTCACCGCGATATGTTGTTGGCCAACCCACAAGCACCATCGGCTGACGAATATTATCTTCTAACGTAATGTACTTATCTTCTGTTAGCACGGCTGGTTGCTTCTCTGCAGCCTTAACTTCTGGGCCTTGAGGGATTGGACCAAAGTACTTGTTAATCCACTCTAGCGTGTCATCAACGTCGATATCACCACCGATAGTTAGTACCGCATTATTTGGGCCGTACCAACGCAGGAAGAACGCCTTCAAGTCATTCACATCGACACGGTCTAGATCTTCCACATAACCGATTGGTTGCCATGAGTAAGGATGACCTTCAGGGTAAAGCGCTTCACCCATGCGTTCCCACATCAAGCCATAAGGGCGGTTTTCATAACTTTGAGCACGTTCGTTTTTAACCGTGCCTCTTTGAACTTCGAATTTCTTCTGAGAAACCGCATCCAATAAGAAACCCATTCGGTCTGATTCTAACCACAACATTTTCTCAAGTTGGTTAGATGGAACGGTTTCAAAGTAGTTAGTGCGATCACGGTTAGTGGTGCCGTTTAACGAGCCACCAGCCTCTGTAATGATCTTAAAGTGCTGCTGGTCACCAACGTTCTCAGAACCTTGGAACATCATGTGTTCGAAGAAGTGAGCAAAGCCCGATTTACCTATCTCTTCACGAGCAGAACCTACGTGATAGGTCACATCAACATGCACAAGAGGATCAGAATCATCCGGGGAAAGAATCACTGTCAGGCCGTTTTCAAGCTGGTATTTGGTGTAAGGGATCACCACTTTGTCTTTAGAAGGCTTCACCTCTTCGACTAGAGTGACGCCTTCTGGCAATGAGGAAAAGAAGGATGTTGAGCTAGGTACATTATAAGAACAGCCTGCGATGGCGATAAGAGAAAATGTACCAAGTAAAACCTTTTTCATAGGTTCTCCTTAGAAAAAACCGAAGTAGATAGCAGCAAGTAAGCTGTAGCGAGCGGCTTTGCCAATCGCTATCAAAATAACGCTAGGGATAAATTTCATTCTTAGCCAACCCGCCGCGAGACACAAAGGGTCACCAATAACGGGCAACCAACTGAATAACAGTGTCCAGTAACCATAACGGCTCAGCCAAGCCATAGCCTTATGACCATGCTTTTCAGATTGAGTTCGATTAGGCAACCACAAACCAATCCAATAGTTAGTAAGACCACCTAAGGTGTTACCAAGTGTCGCTATGAGAATAATCGACGATGTTGAGAATTGATCTAAGCTCAATGCGGCAACAAGACTGGCTTCTGAACCGCCGGGCAATAACGTGGCACTTAAGAAGCCACTGATGAAGAGTACCCAAAGCGCCGAGTCAGAGAACCACAGCGCTATGTTTTCAAAAAGGGAGTTAAAGAATTCTAGCACTGCCTATCAACCTTCTTGCATTTTAAGCAGTACCTTGCCTCTGGTGTGTCCGGTTTCAACCTGTAGATGCGCCGACTGTGCTTCATCCAGTTGGTAGATGCCTTGAATTTCTGTTTTAAGTAATCCAACACTCACCATATAAAGCATGGTGTCCATTTGCTCAGGGTTTGGCTCAACCAACATGCCTGATGCGGTAAAACCTAGTAGTGTGGCTTTCTCACAGATCAATTCAGCAGACAAAGTTGGCACTGTCACTACTCTTGCGCCGTCTTTCAGGCACTTCAATGCATCAAGCGCGGTATCGCCACCGACCAAATCAATCAGCACATCAACATCAGAAACTCTTTCCGACGCTGGCGCAAACTTATAGTTAATTGCGTGAGCACCTAACGTCGCAAGGTAATCAAGGTTGGCTTCACTGCAGGTCGTGTAAACCTCGGCTTTTGCGGCTACTGCAATTTGAACCGCAAGGTGACCAACGCCGCCAGCCCCCGCTAAGATAAGCACGCGATCGCCTTCTTTCACTTCGGCTTTGTTTAGCGCTTGTGCTGCGGTTTGACTAGCAAGTGGTAATGCCGCTGCCGCTTCTAAGGTGACAGAATCAGGAACCATGCTTAACGCCGCTTCTGGAACACAAACATATTGGCTGTAGCCGCCACCTTGCAGTGGAAAGCCAATAAAGCCCGCCACGTTATCACCAACCGTAAAACGTTCAGCCTGATCGCCTAGCGTGACAATTTGACCCGAAATATCGTATCCCGGTACCCAAGGAAGGTTGTCTTTGTTTTGTGCTGCTGCCCAACCAAGGCCAGCACGGGTTTTCACATCAATCGGATTAATGCCCGAAAAGGAAACTTTAACCACCACTTCTCCGGCCTTAGGCTCAGGAATCGCACTGGTTTGAATACTAAGGTTTTCGACGCCGCCGAATTGAGTAATCGCAATCTGTTTATTTTCCATTTCCACATTTCCTTGATTGATAAAAGCCCTAGTGAGCAAGCACCCTAATTAATAAAAAAAAGGGATGCGAAAGCATCCCTTTGACTATAAACCATTTAATAAGGCTAAGTTAACCGCTCATTCGTAAATTGACGACCAATTAACGTAACGATACATGACCAGTAATCCATTAACCGACTAGCGCTAATAGAATACCCGCCGCAACCGCACTACCAAGTACACCTGCTACGTTCGGGCCCATCGCATGCATCAACAAGAAGTTTTGAGGGTTTGCCTCAAGGCCAACCTTGTTCACAACACGTGCTGCCATTGGAACCGCCGATACGCCAGCTGCACCAATCAATGGGTTGATGTCCTCTTTCGAGAAGCGGTTTAGAACCTTCGCCATCAATACCCCACCCGCAGTACCAATACTGAACGCAACTGCACCTAAGCCAAGAATACCCAGTGTCTCTAAGTTCAAGAAAGTATCCGCTTGAAGCTTAGAACCAACACCGAGACCAAGGAAAATAGTCACAACGTTAATCAGTTCGTTTTGTGCTGTTTTCGATAAACGATCAACCACACCCGCTTCACGCATTAAGTTACCCAGACAGAACATACCCACTAGAGGCGTTGCTGAAGGTAGGAACAAAATCGTCATCAGTAGTACAGCAAGTGGGAAGAGGATCTTCTCTGCTTTGCTAACATGACGAAGTTGAGCCATCTTAATCTTACGCTCTTCAGGAGACGTTAACGCTTTCATGATTGGCGGCTGAATAATAGGAACCAATGCCATGTAGCTATACGCCGCTACAGCAATCGCACCTAAAAGATCAGGAGAGAGCTTACTCGCCAAGAAAATCGCGGTTGGGCCATCGGCACCACCAATGATCGCAATGGAAGAAGCGTCGGCCATCGAGAATTCCATGCCTGGAACATAGTTCAGTAAGATCGCGCCGAATAAAGTCGCGAAGATACCAAACTGAGCCGCAGCCCCTAACCACAACGTTTTAGGGTTCGCAATCAACGCACCGAAGTCCGTCATCGCACCAACACCCATAAAGATCAGCAGTGGGAAAATACCCGTTTCAATACCAATGTAGTAAACGTAGTACAGCAAACCACCTGGATCAGTAAACCCAGCATTTGGAATGTTTGCTAATACAGCACCAAAACCAATCGGTAGTAGAAGTAACGGTTCAAATCCTTTACGAATTGCCAAAAACAACAATAAGCAACCAACCAACATCATACAGATCTGGCCGAACTCAAAGTTCGCAATCCCTGTTTCAGACCATAAGGTCATCAATCCTTCCATGGTACTCCCTTACGCCAAGCTTAGTAGTGGAGCGCCTACAGTAACTGCATCGCCTTCTTTAACATTCAGTTCTTGAACGATACCACCACGAGCAGCACGAACTTCCGTTTCCATCTTCATTGCTTCTAGGATAAGCAGAACGTCGCCTTCAGCAACCTCAGCACCCGCCTGAACGTTAACTTTAAAGATGTTACCCGCCAATGGAGCAGGAACCGCTTCAGCGTCAGAAGCTGCTACAGGTGCAGCCTGAGCCGCTTGAGCAGTTTTTGCTGATGGCGCAACAGATGTTAGTTCACCTTGTGGGCCAACCTCGACATCGTAAACTTGACCATCCACCTTTACGCTGTAGCTTTCGATGCCACCAGACACAGGCGCCGGCGCTGCAGCAACTGGAGTCGCAACTTCTGCCGTTGGTGCTGGTTCAAATGCTTCAGGGTTACGACGGTTCTTAAGGAACTTAAGACCCACTTGTGGGAAGAGTGCGTAAGTCAGGACATCATCAACTGTATCTTCAGCTAGAGAGATACCTTCTGATTTCGCTTTCTCTAAAAGATCCGTAGTCAGCGTATCCATTTCTGACTTAAGCAAGTCAGCAGGGCGACAAGTGATTGGCTCTGCACCATCTAGAACTTTCGCTTGCAGTTCAGTATCCACTTCCGCAGGTGCTTGACCGTATTCGCCTTTCAGCAGACCTGCAATCTCTTTAGTGATGCTCTTATAGCGCTCACCCGTTAGCACGTTAATAACCGCTTGAGTACCGACAATTTGAGAAGTTGGTGTTACCAAAGGAATGTAACCAAGCTCTTTACGTACGCGTGGGATCTCTTCAAGAACCTCGTCCATACGATCGGCTGCGCCTTGCTCTTTAAGCTGACCTTCCATGTTAGTCAACATGCCGCCAGGAACCTGAGCGATCAAGATGCGAGAATCCACACCTTTTAGCTGGCCTTCCCATTGCGCGTACTTTTTACGTACATCGCGGAAGTAAGAAGCAATTGGCTCAATCTGGTCAAGCTTAAGGTTCGTATCGCGCTCAGTGCCTTCTAACATCGCCACAACCGTTTCAGTTGGCGTGTGGCCGTAAGTACAGCTCATTGAAGAGATAGCCGTGTCTAGAATATCGATACCCGCCTCAACGGCTTTAACCGCTGTTGCTGTCGATAGACCCGTTGTCGCGTGGCTATGTAGCGCTAGAGGAACATCACACGATGCTTTGATGCGTGTAATTAACTCTTCCGCTTCATAAGGCTTTAATAAACCTGACATATCTTTGATACATAGTGAATGACAACCTAGGTCCTCTAGACGCTTAGCCAGATCAACCCAAGTATCAGAGTTGTGAACCGGACTGGTTGTGTAAGACAAGGTACCTTGAGCGTGGCCGCCAACATCAATCGTTGCTTTCACCGCTTTTTCAAAGTTACGTACGTCATTCATCGCATCAAAAATACGGAATACGTCCATGCCATTCTTATGGGCACGTTCAACAAATTTTTCTACTACATCATCCGCGTAGTGACGGTAACCCAACAGGTTTTGACCACGCAGTAGCATCTGCATTGGTGTGTTTGGCATCGCTTTTTTCAGTTCACGCAAACGCTCCCATGGATCCTCTCCAAGAAAACGGATACACGAATCAAACGTCGCGCCGCCCCAAGTCTCTAGAGACCAGTAACCGACTTTATCCAGTTCTGCCGCAATTGGCAGCATATCTTCGATACGCATACGAGTAGCAAATAGTGACTGGTGCGCGTCACGAAGTACCACATCTGTGATAGCTAGTGGTTTAGACATGCTCATAAACTCCTTTTTAATCCTTTAAATGCTACTTAGCAGTAGACGCACGGTATTGATGAACCGCGGCCGAAATTGCTGCCACTACCTGTGGACTAACAGCTGAAGGGTTTGATTGTGATTTTTGAATTTTTTTAGGTGCTGCGATCGGCTCAGGTACTTCTTCTGGTACCAGTTTTGACATCAACCGAACGAGGTAAACTAGAATAGTTAGAAAAATAAAGACAACGGACATTCCCGTTATCATTAAAATCGCCGCATCTCCTAGCAGGCTTCCAATATTAGTCATGTTGCTTCCTTTCTTCGTCATCCTGACATATGTACAGGATTTCAGCGAATAGTGATCCCGACCCATGGATTATCTCGATTGGTAAAACTTTGTCAATTTTGTTTAAGGTTCTGTTACGGATAACGCACACATAAGGTTAATTATTCGCCTATCAGATCACATAAATCTGTCAAATGAGTCATTTTTAGATATTTAAACTGTGACTTAAACGGGGATTTTCTGAGAAATGATATGAGAAAGGTGGAATAACAAAGAAGCATTCAAGAAATACTTAAAATACAACAAGTTAAATGTTAAGTAAATTTAACATTTGGTCAACATTTATATAGCAGACATAAAAAAAGCCTCGTATAAACGAGGCTTTTTTTAATAATGTGGCGCGCTCTGGAGGATTCGAACCTCCGACCGCCTGGTTCGTAGCCAGGTACTCTATCCAGCTGAGCTAAGAGCGCACGGTTTTAATATCAATTTATTGTTACTAACAACGTATCAATATAAGGATTTCATTCTCATAAGAAAGAAGCCCTAAATAGTGGCGCGTCCTGGAGGATTCGAACCTCCGACCGCCTGGTTCGTAGCCAGGTACTCTATCCAGCTGAGCTAAGGACGCACGGTTTTAGTATCAAGTTGCTATTACACAATCAATACAAGGATTTCATTCACATAAGAAAGAAGCCCTAAATAGTGGCGCGCTCTGGAGGATTCGAACCTCCGACCGCCTGGTTCGTAGCCAGGTACTCTATCCAGCTGAGCTAAGAGCGCACGGTTTTAGTATCAACTTATAGTCAATACAAGGATCTCTATTCTCGTAAGAGAGAAGCCCTAAATAGTGGCGCGTCCTGGAGGATTCGAACCTCCGACCGCCTGGTTCGTAGCCAGGTACTCTATCCAGCTGAGCTAAGGACGCACGGTTTTAGTATCAAGTTGCTATTACACAATCAATACAAGGATTTCACTCTCATATGAGAGAAGTCCTAAATAGTGGCGCGTCCTGGAGGATTCGAACCTCCGACCGCCTGGTTCGTAGCCAGGTACTCTATCCAGCTGAGCTAAGGACGCACGCTTTTGATATTAATTCTCGATAAACGATTTATCAATATCAGGATTCAAATTCATATAAGAACTAAACCCTAAATAGTGGCGCGCTCTGGAGGATTCGAACCTCCGACCGCCTGGTTCGTAGCCAGGTACTCTATCCAGCTGAGCTAAGAGCGCACGGTTTTAGTATCAACTTAAGCCAATACAAGGATTTTCATTCTCATGAGAGGAAACCCTTAAATAGTGGCGCGTCCTGGAGGATTCGAACCTCCGACCGCCTGGTTCGTAGCCAGGTACTCTATCCAGCTGAGCTAAGGACGCACGGTGTTCATTCATTAAGAATGAAGTTGTGAAATATATCACATTCTTCTTGCTACGAAGAAAAAAAAAGGCCATCGGCCTGTAATGAATGGCGGTGAGGGAGGGATTCGAACCCTCGATGCAGCTACAAACCACATACTCCCTTAGCAGGGGAGCGCCTTCGGCCACTCGGCCACCTCACCTAATTCATTATTCTCACATCACTTACAAGTAAGAGAAGAGAGAATGGCGCGTCCTGGAGGATTCGAACCTCCGACCGCCTGGTTCGTAGCCAGGTACTCTATCCAGCTGAGCTAAGGACGCACATTTACATTGTCTAAATTGCTAACTTTAGACTCACAAGAAATGGCGGTGAGGGAGGGATTCGAACCCTCGATGCAGCTACAAACCACATACTCCCTTAGCAGGGGAGCGCCTTCGGCCTCTCGGCCACCTCACCGTCTTGCGGAGGCACATATTACGTTTTACCGAAAATATGTCAAACACTTTATTGAAAAAAATTGGACAAAAACACTCAACCGTTTGCTATTTAATCAAAGCGCTTGCAAATTGAACTTATAAGATTCAAATCGCGCTTTTTCCCTTAAAAATTAAGGCGAAAGATTGGCAAGAATAAACAGCCGAAAACAATTATCTAATTTCTTCAGCAGCAAGTGATACCGCTGGTTGCACCTTACTACGGGATGCGTTTTTACGCTATAGGAGAAGCTAACAAATCTTGAGCTTTGCCAAACAAAATAGAAAGAAACAACATTGAACAACCGCAACGGTATTTCACAGTGTTATCGAGCATTCATTTCACCGAGTGAATACTGGCCAGTTATCTAAGCCATCTATATCTCAATGAACACTTCTGTGCTCCAAGATCAAAAAAGGCTAGCAACAATGCTAGCCTCTTCTCTACGCAAAAGTATTAGTAGTTGCCAGATGCAACGTTACCATTACCTTTTTCAGCTTGAATGCGCATGTAGATCTCTTCACGGTGAACAGATACTTCTTTAGGTGCGTTAACACCGATACGTACTTGGTTACCTTTAACGCCTAGTACAGTAACTGTTACTTCATCACCAATCATCAGTGTTTCGCCAACGCGGCGAGTCAAAATTAGCATTCTTTGCTCCTTGAGTAATCTCTAAATTTATCTAGCTACGAGAGCATTATCCAACAAAAGTTATATTTTCGTAAACTATCGATTGAGTTTATTTAACCAAAATGCACTTCTTTTTTAGGATAACCCTGTGTTTCACGCGCTACGATGTATGCATTGTGTAATATGTTAGCAGCCATATCGACTTGCGTTGGTGATATCACCAAAGTTAAAGACTGCTGCTGCAATAAGTGATGCTGTACATCAATTTCGCCTTCAGACAACAATCCATGTGAACTGACCACAATTTCTTGTGTTCGGCTTCCTACCACAGTTAACAAACTAACCTGTTCACTATTACGGATTTTCTCGTCAAAAACTAGTTTTAATTTGGCACTTATGTCTTGTTTAATAATGAGTGCTGCCCGTTCTGCTTCCTCGATCACAATACAGACTTCGATCCCTAACAGTTGGCAATGCGATATGAAAGACGGTAAATCCTCATTCAAACACTCGATACGTACCATCTCTCTTTGAATGGCGATGCCGGCAATATCATTCAAACACTGACTACCCGCTATCAATGTGCCCTCGCCTGCTTCAAAGCTGGAAAGCACTCTTAATGGCACATTATGTTGCCATGCATACTGAACACACGGTAAATGAAGAACCTTTGCACCTCGGCGAGCCATCTCTTCCATCGACGGAAAATCTAAGGTATCGAGCTTCTTCGAATATTTTACAACCCTAGGGTCACAAGAGTACACACCATCCACATCGGTATAAATCTGGCATTCTTTCGCCTGAAGTGCGCCCGCTAACGCAACCGCCGTGGTATCTGAGCCGCCGCGGCCTAGAGTGGTAATGTCGCCTTTAGCATTCATGCCTTGAAAGCCAGCCACAATAACAATCTGATTATCGTCTAACAAGGCTTGAATAGGAGCAGTATCAATACGCTCAATCGTCGCATTATTATGATTAGAATCGGTGTGTATCTTGGCTTGATAGCCAGTCATCGATGTCGCTTCATAACCTAACTTGTGCAACGTCATTGCTAACAAGGCCATGGAAACTTGCTCTCCAGCCGTTAACAGTACATCCAGCTCTCTAGCGTTGGGGATGCTATCAACTTGTGTGGCTAAGTTAACCAACCGATTTGTTTCACCTGACATAGCAGAAACGACAACCACGATCTGGTTCCCTTCATTTTTCGCTTCAATGATTTTTTCTGCTACATGATGGATTCGTTCTATTGAACCCACCGACGTTCCACCAAATTTCTGCACGATAAGAGGCATTTTCACCCGTCCTCACCTTCCCAAGACCAATGTCTATATATGACAAAAAAACACATACTCCGCGTCATGGCGAAGCAATAAAAAAATGAACCAAGGAGTCTAACGTAACCATTAGACTTCGTGGTTAATCTCAATCAAACCTGATTTACACACTTCCAATAGACAAAATAAAAGATGCCCAATCATCTGATTGGGCATCTTTGTATCAATTACTTAAGCTTAAAGACGTTCTTCTAGCCAAGTGCGTACAGATTTAAGCGCTTCAGGTAGTGCTTCAACGTCAGTACCACCCGCTTGAGCCATATCTGGACGACCGCCGCCCTTACCGCCAACTTGCTCAGCAACCATTTTAACTAGGTCACCCGCTTTAACTTTGCCGATAAGGTCTTTCGTTACGCCAGCAATCAGGCCAACTTTACCGTCTGCTACGTTAGCAATCAGGATGATGCCGCTACCCACTTGGTTTTTAGCATTATCAACCATAGTACGTAGGTTCTTGTTGTCTGCATCTTCAATTGCAGCAACCAGTACTTTAGTACCTGAGATTTCTTCCACTTTGCCCATGATGTTTGCGCCTTCAGCTGCAGCCATCTTTTCTTTAAGCAGTTGGATTTCTTTCTCTAGAGATTTCGCTTTCTTAGCTGACTCTGCCAGTTTCTCTTCGTAAGCGTTAGCTTGAGCTTCTACAGCATCTAGAGCCGCTTCGCCTGTTACCGCTTCGATACGACGAATACCAGCAGCGATGCCACCTTCAGAAGTAATCTTGAACAGACCGATGTCACCCGTGTTGCTCGCGTGGATACCACCACAAAGCTCAGTAGAGAAATCGCCCATAGACAGAACGCGAACTTCATCATCGTACTTCTCGCCAAACAGTGCCATTGCACCTTTTTCTTTCGCTGACTCGATGTCCATGATGTTGGTTTCAATCACGTGGTTCTTACGAACTTGTGCGTTAACCAAGCGCTCTACTTCTTTAATCTGTGCCGGTGTTACCGCTTCAAGGTTAGAGAAGTCAAAACGTAGGTTATCAGGCTTAACCAAAGAACCTTTCTGAGCAACGTGCTCACCTAGAACTTCACGCAGTGCAGAGTGAAGTAAGTGCGTTGCAGAGTGGTTTAGTGAAATAGCAGCACGACGCTCAGCATCAACTGTTGCTTCTACTTTGTCGCCTTTAGCAAATACACCTTCAACTAGCTCACCGTGGTGCGCAAATGCGTTACCTAGCTTCTGAGTGTCTTGTACTTTGAATAGACCCGAAGCCGTTTTTAGCGTACCAGCATCACCACATTGACCGCCTGACTCTGCATAGAATGGTGTCTCTTCAAGGATGATGATGGCTTTGTCGCCCGCTGATAGTGAAGATACTTCTTCGCCGTCAACGAATAGCGCAGAGATTTCACCTGAACCTTCAGTACCTGTGTAACCACAGAACTCAGTATTAGTGTCTACTTTGATCGTCGCGTTGTAATCCGTGCCGAATTGGCCAGCTTCACGTGCACGCTGACGCTGTGCTTCCATCGCCTTCTCAAAGCCTTCTTCATCGATAGTAAAGTCGCGTTCACGAGCTACATCATTAGTAAGGTCAGCTGGGAAGCCGTACGTATCGTAAAGTTTGAATACTGTTTCACCGTCAAGCTCTTTGCCTTCAAGTGCATCTAGTGCGTCATTAAGGATAACCATGCCGCGCTCTAGAGTACGACCAAAGTTCTCTTCTTCAATGCGAAGTACTTTTTCAACAAGCTCTTGCTGTTTCTTAAGTTCATCTGCCGCAGAGCCCATCACTTCAGCCAGTACACCCACAAGTTTGTGGAAGAACACGCCTTGTGCGCCAAGCTTGTTACCGTGACGAACTGCACGACGAATAATACGACGTAGAACGTAGCCACGACCTTCGTTTGAAGGCATAACGCCATCAGCGATTAGGAATGAACAAGAACGGATGTGGTCAGCAATAACGCGTAGCGATTGGTTAGATAGGTCGTCATGACCCACAACTTCAGCTGTCGCTTTGATTAGTTTTTGGAATACATCAATTTCGTAGTTAGAGTGAACGCCCTGCATGATTGCAGAGATACGCTCAATACCCATACCTGTATCTACAGCAGGCTTAGGTAGCGGTTCCATTGTGCCGTCAGCGTGACGGTTGAACTGCATGAATACGTTGTTCCAGATCTCGATGAAACGGTCACCATCTTCTTCAGGTGTACCAGGACGGCCGCCCCAGATGTGCTCACCGTGGTCGTAGAAAATTTCAGTACATGGACCACAAGGACCTGTGTCACCCATTGTCCAGAAGTTATCAGACTCGAACTGTTTACCGCCTTCTTTGTCGCCGATGCGAACGATACGGTCAGCAGGTACACCTACTTTCTTGTTCCAGATATCGAATGCTTCATCATCTGTCTCGTATACCGTTACCAGTAGACGATCTTTTGGCAGTTGAAGAGTTTCTGTCAGGAATTCCCAAGCAAACGCAATCGCTTCTTCTTTGAAGTAATCACCAAAGCTGAAGTTACCTAGCATTTCGAAGAATGTGTGGTGACGAGCCGTGAAACCTACGTTTTCAAGGTCATTGTGTTTACCACCCGCACGTACACAACGCTGAGCCGTAGTTGCTCGTGTGTAGGCACGCTTTTCGGCGCCTAGGAAGCAATCTTTGAATTGGTTCATACCTGCGTTAGTAAATAGCAGGGTTGGATCGTTATGTGGAACTAACGATGAACTGTCTACGATTTGGTGTTCTTTGCTCTCAAAGAACTTAAGGAACGCGTTGCGAACCTCATCAGTGCTCATGTACATGCAGCTCTTCCTGAAAATAGTCGAGTTAGAATTTTGCCGTATTGTAGATCATGGTTAAGGCTTCGACTAGTTTTCTTGTAGAAAAGACACCCTTGGGCAGGATTTTAGTTGTAAATCGACAAAATGGAGAATATTTCACTAGTTCAGGCAGTGGGAAAGCCGAACTAAATTGGCTATCTAGCGATTGAAGAAAGTCCGTAAACTAAGAAGACCTAACTGAATGACACACAGAGCGAAACTGTCCCAACAAAAAAGCCCCGCATAAAAATGCGAGGCTTTAAATTTTTCAAAGCGAATGTTGTTTTCAAACATCCACTCGATAAAACGTTAGCTTATAGCTCTTCGTTTTCTTCTTCCTGTTCTACATCTTTCTCTTCAAGAACAGCAGGAGTTAGTAGCAACTCGCGAAGTTTAGTGTCGATCTCAAGAGCAACTTCTGGGTTTTCACGTAGGTATTTACCAGCGTTAGCTTTACCTTGGCCGATCTTGTCGCCCTTGTAGCTGTACCAAGCGCCCGCTTTTTCTACCAGCTTGTTCTTAACACCTAAATCGATAAGCTCACCTTCACGGTTGAAGCCTTTGCCATATAGGATTTGAGTTTCAGCTTGTTTAAACGGTGCAGCAATCTTGTTCTTAACAACCTTGATACGCGTTTCGTTACCAATAACCTCATCACCATCTTTGATCGCACCAGTACGGCGGATATCAAGACGAACAGATGCGTAGAACTTAAGAGCGTTACCACCCGTTGTTGTTTCTGGGTTACCAAACATCACACCAATCTTCATACGGATTTGGTTGATAAAGATAGCCATACAGTTCGACTGCTTTAGGTTACCAGTTAGCTTACGCATCGCTTGAGACAGCATACGAGCCTGAAGACCCATGTGGCTATCGCCCATTTCGCCTTCGATTTCTGCTTTTGGTGTTAGTGCTGCTACTGAGTCAATAACAAGTACATCGATTGCACCTGAACGAGCCAGTGCATCACAGATTTCTAGCGCTTGTTCACCCGTATCTGGTTGAGAAACAAGAAGCGCATCGATATCAACACCAAGCTTTTGAGCGTAGATAGGGTCGAGTGCGTGTTCCGCATCAACGAAAGCACACGTCTTGCCCACTTTCTGTGCTGCAGCAATAAGCTCAAGCGTTAGTGTTGTTTTACCTGATGATTCTGGACCGTAAACTTCTACGATACGTCCCATCGGTAGGCCACCAGCACCTAGTGCGATATCTAGAGATAGAGAACCAGTAGAAATAGTTTCTACGTCCATTGTGCGGTTATCACCAAGACGCATGATAGAACCTTTACCAAATTGCTTTTCAATCTGACCAAGGGCTGCGGCTAACGCTTTTTGTTTATTCTCGTCCATTTCTATCTCCACATAATCGGTTGTCTCAACAAGCGATCTAGAATCTATTTCTAACCCACATAGGGGTGACTAATTGGCTTTCATTATACTGTTGATTCATACAGTGTCTATACCTGTATGAAAATAATTTGTACAAATGTTACTTACCTTCCATTGATAGGTAATCATAAATAACTTGCAGGGCATGGTGCGTGGCTTGTTGGCGTACTTGTGATCTATCACCTGTAAATACATTCGTTTCCACTTTGTCCCAGCCGTTTAACGCCTTCCAAGCAAAACAGACGGTACCAACGGGCTTCTCTTCTGTGCCGCCGCCAGGGCCAGCAATACCGCTTATCGACACAGAAATAGTGCCATTTGAATGTTGTAGCGCTCCCTTGGCCATTTCTATCACCACAGGTTCACTCACCGCACCGAACTCAACCAAGGTTTCAAGCTGAACACCAATCATCTCTTGCTTAGCTTCATTACTGTAAGTGACAAAAGCACGATCAAACCATCCAGAACTGCCTGCCACGTCGGTAACCGCCGTTGCTACACCGCCGCCAGTACAAGATTCAGCGGTCACTAGCACTTGCTTATGTTTAGCCAGTAATGGTCCGAGTTTTTCACTAAGAGCTTGAGTCATCTGCATTATCAACTTCCCTTTATTTACTGTCATATCATTTGGATTCGCATCTTTTCGCATCAGCTGCTTTTCGCACGAAACGCTTTCACGTATCCTAAGCCGCAATAGAAATAAACGAAAGAAGTTAACTGTGAAAGCCGATCAAAAACATACTCCCATGATGCAGCAGTACCTAAAACTAAAGGCAGAAAATCCAGAAATTCTGCTGTTCTACCGCATGGGCGATTTCTACGAGCTTTTCTACGATGACGCTAAAAAGGCTTCTCAACTCCTCGATATTTCACTGACTAAGCGTGGTTCATCAAATGGTGAGCCGATTCCGATGGCGGGTGTTCCATACCACGCCGTTGAAGGATACCTTGCAAAGTTAGTGCAACTCGGTGAGTCCGTAGCAATTTGTGAACAGATTGGTAATCCAGCACTTTCAAAAGGCCCTGTAGAGCGTGCGGTAGTACGTATCGTGACACCGGGTACCGTAACCGATGAAGCCTTGCTCTCTGAACGCATTGATAACCTGATTGCAGCCATTTATCACCACAACGGTAAGTTTGGCTATGCGACGCTTGATATTACTTCCGGTAGATTCCAACTCTGCGAGCCTGAAACAGAAGAAGCGATGGCGGCAGAGCTACAGAGAACCTCTCCGCGTGAGTTGCTGTTCCCTGAAGATTTTGAACCTGTCGATTTAATGGCAAGTCGTAACGGTAATCGCCGTCGCCCAATCTGGGAATTTGAATTAGATACCGCCAAGCAGCAACTGAACCAACAATTTGGTACTCGCGACCTTGTGGGGTTTGGCGTTGAAGGTGCCAAGCTAGGTCTTTGTGCGGCTGGCTGTCTTATTCAATATGTAAAAGATACTCAACGTACTGCCCTTCCGCACATCCGTTCACTCACCATGGATAAGCAAGATCACTCAGTGATCCTCGATGCTGCGACCCGCCGCAATCTAGAGATCACGCAAAATCTTGGCGGAGGCACAGATAACACCCTTGCTGAAGTGCTTGATCACACTGCAACGGCAATGGGCAGTCGTATGCTTAAGCGTTGGTTACATCAACCAATGCGCAATATCTCTGCACTTGATCAACGCCTAGACGCGATTGGTGAAATGAAAGATTTGGCTCTCTTTACAGAGCTACAGCCGACCTTGAAACAGATTGGCGATATCGAGCGTATTCTTGCTCGATTAGCACTTCGTTCTGCTCGTCCACGTGATATGGCGCGTCTTCGCCAAGCAATGGAATACTTACCAGAGCTTGCTGAAACACTGACTCAGCTTAAACACCCATACCTAACTCAACTTGCTCAGTACGCGTCTCCTGTAGACGAAGTTTCAGAACTGCTTGAACGTGCAATAAAAGAGAACCCGCCCGTGGTTATCCGTGACGGCGGTGTTATTGCAGAAGGCTACAACGCCGAGCTAGATGAATGGCGTGACCTTGCTGCGGGTGCAACCGAGTTTCTGGATAAGCTTGAGCAAGAAGAGCGTGAACGTCACGGTATCGACACTCTAAAAGTTGGTTACAACAACGTACACGGTTTCTTCATTCAAGTGAGCCGCGGACAAAGCCACCTTGTGCCGCCACATTATGTACGTCGTCAAACGCTGAAGAATGCTGAACGTTACATTATTCCTGAGCTGAAAGAGCACGAAGACAAAGTACTTAACTCTAAATCGAAGGCTCTGGCTATCGAGAAGCAGTTATGGGAAGAGTTGTTTGATTTACTACTGCCATATCTAGAACGACTACAAAACATCGCATCTTCAGTATCTCAACTTGATGTACTGCAGAACTTAGCTGAGCGCGCAGATACGCTGGACTACTGTCGTCCAACTATGACAGAGGCGGCAGGTGTGCAGATCCAAGCAGGTCGTCACCCAGTAGTAGAGCAAGTGATGGACGAACCTTTCATCGCCAACCCTATCGACCTAAACGATAAGCGTAAAATGCTGATCATCACAGGTCCAAACATGGGTGGTAAATCGACTTACATGCGCCAAACAGCACTCATCGCATTGATGGCTCATATCGGTTGTTATGTGCCAGCTGAAAGCGCGACTATTGGCTCTATCGACCGTATCTTTACTCGAATTGGCGCATCGGATGATCTGGCTTCTGGCCGTTCAACCTTCATGGTTGAGATGACAGAGACCGCTAATATTCTGCACAACGCAACACCAAATAGCCTTGTGCTAATGGACGAAATAGGCCGTGGTACCAGTACTTATGATGGTTTGTCATTGGCTTGGGCAAGCGCGGAATGGCTAGCGAATCAAATCAATGCGATGACACTGTTTGCAACGCACTACTTTGAGCTAACCGAGCTACCGAACCAGCTTCCAACATTAGCAAATGTGCACTTGGACGCGGTTGAACACGGTGACAGCATTGCCTTTATGCACGCAGTTCAAGAGGGGGCTGCAAGCAAGTCTTACGGCCTAGCGGTTGCAGGGTTGGCGGGTGTACCAAAAGCCGTGATCAAGAACGCTCGCGCGAAGCTAACACAGCTCGAGGCATTGAGTATTGAGTCTCCGACATCGAAGCCAAGTGGTGTTGATATCGCGAACCAACTTAGCCTGATCCCTGAACCGAGTGAGGTGGAGCAAGCACTAGCGAATGTTGATCCTGATGATCTAACACCTCGCCAAGCATTAGAAGAACTCTACCGCTTGAAGAAGCTACTCTAGCTTAAGAAGCACGCTAGTTAAATAGCCAAGCGCTGTGGTTCCTAGTTGAAGTAAAAGCTAAACCAGAAGCTAAAACTAAAAAACGCTGACATGAGGTCAGCGTTTTTTTATGTCGATATCGTGGAATATCGTTTAGTCGTTTTCAACGTTGAACAAGTTTTCCATGTTCAGACCTTGCTTGATCAGAATCTCACGTAGACGGCGAAGACCTTCAACTTGGATTTGACGAACTCGCTCACGAGTTAGGCTGATTTCACGGCCAACTTCTTCTAGCGTCGACGGTTCATAGCCTAGTAGTCCAAATCGACGTGCAAGCACTTCTTTTTGCTTCGGATTCAGTTCATCAAGCCAGAAGATCAGTGAGTTCTTAATATCGCTATCTTGCGTTGAAACCTCAGGATCTGAATTATTGATGTCTGGAATAATATCCAACAGTGCTTTCTCACCGTCACCACCAATTGGCGTATCTACAGAGCTCACTCTTTCGTTTAGACGAAGCATCTTGCTCACATCACCAACTGGCTTATCTAGCTTAGAAGCGATCTCTTCAGCTGTTGGTTCGTGGTCAAGCTTTTGTGATAGTTCTCTTGCCGTACGTAGGTAGATGTTCAGCTCTTTCACAACATGGATTGGCAAACGGATGGTGCGAGTCTGATTCATCAACGCACGTTCAATAGTTTGACGAATCCACCATGTTGCGTAAGTTGAAAAGCGGAAGCCACGCTCTGGGTCAAACTTCTCTACGGCGCGAATCAAGCCTAGGTTGCCTTCTTCGATTAGATCGAGAAGTGCCAAACCACGGTTGCTATAACGACGAGAAATTTTTACCACCAAACGCAGGTTACTTTCGATCATGCGTTTACGTGCTGCTTCATCACCGCGTAGAGCTCGACGTGCGTAAAGCACCTCTTCTTCTGCGGTTAATAGTGGTGAGAAACCGATTTCGCCTAGATACAGTTGAGTGGCATCTAAGCTTTTAGACGTAACTTCAACTTCTTCTTTCGCTTCGGTTTTCTTAGTGACTGTTCGTTTTGCTTTTCCAAGAGCTTCCGGTTCCGTGGTTGCTTGGTCAAGATCGAACTCTTCTTTGGTTACTGCATTGCTTATACTCATAACGCCTCCCCCTGGCGAAATTAGCATGACATTACAACTTCATATGTCGCTAAATGACTATGTCACTCAATACAATACGTTAATCATTCATATTGTATTTAAGGCAAATATCGTTTTGGATTAACTGATTTACCTTGGTAACGAATCTCAAAGTGCAGCCTAACACTGCTGGCTCCAGAGCTTCCCATTGTTGCAATCTTCTGCCCTGGTTTCACACTTTGCCCTTCAGATACTAATAGTCGGTCGTTATGCGCGTATGCACTTAAGTAATTATCATTGTGCTTCACAATCACTAGATTGCCGTAGCCTCGTAGTGCATTACCCGAATAAACAACCGTTCCCCCTGCAGTAGATACTATTGGCTGACCTCGCTGTCCTGCTATGTCTATGCCTTTATTTCCTTGTTCGCCTACAGAGAAATTCTTGATTACTCTCCCTTTAGTTGGCCATAACCATTTGGATACTTTATCACTTGTTGGTTTGGTGGACGGTGTAACATTCTGTTTACCTTTAGAACCAACATACTCCTTTGATTTGGATTGTTCAACCTTCTTTGGTGGATCTTTTTTCGCCACTTTGGTGGTAGTTTGAGCTCGGGCAGGTTTAGAGTTTTTGCTCGGTTGAGATGTGGTTTTAGGTTTACTTGCCGCAGATGACGTTGTCGATGCCGCGACAGGCGCAGCAACTGCTGCAGCCGCTACCGTAGATTTACCATACGCTGGCGCGTTGTAGCTAGGACGCCACAACTTAAGCTTCTGCCCTGGGTGGATAGTATAAGGGGCAGACAATTTGTTATAACTGACGAGGTCATTGACGTCTTTATTGGTCACATAAGCGATGAAATAAAGCGTATCGCCTTTTTTCACTTCATAGTAACTGCCGCGATAACTACCACGATCAATCGATGAGTATTTCTTGTTAAGGCTTGAAACCGGCGCAGGCGAATTCGCTGCACACCCAACAAGGGCACAGCTAAGCAGTAAAGTACTTCCTTTAAACAACTTCGAACGCATCGACTCTCTATCCACCTACACCATTGGTCTTGTTATTAAGCTAGTTCACCAGGAACAAGAGGTACAAATCTCACCATTTCGATAACACTCGACAAAAATTCATCGCCGTGACGAACGATCTTCAACAGTTGTTGTTCATCATCCCCAACAGGAATCAGTAAACGACCGCCATCTTTCAGCTGTTGCAGAAGCGCTTGAGGAATCGACTCTGCAGCAGCGGTAACAATAATCGCATCAAAAGGCGCCTTTGAAGACCACCCTTGCCAACCATCACCGTGCTTAGTTGAAATATTGTAGAAATCGAGTTGCTTCAACCTGCGTTTAGCATCCCATTGTAGCGACTTTATTCTTTCAACCGAATAGACATGATCAACAAGCTGAGCCAATACCGCGGTTTGGTAGCCTGAACCCGTTCCGATCTCCAAAACGCGGCTATCTTGTTGTAACTCAAGCAGCTCTGTCATTTTGGCAACAATGTATGGTTGGGAGATTGTCTGACCCTGTCCGATCGGCAGAGCATTATTATCATAAGCTTGATGGTACATCGCCTGTGATAAAAAACTCTCTCTCGGCAGTTGGTAAATAGCATCAAGAACCTTTTGATCTCGGATGCCATTTTCAATCAGAAAAGTAATTAAGCGCTCGGCTTGTGGATTGCTCACTTACTTCTCCCCTAACCATGTTGTCATCGCACCTAACGACTCGTGTGCCGTTAGATCAACTTGTAACGGTGTTACCGATATAAAGCCATGCTCGATTGCGTAAAAATCGGTACCTTCGCCGGCATCTTGCTCTTTGCCCGGAGGGCCGAGCCAATAGATATCGTGACCACGAGGGTCTTTTTGCTTAATCATATCTTCAGAGTGATGACGAGCACCTAAGCGTGTCACCTGAGTACCAGACAGTTGTTCTAAGGCTAAATCAGGAACGTTCACGTTCAATAAGCGATTGGTCGGGATTGGGTTTGCTAAATGTTGTTCGACAATACGACGAGCAATCGCTGCCGCTGTCTTAAAATGTTTTTTACCCACTAACGAAAACGCCACCGATTGAACGCCTAGAAAGTGCCCTTCCATTGCTGCTGCTACCGTACCTGAATAAAGCACGTCATCACCAAGGTTAGCACCGTGATTAATGCCCGTTAATACCAGATTAGGCATGTCATTCTTTAGCAGTTCGTTTAACGCAAAATGCACACAGTCGGTCGGTGTTCCTTGTACCGAATAGGTATTTTCAGCAATCTCTTGAACGCGTAAAGGCTGTTCTAAAGTTAATGAATTTGAAGCGCCTGAACGATTACGGTCAGGTGCCACAATGATAACTTCAGCAAGATCACGTAGTTCATCTGCTAGCTCATGAATACCTTGAGCATGCACACCATCATCGTTGCTGAGTAAAATCTTCATTCTGTATCCTTTCTTCATATTCCAGTGCTAAGTGACTTAAATTCCAATATTAAGTCACTTAGTGCCAAGCAGAATCATTACTGCTCGTAGCTTCTCTCTACGTGTACTTCTTCAACCAATTCACGAACGATAGCCGTCGCAAAGCAGCCTGCATCAAGAGAGAACTTCAGAGTGACATTATCTTCACTCACTTCCCACGTTAGATCAGTAGGTTTCAGTGACGCTTCACGGCGGTCATGACGCATGCGATTACCACGAATTAGAGCCATCAAATCCGGTTCAGCATCAAGGTGTTTCTGCTCTAAAGCTTGAGACTCATCTGTTGTTGGCAAAGCGTTATCTCCGGCCAAAGCCACAGTCACCAATGCAGTACCATTCGCGATATCTTGCTTTACAGCTTCAAGGTTTTCAGCCGTTACCGTTAGTTGAGCACCGTCTTTCACCACGATATCGCCAACCAATGCCGATGCAAACACATCTTGCTCAATACGGTCTGAAAGGATCAAGTTGTAAATCCACGAGCGAGCCGCAGAAAGATACAAGCTGCGTTTATTCTGGTTACGAGTACGAACGTTATCGCGGCCCCAACGACGAGCTTCAGATAGGTTGTTACCTTCATTACCAAAACGCTGAGCACCAAAGTAGTTTGGCACGCCCACTTGAGCGACTTTTTCCAAACGCTTTACCACATCTTCACAATCCGTTACTTCAGACAAGGTCAACTCAAATTGGTTGCCAACTAAATCGCCCGGACGTAACTTTTTGTTATGACGTGCTGTCGCTAGGATTTCAATACTTGGGTATTGTGCTAAGAACGCTGAAAAGTCAGGCTCACCTTTCGGTAGGTGGACGCTCAACCACTGCTCTGTCACAGCGTGACGGTCTTTCAAACCCGCCCAGCTCACGTCTTTCGACTTAACACCGCAAGCTTTAGCCAGCTCGTTTGCTACGAAACTCGTGTTTTCACCAGTTTTACGAATACGAACCATTAGGTGCTCGCCTTCACCAGTAAACTCAAAACCCAAGTCTTCATTAACGACAAAGTGTTCGGCTTTTGCTTTTAGTTTTGCTTTCGCAGTTGGTTTACCGTTTAGATAAGCCAATGAAGATAAAATATCTGACATGCTGTTCTTTTCGTGTTGGTGCTTACGCACTTTTAGTAATTAGGACCACCGCTTCACATGCGATGCCCTCTTTGCGACCAGTAAAACCTAAACGCTCAGTAGTCGTCGCTTTTACATTCACATTGCTAATGCTGGTTTCTAGGTCTTGAGCAATAGCTTGGCACATAGAGTCTATATGAGGGGCCATCTTTGGAGCTTGCGCCATGATAGTAATATCGGCATTACCAATCACGTAACCTTGTTCTTTTACTCGACGGTAAACATCTTTCAGTAGTTCACGGCTATCCGCGCCTTTCCATTCGTCATCAGTATCAGGGAAATGACGACCAATATCGCCCGCTGCGATCGCACCTAACAGAGCGTCACACAAAGCATGAAGGGCAACGTCACCATCTGAATGTGCGATAAGACCTTGTTCGTAAGGGATGCTCACACCACCAATAATTACCGGACCTTCACCACCAAACTTATGTACATCAAAGCCATGGCCAATACGAATCATCATTATTCCTTATTCTGACTTAAATAGAACTCAGCAAGCGCTAAATCTTCAGGCTGAGTAATCTTAAAATTATCTGAGCGCCCAGCCACTAAAGCCGGCGATAAACCTTTCCATTCAAAGGCTGAAGCTTCATCAGTAATTGAAGCGCCATGTTGCAACGCCTCACTTAATGCCTTCCACAGAGGCTTTGCTCTGAACATTTGCGGCGTAAGTGCATGCCATAAATCCGCTCGCTCAACGGTATGCTCAATCTGCCCTTGGGCACCTCGCTTCATCGTGTCACGAACAGGAGCAGCCAAAATAGCCCCGACATCATGGCTCATCGCACCTGAGATTAACTTATCGATATCACCCAAATGAACACAAGGCCTCGCAGCATCGTGAACCATCACCCACTCACCAAGCTGTTGCTCTGCAATGTAATCTAAAGCAGAGAGTACTGAGTCCGCTCTTTCGCTTCCGCCAGAGACTCTTATCACTTGTGGGTTTTGATTAAGGGCAAGCTCTGGGTAGTATGGGTCACCATCGCTAATCGCGACGACAATTTGAGAGACTTGTGGATGAGACAATAGTTTCTCAACGGTGTGCTCTAAAATCGTTATGCCATTAATCTTAAGGTATTGCTTAGGACGGTCGGCCTGCATTCGGCTACCCACGCCCGCCGCAGGTACAACGGCAATCACGCTTTGAAGTTGAGTCGACATTAATGGGATTCCTCACCAATGATGCGATAAAACGTTTCGCCTTCTTTTACCATCCCAAGTTCATGACGAGCACGCTCTTCTATCGCGTCTAAGCCTTGGCGTAGGTCGTCGATTTCGGCAAACATCTCGGCATTACGAACATGCAGCTTTTCGTTTACTTGTTGCTGAACTTGGATTTCGTTGTTCACACCGTAGTAATCAGAGATACCATTTTTACCGAGCCACAATGTGTGTTGTAGCCAGCCAAACACTATGAGCAGAACTAAAGCAAAAATTCGCATAACACCTTTCGCCGGTTGAAAAAGAAGGAACTAGAATAAGGCACATATATACCATAATGAGCTTATTGGTGCGAGATATGTGGTGTAAGGGAATCAATAAGTCGGGGAATTATTGTTATTCGAAATCCACAATGAGATTCCCGACTTCCTCCTCCGTCGGTCTAGGGAATGAAGGGTTTAGGTATCAAAAAGAGAGCTTTAGAACCTAGAGCCTCTATACCTCACTTTCCTACAGACAAAAAAATGCCCCGCATAAGCGAGGCATTCAAAAGCATTGGTGCATAATTCTAACTAGTTGGTGCTGTAGCAAGGCAACAAAGAAGATTCAGCTATGGAGCATAGTTTCCTATGTGACTTAGTGAATCTTCTACAGTTAACGCAGCTACAGTGCCAAATAGGACGAATTATTGACCTTTAACTTCTTTAAGACCGTTGTAAGGAGCTTTAGAACCTAGAGCTTCTTCGATACGGATAAGTTGGTTGTACTTAGCAACACGGTCAGAACGGCTCATAGAACCCGTTTTGATTTGACCTGCAGCTGTACCTACCGCTAGATCAGCGATAGTTGCATCTTCAGTTTCGCCAGAACGGTGAGAGATTACTGCAGTGTAGCCAGCGTCTTTAGCCATCTTGATAGCAGCTAGAGTCTCAGTTAGAGAACCGATTTGGTTGAACTTGATAAGGATAGAGTTAGCTACGCCTTTCTCGATACCTTCAGCAAGAATCTTAGTGTTTGTAACGAATAGATCGTCACCTACTAGTTGAAGCTTGTCACCTAGTAGTTCAGTTTGGTGCTTGAAGCCATCCCAGTCAGACTCGTCTAGACCGTCTTCGATAGAAACGATTGGGAATTGGTTAGCTAGCTCAGCTAGGTAGTGGTTGAACTCTTCAGAAGAGAAAGTCTTACCTTCGCCCTTCATGTTGTAGATGCCAGCTTCTTTGTCGAAGAACTCAGATGCTGCACAGTCCATAGCTAGAGTAACGTCTTTACCTAGTTCGTAACCAGCAGCTGCAACAGCTTCTGCGATAACTTCTAGAGCTTCAGCGTTAGACTTAAGGTTAGGAGCGAAACCACCTTCGTCACCAACTGCAGTGCTGTAGCCTTTAGACTTAAGAACTTTAGCTAGGTTGTGGAATACTTCAGCACCGATACGTAGACCTTCTTTAAGAGTCTTAGCACCAACTGGTTGGATCATGAACTCTTGGATGTCAACGTTGTTATCAGCGTGCTCACCACCGTTGATGATGTTCATCATTGGTAGAGGCATAGAGAACTGACCAGCAGTACCGTTTAGCTCAGCGATGTGCTCGTATAGAGGCATGCCTTTAGCTGCAGCAGCAGCTTTAGCGTTCGCTAGAGAAACAGCTAGGATAGCGTTCGCGCCGAACTGAGATTTGTTCTCAGTACCGTCAAGGTCGATCATGATTTGGTCAACGTCAGCTTGAGCTTTAGCGTCTTTACCAACTAGAGCTTCAGCGATTGGGCCGTTTACAGCTTCAATTGCTTTAAGAACACCTTTACCTAGGAAACGTGATTTGTCGCCGTCACGTAGCTCAAGAGCTTCGCGAGAACCAGTAGATGCGCCAGATGGAGCAGCAGCCATACCTACGAAACCGCCTTCTAGGTGTACTTCAGCTTCTACAGTTGGGTTACCACGTGAATCGATGATTTCACGACCTAGAACTTTAACGATCTTAGACATTGAATGTTTCCTTCTCGTTGAATATATAAATGTCAAATTTAAAGGTAGCAGCACAACTTACGCAGCTACCTGTATTCCTTTTTACTTTTCTAACTCGCCGCGCTGGAACTCACCAGCCGCTTTAACGAAACCTGCAAACAATGGGTGACCATCGCGAGGTGTTGAAGTGAACTCTGGGTGGAATTGAGCAGCAACGAACCATGGGTGGTTCGGGTTCTCAATAACTTCAACCAGTTTCTTGTCCGCAGATAGACCCGATACTTTTAGGCCCGCTTTTTCGATTTGTGGACGAAGATTGTTGTTCACTTCGTAACGGTGACGGTGACGTTCATGGATCGTCGCGCTACCGTATAATTCGTAAGCTTTAGTCCCTTTCGCTAGGTGACAAAGCTGTGAACCTAGACGCATTGTGCCGCCTAGGTCAGATGATTCTGTACGCTCTTCAACTTTACCTTCGCCATCAGTCCATTCAGTGATAAGACCAACAACTGGGTACTTAGTTTCAGTACAGAATTCAGAAGAGTGTGCCCCTTCCATTTTAGCAACGTTACGAGCGTACTCGATAAGCGCTACTTGCATACCTAGACAGATACCTAAGTACGGTACTTTGTTTTCACGAGCGTATTGAGCAGCAAGAATCTTACCTTCAACACCACGATCACCAAAGCCACCAGGAACTAGAATTGCATCTAGCCCTTCTAAAACTTCTACGCCACGAGACTCAAGATCTTGTGAATCTACGTATTTAATATTAACGCTTAGGCGGTTTTTCAAGCCTGCGTGTTTTAGCGCTTCATTTACTGATTTGTATGCATCTGGAAGTTCAATGTACTTACCAACCATACCAATCGTCACTTCACCCGTTGGGTTAGCTTCTTCGTAAATGACTTGTTCCCATTCAGACAGGTCTGCTTCTGGAGCTGTGATGCCGAAACGCTTACATACAAGTTCATCAGTGCCTTGAGCTTTAATAAGCTGAGGGATCTTGTAGATAGAGTCAACATCGCGCATAGAAATAACTGCATTTTCTTGCACATTACAGAACAGAGCAATTTTCTTACGCTCGTTCGAAGGAATGTTACGGTCTGAACGACAAACTAGGATGTCTGGCTGAATACCAATAGACAGTAGCTCTTTTACAGAGTGTTGCGTTGGCTTAGTTTTCACTTCGCCCGCTGCTGCTAGGTATGGCACTAGAGTAAGGTGCATGAACATTGCGCGTTCACGGCCTAGTTCAACTGCTAGCTGACGAATCGCTTCCATGAATGGTAGAGATTCGATATCACCAACCGTACCACCAACTTCAACGATCGCGATATCGTGGCCAGCTGCGCCAGAAATAACACGCTCTTTGATAGAGTTAGTGATGTGTGGGATAACCTGAATTGTTGCACCTAGGTAATCACCGCGACGCTCTTTAGCGAGTACGTCTGAGTAAACACGACCTGCAGTGAAGTTGTTACGCTTAGTCATCTTGGTGCGAATGAATCGCTCATAGTGACCAAGGTCAAGGTCTGTTTCAGCGCCATCTTCCGTAACGAACACTTCACCGTGCTGAGTCGGGCTCATAGTGCCTGGATCAACGTTGATGTAAGGGTCAAGCTTCATCATAGTCACTTTAAGACCACGAGCTTCTAAAATAGCCGCAAGAGATGCTGCAGCAATACCTTTACCTAGAGAGGATACAACCCCGCCAGTAACAAAAATGTAATTTGTCGTCATGTTTAACCTGAAATTGGTTGAATGAGGGAAATGGACTACTTCTGGACGGGATGAAAATATACCAGAAGCCCCTTATCGCCACAACGTGAAATCTATCACACTGCTATTTTTTATTTTTTGCTTCAAATCAATTCATGATAAAAGCTTTGGTTATCTTTTCTCCGCCACTTTGACTTCATCCCACATGGAATCAAGCTGTTGTAGTGAAAAATCGGTCAAATGTTTATCTTGCTGACGAACTTTTTGTTCCACCCCTTTAAAGCGACGTGAAAACTTCAAGTTGGCCTTATTGAGCGCCGATTCAGGGTTTTTACCTAAATGTCGCACCAAATTCACCGTTGCAAACAGCAAATCACCCAACTCTTCTTCAACCAAATCTTCGTTTGGTGTCACTTGAAGCGCCTCTTCTAGCACCTCATCCACTTCCTCTATTACCTTGTTGGCAACTGGACCAATTGAGTCCCAATCGAAGCCATATTTCGCTACCTGCTTTTGAATCTTTGTAGCACGTGAAAGCGCAGGTAAAGAGTTTGGTATTGAGTCTAGAATACTTTCTTGAGTTTTGCCTGCTTGTGCCTTTTCTTTGGCTTTTTCCGCTTCCCAATTCGCATTGATTTCTTCGTCGCTAGCAAACTCGGCATCCGAGAACACATGAGGGTGACGGCGTGTTAACTTCTCATTGATGCCATCAACCACATCAGAAAACTCAAACAGCCCCTGCTCTTTCGCCAACTGACTGTAAAAAATCACCTGAAACAGTAGATCGCCAAGCTCTTCTTGCAAATTCGACCAGTCTTTGTTGTGAATCGCATCCACCACTTCATAAGTCTCTTCGATAGTATGAGGGACAATAGTTTCAAAATTTTGTTTTAAATCCCAAGGACAGCCACCTTCAGGATCGCGCAGCTTAGTCATGATCTGTTCAAGTTGTTCAATCGGGTGATTCATCGTTTTCTTCCTATTACTGTCTTTGATTTTTAAATTTATAACGTCTTCTAAAACTAAAAAAGGTGAGCAGCCAAAACCACTCACCTTTATTGATACTGTCTAATTCTCTAAATAATTGAAGCTGTGGCTAGGCGACAAGCAAGCGAGACTCCTGAGCATAGCTTGCCTATGTGATTGAGCGAGTGCGCGCAGGCAACAACGCCATCAGCTTCAAGTATGACGAGAATTTTAGCCGAGGCGTTTAACACTCATTACATCTTTGATCTGTTCAACTCGACTGGTCACTCGGCTCAAAATCTCAATATTGGTCACCTCTAAATCGAAATCCATGACCGATAGCTGACGTTTGTAGTCGATACGGCTCTTCATTGTCGTCACGCTGATCTTCTCATTCGAGAACAGTGAGGTAATGTCTTTTAACAAGCCATTACGCTCTAATGCTTCAACGCGCAGCGTTAGGATGTAAGAACCGACAAAGCCATTGCCCCAAACGGTATCAATAATACGCTCTGGTGCGTGCAGGCTTAGCTCACTCAATTGCTCACAATCAGCACGGTGAACAGAGATACCACGACCTTGAGTGATGTAACCTTTAATCACATCGCCTGGAATCGGCTGACAACAGCGCGCTAGGTGCGTCATTAGGTTATCTACACCTTCAACAACAACTGCATCTTTCTTAGGACGACTCTGTTGTGCCGGCTTGTTTTCCGACTCAAGCAGTTTCTCTAGCGCTTTCTTGTCTTCTTCTTCCGCCGTTGGCTTATTCACTAGCGCATTGATGTGATTAACCACTTGGTTAATACGCAAGTCGCCACTACCAATACCGGCATAGAGTTCGTCTGGCGTATTCACGTTAAAGCGTCTTAGTGCGTATTGATCAGCATCTTTTAGGGTTGCGCCCACTTTCGCTAGCTCAACTTCCAGGATGTCACGACCCGCTTCTAGATTTTTCTCACGGCTTTGTGCACGGAACCAAGCGTTGATTTTCGCTCGAGCACGACCAGAGTGAACAAAACCTGTGGTTGGGTTTAGCCAGTCACGAGATGGGTTCGGCTCTTTCTGTGTGATGATCTCAACTTGGTCACCCATCGATAGTTTATGAGTGAACGGTACGATACGCCCCGCTACCTTGGCACCGATACAGCGATGTCCGACCATCGAGTGGATGTGGTAGGCGAAATCCAACGGGGTTGCGCCCATTGGTAAGTCGACCACGTCACCACGTGGAGTAAATGCGTATACACGGTCATCGAAGACTTGGCTACGTACTTCATCCAGCATCTCGCCAGAGTCCGACATCTCTTCTTGCCAGTCGATAAGTTTACGCAACCAAGTGATTTTCTCATCGTAGCCACTACGGCCGCTTGAAGCCCCTTCTTTGTACTTCCAGTGCGCAGCAACACCAAGTTCTGAGTCTTCATGCATCTGCTTGGTACGGATCTGAATCTCAATAGTCTTACCTTCAGGGCCAAGTACTACTGTATGAATCGACTGGTAACCATTTGGCTTAGGGTTCGCCACATAGTCATCAAATTCGCTCGGGAGGTGTTTGTATTTGGTGTGTACTACCCCAAGACCGGCGTAGCAGTCTTGTAGCTGATCAGCGATGATACGCACCGCTCGCACGTCAAAAAGTTCATCAAAGGCCAAGCCTTTCTTCTGCATTTTGCGCCAGATACTGTAGATGTGTTTTGGTCGACCGCTGACTTCAGCGTTGATGTTTGAACGCTGCATTTCTGCGGTTAAGTCATCAACGAAATCTGTGATGTATTGTTCACGAACGATGCGGCGCTCAGACAGCTGTTTGGCAATTTGCTTATAAGTGTCTGGCTGTTGATAGCGGAATGCGTAATCTTCGATTTCCCACTTAAGCTGACCAATACCTAAACGGTTCGCCAGTGGTGCATAGATGTTAGAACACTCTTTTGCTGCCGCGCGGCGCACAGCATCAGGTGCATTTTTCACCTCAATAAGGTTACAGATTCGCTCCGCTAGCTTGATAACTACGCAGCGGAAATCATCAACCATTGCCAATAGCATGCGACGAACGTTATCGACTTGCCCCGAGGCTGCACTGCCTTCAAGGGCAACGTTAAGCTGGCCCAAGGCCGCCATTTCTTCAACGCCATCAATCAACTTTACGGTTTCTTTGCCGTAGCTTTCTTCAAACGCTTCGCGCTCAAAAACGCCGCTAGAGACGACGGGGAAAAGTTGTGCCGCAATTAAAGTGGCACGGTCCATCGACAAAGTGACCAAGATTTCGATCATCTCGCGGCCACGCCAAAGCAAGAGCGATGCTTGCTCGTGATCTTTTAAAAGTTCTTCACAGTGACGATAAACTTTGATCAGTTTATTCGAGGTTTTTGCGTCTTGATTCAATGACGCAATCCAACTTTCTAGCTCAAACTGTTCGCTTGGGTTTAAATGTGCGCTTCGTACCGCAACCATCATGCCTTCCTAGTTATTCTGTTTATACCCAATTCAATATGACTAACTGGTTCCAAGTTAGTTCGACCATATTGATATTAGCGCAGGCTTCCCTACGCCTTTGTGATTCATTTTGAAGCCTTATTTAAGGGCCTCTAAGCCTTGATAAAGAGAGCCATTGATTCCAGATGACTGGTGTGTGGGAACATATCCAACATACCAAGTTTGGCTAATTGGTAGCCTTGTTTTTCTAAGCTCTCAGAATCTCTAGCTAGAGTAGCAGGATTACACGAAACATAAACCACACGCTTCGCTCCTAACGCTGAAATTTGATCAACGATCCCACTCGCTCCAGCCCTTGCAGGGTCGAGTAATACTTTATCGAATTTCTCTTTTGCCCAAGGCTGTGAAGATAAGTCTTCTTCAAGGTTGGCTTGATAAAACTCAGTATTACTCAACTGGTTTAATTCTGCGTTCGACGCAGCCTGTTGTACCATTTCATCAACACCTTCCACACCAACCACAAACGCCGATTGCTGTGCGATAGGCAGACTGAAGTTACCTAAACCACAAAACAGATCAAGCACTCGCTCATCCGCTTTAGGTTCTAACCACTCAATTGCTTGAGCCACCATCTGTTGGTTTACCTTCTGGTTAACCTGAATGAAGTGATTTGGCTCAAAAGGTAAGGTAACGCCCGCTTCGCTGTAGCTAGGCGCATCACCAACCAGGCGGACCAACTTGTCGGTCTCTGGCATTGAGTACAGTATCGCGCCTTCTTCTTTCGCCAACGCAATCAATGCTTGCTCATCTTTTTCAATCAAAGGCTTGAGGTGGCGTAACACCATTACCGGACCAGTATCACCCAATACCAATTCAACGTGTCCTAAAGAGGTAAGGTTGCTGAAAGTGTTGAGTAAATTTTTCACCTTTGGCAGCAATACATTTAGGCGAGGATCAAGCACGGCACAATCGGTGATGTTTTCTATCTGCTTACTCTGCTTCTTACGAAAACCAAACTGAAGCTTGTGCGTTTTCTTATCAACAAACAGGCTGATGCGCGCGCGACGACGATAGCCCGTTTCATCACCCACAATCGGTTGAGCCATCTCTGTCTCATCCGTCTTATACTGGTTCATCAAGTGCGTAAGAGATTGTGCCTTGTGTTCTATCTGAGATTGGTAACCAAGGTGCTGAAGATGACAACCGCCACACTGATTAAAGTGTTTACAAAAAGGCTTTAAACGTTGCTCGCTTGGCTTCAGTAATTTGATGAGTTTCGCACGCGCAAATTTACTCTTACTCTCAGTAAGTTGAATAACCACCTGCTCACCGGGCAATACACCATCAATGAAAATAGGTTTGTTTTTCTGATAAGCGATGCCAGCGCCATTGTGATCCATTCGTTCAACTAAAACCGATTGATGCTTGGTCTCGAGTTGAGTTTTCTTTTTTGGTTGGAAAAAACGTGCCATTGCTTGTGCCTAATGTATCTTTTAATAAGTAATTGGTATCCAGGACTCACTATTCTGTCTTGGAATCATTGTCGAACGTCACGGCTTTGATTAAGCTTACCGTTCACTTAACCGCCATTGTGTGCGTTATTTTCCCATATCCAGACCTCGATGTAATTAAAGAACATGACCAGATATGGCTTAAGAGCCCGTGTAATTACCTTAACTCTAGCTCCAACCCTGATTATTGGGTTGCTATTGAGTGCATTTTTCTCATTTAACCGCTATCAAGACCTTGAGGGGCAAGTGGTTAACACTGGCACTAGCATCATTGAACCACTGGCGATTGCGAGTGAATCCGGCATGCAACTCGAAAGTCGAGAAGCTGTTCGTCAGCTGATTAGCTATGCGCATCGAAAGAATTCTAAGCTTGTGCGTAGTATCGCGGTGTTTGATGAACGTCACGAGTTGTTTGTAACCTCAAACTTCCACCCAGATTTTGAAAGCCTGACCTATCCGAAAGATAAACCGATTCCGCATTTAAGCTCGTCGAACTTGATCGATAATACGCTGATTCTTCGGACGCCGATTATCGCGGAAGGTCAGTACATCAATTCGGCCAATGGCCAATCTCAAGCCAACCAGGCAATTGGTTATATCGCGATTGAGTTAGACTTATCTTCACTCCGATTACAGCAATACCAAGAAGTATTCTCGGCCTTCTTAGTGCTGATTCTTGGGCTAGGGCTTTCTGGTGTTTTTGCTTTTCGTTTGATGCACGATGTCACTCAGCCGATCACACACATGAAGAACATGGTCGACCGAATTCGTCGAGGTCACTTGGATGTCCGTATCGAAGGCAAAATGCACGGTGAGTTGGACTCGCTGAAAAACGGTATCAACGCGATGGCGGTGTCGCTGTCGGAATATCACGTCGAGATGCAACACAGTATTGACCAAGCCACTTCGGATCTGCGTGAAACTCTTGAGCAGCTCGAGATTCAAAACGTTGAGTTAGACATCGCGAAAAAACGCGCACAAGAAGCGGCGCGTGTTAAGTCCGAGTTCTTGGCCAACATGTCTCACGAGCTAAGAACACCACTAAATGGTGTGATTGGCTTTACTCGTCAGATGCTTAAGACTCACCTGTCGAACAGTCAAACCGATTATCTACAGACCATTGAACGCTCGGCAAATAACCTGCTTAGTATCATTAACGATATCTTGGATTTCTCGAAACTTGAGGCCGGTAAGTTAGCCCTAGAAAACATTCCATTTGAATTCCAAGCGAGTCTTGAAGAGGTTGTGAACCTTCAAGCCACCAACGCCCATGAGAAAGGGTTAGAACTAACGCTTAAGATCGATCCGAAAGTGCCACCGGGCGTTGTAGGTGACCCACTGCGTATCCAGCAAATCCTAACCAACCTCGTTGGTAACTCAATCAAGTTTACTGAGCGTGGCAACATTGATATTAGCGTTGAGCTACGTTCGCAAAGCGAAGACAACATCGAGTTGCAATTCATGGTTCGCGATACCGGTATTGGTATCTCTGAGCGTCAACAAGCACAGCTATTCCAAGCCTTCAGCCAAGCGGATGCGAGTATTTCTCGTCGCTATGGCGGTACTGGCCTAGGTCTGGTCATCACCCAGAAACTTGTTAGCCAAATGGGTGGTGAAATCAGTCTCACCAGTCGTCTGCACCAAGGTTCAACCTTCTGGTTCACCTTAAGGCTTTCGACCACCGATATGCCGATGACCGAGCTTATTGAGACTAAATGCCTGCAAGACAAACAACTACTGCTTATCGAACCAAACATGCAAGCAGCTTCGATTACTCAGCAAATCCTGACTCAGGAAGGCTTAGTCGTTACTTACCGTTCAGTGATGCCGGATGAGTCGACCTCATACGACTATGTTCTGCTTAACCTTGCGGCTAACCAAGATTACCAATTTGATACGGTAAGTGGTTGGGCAATTGGTGCGAAGAAGATTGCTCAGAACGTGATTATTGGTACGCCAAGTACTGAGTTAGCTCTGGGTGAGCAACTGATGAAAGAGGTGGATGTTCAGTGCATCACCAAGCCTCTGTCTCGTAAGAAGCTACTGCAGACCTTGGTGTCTAACCAAGCGCCAACCTTGATAGCACCGGCGATTGAAACGCATTCTGAAGAGAAGCTACCGCTTACTGTGATGGCCGTGGACGACAACCCAGCCAACCTTAAGTTGATTACCGCACTGCTGAAAGAGCGTGTAGAAACCGTTATCAGTTGTACTAGCGGACAGCAAGCGATCGACAAGGCGACAGAAACACCATTTGATATCATCTTCATGGATATTCAAATGCCACAAATGGATGGTGTGACGGCTTGTGAGAATATTAAGAAGCTGGCGAACAATGCCAATACACCAGTCATTGCCGTAACCGCCCATGCGATGATTGGCGAGCGCGACCGACTGCTTGAAGCGGGTATGGATGATTACCTAACCAAGCCAATTGAAGAGCATGTGTTACAGCAGGTTCTGATTCACTGGAGCCCGACCTCAGAGGTTGAGCACATCGAGAAGATAAATCCAGACCACCCTGCCGTTTCGGCTGAAATCGATAACAACCAAGTGTCAGAAACAGAAGCAAGCGTGCACAAGAACATCATCATTGATTGGCAAGCTGCAATGAAGCAAGCCGCTAATAAAGAAGACCTCGCACGCGATATGCTGCAAATGCTAGTCGACTTCATTCCTGAGGTTTATGAAGCCGCAGAGAAAGCTATTGAAGACAGTGACTACCCTGTTGAACAACTGATACACATTATCCATAAGATGCATGGCAGCAGCTCGTACAGTGGTGTTCCAAGGTTGAAATCGGTATGTGCAACAATAGAGAAAGAACTACGTTCAGGCACTTCTGTTGAAGATATTGAGCCGGAGCTTTTTGAACTTCAGGATGAGCTAGAGAAAGTTCAAGCTACTGCAATTCACTATTTGAAACCCGCGAAGGCTTAAGGAATAGTTGTTCAAAAAAATCGTTAAACGGTTTCCAACCAATAAAAAAGCAGAGCTCATAAGCTCTGCTTTTTTTGTCTTGTAGCGAGTCGCTAATCAAACATTAGATTCAGGTTAGCCGTAATCAATTACGATTCGAGTAACACGGTTGCCACAGCGTAGTGGCGTTCATCTGAGATCGTCAGGTGAATTGATGTTGTGCCACTCGCCTCTGCGATTTCACGCGCTTTCTTGTGCAGGCTCAATACTGGCTTACCATGCTCATCGTTTGAAATCTCAAAGTCGTGGAAGGTAACACCCAGCGCTATGCCTGTACCTAATGCCTTAGATGCTGCTTCTTTAGCGGCAAAGCGTTTTGCAAGGTAACGGCCTTTTTGCTTCAACTGTTGGAATACTTCAAACTCAGAATCCGTCAAAATACGCTGAGCAAATGCATCACCACTTCGCGACAGCGCCTTCTCAACACGTTCGATTTCTGCGATATCTGTACCTAATCCAACAACTGCCATGTTTTCTCTACTACTTAACTTCTATCTAATAACTCACAACGCATCGCTTACTACTTACAAAACTAAGCGTTGTTACGTGCTGTTTCCATGATTGTTTTCATGTCTGCAACGGCTTTGTTTAAGCCATCAAACACTGCACGTCCCATGATCGAGTGACCGATGTTCAGCTCGTAGATCTCTGGAAGTGCCGCAATTGGTGCTACGTTGTGGTAAGTCAGACCATGACCCGCATTGACTGTGATACCAAGATCGTCTGCGTAGCTTGCGCCCGCTGCGATCTTCTTAAGCTCGTCTTGTTGGTCTTCTTCTGTCTTAGCATCAGCATAGTGACCCGTGTGCAGTTCAATGAACGGTGCGCCACACGCTTTTGCTGCGTCGATTTGCTCGCGGTCAGCATCGATAAACAGAGATACCTTGATACCTGCTGCAGACAGTTTTTGTGTCGCTGCTTTGATCTTCTCAAGCTGACCAACGACGTCCAAGCCACCTTCAGTAGTTAGCTCTTCACGCTTTTCAGGAACCAGACAAACAAACTCAGGATTAGTATCGAGTGCAATTTGAACCATCTCGTCCGTTACGGCCATCTCCAAGTTCATGCGAGTTTGAAGTGTTTCAGCCAGAATACGCACATCGCGGTCAACGATATGACGACGGTCTTCACGCAGGTGAATAGTAATGCCGTCTGCGCCAGCACGTTCAGCGATTTCCGCTGCGTGTACTGGATCTGGGTATTTAGTACCACGTGCATTACGTAGTGTTGCAATATGGTCGATATTAACGCCTAAAAGGATTGAGCTCATTTTCCAATACTCCGTGCTCTAGAGAGGGCTATTGTTGGCATAAATAGCTCTCTACTTTTTAATGGTTTGCCGCCAAGATACGGCTTTAAGGCTATGCGTGTAAAGCGTTTTGCCGCTTTTAACTGCTCTTTAGTGATAAACCTACGTTCGCTGATTGCAATAAGTTCATCGCCCATAAAAGTCAGGTTATCTCGACGCACTGAAGCGATGAAACCTTTCTGCTCTCGGTAACGATAAGTCATGGTTGGAGCGATGGCTTCACCTGTGCCTGCGCAGTGTAAAAAGTCGACCCCATAGCCCATTGCAGATAACAGAGCCAACTCAAAACGACGCAGTGCTGGCTCAGGGTTCTCATTATGCGCGAGCTCTGTTAAAGCATGAAGATAGTCGTGAAAAAGTGCAGGCATGGGTACTTCAGCCATCAATACGCGGCCGATTAGCTCATTCACATACATGGCGGAATACAGGTTTATACCCGCGAGAGGAAGCCCCAAGCTGATTGGCTCAGCTTGGCGTAAGGTTTTCATCGAACCATTACCAGACCACTTAAGCAGTAGCGGCGTAAAAGGCTGCAATGCACCTTTCAAATTGGAACGCTTGCTGCGTGCGCCTTTAGACATCAGCGTCATCCGACCGAACTCTTCACTGAAGACATCCAAGATCAGACTCGACTCACTGTATGGTCGACGGTGCAACACAAAGCATCGCTGTAACCCTTCGCTCAATCACTTACCCTTATTACAGATACAAAAAGAGAGAGTTCGCACTCTCTCTTGGATTTATCTTCAGTTCAACTTTCTTAATCTCAGAAAGTGACGTTCAATATATTATAGATCGTCGATGTAGCCTAACGAGCGAAGTGCACGCTCATCATCAGCCCAACCAGATTTAACCTTGACCCAAGTCTCTAGGTAAACCTTACGACCGAATAGCTCTTCCATATCGATACGCGCTTCACGACCAATCGTTTTGATCTTCTCGCCCGCTTTACCAATCACCATTTTCTTCTGACCAGTACGTTCAACAAGAATCAGAGCATTGATGTGGAAGCCATCGTTATCTGGGTTGTAATCGAAGCGTTCAATTTCAACCGTTACCGAGTAAGGTAGCTCGTCACCCGTAAAACGCATTAGCTTTTCACGGATAATTTCAGATGCCATAAAGCGTTGCGAGCGATCCGTCACGTACTCTTCTGGGAAGTGGTGAGTCGCTTTTGGTAAATGTTCACGTACGTGATTACGCAGTACATCAATGTTTTTACCTTGCTTCGCAGAGATTGGCACAACATCAATGAAGTCCATCTTCTTAGAAACTTCCATCATGTGTTGCATGACGTTAGTACGGTCTTGAACGTTATCTACTTTGTTGATGCAAAGTACAACTGGGAAGTCGGTCTTCTTCAGCTTGTTCAGAACCATTTCATCGTCGTCAGTCCAGTGAGTACCGTCGACAAGGAAGAATACTAGGTTCACATCACTCAGTGAGCTGTTCGCCGCACGGTTCATCAAACGGTTGATTGCACGCTTTTCTTCAATATGAAGTCCAGGAGTATCAACGAAGATCGCTTGGTAATCACCCTCAGTTTCCACGCCCATAATACGGTGGCGTGTCGTCTGTGGTTTACGTGACGTAATAGAGATCTTCTGACCCAGAATATGGTTCAGAAGCGTCGACTTACCTACATTTGGGCGACCGACAATAGCGATGAAGCCACAGTGTTGGTTTTCCGGTAGGCCCGTTTGTTTGCTATCAGATGAAAAGAATGCATCGATATCGAAATCTTGGTTGTTATCAGACATTGCTTAGTTGCTCTAATGCTGTTTCAGCAGCCGCTTGTTCTGCCTTGCGGCGGCTAGTGCCTTTACCGATAACAGGTTTATCCACACCTGCCACTTCACACTCAACCGTAAACTCTTGGTTGTGTGCTTCACCTTTAATATTAGTCACTGTGTAGACAGGTAGAGGATTTCTTCGACCTTGCAAAAACTCTTGAAGACGAGTTTTCGGATCTTTTTGAGATACTCCAGGCTGAATTGCTTCTAGGCGAGATTGGTACCAGCTTAAAATAATACCGCGAACCGTCTCGGTATCACTATCTAAATAGACAGCACCGATGATCGCTTCAACAGCATCCGCTAGAATAGAATCACGACGGAAACCGCCACTCTTCAACTCACCTGGACCTAATTTTAAGTAATCTCCTAGTTCGAATTCACGACCTAGTTCTGCCAATGTATGACCACGCACTAATGTTGCGCGCATGCGGCTCATATCACCTTCGTTTACCTTAGGAAAACGGTGGTAAAGATCATCAGCGATAACAAAACTTAAAATTGAATCGCCCAGAAACTCAAGACGTTCGTTATGTTTACCTGCGGCGCTGCGGTGAGTCAGCGCCAAGTGGATAAGATCGGCATCATTAAACTGATAGCCAATCTTTCTCTCTAGTTTATCAATTGGAGAATTCATGCTCTCTCGATGTGTTAATTGATCGATTAATGAATCCCACCGATGCGATTAAAACGCACACCAGTAGGAATCCATGTTGGAAGTATACTATCTGAACCACGTTCGAACTCGAAACTGATCCAAATCGCAACGGCCTTACCAACAAGGTTTGCTTCAGGGACAAAGCCCCAGTAACGGCTATCGGCACTGTTGTCACGGTTATCACCCATCACAAAGTACTGGCCTTCTGGAACGACCCACTCGTTAACACCATTGCGAGGCTGGTATGCTTGCACACGGTCGCGGCGTAATGGGTTAACTAAAATTTGGTGCTCTACGTCTCCAAGCTGTTCATTCAGCTGAATCAGAGGCACACCATCTTGAACAAATTGGCTTTCTTCAACGTTACTTAGCTTCACTGGTTCACAGCTACTTGTACCCTTCGCTTGAATACAGATCTCTTTACGACTGCTGTAGCGAATTGTGTCACCTGGCATACCAACAACACGCTTGATGTAGTCGATATTAGGTTGAGGTGGGTACTTAAATACGATTGAATCACCACGCTCTGGCTTGCCCGTTTCTACCAGTTGAGTGCGCCATACAGGATCTTTTAGACCGTACGCGTACTTCTCTACCAAGATGAAGTCACCAACCAAAAGCGTTGGCATCATTGAGCCAGAAGGAATTTGAAACGGTTCATAAATAAATGAACGCAGAACCAAAACAAATGCAATTACCGGGAAAATGGAAACACTGTTTTCAACCCACCAAGGCTGAGCCGTAACTTTTGCGCTGGTTTCAGCGTCTAGACCATTCGATTGTGCTTCAACGTCAGCCAGTTTTTGTTGGCGCTTCTTCGCCCACACAAACTTTTCCAACGCCCATACAATGCCAGTCACTAGAGTTACGATCACTAAGATAAGCGAAAATGTATTAGCCATTGATATCCCTTAAATTTCATTTCTTTAAAAATAACGAAAGTGAAAGAGTACAACCCTTTCACTCTGCTTAATATTTCTAATCTGTATTAATCATGCTGACTAAATGCTGGGGAGATTACGCAGGAAAAATCGTTTAGTTCGAGGCGCAAAGTGCAGTGACTAGTGGGCCTAATTGCAATCTTTGCAACAAAGAAATAAACGATTTTAACCAGTAATGTTCAGCAGGTAGTTAGTGCGATTGATACCTAGTCTTTACCAACATGAAGAATCGCTAAGAATGCTTCTTGAGGCAGTTCAACGTTACCGATCTGCTTCATACGCTTCTTACCTTCTTTTTGTTTCTTAAGAAGTTTCTTCTTACGACTGATATCACCACCGTAACATTTTGCGATTACGTTCTTACGCAGTTGTTTCACTGTAGAACGAGCAATGATGTGGTTACCAATCGCTGCTTGAATCGCGATATCGAACATCTGACGAGGGATGAATTCTTTCATCTTCTCAACCAGTAGACGACCACGAGACTGAGCGATGTCTTTGTGCGTGATGATAGCCAGTGCATCAACCGTTTCGCCATTCAACAATACGTCTACACGTACCATGTTTGATGGCTCATAACGTTGGAAGTTGTAATCCAATGATGCGTAACCGCGAGACGTTGATTTCAGACGGTCGAAGAAATCTAGAACTACTTCTGCCATAGGAAGATCGTACGTCACAGCAACTTGGTTACCGTGGTAAACCATGTCTACTTGTACGCCACGCTTCTCAACACACAGTGTGATTACGTTACCTAGGTAGTCCGAAGGTACCAAAATATTACAACGTGCAATTGGCTCACGAATTTCTTCTAGGTCATTAACCGCTGGCAGTTTAGCCGGGCTATCAACGTAAAGAACCGTTTTATCTGTTTTTACAACTTCATACACTACTGTTGGAGCAGTTGTGATTAGGTCTAGGTCGTATTCACGCTCTAGACGCTCTTGGATGATCTCCATGTGAAGCATTCCTAAGAAGCCACAACGGAAACCAAAACCAAGTGCTGCCGAACTTTCTGGTTCGAAGAACAGTGACGCATCGTTCAGGCTTAGTTTGCCTAGTGCATCACGGAAGTTTTCGTAGTCATCAGATGAAACAGGGAACAGGCCTGCGTATACCTGAGGCTTCACTTTTTGGAAACCAGGTAGACGTTCAGTGCTGCCGCCTTTAGCAAGCGTCAACGTATCACCAACCGGTGCACCTAGGATGTCTTTAATACCACAAACAACCCAACCTACTTCGCCAGTATTTAGCTCAGTGGTGTCGATTTGCTTAGGTGTGAAGATACCTAGACGGTCAACACCCCAAACTTGGTCTGTCGACATTACGCGAATCTTGTCGTTCTTCTTCAGTGTACCGTTCTTGATACGAACCAGAGAAACAACGCCAAGGTAGTTATCGAACCAAGAGTCAATGATCAACGCTTGTAAAGGCGCTTCAGGATCACCTTCCGGTGGTGGGATAGCCGTTACGATGTTTTCTAGAACATCATCAACACCTAAACCTGTTTTCGCAGAACAGCGAGTCGCTTCCATCGCATCGATGCCAACGATCTCTTCGATCTCTTCAGCAACGCGCTCTGGTTCAGCAGCGGGTAAGTCAATCTTGTTCAAGATTGGCACTACTTCCAGTTCCATTTCGATTGCTGTGTAACAGTTTGCTAGAGTTTGTGCTTCAACACCTTGACCAGCATCCACTACAAGTAGTGCGCCTTCACAAGCCGCTAGAGAACGAGATACTTCGTACGAAAAGTCTACGTGTCCAGGAGTGTCGATAAAGTTAAGTTGGTAAGTCTCACCATCTTTAGCTTTGTAATCTAAAGTCACACTCTGCGCTTTAATTGTAATACCACGCTCGCGTTCTATATCCATAGAATCGAGGACTTGAGCTGCCATCTCACGTTCACTTAATCCTCCACAAACTTGGATTAAGCGGTCAGAAAGGGTCGACTTACCGTGGTCGATGTGGGCGATAATCGAAAAATTACGAATGTGCTTCATAGGCTTGGTGTGACTAAACTCTTTGAATAGGGATAATAAGAAAGCCACGATACTTCCAATCTAACATCAGCATTGGTGGCGGCATTTCAATCAAGTTGGCAGATTCTACCCAATTTAAGGGCAAGAAGCATCATAAATTAGATGAGAGGCTCGCCTAGAATTCGAATCAAGACGACTTCTTGCTTGGATTTGTCTTCCATAGGTTTGGCTAGCCGCTTCGCTAAGGCGATACCACCAACAGTAAATAGTGCAGCACTCAGTATAACAATCCCCTCGCCCCCTTGAAGTAAGGGTTGTAACAAGAGTTGTCCAATGCCAGCACCAATCATCAACATGAAAAGTGGGATAAGGTAAACGATAGCCGCCGACTGAAGCAGGCTTTTTTCTGGGAAGCCAATCTCTACGATCTGTCCGGCTTTAACAAGGCTTTTGGTTTTAAGCTGCCAAAACAAGGATTTGTTGCCAACCGCTTTGGTGACAATGCCAGTGCCGCAGCTTTTTTGTGAAGAGCAGCTGCTGCAACTGGTTTGTTGTTCGCAGCTCAGTTGAACAAAGTATTGCTTACCTTTTTGTTCAACTGAGCTAACGGTAGCCAGCGCGGTCATCATTGCGCTGCTACCTGATTATTGAAAGTCACAGATTGAGCGATACGCTTAGCTGTCGCTGGCGGGATATCACCCACGACAGATACCTCTCTGTCGCCAATCACTAAGCTGTGCAAGGTTCTGCGTCCTTGACGTACCAACTGGCCTTTCAATGAGTGTTCATCTTTGTCGGCGATGTATACCGAAAAACTAAATAGCCCATCGCTGAAAAGCTGACTCTCGACCATTTTATCGGTCGCAGCCATTTGGTAACGGCTCAATTCTTTTGACTTAAACCCTTCTGGCACCCATGAAGCTTGCCAGTCGGTCTCACTCACCAAACCTTCAGGTAATGATAAAACCTTCGGCAGTTGCGCTTGGTTTAAGCCGCCCATAGCTTCAGCGATTTTATCATTCACGACATAAGAGATAGTTCGGTACTGTTCCAGTATTTCACCATCACGATCTAATAAGTCGGCACGTAAAGGAAGACTGGTTTTCTCGTCTACCCAAACCACGTAAGAGTAACGAAGGCCATCTTTTGGCACTACGCGTAACACTTGAGTAGTGCTGCCCGCTTCACGAGAACGCCCAACTTTTACAAAGTCGTAGTACCGTTCCAGGGATTCGATATCTCGATTAATCATCGGAATAACAGGTGCAACCATGCTGCCCGATTGAATGGTAAATGGCTCTGTACCCGGTTCTATGTAGCTAACTTCATTGCCGCGTCGAATAACCTCACGAACAGGGCCGCTTAGGTAAACAAGGTGTGCGAGTTGTTGGTCGTCGTTAACTGCATGACGATAAAGTAGAGGTTCAATACTGCTCTTCTTTATCAATATGTAGGAGAGTTCGTAATTTAGATGCTGACTGGCCTCGTTCATTTGATGCAACAAGGCCTTTGCAGTGGGTTCCTCTGCAAAGGCTGCTGGAGACATCAAGCTGAACAGTGTCAGTGCACTGACCAGGATTTTCTTCATTCAATGTCCGATTCTAGATGTGCATCTTGCATTGGCGATGCATCACTGTTTAGTCTTAGCTGAAGCTCATAATCTTCTAGCATTGCATGAACGCGTTTACGCTGCTCTTGCAAGTTAGCTTCCGATGCCGGCTTCTCAACAGAGTCACGCGTTAAACTTACTGGTTCCGCAGAACCCGCAAATGGAATCGTCTGGAGTACAGGCAACTGCTCTGGAGCTGCAGGGTCGCTGCCACCATATTGTTGAACACCTAATACAACCGCCAATGAAACACACGCTGCTACGGCAACTTGTCCAAACTGTTGTAACCACGCAGGAAGCTGCCGCTTCGCTTGCTGAGGTTTCGGCTGCTCTTCAATTGGAGCAACAGTAGGTTCAACATTCACTTGGTGCAGGTTCGGCATTGCACTATGTGCAGGCTCAGCTTCAAGCGCTGCTGCCACACTGTTAGCAATGTTCCAATCTTGAGTTTCTGGCGCATCCCCACGCATAACATCACCAATTAAATGGTAACTCTGCCAGGTATCCATGCTTTCTTGATCAGATTCAAGATCTACAATGAGAGCTTTATCGATCGTTTCACCATCCATGAGTGCCGAAAGCTTTTCTTTATCAGCCATTATTTTCACCATAATTATTACAAGTTCTAGCGTTGCAAAAGAGGTTTGATTTTCTTTTCCACTGCTTCACGAGCTCGGAAAATACGCGAACGTACGGTTCCTACAGGGCAATCCATTACTTCTGCAATCTCTTCGTAGCTCAAACCTTCGAGCTCACGCAACGTCATTGCAGTTTTTAAGTCTTCTGGTAACGCTTCAATCGCTCCAAAAACGACTTGTTTCAATTCTTTTGACAGCGTTAAGTTCTCAGGGTTCGATATTTCTTTTAACGCGCTGCCTGTTTCGTAATATTCTGCATCTTCTGCATCTACATCGGTTGCTGGCGGCCTACGGCTTTGGGCAACGATATGATTTTTAGCGGTGTTCACGGCAATTCGGTACAACCATGTATAGAAGGCACTCTCGCCACGAAAGTTAGGTATCGCGCGGTAAGCTTTAATAAAAGCTTCTTGTGCTACATCAGGTACATCACCGGAATTATTCACGTATCGAGAGATAAGATTACAAACTTTGTTTTGATACTTAACCACTAGTAAGTTAAATGCCTGCTTATCTCCACTCTGAACTCGCTCAATCAACACTTGATCGGTTAGCTGCTCGTTCATTCGAGCGGGTACTCCTATTGTTATAACCCTTACCTTCGCAGATATGGGTACTAATTATGCGAAATGTAGTATTGACACCACCGTCTACAAGAGCACTATTGTGACTAAGCCAAATACCGAAAGTTCCAACTTTCTTAAAATTATTTGCCATTATTGTTTCACAATGTGATGTAATAAAAATAGCTATCCCTATCAATTTGGGGAAACTTGAGCAAAAGCAATGGTATTGAGCAATTAAATATTTCTAGATAGCTGTCTATATATTGATTTTGCATAGCGTTTAAGGATGACTCTGGAGAGATTATAACAGTCTTACCCAAACTCCTAAAACAAGACAAAGTCAATTGAGAGTGGACAACTCGACTATAGCCCGGGATTTAATAAGTTTTATGAACGCAAACCGTGAACATCAGTGTGATGTATTAGTGGTAGGAAGTGGTGCGGCAGGCTTGTCATTAGCCTTACGCGTAGCAGAACATGCAAAAGTAATTGTATTAAGCAAAGGACCACGCAGCGAAGGATCAACGTATTACGCACAAGGTGGTATCGCCGCGGTGTTCGATGAGTCGGACAGTATTGAGTCTCATGTAGAAGATACTCAAATTGCTGGGGCTGGGTTATGTGAAGAAGATACAGTTCAATTCATTGCTGAAAATGCTAAAGAGTGTGTGCAATGGCTAATTGATGGCGGTGTTCCATTTGATAAAGATGAGAACAGCACCGAAGGCCAGCCAAAATATCACCTTACTCGTGAAGGTGGACACAGCCACCGCAGAATTCTGCACGCTGCCGATGCAACTGGCATGGCGATGCAAACTTCACTGCAAGATAACGTAAAGAATCACCCAAACATCGAGATCTTCGAGCGCCACAATGCGTTGGATTTGATCACTGAAGATAAAGTTGGTGGTTCGAAAGATAAAGTTATCGGTGCCTACATTTGGAACCGTAACCAAGAACACGTCGAAACCGTGCGCGCTAAATTTGTAGTCTTAGCTACTGGCGGCGCTTCAAAGGTTTATCAATACACGTCTAACCCAGATGTCTCTTCAGGTGATGGTATTGCTATCGCTTGGCGTGCAGGTTGTCGTGTGGCGAACCTTGAGTTCAACCAATTTCACCCAACTTGCTTGTTCCACCCAGAAGCGCGTAACTTCCTACTAACGGAAGCACTGCGTGGTGAAGGTGCGTACCTGCGTCGTCCAGACGGTTCTCGCTTCATGAAGGACTTCGATGAGCGCGGTGAACTGGCTCCTCGTGATGTGGTTGCTCGCGCAATTGACTTTGAAATGAAGCGCTTAGGTGCTGACTGCATGTACGTTGACATCAGCCACAAGCCTGAAGAATTCATCACTGCGCACTTCCCAATGATCCACACTCGTTTGATGGACTTGGGGATCGACATGACCAAAGAGCCGATTCCTATCGTACCAGCAGCTCACTACACCTGTGGTGGTGTCATGGTCAATAAGCAAGGTCAAACCGACCTCGCGAATCTGTATGCGATTGGTGAAGTGAGCTACACCGGCCTGCACGGCGCGAACCGTATGGCTTCAAACTCACTGCTTGAGTGTGTGGTTTACGCATGGGCAGCTGCCAAAGACATCGTCGAGAATATCGACCAGTCTCAACTGTGTGCTGAATTGCCAGCATGGGATGAAAGCCAAGTCACCAACAGTGATGAAGAGGTTATCATTCAGCACAACTGGCATGAGCTACGTCTATTCATGTGGGATTACATGGGCATCGTGCGTACTGATAAACGTCTTGAGCGCGCAATGCGTCGTATCCAGATGTTACAGCAAGAGACTCACGAGTATTACAGTAACTTTAAGGTTTCAAACAACCTGTTAGAACTGCGTAACTTGCTACAAGTTGCTGAGCTAATGGTTCGCTGCGCAATGCAACGTAAAGAGAGCCGCGGCCTTCACTACACGTTGGATTACCCAGAGCTTGCTGAAGACAGCGGCCCAACGATTCTGACACCAGAGAAAAGCCAGTCTTAATCTTGAATGATAGATAAAATGTGAAAAAGGGAGCCTAGTGCTCCTTTTCTTTTCATCTGTACTCATTGCTTTCAGCCTGATGTTTTGATTCCTCTAACCTGTTCGTTGCAGGTTCGCCAAGAAATTTCGATATTCTCGATCACAACAACTATCCCGCCACAATAAGACTGAGTGTCCACACTCAAACTTCAATTTAACGAAAAACTGCGCCCAAATTTTATCCACGGATTTTAGAATATAGCGTCGGTTATTCAACCGAATCTCACCATCCTCTTTGTAGTCAAAACGGCCATAGGCATTATTCAAAATCAGATGGTTGGTTTTACACAGATGGATCAGCAGTGCTAAGCAATAAAGGCTGACAACAAGTGGGATAGAAGACAAGACGATGAAAAACAAAAGGCACCCGAAAACAGTGCCTTTTGCGAATAATGCGAAATATGAAGGGTTAAGCTGGAGCTTAACGAACCTTGCTGAGGTTGTGTGCGACAATTTTATCAACCATTGATGCATGGCCTAGGTTTTCACTGCGTCCGTGTCCCATCACCCAAGTAAACAAATCTGGATCATCACACTCTAGTAGAGAAACAAACTCGCGCTGTTCCTGCTCTTGCAATGAATCAAAACACTCTTCGAAAAACGGCATGATGACTACATCAAGTTCTAACATACCGCGACGGCAACCCCATTTAATTCGTGCTTTCTGCTCTGCAGTGTACATTGGCTATCCTCACCTATAATTTTTCTTTCTCGGAGTGTAACAAGTCATACGCTCTGCAACTACTATGTGAGTCACAGTCCCTATCTAAGCTCACAAAAAAACCTAGGCTGACAAAGAAACAGAACAGGATTAACATAGAGCCAAATAAAATTCTTAGGAAAGATAAAATGGATTGGAAAAACACATTTCAGCCGCACGCTCATACGCAAAATGACTCGCTTCCAGAACTGATGATGACACACGTGTCAGATTGGAGTGCAATTACCATGGTAGGCGATGACAAAAAATCGTACCTGCAAGGTCAAGTAACGTGCGACGTCGTAACTCTTCCTAATGATGAATCCACATTAGGCGCACACTGTGATGCAAAAGGAAAGGTATGGAGTATCTTCCGTTTGTTCCATCACAACGGTGGCTACGCACTCATGCAACCTAAATCTGCGATTGAAGTCGAGCTCGTTGAAATCAAGAAGTACGCGGTGTTCTCTAAGGTCGATATCGAACAAACGTCTGACGTTGTTATCGGTGTGATGGGTGCATCTGCGAATCAATACATTGAGTCGATTTCAGAAAGCCAAGGAAATGTGCGTGCTATCTCTGGTGGTACAGCCGTTCAAGTTGCAGATAACCGCTGGGCTCTACTTATGACAGAAGAAGCCGCTGAAGCCTTGGTATCAAACAGCGCTGCGGAGAAAGTATCAGAAACGTTATGGCAGTATCATGAAATCCTTGATGCTCAGCCTAACCTATCGAAAGCAGAGCAAAACGAACACATCCCTCAAGCACTTAACCTACAAGCGATCGGCGGTATCAGCTTTTCAAAAGGTTGTTACACAGGTCAAGAAACGGTTGCTCGTGCTAAGTACCGCGGCATGAACAAACGTGAAATGCGCATTGTTTCTGGTTCGACTGCGGAAGTGCTAACACTAGAGAACCCTATTGAGCTAGAGCGTAGCGTGGGTGAAAACTGGCGTGGTGCAGGTCGACTAATCAACGTATATCAATTTGCTGACAACCAAGCGATTGGTCTAATGGTTCTGCCGAATAACCTGGATGACGATGTTCAACTGCGTTTGACAGCACAACCTGATCAAATCTGGAATATCCTACCACTGCCTTACAGCCTCGAAGATGAGTAATCACGTGGAAACACTGATTACACAATGGCTGGATCAACAGCAGGTGAATTATCGCCTGCTGATGCAAAGCAAACCCACCACCAGCATCGAAGAAACCGCGCAAGAACGAGGCATCGACGCTTCTCAAATGGTCAAGTGCATCCTACTCAAGGATATGGGCAACCAATATGCGTTGGCCTGTACAGCCGGCGATCGCTCTGTCGACCCCAAGAAGGTGCGCTCGGTGTTGAATTGCCGCAGAATGACTTGCGTATCACTCACCGATGTAGAATCTATCACCGGCTTTAAGGTTGGTTGTGTCGGTCCGCTTGCTCTAAAAAGGCACATGCCGATCATTTTTGATCCTTCCATTCAGAACAACTCAACCGTGACCATTAGCTCTGGTGACCGAATGGCAGGCGTTGCTCTTGATCTCGAGGATCTTATGGCGTTATGCGCGCCTATCGTTGCAGAGATCAGTCGATGATCCATTCTAAGACGTAATTGATCGCAAACCTTCTTTAAAGTTTTCATTAGATACATATTTAGTGTGAAGCTCGTCATAAGAAAAACACGCCAACATTAAATAGTTAATCAAAATTAAAGCATAAGTAGTCACAAGGAAAAATCTGCGTTATTGTGAATTTACTGACTAGCCTTTAGGCAAATCAGTACAAGTGAATCCACTGAGTAACATCAGTATCCACTTTTGTGTAATGCATCTGTGACTATTCGCCCGTTTTAGACGGGCTTTTTTTATATCTAAAATTTAAAATTTGATTACACAAACAAAAAAATCCCACCTATTCTTATACTTGTAACATTACCACTGCTTAATACCGGACAGGAAAGTTCACAGCAGTTCACGACTCAGTATTATTTTGGGGAGGAGCTCACGTAAAAATAGATATTTACTGTAGAAAGTGCTTAGAACAGCACAAATATCTAATTAACGTCATCGCTACTGCATATTACTCCATGCTTATCACAATTATTATCTCGGAGTTTTTCTATAATGTGCAGGCTAGGTAAATATAAGGATAATTAAGAATGAGACTGTTTAAGCGCTATACACCGAGTATGATTGCTAAACATGTAAGTCGACTTTTCAAAGGACGAATCTACATTTACGGCGTAGGGAAATTTGAGTTTGATAACGGCAAGCTAGTCCTGCCAGATCGAGCAGAGAAGCGCCACTTTAAAACAGTGAAAGAAATAAATAGTGAAATCATGAAGCTGCGCTGTGCTTACGCATAATCTGATTATCTAAAGAATTCAAAACAAAAAGGGTTGGCATATGCCAACCCTTTTTTCGTTCCTATAACGCTAAGAACTACGCTAAAGCCATGAGTTCAAATGACTATTCACCTGAAAATTAAACGACTAACGATGAGTCACAGGTTGCTTTGCTAAATCAGGCAGGTTGCCCGCAAGGCCAAGTGCTCGCTTCATGATCTCATCTTTCGCACCAGGTAGTTGACCCGCAAGCTTCATACCGATGCCACGAATGAGCTTCTTAGCCGGGTTGTCGCCTTCAAACAGATCTTTAAAGCCCTGCATCGAAGCAATCATCTTCGCCGCTTCTGCTTTTCTCCAGCGCTCATAACCGCGTAGGTTACGCTTGGTACCAATGTCTTCACCAGCAGCCCACAGCTTTAACAGCTCTTGCGCTAAACTTGCAGCATCTAGTAAGCCAAGGTTCACGCCCTGCCCTGCTAGCGGGTGAATGGTATGGGCAGCATCACCGACCAAAGCGACACGATCGACAGCGAAGTCTCGTGCGTATCGCATGCGCAGTGGGAAAGCAAAACGGTCACCGACAACTTCGCACAATCCAAGCTTTGAATCGAACTCAGCCGTGAGCTGTTTATTGAATTCAGCATCCGACATGGATACGAGATTCTCGGCACGATTAGGCTCGGTAGACCAAACAATCGAGCTCATGTTGCTCGGTTGCATTGGTAAGAATGCCAGTGGACCTTGAGGTGTGAATATTTGACGTGCAACGCTATGGTGCGGTTCTGTGGTTTTGATGTTCGCGACAATCGCACTGTGTCCGTAATCCCAATGTGTTAATGGGATATCTTGCTGCTTACGAACCCAAGAATTTGCGCCATCCGCACCTACTACTAACTTAGCGGTCAGTGCTTGGCCGTTGTCTAGAGTTAACCATGCTTCACTTTCGCCAATTGCCATTGTTTTGCATGTCGCAGGCATGTAGAGGCTAACATTGTCTTGCTTCTTAACCTGATCAAGCAGCGCTAATTGAATCACACGATTCTCAACAATATGGCCTAGATTAGGCTGCGCTAAACGCGTTGAATCAAACTCAATGCGAGCAAAGCTGTCTTGCTCCCATACTTCCATTGCTTGATACGGTGCTGCACGTCTTTGCTCAATACCTTGCCATGCATCTAGATTACGCAGAATCACCTCGCTAGAGCGGCTCAATGCCGACACGCGAACATCCGGTAATTCATTCAGACCTTCGCTAGGTGCTTTGCCCTCTATCACGGCAATTCTTAGATCACTGTCTTTCAATGCAGCTGCGAGCGCTAGGCCAACCATGCCACCACCAACAATCGCGATATCAACACTTTGCATCATTATTTATCTACCTTATCTTTCTACTAGGCCAAGCGTATGACGCAAAAGTGGACCTTTCAGTGGTGGAAGGTTATCCATAACAGCTAACCCAAGGTTACGCCCGATACGAGCGGTTAAGAAATTGTTTGAGAACAGATGAACGAGGCTTGATGTCAGTGTAATCGTAGCGCCTCTGTCTTGTTCTCTACGTTTTCTAAAGTTAACAAGACCAGTGTAACGACCGACATCGTCCAACTGAGTACACAACTCTTCCGCTAAAGAAGCCACATCACGAATGCCGAGGTTAAAACCTTGCCCTGCAATTGGATGAAGGGTTTGAGCGGCATTACCTACAATCGCGAATCGATGAGAAATATTTTGTTTACGATGGCGAAGAATCAGTGGGTAGCTCGCACGCTTACCCACCTTCTCTAAACGGCCTAATCGCCAACCAAAATCATTCTGCAGCTGTTCAAGGAACTGGCTGTCATTTAAAGCCATGACTTTATCAGCTTGCTCTGGCGGTAAGCACCACACTAACGATAGGCGGTTGTCCGTCATCGGCAATAAAGCAACTGGCCCATGATGGGTAAAACGCTCAAAGGCACGACCTTGATGCGGCTCGCTCGCCACAATGTTGGCAATGACAGCCACTTGCTCAAAGTCATGCTCGCTCAACGAAATATTCAGTTGTTGGCAGCAAGTAGAGATCGCTCCGTCAGCTGCAACCAACAACTTAGTAGTAATGGTTTGCCCGCTGTTTAGGTCAATGGTCGTCAGTAAATCACTACGCTCAATTTTCGCTACTGAGTCAGGGCACAACATCGTGATGCTCGATTCAGACTCCAGCTTTTGCTGATAGATTCGACCTACATCCGCTAACTCGACCACATAACCAAGTGCATCTACAGCCAGTTCCTCACTGTAGATATCCGTCATTCCAGCATGCCCACGATCCGACACATGGATATCTTTAATCGGGGTAGCGACAGGAGCGATAGACTGCCACAAGTGCAAAGAATCAAGGATCTGTACCGTGCCATAAGACAAAGCGATCGAACGAGAATCAAACCCAGGGTGAGCTTGATGATCAACCTGATAAGGCTCAACGACCGCAATCGACAACAAACCTTGGCTTAGGTGATTCAAAGCAAGGGCCAGAGTTGCCCCCGCCATTGCGCCACCAGCAATTACAACATCATATTGAGCCATCATAACCTCAAACCGACAAACGATTAGTGAATGGTTGGCGCCGCATCTTCAGATGGGCGTGCACCAAATTCAGCATGAATCGTTAATGCACACGCTTTTACGTGCTCAATAACGTGTTCTAGAAGTTGTGCTTGCTCTTCCAGATCATCTTCTTCGTCAATGCCTAGCTTCGCCATCTCTTCAAGATCAGCCAACGCTTCTTTAGTGCCTTCAGACGCTTTGTTCAATTGAGCGCCAACAAGGCCCAAACCAGAGATGAAATGGTTAATCCAATCAGACACACCATCAGCAAGATCAAACACGCTTGCGCTTGCATCTTCATCTGGCAGTAACATAGACAGTTCCATGCCTGAGCCTGTGATTTCGCTGGTTGTAACTTTCAGTGTGGCTTCCGCTAACGTTAGCGCGCGATCTGGCCAGCCCATCCCTTCGTTGGTGTAATCGAAGATAAGTGGTTGCCAGCTTTTATCTGCAAGGTTTAAGCCTCCGCTTAACATACCCGTTAATAAACCATGCATCTCAGCAGGGGTTACGGCTAGACTTGCCGATTGAAGTTCAGTCGCAACCGTTAGGTAGTCAGGTAAAGTAGTTTCGCTCATCAGATAGCTCGCTCAGTTATTCTTTATATCGATAGTATAATCGTACCACTTCACCCCAATTCTGGTAAGCATCGATCCCTAGCAATTGAAGGATGACTGACTACCAATTGTTCAATTTGCTGAATTACTGTGTGCTCAAGCTCTCATTTACAAACAGTCACTCTGAAAAGCTTGAATCTTAATAGCGGTTTACCTATAGTTTCTCCCTCAGAGGAGATTGCTTCCTCATCGGTACTTGCACTTTTTCTTTCTCAAAAAATGGCGAAGGGCAACAGCCTTAAAATAGCGCGTTAAAGAGTTCATCCATAATGAGTAATCAAGCGGTAGACGTTGAAATATTAGGAAAACTGACTCGAGTGAATTGTCCACCAGGGCAAGAAGAGTCATTGATTGCAGCGGCGGCCGATCTTGATAATCGATTGAAAGAGATGGCTGAACGTACTAAGGTAACCAATGAAGTGAAGCTGCTGACTATCGCAGCTCTGAATATTTGCTACGAATTACAAACCAAGAAGTTTGAAGCAAATGATGAACAAAACGCACTGACCGAGCGAATGGAACAGCTCACGACATCACTTTCAGATGTCCTCAGTAAAGTTAAGCACGGACAGCAATAGCGTACACAAAATTTACCCTGGAGTGTTTGTCAGAGGATTCACGTCCCCGAGCCGATAAGCAATCCCTAAGGGTTAGTACTTGAGTGCTATTGAGCATGCTCGGTCCGCCGAGAAGCCTACGGTAATCATTGCTGATCCGCCTTGAACTCGCTGGTTCAAGGGCCATCTATTCTCAACGGCACTTTGGGGTATCCCTTCTTATGAAGACGCTCACACGCAGCGAATTTCGCAAACAGATCCGTATCAAACGCAATGCCTTATCTGGCGAACAACAAACTCAATCCGGTTTAGACCTCGTTAAGCAGTGCATACAGCTTGATGAGATTCAGTCTGCTCAGCATATTGCTCTTTATATTTCGATTGATGGCGAGCTCGATACCCAGCCTTTAATTGAATGGTTATGGTCGCAAGGTAAGCAAACTTATTTACCAGTATTGCACCCCTTTTCTGCCGGACACCTGTTGTTTCTAAACTACTCTCCAACCACTCCCACGGTTTTAAATAAGTACGGCATTGTAGAACCCCAACTTAATAAAATATTGGTGAAACCTTGTCAGCAACTCGACCTCATCCTGACGCCCCTTGTCGGCTTTGACTCTCATGGCCATCGCTTGGGCATGGGCGGCGGATATTACGACCGCACCCTAGCGAAATGGTTCGAGACTGGCGAAGGCGCAACTCCAATTGGTTTGGCCCACGATTGCCAACATGTCGATACCTTACCGATTGAAGAATGGGACATTCCCTTACCTAAAATCGTGACTCCGAGTAAAACTTGGCAATGGGAAAATGACCATTAAAGCGCTATAATCGCGCCGCAAACGTTAACCTCGATATAGAAACGTTAATCCAATATCTAAACGTTAACTTCATCATTACGCGAACGATTAATTCAAAGCGCAAGACCTTATTCAGGAGAATGGCATGACTCAAGATGAAATGAAAAAAGCAGCTGGCTGGGCAGCACTTCAATATGTTGAAGAAGGCAGCATTGTAGGTGTAGGTACTGGCTCTACAGTAAATCACTTCATCGACGCACTAGGCACAATGAAAGACAAAATCAAAGGTGCGGTTTCAAGCTCTGTTGCTTCAACGCAACGACTAGAAGAGCTAGAGATCAAAGTGTATGAGTGTAACGATGTCACTAAGCTAGACATCTATGTTGATGGCGCAGATGAAATCAACCCAACTCGCGACATGATCAAAGGCGGCGGTGCTGCTCTGACTCGTGAAAAAATCGTAGCGGCTATCTCTGATAAGTTTGTGTGTATTGTTGACGGCACTAAAGCAGTCGATGTGTTGGGTAAATTCCCACTGCCTGTTGAAGTAATTCCAATGGCGCGTTCATACGTTGCACGTGAACTAGTAAAGCTTGGTGGTGACCCAGTTTACCGCGAAGGTTGCACAACCGATAACGGCAACATGATCCTAGACGTGTACGGCATGGCGATCGAAAACCCGAAACAACTAGAAGATATCATCAATGGTATCGCTGGTGTGGTGACGGTTGGTCTGTTCGCTCACCGTGGTGCTGATGTGGTTATCACTGGCACGCCAGAAGGTGCAAAAATCGAAGAATAAATACTAGAAGATTGAGTTTTTCTGTTACTTCATTACATACGGTGCCCAAGGGCGCCGTTTTTTTTGCTTTATTCCTGTAAAATTATGTCTTATTCCGTAATTTTCTTACCCAAAACATTTTTTTTTTGTTACTTTATTGTTCAGAAGACGCACAGGGAAAACGTTTGTCTCCTAACAAAGTGGTGAATTTGTTCCCCTTTCAGCCATTTTGTAGCACGTGCGCCGCATTTGCCCAACCTTTCCATTTTAAGGACGAGAACAATGGCCAAAGTTTCACTGGAAAAAGAAAAAATAAAAATTCTACTTCTAGAAGGTCTTCACCCTTCTTCTGTAGAAGTACTGCAAGCTGCTGGTTACACAAATATTGAGTACCACAAAGGCTCGCTACCGGAAGATGAACTTCTTGAAGCAGTTAAAGATGCTCACTTCATTGGTATCCGTTCTCGCACAAACATCTCCCAAGAAGTAATTGATGCGGCTGAAAAACTGGTTGCCGTTGGGTGTTTCTGTATTGGCACTAACCAAGTCAACCTTCAAGCAGCAGCAAAGCGCGGCATCCCTGTGTTCAACGCTCCATTCTCAAACACTCGAAGTGTTGCTGAGCTAGTTCTTGGTCAGGTTCTATTGCTACTTCGTGGCATTCCAGAAAAGAACGCTCTTGCGCACCGTGGTATTTGGAAAAAGAGTGCAGACAACTCTTACGAAGCTCGTGGTAAGCGTTTAGGCATTATTGGTTACGGTCACATTGGTACTCAGCTGGGTATTATTGCGGAAAACCTTGGTATGCGCGTTTACTTCTACGACATCGAAAACAAGCTGTCTTTAGGTAATGCAACACAAGTTCACACCATGACTGAACTATTGAATAAGTGTGATGTGATCTCTTTGCACGTCCCTGAAACCAACGAAACTAAGAACATGATGGGTAAAGAAGAATTCGAGCGCATGAAGCCTGGATCTATCTTTATCAACGCAGCGCGTGGCACAGTGGTAGACATTCCAGCTCTGTGTGGCGCTCTAGATTCTGGTCACCTTGCAGGTGCAGCGATCGACGTTTTCCCAACTGAACCAAAAACCAATGCAGACCCATTTGAGTCGCCATTAATGCAGTTCGACAACGTGATTCTTACGCCTCATGTAGGTGGTTCAACTCAGGAAGCGCAAGAGAACATCGGTGTTGAAGTGGCTGGCAAGCTAGCGAAATACTCTGATAACGGTTCTACGCTATCAAGTGTTAACTTCCCAGAGGTATCACTGCCGCTACACACAGGTACATCTCGTTTGCTTCACATTCACGAAAACCGCCCAGGTATCCTAACTCAGATTAACACCATCTTCGCTGAAGAAGGCATCAACATCGCGGGTCAGTACCTACAGACTGCCGCTGATATGGGTTACGTAGTGATCGATGTTGAGGCAGACCGCTCTGAAGAAGCACTGCTTAAACTGAAAGAGATCGAAGGCACAATTCGTGCTCGTCTACTTCACTAATCATCGAACTCGATATTAGTAAAAACAAAAAGGCTCTCATTATGAGAGCCTTTTTAGTATTTGGCCTATCGTAGGTAATTAGATAATCATGATCCAAAAGCCTCTATGGCGCTATTGTTACTCTTCGATCTGGTAGATCACATTAACGCGATCTCGGATGGTGATCGTTGAGTCTTCATAAGAGTTCGATTCAGTTCTCGCATCCATCGCCATTGAACGCATTAATACAGGCTGACTAGATTGTGCGTTGTAATCGATACGCCAAACATCACCTAGCTCACGCTCAAAACCACGCGCTAGTGATTTCGCTTTCGATCGCGCATCCTTGATAGCTTCTAAGCGCGCTTGTTCTTGATACTTAGCTTGATCACGAACTTGAAGCTGAATATTGTCGATCTGATTGATGCCCTCTCCAATCGCAATATCCATGTACTCATTGAGATTAGCTAGCTCGTTCACTTGAACGGTCACATTGCGTGAAGCTCGGTAACCCACCAATTCTGGTTTACCGTCTTTCGGGTAATGGTATTGAGGAGATAGATACAGGTTAGAGCTGTGTACACTCGCCTCTTCGACACCGGCTTGATGCAGTTTATTGAGGAAACCAGTCACTACTTTATCAACGGTATTTTTAGCTTGTTCAGCAGTCATCGTCGATTCCACGACTCTCACAGAGAATGTCGCCATATCTGGTGTTGCGATCACTTCACCGTAGCCCGTCGTTGAAATATGCGGGAAGGATGGAGAGTCAGCCAATGATGGAAAACTCACAGCACTCAACGCTGCAGTAAGAGTAAGAGACGTTGCTAACATCTTTGGTGCAAACTTCATTAGGTAGACCTGTGCTAAACAAATGTACTTTCATCATAGAGCAATTTGCCGTTTAGCCAATCCTGATGCCGAACTTCTAACAGAACTTTGACGCTGAAAAAACCAACAATTCACTGAGGTAAGTGGTTGTGAGCAAAACCTAATATCGCTTGAGATATCTCTTTGAGTACCCCACTTTCTAGCTGCCAGTGGTGCCAATAGATGCGATAAGACAACAAAAAACCGGGCGTAATATCAATCAACGCACCGGACTCTAGCTCATCGATGATCTGCAACCGAGGGATCAAACAATAGGCCACACCTGACAACGCTAAACGCACAAATGCTTCTGAGCTGCCGACCGTATGATTAATCACGCTGTCCCTTGGTACGTTAAAATGGTCATGCAGAAACTTCTTATGCAGATCATCGTATTGATCATAAGAAACCGCCGGTGCCTTGCTTAATGTGGCGTAGTTTACGCCTTCAGAGAAATATCGCTGATGAAAGTCAGGGCTCGCTACACACACGTAATCCATCCTGCCAAGATAGTCAGCACTGCAACCGGGGATCGCTTGAGATTCTAGACTGATCGCGCCAGCCACCTCACCACTTTTTATCTTATCAATGGTTCTCGCTTCACCATGAATCGCGAGGTTCAGCTCTACTTGGCGAGACTTCATCACATCCGATAATGCAGGCAACAGCCATGTCGCTAAGCTATCGGCATTGGTGGCAATAGATATTGATAAAGGTTGCGCACTATCTTCATTCATCAACTCTGGCACCAGCTCATGCTCTAACAAACGAACCCTGCGATACAAACCCAATAACTTTTTTCCTGCTGGGGTTGGCCTAGGCGGATTTTCTCTCACCAAAGCAGGCTGAGCTAACCACTTTTCTAGCTGTTTGATGCGTTGAGACACCGCAGACTGGGAGATATATAACTGTTCTGCAGCCCTTTCGAAGCTACGTTGTTTCACCACTGCATCCAGTGCTTCTATCCATTTATAATCCAATCCACGCATCAATTTGCTTCCTTTTTAAGCTAACTCAACGCCACATTAGCAACTCTAATAATAGATTAAAATCATTAATTATACTTATTTAAAGGGTCGGAGTATCTTCGCCATATAGCACGTAAATATCGTTAAATAAGTGGAGGTTAAAATGAGTTTTTGGGTTTTATTACAAGGTTTTGGTCTAGGGGCAAGCATGATTATCCCTATTGGCGCTCAGAATGCGTACGTCCTAAATCAAGGGATAAAGCGCAACCACCATTTAACCACTGCGACAATCTGTAGCCTGCTCGACACTCTGTTTATCTCATTGGGTATTTTTGGTGGCGGTGCGATTCTGTCGCAAAATGAATTGCTACTCACCTCAGTGACGTTAGGCGGTATCGCTTTTCTAACCGTGTATGGTTTGTTATCACTTCGCAGTGCCTTTAAAGCGCCCTCAAGCGAGGAGTCAAAAGGAGAGATACTGGCTCGTGGTAAGCGCACCGTTATTTTGGGCGCATTGGCGGTGACAGTATTAAACCCACATCTCTATTTGGATACGGTGGTGATTCTTGGATCGATTGGCGGGCAGTTTGAAGGTAACGACAGAATTGCTTTTGCTATGGGAACCATTTTGGCTTCATTCGTTTGGTTTTACTCTTTGTCATTGGGCGCAGCAAAGCTAGGCCCAACGCTATCTAAACCAAGTGTTAAGAAAGGCATTGATATCGCTGTTGCGACCATGATGTTTGCTATCGCAACGGTACTCGCTAATGGACTTATTGAGCAGTATTGGTAGAAATAGTCTGAAAATATAGCTCCAAGAAAAAAGGCGGACAACCTAAGTTATCCGCCTTTCGTTATAAAAGCTTACCGCTATAAAAGCCGATTAAAAAACTAAGCTTCTACTTTATTCATGTGCACATCCATTTGTGGGAATGGAATTTCGATACCTTCTTTATCCAAGCCTTCTTTGATTGCTTGCATCAGGTCGAAATAAACACTCCAGTAGTCAGCCGTGCTAACCCATGGACGAACTACGAAATTAACTGAAGAATCAGCAAGTGTATGAACACCAACTTGAACGCCAGGTTCTTTTAGTACACGCTCATCAGATTCACAGATCTTAGTCAGTAGCGCTTTTGTCTTCTGAAGATCAGCGTTGTAAGAAACACCAATCATTAGATCAATACGTCGCGTCGCATGACGAGAGTAGTTTGTGATTGGACTACCGATAACACTGCCGTTTGGTACGACAACCATTTTGTTGTCTGGCGTTGTTAGAATTGTTTGGAAGATTTGAATAGAATCAACCGAACCTGCTACACCACCAATCTCTACATAGTCACCTGACTTGAATGGACGGAATGCAACAATAAGTACACCGGCAGCAAAATTAGATAGCGAACCTTGTAGTGCAAGACCTACCGCTAAACCAGCAGCACCAATAACAGCGACCACAGATGCAGTTTGAACACCTAGACGACCAAGTGCAGCAATAAGAACAATAACAAACAACAAGTAACGAACTAAACCATGGATAAACTCCACAACAGCTCGGTCCATTTTCTTCTTCTCAAGAACCTTGGACACGCTATTCGCTACTGCTTTAACGATGATGTTACCGATAAATAAAATTATCAGTGCAGAAATGATATTTACGCCATATTGGATAAATAGGTCTGAATTATTTGTTAACCACTGCTCAGCGTGAGACAAGCCGTCCACAAGTGGGGTTTCAATTGCTGTCGAACTATCAGACATAATGTGCATCCTCTATATAATATGCTATGAGCTAAACTGCCTTAAGCCAAACCTACCAAACAACAAAGCAAACAGTTTAATTTATGTTAAGTCATTGTTTTAAAAGTAAATTAAAGCCAAGTCCTTTTTTATAAACTGAACCAAGTCCAGTTTTTCGGCACGATATCCTATCTTTGACAGATTGCAAAGTCATATTTATGTAAGCTTTTGAAATAATAAAACTTACTGATAAACACAAATACCGATAACTAAAAGACTACGAAATTTATTCACCGCACGCTAGGTTTTTCACATATTTAATACAAGTTTTTATCAGACATAAAAAAAACCGCTCAATGAGCGGTTTTTTAAAACTTAAAGAGTACTTAATTCAAAGAATTATAGTACGTCGATAGCGTTAAGGTCAGCAAATGCTTTCTCAAGACGAGTAACCATTGAAGCTTGACCAGCACGTAGCCATACGCGTGGATCGTAGAACTTCTTGTTTGGTTGGTCTTCGCCTTTAGGATTACCGATTTGACCTTGTAGGTAATCGAAGTTTTCAGCAGAGTAAGTACGGATACCATCCCAAGTTGCCCACTGTGTATCAGTATCGATGTTCATTTTAATAACACCGTAGCCGATAGACTCTTGGATTTCTGCTTCAGAAGAACCAGAACCACCGTGGAATACGAAGTTTAGAGCGTTAGGTGCAATACCGAACTTCTCTGCACAGTATGCTTGAGAGTCACGTAGGATAGTAGGAGTAAGTACAACGTTACCAGCTTGGTAAACACCGTGTACGTTACCGAAAGAAGCCGCGATAGTGAAACGAGGGCTAACTGCGTTTAGGATTTCGTAAGCGTAAGCTACATCTTCAGGAGAAGTGTAAAGCTCAGATGCGTCCATATCAGAGTTATCAACGCCATCTTCTTCACCACCAGTACAACCTAGTTCGATTTCTAGAGTCATGTTCATTTTAGCCATGCGCTCTAGGTACTTAGCACATGTTTCGATGTTCTCTTCTAGAGACTCTTCAGAAAGATCGATCATATGAGAAGAGAAAAGAGGCTTACCAGTTTGTGCGAAGAACTCTTCACCAGCGTCTAGTAGACCGTCGATCCATGGAAGAAGTTTCTTAGCAGCGTGGTCAGTGTGCAGGATAACTGGAACACCGTAAGACTCAGCAACAGCGTGTACGTATTTTGCACCAGCAACAGCGCCAAGGATTTGTGCACCTTGACCTTCAAGTTTAACGCCTTTACCAGCGAAGAAACCAGCACCGCCGTTAGAGAACTGAACAACAACAGGAGCTTTAACTTTAGCTGCTGCTTCTAGAACACCGTTGATTGAATCAGTGTTAACAACGTTTACAGCAGGAAGTGCAAACTTGTTCTCTTTTGCGATTTCAAATACTTTCTGTACGTCATCGCCAGAAATTACACCAGGTTTTACAAAATCGAAGATCTTAGACATGGAAATAGTCCTATTTATTCTATCGTTTTAAGATTAAAAAACTTAAGTTCAAAAACTTGCAATCGTTTGCTCACAACTTATGCCATTCTAGCAAAAAAGTGTGATATGCAGCAAACGTTAAAAGGCGAGATTCACATCTCGCCTTTCTAAATCAATTATGCTTTAGCACGCTCTTCAAGCATTGCTACTGCAGGAAGTACTTTACCTTCAACGAATTCAAGGAAAGCGCCACCACCAGTAGAGATGTAAGAAACGTCAGCTTTGATACCGAACTTGTCGATAGCTGCTAGCGTGTCACCACCACCTGCTACAGAGAAACCTGCAGACTCAGCGATTGCTTTAGAGATACCAGCGGTACCCGCTTCGAAGTTCTTGAATTCGAATACGCCTACAGGGCCGTTCCAAAGGATAGTTTTCGCGTTGCCGATGATTTCAGCTAGTGCCGCAGTTGAATCTGGACCAAGGTCGAAGATCATGTCGTCGTCTTGAACTTCAGAAACGTGCTTGATTTCAGCTTCTGCGTTTTCGTCGAATGCTTTAGCACATGCAACGTCAGTCGCTACTGGGATAGCACACTCTTTCATTAGTTTTTGAGCCGTTTCAACTAGGTCTGCTTCGTATAGAGACTTACCTACGTTGTGGCCTTCAGCTGCGATGAATGTGTTCGCGATACCACCACCAACAACAAGTTGGTCAGCGATTTTAGATAGAGACTCAAGAACTGTTAGCTTAGTCGATACTTTAGAACCACCAACGATAGCAACCAGCGGACGCTCTGGGTTGTCCATTGCTTTGCCAAGAGCTTCAAGCTCAGCTGCAAGAAGAGGACCAGCACATGCTACAGGAGCGTGAGTACCAACACCGTGAGTAGATGCTTGTGCACGGTGAGCTGTACCGAATGCGTCCATCACGAAGATGTCACATAGTGCAGCGTACTGCTTAGAAAGTGCTTCTTCGTTCTTCTTCTCACCTTCGTTGAAACGAACGTTTTCAAGAACAACTAGTTCACCAGCATTTAGCTCTAGGCCGTTTAGGTAATCTTTAGCTAGTTTAACTTCGCAATCTAGTGCGTCGTTTAGGTAGTTAACTACAGGAGCTAGAGAGAACTCTTCGTTGTATTCGCCTTCAGTAGGACGACCAAGGTGAGAAGTAACCATTACTTTTGCACCAGCTTCTAGGCAAAGCTTGATAGTTGGTAGAGATGCTAGGATACGTGCATCTGAAGTTACTTTACCGTCTTTTACTGGTACGTTTAGGTCAGCACGGATAAATACGCGTTTACCTGCAAGTTCCAGGTCAGTCATCTTGATCACAGACATGATTTGTCCTCTCAAATTTAAATAAAAATAAAGTTTTGGAAACTCAGCAACCCTGCTAAGCCTATAAATTATTCAACTGGCAATTCTTTAACTACTAGTAATATGTGGACACTTGGCATTTATTTCAAGCTAAAAAATAAATAATCCGCACATTTGCTTCTAGGTCTTACTTCTTGCCTTCAGAAGCTTGCATTGCGAGAACCGTATCCAGCATTCGGTTCGCAAAGCCCCATTCATTGTCACACCACACTAGCATTTTTACTAAGTGGCCGTTGCTCACTCGAGTTTGTGAACCATCAACGATTGCGCTATGGGGATCGTGATTAAAGTCGATGGAAACGAGCGGCGCTTCAGTATAGTCAACTATATTGTGTAATGTACACTGGGACGCATTAACAATGGTTTGATTTACGTCATTAACTTTCACATTTGTATTAATTGTGACACTTAAATCCATCGCTGTTACGTTTACCGTTGGCACACGCACAGATATCGCTTCGAACTTGTTAGAAAATTTCGGGAAGATTCTTTCAATACCTTTATGCAATTTGGTATCGACAGGAATGATGGATTGGCTTGCAGCTCGAGTACGGCGAAGGTCGCTGTGGTACGCATCGATCACTTGCTGATCATTCATTGAAGAGTGAATCGTTGTGATGGTACCGGACTCGATGCCAAAGGCGTCATCAAGAACCTTAATGATAGGAACAATACAGTTGGTGGTACATGAACCGTTGGAAACGATTCGATGGTCAGCTTCGATGGTATCGTGATTCACGCCATAGATAATGGTGTTATCAAGGTCGTTCGCACCAGGATGTGAAAACAGCACCTTTTTCGCCCCAGCAGCAATATGCGCTAGGCCGTCAGCTCGGCAACCGTACACACCGGTACAGTCGAGTACAATATCCACCTCAAGGTCACGCCAAGGCAACAACTCAATATCAGCAAGGTGCAAGATACGAATTGTATCGAACTCACCTTTATCTTCCGCACCAATGCCGTGATAGACATAGATGTGCTCTTGGTCGTTGGAGATCTTCTTACCGAAGCGGCCGTGACTGGTGTCGTACTGCAATAGGTGAGCCATAGCATCAGGCTGAGCAAGCTCATTGACAGCTACTACTTTGATTTGTTGGCTTTTGCCACTTTCATAAACAGCGCGTAATACATTACGCCCTATTCTTCCAAATCCGTTTATCGCGACTTTTAGCATAGTTCCGTACATCTAACCAAAATTTCGTGCAACAGATAATAACTGAATCCTACCCAAAAGGCATTAGTTGAATAACTCAGCCTACTTAGGACAGATTGATCTGCTGCGTATAAAGATGAGTCTAGGAGAAAACAAATCCCAGAGACAAAAAACCGAGCTTAGCGCTCGGTTTTTTCCTTCATTTAACTGTTAGCACAAGGCCATCAGTCAATGATTAAGCAAGAAGCTCTTTCGCTGTGTTTACTACGTTTTCAGTAGTGAAACCGAACATCTTGAATAGCTCGCCTGCTGGTGCAGATTCGCCGAACGTTGTCATACCAATGATCTTGCCACCGAAACCAACGTACTTGTACCAGAAGTCAGCGATGCCAGCTTCTACTGCGATACGCGCTGTAACGTCAGATGGAAGTACAGACTCACGGTATTCAGCGTCTTGCTTGTCGAACGCGTCAGTTGCAGGCATAGATACTACGCGTACAGCTTTACCTTCAGCGGTTAGTTGTGCAGCAGCTTCAACTGCAAGCTCAACTTCAGAACCTGTTGCAATGATGATTAGCTCTGGCTTGCCTTCACAATCTTTCAGGATGTAACCACCCTTAGCGATGTTAGCGACTTGCTCAGCGTTACGATCTTGTTGTGCAAGGTTTTGACGAGAGAAGATTAGCGATGAAGGACCATCTTTACGTTCAATAGCCAGTTTCCAAGCCACTGCAGATTCAACTTGGTCACATGGACGCCATGTGCTCATGTTTGGAGTCAGACGTAGAGATGCGATCTGCTCAACCGGTTGGTGAGTAGGACCATCTTCGCCTAGGCCGATAGAATCGTGCGTGTAAACTTGGATGTTCTGAACTTTCATCAGAGCCGCCATACGCATTGCGTTACGCGCGTATTCCATGAACATTAGGAACGTTGCGCCGTATGGTACGAAGCCACCGTGCAGAGCGATACCGTTCATGATAGCTGTCATACCGAATTCACGTACACCGTAGTGGATGTAGTTACCAGAGAAGTCCGTTGCTTCAAGAGACTTAGAACCAGACCACATAGTTAGGTTAGAAGGCGCAAGGTCAGCAGAGCCGCCCATGAATTCTGGAAGCATTTGACCAAACGCTTCTAGTGCGTTTTGAGATGCTTTACGTGAAGCGATGTTTGCTGGGTTAGCTTGAAGATCAGCAATGATTGCATTTGCTTTCTCTTCCCACTCAGCTGGAAGTTCGCCGTTAGTACGACGTTTGAATTCTGCTGCTAGCTCTGGGTAAGCCGCTGCGTATGCGTCAAACTTAGCATTCCACGCTGCTTCTTTCGCTGCGCCTGCTTCTTTCGCATTCCACTCAGCTGCGATATCTGCTGGGATTTCGAAAGGACCGTGTTCCCAACCCAATGCTGCTTTAGTTGCTGTGATTTCATCAGCGCCTAGTGGAGCACCGTGACAGTCGTGCGTACCCGCTTTGTTTGGAGAACCAAAACCGATGATAGTTTTAGTACAGATAAGCGTTGGACGAGGATCCGCTTTAGCCGCTTCAATAGCCGCATTGATAGCATCAGAATCGTGACCATCTACTGCTGGGATTACGTGCCAGCCGTATGCTTCAAAACGCTTAGGCGTATCGTCAGAGAACCAACCTTCAACTTCGCCATCGATAGAAATGCCGTTGTCATCCCAGAAAGCAACCAGCTTACCAAGACCTAGCGTACCTGCTAGAGAACATGCTTCGTGAGAGATACCTTCCATCAGACAGCCATCACCCATGAATGCATAAGTGTAGTGGTCTACGATGTCGTGGCCTTCTTTGTTGAACTGTGCAGCCAATGCTTTCTCAGCCATTGCCATACCAACAGCGTTAGTGATGCCTTGACCTAGAGGACCAGTCGTTGTCTCGATACCAGGAGCGTAACCGTACTCTGGGTGACCAGGAGTCTTCGAGTGCAGTTGACGGAAGTTTTTAAGGTCTTCAATTGAAAGCTCGTAACCTGCAAGGTGAAGCAGAGAGTAAATCAGCATTGAACCATGGCCGTTAGACAGGATAAAACGGTCGCGGTCAGCCCACTCTGGGTTTGCTGGGTTGTGGTTCAAGTGGCCACGCCAAAGAACTTCAGCGATGTCAGCCATGCCCATAGGTGCGCCTGGGTGGCCTGAATTTGCTTGTTGAACACCGTCCATGCTAAGTGCGCGGATTGCATTGGCTAGATCTTTACGAGAAGGCATGTCTGCTCCTGGATACATAAGCGATTTAAAAAAGAGATTGATGCTAAAATTTTTTTTTATTAGCGCGGGTATTCTCTCAAACGACTATAGCGACTGCAAACGTTTTACTGGCATTTTAACGGTCATTTTTCGCAATTTTCGATCATTTACATCACATAGTAACGGCTTATCTCAAACGATACGCAAACGTTTAGTTATGACATATCATAAAAAAGAGCTTGTAATTCGACCGCTGGAATTTAGAATAGCCGTCTAGATGTAGAAACACCTACAAAATATACTGTATTTAATGGCGGCGCCTCCTAGCTTGTGACGCCATAAAACTATTTACACCAAAACCTAAAAGTGGAGCTCTCATGGCTAAGCACCTATTCACTTCTGAATCTGTTTCAGAAGGCCATCCAGATAAAATTGCAGACCAAATCTCTGATGCTGTTCTTGATGCCATCTTGGAACAAGATCCAAAAGCACGTGTTGCTTGTGAGACTTACGTAAAAACCGGCATGGTTATGGTTGGCGGTGAAGTAACAACGTCTGCATGGGTTGATATCGAAGAAATCACTCGTGAAACAGTACGTGAAATTGGTTACGTTCATTCTGATATGGGCTTTGACGCTGACTCTTGTGCCGTTCTAAACACAATTGGTAAGCAGTCTCCAGACATCAACCAAGGTGTTGATAAAGCAGACCCTAAAGAGCAAGGCGCTGGCGACCAAGGCATCATGTTTGGTTACGCGACTAACGAAACACCAATCCTAATGCCTGCTCCAATTACTTACTCTCACCTTCTTGTTAAGAAGCAAGCTGAAGTACGTAAGAGCGGTAAGCTTGACTTCCTTCGCCCAGATGCGAAATCTCAAGTAACATTCCAGTACGACCAAGGTAAAATCGTTGGTATCGATGCTGTTGTTCTTTCTACTCAACACTGTGATTCAGTAACAACTCCGGATCTACGTGAAGCAGTAATGGAAGAGATCATCAAGCCAGTACTCCCTGCTGAGTGGATCAACAAAGACACTAACTTCTTCATCAACCCAACAGGCCGTTTCGTAATCGGTGGCCCAATGGGTGACTGTGGTCTAACAGGTCGTAAGATCATCGTTGATACCTACGGCGGCGCAGCTCGTCACGGTGGCGGTGCTTTCTCTGGTAAAGATCCATCAAAAGTTGACCGTTCTGCAGCATACGCAGCACGTTACGTTGCTAAAAACATCGTTGCTGCTGGCATGGCTGACCGTTGTGAGATTCAACTGTCTTACGCTATCGGTGTTGCAGATCCAACATCTATCATGGTTGAAACGTTTGGTACTGAGAAAGTAGCTCACGAAATCATCATTGAAGCGGTTCGTCAAAACTTCGACCTACGTCCATACGGTCTTCAAGAAATGCTGAACCTTCTTCAGCCTATCTACAAGCAGACTGCTGCATACGGTCACTTCGGTCGTGAAGAATTCCCTTGGGAAGCGACTGACAAAGCAGCAGTCCTTGCAGACTTCGCTGGCTTAAAATAATTTAGCCACTGCGATTTGTTTCTTTAAAGCCCTTACTGCTTAGTAAGGGCTTTATTTTTATGTACTTACCGAACCTTCACTCGCAACTTCCTTCTTTAACGCCCTTCTTTACCGTTAACCACTAAGTATAAAAAGACGCCGATAATTTGTGTTTTCGAACACTACTGACAATAGTTAAGGTAACTCCTAGGCGATCAAGCTCACATTTAACTTAAATTAATTCAGTCTGATAACGCTCGTTAAATGCACGCTAGAACAAAAACTGGGATGACAAAGAGCAATTTAGCTCGACACCATAACTCTCACACAAGCCACATCGATGAGCCTTATGGAATTATAACTAGGACGTTATTTAACTAGGGGGATCTATGCCTCGTACCGCGCACCCATCCGAATTGAACGATAAAAAACACAAGGTCAGCGATAAGGATTACGCTCGCACCATTCCTTGCAACCAAATCAGTATTTCCGCACCCTTTCATTGGTTGTCGCTTGCTCTGCATGACTTAGTAAGAATGCCATTAATCAGCGCATTTTACGGATTGTGCTTTATGGGAGCGGCAATTGCGATTGTTCAACTTGTCCAATGGCAAGGAACACACTTAGTCGTGATGCCAAGCCTGATCGTGTACATGCTGATAGGGCCGTTTCTTGCCCTAGGCTTGTATGACGCAGCTTGGGAAAGAGAAAAAGGCCATAACGCCAGCCTACTCCACTCAATGAAAGCCATCACTCGCAACTCCACCCACCAATGGGCCTTTGCGATTGTGTTGATGGTTGCGATGATATTCTGGATGCGTATCGCTGCGTTATTGCACGCGCTCTACCCTTCAGTGCAAGGTGCACCATTGGCTGAGTTCGCTCCCTTCTTAATTACAGGTTCTGTGATTGGTTTTGTCATCGCAAGCCTCATATTCAGCATCTCAGCATTTTCAATTCCGTTAATGATGGAGAGACGCGTTGATGTGATGAGTGCGATTTTCACTAGCTTTAATGCCGTGAAATCGAACATTCCTGCAATGGTGGTTTGGGCAAGTATTATTTGTGCGGGCATTCTGGTGGGTTTTGCCACCTACGGTATCGGAATGATCGTCACCATGCCGCTACTTGGTTATAGTACATGGCACGCTTATCACGAGATCATTAAGAAAAAACATCACGTGTAAAGCATCGCTAGATCAAAAAGCAATGTTATGATGAGGCCTTAGCTTAAACGCTGAGGCCTTTTTTTGGAGTTAACAACGTTTGTCTTACACCCCGCAACAACATCGAGCAAATAAGAAATTGGCCGAGTGCCTAGCTATCGCTAATCAACATTTCTCTCGTGAATTCCCATGCCCAACCATTACTTACAAGTTAAGAGGAAAGGCAGCAGGAAAGGCATACCTTCAGCTCAATGAAATTAAGCTCAACCATGTACTCTTCGCCGAAAATGAGGATGCCTTCGTTAACGAGGTGGTGCCTCATGAACTGGCGCATCTGATCACACATCAAGTATTTGGACGAGTGAGACCTCACGGGAATGAGTGGAGATACGTGATGGAAAAGGTATTCAACGTACCAGCCAAAACAACCCACAGTTTTGAGATCACCTCAGTGCAAGGCAAGACCTTTGAGTACCGCTGCGACTGCACGGTTTACCCACTTTCGATTAGACGTCACAACAAGGTATTGCGTAACCAATCAAGCTATCGCTGCCAACAGTGCAATCAAACCTTGGCTTTTACAGGCACGCAACTCAGCTAACACCTAATACTCGGCACACGTTAGATTCAGTAGCCTGCTCGTTTTTCTTCAGGAAATTGCACTCCATCGATTAGATGATTGAAATGTAATGGAGAAATCTATCACTTGAGTGCTAGACTGATATTTATCATACTTTTATCAGTCTTTTTCTATGCACAAAACCACTCCAAAAGCATTTGGCCTATTGGTGTCTTTTTACTTAACGATAGTATTTGGCCTACTGGTAACCCAAAGCGTTTTCGCCGCTCCACCAAGTTCCTTCTACAAAGCAAAAAAAGAAGCCGTGAAAATTTACCTTGATCATCCGACTTCATTTTATTGTGGCTGTGATATTACTTGGAAAGACAAAAAGAAAGGCATTCCAGACCTTGATGGCTGTGGTTATCAAGTACGAAAGCAGCAAAAACGTGCGAGTCGAATTGAATGGGAACACGTGGTTCCCGCTTGGCAATTTGGCCACCAGCGTCAGTGCTGGCAAGATGGTGGGCGCAAAAACTGCACTCGTAATGACAAAGTATTCAAATCCATGGAAGGCGACCTTCACAACCTAACTCCGGCCATTGGCGAGGTTAACGGTGATCGCTCCAACTACAATTTCAGTCAGTGGAACGGCATGGATGGCGTGAGCTATGGTCAGTGTGAAATGCAGGTCAACTTCAAGCAACGTAAAGTTATGCCGCCAGACAGAGCAAAAGGCTCTATCGCTCGTACTTATCTTTACATGAGCCAAGAGTATGGCTTCAAGTTATCTAAGCAACAAACCAATCTGATGATGGCGTGGAACAAGCAGTTTCCTGTCGATAAGTGGGAATGTACTCGTGATGAGCGAATCTATGCCATCCAAGGTAATCACAACCCATTTGTTTACCCAGCTTGTAAATAACGCCACTCGCGTAACCCACATTTATAACCGTCTCAAACAAGAGTTTCAGAATTGCCCTTGAAACTCTTGCTCTCCCCTTGTTTTTTCAACTAAAAGCATCCATGTTAGGCAGAGACAAAATACCCAAATGATTATATTTATAGGTTTACCAGCATGAGAATCCCTCGTATCCATCACCCAGAACGCATTCACCAGTTAGGTTCTCTCGCTTTAGGCGAAGATGCCGCGGGTCATGTTGGTCGTGTCCTCCGCATGAAAGAAGGCCAAGAAGTCCTTCTATTTGATGGCAGTGGCGCTGAATTCCCTGCGACAATTGCTGAGGTATCAAAGAAGAATGTGACGGTTAATGTTACTGAGCGAATCGAACGCAGCAGTGAATCTCCATTAGACTTACATTTAGGCCAAGTAATTTCACGTGGCGACAAAATGGAATTCACGATTCAGAAGTCGGTTGAGCTTGGTGTAAACACCATTACCCCTCTTATTTCAGAGCGCTGTGGCGTTAAACTCGATACTAAGCGATTCGAGAAAAAGCTCGCGCAGTGGCAAAAGATTGCTATCGCGGCGTGTGAACAGTGTGGCCGTAACACGGTTCCAGTCATTCGCCCAATCATGCAGCTTGAAGAGTGGTGCAGCGAACCAAGCGAAGCTCTAAAGCTAAACCTGCACCCTCGCGCAAAATACTCAATTAATACCCTTCCAGAACCTATCAGCAAAGTACGCCTATTGATCGGTCCTGAAGGAGGCTTGTCAGCTGAAGAAATCGGCATGACAGAACAATACAAATTTGAAGAGACGCTACTCGGCCCACGTGTACTTCGTACCGAGACAGCAGCTCTAACCGCAATTACTGCCTTACAAGTCCGTTTTGGCGATCTAGGCTAGGAGAAAAAAATGATCAAACTTGGCATCGTAATGGATCCAATTTCATCCATTAACATCAAAAAAGACTCTAGCTTTGCCATGATGCTTGAAGCTCAGCGTCGTGGTTACGAAATCCATTACATGGAAATGGATGATCTACACTTAGATCAAGGCGTAGCCATTGCTGACACAAAGGTTGTAGAACTCAAAGAAGATCCAAACGGTTGGTACGAATTCAAGTCAGAACAGACTATCGCGCTATCTGATTTAGATGCTGTGCTAATGCGTAAAGATCCTCCGTTTGACACTGAGTACATCTACGCAACCTACATTCTTGAACGTGCTGAAGAGAACGGCGCGCTGATCGTAAACAAACCGCAAAGCCTACGTGACTGTAACGAGAAATTGTTCACTGCTTGGTTCCCAGAGCTAACGCCAACTACTATCGTAACTCGCAAAGCAGAAAAGATTAAAGAGTTCCGCGAGAAACACGGTGACGTAATCCTTAAGCCACTTGATGGCATGGGTGGCGCATCTATCTTCCGTGTTAAGGAAGGCGATCCAAACGTATCAGTGATCATTGAAACCTTGACTAACCACGGTCAGAACTACGCAATGGCACAGACATTTGTTCCAGACATCAGCAACGGTGACAAGCGTATTCTTGTGGTTGATGGTGAGCCAATGCCTTACTGCCTAGCGCGTATTCCGGCTAAAGGGGAAACTCGAGGCAACCTAGCGGCTGGTGGTACTGGTGAAGCTCGTCCTCTAAGTGAAACTGACTGGGCTATCGCACGAGCGGTTGCTCCAGCACTAAAAGAGAAAGGCTTAATCTTCGTAGGACTTGACGTTATCGGTGACAAGCTGACTGAGATTAACGTGACGAGTCCAACGTGTATCCGTGAAATTGAAGCTGCTTTTGATATTTCAGTTACGGGTAAATTAATGGATGCAATCGAGCGTCGCGTTAACGCTAAATAGCCTAAACTTAAGAAAGTCTTAGCTATTCGCAAACATTTAGACACAGAATCAATGAGCGGCTTTACGCCGCTCTTCTTCCTTTACTGGGAACACACTGGCAGGAGGCTCTATGAATTTAACGAACCACTTTCTGGTCGCTATGCCCGGAATGAAAGACCCGTACTTTCAAAATTCGGTGATCTACCTTTGTGAGCATAATGACGAAGGCGCAATGGGTTTGATGATCAACGCCCCTATCGATGTCACTGTCGGCAGCATGCTCAAACAAGTTGAGGTTGATTCTGAACAACCAAAACCCAACCAAGCAAGTCTTGATAAACCAGTTTTAAATGGTGGGCCAGTCGCAGAAGACCGCGGGTTTATTTTACACAAGCCCAAAGGCAGCTATCAATCCAGCATCAACATGACTGACCAAATCTCGGTAACGACCTCAAAAGATATCTTGATGGTGTTAGGGACCGAAGATGAACCGATCAATTATCTGGTTGCACTTGGTTATTCTGGGTGGGAGCCTGGCCAACTGGAGATCGAACTGACCGAGAACTCATGGCTAACCGTTGAAGCCGATCCAAAGGTCATCTTCGACACCCCCATCTCGGACCGTTGGAAAGTTGCGGTACAAATGTTAGGTATTAATGCCGCTCAGCTTTCAGCAGATGCTGGTCACGCCTAACTCAAATCAGCTAAATAAAATAAACAGACACTCTCAAACACAGATTAATTTGGAAGCCCCATGTCACGAACAATTATGGCATTTGACTACGGTACAAAAAGTATCGGCAGTGCGATTGGACAAGAAGTCACAGGCACAGCAAGCCCTCTGAAAGCCTTTAAAGCCAAAGATGGCATCCCAAACTGGGACGATATCGAAAAGCAAATTAAGGAATGGCAACCAAATCTGATTGTGGTTGGCCTTCCTACCGACCTTCATGGCAAAGATCTAGCAACCATCACCCCTAGAGCGAAGAAGTTCGCTAACCGCCTGAAAGGACGCTTTGGTGTTGATGTTGAACTGCACGATGAGAGGCTATCGACCGCAGAAGCAAGAGCTGACCTCTTTGACATGGGTGGCTACAAAGCACTAAGTAAAGGCAATGTGGATAATCAATCCGCTGTCGTTATTTTAGAGAGCTGGTTTGAAGCACAATATTGCTAATAAAAAATTAATCACTAAATGCTGAAAGTATTTTCTGAACCTATACTAATTGTACGACGTAATGTCTAACACATTAGTAATTAGATAAGTGAGAAAAATTATGAAAATTTTTCTGGTAACCTTCGTAGCTCTAGCAATATCAGCATGCAGTTCGACAAGTCACAACAATGCTGGTTATATGAATCATACTACGACTAACGCAAGCGTAATTAGTGAGCCTAAGAACAAGAAGCGTTGATAATACAGACACAAGCCAAGCGAAGAAAATGACGAACGCCTGATTTCAAATGGAATGAAATCAGGCGTTTTCATCAGCCCATGTCTATCTTCACACCAGCCAACGCCCCGGTTCCGTAGTCACCATCACCTCGTCTGGTTTTAAGCATTAAGCGTAAGTCATTAGCCGAGTCAGCACTGTGGAGCGCATCTTCTTCGCTAATCTTTCCTGCTACGACCAAATCATACAAAGCTTGGTCAAAAGTCTGCATCCCGACTTCTTTCGATTTTGCCATCGTTGCTTTTAACTCGTGCAACTCACCACGACGAATTAAATCAGATACGCGTGGGCTGTTGAGTAGAATCTCAAACACACCATGACGCCCACTGCCATTTTTATCTCTGATTAACTGCTGAGCAACCACACCACGCAGGTTCATCGACAGATCAAATAGGAGCTGTTCTTTCTGCTCTTTCGGCACCAAGTGTAGAATACGCTCTAGCGCTTGGTTGGCATTATTCGCGTGCAAAGTTGCCATACACAGGTGACCAGTCTCAGCAAAGGTCATCGCATATTCCATGGTTTCACGGCTACGGATTTCACCAATCAAGATCATATCTGGTGCTTGGCGCAAAGAGTTCTTAAGTGCGACTTCGTAGCTCTCGGTATCGAGCCCAACCTCACGCTGAGTCACGATACATTTCTTATGTTCGTGGACGAATTCAATCGGGTCTTCAACCGTCAAGATATGCCCAGAACGATTGGTATTACGATAGCCTGTCATCGCAGCCATAGAGGTCGATTTACCAGAGCCAGTCGCACCAACCACCAGCACAAGCCCGCGCTTAGCGATTGAAAGGTCTTGTAATACATCAGGAAGCTTTAATTGTTGAAAGGTTGGAATGTTAGTCTCGATGCGTCGAATTACCGCTCCAGGCAGCTCTCGTTGAAAGAATGCACTGACACGAAAGCGACCAAACTCACGCACAATGGCAAAGTTTGCCTCACGTGTTTGCTGATATTCATCACGTCGGTCTTGATCCATCATTGCATCAAGTAGTTGAGCAACCTGAGCCGCATTCAGTTTCTCGCCTTGAGGTCGCAATTCACCATCAACACGAAACAAGATAGGTGCATCAACGGTGATATAAAGATCCGATGCCTTTTGAGACAGCATCCCTTCAAGGATTTGATTCAATTCCATTTTGTTCACCTTGATTAAAACATTGAGGTTTCAATTTCGATCTTTCTCTCGACCTCTTCCGAGTCAACCAAGCCTTGAGCCATCAGCTGCTTCGCATTTTGCTCCATGGTCTGCATACCATGTGCTGCGCCCGTTTGAATGATCGAATACATTTGCGCGACCTTGTCTTCACGAATCAAGTTTCTGATCGCTGGTGTCGCCATCATGATTTCATGACAAGCCACACGACCGCCACCAACACGCTTCAACAGCTTCTGAGCAATAACCGAACGCAACGATTCAGACAGCATAGAACGCACCATGTCTTTGTCGCTACCAGGGAATACATCAATAATACGGTCGATAGTTTTAGCAGCAGAGCTGGTATGCAAAGTACCAAAAACCAAGTGACCGGTTTCTGCAGCAGTTAGCGCTAAGCTGATCGTTTCTTGGTCACGAAGCTCACCCACGAGGATAACATCAGGATCTTCACGTAACGCGCTGCGCAGCGCCGCTTTAAAGCTGTGAGTATCACGATGAACCTCACGCTGGTTAACTAGGCATTTATTGTTGGTATGAACGAATTCAATTGGGTCTTCGATCGTCAGGATGTGCTTATTGTGGTTACGGTTTACGTAATCTACCATCGCCGCAAGGGTCGTCGATTTACCAGAACCAGTTGGGCCAGTGACGAGCACTAAACCTTTTTCGTAGTTCGCAATCTTTTCAAAGATTTCAGGCGCACCTAGTTGATCTAAAGTCGGGATCTCTACAGGGATAGTTCGAAAGACAGCTGAGCAACCACGAGCTTGGTTAAAAGCATTCACACGGAAACGACCGACATTGGGCAATTCAAAAGAGAAGTCGACTTCCAATTTTTCTTCAAACTCACCACGCTGCGAATCGCTCATGATCTCAAAAACTAAACGATGTACATCAGCATGACTCAAAGCTGGTATTCCAAGCTTCCTTACTTCACCATCTATACGTACCATTGGAGATACACCCGCAGAAAGATGTAGATCTGACGCGTTATGCTTTACACTAAAATCTAGTAACTCAGTGATATCCATTTATTTTCCCTTAAGTAAAGTCAGCTATGAGTAGTATTCAACAAAATATCGAACAAATCACCTCACAGATTCGTAGTGCTGAGCAAAAGTGCGGACGAGCTCCAGAGTCCGTGCAACTTTTAGCCGTCAGCAAAACTAAACCTATTGATGCGATTCTAGAAGCCGCACTCGGAGGCCAAGTTGCCTTTGGTGAAAACTATGTTCAAGAAGGTGTAGATAAAGTAAAACACTTTTCAGAACAACATTCTAACCTAAATTTAGAGTGGCACTTTATTGGTCCAATTCAGTCCAATAAAACGCGCCCAATTGCGGAAAGCTTCCAATGGGTCCATTCCGTCGATCGCGATAAAATCGCGCAAAGACTTAATGATCAACGCCCAAGCGAACTTCCACCTCTACAGGTGCTGATTCAAGTGAATACCAGTGGCGAAGAGTCCAAATCTGGTACTTCTGAAGAGACATTTTTTGCACTGGCAGAGTTGATTTCGTCGCTCCCTAACCTCACCTTAAGAGGATTGATGTCAATTCCTGCAAACGTCTCTGACTATCAATCACAGCTTAATGCATTCTCTCAACTGGCAGAGCTTAAAGATAAGCTCGCCGCGAAGTATCCAGACATCGATACCCTGTCTATGGGCATGAGTGGTGATATGGACGCAGCAGTTGAGGCTGGCAGTACCATGGTTCGTATTGGAACGGCCATCTTTGGTGCTCGTGATTACGCAAAATAGCAATTAGTTAGCAATCAGAAATTAGTTAGCAACCAGAAAATCGACGATAAGTATTGATACCGCTTCGCTTGAATCGCGCAGCGACACGCTCAGGATTTTATATATGGAACATAAGAACATCGCCTTTATTGGGGCGGGAAACATGGTTCGCTCAATTGTAGCGGGCTTAGTAGCAAGTGGTTACCCAGCGCAAAAGATTACTGCGACAGCGCCTTCAGACACCAGAAGGCTGCCGTTAGAGCAAGAATATGGCATCAATACCACCAGCGATAATATTGCCGCAGCCGAGCAAGCAGACGTTGTTGTGTTATCAGTGAAGCCACAAATGATGGCTGATGTATGTAAACCCTTACAAAGCATCGACTTTAGCAATAAACTGGTTATCTCAATTGCTGCGGGGATTAATGCGAATCGACTCAATGAGATGTTAAACTGCCAACTGAACCTTGTTCGTGTGATGCCAAACACGCCATCACTGCTTGGTAAAGGGATGAGCGGTCTTTATGCCGATTCAACGGTCAGCCAAGATGATAAAGACTTCGCCTCTCAGCTGATGCAAGCTGTAGGTGAAGTGAGCTGGGTTGAGCAAGAGTCTGGGATCAATAACATCATTGCGGCAGCGGGAAGTGCTCCGGCTTACTTCTTCCTGTTTATGGAAGCGATGCAAGCAGAAGCAATCAACCAAGGTTTCGACCAAGAAACCGCTCGTAAATTAGTGCAGCAGTCTGCATTAGGCGCGGCAGAGATGGTGGTAGCGAATCCAAATACTGAATTATCGACACTGCGTGAACAAGTGACTTCAAAAGGCGGAACAACTGCAGAAGCATTGCGCACGTTCAATGAACATCAACTATCAGACATCGTAGCCAAAGCCATGCAAGCGGCAGTCGCTCGAGCTGAAGAGATGGAAAAACTGTTTTAAGCATTTTGTCGCTCGGGTTATATCTAAGCGGCAAGTAAATCCGAAAAAGGAAACAATATGAACTCGATGAGCTTTCTGATCTCGACCGTTTTTGATCTTTACATCATGGTTGTGATCTTGCGTATCTGGCTACAAGCATCACGTGCAGATTTCTACAATCCATTCTCACAATTCATCGTAAAAGCGACACAACCGGTTGTTGCCCCACTACGCCGAGTTATCCCATCTATCGGCAGCCTTGATCTTGCGACGGTTGTATTTGCTTATGTGCTATGTGTGCTTAAGTTCGTTGCTCTCAACCTGATTATCTCTGGCGGCGCAGCTGTATTCGATATCAGCTTCCTGATTTTTGGTGCACTATCTTTGCTAAAAGCGGCGGGTGGTTTGATCTTCTGGGTTCTACTAATCCGTGCAATCCTTAGCTGGGTTAGCCAAGGCCGTAGCCCAATCGAGTACGTGTTCCATCAATTGACAGAGCCAATGCTAATGCCTATCCGCCGTATCCTGCCGGATATGGGTGGTTTCGACCTAAGCGTGCTGGTTCTGTTCATTGTTCTACAGTTTGCGAACTTCCTAATGGGCGACATGATTGGTCCTATTTGGTATCAGCTATAATTCAAGTACGAACATCAGGTACTTTGACGATGCCAAAAGCGGTTTGGGCCGAGGAAGACGATATTCTTCTTAGGCTCTATATCCAACCCAAAGCAAGCCGAGACAAGATTGTTGGCTTGCACGGTGAGGAACTCAAAATAGCCATTACTGCTCCACCAGTAGATGGCAAAGCCAATGCCCACTTAGCGAAATACCTAGCGAAACAGTTTAAGGTCGCTAAAGGGCAAATTAAGATAGAAAAGGGAGAGCTCGGCCGGCACAAACAAGTTCGAATATGCTCGCCAAGCCAAATCCCAACTGAAGTCAAAGCCATCCTATGATGGCTTTTTGCTATTTATTGGAGTCACTATGCGTCTATGGATTACAGCACTACTCACCGCTCTTGTTGCCCTACCAAGCTCAGCAGGACAATTTAAAAACATTAAGGATGTCGAGGTTCACTACTCGGCTTTTAACTCGACATTTCTAACAGCTCAAGTCGCTAAGCAATATAAACTTAAGCGAAATGGCTACTCAGCGATTCTGAACATCAGCGTGTTAGACAAAGCTTCCCTTGGCAAGCCTGCAACAACGGCTAAAATTACGGGAACAGCGAAAAACCTTGTAGGCAACACTCGCACGCTTAACTTCCGCGAGATAAAGGAAGGTGATGCGATTTATTACCTAGCTGAGTTCCCTGTAACACACGAAGAAAATATCACTTTTAATATCGATGTTAACGCAGGCTTGAAAGGCACAGGTCCACTGCGCTTCACACAAAAATTCTATATAGAAGAGTAACTTCAACCGTCACTTTTCTGTTCACTAACTTATTAGAGCCACATCCCCATGAGTAAGATTGTTTTAGCCACAGGCAACCAAGGTAAAGTTCGCGAGATGGCAGATATTCTGTCTGAGTTTGGTTTTGACGTTGTCGCACAAAGTGAGTTTAATGTTTCAGAAGTCGCTGAAACGGGAACAACTTTCATTGAAAATGCCATCATCAAGGCTCGCCATGCAGCGAAAGAGACAGGGCTGCCAGCGATCGCAGACGACTCAGGTTTAGAGGTTGATTTCCTAAACGGTGCTCCGGGCATCTACTCAGCGCGTTACTCAGGTGAAGGGGCGACGGATGAGCAAAACATTGAAAAGCTGCTTGATGCCATGCAAGGTGTGGAAACTGAAAAGCGTACCGCTCGTTTCCACTGTGTGTTGGTGTTAATGCGTCACGAAAACGATCCAACACCATTGGTGTGTCACGGTAAATGGGAAGGTCGCATTCTGACGGAAAAGCACGGTGAGAATGGCTTTGGCTACGATCCTGTATTCTTTGTACCAGAAGATAACTGCGCATCTGCTGAGCTAGAATCTACACGTAAAAAGCAGCTTTCACACCGCGGTAAAGCCCTTGCTTCTCTATTCGAAGCAATCAAGGAGCAAGCTCTGTAATGCACAATGCAGCGCTTATACCACCAGCACTTAGCCTTTATGTACACATCCCATGGTGTGTACAAAAGTGTCCGTATTGTGATTTCAACTCACACGCTCTGAAAGCCGAGATTCCTGAAAAGGAGTACATCGATGCGCTGCTTGAGGATCTCGATACTGATATCGAAAAGTACCAACTCAATGGCGCACCTCGTCCACTGCACTCAATTTTTATTGGTGGTGGTACTCCGAGCCTATTCTCTCCAGAAGGAATTGGTCGATTGCTGCAAGGTATTGAACAACGCATCCCGTTCAAACCGGAAATCGAAATCACCATGGAAGCCAACCCAGGCACCATTGAAGCGGAGCGTTTTGCAGGTTACCAAAAGGCTGGGGTGAATCGAATCTCGGTTGGTGTACAAAGCTTTGAGCAAGAGAAGCTAGAAAGACTTGGCCGTATCCATGGTCAAGATGAAGCTGTAAATGCCGCTCATTTAGCGCACAAGATCGGATTGAATAGTTTCAACTTAGATCTTATGCACGGCTTACCGGATCAAAGCATAGATCAAGCATTGGCAGATCTAGACAAAGCGATCGAGCTTAACCCTCCACACTTATCTTGGTACCAGCTAACAATAGAACCTAACACCATGTTCTATTACAAAACGCCAAAGCTACCTGACGATGATGATCTTTGGGATATTTTCGACCTAGGTCATAAGAGACTCGCAGACGCAGGCTATGTGCAGTACGAAATTTCAGGCTACAGCAAACCGGGCTACCAGTGTCAGCATAACCTTAACTATTGGCGCTTTGGTGACTACCTAGGTATTGGTTGTGGCTCTCATGGCAAGCTAAGTTTTGCTGATGGACGCATCATTCGCACGACTAAGGTTAAACACCCTAGAGGCTATTTAGCGGCTTACCAGAACATGGTGAAACCGTACCTATCCGATGAGTTTGAAGTGCCGAATGAAGACCGCCCTTTTGAATTCTTTATGAACCGCTTTAGGTTAATGGAAGCGTGTCCAAAACAAGATTTCATCGATACTACTGGGCTTGGTTTTGACGTTGTTCAGTCAACGATTGAGTGGGCAAAAGAGCTAGGTTACTTGAACGAAACCGACACTCACTGGCAGATCACTGAAAAAGGAAAGCTATTCCTAAATGATCTGCTGGAAGCCTTTATGGCGGAAGAAGACGAATAATTCGAGAATTATTGCGTAAGGGTTGGCTTTAGGGCCAACCCTTTTTATTGTAAGAATCTTTCTCGAAGCGAAGCGCTCTATAGGACGAAGTCCGTGCTCGCATCTCGTATCTTTCTTCTAAAAAATAGAACGACCAATTCGCTCTGAAAGCAACTCTAGCGCCTTAGTACCTGCAAGAGAGTTACCAGAAGGATCAAGCTCTGGAGACCACACAGCGATGGTCATCTCACCCGGAACGATAGCGATAATACCGCCACCCACACCCGATTTGCCGGGCATACCAACACGGTAAGCAAACTCACCAGCCCCATCGTACAAACCACATGTCGCAAGCAAAGCATTCAACTGCTTAGTTTGAACAGGCGTGATGATCTCTTTCTTAGTCTGAACTGACACACCTTTGTTCGCCAAATAGCTAAAGGTTTTTGCCAAATCCACACACGTCATTTTAAGTGCACAAGCATGGAAGTAGTTATTCAGAACTGGGATAACATCATTCTCAAAGTTGCCAAATGAACGCATCAAATAAGCAATTGCAGCATTACGGTCGCTGTGCATCATTTCAGAAGCTGCTACCACCTTGTCATACACAATATGAGTATCACCCGATAACTGACGCACAAACTCTAATAAGCGGTGCCTAGGCGCAGACAAGCGACTTTGTAGTAGGTCTGCAACGACAATTGCCCCCGCATTAATGAACGGGTTGCGGGGGATGCCATGCTCCATCTCAAGCTGAATCATAGAGTTAAAGGCTTGGCCAGAAGGTTCTTTGCCTACGCGTTGCCAAATCTCTTCAGGCTTGTATAACACCATAGCTAACGTCAGGCTCAAGGCTTTAGAGATGGATTGCACAGAAAAAGCTTCCTCTGCATCACCCGCTTGAATCACCTCACCTTCGTTTGTGTATACCGCAATCGCCAGTTTCTGGTTCGATACGCGAGCCAATGCAGGGATATAATCAGCAACCTTTCCCTGACCAATTAGGGGACGAACTTCGTCTAAAATCTCGGCCAAAATAGCTTGAGTTGGTTTCATGTGTGTTTACTTCTATATTGTTATTTTTGTAGGGGTCTAGCATTACTTTCTGTCCTTAAACCTTTATCGCAATAAAAGTCTAAGGACAAAAAAGCCAACATTACAATAATGTTGGCTTTAATCAATCCCACAAAGTGTAAGGTTTAACCTAAAGCAGGTTTACCTTCACTTATTGTGCTCGAGAATTACTTAGTACGCTTGTACTTAATATCCCAAACACCATGACCTAGACGGTGGCCACGAGCTTCAAATTTAGTCAGTGGGCGCTCATCAGGGCGAGGAATGTAATCACCATCTTCAGCGATATTCTCGAAGCCTGGAGCAACGTTCATCACTTCAATCATGTGCTCTGCGTAGTTTTCCCAGTCTGTTGCCATGTGGAAAATACCAGTATCAAGTTGAAGCTTACCGCGAACCATTTCTGCAAACTCAGCCTTAACGATACGACGTTTGTGGTGACGAGCTTTGTGCCATGGGTCAGGGAAGAACAGTTGCAGTGTATGCAGGCTGCTATCTGGAATCATGTGTTCAAATACTTCTACTGCATCGTGACACATTACACGCAGGTTAGTTACGCCAGCATCACGCGCTGTACCTAGACAAGCACCAACACCTGGGCTATGAACTTCAATACCTAAGAAGTTTTTCTCAGGTGCGTTCTTTGCCATTTCAACCAGTGATGCACCCATACCGAAGCCAATCTCTAGTACAACTGGGTTATCGTTGCCAAATACTTCTTTCCAATTAAGAAGCTCTGGGTTGTAGTCGATACCCATTGTTGGCCAACATTCATTCATCGCGTTTTCTTGGCCTTTTGTTAAGCGGCCTTCGCGGCGAACAAAACTACGGATCTTACGAACCAGTTTGCCGTCTTCAGTATATTCGTTAGTGGTCACTTCACTCATTGATTTTTGCCTGCACATTGATTAATCAAAGCGGGGATTATCCAAAGAATTGCCTTCGGTGCAAGTCTTTCCGTGGATAAATTCCCACACAATTTGTCTGTTTTACATCCAACGTTAAGTGTGGTGCAATTTCGCTTCTAATAATAGCAAAGCATAGAGCATGTCGTGACTCCTTTCGCAACCGCCATATTAAAGTGGTATGACGCCTACGGGCGTAAAGAATTACCTTGGCAACAAAACAAAACCGCCTACACCGTTTGGCTATCTGAAATCATGCTTCAGCAGACTCAGGTTGCTACGGTGATTCCATACTATCAACGCTTCTTGGAACGTTTCCCAACGGTTATTGACCTAGCAAACGCCGAGCAAGATGAAGTGCTTCACCTATGGACTGGGCTTGGTTATTACGCGCGAGCTCGCAATCTACATAAAGCAGCAAAGATCGTCGCAGAACAATATGGTGGTGAGTTTCCACTTTCCCTTGAAGAGATGAACGCGCTACCGGGTATTGGTCGCTCCACTGCAGCTGCAGTACTTTCATCAGTTCACAAACTTCCCCATGCAATTCTTGATGGCAATGTGAAACGAACGCTTGCAAGAAGCTTTGCCGTTGAAGGTTGGCCCGGACAAAAGAAGGTTGAAAACCAACTTTGGGAGCATGCAGAAGCTCATACTCCGAAGAAAGATGTCGATAAGTACAATCAGGCGATGATGGACATGGGTGCCATGGTTTGTACTCGTAGCAAACCTAAATGTACTCTGTGTCCGATTGAAAGCATGTGTGAAGCTAAGAAGCTTGATAGACAACTCGACTTCCCGGGCAAGAAACCTAAGAAAGAAAAACCGGTAAAAGAAACGTGGTTTGTGATTCTTTATCACGACAATCAAGTGTGGCTTGAACAGCGCCCTCAGTCTGGTATCTGGGGAGGCTTGTTCTGTTTCCCTCAAAATAACAACGCGGAGATCGAACATCAGTTAGATCTTCGCTCTATCAAAGACACTGAAACCGAATCAATCAAGACCATGATTGCGTTTAGACACACTTTCAGTCACTACCACTTAGATATCACACCTGTATTAGTAAAATTAGATAAACAACCAGATTTGATAATGGAAGGGACCAAAGGTCTCTGGTATAACTTATCAAAACCGGAAGAAATTGGCCTAGCCGCTCCTGTGAAGCAGCTTATTGAGAGCCTACCCTTTGAACTGAACGACGACGTTTGAATCAACGAACGCGATAAGAGGAACCACTATGAGCCGCACTGTATTTTGTGCTCGCCTCCAGAAAGACGCTGAAGGCTTAGAATTTCAACTTTACCCAGGTGACTTAGGTAAGCGTATCTTTGACAACATCTCTAAAGAAGCTTGGGGACAATGGCAAAGCAAACAAACCATGCTTATCAATGAAAAGAAGCTAAATATGATGGATCCTGAACATCGTAAACTTCTTGAAACTGAGATGGTTAACTTCCTTTTCGAAGGTAAAGATGTCGTAATTGATGGCTATACTCCACCAAGCGAATAAGACATTTATTTAAGCAAACTTTAATGACATCATGGTTAACGCTGCGATGTCATTTTTGTATGAGGAACTATGAAAAAGCTAAGTTACTTCCTAACAGCCATGTTATTAACAGGCTGCAGCCGTGAATTTGTCGAAAGCATTTATGATGTGAATTACGAACCGACCAACCGATTTGTAAGCAACTTGGCAGAGCTACCTGGTCAGTTTGAAAAAGACACCGGTGCACTGGATGCGTTGATTAATAGCTTTTCTGGCAATATCCAAAAGCGCTGGGGCAGCAGTGAAGTAAAAATGGCAGGTAAGAGTAACTATGTGAAATACATAGATAATTACTTGAGTCGTTCAGAAGTAAACTTTAGCGAAGGCTTAATCACAGTAGAAACCGTGTCCTCTACTGAGCCTAAAAAACACCTCAAAAACGCGATAATGACAACGCTTTTGACGCCAGATGATCCGGCGCATGTTGACCTATTCTCTTCAAAAAGCATCAAGTTAGAAGGTAAACCTTTCCTCTACAATCAGGTCGTCGACCAAGAGAAAAAGCCCATTCAATGGACATGGCGCGCCAACCAATTCGCAGATTACTTGATCGCTAATAACCTCAAAACCAAAGAAGTCGACTTCAAAAAAGCCTACTACGTTGAGATCCCTATGGTGGCCGATCACGCGAGCCAGCGTAGTTATCAATATGCCGATATCGTACGCAGAGCGTCTCAGCGTTATGACATTCCTGAAGACTTGATTTACGCGATCATAAAAACAGAAAGTAGTTTTAATCCATATGCAGTGAGCTGGGCAAATGCATATGGTCTTATGCAAGTCGTACCAAAAACGGCAGGTCGAGACGTATTTAAACTGGTAAAGAACAAACCAGGAGAGCCGACTCCTGAGTATTTATTCAATCCAGAAAACAACATTGATGCTGGGACCGCGTACTTTTACATCCTTAAAAATCGCTATCTAAAAGACGTGCAGCACCCAACAACGCTTGAGTACAGCATGATTTCTGCATACAACGGCGGCACTGGTGGCGTACTCAATACCTTCAGTAAGGACAGAAAGCGAGCAATGCGAGACCTAAACTCGCTGCAACCTAGCCAAGCGTACTGGGCACTTACCAAGAAGCACCCAAACAAAGAGTCGCGCCGATACTTAGAAAAAGTAACAAAATTCAAGAAAGATTTTAACCAAGGTAAAACGTAAGCCTCACTTTTGAATAAAAAAACAACTAACGAACGTTTTTTTTAATTATTTTCAAAAAAGGTGTTGACGGTTATGCAGAAAATCCGTTTAATAGCGCTCCGTTGCCCGGATAGCTCAGTCGGTAGAGCAGAGGATTGAAAATCCTCGTGTCGGTGGTTCGATTCCGCCTCCGGGCACCACAATTTGATTTGTTGGTGTCAACACTCTTTAACAGGGAGTAGTAACACGGACAAAAGCATAAAGAATTTAGTGTGCCGACTTAGCTCAGTAGGTAGAGCAACTGACTTGTAATCAGTAGGTCACCAGTTCGACTCCGGTAGTCGGCACCATTCTTTTGCCTCGATAGCTCAGTCGGTAGAGCAGCGGATTGAAAATCCGCGTGTCGGTGGTTCGATTCCGCCTCGAGGCACCATTATTTGATACTTAACAAATAGTGGTCTTAATAGACCTGATGTTAAGACAAGTAATTCCCCCTTAGTTCAGTTGGTAGAACGGCGGACTGTTAATCCGTATGTCGCAGGTTCGAGTCCCGCAGGGGGAGCCATTTTAAAGGGCTTCATTTTAATGAGGCTCTAACGAAGAGTTTACTCTTCAAGCAAAGAATTTAGTGTGCCGACTTAGCTCAGTAGGTAGAGCAACTGACTTGTAATCAGTAGGTCACCAGTTCGACTCCGGTAGTCGGCACCATTCTTTTGCCTCGATAGCTCAGTCGGTAGAGCAGCGGATTGAAAATCCGCGTGTCGGTGGTTCGATTCCGCCTCGAGGCACCATTATTTGATACTTAACAAATAATGGTCTTAATAGACCTGATGTTGAGACAAGTAATTCCCCTTTAGTTCAGTTGGTAGAACGGCGGACTGTTAATCCGTATGTCGCAAGTTCAAGTCTTGCAAGGGGAGCCACATTCAAGAAAGCCAAGTCGAAAGACTTGGCTTTTTTTCGTTTGAACGAAAGTTATCCTATTCGATCACAGCATCTAATACCAATTCCGTTAATTAACTTATCAAGTTTAACCAATCTCTAAAGCAGAGCGAGATCACTCTGCTTTTATCTTCACAAAACCGATTCCACGCTCTACATAACGTCTCTACGATATCGTCATAGTTTTCGAAGCACCTGTTTGCTACTTCATTTTGACGGAGCCAACTCCATACCTGTTCTATAGGGTTTAGTTCGGGAGAATAAGGTGGGATATGAATTATCGTAAGGTTCTCAAATTCATCTGC
>NZ_JAKEUO010000014.1 GCF_022397915.1 Vibrio sp. Isolate34 | reverse complement strand
GAGCGCGCAATTAAACCGCTGGTCATTGGCAGGAAGAACTGGCTCTTCTCGACCAATCCTAACGGGGCTGAAGCGAGTGCGATGCTTTATAGTATCGTCGAAACTGCAAAAGCCAACGGCCTTATCCTCTACGACTACATGGTCAAGTGCATGAAAGAGCTGGCGAAAGCAGAGCCAGATATCGATGCGCTCCTACCTTGGAATTTCAAACATTAGTAATATCGCCCCGTGGGTTCATGGGGCGGATACGTTGTGTCTAATTGTATAGATATGTGGAAAAAAGATGACAAATAATTGCGTGTTTTAATCGTTTCCTATTCATTAATATTATTCTGTTTCGAAACCCAGTGAAAGGGAATGCATTGGTTGCTATAGGATATGGAAAAACAATAAATATTATTCTTAGATAGGCAGTTAAATACAATGTTAAGAAAAACAACAATCACAACAACTCTCCTGATGCTAGCTTCTGCAGTACACGCAAACCCATATATCGGAGCGTCTGTTGGTCAAGCCAATTTTGATAGTACGAACCTTTCTGTAGATTCAACACGCGGTTCTACCAAGATGCCATTAAAGTTAGATGATGATTCTAGTTTAGCGGGCAAAATCTACGGTGGGTATCAGTTCAACCGTTATATTGCTTTGGAAGGTTCAATTGGAGGTTATGATGCCCTAGACGGTGGTTCAGTGACTGTTGGTGACATGAAGTTTGCTGCGATTCAACCTAAAGTCATTTTACCAGTTAATGACCGCTTTAATCTTTTTGCTAAAGCAGGAGTAGCTTATTTTAATGCAGAATTTAAAGTAAGTAACTCCTTTTTGGGTGCAACCGGCCATTCAACATTCTCTGATACAACAGTGACGGGGATGTATGGTTTGGGGGCTGATTTTTCGTTGACAGAGAACCTTCGAATTGAAGCTACATGGGACTACATGAAACCTGATCTAGAAGTGGCTAAGCTGCTTGGATCTTCAGTTTCTGTTGACGCTGAGATTAGTGTTTTCTCTCTTGGGATGAATTACCACTTCTAACCTCTAACCTCTAACCTCTAGAATCTAGGGAGCTAGTAATATGTAGCTCCCTTTGCTATGTTTCAGCTGACAGAACTAGCAGTGGAATTGTTGTGAATGATGTAAACCTTAGACACTTAGATCAGTTACTTAAGCATTTTGATATTCGCTTATCCCATTCAATAGGCTTAGGTGAATTAGAGGTTGCGCTATGCACCTCTAAACGTAATGTATCAATTGTAATGAAAAAGCTGTCCGAACAAGGTTGGATAGAATGGCTCCCCGCAGTAGGTAGAAGTAATTCTAGCAAACTTACGATTAAAAAATCGTTGCAACAAGCAATTACCGAACTATTAATTAGCGAACTAAATAAAGGAAGTTTTAAACTAGTATCCCGTCTTGTCGACCTATACGGTTCGACAGCTGTCCGAGCTCTTACTTTAGCGACCGAACACCTTAATCAGACCAATGAATTAAGTAATGCTGTATTGATAGCTTCCTATCCGTGGGTAAACACTATTGATCCAATTAAGACATTTCGCCATGCAGAACTGCACATAGCAAAAAGCGTATATGATGTATTATTAGTTCAGAGTCCAGATGGTGATATAATGCCTTCCTTAGCTCATGATTGGGTTATGGAAGATACAAGGATGACTCTATGGCTACGTCCCGGCGTCTACCGGCATGATGGTGAGATTTTGCAAGTTGAAGATGTAGTTTGGAGTATTAGACGTTTAATTGAGGGCAATGGCCCTATAAAAGAGTTATGGCAATGCGTCGAACGCGTAGATGCAGTTGGCCCCAATTGTTTAGTTATTACTCTCAAGTACGCTAACAAGTTTTTTCCCTATATGTTAGCTATGTCTAACGCATCTATTGTTTGTCGAGATATACAAAACTTCGACGGTCAATACAGTTATCATATTGGTACTGGGCCGTTCAAGATTGAACGCTGGTGCCAAGACAGTATTCAACTTCGGGCACATAAAGATTACTTCTCTACTCGAGCTTTGCTAGAACGAATTACGTTGTCTCATGCTAACGAAGATATGCAAAACATGATCAGCTATAATTGCCCGTCGGACCAAGTTGAAATTCAGAGTATTAGTGCCCTATTTTACCTAACTTATCGAGAAAGATTAGGTTCGGGCATATCCCGTGAGACGTGGTGTGAGTTAGCCGGTTATATCCATCAGCAAAAACAGCTATATGACCCTATTAATGCGGTCGAAAGCTTGGCATTTGAGCCTTGTAAAGCTCAGCTAGAGATAATCGCTTGCCCAAGTTTGAGAGGGAAGATCGTCTTAGCTGAGCCCAGGTGGACCATTCCATACTTAATTCGTAATTCTCAATGGTTGCATGATGTTATCCGTTCAACAGGGCTCGAGTTGGAAGTTATGATCGTCGATAACATTAGTCATCCTCATTTAGTGTCTGAACTAGCGGATATTCTCCTTATTGAAGATGTAATAGAGGCTCCAATCGATTACGGAACTTACGAATGGTTAAGTGTGTCAACGGGATTACGGTTTAGTTTTGACCGTTTTAAAATGGATGAGCATCTATCTAAGGTAAAGCGAGCGATAAGTTTAGACTCACCGAAGAGTGAACTTATAAAAATAGAAAAGAATTTACGTTTAAGTTATACCTATTTGCCATTATTTTCTGGTTATGAGGAAATGTCCAGAACTCAACAAGTCCGAGGATTCCAAGTGAGAAATACAGGCTATAGCGATTTTTATCGACTTTGGATCGATCAGTGAGGTTAAAACTCTTTGCTTGAAGGTGCGCAACCTAAATGCTGCAGTAACACATAAATACTTTCTTGATCGAGTGCGACACGACGAAATAGATCCGCAAACGTTGGGTCGCCACCAAAGCACGTCTGGATGTAGTGATTAATTTCATTACTGTCGTAGCCTTCGACGTACAAGGTTCTAACCCATTGATACTCAACAGCCTTCAAATTGTTCAGTGTGGATTCGCTAAGAGTAGGGCGTGTGACGCTCAAGTGTGGCTCCGAAAACTTAAAATACATCTATTATTATTGATGGTATTTAATCAGAGCAAAATGACGACTTTATGACAGTCAAAGTAAATCAGTGAACCAGCGTCGAATCATTCCAGCCTTTGGCTGAGTATCACGCTCTAGAACCTGTAATGAGTGCTTCGCCGTTAATTGAGAACGTTAGATAAACAAATGCCAAGCGGCCGCTTGGCATTGAAATAGTGGGTATTGAAAGAACTTTGTTGCAAGGAAGGATTAGTGATTGACCTTATTTAAGGTACTTTACGTGCGCTTCCATCTCTTCGCCGATTTGTTTTCGCATGTTCATTAGGCGGATAGCGGAATCTCTCAATTCGATGTCTTCTGGTGTTTCTGGCACCCATTCAGGCACCTTAGTCGGGTTACCGTTTTCATCAACTGCCACCATAATCACGATACAGTGAGTGGTTAGACGGTTATTCAACTCTTTAGGGTCGCTCGCTTGTACATCGATCGCAATGTGCATAGAAGACGAACCGGTATAGATGACTTTCGCACTTACCTCTACTAGGTTGCCTACATGGATTGGGGCAACAAATCGAATACCACCAGCGTAAGCCGTAATGCAATATTTGCCACTCCACCCAGCAGAACAAGCATAGGCAGCTAAATCGATCCACTTCATTGCTGCGCCACCATGAACTTTACCACCAAAGTTCACATCCCCGGGTTCAGCTAAAAAACGCAGAGTAACGTCTCGTTTACCATCTTGTCGGCTATTGTTACTGCTCATCTATCTTCCTTCATTATTATTGTGCTGCATAACATGCTTGTTACTTGCTAATAACAATATACATAAGATGATAGAAATTAAAGCGGATAATCTCACGGTTAAGACTATTTTTTTCAAACGGATGACGAACCGATGAACATTGATGGTTATTGAGTTTCAAGGTGAGAGATAAACACGGAAAGACAATCGAGAGTACGCCAAAAGAAAGGGGTGATTGCAAAAAAAACACCTAGCGCAATGCTAGGTGTTTCTAAGCCTTTAGGTACTCATGTCGGTACCTTTTATTGTTTGCCAACTAACCGTTGCTTGTTTGGTTTAGTTAAAGTGACTTTATCGTAATTACCACTAAAGTGGTAGCTAAAACTATTTATTCTTCAGCTCACTTTTACTCTTTTATGAAGTATAGATCCTTCGCGTAGATATTTCCTTTCGGATTATTGTTAGGGAAGCCTTTGAGTGTATTTCGCACTAATCGAGTGTGATTATAGTGATATAAAGGCATAACTGCTGCTGATTCGTTAAGTAGTGACTCAGCCTGCTGGTATAAAGCAAAGCGATTAGCCTGATCTTCCGTTTTGCTCGCTTTCTGTAACAGCTCATCAAAATCAGTGTTACAGAAACCACTCTCGTTAGCTGTGTGGCCACATGTGAAGGCTTCTAGTAGCGCTGAGGGCTCTGGGTAGTCACCAAATGCCCATGAGCGAGCAAGCTGATAATCTCCTGCTCCTTTAGCTGCGACATACGCCTTCCACTCCATATTCTCTAGTTCTACCTTCACGCCAAGTGGTTTCCACATAGATGCAATTGCGATGGCAATTTTTTTGTGGTTTTCGCTGGTGTTATAGGTGAGTGTGAATGTAAGTGGGTTCTCTTTGTTGTATCCAGCTTCTTCGAGTAGCTGTTTGGCCTTTGCTTGGCGTTGTGAGCTATCAAGCGCTTCGAATAAAGACTTAGGCGCCGTGTAGTTGGGGATATTATTTGGTGTCACGCTGTAAGCTTGAGGTTCGCCTTGGCCTGTTACTTTATCGACCAATATGTCTCGGTCGACTGCCATACTCAGTGCTTGTCGAACTCTGACATCATCAAACGGAGCTTGGCGAGTATTGAACGAATAAACATACGATCCTAATAACGCTTGCGCTTTAATCTGTTCAGGGCTCTCTTTGACAAGCTTTTGGTAATACTCAAGCTGAACGCGGTTCGTCATATCAATCTCACCAGACTGATAACGAATCAGCTCTGCGTTTTGAGAGGATAAACCTAGGTAGGTCACCTTATTGATGACGGTTGAAGCGTTGTCCCAGTAATTTGAGTTTCTGGTGACTTCGACATATTCATTGGGTACCCACTTGCTGAGTGTGTAAGCGCCGTTGGTCGCGATATTTTCGGCGCGAGTCCATTGGTCTCCCTTCTCTTCAACCAACTTAGAAGGCAGAGGGAAGAAGGTCTTGATACTCATTAAACTCATGAAATAGGGCGTAGGCTTTGAAAGCGAGATCTCTACCGTGCGATCGTCTAGTGCTTGAATACCAAGCTCTGATGGATCTTTATCCCCTGCAAGAATCTCGCTGGCGTTCACGATATTTGCCGTCGAGAACACAAATCCGGTGTTGTTGCCCGTTTTCGGAGACACGGCACGCTGCCAACCAAACACAAAGTCTGATGCGGTGACTGGTTCACCATTCGACCACTTAAGACCGTTTTTCAAAACGAACGTTACCGTCTTACCGCCGTTGCTGAACGTCCAACTTTCAGCTTGTCCTGGAATAATCTGTCCATCACTGTTCTCGATCACGAAGCCTTCAAACATGTCATTGACGATGATGTCTCCTGGCATGCCTGAATTGACGAAACTTGGGTCGAGAGTATTGGGTTCTGCGCCATTACCACGAACAAAATGTTGCTCTTCAGCTAACAGAGCATCAGCTGTGATAGAGGCAGCGAAGCTTGATGCAGACGTTAGAGCCAGCAGTGACGATATGATCACAGGCAGAGTTGATTGGGTCATTGTAATTCCTTTTACAACTTAAACAGTACTCGATGCATTAAACATGAGTCGGTCGTTTAATGCAACAACAGTAAGTGCGTATTAAAGGAATTTGAAAGTGTTGTGAACAAAATAAAAATGCCTGCGATAAAGCAGGCACTGTGGTGAAAGGTTGATTAGCGAATTATTGGTCGTCTAATTAATTTACTCTAATCTAACCCAAGCTAAGTTTAGTTAGCTTGCTGAGGCAGGGGCGCTTCAAGCCTTGGTTTTCGTTTAATTTGAGCAAGAATAACGCCTGAAATCACCATCACACCACCAATGATATGGAACTGGTTAATCTCTTCACCTAGCCAGGTTGCAGCCAATACAATCGCAACAACAGGCAGCAAGTTCATGAACATCGCACTGGAATCGGCACCAATGGTATCAATCGCTTTTACCCACATCCAAGGCGCCAGAATAGAAGCCGCAACCGCTGCGTACGCAATCAAAGGAATTGCTTGTTGCGAAGGAATCAGTTGGTCGCTGGTCAGCCAAAGTGGTGCCAACATTGCGACTGCGAACATCCCCTGCACATAGATCACCACCCAGTTACTGATTGGCATTTTCCAACGTTTCAACAGCACACAGTAAGAGGCGTAAACAAATGCCGCGATTAGCATGTAACCATCGCCTTGAGTCAGTTCTTGATGAATAAAGAACAACGGGTCACCTTTACCAAGCATTAGGGCTAATCCAGACAGAGACAACACACCGCCGACAATACTTAGGCTAGAAATCGACTTGTTGAGCAGTGGAACGCTCAGGAATACGCTGATCAACGGCACTAATGAAGTGATCAATGCCATGTTAGAAGCTGTTGTAGTTAGGCCCGCGTAGTAACCCAATGATTGGTTTAGCACCATGCCCAAAAAGCCAAGGAATGCCAATTTCGACAAGTTAGGTTTAATGATTGGCCATTGTTTGATAACCGAGCGGATACAGAAAGGCGTTAGGATTAACATTGCAATGAACCAACGGTAAAAACTCATCGCGCTCGGTTCGATAGTGCTTGCGGCCAGCTTATTGACGATCGCATTAGCACCCCAGATACAGACTGTGAAAAATGGTAAAAGATAATGCATGTGGTTTCCGTCGCAAATGAGTTGATGCGGCTAGTTTGACAGGTCGTTATATTTACAGATATCTTTAAAAAGACATCAGGCGCGATAGGAAGACAAGATTGAAAAAACACTCAAGAAACCTTCACCCATCCTTATCAATCGACAAGGCACCATCCAACGTATTTATGAATTTCGAAGCGTTCTTATCGAATACCGAAACTCGTGTGCATAGCCACCCTTGGGGGCAGGTTCAATTGATCAGCGGTGGGATTCTTGAAATGGAGGCTGAAGGAACACGCTTTCTCGCACCGCCACATCTAGCGATTTGGGTACCCGCCGGGGTCATGCACTGCAGTTATAACCGTAAACCATTGGACTACTGTTCGCTGAATATTGCACGTGAGTTAACTCAACACCTGCCTGAGAAAACCAGCCTTATTAAAATCACTCCGATTGTTTCTTCGGTCATTGATGACTTTCGTCAGCGTGACATCAATGTTGCACAAAGCGAGCAAGATCAAAGGCTTGTACAGGTTCTGTTGGACCAATTGGCAGAACGTCAAGTCGAGCATCACTTCTTACCTTCAACCGATAACAAGTACCTTGCGCCTATTCTGGCTGCGATAGAAGAGAACCCAACTGACGATATCTCGCTAAAGGATTGGGCAGAGAAAGTGCACGCAACCGAGCGTACTTTGTCGCGTCATTGCCAAAGTGAATTAGGGATGAGCTTTACGGAGTGGCGACTGCGAGTGCGTTACTTGTACTCAATGGATCTGCTAAGAAACGGACAGTCGGTTAAAGAGGTCGCCCTCACACTCGGCTACAACCAAGCGAGTCCCTTCATTAGTATGTTCAAGAAATATTCCGGCCAAACACCAGAGCAATATAAGAACCGATTGTTATGATTTGATTGATCGTTTGTGTCGACTTGCTTTATTGCAATTGCACGATTAAGAGTGAATTCGAAAGAACTCGAGTTAGGTTGATTACTGCTATCTAACACAGGCATAAAGGACGGTGAGTCAGGTTAGACTCACCGTTGATTTTATCTATTTATTGGCATTATTTGTTTGTATTACTGAGTTGTTAGACTTGAATAGTTTACAGATCAAGACAAAAAATAGAGGCGCGAAGTAGATTACCAATAAAGTCGCTCCTACCATTCCCCCTAGTACAGACGTACCAATCGCGTTACGAGCATTAGCACCAGCTCCCGTACTAAGTACCAATGGCAACACGCCGAGTCCAAATGCCAGTGATGTCATGATTATCGGGCGTAGACGCATCTCACAGGCTTGTACTGTCGCATCAACAATGTTGACGCCTTTTTCATAAAGCTCTTTAGCAAATTCAACAATCAAAATTGCGTTCTTCGCGGTTAAACCTATGGTGGTTAATACACCTACTTGGAAATAAACATCGTTCTCCAACCCTCGCAACATGATCGCAGCTAATGCGCCGAGTATTCCTAGGGGAACGAAAAGGATAATTGCGATTGGGATGCTCCAGCTTTCATATAAAGCAGCTAAACAAAGGAAAACCATCAACAACGAAACTGCATACAGAATTGGCGCTTGGTTGCCTGCTTCGATCTCTTGGTAGGACATACCCGTCCAGCTCACCTGTACATCATTGGAAATCTCTGCAGCCAATCTATCGATTTCGGCCATCGCTTCACCGGTACTGTAACCAGAGGCTGCTTTACCGACGATTTCTACCGCCGAGTTACCGTTATAACGTGCTAGTTGTGGAGAACCTTTACACCAGTGGTACGTGCTGAAAGCTGAGATTGGCACCATTTCTCCTTGGTCATTACGTACAAACCATAAGTTGAGGTCTTCCGGTGTCATGCGATATTCAGCATCAGCTTGAATGTAAACCTTCTTAGCTCGACCACGGTCAATAAAGTCGTTTACGTATGAAGATGCCCAAGCAATTGACAGCGATTGGTTGATGTCATCAATTTCTAAACCGAGCACCTTGGCTTTTTCATAGTCGACATTAAGGAACAACTGAGCGGTGTCCTCAAGGCCATTTGGTCGTGTTTTTTGCAACAATGGGCTTTGAGCAGTGGCTGCCAGTAACTGGTTTCTGAACTCAATCAGTTTGTCATGGCCAACAGCCCCCACGTCTTCTAGGTAGAAGTTAAAACCCGTTGAAGTACCAAGTTCTCGAATTGCTGGGCTACTAAAAGCAAAGATCTGTGCATGTTTGTAATTTGAAAACTCACCTATTACACAGCTGATGATGGAATCAACATCGGTTCCGGGTTCAGTCCTTTCTGACCAGTCTTTCATGCCAATAAATGCCACAACAACAGATAACACGATTGCTGAAACAATCGTCAAAGAGAATTGTTGGTAGATAACGCCCGTTGACCCTGACATGAAAGCCATAGGAATAAATACAACCGACAACACCATCGTAATACCGATTAAGGCACTGGTAATTTGTCCCATTGATTTTTTGGTTGCCTCAAGAGGAGACAGGTTCTCTTCATGCATCAAACGCTCAACGTTTTCCACCACAACGATAGCATCATCAACTAACAGGCCAATAGCTAATACCAAACCAAACATGGTTAAAGTATTTATCGAGAATTCAAGCATTGCCATGACACCAAAAGTACCAAGAAGCACGACGGGCACGGCTATGGTTGGAATCAAGGTTGCTCGTAAGTTTTGCAAAAACAGCAACATGACGAGAAAGACAAGTCCAACCGCTTCGAAAAGGGTTTTGACCACTTCACTGATGGATAAACGGATAAACGGGTAAACGGATAAACGGATAAACAAGTTATTATCCGTGGATTTCACCAGTTCTAATCCACCCGGAAAGCCTTTAGAAAGCTGTGCAAGTTTTTCATCAACGGCATTTTGTGTGTCTAACGAGTTTGCACCTGTTGCAAGTGTGATTGCGATACCTGAAGCTTCGTTACCCATATAGGCGGGGATAACCGAAGAGTCTTCACTGGCTAACTCTACGCGCGCAACATCTTTGAGCGTAATTTGAGAGCCGTCACTGTCGACTTTGATTAAGATATTCTCAAACTCTTCAACGCTGGTTAATAGGCTTTGTGCTGTGATAGTGGCATTAATTAATTGAGAATCAACGGCTGGCGTTCCACCTAATTGCCCAACGGTAACTTGGCTATTTTGAACCGATATTGCATTAGAAACATCAACAGGTGTGAGGCTGTAGCTGTTTAATTTTGCAGGGTCTAACCAGATACGCATCGCATAAGATTGGCCGAAAATAGTCACTTCGCCCACACCGTTCACACGGCTTAGGATGTCCTTAATGTTTGAGTTAGCGTAATCTTGAATATCTCCCGCACTCATGCTGCCGTCAGGAGAATATAAGTTGGTTACCGACATAAAACCTGACGTACTCTTGGTGACAGAAGTACCTTGATTTTGTACCGCTGTCGGCAGGCGATTACTCACTTGCTGTAAGCTGTTCTGCACCTGTACCTGAGCGATATCGGGGTCGGTATCTGCACTAAGCGTCAAGGTAACACTCGCACTACCAGAAGAGTCACCGCTAGATAGCCCTTCTTTAACTACCCAACCGTTGCCAACTTCATTACTGAGAACCACGGATTTTTTATTCTTATCCAGTAACGCGCAACAACACGCTTCACTGCGTCCTTTAATTTCAACTTGGCTTGCCATTGCCTCTAACGCTATTTTGGGACTCAAAGACGATGAAGACCGCCGTATCTGGGTGATTATGGATGAGATGCCGAGTCTGCATAAACTGCCTGAGCTTGACACCATCCCCTCCCTTCGCGATTCGCGACTACGGAAGAGGTATCCATACCGAAAATTAAGATGATGAAAGGGAAAATACCAGAAACTACCTATGACAGACAATTACGAGGGGAAAAGAACGTACACGTTCTGAAGGGAGGCCTCTTGGTCTATTTCCTGATAAGACGCTTAACAGAGGCATTCAAAGGATGCTCTTGTGAAACAGCGAATAGATGCATGAAGCCTTAGCAACATGAGCCCGGCAGATGCTCGACCTGATGTATTCAAATAATATTGCCTATTGTTGGTATATTGATTTCTTCTTGTGCTGTAGAAAGCGCGTCCACCTGAAGGATGTCAACCCTGCTTTCTATTCTGCTATTATGATAGCAAATAACACAAAAAAAAGTTAAATTTGTCATTATAGTAGCAAATAAATGCAATTACTGCGATGGACTTCGTTGTCATTCGTGTTAATGAAGCAATAATTACAAGGAATTAATAATTGCTACAGTTATAGCAATAAAATCAAATTTTTTGGTATAATAGATATCATAGTAGCAACTTGCGAAAAATGTATGTTATCTCTTTATACCGCTTATGATTTGCAGATGGAACTCAAAGAGTTTATCAAGTCCGCTCGAAAAAAAGATAAGCTTAGTGTTCAGAAAATGGCCGATCTCTCTGGCGTGCCTTACGCGACGATCCGAAAGTTTGAGTCATCTGGCAACATCTCATTGCGTCAATTCCTCATGCTTTATGAGACAGTCGGTGACTTGAAAAAAGTGAAAGAGCTGACAAAGTCGTCTGAGCCTGAATTTAAATCAATAGAGGATGTGCTTCGACATGCTTAAGTCAGCCCTAACCGTAAAACGAACGCTTAGCACCGGTGAAAAGATACTTGTCGGCAAGCTCGTTGAAAATAGTAAGCAAAGCTTCTTTCAATGTCTGGATTATCTTCAAAGAAAGCGATTATGGGTATGGCTGAGGAAATATTTGAAACAACACGCTCGTTCAATCAGGACGCCAAACATCTAGGCTTATCACCTAATCTAATCAAGGAGATTGATAAGGGCATGGTAGAAAAATTTAAGGCGCTGAAAGTGTAGGATGAATAAAATTCGCCCTGGCTTTGCCGGAGATTTTAGGGTTTTACAGTGGCTAAGGTTACTCGAGTTCACTCTGTAATATAAAGTTCGTAACAAAGTTTTGCTCCATTTCCCCCCCTTACGCTATAACGAATAACTCAGTATGCTATAAATAATCTAATCTCATTTTGAATGGAAAGGCGTACTATGAGCAAAAAACGGTTGTCTGAAAAAGAACTGCTGGAGGGGATGACACCCCTTACTGCGCATCGTGATGATCTAGCCGAGGTAACATTGGATGAGTTGGGCCTTGAAATCTCTGAAAGTGATTACAAGGCCGCGTTAAAGTGAATTGAATCACTGTTTGATGTGGCCGAACCTAACACTCCTGAAGGTGAAGAGCTAGAAAGGCTAGCGGCAATGGTTGAAGAGTATGAGGAAAAGCACTTCCCCATTTAATAACTGCAACGCACTTCTGCCCCGAACCTTCACGGGGCGAACACCTTTAAACCAATCACACTTTAAACCAATCATCTGAAACACGTTTTTGCCCCAAAGTTTGTTTAGACCGAGGAACACACATTTAATCTAAACCTCATTTGACTTACTTGTTCTAATCATTGTCCTGCATTGTCTAGTGCGATCACCTATCCCAGTCGTCGGATTTATTTACGATAATATCGACAATTTCTGCAAGTTCTTCACCTTTTGCCGTCAAGCCATAATATACAGTTACAGGAACGGTTTCTTCTTGTCTCCTCCAAACAAAACCTTCTCCTGTTAGCAGTTTTAACCGTTCACTAAGTACTTTGCTAGACACCAGAGCAAGTTGCTTCTGTATTTGCCCAAAGCGCATTTCGTCATGTTGACCAAGTAACCAAACAATATGCGCAGTCCACTTTGTAGAGATCAACGTTAAGTATCGATCCGCACTACAATAACCTTCGGGTTGTTTACCTTGCTGGCTCATACTCACTCCCTTCATTCTTATCGAAAACTCAAAACCTAGTATATTTTAATGGTTACCAATAGGTATCTAGTTACCTTTGGGTACCTAGTATATTTTAGTAACCAACTTCGATAGTATCACACTATCACTGCAGAACATTCAAACTAAGGGCATATTATGAAAGCAGCATGGTTGGTTGCATTAAGCACTCTCTCTTTTTTCTCTTACGGATCGATAGACTACAAAAAGCCGCAAACGCCTAGCGAGTTACACCAGCTGTTTGCAGAGTATTTTTCAAATAAAGATACGACTGGGCTCGCTACATTATTCCACGAAGATGCCGTATTCGTGTTAGATGCTGAAGGTAACCTCGCAAGAGGCAAAGACGCCATCGCGCAAACCTTGAAGGGCTATATGCAAGGTGACGTAGAAATGGTCACACATGGTGTGTCCATTCACATCAATGGTGACACCGCACTTATTCGTTCTGACTGGGAAATCCCTAATGTGCAAACAGGAATGGCATTAGAGGTGATGAAATACTCGGATGGTGGTTGGCTTTATGTTATCGACAACCCCAATGGCTTTTAAAGATCAACTACCTGGTCAAAATACTAAAAATTATCTAAGGAAACAGAACATGAGAGCTCTACAAGTATCAGAATTTGGCAGCCCAGAAGTACTAACCGTCAACCAAGTTGAAAAACCGCAAATAAGTGATGGTCAGCTACTAATTAAAGTCGCTTATAGTGGCATAAACTTAGCCGATACGTACATTCGTAAAGGTGCCTTCCCTGGGTTACCCACCCCTCCTTTTACCTTAGGGATGGAAGGGTCAGGCATTATAGAAGAAATGGGGGCTAACGTCAGTGGTTATAAGAAGGGGCAGCTTGTGGCATTTTCAGCCAGTCAATCCTACGCTGAGTACGTTGTTGTCGACACTAACAGCTCTTTAGAGTGGGAAATAGCGGTCCCAGTATCACTCTCGCCTCTGGCAGCAAGCAGTATCAGTATGTCGGCAAGAACGGCAATTCTTTTGACTCAACGTTTGAACAACTCTGCGCAAAAAGTTCTCGTTCATGCAGGAGCAGGAAGCGTAGGAAGCGTTTTAGTTCAACTTCTTAAAGCTCAAAACCATGAAGTCATTGCTTTAGTTGGCTCTGATCAAAAGAAAGAGTATGTACGTTCATTGGGAGCAGATCGTGTTCTAAACTATAAACACGAAGATGTCCAAAGCATTATAGAAAGCGAATATCCAGATGGATTAGACGCTGTTTTCAATGCTACCGGCGGTAATTCTATTGCAAGAGATATCGACCTTCTAGCAATTAATGGGCATTTGATTTGGTTTGGCTTCGCTGAAAGCAACCAAGCTCCCGATATAGAGGCTGCATTACAAAATGCCTTTATGAAATCGATTAAGCTCGAATTATTCAATGGTGGAACACATAGCCAACAAGACAATATCTCCGCGATAAAATCAATCGAGAACTTGATCTTAGACGGTAAAATTGAAATATCATCTCACCATATCTATTCGCTCGAAGAAGGCGTAAATGCTCATCGAGATTTAGAAAGTGGTAATACGGTAGGAAAGTTAACTCTTCAAATTTAAGAAACTGTACTGAACTATGCATGACTTTAGTCGCTAAGGTAATTTGGTCAGCTACATATAGGCTGGCCACATGATAGCAATACGAGAAGTAATCAGAAAAATCAGAGGGCTTTATTGTTCGTAACTCGGAATTGTCCAAATCCGTACTGACGGGGTAGATTGCCGTAACGCAGATCTGCCCAAAACGTTTTAGTTACAATCACTAGTGATTATATCGAATCTTATTATTGAGCTAACTAATCTAATTGATTGATTGTAAAACGTTGGTGGTTGCTGAAAGCAAATATGTCGTCCTTGTTATTCATTGACAATACGAGATCCTATTTCAATCATCATATCTTTTATCCAGTTATAGAAAGGGTCGTCACTAAGCCCGATAGACCAGCACATAGAAATAGGGATGGGCTTTAACATTGGCAATGGGATGCTGTTGTAGTAATTTTTGTCATCGATGCTTTCAATAAACTTGCTAGGCCCAACCAGATAAGCATCCGTTGATTTGACGGTTTCCAGAGCTAACCAAAGTGTTGCTTCGTCAAGCAGTACAGGACTCTCACCGATCAGCTCATCATATATATTCTGATATCGATGCGATCCTCGAATTTTGACAATCGGGAAACTTGAAAGAGACAGCTCTAGTTGGTCGGCATTAGAAAAAATAGCATGCTCACGTCTCGCAATCAGTGAATTCGACACCTCCCCGATGTCATGGGTCTCAAACCCAGAAAGACCTTCTGGCAACGATCCTAACGCAAAGTTAATCTCGCCCAATGTCAACTTCTTTATATTCTCATAACTCCAACTCTTGCAGGTCACCGTCACATTGGGTGCATGCGTTGATACTTCTTTGATGACTTGATCCATCCAATGAGGGCTTGCGTAATCTGAAAGCATGATAGTGACATTCTGTGTCACCTTGCTTAAATCAAGCGCCTCTGAATCGACTAAATTTTTGAACTGATTACATAGCAGCTCGATTTTGGGATATAACTGAATCGCTTTTTGCGTTAGCACCAATTGATTCCCAACTCTCACCAAAAGAGGATCATCAAACATCTCTCGAAGCTTTGATAGCTGCTTACTAACAGCAGGTTGAGTAATAAACAACAGCTCTGAACTTTTAGAAATATGCTTTTGCTCTAATAGAACAAGCAGTGTTTTTAGTAAGTTGAGATCAAGCGCTCTAATCTTTGAAAACTCACTATTCCTCATGGTTATACCCTTCATAAATACCCATCACTTCAAATTCTAAGCCCAGATGCTATTCTTTTCAAAAGAAATCAATTAGAAATGGTCATTGGAGCAAAATATGATGAAAAAAAGCGTGTTAGCTACCGTTTTAGCCGGTGTACTGCCTTCTCTATCGGCAACAGCAACAGAACAACCCAATGTGGTCATTATGATGGTCGACAATTTAGGTTTTGGAGAGCTTCAGTCGTATGGCAGTACACGAGGTGTCGCGACCCCAAACTTAGATAAATTGGCAGAACAAGGCATCAGGCTTACAAATTTTAATGTTGAGCCTCAATGCACTCCTACCCGTTCGGCATTTATGACCGGTAGACGTCCCCTGAGAACAGCAACAACAGAGGTTGTTTGGGGTATGGATTACGGCATGGTGAATTGGGAGGTTACCATGGCCAATAAGTTTAAGGAGCAGGGTTACAACACCGCCATGTATGGCAAGTGGCACCTTGGTGATACTGAAGGGCGAACACCATTAGATCAAGGGTTCGATGATTTCTTTGGGGTGCTGAATACTTCAGACGAATCACTCTATTCATCACAACTCCACTTTGAAAACGAAGATGGGTACGTTCCAAAGATCCAAGACACAGTCAATGGAAAGACAAAAGATGTCATGGACTTTAATCTTGATACTCGCCGTACTATTGATGAACAAGTCACTCAACGAGCGATTACGCACATCAGTCAACAATTAGAAGAAGGCAGCCCTTTCTTTACGTTCGTGTCGTTTACTCAGCCGCACCTGCCTACGATTCCTCACCCAGATTTTGCTGGAGTGACAGGTAAAGGAGATTACGCCGATGTTTTACATGAGATTGATTATCGCGCAGGGCAAATTATCGACACCATTGATAAAGCCGATGCAAGAAAAGACACATTGATTATCTTTATGTCAGACAACGGACCAGAGTGGCACTACCCTCACCACGGGATCTCGGCACCATGGCGAGGAAGTTACTTCACTGCGCTCGAAGGTTCAATCCGTGTGCCATTTATCGCCTCTATGCCTGAGACAATCAAAGAAAACCGTGTCAGTAATGAAATTGTGCATGTGGTTGATGTGATGCCATCAATTGGTGAGCTTGTCGGCTATGAAATGCCATCAGATCGTCATATCGATGGGATTAACCAATGGGCTCATCTGAAAGGTGAGATGGAGCAATCTAATCGTGATGGTTTTTATATCAGTAATGGGCAAATAGTTCAGGCTTACAAATGGAACGATTGGAAACTGCATTTCTACGATCAAGATATTATGCCAGAATCACCTGTTAAACGTCAGATCCCAGCCGTCTATGATCTGTCTAGCGATCCTCAAGAAATGTATGACATGCGCGCTGATGGTGTTCGTATTTTCCCTACGGTAGTTAAACGAAACGTCGCGATTCAACGAAACCTTGCGGTAAGTTGTGACACCATTCCTTTCCCTGCACCTATAGGGTACAAACCGGACTGTGAAGGCGTTGATTTCACTCAGCATATACCGGACGGTTTCAGAAACGCTGAAAAGTAACAACCATTTGCACGACTGTCATTAACGTTAGGCAGGTAGGACATAAAATCCTACCTGCACAATCTGAGGAATAAATGTGGAAGTATCTAAGTCTGTTCATATTATGAGTAAACCAACGGGTTCTGTGTGTAACCTAGATTGTGACTATTGCTTTTATCTTGAGAAAGAAAAGCTATACCCCGAGCGTAATACTAACTGGAAAATGTCGGATGAAACGTTAGAAGTTTATATTGAGCAACACATATTAGCTCAACATACTGACCATGTGACTTTTGCTTGGCAAGGCGGCGAACCTTTGATGATGGGGATTGAGTTCTACAAAAAAGCAGTCCAATTGCAAAACAAATATGCGAAAGGGAAATCCATAGAGAATACGCTGCAAACTAACGGCCTATTACTCAATAATGAATGGTGTCAGTTTTTCAAAACAAACCACTTTTTGATTGGTATTTCAATTGATGGACCAGAGCATCTTCACAACAAATACCGCACGAGTCGCTCTGGCAAAGGTTCCTACCGTAAGGTAGTACAAGCCATCGACTTATTGCGTGCACATCACGTTCAGTTCAACACTTTAACGGTCATTGGCAGCCACAATGTTGACCATGCATTGGAGGTCTATCAACATTTAAAAGCTTTGGGTAGCGAAGTGCATCAATATATTCCCTTGGTCGAAAGAGTAGCAGCTAAGCCAACGTTTGAGGGTTTATATTTAGTTGACCCAGAGCATGATAGCGCGGCTAAGTTGACGGAATGGAGTGTACCGTCTTTAAAGTTTGGACAGTTCCTCGCGACCATCTTTGACTATTGGGTGAAGCATGATGTTGGTCGGATCTTCGTGCCATATTTCGATAACACACTCGCAGGTAGGGCGGGTGAACAAGGCAATATGTGCACAATGGCTCCACGATGTGGAAGTGCATTTGCCATGGAGGCAAATGGAGACATCTATAATTGCGACCACTATGTTTATCCTGAGTATAAATTAGGGAACATTCATTCAAAAACGATTAATGAAATGAACTTTAGTACCCAGAACTACGAGTTTGGTATCAAGAAGAAAGATCTCAGCGAAAAGTGTAAAAAGTGCCCGTATGTAAAACTTTGCAATGGAGGTTGCCCAAAGCAACGCTTTATTCCTAGAGCTGATGATTTCTCTGACAACTATCTTTGCGAAGGCTATGAACATTTTTTCCGCCGTAGTGAAGCAAAGATGAAAACAATGTGTGACTTATGGTTTGCTGGGCGATCTCCAGCAGAAGTAATGACGCATTAGATAGGCTTTGTTGCGTAATTCGATGGAACTAAATCTAGAAGCTACGATCTGATCGGCTACACCCATCAATCGTCGTAGCCTCATGCCTAAACCTCGTTACAAAACAACTAACTGGAAACAGTACAACAAAGCCGGACTGCGGTTAAAGTAGAAGATAACCTTCAGCCCAAATTGCCTAGCTCCTCAGAAAAGTGAAGTTCAAGATGCGGGTTAATCTGTACTAGTAAGGAACCTATATGTGGGAATTGATAAAAGCTATATTTTCAGCTGCCGTAAACACAAAGGTGGGCAGGATTCTTTGTTTGATCGTGTTGAGCATGAACTAAAACTAAAAAAGCAGGTGGAGGATAATTTAAATACACTTTTTCTTGAGCAACTCCAACAGTTGGAAAAGCAACTAAACCTAATATTTGGTACCAAAGGGAAGGTTGAAGCTATTGTAAAAGGACAAACACTTCGAGTAAATCCAATTTATGTCAGCGAATGGCTTGATAGCTTTGATCGATTCCATGAAGAAAATGAACTAATGTTCGGTGTTAATTTTCTGTTTGGGCATGAACAACTATTTGAAATAGTGGAGGCTAAACTTATTCATGGGCAAGTATTATTTAAATTAATAGATAAAAGTGATACTTATTGCCCTGCAATAAACACGGATGACGGTTATCATTCTGCATTAGACGCATCTGAGAATATAAAGTTATTTGTGATGAATAAAGTAGGACTAAGTTGCAAGGAATAAAGCATGATATCAATGTGGGTTCAGTTGCCCTGATTGAGCATAACACCCGTTGTGCGTAGGTGATCGATTTAACGTAACGGGCAACATAAACCAATCTTTTTGCTAGTACGATTTTACTCATCGTATTAGCTCTTCACAACTAGCTTTACCATACCTTTAGTTATCCATGAATTGCTAATTTAGGGAAGTCACTGGCAAACTTTTGTCCAAAAACGTTACACATCAATCTTTATCTGGCGACATTTTCGACACACAATCGCCTTTTTCTCCTAAACCGGAAGTAAGATGATCTTGCCATCTAACCTTGTGGTTTTAGACTCAATAAGATCAATCGCGGTTTGGACCTCATCTAGCGGAATACAACGGTCGACATCGAGTTGTATGTCATTCGCGATAAAATGCTCTAACATGGAATCGAACTTGTCGCGACGAATGTCTTTACCCTCTGCTTCTTCCCAATAGCGCAGGAAGAAGGTACTGAAATCGATAGCTTGTTTTTTTGCGTATTCGAAGAAGCGTGGCTCGTAAAAATCCAGAGAAAGCGTTCCATAGTTGATAAACCGGCCTTGGTTACCCAGAGTATGAACAAGCTCCGTTCCCGGAGAACCGCCAATCGCATCGAAGGCCACTGTTGGTTGAGGCAAACCGAGTCGCTGAATTTGTGCAACCAAATCACTGTTGGCATCCAGCACATAACATGAAGTCGTTTGAGTGCGCTCAGGTTGTGACGTCACGGCAATGATTTGAAACCCAAGTGATTCCGACAACTGAGAGAAAATCTTGCCAATGGCTGAACTGCCAGCATTGATGATCAACACATCTTCTTTGGTCAACTTCGCCACTTCTGTCGTCAGTACCCACGCGGTGAGCGCATTAATATATAACTGACAGGCGTAGCCATTATCTAGGTGCTGAGGAATGTGAAAGAGGTTGTCTGGTGACACATCGACATAGCTTTGCCATGTGCCGCTTGTTGCTACAAGCACTCGCTGGTTTAGAGGAAACTCAGAATGACCAGACTCCACAACCCTTCCGACCGCTTCAAACCCCGGAACTCTCGGCGGCTGGTGGCTGTGTTTGTATTGCCCAACACCGTAAATCGACAGTAGGTCACTAGGGTTGATATTGGTCGCTTCAACTTGTATTCGCACCTTATCTTTATCAAGCGCGCCTAAAGTGACATGTTCTAGTTTGAGAGACTCTTTCGGCTGCCCGAAACGGAACTGGCTAATTCGGGTATTTTGCTTAGTGTCGGTCATGGTTCGGGCACCTTTGTGGTTATGAGTACTGCATCGACTTTAAGTGTAGCGTGTTCATAAACAATCTTGGATCAGCAATATTGCTTAGCATTGCTGGCGTTGGTAAGCAGTCGTCATCAACGTAGTCGACATAGTCTGCCGCTGAGTCAAAGATCAAAATATCCAATGCTAAACGATCCAACCCGTATCGACCTCGGTGGATCATATCCGCAGAAAAGACTAACAAGTCGCCCGCTTCTAACGGTATCTGTTTACCGCCAGAGATGGCATCGCTGCTTACCTTTCCATTTACTTCTTGGCGAACGTTGTATTCTTCTTCGTTGTCCCAACGTTTGTGTGTTCCGGGGATAAGCTCCATTCCGGGCTCCTCAAATATTGGTACGCGGAGGTGTAATACTTGGGTTTCCATGATGACTTTCATCTGATCATCAATGTCATAGTCGTATTGACAGTCGCGATGCCAGAAATCTTTTTGTTGCGGGTTCACAGGGTTGAAGAACAGCTGTGTGTTCATGAATGCAGGCTTGTTAGGTATGACCGCATCGACCACTTCCATGACTTTTTTTGAGCTGATGAAGTCAAACAGTACGGTTCTATCGTTGGCGGGTAGATACTCGCTGCCTGTAATCAAAGATGAGTTAAATGCCTCTTCTTGATAGAACTCTTCGTTGTCTGCTTTCCATGACTCATGAAATTTCAGCACGACTTCTCTAAGCGATGCTATCTGAGCTTCATCGAAATAATTTCTGATAACAAAGTAACCATGCTCGTCGTATTGGCTACTTAATTGTTGGCTGTTTTCTACCACTGACTACCTTCGTTCATTCTGTACCGCGTAATAACCACGGATTTCTTGAGCGCATAATGCCAGACAGGTGCTATTCAACCAAGTAACTAATGAGAAGTGGTTAGGCGTAAGAGTGAAAAATAGAGAGTATCAACCTAGTTTTACATGCTCATCGAGTTTACATGTTTGCTTGATAAGCTTTTATGCCATATTAAACGGCGTTCGCTTGGCTTTGACTGGTAGGTGTGTATTTGCTTAAGTGCGATGTTGATCGAGCATAATGTGATGCAAATGGTGAATGTAAGGTATCTTTGTATTACTTAGGTAATTATCATTACTCTGTGGTTCATTTGAACATAGGAAATAGAGCTAGTCATGGATGGTTATTCGCTCGATATGAGAACACTTAATTTTATTATTATTTTGTTCTCTTTTATTTATTGTATTGGTTTACTGTTATTCCAGTTCACTCAGCAGTCTATTAAAGGGCTGTCAATGTTCTCAATTTCAATATTTGTTATTGGGACAGGCCCGCTACTGTTGAGCCTAAGAGGAGAGGCTCCAGACTGGATCAGTGTCATTGGTGCCAATATGGTCATCGTACTTGGCTTTCATTTGACCTTGTATAGTTTGTGCATGTTTCGAGAATATTCCCTAAAATGCACTTATCTCAGCGGTCTATTGATACTGGCTCTTTTGCCCAGCTTCATTTACTTTACTTACTATGTGCCATCTATCAAGGCTCGCATTATCATCATCAGTGTGTATTTGGCTTTTGTGACTCTGTGCACCGCGTTTGCAGTATTGAAGGGACAACGTGATGATTTGACTTTAGCCACTCGGATGATGGCCTTGTCATTTGCGGTTTATAGTGGCTTCATGGCTTTTCGAGTCAGCGTGGCGTTCTTCTCTGCTGAACTGAATGATTTTATGGCAGCCGGTCTGATTCATCAGGCCGTCTTCTTGTTCAGTATTGTTCTTATTGTGTCTATGAGTTTCACAATGCTGTGGATGATCAATGCTAGGCTACATAGTTCGATTCATGACCTTTCTTATAGAGATCATTTAACGACACTGGGGAATCGCAGAGCACTCGATGAAATGGTTCCTGTTATGATGAAGCAGGTTTCTACTAACCCAGTGAGTGCCATCATGATGGATATTGATAACTTTAAATCGATCAATGATCAACACGGACATATTGTAGGTGATCTTGTCATTAAGTCTTCGGCCGAAATGATTCAAAGTGTGATTAAAACTTCTCCTGCATCCAGTGCATTTCGTTTTGGTGGTGATGAAATTATGATCTTATTACCTAATGTTGATTTCCACCACGCACAATTAATTGCTAGCGATTTACGCCTATCGATTTCAAAGATCACAGCAGTACAAGGAAATGATTTATCCCTCACGTCTAGTTTTGGTGTCGCTCAGCTTCATCAACACGAGAGTTGGGATGAATTCATAGGTCGAACAGACAAGGCGTTGTACCAAGCGAAAAAGAATGGTCGAAACAGGATTTCAGTTTGTCCTAGTCATATTAACGAACCGTTAAGCGTTTGATGTCGTTTAATCAAGACAATTGAACCTTGCTTGGCTTGTGAGGTATTCAAACTACTGCCACATCACCAATACTGCTGCGTAGAAACAAGAGCAGCGCGATGGGATTTTTATAAACAGAGCCTCTTCATTAATCTTCTATTAGGTATTAGAGCGCTCTTCAGAAGATCGGCTGTTTCTTGTTTTTGAAATAGAACAGCGCGCTAATCAAAACGAACAATAAAGCGAAGTAATAGCAAAACGAAGATAGCGATGCTAGGAAAGCAAGGTTCTGTTCTATTTCTTGCTCGGTGTAATTATTTGAGACTAATTTGTAGTAGTAAGCATACAAAATACCGATCAGCCCGTATCCGAGATTAAACATCAAACCTTTGAAACTAAGAACCGTGGCTCGGTTGTGTGACTCGGTCTTTTTGTTCAGGTGATAACTGATGAAAATGTTCATCGTCATGATAATAAAAATAAGCACCAGCGCAGGAACTACCCCATAGATTGGCCAACCTAAACTGATCCAATGATAGATTGCGATACTTGCTAAGCCCATGACAATAATAAAGGTTTTTGGCTCGATACTTTCTGCCAACCTGCGGCTTTGCCCCGCTAAAATGATTTTTAGCAAACTGATTCCCGCGCCAATAAAACCAAAATAGATAATAGGAATATCGATCGCGAGATAGTATTGGCTGTTCATGGTTAAGAACATGCGTGAAGTGTGTTCGAACAGGCTGTAATAGAGCAAGATGAAGAGCACGTAAGGCGTGGCAAGTACCCACTTACCGGTATCAGCCGTTAACTTGAGGCTGGCGATAGTCGTTGCTAACTTGCTTTGATCGCTTGGCATCACCTTCTTCTCTTCACGCATATTTACTGCGGCATAAATAGCGAGCAAGGCGACCAATAGCGTGGCAAATACAGGAATACGCATCAGGTCTTTGGTGCTTTCTGGCTCTGCTAATCCAAGAGCATGAAAGATGTTCGCCATGAAATTCACATCGTACATCGCAGCACCGATCAAGGTGACAAAGATACCAACGCTTGAGGCGATACGGAGTTGTATTTGTAACACTCGCGGCCACAACTCTTCATTGCCTTGTTCTTTTAAGGTGTCGTAAGCCAGTGCCTCGTCAGCACCACTTGCCAATGCCATTGCTAGCCCGCTGAGTATCCGGTTGACCAAAAATACCATGAACACCAAGTTAGCGTCTCCGGTTGGCACGAGTGCGATCATCGCGATCTCAATGAACATGACAATCGAAGACAGTACAACAAGCTTTTTGCGACCTAAGGTATCGGCGAACGCCCCTGATGGAACTTCTGCAAGCACGATGGTCGCCGCCCAAACTACGTTGAGCATGGCAAACTGAGAAAGGGTTAAGCCGTAATCTAAATAGAGTAGGGTGAAGATAGGGTAGTAAAAACGCGCAAAGTAGCTGCTTCTGAACATCAAGAAGTAGCGGACATTGGGAATTTTCAGGATTTCTTTGAGCGTCATGATAATTTCAGTACTTTAAATAACACATTATTATGTATAAACCTTTTTGCCTTATAAACCATGGAATTGTTGTCATAATCCCAAATTATCTGATTTAGAGAATCTTCGAGCTATCTATTCCTCATCGGTTACAGATTCACTCCTCTTCATATCATTATCTCATCCATTCATTTTGTTGTACTCGTTTCAACTTGTAAGACGGATTTTGGTTCAAGATCGAACTTCTACAACCTCGCTCTCGCATTTACATCTTATTGTATGATTTAATTATTGATAATAACGATACGCAATGAATCCAATGTAATTGAGGAAGCGAGCATGATCTTAGAGTCATTCAGTCTGGAAGGGAAAGTAGCGATAGTGACGGGCTGTAATACAGGACTTGGGCAAGGTATTGCATTAGGCCTAGCAGAAGCAGGTTGTAAAGTTGTCGGTGTTAACCGTACAGAGCCTGAAGAGACGATTGAGAAAATGAATGCAGCAGGCCATACGTTCCTAAACGTTCGTGCTGACCTTCTCGACCAAGCGTGCATTCCAGGGATTATAGAGCGCACTTTGGCTGAGTTTGGCCAAGTCGACATCCTCGTGAACAATGCCGGAATTATTCGCCGCCAAGATGCTATTGAGTTCTCAGAGCAAGATTGGGATGACGTAATGAACGTGAACACCAAGACCGTGTTCTTTATGTCTCAGGCCGTTGCAAAGCAGTTTAAGGCTCAAGGTACTGGCGGAAAGATCATTAACATTGCATCGATGCTTTCATTCCAAGGTGGCATTCGAGTTCCTTCCTATACGGCTTCAAAAAGTGCTGTGATGGGAGTGACACGTGCGATGGCGAACGAATGGGCGCGAGACAATATCAATGTGAATGCGATAGCACCCGGTTATATGGAAACTAACAATACTCAAGCTCTGCGTGAAGATGCCGTGCGCAATCAAGCGATCCTTGAGCGTATTCCGGCTGAACGTTGGGGCAAACCGCAAGACATCGCAGGTCCTTGTGTGTTCTTAGCATCATCAGCATCGGACTACATTAACGGCTACACAATTGCTGTTGATGGTGGTTGGTTAGCGCGCTAATTGGTTTTTTATTCTAAATTTTGAGTTTGCAGCAATCTTGCAGGAGAAGATAAATGAAAATCGCTTTAATGATGGAAAACAGTCAGGCAGGTAAAAATGCCATGGTTGCAGCTGAGCTAGAGTCAGTGGCTGGTGGCATTGGTCACGATGTTTTCAACTTAGGTATGACAGACGAGAATGATCACCACTTAACGTATATCCATCTCGGTATCATGGCGAGCATTCTGATCAACTCAAAGGCTGTGGACTTTGTTGTGACAGGTTGCGGTACAGGTCAAGGGGCTTTGATGTCACTGAACCTGCATCCGGGTGTGGTTTGTGGTTACTGCCTAGAGCCATCAGATGCGTTCTTGTTTAACCAAATCAACAACGGCAATGCTATTGCTCTTGCTTTTGCTAAAGGCTTTGGCTGGGCTGGTGAGCTGAATATCCGTTACATATTCGAAAAGGCTTTCACTGGTGAGCGTGGCCAAGGTTACCCATTGGAGCGTGCCGAACCACAACAGCGTAACGCAGCGATTTTGAATGAAGTGAAAGCGGCGGTGGTAAAAGACAACTTTATTGATTCGCTAAGAGCAATCGACCAAGATCTCCTGAAAACAGCGGTTGGCAGTGAGCGTTTCCAACAATGCTTCTTTGATCATTGCCAAAACCCAGACATTGCAGACTATGTTCGTTCACTTTTAGACTAATTCTATTAAGAGCCTATTTGCCTGCTAGATGAAGGTAGAAGATAAAAAAGAGGAGCCCTGAGGCTCCTCTTTTGTTTTGCTCTGTGAGCCTGATTAGTTACTTTTGGCGTGAACAGGTCATATATGACTCGCTCTAGGCGATCTAGTTCACACGCTTAAAGTTAGGCAGCAATGTCTCTGGCTGCTGCGCGACAAATGCTTTACTTGGTGAGTATGCACGGAAGTAAACAAACCAGTTTTCGTCTTCTCGAGTTTGCACCCAGTTAGCTTCATTCACACCTGCTGGCTTAGTTGGTGAGAAGTGGAAGGTGTAATTGCCTTGTGCGTCTTTGACCGTACCTTCGATGTTTGAACCTACATCGGAACGCTCAATGTCGTTGTTAATGATGGCGCGGTTCTCAACGTTATAAACAGTGATTGTCCAGAACAAATCAGCGAAGTTTACATCACCATCCAGAGTCAGAGTGTAGTGGTTGCTGTTATTAAGCCCCTTAACACTATCATCACGGTAGTTGTCTAGATAGATCTGACCCCAACCGCCATTCTCAAAACCGTGCATCGCTACGTCATTAGTTACAGCTTCATAAAACCATGCTGCGCGGCCATCGAGATCCATACCCTAGTAACGGTCTTGGTTCGGTGTTGAAGCCGTTGCAACTTCCCAAAAGTTGCCTTCTTTACCGTAAGCTGCGTGTGGCAAGCGTTCTGTTTTGTTGAAGTCGATGTTTTTAACCATCGCTTCTCCCATCACGACAGCTTGCTCTAAAATCTCACGCTGTTGAGCAGATGGGGAAAATGCTATGTCTTTCTCAATACCCAGTGGGCGTAGCATGTCGTGCATCATACGATCACGCACTGCTACAGGTTCTGCTTGAATAGCTTCATTCAACGTATTCCAAAATGCCATGCCTCTTGGGTGTTTGGCGTCTTCACCACATTCAGGGAAGTTGACGCCTTTATCACTCAGTGGCTTACCGTTGAGGTCTGTAATTTTTAAAGCATCTAAGTCTTTCATACGTTGTTTGTCTGAATCTGCCATTAAACGAACGCCGAAGAAAACATAGTTGGTATCAGACTCAAAAACTTTAGCGCCTTTTGGCTGGTTAGTCGGTGTTTCTGCTCCTTTGGCTTTTACCACGTAGACGCCCGGTTCGGTCATCTGAGAAATTCCCACATAGTGTACACTGCACCGCGCAGTTCATCTGTGGGAATTTCTATAACAACAGGCTCTTTTTCTACGTTAAACCAAGTAATCGCGTAAGGCGTAGAGGTGTTGTAAGTTAGACCTCCTAGCTTAGATTCATGAGATTCAACATAAGTAATTTGACCGTCCTCTGCACCCATGTCGGCATAAGCTTGTTTCCATGCGTAGTTTGAAACCAAAGGCACCGACCAAATGTAAGCTTGTGACGCACGTTGATAGTCCATCAGTTCGAACAGCTTCGCTGAACTTTCTTATGTTGGAATACCATGAAGAAAGTCGGTTTCGAAGGTGAAGTCTCCCGCACGTGTTTGAAGGGTTTCTGTTGGGTTATCGTTTCCAGCTATCGCTGTTGCTGAAAACAAAGCCGTTACAGAAACGAGCATCGCTGTCGATCGAAGTGGTCAGGTGAAAGTACCGGCTATCGCTTTAGATAAAATGTTCATGTTGTGTCCTCAAAAATTCGAAACTTTTTTATTCGAAACTTGGTTTTTTAATTTGAAACTGTTCTTAGAAATTGAAACCGTTCGTTAGAAATGCTCAATTAAAACGGCTTTGCTAAAATTGATTGGTTAGAACTGATTTGTTAAAACTGATAGTTAAATTCGATGCGGTGATCACCGTCTTCAATACTGGTGTTTTCAGTCCAGTTTGCGAAATAACGAACGTTGGCTCTTGGAGTGATCTGATAGCTTGCTGCAAATTCATGCGCGAGTACTGAGTCACTGCCCTCAAAGCCAAAATCTTTGAACGTTGAAGACCCCGACATTGTGCCTAAATACATTGGGTTATAGTTCAGCCAAACCTTGTCAGTGAGTTGCATCTTGGCGTACATACCTGCGACGTAGAAAGTACCGTGCATGTTGTAGCGGTCGCGAAGTTGATCGGCATCGAGATCGCCACCAGTGCCTTCAACCAACTCTTCACCTGCTGCGATACCGACACCAGCGAGCGGGTAGAAATTAAACATGCCCATTTGTGGTAAAGCTTGAATAAAGCTGTAAGACGCGTTGCCTTGGTTGTTATCGAAATCCCAAGACATATCAACTTGCGAGCCTCTGCCATTAGTTAGGTCTACACCGAAGTTTCTAAAGCGGAAGGAATCAATACTGTCGTCTGCACCTCGACCGCTCCAACCAATCGCCTCACCAGCGATACCTTTGATTTCGAACACATTCATGCCCATGGTGGTATCACTGCCAGTGTCGTAGGTTTGTCCGACTTTTAGGTTTAAGCCCTTGTCGGTGTAGCCGAAGCCTACTTGTGTGTAGACCGCTAATGGGTCTGACATATCTTGAACTTCTGTTTCTTCAGCGATAGCACCGCTAGCTAACAAAAGAGGGGTTAGAGAAAGGATCGAACGTTGTAATAACATAGCTGCCTCATAGAGTTATCTCTCTACATCCGTGTACTTCGTGAAGGTGGGATAACTATACAAAGTGGACTTTGTTAAGTTAATTCATATAAACTTAACCATTCGTTAAGCAATGATTTATGGTGTCCCGTGAAACTGAACAATGTCGATCTGAACTTATTGAAAGTGTTTGTGGTGGTGTATCAGGAGAAGAGCTTGAGAAAAGCGGCTGAGAAGTTGTTTGTCTCGACACCAGCGGTTAGTCAAAGCATCAAGAAGCTTAAGGAATCCTTAGGTGAAGAATTGTTTGTGCTGTCTCATCAGCAGTTTTTACCGACGCCTTATTCGGACGATCTTTATCAGCGCGTTTTCCCGCTATTGGACGGATTGGTTACGGCGATAGAAGAAGGAAAACAGTTTAATCCCGCGGACCTCAGTGAAGATTTTAAGATTGAGGCGAATCCTCATGTTCTGCCTTGGTTGACTCCGGCTCTGTTTCATCAGCTATCAGTAGAAAGTCCACTTTCAAGATTGATCAGCCATACGAGTTCCCAAAACTCTTTAGAAAGGCTTAAGAGTGACGAGATTGATTTTGTCATTCATTTCGAAGCTAAGAATTTGCCTGCTGAGATCATTGCCGTCCCTATCGTGAACTTAAAGTTTGTATTGGCAGTAAGAGAAGATCATCCTTTCAAGGCATCCATCGCTACGATTGATGATTTGTTGTCGTTTCCATTTGCTCACGTTGACCTCGCTTATTTCGATCAAAACAAACATTCACGGTTGGAAGAGGAAGTGTTGAGCCAAGGTAAGACAATTAACATGGCACTGCGAACGACTTCTATTGTCGGGTTAATCGAAACGATCAAGCATTCCAATAATATCGCCCCTTGCATGCCTCCGGTGATTGAACAACACAAAGGGGTATTACGCTCAATCGTGATTGAGGGACTGGAAGAGGGAACCGAGGAGATGGAGGTATTCGCTTATCTTCATAAGAAAAACCAGCACTCAGCCAAATACAAATGGCTGTTGGATTTGATTGAAACGGCAATGGCAGAGGCTAATCATCAGTAAGGCTAGCTTTGTTTTACACTTTCAGAGCTGCAGTAACTAACCTCTGAATACCTCTTCGATACACGATTCTAAACAGCGCATTTTCGGTTGATTGCGATGTTTACGCCCTATAGTCATGCCAATATCGCCATTTGGCATGTTGGGCATGTGAGGAAACTGCACAAAGGAAAATTCATCTGAAAGCGAATTGGCCAGTAGTTTTGAGCATGGGAATAACACGTCGCTCTGCTTCACTATAGACAATAAACTGTGTAAGTACGTCGAACGTATTTTGACCTCAGTATTGATACCGACATCGGCTAACACGTTCGGTGCTAAGGCAATATTGTCGTTCCAATCACTGACGACCAAGCTCGCTATTTGCAAAGGTTCTTGCTGGTCACTTTTCAATAATGTGTTGGCGAGTGGGTGGCCTGTGCGGCATACCAATACAAAATCATCACTTGCGAGTCGCTACTCGCTTTCTGCTTGCTTAGAAGCGTTGGATGTTTTGCCTTGCTTCAACCAGTTATCGAGTACATGTTGAAGCGCATCCAATGACGTTGGCTTTTCTAGGCGACCATCCATTAACTGATTGATCATGTCTAACTCACGTTGCCCTGATTCACCAGAAAGCGCGATGATTGGCGTATTAGGTGAGCGTGCCTTGATGATCTGGCTTGCGTCAAAGCCGTTCATGACTGGCATTTGTACATCCATGAGAATCAAATCAACTTGATGAGTTCTAAACAGTTCAACCGCATTCTCACCGTTCTTGGCTTGTAAGCTGTTTACGCCGAGCCTGCTCAAATACATCTGAACAAGTGTGCGTTGTACCTCTTTGTCGTCCACGATCAGCACGGTTGGTGCAATGTGGTTTGATGCTGGTGGATTTGTTGGTTGCGTCTTTTCTGGCTCAGTTTTGGGTGCAGTTGTAGGTGCTGGTTCAGAAGCGTTATCAGCACTTGGTGTTGAGTTCTCTGGTTGCGACTCTGCTTCGGCTTGATCTTCCGTCGGTTGATTGTGTTTCCAATCGTTGAAGTAAGGCGTACGCAGGTCATCCGCTTTTGGCGCATTTGGCACAACAGGAAAGTACAGGTGGAATTCTGTAAACTCACCAAGCTTGGATTTGCACTCGACTCTGCCACCAAATGAACGCATCACACGTTGGCAATAACCTAAACCTAAGCCGCTACCGCCACTCTTTTGGTAAGAGAAAAAGTCATCGAAGATCTTATGGGCGATGGTCTCATCAATCCCTGGGCCCGTATCTCTGAAAACGAGCACGTTCTCGTAAGAGCCAGTTTTGGTGCTGATTTCGATTTGGCTGTCTGGATACGAATCAAAGTAATAGATGGCGTTACGAATCAGGTTAAAGATAACGAAGTTAAACAAGGTCTCGTTCAGCTTTGCCACAAAATCAGCGTGTTGTGGTAAGCGAATTCGTTCAATGATCTTTTCGTTCTCAAAACCATAATGACTGACCGCTTGATCCACGGCCTTATGGATTGAGGTCATAGTGACAGGCCCATGCTCAGGTGAGCTGTCACTGACCTCACGCAAAATGATATCAATCAACTGTCTACCACGTTGGATCGCAGCTTGTCCGTTCTCGATATCAAGTAGGATCTGTTTCGCTGGCGCTTGGTTATCGATGTGCTGCTTTAGTACTTCGAAATGCAGTTGCACTTGAGCAAGTGGGTTACGCATCTCATGGGCGATGGAGTTCGCCAGAGCACGACTTTGGCGTATGCGTCTATCCGCTTCGATGGTACTTTGCACGCGAGTTAACAGGGTTTGTAGTGCAGAGATCTCTTCGTTAGAGAACATCTGATCGTTACTCTTGTGTGATGACACCAACAAGTGCGTGACCGATTTTCCCTGACCAAACAGAGGCATCACTAAGGCGGTGTTGTTTGAACTCATCTTCTCATAGAGTGCCTTGATCGAACGTTTTGCTGGCGCAGTGTAATCGAGCTCTTCAGACAGTTCGTCGAACACTAAAACAGACTTGTTGGTCGACAGGTAGTCTTCGTAGAAAGTCTCGTTGTAGTTGCTGTTAACAAGGCGCAGTTTGTCTTCTGGGATTTGAAGTAGGCTACCCAAACGACGCATTGCATCATCAATTGATAGCTTGAAATCTTCTTCTAAAGCAAGGATTTGCTGTACTGGCGTTTTCTTGTTCCCGTAGACAAAGAAGGAGGCATAACGGCTCACTCGTTTGTAGAGTACATGCCAAGTAATGCCGATCAGCGCGCAGATTGGAATTGCGATTAGCCATTGATTATCTTCGGTCAGCGGGATGAATATCGCGCCAAACGGTATCACTAAAATCGCACACACCAACAGGGCGTTTAGGCTCATGTACGCGAGGTATTTCACGCTGTAGAAACGAGAAGTCAGCAGAGCATATCCAACGAACAACATCTCACTAATAGATAAGGCTGGTGGTAGCCAAGTCAGTGAGAAATCACGCAAGAAGTAAGTCATACCTAGGTGGATCGTGGCTGTAGACAGCATGAACACCAAGATACCTGCAATCATGTAGCTGGTTTTGGTCAGAGTGAGCTTGCTGCTGTTGGCGCGCATTGCCACTAGGTTGCCTAGTGTCAGTACTACAAAGCTGATCATGCCGATGAAGAAGTACGAAGTGTGCGGACCAAATTCAATTACAAACTGACTTGGACCAACAATGATAACGTCTTCAACGGTTAAGCCTGGGCTTAAATTAATAAACAAGGAGTAGACGGTTAGGGTGACGAAAATCGCTTGTTGCCATAGGTGCACCTTACCGTTGCGTTGTTCGGCGGCCAGCTGACACGAGAAGTAATACGCGAAAGCAAACGCAAAGAAAGAGGCGAGGTTGGCAAATTTGGCTGCAAACACAGCTGCTGACGGCCCTAGCTCTGGCAACAAGTCAGTATGGAAGTAAGCATTACTGCTTATCCACGCAACAATACAGACCGAATAGGCGATGTAGGGAACGTGGTGTGTACCTGCGATCGCTTCGCTCTTTAGTTTCAGACGGTAGCAATAGTAGAGTAACCACATCACGACCACAGCAACCGTCGCAAGAAGCGTTATCGCTTTGGCGTGGATGATGGCTTCTAAGCCGAAATCAAACATGTTCGTCCTTATTTACCGAGCTTGGCTGTTGCAGATAATCTGGTTGTTGAACAGAGTTTAATTTTTCTTCTGAGCTAAGCTTTCTGCTGTTACGCACGGCGCGTTTGTAGCCTTTAAAATCGGTGTCATTAAATACGTTGACCATCAATTCGAAATTCCAAAAGCCACGGTAAATCGTGGTGCCGTCATCGTTCAATTCGCAATATCCCGAATGGAAATACGCTTTTGGGTCAATAGCTTGATAAAACTGAAGCATGAAAGGTTGTTCAATGATGGTGAAGCCAATTTTGTAGCCAACTTGATGTAAGACGCTCATCAGCTCTTTTTGAGCGAGATAGAGGAAGTAGAGTTTTTGTTGGGTATTTCCACTGACGGTTAAGCGCAGAACTTCACATATGGCTCGAGTTTCGGATAGTTGTAACTGAAACTGATTATCGAATTTTGGCAGAGAATCACATTTTGACAATATCGGTGGCGTGAATAGCTGTAACCCTGAAAGTGAATCGTAACCATGATTTGGTAAGCAGTATTGCCAGTGATCATTGCTGAACGGCGGGGCGTAGCTCAGCCAGGTTTCGTTTTTTGACCAATCTTGAATCAATGCGGAAGAGACTAATGTCGGGAAGGCTTCATCGTCTGGGTGTTTGAGCAGAATAAAGTGCTTACCCGTCTGTGACAGGTGTAATAAAGGCAGCATCTCAAACCATTTTTCACCCTTGATGAAAACCTCAAGATTGCTTAAAGCGATGGCATCACTGATAGGCATGCCTTGTGGGTGACTGGGGGTTTGTACCACAAGTTGATCATCTTCTATCTGATCAATGATTGCGCTGTAGTAAGCGCTGTCTTTAATCGGCAGGTCGATACCAGAGGGTGAACTATTATCGAGCGGCGACTTTGCCTTAATAGCAGCAATTTCGCATTCGCACCAAAAGTCTAGCCAATGCATGTAACACTGACCTGCCGCTTCCTCTAGCAATGCCATCTCGGTCGATAAGCTACTTGGATAGCGTTGAATGAGATCGCGATAGTCCATCAATTCAAATAAAACGGAGAGGCTTTTGTGTTGATGTTCTGGGAAGAACGATTCCAATAGTCGTCTACGGTAGTCTGTGACGGTTTGGAAAAGCGCAGTGCGATCTTGTGGCTGATAAGTGTTGATCACGAGCTCGATCAGCGCGTGTTGTTTCTTTTCGATAGCCTGACTGCTAGCCAACAGTGAGACTAAAGACGACGTTAATTCCATGGTGTTAACCTAGCCTAGGTTTATATAATTATTTTTATTGGATTTGCACTCATTAACCAGACACGAATTGTTATTAAGTTATTTGATATAAAGTTACCTTGTTGAGATTGAGTAACTCTAATTGTGTCTATAGTTTTTAAAAACAAGTTGCATAATCGAACGCAAGTTTACTACTTGCGCACCCCCTTAACAACAGAACATTTACTAGTTTATAAGTTGCTAAATTAGAATATTCTCAATCACTTAGAGCCTAACCTTGCTCCGATTCTGACCTGTATCAATTGAGCATAATCCTTTGGATTTATAAATTAACGTAAAATATCTATTTTTTGAACCAAGCTCATAAATCATACGCAACTGAATTCACCTTGTTAGTCGTAAGGAATATAACGGCGAGCCAAAATATATAATTAACTAATGAGTTTTGTATGTCTCATAGCCGTTTATTTCCACGTCATCGTTTGGCTCTCGCTTGCATGCTAGCCAGTGTTTCCAGTTTCTCCTTTGCTCAAAGTCAGTGTGAGGTGCTTGATCTTCAGCAGGCGTCTGACCTTGCTCTCGCTGTCTCATCAGCAGACAACAGTTGCTATGGCGCTTGGTTCTCTGCTCAAGAGAGTTCGTTAAACAATATCTATAGCGAAGCGAGCCTAAGCCGTATTCAAATAGCACTTAACCTAGAAATTGCCCGTTACCGAGGTGATGCTGAACAAGCTCGTAAACTTGAAAACCTTGGTGAATTTGTCCGCGCCGCTTATTACGTTCGCTATAACGCGCGAGCGCAGGATTTCTCCGAGGCGTTAAGCCAGCGCTTCGCTCAATCTATTAATGCTTTTCTTGCGAACCCTAATGCACTCGATCAAGGGCGCGAGCAAGTTGGAGCAATGAAAAGCCTGACGTTGATGGTTGATAATGTTAAGCAACTTCCACTGACCATGGATGCGCAACTTGCGGCATTGAATCACTTTAACCGTGAAACAGCGCAGGATTCACAATGGGTCGATGGTCTTAATAATCTGTTCCGAGCAATGGCAGGGCATGCCGCTCGAGATGATTTCTACGATTACATGGCAAACCACACCCAACATATCGAAACGCTGGCGGCTTTTGCTCGTGATAACACGTGGGCGTTGGATACGGATGCAAGCTTTCTGGTTTATAACGCCGTGCGTGAAACAGGCCGTTTGTTAGCCAGCCCGGATAAAGCGATCAAGGACAAAGCGATACGGGTTATGCAGCAAGTGATGGCGCAAAACCCACTGGGCAGCGAGCACGATAAGCTATGGCTAGCGGCCGTTGAAATGATGAGTTACTTCGCACCAGAAGGTTTGAATGGGTTAGACCTAGAGCAAGCGAAACGCGACTTGGCAACGCGTGTACTTCCTCATCGTTATGAGTGCCAAGGACCTGCGATTATTCGCTCTCAAGACCTAACGGAGTCACAAGCGATGGAGGCTTGTGATGTGTTGGCTGCCAAAGAGGCCGACTTCCATCAAGTCGCGAATACGGGTCAAAAACCTGTCGCTGATGATAACAACGAGCGAGTTGAAGTCGCGGTGTTTGGTAGCAAAGGCAGTTACATAGATTATTCATCGTTCTTGTTTGGCAATACCACAGACAATGGCGGTCAGTATTTAGAGGGTAATCCTGCAGAAGTCGGTAACGTCGCTCGCTTTGTGGCTTATCGCTACGCCAATGGTGATGATCTTTCTATTCTCAATTTAGAGCATGAATACACTCACTATCTCGATGCTCGCTTTAACCAATATGGCTCATTCAACGACAACCTAGCACATGGCTATGTAGTGTGGTGGTTAGAGGGCTTTGCCGAATTTATGCATTACAAGCAAGGTTACGATGCAGCGATTGGTTTGATTAGCAGCGGGAAGATGAGTCTGTCGGATGTGCTTGCGACCACTTACTCCCATGACTCCAATCGTATATATCGTTGGGGGTACTTGGCGGTACGCTTCATGCTGGAAGAGCATCCTCAAGAGGTGCAAGGTTTACTGGCATTGTCTCGTACTGGTCAATTCTCCGAATGGGCACAACAAGTAAAAGTGCTAGGACAGCAATACAATGGTGAGTTTGAGCGTTGGTTAGACTCGGTTTCAAGTGAACCAATAGAGCCTATTGATCCCACAGAGCCGGCTGAACCCACTGAACCTACGCAACCAACAGACCAAGCCATAGTGCTTGCAGCGAACCAAAGTGTGTTGTTGAGTGGCGAGGCGTATAGCGAGCAGTTGTTCTATGTTGATATCCCGGAGAACACGACGCATTTTGAAGTGTCTATTGACGGGCAAACTCAAGGTGATGCTGACCTCTACATGAGCTACAACAAACCAGCGCATTACTACGACTTTGAATTCAGCCAATACGGTAATGGCAGCAATGAAGTGGTGACGTTTGAAAAAGAACCTTCGGGTTACATCAAGTCGGGTCGTTACTACATGAGTGTTGCGGGGCGTACCGATTTTAATGAGGTGTCGCTAACGGCATCGGTAGTCACAGAAACGCCAACGCCTCCGACTCAACAACAAGATGATTTAACTCCTGTGGTATTGGAATCCGGTCAGGCTCAAGTGCTTACCGTGCACCAACGACGTTATGCCGCTGTCTATGTACCAGAAGGCGTACAAGAGGTGCGAGTATGGCTCAACGATAAGAGCGACAATGCGGAAAACGAACAGTCGAATGCGGGTAACGTTGATCTGTTCGCCAGCCATTCATACTGGCCAACAGCAGGGCAGCATGACTACGCGTCTGATTACCGTGGAAGCAATGAGTACCTGCAAATTCCTGTAACAGAAGAAGGCTATATACACTTCTTACTGAGTGCAGAGCAGCAAGGGGGTGATGTCGAGATGTTGGTGTATTTTCACTAATAAAGGGCATTAATTCAATGGCGCTAAAATGCCACTAACAAAAAGGTCTCCTAGATTAGGAGTCCTTTTTTATTCTGAATAGTGCTTACGTAATGAACCTGATTAACTGGTCAGTTCCGGCTCTGTTAGCTCTTGTACACAAGCTCGGCTGATGTCTTCATCAATGTAAGCCATCCCCAGCTTGTTCAAGTAATCCATACGATCAGCAGTGCGAAGCTCAATGTCAGGGCCTGCGATGTTGTTCTCTTGATAAACCTTAGCCATGTGAGCCATGAATTGCTCGCCCACACTCATCATTAACAGGCTCATCGCACCCACATCAGGTCTTACTTTGGCACGCTGTTTTTCAGACAGGTTTACCTCTAACACGACAGGTTGTTCTTCCCCTTCGAAACGAACACTGCGCTCACGAACGGTTTGTTGCGCCCAGTAATACGCCAGCTCTTTACTCTGAGTCAGGAACACAGGTTCAACCGACTCGGTGTAGTTATTGCCAATCGTTGCCATGGTTTTTGAAGCGGCTTCGTTGAGTGCTTTGTCTCCAGAACGTTTCAGTCCTTGGCCTTTAATTGAAGCGAGTAAGGCTGAAGACGTACCGTGATACCAAGTATCACCCGTTGCGAAGCCATTTTCTGATAGCAGCGTTTTTGCATCTTGTAGGTGTTTAGGTATTGAAGTCATAGGCACTCTCAATCAAAAGAAATATCAACAAACAGGAATCTCAACAATATGAATACAGTTAGCTTAAACAGATGTTGCTTAGCTGACCGTGGTGTAGAACACAAATCTTAGACTTTGAGATAAAGCCGGCAGTACAAGCTTTATCTCAAAGCCTTCCCCCGGATCTTACCGAAGTAAGAGAGAAGGGCGGGGGAGGCTTTAGCGTTAGCGACTAATCAAAAGCGTTAGCGATTAATCAAATTGGTTAGACGTATTCGCTTCGCCCGCTGCTTTCAGTGCATTTTCACCAGCGAAGTACTCTTTGTGGTCATCACCGATGTCTGAACCAGACATGTTTTGGTGTTTAACACATGCGATGCCTTGGCGGATCTCTTTACGTTGAACATTTGCAACGTAACCCAACATGCCTTGGTCGCCGAAGTACTCTTTCGCAAGGTTGTCGGTAGACAGCGCTGCAGTGTGGTAAGTCGGTAGCGTAATCAAGTGGTGGAAGATACCCGCTTCACGAGATGCGTCCGCTTGGAATGTACGAATCTTCTCGTCAGCACTTGCAGACAGTTCAGTTTCGTCGTATTCCGCGCTCATTAGGTTTGCACGGTCGTAAGCTGATACATCCTTACCTTCAGCAACCAATGCATCGTAAGCTTGCTGACGGAAGTTTAGCGTCCAGTTGAATGATGGAGAGTTGTTGTAAACAAGTTTCGCATTAGGGTGTACTTCACGTACGCCATCCATCATCTCTTTGATTTGACCGATGTGTGGTTTCTCAGTCTCAATCCAAAGAAGGTCAGCACCCGCGTTGATTGCTTCAATACAGTCGAATACACAACGGTCTTCACCAGTACCTTGGCGGAATTGGTATAAACCTGAAGGTAGACGCTTAGGTCGAACTAGCTTGCCGTCACGGTTAAAGCAAACGTCGCCTTCTGCCATATCTACAACATCGATCTCTTCAACATCTAGGTATGAGTTGTAGATATCACCTTGGTCGCCCGGCTCTTTCACTACTGCGATTTCTTTTGTTAGGCCAGCACCTTGAGAATCGGTACGAGCAACAATAACGCCGTTGTCGATGCCTAGTTCAAGGAAAGCGTAACGAAGTGCACGAAGTTTTGCGTGGAAGTCAGCGTGTGGAACCGTTACTTTGCCGTCTTGGTGACCACATTGCTTCTCATCGGCAACTTGGTTTTCAATTTGTAGACAACATGCGCCCGCTTCAATCATCTGTTTAGCCATTAGGTAAGTCGCTTCCGCGTTACCGAAACCTGCATCGATATCTGCAATGATTGGCACCACGTGTGTTACGTGATTGTCGATTTTGTCTTGGATAAGGTCTTGTTGGTTAACGTCGCCCGCTTCACGTGCAGCGTCTAGTTCACGGAATAAACCACCCAGTTCACGTGCATCAGCTTGGCGCAGGAATGTGTATAGTTCTTCTACTAGGCCTGCAACCGATGTTTTCTCATGCATTGATTGGTCTGGAAGTGGACCAAAGTCTGAGCGAAGTGCAGCAACCATCCAACCTGAAAGGTATAGGTAGCGTCGGTCTGTTTTACCATCAAAGTGCTTCTTAATAGAAATCAGTTTTTGTTGACCGATAAAACCATGCCAGCAGCCTAAAGACTGAGTGTATTGAGAGCTGTCTTTATCGTAAGCCTCCATATCCGCACGCATGATATCTGCCGTGTATTGCGCGATATCTAGACCTGTTTTGAATTTGTTTTGAGCTCGCATACGAGCAGCAGATTCAGCATTGATTGCATCCCATGGAGCACCTGCAGCGCTTTTTGCAACTTCTATCATTTCGATATCTTGTGTAATTTGCGACATAACTATTCCTTAGTTTCACGTGGGGTATGGTTGCCAAATTGGCTTGGATTAAAACTTTGCTATGGACAAAGAATAACCACGCATGTGATAATTTTGTTAATTTATAGTTATTATATTCGGTATTTTTCTTATGAATATTGCTCGTGTAGACCTTAATTTACTTGTGTATTTAGACATGTTGCTACGTGAAAGAAACGTTACACGAGCGGCAAATCAATTAGGAATAACTCAACCAGCCATGAGTAATGGACTGCGCCGACTGCGTGATCTGTTTGAAGATCCACTATTGGTGAGAACCAGTGAAGGGATGGTGCCGACCGAGCGCGCGCAAAAGTTGCAACCACTGATCCGCAACATCTTGGCTAATGTCGAAAAGACACTACAACCGACCACAGAGTTCAATGCAGAAGACAGTGAACGCGTGTTTCGTATCATGGCGAGTGACTATGCTGAGTCGACTATTATTCAACCGCTATTGAAAAAACTGAGCGAGATAGCACCGAAAATACGACTGGATATAATGACGCCAAGTGATGTGAGCTATCAGGATGTAGAGCAAGGCACTGTGGACATTATCATCAACCGTTTTGATGACATTCCACAATCCTTTCACCAGATGAGCCTTTGGCATGACGGGTTCTCTTGCCTATTCAGCTGTGATAATCCAATAGCCGATAACTTTGATATTTTGTCTTATTTAAAGGCGCAACATATCTGGGTAAGTAAGACGGGGATGGGAACCGGAGTCGGGATCAACCCAAGTGAAGCGCAAAAGCTCGGTTGGATAGATGAAGCGTTAATGCGTATTGGTAAAACCCGAAATATCACGGTGTTTACCCGACATTACTTGTCTGCGATTCTCTTTGCTCAGCAGAAAAACCTTATCCTTACGATTCCAACCAAAGCCGCGCAATTGCAGCGCAACAACCCTAACTTGTTAATCAAACCGGCCCCATTTGCGATTGAACCCTTCGAGGTAAAGATGGCGTGGAGTCCATTGTTACAAACCAATCCAGACCACCAGTGGATGCGTCGCTTGATCAAAAGTGTCGCCAATGAAATCGAAAGTGGTGTGACGGGATAACACAGTTTTTGTGGTATTTCTTTTGTGAATATCCAATATAAACGGCATAAATTAGCTAAATTTTTGTCAGTTACGTAAATTTATTTAGTAGTCAGCGGTTAATTTGAGAGAGATTTTATGAGCAGTCGTATTCAACAGGGAAGCTTGAGCATTGATAGCACCCTCTACCAATTAATTAATGAGCAGGTCATTCCTGGAACAGGCATTGTCGCAGAGAACTTTTGGCAATCTTTCGCAGCCATCCTTAAAGATCTGGCACCAAAGAACCGTGCTTTGCTTATCAAGCGTGAAGATCTTCAACATCAAATCGATGTGTGGCACCAAGAGCGTGCTGGTCAAACGCTTGATCCGGTTGAGTACAAGCAATTCCTACAACAGATTGGTTACCTTGTACCAGAAGGTGACGATTTCGAAGTCACCACAGCAAGCGTAGAACCAGAGATCGCAACTCAAGCAGGGCCGCAACTTGTAGTGCCTATTATGAACGCGCGATTTGCACTTAACGCAGCAAACGCGCGCTGGGGCAGTTTATACGATGCGCTTTACGGTACCGATGTCATCAGTGAAAGTGATGGTGCAGAAAAGGGTGGCAGCTTTAACCCTGTACGTGGCGCTAAAGTAGTGAGCTACGCTCGAGGTTTCCTTGATGACGCAGCACCTCTCAACGGTGTTTCCCATAAAGATGTGACCAAATACAGCATCAGCAACGTCAGCATTGGCAATACACTAACAGCGACCTTAGACAACGGCGAAGAAGTCACTCTAATCGATCGCAACCAGTTTATTGGTTATCAAGGAGACGCAAGCGCACCTTCTTGTATCCTGCTTAAACACAATAATCTCCATATTGAAATTCAAATCGACCCGAGCGCGCCAATTGGCAGCGTTGATGTGGCTGGTATTAAAGATGTGCTGGTGGAGTCGGCTCTCACTACCATTATGGATTGCGAAGATTCGGTAGCAGCGGTTGATGGTGAAGACAAAGCACTGGCTTACCGTAACTGGTTAGGCTTGATGAAAGGTGACTTACAAGAGTCGCTAGAGAAAAATGGCAAGACCATCGTTCGTAACCTCAACCCAGACCGTCAATACACCAGCGTGACGGGAGGCGAGATCTCGCTGAAAGGCCGCAGCATGTTGTTTATCCGCAATGTGGGCCATCTAATGACCAACCCTGCGATTATTGATGCTGACGGTAATGAAGTGCCTGAAGGTATTATGGATGGCATGATCACTTCACTAATCGCGATGCACGATTTAAAGGGTAATAGCCCGTACCAAAACTCGACCGCGAACAGCATTAATATTGTTAAACCTAAGATGCATGGCCCTGAAGAAGTGGCTTTCACCAATGAGTTGTTCGGTCGCATTGAAGATGCATTAGGTTTAGACCGCTTCACCATCAAAGTCGGCATCATGGACGAAGAGCGTCGTACCTCTGTGAACTTGAAAGAGTGTATTCGCGCAGCCAAAGACCGTGTCGTGTTCATCAACACAGGTTTCCTAGACCGAACGGGTGATGAGATTCACACCAGTATGGAAGCGGGTCCTTTTGCGCCTAAAACACAGCTGAAAACCATGACTTGGATTGGCGCATATGAAGATCAAAACGTTGATCTTGGCTTAGCTTGTGGCCTGCAAGGTAAAGCCCAGATTGGTAAAGGTATGTGGCCAGAACCAGATAACATGGCCAAGATGATGGACGCGAAAATCGGACACCCACAAGCGGGTGCGAATACCGCTTGGGTTCCTTCTCCAACTGCGGCGACTCTGCATGCCTTGCACTATCACAAAGTGAGTGTTCCTAGCCGTCAGAAAGAGCTTCGTGAGCGTGTGAGAGCCAATGTTGACGATATTCTTACTATCCCGTTGCTAGGCAATCAAAAGCTGAATGCTCAAGATATCCAAAATGAATTGGACAACAATACGCAAGGTATTCTTGGGTACGTAGTTCGTTGGATTGACCAAGGTGTAGGTTGTTCGAAGGTGCCTGATATTAACGATGTAGGATTAATGGAAGACCGTGCAACGCTGCGCATATCAAGCCAACACATCGCTAACTGGTTACGTCACGGTATTTGCGAGGAAGCTCAGGTAATGAAAACCATGAAGCGTATGGCTGCAGTGGTTGATGAGCAAAATGCTGGGGATCCAAGCTACCAAAACATGGCGCCTGATTTTGAAAATAGCATTGCGTTTTCAGCAGCGTGTCAGTTGGTATTTGAAGGCTGTGCTCAGCCGAGTGGTTATACCGAGCCAGTGTTACACGCGATGCGTCTAAAGTTGAAAGCGCAGAGTGCTTAAGTCGGAAAGTGCTAAATCGCAGATAAGCGAAAGCACAAAAAGCCTAACTCACTGAAATAGCGAAGTGATCTAATAATAAAAACAGAGAAAGAAAAATACTAAAAAAAAGAAACCCCCTTTAACCGAGCCCAAGGTGCCGCGCTTTATAGCGCGGCTTTTTTTTAGCTTTTGGTTACATGTCAGATCTGAGAGCAGGATTGGAAAGCAGCTAGCTTATCTCCGACTAAAACCGAATTAGTACCAAGCTCAGTTATTTCCAAAGCTTACTTCCCATCAAAGCTTAGTTGCCACCGAAACATAGATACTTAATATCCATGTACTCATCGATACCTTCTTTAGCGCCTTCACGTCCAATACCTGACTGTTTCACGCCACCGAAAGGTGCAACCTCAGTTGAGATCATGCCGTCGTTAATACCAACCATACCGTACTCAAGTGCTTCTGCTACCTTCCACACTCGGTGGATATTCTGGCTGTAGAAGTAAGACGCTAAACCATAAATGGTGTCGTTCGCCATTTCGATCAGCTCTTCATCGCTGTCGAACTTCATAACAGGAGCGACAGGGCCAAAGATCTCTTGTTGAACGATGTCCATATCGTGCTTCACGTCTTTAAGAATGACAGGTTGAATGAACAAGCCCGCAAGCTCTTGAGTTGGAGTGGCAGGCTGCGCGCCTTGTTCAATGGCGCGGTCAATCAAACCTTGGATGTTCTGTTTTGCTCTTTCACTGATCACAGGGCCAATGTTGACGCCCGCGTCTAAGCCGTTGCCAATTTTAAGTTGCTGTACCGCTTGGTCGAATTTAGCCACAAACTCATCGTGCACCTTGCTGTGAATATAGAATCGGTTAGCACAAACACAGGTTTGGCCTGCATTGCGGAATTTCGAAGCCATTGCGCCTTGAACCGCAGCATCGATATCGGCATCGTCAAATACGATAAACGGAGCATTACCGCCAAGCTCCATCGAGGTACGTTTGATGCCTTTTGCCGCTTGAGCCATCAAGATACTGCCGACGCGAGTAGAACCAGTAAAAGAGATCTTCTTGATTAATGGATGTGATGTGAATAGCTCACCAATCTGTTCTGGGCTGTCACCCAGCACGACTTGAAGCAGGTCTTTAGGAACACCCGCTTGGTAAGCCAGTTCAACAACAGCAAACGCAGAAAGTGGCGTTTCGTCAGAAGGCTTCACAATAAAACTACACCCAGCCGCTAGAGCAGGCGCGGCCTTACGGGTGATCATCGCAATTGGGAAGTTCCACGGTGTGATGGCACATGCGACGCCAATGGGCTGCTTGATTGTCACTAAACGCTTATCCCCAGCGGTACTTGGAATCGAGTCACCATAAGTGCGCTTTGCTTCTTCGGCGAACCATTCAATAAAGCTTGCACCATAAACCACTTCGCCTGCAGCTTCTGCCAATGGCTTGCCTTGTTCTATCGTCATTAAGTGAGCAAGGTCATCCTTGTTTTCAAGGATCAGTTGATGCCAAGCCTTCAGTATCGCAGCGCGAGATTTAGCCGGAATTTTCGCCCACTCTTTTTGCGCAATATGAGCTCGCTCGATAGCACTGTCCAATTCCGCCTCAGATGAGATAGGTGCATGTCCAATAAGCTCACCCGTTGCTGGATTGGTCACGGCAACCGCGTTATTCGCTTCTGTCACCATAAAAGAGAGTAAGCGCTGGTTATTAATTTCTAGCATGTGATTCCTTCTTGATGATTACTTAACACGTGTTGGTGCTGTGCGGGTTGGTGAGTGTTCAAATTACTTCGACCAAGTCTTCATTGATCGAAGCTTAATAGTTATTTCTCAATAATACAGTGTTTATAGTGTTCAGACTGAAACGCTTACTCATTTTTATGGAATGACTACCACTGCGCTGCTCGTTGAATGTGATTGAGTAGGTTATTACACAAATTCAAACAAGACGTAAATGCGAGTATTTGATGATCGTAAGTCTTTTTAAATTAATAGCTTACGACTCATTTAACCCCTAAAAATAGGAGTGTGTAAAAAAGCAATTTAGTAAAATTCACACTGTGAAATTTTTGTTGTGAAATTGTGACAAAAATACAAGTAGTATGAAAAACATGGAAACCACACAGTAAAGAACAATTTTTAAAAGGGTCAATTGGGATGTTTGACCTTAATGAAATTCAAAGCCGTACGAGGGATAGACTATGAATATGCTGACACTAGACAAAACAGAACTTCACAGAAACCATTCAACTTTTATTGCTGAAGCTGTCTTTGCCGTCGAAATGGTGAAAGCAGACAAGCAACTCGAAAAGCAGAAAATGGCGAAACAGTTGCTTGATACTCTATTCCCTCTCGAGTCGGGTTCTCACGAAGATGTAGTGAGCTACGAGATTGACTACCGACACGTTCAGGTTTACTTCAAAAACGGTGAACACACAGGTCTGAAACGCGCTAAACACTTTGTGGCTTACACGGGTGATAAGTCTAAACCTGCTTCAATTCTGTTCCGTGATGAGAGCGGAACACACGTTGAAGTGACAATCGGCGCTCGTAAAGGCACGGGTCACTTGGAATTGGTTGATATTGAAGATATTCAACTAGAGACGTGTACCACGTTTGGTCAAACTGAGGCTAGCCGTTCTTCGGGAATCCGTCACTGGGTGAGCTTAGTAAAAGGCGATGAAAGCGGCCGCCCGAATGCATCGAGTGAAGACAAAGAGTTCACAGCGAAAAATGGCGAAGACTACAACTTAGGTTTTTGCTTCGCGATCTAATGCTCTCTATAGCGATTTAACATCTTAGCGCTGCGATACGTGGCGCTAAAATCGCACTATCGATTTCTCTTTTACCTTTGGTAATTTCCCCGCCCCTATAGCGGGGCTTTTTTGTTAGAGCTATAAGTAAATTAAGCGGTTCTTAAAATTATCTCACAAAAGTTTTTAAAAACTCACGCTAACAGTCTGGTAGGTTTAAGTATTTGTAATTTAATGTTTTTTATGTTGTATCAAGTTCGTTTTTTATAGGCTTAATGACCATAAATGACAGGGCGCTGAGTGACTATTGAGCAAAAACTCAGTCAAAATGCTTCGTGCTGTGCTATAATGCGCGTCCTGGGATTGAGCCAGTAAGTCCATTTATCACCTTGCTCGGTGGTTTTTATCACGTTTTATTTTTGTGAAATGGCGAGCCAATCAAGTAGTAGTTGGATATGGAGAGCGTCCTTATATTCGTTGAACCGGATATGCGAACATCATAATTTATGAGTTTTAAATCAAAAAAATACAGTATCGATTCTACTGACTATCAAGTTGGTCAAGACAACGTCAGTAAATGGGGCATGGATGTCCATAACACCGTCTTCGTAGCCTCAGTTGGCTTATCTCTTCTTTTCATCATCACTCTTCTTGCTCTTCCTCCTGCAGATGCTAAAGCTGCAATTGATTCTATTAAGGGTGCTGTTCTATCAAAGTTTGACTTCCTGTTTATGTGGGGAGCCAACATCATGTTAGTTTTTGCCGTTATTCTTGCATTCTCACCTCTAGGCAAAGTTCGCTTAGGTGGTGAAGACGCGACAGCGGACTATTCAATGGCATCTTGGATTGCGATGTTATTCGCAGCAGGTATGGGTATTGGACTTATCTTCTGGGGTGTTGCAGAGCCAACTGCGTTCTTCACTAACTGGTTCGGAACGCCTCTAGACGCTGAACCTTTTACAGCAGCGGGTCGTGAATTAGCACTGGGTGCAACCGTATTCCACTGGGGTTTTCATGCATGGGCTATCTATGGCATGACGGCACTTTGCCTAGCGTACTTTGTTTACAATAAAGGTCTGCCGCTATCTATGCGCTCTGTGTTCTACCCAATTTTGGGTGAGCGAGTATGGGGCAAAACCGGTGATGTTATCGACGTACTAACTGTATTAGTTACTCTGTTCGGTCTTGCGACTTCATTGGGCTTAGGTGGCACACAAGCAGCAAGTGGTATCAGCCACGTGTTCGGTTTGGACAACAACATCTTCCTACAGCAATCGATCATTGTTCTGATCATGGGCTTGGCGATCATCTCTGTTCTGCGTGGCATGGACGGCGGTGTTAAGTTCCTAAGTAACCTGAACATGGTTATTGCGTTCGTATTCCTTGGTCTTATCGCAGTATTGAACTTCACAACTGTGCTTGATTCGATGGCAACGGCTGTAACTGGCTATGTGAAAAATATCGTCGCGTTGAGCCAAAGTGCGGGTCGTGAAGACACAACATGGCTGCACGGTTGGACAGTGTTCTACTGGGCATGGTGGGTAGCGTATGCACCATTCTTCGGTATGTTCGTAGCGCGTATTTCTAAAGGCCGTACGGTTCGTGAGTTCCTACTTTGCGTACTGATCATTCCAACGTTAGTTACTTCAGCTTGGATGTCTATCTTCGGTGGCGTAGCTATCGAACAAGTGATTAATCAGGTGGGGCAACTTGGCCTTGACCAAGGCATCACAGATGTATCTCTAAGCTTGTTCTACATGTTAGATGCTTACGAGTTTGGTAGCATTCTGTCTGTTATCGCAGTCGCGCTGATCATCGTATTCTTCGTTACAACGCTAGACTCAGGTTCTATCGTTATCGATGGCATGACGGCGGGTGGTAAACTTGAAGTGCCAGTGAAACAGAAAGTGGTTTGGGCGGTTATTTCAGGTGCTATCGCAATGGTGATGCTATGGATTGGTGGTACTCAATCGATCCAAGCACTGCAATCTATTACGATTATTGCAGCACTGCCGTTTACGATTATTCTTCTGCTTGGCTGTGTAAGCTTGCTGAAAGGCCTACTGACTGAAGTCGGTAAAGGGCAAGAAACGGTTACTCCAGCAACTAAGTAAATTGCGAACTGAGTAAGTTTCTAGATAGGGACTTACTCTAATCATCAGATTCAAAGCTCCCTTGCACCGCGTGTAAGGGAGCTTTTTTATGCCGTAGAAGAAATAAGTGAAAGAGAAACAAAAAAGAGCCACAAGTGAGTAGTCACTTGTGGCTCTTTTAGTTCTTGCTATTAGATACTGATTATTAGCGGGTTTGCGCTTACGCGTTCAATTCGTGCTGAATAACGTAATCTAAAGCACCAACAACAGCAGCGACTTGAGCATCGTTACACTCTTCGTCTGTGACTTTATCGCTGTCTGGGTAAACCTCAGTGGTCGTGCCGTACTTACAATCCGTTACACCGCCACATAAGCCAAGCTTCTTCATTGGGTAGTTGATCACGCCGTGTTGAGTGACGTCTGAACCAATGATCTTGCCTTCGTCATCTGCTGGCGCAATGTGAGTTACTTTTTCAACTGAAGCGATGACCGCTGCTTGGAATTCAGGTTGAGGGTTTTCAGTGTCACCCACCGTGTAGAAACCGTCTGGGATCATGCCTTCGATGTACTCAATACCATCACGTGCGGCGAGGGCAGGGCGGAATTCAGTTTCATCAGAATCAGTTGTCTCATGAAGATCAACGTGAACCAATACTTCTGGCAGAGACGCAACTAATGCACGTAGGTTTGCTGACTCTTCAGCTGGCGTGCCCTCATAGAAAGAGCGGTTTGGATCAACAGCATTTGGGTTCCAGCGGTTGATCACTTCGTAGCCCCAAGGGCTCACACAAGGTGCAACAACAATGTTGAAGTGCGCTGTGTACTTCTCTGCTTGAGTTGCAGCGAATTTGATTGCACCATGTACACCACTGGTTTCGTAACCGTGAACACCACCTGTTACAAGAATCGTTGGCTTTGATGCGTCCCAGTTTTTGCTTTTGATAGCGAAGAGTGGGAAGCGAGCTTCGTCGTAGCTCAGTGCACCGTATTGCTCGATGTCAAAGCGGTCTTCCAGTGCTTTGATCTTTGGCACGACTTCTTGTTGATATTCACGCTTAACCGTTCTTTGAGCAAACCATGCTTGACGCTCTGCTTCTTGCCATTTTTTTCCGGGCTCACCAATAGGGTAGGTGTAGGTACTTTCCATTGTTTTATCTCTGTGGGGTACGTTGTGATGAAGTGAGAATAATCAGCAGAATGCCATCGTGCAACTCTTATTGAACCTGTGTATGGAATGGGGTGCCTGGTATTTATAACAAGCTAAGCTAAGGCGTCTTACGACGATTAATATAAGGTAAAGATCGGGATATACGCCAAATTAAGCTCATGAAAAAAGCCAGTAACTTGTGCTACTGGCAAAGCAATATCGTTAACTGATATCAAGATATATATGAGCGGCATTGAAACGAAAGGCTTTGTTGATCGAGCCCCCTTTATTTCACCGCCGAAGCGCCTATTTTACAGTCCAAGCAATCGTCTCGCCGCCACGGATTGGCACAACGATGTCTGAGCCAAATGGCATGGTTTCAGCAACGTTCCACTCTTCTTTAACAAGAGTGATGGTGTCCGTGTTACGTGGAATACCGTAGAAGTCAGGGCCGTTGTGGCTTGCAAACGCTTCTAGGTTCTCAATCTTACCTTCTAAGTCGAATACTTCTGCGTACAGTTCAACGGCAGCGTGCGCTGTATAAGAACCCGCACAGCCACATGCTGACTCTTTTGCACCTTTTGCGTGTGGTGCCGAGTCTGTACCCAAGAAGAACTTCTTGCTGCCGCTTGTAGCAGCTTCGATAAGTGCTAATTGGTGAGTGTTGCGCTTCAGGATAGGAAGGCAGTAGAAGTGTGGCTTAATGCCGCCAACCAACATGTGGTTGCGGTTGTAAAGCAGGTGGTGAGCGGTGATGGTTGCCGCTACGTTGTCGTTGGCGTTCTTCACGAAGTTTGCAGAATCAGCAGTTGTGATGTGCTCTAGAACAATCTTCAGATTAGGGAAGTCGTTCACAATCGGCGCTAGCACTGTGTCTAGGAATTGCTTCTCACGGTCAAAGATATCAACATCGTGAGTGGTTACTTCACCATGAACCAGTAGCAACATATCCACTTCTTGCATTGCTTCTAACACGTGGTAAATCTTTTGAGCCGAAGTTACACCTGAATCCGAGTTAGTCGTCGCACCTGCTGGGTAAAGCTTTGCAGCGACTACTGCACCAGACTCTTTCGCTTTGCGAATTTCGTCAGGTGTTGTGTTGTCTGTCAGGTAAAGTGCCATTAGAGGCTGGAACTGCTCGCTTGGCTGCTCTGCCATGATGCGTTCACGGTAAGCAAGAGCCATTTCGGTATCGGTTACCGGTGGGATGGTATTTGGCATGATTAACGCTCGACCATTGTAGCGGCTGATATCGCGCACTGTATCTTTTAATACTTCGCCATCGCGTAGATGAACGTGCCAGTCGTCAGGACGAGTAATCGTAAGTTGTGTCATTGAAGGCTCCCACCATTTGAAGTGTTATGTAGTTGGAGCCTAAACTCGGCGAAATCTGTGAAAGCAATCGCTTACGTTTAGGCGACAGGATGATAGTGGAAAAGCACTTTCATTTCATCCTATTTTTAACTCTTCAGGGTTAGGAGCTTGTTTTTCTTCGTATTTTATTCGGTATTTAATTTTGAGGACGAGCTATCGAGTCGCCACCCAAAGCCCGTGGATCATTCCTGGCACCCAGAAGAAGAAGGTCAGGATGATGTTAATCAGCAGATCTTTACCTGCACCACGAGCGAAGAACACACCAACAGGCGGAAGCAGTACACATAAAATGATAATGACGAGTTTGTTCATGATAAATCCTTCTTATTCAATGAAAGTTCAATGCAGTAATTGTGTTCAAAGTATAGAGCGTATGGAGAGTGTTACTGCATTGCTGCCTTAATGTATCAAGGTAGAAAGCAAAACATCTCAAGATATTAGCTTAGTATCAAGTGTTTAATGCCTGCCAGTTTATCTATTTATAACCATTTGTTAGCATTGGGACAAACAATAAAACATTGGAATCGTTATGTCGCAGTCACCTTTAGATCAAGCTCCTTCGTTATCTCAAATCAATGTGTTTCCGGTTAAATCAGTGGGCGGGATTGCACTCTCTTCTGCTTGGGTCGAAAAACAAGGCCTTACCTTCGACAGACGTTTTATGTTGGCATTGGCTGACGGTTCAATGGTTACGGCACGTAAGTACCCGAAGATGGTCAAGGTATCTTCAAGCTTGCAACCAGACGGTTTGATTTTCACTTATGAAGGCAAAGAGCCGCTGCGACTAAAATACGCGAACTTCAAGATGCAAGAAGCGCCAGCAACGGTTTGGAAAGACAGCTTCACCGCTTATACCACCAATGATGAAGCCGATGATTGGTTCAGCGATGTGTTGGGTGTTCGCGTTGAGTTGCTGTTCACTGGTGAACAATCGAATCGTGTTCGTGAAAAGCTCGGGCAGAATGTAAGTTTCGCTGATGGCTATCCAATGTTAGTGATCAGCCAAGCATCACTTGATGAGCTGAATCGTCGTAGTCCTGAAGTCCATTCGATGGATCAGTTCCGCACCAATTTTGTTGTTTCTAATACAGAAGCCTTTGCTGAAGATGGTTGGAAGCGCATCCGAATCGGCGAGGTTGAATTCGAAGCGGTGAAACCTTGTGAGCGCTGTATTTTGACGACAGTTGATGTTGATCGTGGCGAATTTAGAGCAACAAAAGAGCCGCTTAATACCTTCTCGACTTTCAGAGCCAATGAGCGCGGTGGCGTGTTCTTTGGTCAAAACCTAGTGGCAAAAAATGAAGGTTTAATCAAAGCTGGTGATGTGGTTGAGGTACTCGAAACCAAAGAGAAAGAGCACTACGAAGACACATGGGTGGAGTCGCTGCACTTAACTTGTGTTGAACGTGAAGAGATCGCTCGCGACTTTACAACGTTTTGGCTAGAGCCTGCGAAAGAGAACCACTCACTACCAAGTTATCAACCGGGGCAACATCTACCGATTGAAATGGTGATTGATGGTGAGAAGGTTTCTCGTCGTTATACCTTATCTTCAAGCCCTTCTCGCGCGGGTCGTTTAGCGATATCAGTGAAGCGTGTCGATGATGGCCAAATCTCTAATTGGTTAAATGATCACTTTCAAGTGGGTGATACCTTAGTCGCTCAAAATCCAGATGGGGCATTCTATTTGGAAGATAACCCAACACATCCATTACTGCTGTTGTCAGCGGGAAGCGGCATCACACCAATGTTGTCGATGCTTCGTTACTTAGCCGACCACGGTCAAATTGATGATGTGGTGTTCTATCATCAATGCAGCAGCGAAGAAGATATCCCTTATCAAGCTGAGATTGATAAGATCGCTAGCGAACATGCTGGTCTAAGTGTGATTTATTCACTAAGCCAACCGACCAAAGAGTGGGATGGTCTGTCTGGACGTTTAAGCGTGTCTCATATCGCTAAAATTGATGAGTTACACAAGCGTCAAGCGTTCGTGTGCGGCCCTGACGGCTTTATGGATAATGCCAAGAAATTGCTGATTCAAATGGGGCTGAATCCTCAGCATTACCATCAAGAAGCATTTGGTGTTGTTCAGTCTACTGAAGAGGCGGTGAAACAACTGCAGTTGAGCGTCAACGGCTACCTGTTCGAAGGTAACAACCAATCCACCTTGTTAGAGCAAGCTGAATCGGCGGGCGTGTCTATTTCATCTAGTTGTCGTGCAGGCTTCTGCGGTGCTTGTAAAGTGACCCTTGAGTCTGGGCAAGTTCACCAACCGGATGTACCAGCGCTGCAAGAGCATGAACGCAACATGGGACAGATACTGGCGTGTTGCAGTGTGCCTCAAACCGATATCGAAGTCGTAGACTAACTCGTTAGGCTGGAAAGAAAAGCGCACTTAATAGAAAAGGCCGGAAGTTCACTGAAATGAACTTCCGGCCTTTTTGATTCCAAGACTAATTCAAATAATTAATCGTAGATCGTTGGGATCGGTTGACGCTTGTGTTGTGTGGCTTTGTAGATACCCACTAAGCGGTCAGACACGTCTTGAGGGACTTCTTTACCTTCAAGGAAATCATCGATTTGGTCGTAAGAAAGGTTCAATGCTGCTTCGTCGGCTTTCTGTGGATCAAGCTCTTCTAGGTCGGCAGTAGGCACTTTCTTAACCAATAGCTCTGGCGCACCTAGCGTTGCTGCAAGTTCACGAACTTGACGCTTGTTCAGGCCAAACAAAGGCGCTAAATCACAGGCACCGTCACCGTGTTTGGTGTAGAAGCCAGTGATGTTTTCTGCTGAGTGGTCAGTACCAATCACAAGACCGCCAACGTAACCCGCAATTTCGTATTGTGCGATCATGCGAGCACGAGCTTTCACATTACCTTTCACAAAGTCGATTTTTGCTGAGTCTGTTGGTAGTAAACCTGTACCTTCAAGTGCAACGTGAGATGCAGCATGAAGCCCATCAACACCCGCTTTGATGTTTACAGAAACAGATTGAGAAGGCTGGATGAAAGAGAGAGCAAGTTGTGCTTCATCTTCATCTTTTTGCTCACCGTAAGGTAGGCGAACCGCAATGAACTGGTAGTCGTTGCTGCCAGAGTTTTCATTCAGGCTATCAACGGCCATCTGTGCCAAGCGGCCACAGGTCGTTGAGTCTACACCGCCACTGATGCCTAGGATCAGAGACTTGCAGCCTGACTGCTGAAGTTTCGTTTTAATAAAGTCCACACGACGAGTCACTTCGAAGTGAGGGTCAATTGAAGGTAGTACGCGCATTTCGTCACGAATTAACTGTTCCATTCGTATTCCTTTCCTGCAAGCAAATTAAAAATCTAGTGTTATCATACCTAAATCATCCGATTTAAAAACCTCTTTGCACAAGCTTAGAAAGAGAAGGCAGTAATAAATAATGGAAAAAATAGCCATTTTCGGTAGTGCGTTTAATCCACCGAGCCTAGGGCATAAAAGTGTGATTGATTCGTTGGCTCACTTTGACAAAATTCTACTCGTCCCAAGTATTGCCCATTCTTGGGGAAAAGAGATGCTAGACTTTGATACGAGATGTCAGTTAGTTAACGCATTTATCAGTGATCTTTCATTGGATCAAGTTGAGCTTTCTTTGATCGAAAAGAGCTTATTTACACCCGGCGAAAGCGTGACGACTTATGCTGTACTTAGTGAACTGCAAAAGTTACATCGTGACGCTGAACTGACGTTTGTGATTGGGCCGGACAACTTCTTCAAGTTCTCGTCTTTTTATAAGTCCGATGAGATTACTGAACGATGGTCTGTAATGGCTTGCCCAGAAAAAGTGAAAATCCGCAGCACTGACATACGTAATGCACTGATAAGTGGAAGCGATGTTGCAAAATTGAGTACTAAGTCAGTTACAAAGATGTTGCAAGATAGTGGACTGTATCAGATAATGTGAGTTCACTAATCAAGAGGTCAGAGGACTATGCTAAAGAGCGCGATACCAGCGACGTTGATCATGGCAGCATGCAGTATGCCTGCTTATGCTGAATGTGATTTTTTTAGCTTAGATTCGATCATGCTGACTTCTGATGACGACAACTGTTTGGATTTTTCTTCGAGCATTGAATCTTTCGGCCAACGTATGATGGAAATCAGTGGGCTGAGCGATGAAGAAGCGCAGAGTACACCTGATTATTGGTCTGACTGGGTACTTCAAAGTAAAGACGCACCGCTACTGACACAAAGCATAGAATCAAACTATGTAGGTTTGGGGGTGTGGTTTCCTGAAGATCTGGAAGATGAACAGTATGATATGTCTACAGAGGAGTGGCTGCTAAACCATGGCTTACAACTCAGCATTGGTTTTGGTGAGAAGGTCGAAGGGCAACCTCGTATGCGATTTGACTACCGTTGGCACGACTCGCGTGATGCTGACCTAATGATGCAAGTTGAATTGCCTTTCTAAGCGAAGAAGCTGAAGATTTGCTCTGAACCTTGAACAGACGTGAAGAATTAAAAAAGCCGCAAAATGAAGTTTTTGCGGCTTTTTAGTATCTGGACTGTGTTTTGAGAGTTCTCAGTCTCTTGGCGCTTATAGGTCGTCACCAAAAACAAGCATGCACAGTTGTTCAAACTCTTCTTCTTTTCCTGAGAACAAATCATCGATTACAGCAGCTCGCTTCTGACCTGACTGCATTCGCTTTTTCGCTTCACGCATGACCATCACCAAGGTGTGCTCTTGTGGTAGGTTAGAATCATCAATATTCCATTGATTGAATCGCTGAGACAGGGCACTTTCACAAAGCAGTGGCTTAAACGACAGCACTTCTTGCTTCAATACAGACAGCATATCTTTACAGGCTTGCTCGGTATTGTTGGCACTTGAAGTACGAGACTTAGTCAGTTCTAGCTTTTCGAGTAGTGCCAAAGATAGGTTAGTTTGCGTGATGTAACCCGCTTGTCTCGGGAATGAATCCGTCAAACGCACAGAAAAATCGACACGGTTAATCTGAGTGTTTGGAAAGTAGGTCAGTGATGTTAAGCAGTCGTATGGGATCCAGACGCTTTGCCCTGGTTCAACGGCGTACTCTTGTTTACCCAGCTTTATCAAAACCAAGCCACTTTGAACCGATACAAGGCTATGTTTAAGTACTTTCTTGCGTGGTGTGATCACCAAGTGTGAAAAGTAAGCCGATGTATATTCAATAGCGAAGTTCATAGATAGTACCTTAATTTTGGGGCGTCAAGATTACCGTTAATCTCAAAGAATGCCAACAATAACAGGGGATTTTCAATGTTTCTGGTCTGACCTTGTCAAAAGTATGGGCTCTGTAGCTGCGAGAAGTCAAAACAACGCGTAGAATGAGCCAGCTTTTTATTATATGAATTAAAAAATGACCTCTCCAACCGATCCATATGTTGATATTCGTCCTTACGGCGATGATGAAATTCCAGCGGCACTAAACCGCCTTATTAATGATGAAGAATTTATCAGTGCGATACTGCACTACCGTTTTTCAAACCATGCGTCTTGGTTCAAAGCATTAATGAGTCCAATTTTACGTGTGTACTTAAAAATGAAGTGGAGCAAGCTGACTAGCGTTGAATCCATTCAGATTGAAGTGAAAAAGTACTTACGTGACACGCTTGCTAAGACCACAAACGGTGTGACTTACACAGGTGTAGAGTCACTGGATGTAAATCAAGCTTACCTGTTTGTATCAAACCATCGTGACATTGCTATGGATCCGGCGTTAGTCAATTACGCTCTGCATCAAAATAATCATCAGACTTGTCGCATCGCGATTGGTGATAACCTGTTGAAGAAGCCATGTGCGACTGAATTGATGCGTTTGAACAAGAGTTTCATCGTTAAGCGTTCTTTAAAAGGTCCGCGTGAAATGATGAAAGCGCTGGGCCAACTCTCTTCTTACATTAAGCACTCTCTAGAGACAGGTAACTCTATCTGGATCGCTCAAAAAGAAGGCCGTGCTAAAGACGGTAACGATTTTACAGAGCCAGCTATCTTGAAGATGTTCCACGTTGAAGGGCGTAAGCAGAAGATCGCTTTCCCTGAGTATGTGAAATCATTGAAGATCGTACCGGTCGCTATTTCTTATGAAAACGATCCGTGTGATACGGCTAAAGCCATCGAGCTTTTTGAAAAAGACGTTAACGGCAGCTACGAAAAAGGTGAGTTTGAAGATATCGAAAGTATCATTCAGGGCATCATTGGTAATAAAGGTCGCGTGCACGTTGGTTTTGGTCAGGTTATCGACCAAGATTTTGATACGCCAGAAGCATTGGCCGAAGAGATCGATCGTCAGATCCACGAAAACTACAAACTGTTCCCAGTGAACCTACTGGCAGCAGACAAAGAAGACGAGTCGATTACCGCTGCGGTTAAGCAAGAGTTTGAAGAGAAGCTATCGAGCTTACCTAAAGGTGCGCGTCAGTATCTGATTGATAGCTATGCGAACCCAGTGAAGAACATTGGTTAGCGAACACCTTTCTTAATAAGCACCAGTTGGTTTATTGATTGAATTGAAAAGGAGCCTCGGGCTCCTTTTTTGTTTTTGCTGCTTTATCTCTGCTTTATCTTTGCGTTAAAGAGCCAGAACTGTCGGATGAGTTAGCGAGCGACTGCGCCACCCAACTCTAAATTGGTTGGCCATGTGGTCACGGTGTTTCCACCAAGGTAAATATTACCTCTGACTGTCATGGTGTCTGGAAATGCAGTAATTGCTGAGCCGCCAATATATAAGTCACCGTCAATCACGATTCCGTTGGGTAGCTCTGTTAAAGGTGTGCGGATCACGCTTAAGTCACCTTTCACTCGAAAGCCGTTTGGTAGCCTTTGCAGGGGGGTGTCGGTGAGGTTGATAAATCCGCCCACTCGCACACCTCTTGGCCAGCTAGTGATTTGGCTTCCAATCAAATCGGCATAGCCTTTTATCTTAACCCCAGTCGGAACTCTTGCGAGTTGGCTGTTAGAGGCTTTTAGGCTGCCGTTAATTTCTAAGCCTTTAGGTAGACGTTTGATCGCCGTATTTTCGATATTGAGATTGCCATCGACCACTAAGCCCGTTGGAAGCGAAGTATAAGGCTTATTACGTAGATATAAGTTTCCGTAATTATCGAGATGGTTCAATATTTGATAGTGATCGAGTGGTTCAGCACTGACATTTGTTATGGTTAAGGAACCAATAATAAGTGAAATTATTCTGAGCATAACGGGCTTCTTATTACGATAGACGTTAACACTATAATGGAAAAATTATTCTCGCATAGTGTTTTACCCATTTGGCAGTAGGTGAAAGAGGAATTAAGCGATAATGGCAGGTAAATCAATGATTAGACTAAACACCCAAATAATTGGGGTCTTTCTGGTTGCAGCTTCAATGTTTGGCTCTATACCTGTAAGTGCGAACAAAGTAATTTCAACACCCGCTAAGGCAGCAGTGTTGGTGACTCAAGGCGGGCCACAGCAACGAGTTTGTTATTACGATGATAAGGCTTATAGCATTGGTGCAGTGTTGGAGGTTGGTGGTGTCGTGATTCGGTGCGCTGCAGAAAACGATTTTGAGCAAAATGGTTCATTGGCTTGGATTGAAATAAAAAAAGACGAGTAAATCTACTCGTCTTTTAATAAGAATATAAATGCTTATATTAACGCGCTAGAGAGCGAGTCTTAAGTTCAAAAATAATCTTTTCAGCGCTGACTTCAAATTTAAAGCGAGCATGCAATTCCGTGCTTTCCTCTGTCATCTCTGACGCTTCAAATTCAACGTTGCTAGACACTTGTTTAGCAAGCTCAACGTACTTAGCAAACTCAGTTTCAATGACTGCTTTAGAGTTACCGTAAACCGTTACTTCAGCAACATCGTCGCCTTCTTTGATGATGAACCCGATTTCGCCTGCACAGCCGCAAGCCTCACATACATCGTTGTTACCCATATCTTGGCTCATAAATAATCCTCTTACAAAGTCTGAGGTTATTCTAACGAGCAATTTGAACTGTATCTACAAAAATTAAAATCTTTGAACTAATTTATACTGGTATGCTATGTTGTTTGTTGAAGGGGTTAAATGAATTTGTACATTTGCGTCGCCAAATATGTATGTGATCTATCTCATGTTTTGTTGATAAGCAGTGTCATTAATTTGTTAGAATATCATTCAGTTAGTTGCGTCATAACAGATTTTATAAGACTATCTATTGCTTGATAGGTATTTATACAATGAATTTATTGTTGGGTGTTTGATATTCTAAGTTGTTATTTTCGATTAACCACTTAGAGAGGTAAGGTGACTTTCGAAGAATAATTAGACAAAGTGCCCAAAGAGGCAGCACTGTAAACTTGTTCGTACAAAGTATTTGTTGGTATTTAATGGAAATACTTGCGAAAAAATACCTTGCTCAGATAATGCTGATAACGATTTTCATTCTGACTTCATTCTGACTTCATTTGATTGAGTTAGATGGATTTACAAAGAGAAGAGCCTGAATATGCCAAAGCGTAGTAAAGAAGATACAGAAATCACAATCCAGAAAATCATGGATGCCGTTGTAGACCAGTTACTAAGATTGGGTTACGACAAGATGTCATACACGACATTGAGTCAGCAAACGGGTGTTTCTCGTACAGGTATAAGTCATCACTTTCCAAAGAAAACGGATTTTACTGCTGCTCTAGACGGTCGTATTTTCAAGATGTTTATGGAACACATTGACTTCGAAAATGGCCTTGATGCATTTTCAGCTAGCTGGGTTGCTGCACTTGAAGACGCTGAGTTCCTAGCAATCTTACGTTTACTTTTCCATCATATCGTTACTGCTGAAAGCGCACATGAGTTCGCGGCAAACGGTATTGATCGTCTATACAAACTGACTGAAACTCAGTTTGGTGATACTAGCGGTAAAGAACTAGAGTGGTTGATTGGTAAATCATTGATTCGTATGAGCCAATAATCAACACACAATGAAAGAAGCTCCTGAGGGGGCTTTTTTTGTGTCTGTCGTTTCCTTCTCCTGCTCTTTTTATCTCGTTCTCAAGCCTTTTTCCTGCACTATTTATGATCACTTACTTACTGTGATTGGTATTACTTTCGTGTTGAAGGTACTTATTTCCTTTCTTTTTAGATGCTTACGTTCACGTCTCACATTTCCATCCCATTGCTAAAAGTTAAGTAACACTAACTATGTTTATTTCTAGAGCCTCAAACGCTCGGAGTGAGACGTTTTGGGGTTCACTGTCATGGTTGCTAGTAAAATTAAGTTTAAGGCGTGAGAGGGGCTATGAGCCATAAAAAAGCCTCGAGAAAATCGAGGCTTATAATGACTTAATTGTTATTAGGAACGAATGCTCAAAACGAGCAGGTTTTAAATCGAGACTATTGGGCTGGGTGTACTTGAGGGAAGCTCATGGTTGGGTGCTTTTCTACAATACTTTTATAGCCGTACACATCCTCGATCATAGAAGGTTCAAGTGCTTCCCAAGGGCTGCCATCGCAAACCAAATTACCGTCTTTTAATACTACCAGTCGGTCAGAATACTGAGCGGCTAGGTTTAGGTCGTGCAAAACCACGATAACGGCAGCATTGTGGTTGTCGGCTAGTTCTCTCGCAATTTTTAAAGTGTTGTGCTGGTGGGCGAGATCCAGTGCAGATGTCGGTTCATCGAGCATTAATATGCATTGATCACCAGAGTGGTGAAGCTGAGTTAACACTCGAGCCAAGTGAACACGCTGTTTTTCACCGCCAGATAGGGAAGGGTAGAGCCTTTCACTCAGGTGAGTGACATCAGCAACATCCATTTTTTGACTAGCGATGCTCGTGAGCTGTTTGTTTGATTCTTGCAGAGGAATACCACCAAGCTCAACAACTTCATGTGCCAGAAAAGGGAAGGTCAACGTACTGTGTTGAGGAAGCATCGCCAAGTGTTTCGCCAACTTCTGCGAAGGCCACTTGTCTTTGGTGTGTCCAAAGTATTGGATATCACCCGTGCTCGATATCTCCTGACATAAGGCTTTAAGTAACGTGCTTTTTCCTGCGCCGTTTGGCCCAAGCAGTGTAGTTACCTTTCCTGCTTCTATCTCAATAGAAACGCCATCTAAAATCACTTTGCTGCCGAACTTCACTTCGATGTCGGTTGCTTTTAACGCTGCAGGAAACATTAAAGGATTCTCCCTTTCTGTTGGAATAATAGATACAAGAAGAATGGAGCGCCGATGATTGCGGTGACAATACCGACTGGCAACTCAGCTGGCGCCAGTGCCACGCGAGAGAACATGTCTGCAGCCGTTAATAGTAATGCGCCTAGAACCGCTGACAGGGGAAGCAGCACTCGATGATCTGGGCCCGCTAACATGCGACCTAAATGAGGGATCACAAGCCCGATAAAGCCAATCATGCCGGACAGGCTCACAGTGATACCAACGCCCGCAGCTGTTAGTAGAATCAGCTTTCGTTTTAGCTTTTGTACAGGTATGCCAAGGTGTTGCGCCTCTGATTCACCCAGTAATAGAGCATTCAAAGACATCGCTTGGCGGTAAAACACGACAAACAGACCAACGAGCGTAACTGCAGCAAGCAAAATACCCGACCACTTCGCTCCTGCCAGTGAACCCATCGACCACAGTGAAAGGTCACGCAGCATTTGGTCATCAGCTATGAAGTTTAAGAAGCCAATACCTGCGCCTGATAGCGCACTGATCGCCACACCTGCCAGCAACATGATGGTTACTGATGTGCCGAATTTGCCAGTACCCAGTTTGTAAACCAGCAGCGTGGTTAAGGCGCCGCCCAAAAAGGCAAACACAGGTACCGCTGCAAAGTTCATGAAGGCAGGATATTGAAGTGAAAGCTCAGAGAAAAGAACGATAGCCAGTGCAGCACCTAATGCTGCGCCCGCAGACACACCGATGATGCCAGGTTCGGCAAGTGGGTTTCGAAACAAACCCTGCATCACAGCGCCACAAAGCGCGAGGATTGCACCAATCAGCATGCACAAGATGGTTCTAGGTAAACGAATTTCTTGGATGACTAAGTTGATGTGAGGTGCTAAGTCATTGTTTGGTTGAATTAAGCTCGTAGCGCTGTCCGCTAAGCTAATGTTCATTGGCCCAACAGTGATTGAGTACAGCGCGACAAAGGTTAGGGTTGCACCTAGACCTAACATCGACGTTTTCAGTGGGACGGATCGTAACAACATAAAGGGCCTCAATATCTATCGCTAACTTCGACCTTCTTCACCAACAGCGTGAGTCAGTTGGTGAAGGGAAGCGAACTAGCGATAGCAGAAATAGGATGGTCGAGTTATAGCGGGTAGATTAGTTATAGCGGATAGATAAGTGCGTTTAGACGCTTTGCTTCAGAGAGGCTTTCTAGGCCAAGCCCGCCAACCAAAGCACTACCATTTACGGTAATGATTTGCTTGTTTATACCTGCAGGTGTTGCCGCTAACATAGGTAGTGATTTAAGGATGGCATCCGCGCCGCCCATTTTTTGATAGCTACGACCGCTTACTAAAATGACATCAGGTTGCATCTCAACGAGTGATTCCATTGAAAGTGGCTTGTAAGACGTTAGGCTCTGAGCTGCAGGGTTGATACCGCCAGCTAACTCGATGATTGCGTTTGGTGATGTTTCACCGCCAGCAACGTTCGCAGGGCGACCTTCATGCAGCAACAGGAACAGAACTTTCTTCGCTTCGTTGCTTGGTACTTGGTTCGCTTTCAGTGCGGCAATCTTTTGATTCACTTCAGCTTTTACTTGCTGTGAGTGGTTTTCGGTATGGGTGATCTTTGCGATTTGGTCGATACGCTTCAATAACCCTTCAACGTTTGCTTCAGTGTTCACAATCTCGACATCGACGCCTGCCGACTTTAATTGAGAGATCGCGTTGTCTGGTCCCATTTCATCAGAGCCAATCAATGTGGTTGGTTCTAGGGCAAGCAAACCTTCAGCAGACAGGTTTCTATGGTAGCCAATCTTTGGCAGGTTTTCAGATTGAGGGAAGCGACTGGTTACATCAATACCCACCAATTGTTCTTCTGCGCCAAGCGCCAAAACTAATTCTGTAACGGCACTACCTGCACTGATGATGCGGGGTTGTTCAACGTCGTTTGCCATCGCGGCTGGTGCTGTCAACGCCAAGCTCATAGCGGCAATTGAAAGGAGATGTGTGTTGGTCTTTAATTTATTGAGCACGTTTAAGTTGTTCATAATAAGTTCTTTTTATTTTCTTTTTGTATCGCGAAGATACTCAGTGAGCAGTCCGTTCGCATTGTGAGTTCGAATCGATAGAGAGGTTTAGTTCTGGCTTTTTAGTCTCACCAATCAATAGCTAAACCTTCTGAAAATTGAGTGTTGTTCTAGCCATCGTCAGTGAGCAATTGAGTCGCTGGTATTCCGTTCTCTTGAAGGAATGAAAGCAACTTCACTAGGTTCTCCACGTTGGCAGCTTTATCTGCGCCAATGATGATCGGCTTTTTATCCGCAGAACCTGTCTCTTCTAACAAGGCTATCTTGAAATTTTCCCAGTCGATGTACTCTTGGCCGTTAATCGCCCAGTAGGGTTCGTGGTCTAAAATATTGACGCTAATCGAATCTTTGTGGACTTCAGAAACGTTTTTGACATCCGAGCTTGGCAGCTCAACTTCTAGCGATTCCAGCTTTACCGATGCAGTAAGCAATAGGAAAACCATCACGATAAAAATGATGTCGAGCAGCGGCGTTAAATCTGGCGCTAAACTTTGTGTTTGAGATGAGTGAGGCGTTTTAATCATGCTTGACTCACATCACCAACAGCGACTTTGTTGACTGATGAGCCTTTAGTCTCGTCAGAGTGATTGGTTTGAATCGACATACCTTCTAGCCACACATTCACATAGTTCAGAGTATGTTCTAACTGAGCCAGTACTCGGTCGGCCCATAGCCCAAGTAGTTGAGCGCCTGAGATCGCAGGAAGCGCAATCATCAAGCCAGCTGCTGTGGTTCTCATTGCCAAGCCTAATCCGTCGGCTAGATCGTTCGGTGTAATACTGCCGGTTGTAGCCGCAACCCCTTTGAACATCTCAATAAGTCCAAGTACCGTACCAAGTAGGCCAATGAGCGGGCTAATTACGCCGATTAAACCAAGCAGTCTCAATCCTGCATGAAGCTGGTGGCGTTTTTCTTGTAGCCAGATCCCAGCTGCATCTTCACGTAGTCCTTTCGAAAAAGAGTGATGAGCCAGCAACATCGACACGGCCTTGTACAGTAGCGGTCGTTTACCTGAAATAGATTGTGCTAATGCTTCGATCTCTTTGCTGTTGGTTGGTGAGATTTGGTTGAGCTCACGACGAATGGCGCGTTTGCCTACACCAATGCTTAACATCACTTGGAAAACACGTTCAGCAATGATCATTGCTGTTAATGCAGAACAGATGAGAAGAGGCCAAGTCATTAAGCCAAGTTGATCTTGTAAGTAACTGATTTGTTGCATGATTAATCCAACCTAAAACGAACAGGTATTTGTACTCGGTGAGCAATCGCTCGACCATTGACAGTATGAGGTGAGAATTTCCATTGTTTAATGGCGTCTAAAGCGGCGTTGTCGAGCATTAGTGCGCCTGATGAATTTACTAATGCTTGTTTAATTTGTTTGCCCTCAGCGTCTAACCAGACTTCATAAGTTGCGACACCTTCAACGCCACGACGTCTAGCTTGGCGTGGGTAATTTGGTGGTGTGGGGCGTGAAGAAAAAGAGGGCTTAGTAACCAATACGGGCTCTTGGTTTGATACGCCTTGGTTTACTGCCTGAGGTTGATTGGCTGACTCGTCCATATTCTTATCGACTTTCTTGTCGGCCAGCTTTTCTGGTTTAGTGACTGGTTGCGGTGCTAGTTCAGGGCGTTCTTTCTTCACGACCTTTTTCTCAGTTACCGGTTTCTTTTGAACCGGCTTCTTCTCGACTTTCTTTTCAACAACCTTTTTCTCTACTTTCTTAGGTTGAGGCTTATTGGTGATCGCTTTTTTCTTTGGTGTCGGTTTGGCTTGTTTTGGCTCAACGGCCTTCGGCTCGACAGGTTTAGGCTCGGCTTGTGAAACCGCCTCATCAATTGGTTTTGGTTCAACGGGTTCTGTAACCGTTTTTTGCTGAGCTTGAGAAGGCGTGCTCTTAGGTGTGAAGTTGATCGATACCGTGTTCGATTGGCTACCTGCAGGCATCGCGAATACTTTGGATTCTTGAGCGACAAACAATAGCGCTGCATGAATCACTAACGATGCACCGCCTGCAATAACATATCTAGGAACGTTCACTTTCAATCCTTTACCAAATCTAAAATCTGTACCGGATTATTGCTCATAATCTAAATAAGATCAATTATCAATTGCATTATCATTTGCGTCTATTTATGATTCTTTCAGTTTTAGCGAATAGTCTTCCAGACTTTGCTATGTAAGTGTTTAGAGAGATTATATGAGTCTTGATATTTATAAATTTGACGAATCAATTCTGGGTGTTTCTAGCCCAGATCCGCTTCGTTTTGCGTTTGCGAAAAAGCATTCTGCACATGCCGGAGGAAGTTCAATTCCGGTCGACCCGAGCAAGAAGTTGGAGCTCTTTGATGAACTGATGCTAAGCGAAGGGAAGAAACAGGATAAGCGTTGCTTATATATCCATATTCCTTTCTGTCGTGTGCGTTGTACGTTCTGTAACTTTTTCCAAAACGCCGCGAGCCGTAAATTAGTCGATGAGTATTTCGATGCATTGATGGTTGAGTTAAAGCAAAAAGCCAAAACCCCTTGGGCTCAGTCTGGATTATTTCATGCCGTCTACATTGGTGGTGGAACACCTACTGATTTGTCTCTTCAACAAGTCGAGCAGTTAGGCAAGGCTATTCGCCAATATTTCCCACTGGCAAATGATGTGGAAATGACCTTAGAAGGGCGTATTAATCGCTTTGGCGACCAAATGTTTGATAGCGCGCTTGAGGGTGGTTTCAATCGCTTCTCATTTGGCATTCAAAGTTTCAACACTCAAGTTCGACGCAGCGCCAAGCGCTTAGATGACCGAGAAGTTGTGTTGGAACGTATCAGTGCTCTGAGCCGCACCGAGCAAGCGCCCATCGTTCTGGATTTGCTTTATGGATTGCCATACCAGTCTATGGAAGTGTTCCAACAAGATTTAGAAGACTACATGTCTACTGGTGCACACGGTATTGACCTCTACCAACTGATTGTTGGGGGGAATGCACCTATGCTTAATCTCGTTGAGAAAGGAAAAATTCCACCACCAGCGAATACGCCAGATAAAGCGAGCATGTATTTGGCGGGTGTCGAGTTCATGGCAAAAAATAAGGTCAAGCAACTGAGCGTGAATCACTGGACTCGAGATAACAGAGAACGCAGCATTTACAACAACTTAGCGAAAACCTATGCCGAAGTTCTGCCGATTGGTTGTGGTGCTGGTGGCAACATTGGTGGTCATGGTGTGATGCAACATCGAACTTTAGACAGCTACATGGAGTCTATAAAGCAAGGTCAATTGCCAATAGCTATGATGACGAAGCAAAGCTCACTCGAGCCAACCTTCTCTTCATTGAAGGCGGGTTTTGATTCTGGTGTTGTTAGAAGAAGTACGTTACCGACCTTTATGGGACAAGACACGTTCGATTATCTGAAGCCTCTGTTTTCGCATTGGGAAAATAATGGTCTAGTTGAGCTTTCGGAAGATTATCTGACCCTCACTATTGCCGGCAGCTTCTGGGCTGTAAGCCTGGCTCAGAGTGTGATTCAAGTGCTTAACGCTGAATATCAGGCTATGTACCCAGCACCGAAAGCATCAGGTTCAGGCGTTCACCCGCATGCAAGTTTGAAGCACGCTTAATATCGAATTTTTAGTTTATAACTTACGTAAATTACTCGTTTATACGGACACATATTCAATGACAGATACAACATTAGAAATGACAGAAACTCTAGAACAACGTGTCGCACGCATTCTAGAAGAAGAACCTAAACTGCTTCCTACTGCGATTGCTGAGAAGCTAGGCGTTTCAGAAGTTGAAGTAGTCGCTGCTTTTCCAAACGACATGGCGGTGATGTTAGATGGCAGCCGTGCCCAAGAGATCCTAGAAGGCTTAGTTGGTTGGGGCCCAGTGACCACAATTATGCATTCATTCGGCTCAATCTTCGAAGTAAAAGCGCCGTTCCCTAAAGGTAAAGTCGCTCGTGGTTACTACAACCTAATGGGCAAAGAGGGCGAGCTTCATGGCCATCTGAAACTAGACAACATCAAACACGTTGGTTTGGTGAGCAAGGCTTTCATGGGTCGTGAAAGTCATTACTTCGGCTTCTTCAGTGAAACGGGCGAGAACATTTTCAAGATCTACCTAGGCCGCAACGAAAAGCGTGAGCTTATTGCCGACCAAGTAGAACGCTTCAAAGCGCTAAAAGCACAAGCTTAAACAGAATCAGCAGTAATAGTTAATAAGACATCAATGCTCGAGGATCGTTTAGTTCGCTAATGATCGCTCAACCTCGAGCAAAAATAATAAATCAGAGAAAGTGAATAAAGGAATTACCCATGGAACAGCAAGTAAAACAAGAACGTCTACAAGGTCGCCTAGGTCCAGAAATTAAAGAATTTCGCCAAGAGCGCCGTACCCTTCAACTTGCAACGGTTGATGAAGAAGGTCGCCCAAACGTAAGTTACGCACCTTTCGTTCAGAACCAAGAAGGTTACTTTGTTCTAATTTCTGATATTGCTCGTCATGCTCGTAACTTGAAAGCAAACCCTCAAGTGTCTTTGATGATGATTGAAGACGAAGAGAGCTCGAAGCAGCTTTACGCACGTAAGCGTCTAACATTTGATGCGCAAGCGAGCGTTGTAGAACGTGAAACGGAGCTTTGGACTCAAGTGATCGGCCAGATGCAAGAGCGCTTCGGCGAGATCATCGATGGTTTGAGCCAGCTTCAAGATTTCTCTCTGTTCAACCTTAAAGCAGAGAACGGCCTGTTCGTTAAAGGCTTTGGTCAGGCATACCAAGTATCGGGTGACGACCTAGTAGATTTCGTTCACCTGCAAGAAGGCCACAAAAAAGTATCTAACGAGTAATCTCGTTTAACTGGTTATTTAAGAAGCCCTCCAATGTGAGGGTTTTTTTAGTTCCCGCTAATCCGCGATGAACCTTTTTTTACGTCTAAAAGTCGTTGTAAACACACTAACGTTGATGTGAGAAAAATCAGACTAAATCAAAGAGTTTGGTATATTGGCGTCTGATTAATATTTATGTGTAAGGATCGCTACGTGAAACCAGTAAGTCGAGATTGGGACGAGTTCTGTTACCCGTTTATTTATGAAGACAGTCCTATCTGTGATTTTGAGATTCTGTCGGACGAGCTTTGCTGCCGAGTTGGATTGGTGCTGTCATTGGAATTGGAACCACAAGTTCGCGAGATCCTACAACGCCTGCAGCCGAACATCTACCATTTGAATGGTTCCGTGCGTGGGAAGTTAGCGATCACTGAATCGGAACTGGTCGAGCTTAAGCAAGATTACCACCGTATCCGTGAGCAGCTAGAAGGTGGCTTCAAAGGGTTTGTATTACCTGGTGGAAATCGAGTATCGAGCGAGCTTCACTTGTGTCGTTGTCAGGCTAAGAAAGTGGTGCGAGCTTTGGTAAGCATTGAGCACTATGAAAGTAAAAAATCACCCGACCCGATTCTTTTCAAATACGCTAACTTAGTCGCGAACACACTGTATGCCTTGGCGTCTTTCACTAATCATGTCAATGAGGTCGAGGAAGTGGAATTCGTGAGTAAGAGCTATTCGATGCCCAAAAAGAAAGGCTAGCTATGAGCTCTATTTTGGTTAAGAGATGAAAAACTAAGAATTGAAGAAGCTAAACCCTTGAACTTGATGTTGGTTTAGCTTCGTGAATAGCCCTAAGCAGCTGTAGAGGCGTTGTTTAAGACTTTTGCGCCGCGCAGCATGGCTTCGATTAACTCACCCGCATTGAACTTCTCAAGCGCTTCATGGGCACCTACCTGATTCGCACGATCAACACAGATCTCACTCGATAGTGAGGTATGCAAAATACAGTAAGCATGACTCAATGCACTGTCGTTTTGTACTTCAAACGCAAGTTCGTAGCCATCCAGTCCCGGCATTTCAATGTCACTTACAAGAAGGTCAATCGCTTTGCCTGCGCTAGCTTGGCGTCGCATTAGGTCGATTGCATCCAAACCGTTATTACAGATGCTATAAGGAATGTTGATGCTGTCTAGGGCATCAGATAACTGCTTACGCGCAATCAGAGAGTCATCCACCAATAGGATGTTCAGCGCTTTGAGTCGCTCCCTTTCTACATCGGTCAGCATTGGAATATGCGCATTCTCATAATCTGGGTAGATCTTAGAGAGCAGTAGTTCGACATCGAGCATTTGGACGATACGATCTTCAAAGCGAGTAATGCCTGTCACAAATACATTGCGACCGACACTCGCTGGTGGCGATTCAATACTCTTCCAATCACATTCAATGATTTTGTCGATTGAGCGAACCAAGAATGCCACGACCGTTCTTAAACAATCGGTCACGATGAGTACACAATCATTGTATTCAGCGGGAGTGATCGGGCGAAAGCCAATCGCGGCAGACATATCAATCACAGGAACCGTAAGATCGCGAATGGTCACGGTGCCAATCACATGGTGGTGAGAGTAGGGGATTTGGGTCATCGGTTGAAAAGGAACGATTTCCCTGACTTTAAGCGTGCCAATCGCAAAACTTTGAGTGAGGGACAATTTGAACATCAACATTCCCTGTGACTGACTCGCTTTACTGATCGGTTTGGCCATAATTGGCTCCTATTTACTACACGCTTAATTTATAAAGAATAATTTAAAGGGAAATAGCAGTCGCGGCAAGTAACTCTACTGTTTTTAGGGGCTTTAAGACGGTTGTTTTCGGTTATAGAGTGAAGAATGGTGTTTCTTGGGTTAAAATCACGCTAAATACTCGCTGTCGATGGTTAGTCGACAAGCAGACAGCAACAAACTGAGAATTATCATGGCAAGAACAGCAGCAGCGCTTCATATTCTGGTGAAGCATAAAGAACTAGCAGAAGACATCATGACGCAGCTTAAAAAGGGCGCTAAATTTCAAACGCTAGCGAAGAAACATTCAACCTGTCCATCTGGTAAAAAGGGCGGCGACCTAGGCGAGTTCAAGAAAGGTCAAATGGTGCCTCAGTTTGATAAGGTTTGTTTCTCTGGCGAGACGCTTGTACCACATCTTGTAAAAACTAAATTCGGTTGGCACGTAGTTAAGGTTCTTTACAGAACCTAGTGTAAGATATGTGTTAGATGGAATAAAAGGAGCGTATATACGCTCCTTTTTTGTGACTTTTGGGTGCATTTAAAAGCACAATGGCTGAGTGTTCATCCCAGACGTTATGCGATAATTAGTGCTACGCCCTCAACTATCCACCGTGAGTAATTGGTAGGAGGAGGAGGGTTTTTAATGAGTAACTCATATAATAAATGCCATTCTTGAGGAAATTTATGCAGCTTTGCCTTTTAGCCTTTGCCTTTTCTAAAAAGCTGTAAACGAGTTTGGTAGGAGAACAACATGGAGAGTTCAGCTATTTTAAGCAACCCAGCGACAGATGTCATATTGCATGCCTTTGACTGGTGCTACGCTGACGTAATGAAGAACGCCCCACTGATTCAAGAGTTGGGTTATAAATCTGTTTTAGTTTCACCGGCAATGAAATCGTTACGTGGCCCCAAAGGCTGCGACCGAGATTCTGGTACTCAATGGTGGCAACGCTATCAGCCACAAGACTATCGCGTGATCGATAATCAGTTGGGTGACACGCAAGATTTTAAAGCGATGGTCGACACGTTAAAGCAACATGGGCTTCGTACCTATGTGGATGTGGTGTTCAACCACATGGCAAACGAGTCTGGCATTCGCAGTGACTTAACGTATCCGAACCTCCAAGATATGGCGTCTTACCAAAAAGAGGCTGACTATTACGAATCGATCCGCTTGTTTGGTGATCTTTCTAAGCCTCTATTTAATGAAAACGACTTTGTAGAAGCGTTTGGTATCAAAAACTGGAAAGACACTTGGGAAGTGCAGAACGGACGTATTACTGGCGGAGCCAGCGACCCTGGTTTGCCAACATTGTTAGACAACGACAATGTGGTTGCGCAGCAGCGAGCGTACCTAAAAGCTCTGAAAGCGATTGGTGTGAAAGGTTTCCGCATTGATGCTGCAAAACACATGACACTGTCACACCTGCGTAAGGTGTGGACTGATGATATCTGTGAAGAAATGCACATCTTTGGCGAGATCATTACCGATGGCGGCGCGACGGAAGAAGAGTATGAGCTGTTCCTTGAGCCGTATCTGAAACACACGCGTTTAGGTGCGTACGATTTCCCTCTGTTCAATACCATCTTCAAAGCCTTTGAAGAGCAGGGCAGTTTTAAGTCTCTGATCAACCCTTACTGTTTTGGTCAGGCTCTATCGAACATGAGAGCTATCACTTTTGCCGTGACCCATGATATTCCAAACAACGAGGTGTTTTTGGAGCATGTGATGGATGAAGTGGACGAGCGATTGGCTCATGCCTTCATCCTTGGTCGAGATGGCGGTGTACCACTGGTTTACAGTGAATTAAGCACGAGCGGCATTTTGGATCAGAATGGCCAACCTCGCTGGCTTAACGACTGGCAAGCGCCTTACATGAAAAGCATGATTCAATTCCATAATCATGTTCATGGCGAAGCGATGCGTGTGGTTGAAGCTAATGATGATTTACTGGTATTTGTCCGCGGTGACAAAGGCATTGTGGTGATTAACAAGTCGAAACGCAGCAAAACCGCCTCATTAAATTGGACAGGTGCGGTAACCGATTTATTGTCGGGTGATGTGTTTGAATGTGTGGGCAAGGATTTAACCATCAAGGTGGAATCGAACCAATGCATGATGTTGACAACGAACGAATTGAAGCCTGTCACGAGTTAACTCGAATAGACTAGATAGAGAAGCCCCGCTTACTGGTAATCAGTAAGCGGGGCTTTTTATTTTAAGCTATTGCTCGGTAGATAAAACGAGCGGCGACTCAACCAAACGGTGATTAAACTAAACCGTGGTTAAACCGTAAACTTATTCAATAGCTCGTCTTGTTGGCGAACATTGTCAGTTTGCTGCTGCATTGCGGTATTCGCTTCTTGAGCTGCTGTTGATACTTGTGTTGAAAGGTCTTTGATCTTAACTGTGTTGTTGTTGATCTCTTCCGCTACTAAGCTCTGCTCTTCTGCTGCCGAAGCAATCTGAATATTCATATCAGAGATACGTTGAATCGCGTCACGGATACGATCAAGTGAAGAGTTTGCTTGCTGAGCACGTTCAACGGCGTCAGTTGCGGTGTCTTTACTTTGGTTCATCGCATTCGATACTGAGCTTGCGCCTGCTTGAAGCTGCTCAATCATGTTACGAATTTCAGTGGTCGATTCTTGAGTACGTTGCGCCAGAGTACGAACTTCATCGGCTACGACTGCGAAACCACGACCCGACTCACCTGCACGTGCCGCTTCAATCGCTGCGTTCAGTGCTAGTAGGTTGGTTTGGTCAGCAATGTCGTTGATTACCTTAAGAATCGTTTCGATGTTTGCGGTTGCTGATTCTAGTACTTGTACTTCTGCAACGGCTTGGTCGATACGCTCAGATAAGTTATCAATCGCTTGAGTGGTTTCACTTACTACAGAGGTACCGTCTAGCGTTGCTTCGTCAGCTTCACGAGCCGCTGCTGCTGCGCCTTGAGCGTTGTTAGCTACTTCTGTTGCGGTAACCGCCATCTCGTTCATTGCGGTCGCTAGCTGCTCAAGCTCTTGCAGTTGCGTGTTCATCGCATTTGCAGACTCGCCAGCACCTTTCACTGTGAATTCCGTACCACGTTTAATCTCAACACCGATCGCTTTCGATTGGATGATTTGATTTTGCAGGTTTTCGGTAAAGGTGTTGAAGCCTTTCGCTAGGTCAGAGAACTCTTGGTCTGTGTTGGTATCCAGACGCTTAGTTAAGTCACCTTGTCCACTCGCTACATCTTGAATCGCTTGGTTAAGTGCATCCAATGGACGCATCAACACGCGGATCAGAACCGTTAGTGCAATGATGCTGAGAATAACCGCAATCAATGAGTAGATCATCGAGCTGTTTTTCAGGTCTTCAACGGTTTGGAACGCGATCTCTTCGTCTAGGATTGCGCCGATGTACCAATCTTCACTTGGGATGTGTGTGAAGTTAATAAGGAACATTTTGCCGTCTACTTCGATCTCTTGAGATCCTTCACGAATAGTCGCTTGTGGCATGTAGCTGGAAAGCGTTTCACCGTTGTTTTTAGCATTTGGGTGAGCAATCGTTGTGCCGTCGGCTGTCACTAGGAATAGGTAGCCCGCATCGAACAAGTTCACTTGGTTGACTAAGGTAGCAAGGTTGGTCAGTTCTAGGTCGTAGAACATACCTGCAGTAAAGCGGCCGTTGTCTTTAACGGGCGTACCCACTGAGATAATGACTTTCTTACTTGATGCATCCACATAAGGCGCGGTAACAACTAAACTGTTTTTGGATTTAGCATCAATGTACCAAGGGCGAATTCGTGGGTCGTAATCTGGACCCGCTTCCCAACCGTCATCATTCTCAATGACGAAACCGTTTGCTTCATAACCAAAACCAACCGCAAGGAAGCTGTTTTTAAGCTTTGGCTTTTCTAAAATTTCTTTTACGTAAGTACGATCTTGAGGATTGATCTCGATGACTTCAGTCGTCGATTGCGCCAAAGCTTTCTTGGCATTCATCTCGGATACGACTGTATTTTTTACGCCCGAGACCATCTCATTAAGACTCGCATTGACGTGATTCTCTACAGCACTTCTAACGGTGTAAAGTTGTTGTATTGAAAGCAATGATACTGTCACTAGCAGCAAGGCTGATGATGCAGCAACCACCTTATGGCTAAATTTCATTGAGTTTTCCCCTTCTCACAGACTTTGCGAAGACTAAAGTTAATCGTGTTTTTCTAATTATATATCGACGAGATTGAAATTTACTTGAATGTAATTTCACAAAATAGACAACAAAAATACAACAACCCAAACAATACAAAATTCACTAAATCACATATTTGTTACTTTTATTATTGGGTTCAATGAGTTGGGGAATGGCGCTAGACGGGGCTTAAGGGGGGAATTTAGAATATATTAATTTGCTGACTATGCGTTCAGTTTTCTATTAATAAGAGGTGATGTGAATAAATTATATGCAATTGAATGATATGCAGGGCTTATATTTTAATAGAGCTCCAAATCACTCTATGTATATATTTTGTGCAAATAAAAAGCCCCACAAAAGTGAGGCTTATAATTCTGTCTGCTTATTTACTTATATAAGTAGCATCTAATTTAGAATATTAGATGAGCTACACCAGCGATCACTGGAAGCGTAATTAGAGTACGCAGAATAAAGATAATAAATAGTTCCATGATGTTCACTGGGATCTTACTACCTAGAAGCAGAGCGCCTACTTCAGACATGTAAATCAGTTGAGTTACCGACATTGCTGCAATAATAAAGCGAGTCATCTCGTTGTCGATAGAAGCTGCAAGGATTGCTGGGATAAACATATCCGCAAAACCAACAACGATCGTTTCAGATGCTGCAACGGCTTCAGGTACACCAAGTAGCTCTAGGAATGGGATGAAAGGCTGACCTAGGAATGAGAATACAGAGGTGTATTCCGCAATCACCAACGCCATGGTACCAAGGCCCATAACCACAGGCAGTACACCAAATACCATATCTACTGCGTTACGAACGCCTTCGCCAAACACAGACTTAACCGACTTCACTTGTGACGCTTTGTTTACTGCTAGCTCAAGACCCCAAGAGAATGTTGAGTGACCTGCAGGAATCGCGTCAGCGTCTTTATGCGGCTTGCTACCATCAATGAAGGTGTCTTTCTTCATACTTAGTGGTGGAAGGCGAGGGATGATTACCGCTGCCACAATACCCGCTAGACAGATTGCTGCGTAGAAAGGTAGGAACAAGTGCTCTAACTCTACTTGTGCAATGACCACAAGGCTGAATGTAATCGATACTGCCGAGAAAGTCGTACCAACAACAGCAGCTTCACGCTGAGTGTAGAACTTTTTCTCGTACTGCTTGCTGGTAAGTAGGATACCAACGCTGCCATCACCTAACCAAGAAGCCATACAGTCAATAGCACTACGACCTGGTAGGTTGAAGATTGGGCGCATGATTTTACTTAACAGGGTGCCGAACAATTCTAATAAACCGAAGTTAAGTAGAAGAGGCAGTAGCAAACCCGCAAAGATAAATACTGAGAACAGTGTAGGAAGCAGGCCTTCTAACACTAAACCACCGGTGTTTTCTTCCCAAATAAACTCTGGGCCCACTTGGAAGAACGCCATGAATGCTGCAGCACCACCAATCAAACGAACCAACAACCACAATGGAGATGGGTTGAAAAGGCCGTTTAAAAATGAATTCGATGTAATGAATGCAGGCTTGAAAATGGTGCTTAAAACGGAAGCTACAGACATGAAAGCGACGATCGCAGTGATAATAGAAACTAGGTACTCACCGAAAACCGCTTGAATTGACTTGGCTAAGATCGCTACAGGGATGGTGAGATCGCCTTGGTAGCTGATTGGTGCCATGAAAAGGAATAAACCAATCAATGATGGGATTAAGAAAACCCAGAAACTGCCTTTAGATTTCTCTGTTTGAGCAGTATTCGTGTTGTTAGACATGTTATTATTCTCGAATTTCTACACGTAAAAAAGCCACATCCTTGGCATTTTTATTCACTAAACGTCCGTATTTTCTCATTGGGTGCAAGGTTACCCAGTATTAATATCGCTTGCAATACTATTCATCAAATATCGCTAAGTATTCACACTGGTTATTCTACAACTCCTTAAGAGTTTAGAATAAAGTGTTGCGGATGTTACGTAGTTTGAGGATATATTGCCAGATATTTATAAATTTACTGGCGTTTCAGTTCGATAGGTTAAGTATAGCCAATAGCTAAACGCAATGATGAAGGCGAAAGAGGCAGGGAACGCCAGAGCTAATATTTCGAAGCGTTGGAACAAGCAAGCGCCCGTTAAGCCACCAAATAGAAAACCGACAACGATGAACATCAGCAGTTTGGCTTTGCGGCGGTCAAAGGGCATGCCTTTGAGGCGAGCACCAATCATGATCCCAAGATCCGTGATGATCCCACTCATATGTGTGGTACGAATTATCGCACCGCTATAAGTCGTGATCATTGCGTTCTGCAACCCACATGCGGCTGAAGCGAAGTACTGGCCTGACATATAGCCCTGTAATAGTGCCCAAAGTGCCAAGAACAACAACCCACCTTCAATACACAGCGCGACACCGTAGCGGCGCCCGAGCTTCAGTGCTTGGTTTTCAATAAAGAATCCACTGAAGGCTGCGCCTAACATAAAGCTCGTGATCACCAATAGAAGGTGCACGGAAGCCGAAGTTGGGGTGAGCAGGCTGCTGCCGAGTAAAGACATGGTGCCAGAGATGTGCGAGATGGCTTGATGTTGGAAACCAAGTAAACCAATAGCATTTACGCTGCCAGCAAGGCCTGCTAACAGTAGCGCGCCGTATTCAACCCAGCGAGGTAGCTTAGAAATCATGTGGTTCACCCTGGATTAAAAAGAGGAGCAGATTATAACGCTAGCGAAAAGATACGCTAGCGTTGCGGGGCTTTCATATTTGATCTTGGGCAACAGTATTGCAGTTTGTTTCTTTACAGGTGCTATCGCAATACTAGAGGGTTGTAGCCACTAATTATAGTGACTCATTTGATGGTCAAATTTGACCCAACCATGTTTGCGCTCTTCATAAACTGAAAAACTTGGCAGTGGAAAATCTTGTTCTTTAAATAGCCCGAGAGGGACGATATAAAAATCGGCAGCGGCAACAGATTGTAAAAGCATAGTGGTGCCACATTGAGGACAAAACTGATAGGTGACTTCATTGCCTGTATCGCTGATGCGTGAGAAAGAGGTGACCTCTCCGCTGAGTGTGACTTGTTCAATTGGGAACCGAGCTTGAACGCCGAACACGCTTCCTGTGCGTTTTTGGCATTCATAGCAATGACACACAGAGGTGCGTTGAGGCTCACCGCGGCATACGAGATTGACGGCTCCACAGCGACATTCGCAACTTCTGATATTTCTGTCTTTAATATGATTGATATCCATCCATGCTCCACTTCTGGTTAACCCTGTATTGATAATTATACTAAAGCCCTTTATGGTCTGCACAACTGGATGACAACAAAAGAATATAATTGCTCATGAAAAAGAAAATCTTGCCTATACCTCTGATTTTACTGATTCCAATCGTCATGCTGGTCGTGGTGATATTGGCGGGTGTTTATCGTTTTAGCTTAAGTGATGAAGAAATCTTAGCTAAGTTTCCTTCTTCTCAAGTCAGTTATGACCCAGTCGTAGAAACCGTTTTTGATTTGAAGACAACCAACCCATGGACAATCAAAGTACCTGAAACCAACGCATACGCCTTTATTAATGAAATCGATGTACCAAAAGCAATCGCGTTTGGTCGTTATGATTCTGGAGTAGAGCGCGGTGTGGTGTCCGTCGATACGAAAAGTCTTTCTGCGGTGACCTTGGGTAACGCGAACTTTTTCGTTGCGCCAATGTGGATATCGAACCAAGGAAGCGGCGTATTCTATTACCTTGGTCTGTTTAAACATGATCAGCAGCGAAGCCGTGTGGTGCTAGTTGACCAGCTTTTCTTGGGCGACCGCGTGCAAATTCAGACTTTGGATGTCGCCGAGCAGCCAGATTCGCAATCACAGAAAAAACTCACTGGGGAAGGTTTTATCGGCTTTACTCAGCATTCTGCGGAACAATCATTTGCAGAACCCCCTTCTGAAAAGGTGTTGATGAGCTTTTCTTTTGATACGCAATCAATTGGTAAGCAATAGCGTTTTCGTTAGTGCAAGGATTTGTTGTTTATGTGAGCCAAATTACATATTATCTTAATAAGATGAATGAAATTTAGACACTTTTTTATGCTTGTGTCTGCTTACTTTTACAAATGGAGCTTGCGAATGATTAATAAACGTTTTTTTAAGACGAAAGATGAAGTGGAAGTGACCTTCGAGCTAGAAGCTCAAGAAGCGAACTCTGTATCCATTGTTGCTGATTTCCTTGATTGGAAAGCCACGCCAATGAAAAAACTGGCGAAAGGAAAAGTCTACAAATTCAAAACTCGCTTACCTAAAGATGGCGAGTTTCAATTTCGCTACTTAGTTGATGATCAGCAATGGGTAAACGATTCGAATGCCGACCGTTACATTCCCAATGAATTTGGCGAAGACAACTGCCTAGTGTCGACGGTTAACGCTTAATCGCGACCGTTTGTTTTAGGTAAAAAGTCGCGTTTTTCGAACTAAGCCGTTTTGCTTCAACCGTGATAATGGGTTGAGTCGTTTAAGCGCTTCATTTTCTAAATACAGCGACCAATTCGCTTCGTTTATTAATTATTCGAAACGGAATAACGTAAATCAATAGAAAGCAGAAACTAGCCGTTTCTGCTTTTTTATTTTCAAATTTAGCGGTTAATTTTATTTGGAGAGAAGTGAACGTTCACTTACGGCAACTCAATGACTTAGCTCTACGTAGACAGATTCACGTCATATTATGACAATGCATTGATGATTTATGCGTTTGAAAAGCATATCCTATGCCTTTATATCGTAGAAAGACCTGTTTACCGTGTATTCAAAAATATTTCCCTCTCCGTTTGCTGAGCTTTCACCTGTAAAAAAAGTAGCTATTTTGGGACTGCCACTTATTGCTGCGATTGGTGTTGCTTTGCAATCGTCACAATCGGATCTGACGAAAACGATCGATCTTGATTTACCCGACTCAACCGTGATTGAGTCTATTCTGTCACCCTCTTCTGTTACTGTTATCGAGCCGCCAACGTTTGAGTACCAAATTCAAACAGGCGATAACTTAAGTAGCATCTTCACTCAGCTTGGATTTTCTTATAAATCGATGATGAGCGTGATGGAAACCGATTTAAACTTCCTTGCGTTAGACACGCTTCGCCCAGGTAACACATTGCGTTTTTGGCGTGACGAGGCGACGGGCGACCTTTCCAAAATGGAACTTCAATTTAGTGTTGCGGATAAAGTGGTTTACCGACTGCTTGAAGACGGCACATACGAGTTTGAAGATATCTCTATTCCAGGTGAATGGAAGCAGCGACCTCTTGTGGGTGATATTCATGGCAGCTTCTCAATGTCGGCGAATAAAGCTGGCCTGAACAGCCTTGAGATCGACCATATTGTGACTCTTCTTAAAGACAAGCTGAACTTCAGCCGCGACTTACGTGCTGGCGATCAGTTTGAGGTGCTTCAGAAAGCGCAATTCGTTGATGGTGTTGCTACAGGCAAACGCGAAATTGAAGCGATTAAGATCATTAACCGCAATCGTGTTGTTTCTGCCTACCTTCATACTGATGGTCAATATTACGATGCAGACGGCGATAGCCTTCAACGTGCTTTCCAACGTTATCCTGTAAGCAGCAGCTGGCGTCAAAGCTCGCAATTTAACCCTAAACGTCTACACCCTGTTACTGGCCGAATCTCACCGCACAACGGTACCGATTTCGCGACACCAGTTGGCACGCCAGTTCAAGCAACGGGTGATGGAAAAGTGATCATGACGCGTAAACACCCTTATGCGGGTAACTATGTGGTGATCCAACACGGTAGCACTTATAAAACGCGTTACTTGCACTTAAGCAAGATCCTTGTTCGCAAAGGGCAAACGGTATCTCGTGGTCAACGTATTGGTTTGTCGGGTAAAACGGGTCGAGTGACAGGTGCTCACTTACACTATGAACTGATCGAACGTGGTCGCCCTGTTGACGCAATGAAAGCGAATATCCCAATGGCCGATTCTGTGCCTAAAAAGGAAAAAGCGACATTCACAGCGGCGAGAGATGAAGCCGACAAGCTATTGAAGGCAGCGTTAGAAACTCGCAATCTAGCAATGGTTAATAATGCTAGTAAGTAGCTAGCCATTAAACTGTTTTAAAGCCGCAAGAGCATCACAAAGCACAGTCAGTGTTGAGTGATGCTCTTGCGGCTTTTTAGTTCTCAATAGAAGGTTCGGTAAGGGTTTAAACTAAAGGCTCTGAGTGCGCGACATAGCTAACGATAGCTTCAGGTCGCATTGGAGGTGAGTAGAGGTAACCTTGGATCTTGTCACATCCCATCGCGTGCAGTTTTTCTAATTGCTCACGCTTCTCAACACCTTCCGCAACCAAAGATACATCGAGTCTATGGGCCAGTTGAACAATCAGCCATACTACGCTCTCTGAGGTCGAACTAGTTAACAAGTCTCGAATAAAGGTCGCATCAATTTTAATGCAATCGATAGGGTAGCTGTGGATGTAGTTCAAACTGGAGTAGCCTGTACCAAAGTCGTCGAGTGCAATCGTGAAGCCTTGTACTCTCAGAAAGTTAAGCGCGGATTTAGTCTCTTGCGTCGGAGAGAGTAGTACCGTTTCGGTTAACTCGATAACAAACTCATTGGCTTTAAAGTGGTGCTGTTCAATGGTTCGAGTCAGGTAGGAGATATAACGCTTTGAGTCGGTAAGCTCATGCGCGGAGCAGTTGATTCCAAGCTTAATCTTATAGCCCAAACCTTGCTCTAGGGTCGTTTTAGCGCGGCACACCAATTCAATAATGCGTTCGCCTAATTCGACAATCAGCCCTGACTCTTCAGCCACTTGAATAAACTCTACGGGTGAGATATCTCCATGTCTGGCTGTTTTCCAGCGAGTCAGTACCTCGAAGTATTCCCATTGAGTCTCACCTTGCCCCACAATTGGCTGTACCACCACGTACATTCCATTGCTGTCGAGGACATAGCTTTGTGAAATTGGGTTTTCCAGTTCACTTCGTAACGCAGCGACTAGCTCTGTTTTTCTTTGGTAACGAACTCTTAAGTGAGTGTCATAACATTGAATATGGGTATCTTGGCTGTGTTTACACTCTTTAAGCGCCAAGCTTGTGTTGAAAATGATTTGCTCAACGTCTTTGTTGTCTCCATCCGAACTGGCAATACCGATGCTGACATCGAAATCTATCTTGATATCAACGCTACTGTAGCCCTGCTTAATTTTGGCGAGTATTTGTTCGCACACAGCTATCGGGTCGGAATGGTAGGTGATGAAGGCGAACTCATTACCTGCAGTTCGAAAAGTCAGGTTGCTTTCAGGTAAGGTGCGGCGCAATGTTTCTGCGACAAACTGCAGCACTTTGTCACCAATATAATTACCGTGCATATCATTAATGGCTTTGAAGCTATTGATGTCGAGCAAGGCCAATGTAAATGGCGTAACACTCTGTTGAGTGATTGATTCTAAGGTATCGGATAAGCAGCTACGGTTTAACAGACCAGTTAAGCTGTCGTGTGATACCTCGTAACTCAGCTGATTTACCAGTTGTTCAGAACGATCGTTGAACCACATCTCTCTTAGCGTGTGGATGATGATGTCAGCAAATAGCTGATGATGCTTTATCACGTCATGCTGTTGGTCTGGGCTAAGCGGAGAGGTGAACGTTGAGAACAGCACTCCCATGACTTCGCCACTTTGGGTACGAGTAGGAATCGCGATCGAGTTCTGTGAAGTGATTTCCTGCCTAAACGCCGACGTAGGCAGCGACTGAATGACATATTGAGCAAACGAACAATCTGGGTGACGTTGATTCACCGCCTGTTGGTAGATGTGACCATGACGCGCGTTGATTTTGTCATGCAGTACATGGTCGGAATGGGCAATCACCAAGGGAACGGTTTGGTCTGGAAAATACTTCTTCTCGATGATACTGGTGTATTGAGTACCAAATGTTTGGTGCAACGTGAGCACAGCCGACTCTAAAAGGTCGATACCTTCCAACTTAAGTAAACGCCCAATGCGCTCTGTATCTATCATGCTGTTGTGAGTATGTTGAGTCATAGTCACCATCCATAGCTAACCAGAATCATTGTGTAAGCTGTTTATGTAAGGTCTTGTCTATCTGTGTACATAAAATAATATGCGTCTAGTTTATTATTGGTCGTGTTGTATAACTTTTCAAATTTAAATGTGATTTATTTCACAGAATCTGAATGCTTCGCTCTCGGTCCAATCTCTCTTTGAGGTGATCCAAAAACAGCTTGGTTCGAGTGTGTGAGTAATCAAGCTTAGGGTAGTACGCGTAAACCATCACTTCGTCTGCCGTTATATTTGGCAATACTGGAACTAATGTCCCTTGTTTGAGATCTTCTTTGATCATCGCTTTGATGGTTAACAATACGCCCATTCCGCGCTTCGCCGCATGAAATAACGCCTCTGGATTGGTGGTGGCAAAGTTACCGTTTAGCGTGATTCGCTGCCCTTTGGTGAGTGCTACTTCACGGGTTGGACGCTCTCCCCAAATTAACGAGTTGTGTTGCTCCAAATCTTGCTCGCAAGTGGGGTAGCCGTGTTTGGCGAGATAGCTTGGTGCTGCATAGAAGCTGGCTCTATGCTCGAACAGAGGTGTTTTCTTGAAGCTTAATGAGTTGAGTTGTTCTAGTTCACGACTGATTACCAAGTCCAAACCAAGCTCGGGTAATTGACCGGGCGTAGTGGTGATGAGTTGTACCTTAATATCAGGGTACTTTTCTAAGAAGTCGTCCATGTATTGCACAAGAAACTTAGAACCAACCGCAATGGTCGCGCCTATTTTGAGCAAGCCCGCTGGGGTTTGGTTGACCGAACGAGTCTCATCAATGATCGACTGCCAATTGTCGAGCTGATCTTTTGCTCTTTGATAGAAGAGTGCGCCTGCTTCGGTTTGGCTAATTGAGCGAGTGGTGCGCTTTAAAAGTTGAGTGCCGATGCGTTCTTCTAGCCAGTTGACTCTTTTGCTGATCGCTGAGCTGGTGGTATTGAGTTTGCGCGCAGCGCCATTGAAACTGCCTTCTTCAACCACTCTAACGTAGCTTTTTACGTTAAGAATCCAATCCATATTATTTCCTGTTGGGACTTAATTAAATTCCAATTTGGTTAATTATCAATTACTGGTTTTGAATATAAACTTATATCATGAACAAATATCAAACGAATAGGGAATTTTTTGAGCCAATCGACCTTTAAAAAAACGCCATTACTGTTAGCGATGATGATCATTGCGACGGGACAAGTGGGTGTCAGCATCTACTTGCCAGCACTACCGCTGATTGCTTCTGACTTAAGTGTTACCCAAGTGGATGTGCAACTGCTCGTCACACTGTTTCTTGTGGGTTTCGGCTTGTCGCAGCTGTTTTATGGGCCGATGTCCGATGCGGTGGGAAGACGACCTATTTTCTTGTTAGGTCAGGGTGTTTATTTGATTGGTACTGTTGTTTGTTTTGCCTTTTCTGACAACATGACAGCGTTGGAAGTCGGTCGATTACTGCAAGGCTTAGGGGCAGGCAGTGCCTCCGTGCTGGGACGTAGCGTACTTCGTGACAGTTATGATGGTCCTCAGCTAACTAAAGCCTTGTCTTACATTTCCTTGACGGCTTCGATTATGCCGATCATCGCGCCTGTATTTGGTGGCTGGATTTCATTTCACCTTGGGTGGCAGGCTGTGTTCCTGTTTGTCCTATTGTATTTATTGGCGATTTTCACACTGGGTTACTTCGTGCTGCATGAAACTCTGCCATATGGGAAGAGCCGTTTTGATGTCAGTCAAGTAGTAAAGAACTACGGACGTTTGTTGACGAATCGCCAAGTGATAAGCAGCGCCAGCTATAACTGGATGAGTTATATGGCGAGTTTGGTATCGTTATCTTTATTCCCATTCTTAATGCAAGAGCAGCTGGGCCTGACAGCAGCTGAGTATGGATCTTTGATGATTGTACCTTCGGCAGGATTGTTGATTGGCAGTGTCGCGTTGAACATACTCAACCGTAAATTCAGTACGCCTCAGTTAATGAGCCTCGCGATTTTGATCGTATTGGCGTCTGGCACTTGGTTGTTAACACATGAACTCTCCATCTTTAACTTAGTGTGGGCATTTACTTGGCTGGCGATCGCACAGGGTATTTCTTTCCCTCTTTCTATCAGCATGTTGTTGGAGCCTCACAAGAAGCAAGCGGGTGCGGTGTCTGCTCTATCTGGTTCGATTCAAATGTGTTTGGCGGGTTTGCTCGGTGGATACTTGGTTGAAAGTTGGGTTACGACTCATCTACAGCTTGGTGTGTTCTATCTTATCATCGGCGCTGGTATGGGCAGTGTGCTTTGCTCTTCAGCGAAAATGAACAAGAAAGCGGACAACGCGGAAGTAGAATTCAGCTAAACAACTGGCTCGCTATAGTTCAACGTACCTTCGTTAAGACGTTGTATTTGTCTGACTGGTTTTCTACAATACTGGCGTCCATTTAATAGGTAAAACAAAATGCAGCAAAATGAATTTGAAGTACTGGTAAAAGCTATCTGCGCACTAGATGGCCTACCTCAAGCACTTGAGCTATTGAAATCCAATGAGGATACTGAAGTTGCTGAGGCTGCCGCTTCACTGACTGGTCAATTTGCGCTAGCGGAAGTGGAAGGCGAAAAGCGCATTTACCACGTGACGCTTCAAGAGAATGAACAAGGCGAAGAGCAAGAGTACATCGAACATGTAATGAATGAAGGCGATGACTTAATCAAATTTGCAGCTTGGTTCTTCGAAACTATGTTCGAATTAAAGCAAAAAGATACTTACCAAATTGCGGGTAAAACTTACCGTCAGCCAAAGCGTAGCTAAGGCTTTAGTTATCGTTAACGACTTCAGCATTAAAGCATGAAGTTTAAGCGAAGCATTTAAAAAAGCAGCTCACATGGGCTGCTTTTTTATGGGTGTTTCATCTAGATCCTAAGCGGCATCACACGTATTGCATCAAAGCCCAAACGAGTCACAGCTTAAGTTATTGATATATAGATATACTTTTGATTGTGATTACAATGGAAATACTCACGTTGTAATAAAATCAATCAACTTGCATTAAAGTGTGATTTAGATCTTGTTTTTGGGTGTTTTAGGTGTAGAATCCGCGCATAAGAAAGTTGATTATGTGCGGAGATAAGCATGAACTACGAACTAGGCCACGCATACCTTGGTCAAATGGCAGCAAAAAACATGATGCACGAAGCATTGTACGGCAAGTCAAAGCCAAAAAAAGTATCATTCTTTAAGCGAATGATGAAGAAAATGGCTAAGTAAGCATTTTCCAAAACGGAATTTTAAAAGGCCTTAAACTCACAGAAGTTTAAGGCCTTTTTCGTTTTAGCGATTGATGACTTTTATCGCTCTGTTTTGTTGTGGATGGACACAAGAAAACACTGATTAGTTAATGATCGGAAGTCTAACTCTACCTAAGTGAGATCAGCTTGCCGATTGATTGGATAAGTCGACCACATTGTTTGGAATGGAATCTAGACCATTTTCTTTCATCCATGCTTCCAAGTTGTCTGCTCCGCCGATGTACTTACCATCAAGCCAGATCTGAGGAACCGTCACCGGTGTTTTTTCACCAATGTGTGCTTTCACTTCTGGAATCATTCGATATAGGGCAGCACTGTCTTTAACGACATCGTGATAGGTATATTCGACACCCGCTTCATCAAGCATTTTCTTAGCTTTGACACAGAATGGGCAGGTCGCTTTTCCATAAACGATATTGCCCTTTAGGCTGTCACGTTTGGTCCACTCTTTGATTACTGATTGAACCAATACACCACGATTGAGTGCTTCACCTTGGCTAACAACCTTGCCTTCAACAACAAGGATAGGCGCATGCCAAGAACCGAGTTTTAGCGGTTCCCACCAGTGAGATAACCAATCTTTCACTTCTAGTTCGACATCAACGTCAGCTAATTCATTCTCAAAAGTATCCTTAAGAATGTCTTTGGTAAGGGTACATTCTCCACATGGGATGTTTACTTTAAATGGACCCCAGCTGCCTGCCCAACGGTATAGTGTAATCTTGACTGGTTTCTTCATGGTTACGACCTCGCTTAAAATTCTCTTATCAATATAGAACGGACAGTAGAACTATTTATTTCATCGACTTTAAACTTTCTTAACTTTCGCCGGTTTTTTCGTTTCCCAATGGGTAATGAATGCAACAGATGCAATGATAATCGCGGCCCCTAGCCATAAACGACCTGGTGGAACCCAACTGAAGACCAGCCAACCAGCCAAGACATTAAGTGGTAATTTCGCGTGATCAAACGGTTGAACGAAAGAGGCATCAGCCACCGAGTATGCTTTTACAATAGCCCACTGAGCCAACGCTGTCATAACACCGATAACGATTAAGATAGCCCAAATAGTGCCGCCACTTGGCATTTGCCAATCAGGGACGGCCAGCAAGATGTTAAATGGCGTAATCAATAGCAGAAGGTAAACCACCATGGTAGAAGGGCTGTCTTGTGATGAGAGCTTTTTCACCATCAGTGAGTAGCATGCCCAAAAGAAAGCCGCACCAACGGGGAGTAATGTTGCCCAACTAAAGTCTTCGGCCCACGGTTCGAGAATGACCATAGCACCTGCAAAGCCTGCTAAGGTCGCACCCCAACGAGCTGCGCCCACTTTCTCTTTTAGGAAAAGCCCAGAACCTATGGTTGCAAACAGTGGTGAAGTCATAAGAAGGGCTATGCCTTGCCAAATCGGCACAGGGTAAGCCAGCGCCCAAATCCAAAGTTGGATACCAATAACGGATAGGAAGACACGGAATACGTGTAGCTTGAGATTATCAGTTTTTAGTGCGCGTCGAATTCCTAACGTTTTCAGGTAAGGAAGGATGGCGAACAATGCGATTGAATACTGAATGACGGCAACGGTAGTAGAAGTCAGTCCGAAATGAATGCTAGCGATTTGAGTTAGGCTGTTGATCAAAGCAAAGGCTAAACCTGCGGTTAGCATCCAGCTAGCGCCTTGGATCGGATGGTGTTGTGACATGATGCTTCTAATTATTTGATGTGGTTCACCTATGATACGGATTTAACACCACTTAACCAGAAAAAGCATTGATGAAGTTAGTCAGAATATTCGAATATGAAAAAGGTTGAGCCATTGCCCAACCTTTTTAGTGTCTACCTAAAGTAAATTTAGATTAGAAGTCGTAGCGAACACCTAGGCGAAGAGAGTCTTCACTTTGAGTTTCTAAACCTGCAACTTTTACGTCGTCTAGGTTGTTTAATTGGTAAGCAATGTATGTACGGATAGATTTGTTGAACTTGTAAGTACCAGTCAACTCAAAGAAGTCTGCTGTGTCTACAGTTAAGTTCTGTGTCGCATCTTTTTCTTGTTTTTGGTACAAACCAGCCAGTTCAAATTGGTCTGTTAGCTTGTACTTAGCAGCAACTTCCACACCAGAGAACTCAGTTTTTGCTTTGTCGTCTAGGTCGCCCATTGTGTAGGTTGCACCTAGGTATAAAGCATCCATTTTGTAGTTAATACCAGCAATCAATGCTGTAGCTGAACCATTACCAGTACCGTTGTCGTTACCTGAGTAACCAAGACCGAAACCTAAGCCCATAGGTAGTGTGTAAATGCCAGAGATACCATAACCGTCAGTATCTTTGTCTTCACCAGCAATCAAACTTGCTTTAAGAGAAAGTGCGTCTGCGTCGTAAGCGTATACAAACGTGTTATTGATTTGCTCGTCACCTGCATTGATGAATGCTTTTTGGTCACCAGAGTAGATAGTAACATCCGACATTTCTGAGATTTGAGCTGCAGCTGTATCTTGACGACCTACTGATACTGCGCCGAAGTTACCTTCAAAACCTGCATACATGTAACGTTGCTTAAAGTTTTCAGTCTTACTGTTATCAGCAGAAGATTTTACGCTTTGCTCTGCTTCGTAGAAACCAAAACCAGATAGGTCGCTAGTGATGTCTGTAGTACCACCAACATTCAAACGAAAACGGCTTTTGTTTTCCATTGTACCTTCGATTTCGGCACCACCTGAACCAATGAAGTCACCACGGAATTCAGCACGACCGCCAATCTTAAGCTCAGTACCGTCAGAGCTGTAAACTGTTGCTGCTAGAGATGAACCTGAAACTAGTGCTGCTACCACTGCAGAAGCTAGAACTGCCTTTTTCATAATCACTTACCTTGTATTTTAAAATCCGTGAGCAATGCGCTCTCCGTTTCGATATGAAGCTAATTTAGAGCAGATAAATTAAGCTTTCATTTCTATAAAATTACATTTTCGTGAATAGGGAACTTTTTTAAGTGTTGATTTTATTGCACTTTTATTTCATTTGGCTGAGTGGTTTGTGAATAATTATCCAAATTGGAAGTTTTAGAACAGCCATTTGTGCAAGTTTCACTTTGAAAGAGGTGAGGATGTTATGAGTGAGTTTTACGGGCTGAACTGTACTTGTTAAATCGATTAACTGCTTGTACTGGTTAAGATATCCTCTATGATGCAAAAACTGACAAGAGAATAGATTTTGCTCAACAAGATGGAGTAGTTGGATGAAAACAGAGTACTTAGGCGATGTTTTACAAGGTAGACAGGTTATTGGCTCCTTGAATGTTGAAGACTTACAGGTTGGAGAGCATCAGTTTTGGTTTCAAGTGACTAGTGATGGACTCGGCCAACCTAAAAACATGCCGGTTTCTGTTTTTAAAGGCAGCCAAGATGGCCCTAAGTTGATGATCACAGCCGGTATTCACGGCGATGAACTGAACGGTGTATTGGCTGCTCAGCAAATTATCAGAGACTTGGTGGGTAAAACACTGAAAGGTACGGTGACAATTGTACCTACGGTGAACTTATCCGGTTTGCTAAATCACAGTCGTGACTTCATCTCTTCCGATCCGGGTTCATGCCCTGCAAATCTCAACCGCCTCTTTCCCGGTGATGCTCACGGACTAGCCGCAGAGCGCTTTGTTGCGTCACTTTGGGAGCGCTTACTCAAACACAATGCCACCTTCGCCGTTGACCTTCATACCCAAACTCGTGGTGCAGTTTACCCACTTTATGTGTTTGCAGATTATCGCATAGAGCAATGTTTAGACATGGCGAGGCTGATGCAACCCGATTGTGTACTTAATGATCCTGGCGATCCTGGGATTCTTGAAACGGTTTGGAATCGCAGTGGTATTCCAAGCATTACTGTCGAAGTAGGGATGGGTAAGTTCACTCAACCTGACATGATTCAAAGAGCGGTAGACGGCGTTTTGAATATGCTCTCCTATTACGAGATGCTTGAGGTCGATGGACAAGATCCGTTAGAAGCAAAGCAGTTGCCGAGTATGGATTGGGTTGAAGGCAACAATGTTGTGTCCATTCGTGCTGATATTGGTGGTTTTGTACTGCCTCAGGTCGAGCTTTTGCAAAGCGTTGAGCAAGATGATCTGTTAGCCATCCAATATGATGCGTTCGGTAATGAATGTCGTCGTTATCATGCGCCATCTTCTGGTCGTGTACTCAGTTATAACGTGGATGCATTAAGAGAACCGGGTGCTTTGGTGTGCCGCTTATTGAGCTAGTAATTAGTTATACAGCGACTAGGTTTGCTATTTGCGACACCCAAAAAAAGACCGAGCTAGGCTCGGTCAAAGGACAGTTGTCTAGAGTTAACACGTCTTGGACTCGTCGACAGAACTGCTTTTAGAGTAAGCAGGATAAATTAAGAACCCATTGCGAGATGATGACACTTCGACTGCTTTTTTGTTTCAAAACGATTATTTCAAAGCCTGACCTGAAATCGTTGTATCTTAAAATCGATTATTCAAAGCCATAAAAAGCCTACTGCGGGTTAACGCAAGTAGGCTCTATCAATTTAGTCTTCAATTTTAGCTAAGGCTCACAACCTTACTAAAACCTTTCTAGACTCCATTAGAAAGCGTCATCCACTATGTCTTTTAGTTGGTCGTAAGGCACATACCCCGGTAAGACCTGACCATTCATCATTAGCGTTGGTGTACCTGTTAAGCCGAGTGCGCTAAAGGTTTGGTGGTTAGTCATTAACGTATTGCTTTGTTCTGTCGTTGTCTCTAACTGCGCTTCAGTGCCTGTTTTTTTCGCTACCGCTTGCAGTGACGATTTTGTGTGACTGCCGCTTTTCGCCATCAGTAATCGATCGACTTCAGGGAAGGCTTCCGGGTTGTCTTTCCATACCTTCATCGCGTATAGCGCCGCATTGGTATTAAGACCGCTCACTTGTTGCTGCTTAAACGACAGGTAGACATTGATGATCTTGATGTCATTGTTTTCAGAGGCTAGTTTAACCAAGCCTTTCTCCAAGCGTTTACAGAAAGGACAGTTGTAGTCGGTGAAGTTGATGATTACCGATTTGCCGTCAGGGTTGCCCGTTATTGGGTGAGCGTCATTGTTGTACAACCAATCATAGCTTTCTGCTTGTGCTTTCTTCGCTTGTTCTTGGCCGGCCACATACTGCTCTAAGCTGGTATGCAAACCCGAAATAGTCGAAGGGTTTTCCTTCAGAAACTGATTAATTTCTTCTAGTTGTTGGGTTTGTTCTTTGCTTAATTCAGCGAAGGCATTGGTGCTCATTAGTGAGCCTAAAATCAGTGCGCTAATCAGATGTTTTTTCATGTTATGTATTCTCTAATTCTTGATAACCGTGAGCGCTCATTAGGTTACGCACACGGTATTATTGTTTGTTAAATTGGCTTAAGTCGGTTCATTTGCTTGGCTTTTTCTTGGTAAGCGAGTTATGCAAAATAGGTTCTTAACCACAGGCCGATAGGGGAAGTAACACCAGTTGCGATACTGCTGATCTTTCCGTCTTTGATGATGACGATGCTTGGAGTGACATTGACGCCCCAACTTCTGCTGATTGACCCAGAAAGATCATTGATCACAGGGAAGTCATACTCTTTGGCGTCCAAGTAGCGTTGCACTCGTTCATCGGGTCCTGACGAAAGGGCGACCGTAACGACTTGGTGAGAGTCATTGAAGCTATTGACGGTTGGGCTCACGAATTTGCACGCACCACACCAAGTTGCCCAAAAATAGACAATGACGGGCTTACCGTTCTTACTGAGCTCGATAACATCAATATCCTCACCTTGGAGTGATTGACCTACGATTGCAATCGCGTCTCCTTGAGGCATGCTTCTGCTGTGAAAAAAATCCATAGCAAACGAAACCACACCAACGATCAGTATCATTGAGACCAGTTCCGTTCCCCACTTCTTAAGACGACTTGGCTTTTTAGCCTCACCCTTTACAGGCTGGTTTTTGGTCGTGTTGGGCTTCTCTTCATTGTTGGGAGTCTTCATCACTTATCTCGCAGCATCGATGGCTTGAACGACAGTGTCACTGTCCAGAATCACGGGCAGTGGAATACCGTTTTTATAGCTTGGGCCATACACGATATTAAATGGCACACCAAATCGTCCGTTACTTTGTAAGTATTGAGTGACGCTTTCACTTGGTGTTGTCCAATCGCCTTTCATCAAAACAATGTCTTCTTGTTGTAGGTGACTGTAAACCGGATCTTGAAGAATCACGCCGATCTTGTTCGCCTTACAGGTGATGCACCAGTCAGCTGTCACATCGACAAATACGGTTTTGCCTTCATCGACCAATTGTGGAATTTGTTTCGCATCCAGCTTTTGCCAACCAAGGTCATCAACGATAGGTGTCGCCCAGTTATCTGCAGTAACACTGCCAACAATAAGAGCGGCACCAAACATCAAGGTAGTGGTTGCCATGATAGGTATGAGTACTTTACGACCCAATTTCATGCCAATCCAAACCAGTACTGAAATCACGATAAACAGTGACAACAAGATGGTTGGGAACTTGCCAATGAATGGGCTAAGTAGGCTTGTTAACCACAGGCTGGTGATGAACATCATTAAGCCAAATACCAGCTTAACCTTGAACATCCACGCGCCCGGCTTTGGTAGCAGTCTGGTTAGGCTAGGGAACAGTGCGAAAATAAGCCAAGGTGCACTCATACCGATACCGAGCGCGATGAAGATCGCCCAAAGCTCTTGGTAGCTTGCGCCAAGCGCGTAAGCCACGGCGGTACCAAGGAACGGCGCACTACAAGGCGTTGCTAACAGCGTGGCAAACATACCTTGAACAAAGTGACCGGAATGTGAGTCATCGCCTTTGGTTGCCATCCATGTGTTTAAACCCGATGGCAGTCTGAGCTCGAATAAACCAAGCAGGTTAATCGAGAACAGCAAAGTGATGATCAGCATGAATCCGATGAACCAAACATTTTGGAACTGGATTCCCCAACCAATCGCATTGCCGCCCATTTTTAGAATGGTCATACCAAGGGCTAACAGAGCAAATGACGTAACGACACCAGAAGCAGACGCTAAGAATGAGAGTCGGATATGACGATTAGATGCCCCTTGGTTTTGAATGATGCTGTTTAACTTCATTCCCAATACTGGCAACACACATGGCATGATGTTGAGGATCAAACCACCAATTAAGGCAAAACCGATCATCGCAGTAAAACCGTTACTGTTTTCTTGATAAGCGATTGGTTTTGACCCAACTTGAGCTGTCATCTCTTCGGCAAAGTTTGTGTCCGATACTGTAACACTCACCATGCGATCGGTTAGATCGACCTCGCCAAGCCAGTTACTGACATCGAATACAGCAGTCATTGTATTGTCTGTTATGTGGACGCTTGGTTGAGAGAAGAAGTCATCAATCACTTCTTGCCCGTCAATCAACACCATTGGCTTATCCCAACCATCTTTGCTTGTCAGCTGAGTAACCAATTGCTGCTTGCTCTTATCCCAAAACAAACCGTTCACCGAAGTGCGGTTAGCTTCTCGTGGCGACTGGCTCATGCCTTGGTTGAACAAGAACATCGCTTCTTCATCAAGCGCTAAAGTTTTTGGGTCAATCGGCAGTTCGATGTCGTAATCGGTTAACACGCAGATATTCGTGCACGACGAAAAGGTGAACGAAGCCTTAAAGATGGCAGGCTTAGTGTTGTCTTTCAGTGTGAGTGTGACCGGAAAGCTGACGTGCTTTTTGTAGCCCAACGTCATTACGTCTAGCTGCTCGTAGTACTTAGGGATTGGCCAATGCCACTCTACCGACTCAATGTTTGTTGAACCAGACCAGTCCCAGCTTGGAGGTATGCCACCTTCGCCAGGGCTGCGCCAATAGGTCTTCCAGTCGCCGTCGAGCACGACATCGAGCACGGTTTGAATCTTAGAACCGTCATCCGACTGTTCGCCTGTCGACATCATTCGCATTTTGACTGGCGGGTGTTCAGGCACGCTGAGCCAACCTGTAGTCTGTGCTAAAGCATTAAATGATGTCATGACCAAAATGGCAGTGACTAAAGTTTTCGCGCATGTACGCATGCAGAATGCCAATGAATCGACAAACTTTGTTAGTAGTGTGTTGTACACAAATGTATCTCCAAAAAATAAATAAAAGGGTGGAATAGCCCGGTTATTTACTCTCTAAATATACAGTGCTTTAGGTGTAGGCGGTGTTTTGTTGGTCGAGTAGAGGGATGGTTGTCTCTAGATAATCTCGATATATGAGGTGAAAGGCTGAATGCGACAGCGATAAATAGAATGAAAGGGATTAGCCAACCGGTTTTCGGCGTGGCGAAGGTGAGCATTTTTGAGCTCAGGTCACAGGCGCTAGAATTCGGTGCCGTCAGTGACTTAGACGCATCTGAACCAAAAACGCTGGCATAAAGCTCAGACATTTTTTCAAATGAAGCGATAGTGGCTTGGGGATCGCTGGTTTCAGATCCCATGTGTGCTGATTGGCTAACAGAAGCCTTAGAAAACGTCACTTTATTTGCAGATAGCGTACTTGCCAGACAAGTTACGATAACCAGGCCGGTAAGAAGAAGCGCCCAAAGCGATTGCTTTTGTTGGCGGTTCTGTTGGGATAAAAAGAGTAGCGTTGTATTCAGCAAATCAGTCAGTAATCGAATCAGTTAGTATTTAACACGGGTTAGAAGCAGGCTAGCTTAGATAACTTTGCTGCGTGCCACAAGTCATAAAATTGTAAAAGTCACAGGGGCACATAAACGCCAAACTCAGTAGCTAAGGCATCCTATTTTTACTTAAGTTCATAATAATCTGTTCTTTTTTGCTATTCGCTGTTTTGTTGACCAAAGTCGTGACTTCCATTGAGCAGTATATAATTAGCAAAGGTGTTCGATTGAATAAAAAAGAGCGATAAAACAGATACAAAAAAGCCCAACCGTTCGTTAGGAACTCGATTGGGCTTCTTCCACTAGCGTTGAAGTTCAGAACTCCAAGCCTTCTTATAGGTAACCTTAGTGATTACGGCGTGGGCCGTTACGCACTAGGTCTTTACCATTTTCAAAGACTTCTTGAGTGATCCAACGAGCAAGTAGAACTTTGTGGCTGCTGTTGAATACAGCAACGAAGTGACGACCATCTGAATTATTGGTTGCCATGCCTACGCCTTCAACCCCTTCAAGTCCCAAACCGCCAGCTTCCACTGAAATTAGGAATTTTTCTAGCTCTTCTAGAGACTCAATAACATCAAGTTCGTTGTTCATTTTTCTGCTCTCTTGCTGTGAGCCAACATCGGATTCAAGGCATTTTAATGCATGTGCCTAGGTGAAGATATTGGCCGTTGTTCTTTGTTGGTTGCGTACTCTACAGGTCATAAGAGGGGATTGGAACTCTCAAATATTAGATGCGGACTGATATTTTGCGAAATTTTAACACAACATACCTTAAATGCTTGTTATCCATATTCTTTTTACTACTATTTATAGGGTCAATTTAGACAATAATAGGAATTAATATGATGAAGGTTTGGCGTTGTCTATTGTTAATGTTGGCGTTTGTCGCATTTGGAAGTTATGCGCAAAGCGTCGAGAAAATAGCACAAGTACAAGATCAGTTGATGCTCGATTTGGCAACACTAGAAACGGCGCACGATGCTGAGAAACCCTTTCTTGAAGATATATTAAGGCGTAAGAATCAAGGCTTGCGCGAAGATATATTCACCCAGTTATCATCAGACAAGAAAGAAGGGCTCGATATTATTCTTGCTCAGCAGGTTGAACTACTACAAAAATTGCTGTCATTGAATGAAACTAAAATCGTTTTAATGAGTAAAGAAAACCGTTCAGCTGAAGGGGACGCTAAAAAACGCCTTGAATTGCGTATTCAAAAACGAATTAGAATGATGGATATCTATTATCAGCAGCTTGCTAAGACCTTAAATTGGTCAAAAGAGCGTGGTATTGATGTTGCCGTCCCTGAAACTGATCTCAAAAGAACGCTGGTGGCTCGTTCTAAATATCTGACCAACGCCATTCTTTACACCGATACACAGCGACAAGATCTCGAAGCACGCCTGTCTTTCGTGAATGAAGAAGAAAAAGCGGTTATTAAAAAGGAGCTGGAACGCTTCAGTGAGCGTACCAGCGTTATGGTGGCGAGCTTAGAAGAAACCATCACCTTGATGGAACCGTTTGGCGTCGATGTAACCTCATACAAGCGCGTGCTATTAGCAACGACGGGCGACATTAACGCCGATGTATTGGATGTCGATGTCGCGCTAGAGCTACTAGACGGTTGGCTACGTTCGTTCAGTTCATGGGCTTTTGAAAATACCCCTTCTTTTATCGTTAAACTGGCTCTGTTTCTCGGTATTTTGTACGTCACTCGCCTAATTGCTAACGTTGCTCGTAAGACGGTTCGCAAGAGTGTTTCGCACTCTAAGATGGACTTTAGTGTATTGATGCAAGACTTCTTTGTATCAATCGCATCCAAAGCGGTCGTGTTTGTCGGTTTGCTTATCGCCTTGTCTCAAATAGGGATCGAGCTAGCACCGCTATTAACCGGTTTCGGTGTCGCGGGTGTCATCATTGGTTTTGCATTGCAAGATACGCTGTCTAATTTCGCGTCTGGTTTGATGATCTTGATTTACCGTCCTTACGATGTTGGTGACATGGTTAAAGTCGCGGGCGTTCAAGGCACAGTAAAAGACATGAGCTTAGTATCGACCACGGTTCAAACGATTGATAACCAACGCTTGGTGATCCCGAACAACAAGATCTGGGGTGACGTTATTAATAACATCACAGCAGAGCGAGTGAGACGTGTGGACATGGTGTTTGGTATTGGTTATTCAGATGACATCGATAAAGCAAAAGCAGTATTGAACGATATCATTATTGCGCACCCTCTAGTGCTTAAAAAGCCGGAGCACATGATTAAGCTGCATACCTTAAATACATCTTCTGTAGACTTCGTGGTAAGACCGTGGGTTAAGACAGACGATTACTGGGATGTGTATTGGGATGTGACGGAAACTGTGAAGAAACGCTTCGATGAAGAAGGCATCACGATTCCATTCCCGCAACGAGATGTGCATATTTACAATCACGAAGAGAGTTAATTCGTCTAAGAATCGATTTCTTCATGTGACAATCAAATGGACGCCGAATAGGTGTCCATTTTTGTTGGAGGTTAGTTTATCTGAATCTCGTTCTTTTATGTCACTTCACGCTAGTCAGAATTGCGTTATCATGGGGCAGGCTCAGTCTGGATAGTTGAAATCGAATGGATGATTCACAGCAAAACCCAAAAACGAGAAATACAACGGTAAGAAAAGCGACGCGAATCGAAAGTGTCATGAACTCTGCGATGTGGCATTTAACCCAGAGAGACATGACGGAAAGCGAGTTGATTGCGAAGTTGAAAGTGAAAACGGACAATCAAGATTGGATCAATGAAACCTTGAGCAACTTGAAAGGTTACGGCTATCTTAAATCCGACCAAGATTTTGCTGAGCAATTCGCAGAACAAGCCTTCTTCGGTGAATTTGGATCTCGATACATCGTCGAGAAACTGAAGAAGAAGGGGCTCTCCGATTCGATTATTGCTGATGCCATTCATAAGGTTTCTGCAGAAAAAAATATCGATGAACAGACTATCTTGATCGAACGCATCAACAACTACTACACAAGCTTTACCATGAGCCGTGAAAAGTTAGTCGCCGCACTGCAAAAACGTGGCTTTAGTTATCAGCAGGTCAAAGTTGCCATCGATCAGCACCCACAAGCGCATGAACTGAAAAGCAATATCCAAATCAAGGCCGACAAAGCGGATTTGGAGAAGGAAGTGCTCAAGTATGCTCGCAAAGGGAAAGGCTTAACCGCTATCCAACAAGAACTTAGACAGCGACAAATCGATACCACTGAACTGTCAACGTTGATCGACCGATTGATCAATGAAGAGCAATTGGACTTTTACTCTTCTTGTTTGGAACAGCTTCAGAAAAAATCTTATGACCTAAACGATCATAAAGAACGTTCAAAGGCTTACGCTATGTTGAGCCGCAAAGGTTTTTCATCCGACGAGATTAAATTCGCGTTAAGTGAAGGGAATGAGTAACCAAGTCAGAAAAATTTCCTATCCTATCTCGATGTCCATGATAAACTCGCCCTGCGTAAAGAGATGAAAGTTATCGAGCGCAGTGCCAAGCGAGACCTCTCAGAAGAACTTGAAAAACAAATAAAAAAACGCCTAGATTACCAAGAAAATGAACAATCAGAATTTAAGCCAAGGCTGAGAGCGAAAATAAGTTAAACCGAGATAATTGCCACATGGCAATACTTAGCTCAGCCTTTTTATATTCGTGTCTACTTCTGTCATTAGCTCGTTTTTCGGCTGTTCGGCTAACATAGGAACCGCCCAAGGTGCATTATACCAATCGTAGTAAATAACAGGTTACTCTAGCTTTATTCCTACGCTACTTTTGAGCAGTTATTTACTGTGATTGCTATAAACTCTAAATGATACTGGGCAAAAATGAGCTATATTGCTACTCATTTTTGCCTTTGTCATTAGTCCTAAAACACAAGCTATCGCCCGTATTGCTCTACAATAAAGTGCTCAAAATCATCACACATTTGGTCATTCGACTTTGCGTTATTCGCTAATTCAGTTGCACCATCAACAATCGATATCTTCGCATTCAAATCAGCGACTTGTGCACGTTCACGAGAAGCCAGTTGTTTGATTTTTTGCTCTTCAATCGCCCATGCCTGTTCTGGTGATAAGTTACACTCGTCGGCAAGGTATTTGGCATTGAAGCCTTCCCCAGTAAGGCTTTGTATTGTCCCATTATGGTTCACGCTATTACCTTGATGCCAATAGTGCTCAGCCAACAAAGGCCCGATCTCTGGGTTATCTGTTAAGTAGCCAAACTTCTCGGTGAAATATGCACGTGTTTGGTACACCGCCATATGAGCCAATAAGTAACCTTGATATGCGCAAGAGGCTTCATCAGACAATAAGTGCGGGATCGCCATCAGTGGGCGAGGGCTGCAATCTAATCCCAGAATCTTCTTTTCACTGCTGCGGGCAAGCGCCGTGATATTTTCAGGCGTCAGATCTTCATCAGCGATCTCGTATAGAGCTCGCTCAAAGTACGGAACCACGAGAATGCTGCGTTCTTGGTAAGCGCGGAACGGCTGTTTGTTGTCGATGATGGCCTTTATCAATTCATCTGGTACAGCTTGGCCTTCTGAATTAAGCGCGTACTGTTTTAGCCAATCGGCGTCGTTCAATAAGCTGTCGCAGAACATCGATTGAGTTTCCGCATATGCCATTGACGTTGGGGCGAACTCTTGAGAGAAACACGGAGCGTTCATTTTTACGTTGGCAAAGTGCGCAGCGTGACCACCTTCGTGGAACAAGGTGTTAATCCCATCATAACCACTGCCTATTTGATCGGGTTTAGCATTGCTAGTGAAGTTCACTTGAGCGGCAACCCATTCACCTTGATCGTAGAAAGAAGGGATTGGCCCATGACAGAAGCCATTTGGGTATTTTCCTTTGCGATCAAGCAGATCCAATTTCAATGTCGCTTGAGAGTATTCGATGTTCAGTCGACCGAAAGATTCTATCCAGCGTCTCAGTGATTTTGAAAAGGGAACATAAGGGTCTAAGTCATTCATAACGTCACCAGCAAAAGAGTAGGTAAAGTTATGTGCTTCAAGTGCGCTCTGGCCTTTCTGCTGAGCTAAGTTCGTTAGACTTTTTTGATGGCTATCGCGTGTACGAGCTTCAAAGTCATCCAGAATCGTAAACAGTTGCTCGGTCGTCATCTGTTCGGTCTTCACAACGGAGTAATCAAAAAAAGTCTTAAAGCCCAGTGATTGAGCAAATTGATTGCGCTTTTTGATGAGCTCAATGAAACCATTGGACAGAAGCCATTGTTCAAGTCCTAATAGTGCTTGATGCGCCGAAAGCCTAACTTTTTCATTGTTATTGGTTCTTACTGTTGAACCTAGGACAGGAAGCGAGCCTTCTGTTTCTTGTCCCGCTTCATTTACGTAAGTCATCACGTGATTCTGTTTTTTCTCAAACAGCTCTGCTTCGAACTTGATGAGGTCGGTTTTTAGCGCCTGAGATAGTTGGGATTCGATAGCGTGAGATTTAAAGGTCGCTAACCAGCCATTCAGTCCTGTTAATGTGCTCTCTTTTTCTTGAACGTCTTGAATCTCATCAATGGCAGAAATGTGTTTTTCGATAGCCGTGATTTGTTCAGCTGCACTAAGAAATTCGGTCCACTGAGTTTGCGCTTGTGTCGAGCCGTCATGGTCGTCACTGATGCCCATGTAAGTATCCCAAAAGAAGTCTTCTTTTGCTTTATGAGTCGCAAGATACTTTTGATTCAATTGGTTGAGATAGTTCGTTGCAGTCATGATATTCCTTGAAAATAGCGCTTGAATTTCAAGATTATGACACATTCATAAAATGTATTTTGTGATGTTAAGTATGACGGCATATAAGTTACCTTATTCATCAAAGCGTGTTGAATCAATATGGTTTCATTAGTTTGCCGCCAGAAGCCATTCAACGCAATAAAGTAAGATTATCGCTTGAAGAGCCAGCAATAGAAGGTGGCTATAAATAATCGGCATGATGTATTGTATGTAAATCATCGGAATGTTATTGTTAGTTCCGTAATGGTTCTCAACGTGACGGATTACGTTATTCGGCGATAGAATTTATCTAGCGGGCATGTATGCCCGTTTTTTTTCGCCTAAATTTGTGGCTCTCGCGTTTGTTTGTTGATTGGTCGCGTATAATGGACGGTTCTTATCGCGCAAAATAAGCACAATCATGAGAACTTTTCCTACCTTAATCTTATCTTTGTTACTGGTTTTGAATACCATTGCATTCTCCGTACAAGCAACCGAAAGCTGGTGGCTACGAACGGTATTCAACACAAATTCTGTTCAGCCAAGTTCTCAAAACTATATCAACGATGTCGACCTTATGGATTGTGGTGACATAGAAGGCACTCTGCTTTGCAGCGACCAAACCAAATATTACGATCTTGATGTTTATGTTGAACTGGAGCTAGGTGAATCAAGCATTGAAGTGGTTCGCTTGAGCTTGCCGTATTCAAACCTAAGTTATACCAAGCTTCAGGCTTACCTTCGTCAAGATGGCTTTGCTCTCAGTTCAATTCGTATTGGGGAAGATGAGTTCGATGTCGTCGCTCAACTCGAACACGCAAAACGTGAGGGCGTTGGTTTTGATGAGGTAGATAAGCAGCTCGTTGAATTTATCAATACGCCACACCATTCATCCGATCAAGTGAGTTTATGGAACGTTCCTAGCTCATCTTCTGCGAGTTCGTCTTCTCCTTGGGTTCAGTTACAGAGTGATGGTGAGAACTTAACGGTTGAACTAAATCGCTTTTAATTGCTCAAATTTATAGATGCTTTCGTAATTCATTATTTTGTAGTTCATTAGAGTAAACAAGCCTTTTGTAATAACGGTTCACGGGCAGACAGCAAGTTATTATTCATTTAAGTGTTCGTTTTTCTGTGGCTCTCACATTTTTGGCAAGCGTTTACTTTTGCCATTTGTTATACGTTGAGCCTTCGGTAAAACGAGCTTAGGATACGTTCAGTATTGATAAAGGAGACAACCCATGGTTGCAAGAGTAACGACAGCGCCACAAGGCCCAGAACTTTCTGAATTGGTGCAAGGATACTGGCGTACAGCTGAATGGGGCATGACCCCGCAACAACGCCTAACTTTCCTTAAGCAGCACATTGATCTTGGCATCACAACTGTTGATCACGCGGATATTTATGGTAACTACCAATGTGAAAAGTTGTTTGGTGAAGCATTAGCGCTTGAGCCGAGCCTTCGTGATGATATTCAAATCGTCACCAAGTGCGACATTAACTTGTGTGGTGACCACACTCCTGATCGTAAGATCAATCACTATGACACCAGCGCACATCATATTTACCAATCAGTAAATAACTCACTAGAGCGCTTAGGTGTTAATGATATCGACGTATTGTTGATTCACCGCCCAGACGTACTGATGGATGCAGATGAAGTAGCTGAAGCGTTCGCAGAGTTGCATAAAGTCGGTAAAGTTAAGCATTTTGGTGTTTCTAACTTTTCACCGCGTCAGTTCGAACTGCTTCAATCTCGCCTTGGTAAGCCATTAGTAACCAACCAAGTTGAAATTAACCCACTGAACTTCGAAGTTGCCCATGATGGCACCTTAGATCAGCTACAGATGAACCGCATTCGCCCAATGGCGTGGTCTTGTCTTGGTGGTGGTAGCATCTTCAGTGGAGATTCAGCACAAGCGATTCGTGTTCGTAATGAACTCGAAGCGATTCGTCAAGAAGTGGGTGCAGACAGCATTGATCAAGTGATTTACGCTTGGGTTCGCCGTTTACCGTCTAATCCAATTGCGATTATTGGCTCAGGTAAGATTGAACGTGTGAAGACGGCCGTTGATTCACTGAAAATTGAACTGACTCGCGAGCAGTGGTACCGCGTATGGGTGGCATCTAAAGGTCACGGTGTGCCATAGGAAGCAATTCGTATGAAGCAAAAGCCAGCTAAGAAGCCTGTCTCTTATACACAAATCCCTAAGCCACGCTTGGGGATTTTTTTTTGAACTATTTTTAGGTTTCATGATCTGATCATCTAAGCAATGACAAGGATGATTATCATGACTTATATAGAGCCAACCCTTTGGGCACAAAAACAGTTCGGTCAAGCCCACCTGAATGACCCTAGACGCACTCAAAGACTCGTTGCTCTCGCAGCCTCACTGGCCGAGCAACCTGGCGTACCTGTCTCGAAACTCATTATCTCTCCTGCTGAAATGGAAGGGGCTTATCGCTTCATCCGTAATGAGCAAATCAAAGCAGAAGATATCGCAGAAGCGGGGTTTTATGTCACCGCACAAGAAGCATTAGAGCAACAAACACTTCTTGCCTTAGAAGACAACACTTCTCTCAGTTACTCCCATCGCAGCATTCGAGATGAACTCGGGCACTCCAATCAAGGCAATCGACATCGCGCCATGTTCGTACACTCAACCTTACTTTTTGCTCCCGACACTCAATCTGTTATTGGTTTAATTGAACAACAGCGCTGGACTCGTGATATAGAAAAGCGAGGTCAAAGGCACCAGCATGCGATTCGACCATACAAAGAGAAAGAAAGTTATAAATGGGAACAAGCCTCTCGCCATGTCGCTGAGCGACTTGGCGATAAAATTTCGGATGTCATTTCGGTGTGCGATAGAGAAGCAGACCTCTTTGAATACCTCACTTACAAGCGAGAGCAACAACAAAGATTCCTCGTTCGCTCAATGCAAAGTCGCTGTATTGAAGAGCATGATAATCGTCTTTATAGCTATGCCTCTACCCTGTTGTCAGCCGGAGAGAAAGTGCTCGAAATACCGCAAAAAGGCGGTCGTAAAGCTCGCAAGGCTCATTTAGATATTAAGTATGCCCCCGTGACACTTAAGTCTCCTGCTAACAAGAAAGAGTTCGATAACATTCCGCTTTACTACGTGGGATGTATAGAACAAGGAGAGAGTGATAATAAGCTCGCATGGCACTTACTGACTTCAGAGCCGATAACGAGCAAGGAAGAGGCATTCAAAATCGTCAGTTATTATGAGCGGCGCTGGCTAATAGAAGATTTTCATAAAGTCTGGAAAAGTGAAGGGACTGAAGTTGAGCAACTGAGAATGCAAAGTAAGGATAACTTAGAAAGGCTCAGCGTTGTTTTGGCTTTTATCGCGACTCGGTTACTCCAGTTGAGGTTTATGAATGAATCAGACGAGTTATCTAAGACCAGTTGTGAGCAGGTATTAAAAGGCAAAGCGTGGAAGTTAATGTGGCTCAAGTTGGAGAGCAAAAAACTACCGAAAGAAGCGCCTAATATATCATGGGCTTACAACGGTATTGCTCGGTTAGGTGGTTGGAAGAATACCAAGCGAACAGGTCGCGCTTCTATAAAGACGTTATGGCAAGGATGGTTTAGGTTACAAACCATCCTTGAAGGGTATGAACTCGCTAAGTCTCTTGAATAACCAGACTTGTGATCAAGAGACAGGCTAAGAAGCTGGCTTTTTTGTGTTAGCCTAACATGTTGCTTCAAAACTGTGATTAAGGTGGAATAATTTTCAAAAACACTCATAATGCACTCTGTTTTTCACCAGTTGGATATTTCCATTGAGCACTTCAAAATTCTCTTCAATCGCCCTTAAACCAGAGCTTCTAAATACGTTAGATTCTCTTGGTTATACTGAAATGACGCCGATCCAAGCGTTAAGTCTTCCTACTATCCTAAATGGCAAGGACGTTATCGGTCAGGGTAAAACGGGTTCAGGTAAAACAGCTGCTTTTGGTTTAGGCGTGCTGCAGAACCTACGCGTTAAGCGTTTCCGTGTTCAGTCTTTAGTGTTATGTCCGACTCGTGAGCTTGCAGACCAAGTAGCAAAAGAGATCCGTACTCTTGCTCGTGGTATTCACAATATTAAAGTGCTGACACTATGTGGCGGTATGCCAATGGGCCCACAGATTGGTTCACTAGAGCATGGCGCACACATTCTTGTGGGTACTCCTGGTCGTATCCTTGACCACCTAGAGAAAGGCCGCATTGACCTGTCTGAGCTGAACACACTTGTGTTAGATGAAGCCGACCGCATGCTAGAGATGGGTTTCCAAGACGCTTTGGATGCAGTGATTGAAGCGGCGCCAAAAGAACGCCAAACTCTGCTATTCAGTGCAACTTTCCCTAAACAGATCAAATCTGTTGCAGACCGCATTATGCGTAACCCAGAAATGGTGAAGGTTGAATCAACGCACGATCACTCAAGCATCCAGCAACACTTCTATAAGTTAGAAGGTTCTGAAGCTCGTGATGACGCTCTAGAGTTGCTGCTACTTCATCACCAACCGGAATCTGCGGTTGTGTTCTGTAACACCAAGAAAGAAGTGCAGAACGTAAACGATGAGCTAAGCCACCGTGGTTTCAGCGTTATCGAACTTCATGGCGACATGGAGCAACGTGAACGTGACCAAGCTTTGGTTCAGTTCTCAAACAAAACGATCTCGATTCTAGTTGCGACAGACGTTGCGGCTCGTGGTCTTGATGTTGATAACCTAGACGCAGTATTCAACTTTGAATTGTCTCGCGACCCTGAAGTTCACGTACACCGCATTGGTCGTACTGGCCGTGCAGGAAGCAAAGGCGTCGCTATCAGCTTCTTTAGCGAGAAAGAGATGTACCGTGTTGCTCAAATTGATGAGTACATGGATATGCCGATTGAGCCATCTGAGCTTCCAGCAAAACCTATTGCTAAGCCGTACTACTCAAACATGGTAACCATTCAGATTGATGGCGGTAAGAAAGCTAAGCTTCGTGCAGGCGATATACTTGGTGCATTGACTGGTCAAGGTGGTATTGATGGTAAATCAGTAGGCAAGATCAACTTGTTCGCAATGCGCGCTTACGTTGCTGTAGAACGCTCTGTCGCTAAGAAAGCACTGAACAAGATCGAATCAGGTAAAATGAAGGGTCGTCAATTTCGCGCCCGAATCCTGAAGTAATTCGAGACTGAAGCCCTTTACTGCGAGCTGCCATTATTAACGGCGAAGCGGTAAAGGGTTTTCCACAAAGTGTCACTCAAGTTTCTTCTCTCAGGTTTATCGACCTAGTCCTCTATATCAAAGCATTATTCATCGGGTCTTATCGAATAAAGATCGTTGATATGTTTTCCTTCGCTAACATACCAATTCATTGCTTCCTGTCGATTGTGAACGAATATCGTGATTGTGGTTATTGAACCATCGTCAAAATAACAAAGCTCATATTCTAAATCGCTTGGGTGCTCAGGAATAGCGGCCATAGCTTGCCTCCCAAATATCAATCATTTGAAAATACGCTAACCCGTTTTCTTTTATAGGGTTCGTATTACGTCAAATGAGTAATAAAAATCAAGTTATATCACTGCCGTTAATTATTTTTAGTTTAATCATTTGCCTAAATAGACAGTTTAGCAAGGTGAAGTCTCAATTTATCTGAAAGTTTTTACGAAGAGTTGCTTTTATAGCTAATGTTATAAGATCAAGAGTGAATCTGATAAGGCTGCTTACAGGTTCGCTGAACAGTAAAGGGTTGTGAGAGGGTGTAATGAGAAAATGCCGTTGGTTAATGATATTGGTGTGCTTCCTATTTGCTGGGTGTGGGACGAAATTCGCCTATAACAATATCAGTTGGTTTGCGGTCAGCTATATCGAGGACTTTGTTTCGTTATCCAATAGCCAAGAGTCTGAGCTAGAAGCTCGCCTAGACTCATTGCAAGCCTGGCATAAAGAAACTCAACTCCCATTGTACATTTCGCAATTAGAAGTGATTCAAAGTATTACTCGCCCTGATATGAACTCTGCGTTTGTCGTCGACCAAAGCGAGCAAATTAAAAATCATATTCGCGCGATCGTTAATAAGTTTGCACCCGATGTTTACGCGTTAAGTATGCAACTTAGCCCTAAGCAAGATAGCGAGTTCTTAAAAAACTTTAGAGAAAAGCAGCAAGACTATTACGAAGAAAGATTGTCGTTGAATGACGAAGATTCCAGAAAGCGATATCGAAACCGGATAGAAGAGAGACTAGAGCGATGGCTAGGATCGGTATCGAAAGAACAAAAACAGATTATATATACTTGGTCTCAAGAGTGGGTGAATACCAACGATAGCTGGCGCCAATATCAAAATAATACCTACCAAGACCTCACAACATTGATGGAAAAGAAGAGTGACCTACATATCGCTCAGCCAATTATTATGAACTTGCTTCTGAACAACGAAGCTTATTATCCAGACGAATTGGAATCTAAGCTTAATAAGAATATGCAGACATCAGCCAAATTCTTGGTGGATATCGCCGCAACCAGTAGTGATAAGCAATGGTCTTATTTCATGAATGAATTAGAGAGCCTCAAATCTACACTGGTGACACTGCAGGAGTAGGGTACAAGCAAGCTTCGTTAATAACTAGAAAGGCTGATCGTGTTAAACCAATCAGCTTTTAACGTCTTATCACACTGTAAGGGTTTTAAGCTCGATTACTCATCAACAGCTTTGGAATAGAGCCTTTCGCTGTCTTCGATATTTTTTGCATCAGTTGAAAGCTTGGCTGTTGAATACCGTGGTCGCTTTGCAGTTCATCAATCATCAATAACCACAGTCTAGCTGTCATTTCTGAGTCGGCTAATGCTCGGTGGAAAGTACCGTCGTTGTCGATATTTTTGAAACGCACAAGGTCGCCTAGCTTATGAGTCGGTGCATATTGGATTAGACGACGAGCAATCAGCATTGAGCAGGCAAATTGTCCATTGTAACCGCGACCAATATTATCTAATTCCGCATCAAGAAAGCGCTTATCAAATGAAGCATTGTGAGCGACAAGTTGGCTGTCTTGAATAAAGTCTGCAAACTCATCCATTACTTCACTGCAACTGGCCGCCGTGCTTAACATACGGTTACTGATTCCGGTATAACCTTCAATGAATCCACTGACACGAAACCCTGGGTTCATCAGTTGTTGGAAGGTGTCGACGACTTCGCCGTTAACGAGTTTCACCGCACCGATTTCAATCGCTCGGTCACCCATGTTTGGTGATAAGCCTGTGGTTTCGAAATCGAGAACGATAACGGAGTCTGCGGAGTTTGGAGCCATCGTGTTTCCTAATTACTATTGGGTGGTATCGCTTTATATGAGGCGTTTAGCGCTGCTATCAGTGAAGCTATTGTGTGTTACTGCTGATAGTGAGCTCAGTGTAACCCGTCGAATCATCATGCTCTCTGTTGAAGGTCAAAGTATCGTAACGGTGAACAATCAACTCAGCTGTGGTGGCGATAATCGTTCCTTCCAGTAGATGCCCGCCAATCACATCGCCATTTTCATCAGCAACGGATATATGAACGTGCTGGTGGTTAGGCGTTAACGTTGCCATCACAGATACGATTTCAAACGGAGCTTGAACTCGCTTGGTATTGTTGGCATTAGCTAACCGAATATTGAGTTGAGAAACACACCCGACACAAGATGCGATGGAGCCTGCCAAGATATTGTGCGCTGTCACTAGCCTCTGGATCTCAAGCTTTAGGTCTTGGCCTCGGGTTAATCTCGTTGCGATAGGAGTAATCATCTCAATACCTCTGTTTTATCTTTATCTGTGTATCAAAGAACAAAACGAAGCCACATGGGGCTTCGTTTAAGTAATACATCGGCTAACACGTTATCGTTGCTAGTTAAGCTTTGATAGTTACTTGCCTTCTTTCTCTTGCTGCTCTCTTTTCTTCTTAGGAACGAAGTTCAGCACTGAAATCGGCACTTCTTTGCGTGGCTCGAAACCTTCCACTACACGGCGCTCAATCAGGTGACCAAGACGCTTTTCAATAATGCACAGGTTTTTGAAGTTGTCTTTTGATAGGAAAGAGATCGCTTCACCAGATGCATCAGCACGGCCTGTACGACCAATACGGTGAACGTAGTCGTCAGCTGGGAAAGGCAGGTCGTAGTTCACTACGCGGCTTAGGTTATCGATATCGATACCACGAGCAGCAACGCCAGTCGCTACTAAGTATTTTAGGCGGCCTTTCTTGAAGTCAGCCAAGATCTTTTCACGGATCGCTTGGCTGCGTCCACTGTGGAACGCTTCAGCATGAATGCCACGTTTTTCAAGTTGAGCCACCAACTTAGCCGCGCCGTGCTTGGTTTCGATAAAGATAAGCGCTTGATCCCAATTACCTTCGGTAATCATGTGGCTCAATAGTGCTGACTTGCGGTCTTTATCTACCGTTACCAACCATTGCTCAATGTTCGCTTTAGACGCGTCAGTTTTGGCAATTGAAATCTCTTCCGCTTCGCTGATAGCACTTTTCGCTAGCGCACGAACTGGCGTTGAAAGCGTTGCTGAGAACAGCAGGTTTTGCACATCTTGCGGCAAACGAGCGATGATCTTGTTGATGTCTTCGATGAAGCCCATGTCTAGCATGCGGTCTGCTTCATCCAGTACTAATACTTCAACTTCATCAAAGTGAACCGCGCGTTGACCATACATGTCGATCAAACGCCCTGGTGTTGCCACTAGAATATCAACACCTTCAATCAGACGATCTTTTTGATGTTGGTAAGAGACACCACCGTACATCGCTAATGATGTTAGGTTTAAGAACTTGGCGTACTTAGTGATGTTCTGTTCAACCTGAACAGCTAGCTCACGAGTCGGTGTAAGAATCACGGCGCGAATACGTTTTTTACGCTGCGTTTCACCTTTGCTTAGCATTTCTAAGATAGGGAGAACAAAGCTCGCAGTTTTACCTGTACCTGTTTGTGCAGCCGCAATAAGGTTCTTACCAGAAAGTACAATCGGAATTGCTTTTTCTTGAATCGAGGTTGGCTTTTCATAGCCTTGTTTTGCAACGGCTTTAACAATAGGTGAGCTTAATCCAAGCTTGGAAAATGGCATAAGTTTCTCGGTATGATTTGGCTAAATAGCGATGGAAAGGTTCAACAATCTTATACAAGGATAAGATTAATGGCGGCATTCTACCATGTTGCTTGTGTACTACTAGGGCATGTTGATCTTTCGAGCTGATTTTTGCAGTGAGTTGCTGGGTATTTATACAAGGCAGAGGCACCGATGTGTAGCTAGCCTACATGAGAAGCCGATAACGTAGTAAAAATGACCAGCAAACGCTGCCCGAAGGGTTCGAGCTGGGCGCCCCCGCAAAAAGCGTTTTACTCTTTGTTGAGGGAGATTTGCTTAGAATGACTAGGCTACTTCTCCCTCGCCGCGATTAAAACGCTTTTATCTCGAACAAAATTTAACCACGAAAGGTCAGCACGCCCTAGCTACATAGACACTTTAGTTGGATAATACTGGCTCAATAAGACGATGATAAGAGAGGGAAGTATGGAAATTACGCTGAATGAACGCGAAGCAGTATATAAAACGATTTTTTCTCGCCGAGATGTTCGTGGACAGTTTCTTCCCGATGAGATCCCAGAAGACGTTCTGATGCGTGTGTTAACTGCCGCTCACCATGCGCCCAGTGTCGGTTTTATGCAGCCTTGGGACTTTGTCGTCGTTCGTGATATCGAAACCAAACAACAGATCAAAGCGGGCTTCAATCAAGCGCATGCAGAATCCGCTGAAATGTTTACCGACGAAAAGCAGGCGATGTATAAGCGCTTAAAGTTGGAAGGTATTGTTGAATCACCTATCGGCATCTGTGTGACTTGCGACCGCAATCGAACCGGAAAGGTTGTGTTAGGTAGAACCATCAAACAAGAGATGGACTTATACAGCACAGTCTGTGCGGTTCAAAACTTGTGGCTTGCGGCAAGAGCCGAAAATCTAGGATTAGGGTGGGTGAGTATCCTTCACGACTCAACACTGAGAGACGCATTAGATATCCCCGAAGACATCGATATCGTGGCGTACTTATGTATCGGCTACGTTGATCATTTCAAAGATAAGCCAGAACTCGAAACCATGGGTTGGCTACCAAGAAGAGATGTGAATTCAGCGATTCATGAAGGGAAGTGGAATCCAAAGCAATTAGAAACAGATGGGAAGTAACTGCTTCAACAGAAACACTGATATTAAGATCTAAAAAAGGGCTCATTGAGCCCTTTTTAATATTTGTTTTAAACCGAGACCTTAAGCGATCTCAATCTTCTCAGCTTGGTTCTGTTCTGCCATAGACAGTGCAAGTGCTTCTGCAACCTTAATACCGTCGATACCAGCAGACAGAATACCACCTGCGTAGCCTGCGCCTTCACCTGCAGGGAAGAAGCCCTTAAGGTTGATACTTTGGTAGTCTTTGCCACGTTTAATACATACAGGAGAAGACGTACGAGTCTCAACACCTGTTAGTAGGCCGTCTGGTGTAGAGAAACCTTTGATCTTCTTCTCGAACGCAGGGATTGCTTCGCGAATCGCTTCGATAGCAAAATCAGGCAGCGCTTTTGAAATGTCTGTTAGATGGATACCCGGAGTGAAAGACGGTTGTACTTCACCGATTGCACTTGGATCGCGACCTTTCAGGAAGTCACCGATTTTTTGTGCTGGTGCATCGTAGTTTTCGCCACCAAGAACATAAGCACCGCTTTCTAGTTCACGTTGTAAACGGATACCAGCCAGTGCGTCACCTGGGTAATCGCGTTCTGGATCGATACCAACTACGATCGCGCTGTTTGCGTTACGTTCTGCACGAGAGTATTGGCTCATGCCGTTTGTTACTACGCGGCCTTCTTCAGACGTCGCAGCAACTACAGTACCACCTGGGCACATACAGAAGCTGTATACAGTGCGGCCATTCTTGCAGTGGTGAACCAGTTTGTAGTCCGCAGCACCTAGAATTGGGTTGCCTGCGTTCTTACCGAAGCGAGCTTCATCAATCATTGACTGTTTGTGTTCGATACGGAAACCAACAGAGAAAGGTTTCGCTTCCATGTAAACGCCACGGTCGTGTAGCATTTCGAACGTGTCACGAGCACTGTGACCAACAGCCAGTACAACGTGGCGAGATTTGATTTCTTCACCGTTAGAAAGTGTTAGACCAGTGATTTGGCCATCTTCCATGTGAAGATCATCTACACGAGTGCTGAAGCGGATTTCGCCACCTAGTTCGATGATAGAAGCACGCATTTTTTCGATCATGGTAACCAGTTTGAAGGTACCGATGTGCGGCTTACTTACGTATAGGATCTCTTCTGGTGCGCCAGCTGCAACGAACTCTTCGATTACTTTACGGCCGTAGTGTTTTGGATCTTTTACTTGGCTATATAGCTTACCGTCAGAGAATGTACCAGCGCCACCTTCACCAAACTGTACGTTTGATTCCGTGTTCAAAGTGCGCTTACGCCAGAAACCAAAAGTATCTTTAGTACGTTCACGAACTTCTTTACCACGCTCAACGATGATTGGGTTGAAACCCATTTGAGCAAGCACTAGACCAGCGAATAGACCACAAGGGCCAAAGCCGATAACAACAGGGCGCTCAGTTTGATTCTCAACAGCTTTAGCGACAAACTTGTACTCCATGTCAGGAGTCACTTTTACGTGTGGGTCGCTGATAAAGGCTTCTAGTAGCTCAGCTTCGTTTTCAACGAGAACGTCCAGCGTATAGATAAGCAGGATCTTTGATTTCTTACGAGCATCGTAGCCACGTTTAAAGATATTAAAAGAGATAACCTGATCTGAGTTAATGCCAAGCTTCGCTTCAATCGCTTCTTGAATGGCAGACTCTTCGTGGTCTAGTGGAAGTTTAATTTCGGTTAAACGTATCATTTCGATGTCTCGTTTTTATAGGTGTCTTAGCTAGACCACTTCTTAAACAGAGTTTGATGAAAACGCTGATGTTGAAAGAAGCGGTAAGCTCACAATGGCGCGCATTTTACGAGAAATTGATTTATCTGTCATACTAATTTGGAAACATGGAGCAAATAGACACGATATTAGAGCCGTATGATGTTGAATTTTGCTTTGGGATGAGTATTATCCCCATTCTTCAATTTTGACTAACTTATAGAGCAGAGCATCATGGCATTTGTCGTAGGCGATAATTGTATTCAATGTAAATACACAGACTGTGTGGCCGTGTGCCCCGCAGATGCGTTCCATGAAGGCCCAAATTTCATGGTAATTAACCCAATCGAATGTATCGATTGTGGTTTATGTGTACCTGAATGTGATGCTCAAGCGATCTTCCAAGAAGACGAATTGCCAGAAGATCAAAAGATCTTCATTGAAGTGAATGCGGAGCTTGCTGAGATTTGGCCGGTACAAACGGAAGTCAAAGCACCAATGGATGACGCTGAAAAGTGGAATGGTGTGTCTGATAAGTTGGCAATGCTAGAAAAGTAATTGTTGAAAAGAACTCAAATAAGAAGGCGTACTGATTTAATCAATACGCCTTTTTTAATATCTGCACACTGTCTGTTAGTCAGTAAGTGGATGAGCTCTAACTATGTTGACGACGCATGTTGTCGAGGATAATACCTGTCGCCATTGCTACGTTTAAAGATTCTGCACCACCGAATGCTGGAATCGTAATCTTATCAGTCACGTATTTAGCCGCATGCTCACGGATACCGTGAGACTCGCTGCCCATCAGCAAAATACCGTTGGCAGTGAAGTCAGTCTTATGAACGCTTTCGCCTTCTAAAAACGCGCCGTAAACTGGCAGGTTCGCTTGCTCTAAATAAGCTGGTAAGTCCGTTTGGCTTACGTGTACTCGGCCAAAGCTACCCATAGTTGCACTGATTGTTTTAGGGTTGTATGGGTCTGCGCAGTCGCTGCTCGCAACGATATGCTTAATACCATACCAGTCTGCCACACGAATAATCGTACCTAGGTTACCTGGGTCAGAAACACCATCCAGCGCAATCATTAAGCCTGTCGCTTCTGGTAATTTAACCTTTGGAATCTCAACCACCGCAATTGCGGCATTGTTGCTCACCAAAGTGCTCGCTTTGGTTAGGTCGTCTAGCGAGGCATCAACACAATCAAACTCAATCAGTGATGCGTGATTCTCAGATAAGAAATCAGCAGTAGCAAAGACGTTCTTTACGACTAAGTCACTATTGAACAGTTCAAGAACGTTCTTTTCACCTTGAACTAGAAACAAGCCGTGGGCTTTACGTTGTTTCTTTTGGCCCAAAGCACGAAGGAGTTTTAATTGGTTTTTTGAAATCATGTTTTTATCCTAGATATAAGCCCGCGCATTATAGAGCAAAGGTTGGATAACCAAAAGCGTGATAACTCAATGCGATCCATATAAAAAGCAAAAGCGACCCACTCAAAAAAAGAAAAGCGCACTAAATAGCGCGCTCTTATGGGGTTTACTCAAGCTGAACTGAGAAAAACGGTGAACTGACAGCTTAATACGGAGCAGGGTAGCGCCTAAACACGGTATTGATATCGGTAAGGATCTCTTCTGACAGCGGTTTACTGAACGCCGCCACGTTTTCTTTCAACTGTTCCATGGTGGTTGCGCCAATAATGGTCGAGGTAACACCGTCGACCTGATTACACCACGCTAATGCCAGTTGGCTTGGCGTAAACCCGTGTGCGTTGGCCACTTCAACATAGCCTTTCACCGCCTCATTGGCAGATTCAGTGTCACGGAAAATGCCTTTACGTTGCATGTACGTCCAGCGACTGCCTTCCGGCCTTGCACCATCAATGTACTTACCACTTAACATGCCCGCAGCCAAAGGTGACCACGGCAGGTAAGCAATATCTTCATGCACACAATTCTCAATCAAATATGGCCAGTCTTTTGCGTGCAGTAGGCTGAATTCATTTTGAATAGAAACCATGCGCGGCAAATCGTGCTTCTCACTCAGCTTAAGGTACGTGTTAATGCCCCAAGCCGTGTCATCTGAAAGGCCAACATGACGAATCTTACCCGCCTTAATGCAACTCGCTAATGCTTGAAGGATCTCCAACATCTCCGCTTCATGCTGCTTTCGGTCGATATCGCTGAATCGAATGTGATTAGGAAAGTGCTTACCAAAGTGAGGTGTAGTGCGATTTGGCCAGTGAAGTTGGTAAAGATCAATATAATCGGTTTGTAGGCGTTGTAATGACGCATCAACCGCGGCGATTACGGCTTCACCCGTTATCGGGCCGCCATCTCGAACCCAAGGCAGGCCTGGCCCCGCAATTTTACTCGCAATGATTAATTCTTTGCGGCGCTGCGGATTACGAGACAACCAGTTACCGATAATCGCTTCTGTTTTGCCGTAGGTATCTGGAGAAGGCGGAACCGCGTACATTTCTGCCGTATCAATAAAGTTAATACCTTGGCTTAGTGCGTATTCGATCTGTTGGTCGGCTTGTTGTTGCGTGTTTTGCAGCCCCCAAGTCATGCTACCAAGACAGATTCGGGAAACGGGAATTTGACTACTTCCTAGTTTTGAATATTCCATTGAATTCGGGATTCCTGTGGTTAAGTTCTCTGGTACTCGCATAAAAGTATTTGAAAAGAGGGCGAGTGAGGAATGAAAACGAATATGAATTATTAGCACAAAATGGCGCGACAAGGTATGGCTTGAGGAAGTTTAATGAGTCATTTCTCAGCGTGACGAATGAGATGGCGATGTACTCGAGTAACTATAGGTAAAGGTATAGATACAGATATAGGCGAAGGTCGGGAAGCAAAAGAGTGCGGACAGGCTGACGCCTGAATAGGGCTTATTGGAAATAGAGAAGAAAGGTCTAAAGACAAAGAGCTCTACATCATAGAGAAGTAGAGCTCTTTATTAGGGGTTCTATAAATACGTTCTGAGTATTATCAAGTTACGAGGTCGCGTTGGTATCAAAACCACCTTGGGTTTGCGCGAGCCTTAGAGCTTCCTGCCTTTGAACTTCTTTCTCAGTTAATACTGGTTGAAGTGCTTCCTCAGAGGCTTGAGGAGAAAAAATAAAATACTTATTAATCGTCATAACTGTGTCTCCGTGTAACGTATGACAGATTCTGCATCAGGGATAAATTGTGATCATCATCCACTTTGTACTTTTGTTAGGCTGAGAGCGAAGGGCGTAGAATGCGTACAAAGCAATCGCTTATCATCCGTATGCAATATTGGAACTGACGAAACCCTCTGATTTCAGTATAGGAAGCTCGTCTAATTTCGCACAATAATGATTTAGAGCAATTACATAGATAGTCAGGGGCGTAAGATGAAAAACCTCGCTACTGACTCTGCGTACGTATTTATTTAACAATACATCGCCTATCTACATAATAATTAGGTCAGTAAATCAATTACTTAATCCATGGTGAGATGAATTATGGAAAAGCTAGTAGAACGTTTTCTGAATTACGTTACTTTTGATACCAAATCCGATCCTTCTAATCAGCAGTGCCCAAGTTCACCGGGTCAAATCACCTTTGCTGAAGCCTTAAAGTCAGAATTGATCGAATTAGAGTTAGTTGATGTGTCTTTAGATGAAAATGGATATTTGATGGCGAAACTGCCGTCGAACGTCGATTTTCCAGTACCTGCGATTGGTTTTGTCGCGCACATGGATACCGCTCCTGACGCATCAGGGGCGAACGTGAAGCCGCAGGTGATTAAAGATTACCAAGGTGGAATGATTGAGCTAGGCACAAGTGGAGAATGCTTAAACCCAAGCCAATACCCAGATCTTGAGACTCTGCATGGTCATGACCTTATTATGACCGATGGCACGACGTTACTGGGTGCCGACAATAAAGCGGGCATCGCTGAAATCATTAGTGCGATTGCTTACCTAAAGGCGAATCCTGAAATCAAACATGGCGACATTTGCATTGGTTTCACGCCAGATGAAGAGATCGGCCGTGGTGCAAACCTGTTTGATGTTGAGAAGTTTGGTGCTGAATGGGCGTACACCATTGATGGTGGTCCAGTCGGTGAGTTGGAGTTTGAGAATTTCAATGCCACAAGTGCTGATGTTATCTGTCACGGCGTAAACGTTCACCCGGGTACCGCAAAGGGTAAGATGGTGAACTCGATGAACATTGCAGCGCAGTTCCAATTGATGATGCCAGTACAAGAAACACCTGAATGCACAGAAGGCTATGAAGGTTTCTACCACCTGAAATCGGCTGAAATGGGTGTCGCTCGCTCTGAATTGGGTTATATCATCCGTGATTTTGAGCGTGAGGGTGTAGAAGCGCGTAAGGTGTTCATGCAACAGAAAGTCGATGAACTGAACGAACGCCTAGAGAAAGGCCATGTTGAGTTGGTGCTGACAGACAGTTACTTCAATATGAAAGAGATGGTTGAACCTCATCAACACATTATTGAGTTGGCGAAGCAAGCGATGATCGAGTGCGATGTTGAGCCAATGATCAAACCGATCCGAGGTGGTACAGACGGTGCTCGCCTATCGTTCATGGGGCTACCATGTCCGAATATCTTTACTGGCGGCTATAACTTCCATGGCATTCATGAGTTCATTACCATTCAAGGTATGGAACAGGCGGTGAAAGTGATTGTTGAACTGTCTCAGCGTACTGCTCTTCACTACCAGAAATAGCAGCCTATAACGCGATATCTCTTTGTATTTTTGAGAGTATTCAATAATACTCTCTTTAAGCATAAGGGAGTACGCGATGAAAAAGTTAGTTTTACTTTGCACCCACATAGCCGTGGGTGCTTTTGGTTTTGGGCTTGGTGTTTATGCATTGCCTATCTTGATTGAGCCTGATTCTCCATCTTCGAGTTCAGTTGAAGCGATCTCACAACAGGCTATTTATACCGGCGAATTCAGTAAAGATCGCCAAGACAGTGATTTCTTACACTGGGGAGAGGGCATCGTCTCGGTTTCTGAAAATGCGATTGCGTTTGAAGGTGAGCTGGCACCGGGGCCGGATTACAAGGTTTATCTCTCTCCTAAGTTTATTGAAACCGAACAAGCCTTCAATGACAGCAAGAGCGAGTTATTGAGAGTTGGGGATGTGAAAACATTCGACCGATTTATGGTTGAGCTTCCAGAAGGTATTGATCTTAATCGATTTAATACCGTTGTGATTTGGTGTGAAACTTTTGGCCAATTTATTACTTCTGCCCAGATAAAATGATAGCCTTAGCTAAGCTGAATTAGGCACGTAAGAAAGCGCTCTATTTTTGAGCGCTTTCTTATAATGCTTTCTCAGCCAGTTCTTCAAATGCTAATTGGTGTAATGCTAAGGATTAAGTAATGGAAAAGATGTGGCAAGTAATAGATTTCCTACTCGCGCATAAGTTTATTTTTAGTGCACTGATTATCAGTCTCATTTTAATCATCCGCCGAATCACCTTGTCTCGCATTAGAGGTGATGTCGCTTTCCTTAGCGAAGACCAACGTAACTGGATGTCTCGTACCAAGAACGGTACGTTTGCCATTATTATGGTCACTTTGTTTGTGCTGTGGAAATCTGAAATCAGCGAATTTGCGCTGTCTGTTACAGCTATTGCGGTGGCAATAGTCGTGGCTTCAAAAGAGATCATCTTGTGTTTCACTGGTTCGATTCAACGTGCGAGTTCTCGTTCATTCCGAATCGGTGACTGGATTGAGGTGGGTAAAATCAGTGGTGAGGTGATTGAACACAATCTGATGGCGACTGTGATTCAAGAAATCGACCTTTATCATGGTCAATACCACTTCACTGGCAAGACCGCTACGCTGCCTAACAGCATGTTCTTTACTTACCCTGTAAAGAACCTCAACTTCATGAAGCGTTACGTTTACCATAGCTTTACAGTAACAGTGAAAGACTTCGTTAACCTATACCCAATGGTGCCGGGGCTTATCGTAAAAATTGAAGAGCATTGTGAGGAGTTTATTGATGTTGCTCGTCGTTATAACAGCGTAATCGAAAAGCACGCTGGTGTCGATCTTCCGGGTTCTGAGCCGCATATCCACATCACAAGCAGTTCAACAGGTGAGCAAGAAGTCCACTTTATGATTTTCTGCCCGACTGAAAAAGCGATTCACTTAGAGCAAGACATCCGCAAAGACTTCATGGAAGCATACGCTGAAGAGTTTCCAGCTACCGCGTAATGCTCGCTTCTTTTGTGAATGTGCTAGCGAATAAAAAGAAAGCCGAGAGCGATATCATCGACTCTCGGCTTTTTTGTATCTTCTTAACCAATCAATAAACAGATTAACCAACTGAAGTTAGTCTAAGTCAGCTATTGGCAACCAATCGACTTGTACGCCAGCTTGTTCAAACATATCTTGGCTTACCTTGATCTTGTCTCCCCAACGAGAAAGGAAATCTTCACTTTGCTCAGGGCAGTGAACCGCAGAGATACCTGTTTGAATGATCTTCGCAGCACAGTTTGGACAAGGGAAGTGAGTCACCCAGATTTCACAGCTGTCTAAATCGCGCTTAGCAAACAAGATTGCGTTTTCTTCAGCGTGTAAGGTTTTTAGGTATTTCATCTCACGATCATCAGTATCAGCACTATCCGATACACCATGAGGGTAGCCGTTAAAGCCTACTGAAACGATACGGTTGTGTTTGGTGATCACAGCACCAACTTGAGTGGATGGATCTTTACTCCAAGAGCCAACCAGCTCCGCCATTTGATAAAAACGTTTAGCCCATTTTGAAATCATGTGAATTACCTTAAGTAATTAAATATGAATACTTATCTACGAAGATACATGATGTTAATCAATATACCTAGTTACCAATAGCGAGAAAGACTCATTTGAGGTGATTTTGTTATCTACTTGTAAGTGTTTTATAAGCATCAGGTTTCTCGTTACACGTTGAAACACTTTTGCGAGTTATAATTGATATTCCTCGGACATTTGAAGCAATTGTGTTACGTAACTTTTATGCTGTTCAATTTCTCATAAGTGACGGTATAACCATGCGTAAAAAGTTAATCCTTACGGCTCTTGCAAGCTCTCTTATTCTTGCTGGATGTGGGCAAGATGCTCAGAATGCCAAGCAAGCGCCTTTACCTCTCGTAGCTGTACAGGATGTTAGCGTTGTTTCTCATCAGCAAAGTAAGTCGTACATCGGTCGTATTGAAGCCGTAGAAGACACGGCGATCACGGCGCAGGTTTCGGGCTATCTACAAAGCCGTCACTTCAAAGAAGGCCAAATGGTCGAGAAGGGTCAATTACTTTACTCAATTGAACCATCGTCATTTGAAGCGGAAGTAGCAAGCGCGAAAGCGGCTGTTGCTCAGGCGAATGCCAACCTTAAAAAAGCCGAACTTGATTTCAACCGTGGTAAGAACCTACTTCCTAAGGGCAGTATTTCTCAATCGGAGTTTGATGCATTGACGGCAAACCTATTAGGTTCTCAAGCACAGCTTGAAGCGAGCCAAGCTCAGTTAAACGCCGCGAATGTCCAACTTTCTCACACAAAAATTATCGCGCCTTTCTCTGGAAGAATCAGTGACACTAAAGTAAGTAAAGGTGACCTAGTTTCACCGTCTTCAGGTGTACTGACGACTTTGGTTAGCCTAGACCCAATCCATGCATCGTTCAGCATCAGTGAGCGTGAGCGTATTGAGTTAGGTATGGACCGTATTGAAGGTGACGGCAGCAGCGATTCTGATCGTGTTGAAGTGCAAATCATGCTTGAAAATGGCGAAGCATTCGAACACCTAGGTCAGCTCGATTTCTTGGGCAACCGTATCAACCTAAACACTGGTACGATCGCGATGCGCGCGATTGCCGATAACCCAGACCAGCAACTTCTTCCTGGCCAGCACGTTCGTGTTGATCTGCGTGAGAAGCAATCTATTGATGTCGTCACCATTCCTCGCCGCGCGGTTCAAACCGACCTTGAAGGTGACTTTGTTATGGTGCTAGTTGAAGGCGAAGCGGCACCTGTGGCTGAGCGTAGAAACATCGAGATGAGTCGTCAGGTTGAAGGTGGGGTGATTGTTCAGTCTGGACTAGATAAGAACGATGCAGTTATCACTCAAGGCTTACAGCGTGTGCGTAATGGTATGTCTGTTCGCATTCAGCCTGCTGCTGAACAAGCTGAGTAAGGGGCTTATTTATGTTGAGTCGTTTCTTTATTCAAAGGCCTAAGTTTGCCCTTGTAATATCCATAATTTTAACGCTGGCGGGTGCGATCTCTCTCGCGATCTTGCCTGTTGCAGAGTATCCAAAAATTAGCCCACCTTCGGTAAGTGTGTCTGCATCGTACACGGGCGCAAGTGCTGAAGTAGTCGAACAGGCGATAGCTGATCCTATAGAGACGTCGGTTAACGGTGTAGAAGATATGATCTACATGTCTTCTAAGAGTGCGAATGATGGTTCATACAGCCTTAACGTAACTTTTGATGTTGGTACAGATCCCGATATGGCACAGGTCAACGTTCAAAACCGAGTTGCTCAGATCGAATCGAAGCTTCCACAAGAAGTTAGAATGGTCGGTGTAACGGTTAAGAAGCGTTCACCTGACCTGTTGATGGTACTGAACTTCTACTCTCCAAACGGTGAATATGACGATCAATTCCTGATCAACTACATCAACTTAAACGTTAAAGATCAGTTAGCGCGTGTTACTGGTATTAGTGAAGTGAATGTGTTGGGCGGCGGTGAATACGCAATGCGTGTTTGGTTAGATCCTGAAAAAATGGCTAATCTCAATATCACCACCTCTGATGTGAACCGTGCGTTGGCTGAACAGAACGTTCAAGTCGCTGCTGGCCGTATTGGTGCCGCTCCATACGCCAATCCACAAGAGGTACAATTCAACCTAGTAACCAAAGGTCGATTAGAAACGGCTGATGAGTTTGAAAATGTTGTTCTTCGTGCAAGTCAAGACGGCTCGACGGTGTATTTAAAAGACGTTGCACGTGTTGAGCTAGGTAAAAGGTTCTACGATGGTAATGGTAAATACCGTGGTCAAGATGCTTCAATCGTAGCACTGTCACTTCAGTCAGACGCTAACGCGCTGGAAAGTGGTAAAGCAGTAATGGCAATGCTCGACAACCTAAGCAAAAACTTCCCTGAAGGCGTTGCTTATGAAGCGAGTTACGACACGACAGTCTTCGTTGCTGAGTCGATCAAAGGGGTAGTAAAAACGCTGATCGAAGCTATCTTGCTGGTAATCGCCGTTACTTACCTGTTCTTGGGTAGTGCGCGTGCAACCTTGATTCCTGTCGTCGCGATTCCAGTATCTTTGATCGGTACGTTTGCCATTATGCAGATGACGGGCTTTACCATCAACACGGTAACCCTGTTCGGTCTAATATTGGCGATTGGTATTGTAGTAGATGATGCGATCTTGGTTATCGAGAACGTTGATACCACGATGGCCAAAGACCCAACGATTTCACCGCGTAAAGCCACGCTTATCGCGATGAAAGAAGTAACGGGTCCGATCATTACGTCGACCTTGGTTCTACTTGCGGTATTCATCCCAGTGGCGATGCTGCCAGGTATTACCGGCATCATGTATCGTCAGTTCGCCCTGACTATTTGTATCGCCGTTGTTATCTCTTCTATTAACGCACTAACGTTGTCACCAGCATTGTGTTCATTGGTTCTTAAGCAGGGTGGTGGTAACACAGCTCGCTGGTACCAAGCGTTTAACCGTGGTCTAGAATCCGTTACTAACAAATACGGTCAAGTTGCTGGCTTCTTGGTTAAGAAAGGCGTTCTGCTGTTCACTTTCTTCGTCGTTGCTTTAGCGGCTGTTACTTACTTCGCGAAAACAACGTCTACGGCGTTCGTACCTCAAGAAGATAAAGGTATCTTGCTGGTTAACGTTCAGCTTCCTGACGCGGCATCACTGTCTCGTACAGAAGATGTGACTGAGCAATTACTAGAGATGGTTGAACAAGAGCCGGGTGTTGATGGTGTAACACTGGTAAACGGCTACGCATTCATGACAGGTGCATCTGCATCGAATGGTGCGTCGATGTTCATCAAGCTCCATGATTGGGACACGCGTAACGCATTGGATGGTCAACATTCAGCGCAGGCTATCTCGCAGCGTATTAATGGTCGAGCGGCCACTGAACTACCTCAAGCTATTGTATTTGCGATGGGACCGCCAGCGGTACCGGGCATGGGTGCAGCGTCTGGTTTTGAGTTTGTTCTTGAAGATACCTTAGGCCGTAGCCGTACTGACCTTGCGATGGTAATGAATGACGTGATTGCTGAGGCGACAAAACAGCCTGAGATTTCACACACATTCAGTACTTTCCGTGCAAACGTGCCTCACTACTATGTCGACATTGACCGTGAGAAAGCGCAGCAACTAGGCATTCCGCTGTCGGAAATCTTCCAAACTCTGCAAGGTAACCTTGGTTCGTTGTACGTGAACGACTTCACCATGTTTGGTAAGAACTTCCGCGTAATTATGCAAGCTGACAGTGAACACCGTAGCAGCATGGACGCTCTACAACGATTCCACGTACGTTCGTCTAATGGTGAGATGATCCCGCTAAGCACGCTTGTGACTTACGACCAGATCTTCGAACCTGATGTAGCATGGCGTTACAACATGTACCGCAGTGCAGTGATCCAAGGCCAACCAGCACCGGGTTACTCAAGTGGTGATGCGATTGCGGCGATGGAACGTGTAGCTGCAGAAGTTCTGCCACAAGGTTATCAGTATGAATGGACTGGTATGGCTTACCAAGAAGTACTCGCAGGCAACCAAGCAATCTTTGCCTTCGCATTGGCGCTGATCTTCATCTACTTGTTCATGGTGGCTCAGTATGAGAGTTGGACCATACCGATTGCGATTATTTTGGTAGTACCTGTCGCAACCTTAGGTTCTTTCTTGGCGTTGAACCTAACAGGCACGCCGTTGAACCTATATGCACAGATTGGTTTGGTTCTCTTGATAGCCTTGGCCGCGAAGAACGCAATCTTGATTGTGGAATTCGCGAAAGTTGAGCGTGAAGAGAAAGACGCACCAATCGAAGATGCGGCAGTGAAGGGCGGTACGCTACGTTTCCGTGCTGTAAACATGACGTCTTGGTCGTTCATCTTAGGTATCTTCCCGCTTATCTTCGCTGCGGGTGCTGGTCACGTGAGCCAGAACTCTCTGGGTATTTCACTGATTGGTGGTCTGCTATGTGTGTTACTGGCGGGTACTTTCCTAATCCCAGGCTTCTATGCATTCGTGCAGCGTAAGCGTGAGAAGGCACATGGTGGTAATACCAAGTTGATTCCACTGGATGACGAATAGGATAAGTTAATTTGAAGGAAGGTGGCTTTCTTGTAAAAGTAAGCCCCAAACGAATCCCTTGTGAAAATTAATCCCTTATAAAAACTGAGGCTTAGCATTGCGCTAAGCCTTTTTTATTCACAAGTGGAATAAAAACGCTATTTATATAATCAAATATTTATTATGTGATAGAGCTAACACTCTAAACTGGGTTTTGTAATAAAATGATGTTTTATTAGTAAGTGTCTGTTTATTATAAAAATAGCAAGGTTCAGCTAACGGGTGTATGCTCGAAAACATTTGCACAATAGTGTGAAGTGTTTCAAACTTGCGAAGTTATATTGAATTTTTTTGTGCATTGAGGTTCTTATGAAAGTCATTGATTTATTTAAACACCGAGGCGACAGCGTGTCTTCGCAACACTCAGAGTTTATGCAATGGATGTCTCCAGCTCTTAGAGATTACTGGGGTGACTTTCTTAATCGTACGCAAAATAGCCATTTCTTTGCGTGGGTTCGTGATCACCACAAACCTGCAGTAAACGAAGATGCACCAGAGATGCCTGTGGAGCAACCGATCGTATTAAAGCCTGAAGCACAACTTGTGTTTGATGAGCTTAATCAGCAGATCGGTGAAGTCATCCATACTGGCGACTGGATCAATGTAAGTCAAGACCGTATTAACCAGTTCGGCCTTGTGACTGAAGATATGCAGTGGATCCACACTGAGCCTTCTAAGGCAGAAACAGACTCTCCGTTCAAAACAACCATCGCACATGGTTTTTTAACTTTGTCTTTGCTTCCTCGCCTTACTGACAGCGTTGACCCTGACAAGTCTCAATTCCCAACAGCGAAGATGGTTGTAAACATTGGTCTTAACCAAGTACGTTTCCCATACCCTGTGAAATCAGGCAGCAACGTTCGTGCTAAAAGTACGCTAACAAAAGTGACGCCAATTAAGAAAGGCTTAGAGGTTGAGCGTGAAATTCGCGTAGAAATCGAAGGCATTCGTCGTCCTGGTGCTGTTATCGTTTCGGTGATTCAACTTCACTTCTAAGTGATTTGTAGACAAGCGATTCATAAAGATTCAAAAAAAGAGAGAGCATAATGCTCTCTCTTTTTGTTTTCATAAGATAAAACTCACTCACTTATTTAATGCGAGTGTAGCCGTACTCTTCGATAAGATCTTGCCCTTGCTCTGACTTCACAAACTTGATGAAGTCTTTGCTTTCTTCAGAAACAGAGTCTGTTTTGTGCAGCAATAAGAATGGGCGAGCTAATTCATAGCTGTGATTGGCAATGTTCTTAGATGTTGGCTCTACGCCTTCAAATGTGATTGCTTTAATCGAACGGTCGATAGAACCTACAGAGATAAAACCAATCGCGTGCGGGTTATGGTTAACAATCGTCTTTACCATGCTGTTGCTGTTTACAACCAAGTTATTTGGGTTGATGTCAGACACGAGACGGTCGTTAATGATTTTTGTTAAACCAAGCAGGCTTTCGAAGCTGTAACGTGAACCAGAAGACGCTTCACGAGTCACAACTGCGATAGGCTGATCTGCACCACCTACGGCTTTCCAGTTGGTGATTTTTCCCTTGTAGATATCGAATAACTGTTCGCGAGTAACGTTACTTACACCGTTCGAACGGTTAGTTACGACCGCTAGACCATCAAAAGCAATCGGGAACACTTTCAGTTTGTCGCTCTGTTCACGGTCTGTTAGGTAACGTGAGCTCATACCGATATCAGACACACCTTTATTAACCATGGTAATGCCCGCTGTAGAACCGATGCCCTGAACCGCAATGTAGTTATCAGGGTGAGTCTTGTTGTACTCCTCAGCTAATACATCCATCACTCGTGATACCGAAGTGGAGCCCGAAATATTGGTTTCTTGTGCAAAAGCAGCGTGAGAAGACAGGGCTAAGGATAAAAGAGAGGCAAGCGCGACTCGTAACATAAACAACTCCTAGTTAATAACATTTGTCGCATATGATAGGTCGGTTATATGACACTTTTGTGAAATTCTATAGGCTCGATGTATAGCTGACGGGTTCGTTTTTGAAAGTAAGATAACTTTGGAGAAGAAGGATTCGTTTCTGGGAGCAGAGCGGGTATTTTGTTTTCGCTGGTTCGCTAAAATGTTCGTTGAGTCCTAAGCTAAGTAGAGGAATTCACTACTTAGAAGTTTCTATGAAGTTACAAGGGGTGTTATGTCCGTTATTCATATAGAACTGAATCGTCTTTTAATTGGAGCTGAGAGGCTCTGTACTTCTCGAAATAGCAATTTACCGGTAGAGCTAGGCAAATCCCTATATGAAGAGTGTGAGGGCGGTGTGCTGTTTTCTCAGGCGCATTATCTGCTCGACTCATCTCATAGTGATTATACAAACGAGATCGCCTGCGTGACCTTTGATGAATCGTTATCTTGTTGGCTGGTGATGGTGCCGCTAGAAGACGATGCCGAAACTGATTCCGTGAACTGGGGACCTTATCCCTACCTTCCTAAATCGAAGGATCTTGATGCTATTCTGGCTGAAATAGAAAAAGATCCTAAGTCATATTTTTGGTCATAACTGACCACTTTAGCGTCGCTGGTGGCTTGACCTTATTGTGAGTGGCGTAATGTCAAAGTTCAACCACTTGCGCCTAATCAACTTATTTTCCTACACATTAGACTGGCGGTTTAATGCCTTGTTGTTGCGCTCGTGCAATTAATGAACGAAAGTCCTTTGGCGTTTTTCCATGATAGGTTTTAAAGGCAGTACTGAAGTGAGCGGCGCTTTTAAAGCCAGACTCATAAGCAATTTGAGTAATCGATTTATCCGATGCCCTTAACTGCGTAGCAGCGTGGGCAATTCGCTTGATCTTCAATAGATTCGAAAACGACAGGTCTTCCGCAGACAAACGACGTTTGAGCGTTGCTGGCGACATTCCCATGTAACTCGCGAGCGTGTCCAAAGAGATGTTGTTTTCTATGTTTTGTTCGATGTAGTGAATGACTTTTTGCGTCACGGTTAATCTCGAAGCTCGAGCAATGATGACCAAAAGAGCAGGATATTGCTCTACCATCAGTGACAGCAAACTTAAGCCTAATTGAGTGAGTGCGTAGTCATTTTGAGAAGAAGAATTGGCGAGCGACATGATGAGCTCTTTCAACTGGTAGATTTCAGTATCAGTTTGATTGAACTTGATGTATTTGTCTGGGATTCGAGTGGATTCTAAATCGCTGAACTGATTGATGAACTTCTGAAAAATAGCCAAGTCGAAATCTAAGCAGGTTGCGCTAAATTCGCCATTTTCAGTGTTAACTGTGATGTCTTTAATCTGACCAGAATTGTAAAGTGTGAAATCGCCCGCTTGTAACGAGGCTTCAGTGCCATTGGGTAGCACGAAAGAAATGCTGCCCTTCGATACCATGAAGATACCGTTTTTAGAGGCAGGGTAGCGTTCTCGTTTCCTGGGAATAAAGTTTCTGAACTGAGTAACTGTGATTGATGACATAGTGCGCTTCTTTGACGTTGTAAATTGGTTGCTTATTGATTGTTTTTTTAAGTATTGTTTAAGCATGAGACATTTACAAAAAAGGCGCTAATAATTAGCGCCTTTAGAAGTGAACTTTGAAGCTTTTCGACCTTGAAGGCCCTAACCTTGCAAGCTGTAACCGTTAAAGGTCTTAAGCTTCGGTTTCGTTTGTTGTTTCAGGCTCGCTAGGCAAGTCTGCAAATACTTGAGTCGGTTTTGCGACTAAGTTACGGTTTTCCTGATTAACTTCTGAGAGAACTACTTCTAAAACGTCTCCCAGTTTGTATACCATTTCTTTATCGATAGATACAGTGCCCATATCACTGTTGCACTCGATTCTCTCTTTATTATCTAGAATGAGAGAACCAGGGATAAATGCCGCAGCACCATTCTCTAGTAAACGAACGCGCATACCCGCACGGTTAATGTCGAAGATCTCTGCTTGGAAGCGAGTTTCTTCTGCTGGAGCGTTCGCCAGAGTGCGAGCATACAACCAATCGCCAACATTACGCTCAGCCATACCGTGGTGACGGCGGTGCAGGGCAAGTTCATCACCGATGGTTTCATCAGGTGTTTGAATTGGCGCTTTACCTAGGATGTGCGCTTTAAGCATACGGTGGTTGATCATGTCACCGTATTTACGGATTGGAGATGTCCAAGTCGCGTAAATGTCTAAACCCATCGCGTAGTGAGGTGCAGGCTCATTGCTGATCTCGCTATACGCTTGGAATTTACGAATACGGTTGTCGTAGTAGTTGTTGTCTAAAGAACCCAACCAACGACGTAGCGTTGCGAATCCTTCAAGAGAAACGATTTGCTCTTCAGTGAATGGTGTTTCCGCTTGCGGGTTCACCAGTTCAAGAACGTCAGCGACTTTCTCAGCCTTGAAACCAGAGTGGCAGTTAAACACACCTTGGTTGAAGCTCTCTTTTAACACTCGACCTGCACAGATGTTTGCACTGATCATCGACTCTTCAACTAACTTGTTCGCGCTACGACGCATGTCAGCGTGAATAGCAACAACATCGTTATCTTCGCTCAGTTCAAAGCGGTAGTCAGGACGGTCAGGGAACACAACAGCGTTTGCTGAGCGCCATGCTGAACGAGCTTGAGCGAATTGATGAAGGTCAGAAACAATCGCAGCGATCTCTTCTGATGGCTGCCACTTCTCTGAAGCCCCCGTTTCTAGCCAGTCTGATACGTTGTCGTAAGCAAGACGAGCGTGAGACTTGATGTTTGCCACGAAAAAGTTGATGTCATCGCCGATAACGCCATCTTTAGATACCGTTACTGTGCAGCAAAGAGCAGGGCGAACTTCGTTTTCGATAAGTGAACATAAGTTGTCTGCGAGGTCACGAGGCAACATTGGGATGTTACGACCCGGAAGGTAAATCGTGAAACCACGCTCACGAGCCACTTTATCCATCGCATCATCAGGAGAGATGTAAGCCGTAGGATCAGCAATCGCGATAGTCAGTTCAAAATCACCGTTGTCTTTCTTCTTCGCGTAAAGCGCATCATCCATATCTTTTGTGCTTTCACCATCGATGGTCACAAAAGGTACGTGCGTCATGTCTACACGTTCAAGATCGGCGTCATCATTGATCTGCCAGTTGTCGATGCCTGCAGGCTCGCTGTTGGGTAGGTCGTTTTGTGCCAGCGTAACCCACCAAGGAGCGATCTTGTCATCAGCGTCTGTGATTTTTTCAGAGATCTGAGCCAAGAAGCCGTTGTCACCTTTTAATGGGTGTTGAACGATGTGAGCAACAACCCAGTCACCTTCTTTAAGCGTTTCAGGGTTTAAGCCCTTCATTGCTTTCGCTTTAAGTTGCAGCTTTTTCAGTTGCGGGTGATCAGGAACAACGTTCAAGCGGCCTTTGAAAAGCTTAACTCGTGCAATAAAGCGAGTAAGACCTTGTTCAACCAATTCCTCTGGCTCTGCTACTTCGCGCTCTTTCTCGGTGCGAATGATGGCAATCACCTTGTCACCGTGAACACATTTCTTCATGTACGGAGGCGGGATAAAGAAGCTTGTTTTGCTATCAACTTCGAGAAAACCAAAGCCTTTTTCAGTGGCTTTGATAGTACCTTCCTTTTTAGGGAGGGTTTCTTGGATTTGCTGCTTGAGCTGAGCGAGTAGAGGATTATCTTGAAACATCTTACTTTTATCTAACGAGAACAATTGAGCACACTATAATCATTGCGAGGCTCGATTACTACTTAAAGCCGAAGTGAGCGTAAATTAATTGTCGGCTTATTTAACTAGGTCAATTTGGTGGATGTCCTTCGCTATGACGAGATATTCATCAACTTTTGACGATATGATAGCCAGTATTGATATAAAACCGAAAAATATGTGATGTATTTCAATTTTTTCTGGCTTTTTTTATGCATTTAGGGAATAATCCGCCTCCCTTAGACGTCCCTAATGGCTTGAAGTGTTTTATTACTGCTTCGTAACTCTGAATGGAATCAGTATCTGATTGGATCAGTATTGGAATTGATAGAGCTCCCGGGACCTTTTGTTTACTTATATATAGTGGGATCCCAATGTCCGAATCTGTAATTCAATTTAATGAATTAGCCCTAAACGATAACATTCTTTCAGCTCTTGATAGCATGGGTTTCGTTTCTCCGACTCCAATCCAAGCAGCAGCTATTCCTCTTCTACTTGAAGGCCGTGACGCACTAGGTAAAGCACAGACTGGTACTGGTAAAACAGCAGCATTCTCTCTGCCTTTACTTAACAAAATCAACCTAAACCAACACAAACCACAAGCAATCATCATGGCTCCTACTCGTGAGCTAGCGATTCAAGTTGCTGCGGAAATCAAAAACCTTGGCCGTGATATCAAAGGTCTTAAGGTTATTGAAATCTACGGTGGTGCATCAATCGTTGACCAAATGCGCGCTCTAAGCCGCGGTGCTCATATTGTTGTTGGTACTCCAGGTCGTGTTAAAGATTTACTAACTCGTGACCGTCTACACCTAGATGAAGCACACACATTTGTTCTTGATGAAGCAGATGAAATGCTAAAAATGGGCTTCGTAGATGACGTTACTTGGATCCTAGAGCAAGCTCCAGAAACTGCACAACGTGTACTTTTCTCTGCAACTATGCCTCCAATGGTTAAGACTATTGTTGACCGTTACCTACGTAACCCTGCACGAGTTGACGTTGCTGGTACTAACCACACAGTTGACAAAGTAGCGCAGAACTTCTGGGTTGTTAAAGGCGTAGAAAAAGACGAAGCTATGTCTCGTCTTCTAGAAACTGAAGAAACTGACGCGTCAATCGTATTCGTACGTACTCGTCAAGACACTGAGCGTCTAGCTGATTGGCTATCTGCACGTGGCTTCAAAGCTGCTGCACTGCACGGTGATATTCCTCAGTCTCTACGTGAGCGCACTGTTGATCACATCAAACAAGGTGTTATCGATATCCTAGTTGCAACTGACGTTGTAGCACGTGGTCTTGATGTTCCACGTATCACTCACGTATTCAACTACGACATCCCATTCGATGTTGAATCTTACATCCACCGTATCGGTCGTACTGGCCGTGCTGGACGTAAAGGTAAAGCGATCCTACTAGTTCGCACTAACCAAATTCGCATGCTTCGCACTATCGAGCGCGTAACTAAGTCATCTATGGAAGAAATCCAACTTCCTCTACGTGACCAAGTTGCTGCAGCACGTGTTGCTAAGCTTGGCGCTGAACTTGAAACAGAGAAAGAAAGCAAAGCTCTAGAAAACTTCGCAGGTCTTATCTCTACACTTCAAGAGTCTCTAGAAGTTGATGCTGCTACTCTAGCTGCAATGCTTCTTAAGCGTCAGCAAGGTAAGAGCCCACTATTCTACGTTGGCGAAGACCCAATGATCGCTGCTATTGAGCGTGACAAGAACCGTCGCAAAGAGCGTCGTGAAGACCGTGAAAATGGTCGTGGCGATCGCAACTTCAATACGCAAGATTGGGATACTTACCAACTACAAGTTGGCCGTGAGCAAGGCGTTCAGGTTAAAGACATCGTTGGCGCACTAGCAAACGAACTTGGCCTAACTAAAGGTTCTATCGGTGCTATCAAGCTAGACCAAGGTTCTACTTACGTTCAACTGCCAAAAGCAATGAACTCTGAAACTGCTGGTAAGCTAAGCAAACTTCGTATTCGTCAAAAAGAAGCTGGCGCTGTAGTTGTTGATTTCAATGACTTCCGTGAGCCTCGTCGTGGCGGCGGTGGTCGTGATGGCAACCGTGGTCGTGGCGGTCGTGATGGCGGCGGCTACCGTGGTAACCGTGAAGGCGGCAACCGCGAAGGTGGCAACCGTGAAGGCGGTCGTGGTGGATACCGTGGCAACCGTGATGGTGCACGCGATGGTAACTCTGCTGGTGGTCGTGATGGCGAACGTCGTTTCGACCGTAACCGTGGTGGCGATCACCGTGGTAACTACCGTGGCGAACGTGGCCATGGTAACGGCAATGGCGGCGGTAACCGTGGTCGTCGTCCAGAGCGTAACGAAGGTTAATCAACCTTTCGCTTAGACGCTTTAGTCTAGACACTGAATTTAAAAGCCGAGCGTAATGCTCGGCTTTTTTGTGCCTGCTCGTTCATCTTCCCGATTGTGCTGCCCGCATTTGAAGCAAACCATTCAAACTCCGTGATTGACTGTCTTCGCCGATAACTAAGCTCAAAATGATTAAACCAATTTCAAGGTGACGTGAAGTGAGCATCAACTGCCGTTAGCGTGGCTGTATGGCGTTGTAAGGCTATACTTAAATCACGTGCTACAAGATTCGGCGAAATGTATCAAGGTCACTTAATTTGCCGTGTAGAAGGCTTATTGGAGCGGGAGAGCTTTTGGGAATCGCAGGTGTTTAATGGGGGGAATTTCACTATTTTATCTCGTGAAATGAGCTTCCAGACCGAATCCGCCAAATCGATTAAATCAAGTTAAAAATAACGTTAGCATTCGTTTGCGATACTCGTTTATCAATTTTCTTATTCAACTATTTTTTAATTTCGCTCTCGAAATAAATGAATTAATGACTAAGATCAACTTAATTGTGTTCATTTAGTGATTTTTTCAAAACAAAAGTTGAAAGATTCAAAAATTATTGAATAATGGGCTTAACTAAAATTGAAGTAAACACTTCATCCAATTCGTACTGAAACAGGATCCATATCCAATGTCTAATTCGTTTGTTCTGGTTATTAACTCGGGTAGTTCATCCCTAAAATTTGCTGTAATCGATTCTGTTTCTGGTGAAGCAGTATTAAATGGCCTAGGGGAGTGTTTTGGTCTTGAAGATGCTCGTATGAGCTGGAAATACCAAGGCGAGAAAACTGAAATTGCCATTCAAGGTGAAGATAACCACCACAAAATTGCCATTGGCAAATTGGTTGGCCTGATGGAAGACCTAGGCTTCACGGCAGATATCGTGGCTATCGGTCACCGTATCGTTCACGGCGGTGAGAAGTTCACTCAAACCGTTCGCATTACTGAAGAAGTAACGAATGAAATTGAAAGCCTATCTGACCTAGCTCCACTTCATAACCCAGCAGGTGCTATCGGCATCCGTGCTGCAATTGAAGCTTTCCCTTCTTTACCTCAGTTCGCTGTATTTGATACTGCTTTCCACCAAACAATGCCTCAACGTGCATTCACTGGTGCAATCGCAAAAGAGCTATACACAGACTTCGGTGTACGTCGTTACGGTTTCCACGGCACTAGCCACTACTTCGTTAGCCGTGAAGCTGCGAAGATGGTTAACAAACCAATCGAGAAATCGAGCTTCATCTCTGTTCACCTAGGTAACGGCGCATCTGTATGTGCTATTAAAGACGGTAACAGTGTTGATACTTCTATGGGCTTCACACCGCTTTCTGGCCTAATGATGGGCACACGTTGTGGTGACCTAGACCCAGGCATCATCGAGTACCTACTTAAGAAAGGTTGGTCACAAGAGCAAGTCTTCAACTCTCTAAACAAGGAGTCTGGCTTCCTTGGCGTGTCTGGCCTTACGAGCGATGCTCGTGGCATTTTAGAAGCAATGGAAGAGGGTCATGAAGGTGCTAAGTTAGCATTTGAGGTGTTTACTTACCGCGTATCAAAATACATTGCTTCTTACCTAGCAACTCTAGATTCTTTAGACGGAATCATCTTCACTGGCGGTATCGGTGAGAACTCTCTACCAATTCGTCGTGAGATCTTAAACAACCTTAAGATTCTTGGTTTTGTTGAAGATGTAGCTGGAAACGAAGCCGCTCGCTTTGGCGCTGAAGGCATCATCGCGAAGTCTGAAATGCTAGACGCTGTAGCAATGGTTATCCCAACCAACGAAGAATTCGTTATTGCTCAACAGTCGGTAGAACTTCTGTAATAGAATCTAAGAAAATCAGATAATGAAAAGCGAGCCCTAGTGGCTCGCTTTTTTATTTTATATGTTCGTTAAAAACCATCACGAGCGATACTTCCTTCGCTTCGCAAACCTTGGAGTCTAGGAGGCTAGTGCTGTACGTTTAACTTGTACATATGTGGGCGCAGCAAAGCTTAAAGTGCCAACCTCTGTTCTTATCATTAGATTTTCGTCTTGTGCTTACCGCGACTTACTACGTCATTTTGTATCCTAATCTAAGCTTAAGAAAAAAGAAAAAAGAAAAAAGAAAAAAGAAAATATACAACGAATCCAATTAGATACTATTGTTTGATAAACAGGCGATAATTTAGTTGGGTAAACAAAAATGAGAGAGAATATAAAAGTACTACCAATACACATACACCTTACGGTGATAATCCTTTTCATTGTTGTTATCGCATCAGGCGTTCAGATTTTTGTTACGAACAAAGGTCTCTCAACACTCATTTTAGAAGCGAACAGTAAGCTATTTGATCGTATTGAATTAGAGACGAGGTACAAACTTAATAGCCATTATGGCACGGCGTTTTCTGCATTAAGCTCATTTGCACAAGCTGAAAGAACTCAAGCTTCAGATCTTGAAGAGAGAGAGTTGTTACTGCCAAAGATAATCTACCTCTTAGACCAGTTCCCACACATCGTTTCCTACACTTTTTACTATCCATCTGGTGATTTATTTAAAGTAATTCACCTTGATAAGACAACGGTGCGTCAACACTTGACTGTAGACCCAAACACCCAGTATTTGCTTATACATACTAAAGGCGAAGCGCTACATACCAAGGGGCTTGATAGTAAGTTTCAAGAAACACATCCTGTGGACTTAAATATTGATACGTTACTAGCCAATACTCTTAAATGGGAGCAGTTGAAAACTCTCAATGGCAACACGGTTTCCAAACCGATGCCTATTATAGGGAAGGACTTGCTTGGTATCACCGTTTTCAGGAAGAGCGATGATGGCACCGTTATTACTGCTGGAGTTCTATTGGAAGACTTGCAGTCTTCTTTGAAAGACACTCTAACGACCAATTCATCGCTAAGAGCGTTGTATAACGATGAAGGTGATGTTTATGCCATGATTGAAAATAAAGGTTTGAATGAGCCCAAAAATCCAACAGCAGATGATTTGAGAACTAATGTACTTTTAAGCTTATTAGATAAAGATCATAATCAGGGAGTATTGGGTGAGTTTGAATTTAAAGGAGAGAGTTGGATCGGGAAAGTTGTCACAATCAAGCCCTTGAATAGTAGCCATATTCACTTGTTAATGGCGACTAAAACTGCAGACTTGTTTGATACCGGTTTGCTAATCAAAAACCAAACGATTTACGCGTCACTTTTGATCCTCATTCTTATGTTGCCAGTTATTTATGTGGTGTCCACATACATTTCTAAGCCTATCCAGCGATTAACAAAAAGAGCTCTAGAAATAGAACGCTTTAGGTTTGATGAGACACCTCTAGACGACAGCTTTATTCGAGAAATTCATGAACTCAACCATGCTCAAATGTCAACCCAAGAAACTATCAAGCAGTTTATTTCTCTAACAAACAACATAGCTAAACCAGAAAATTTAAACGATATGCTTAGTTTAGTATGTCGCGATACGGCTCACGCTGTTGAAGCCAATGGAGTGTTTCTGTACCTGTTAGATGTTGAGGCAAAAAGCTTGGTTCCAAAGTTTGTCTGGTGGGAAGGCGTTGAAGATAACAAGTTGCAAGCTAAGGATGTGCCGGTGACTGATGCAAGCCGCTTTATTCAAGAGATCTTTATTGCAAAAAAGCCAGCTATTTTCAATGTCAACGAACTTCCGCGTGTTGAGTTTGATTGGGATAAGGAAGATACCGCAGAAATTGTTTGTATACCACTTTCCAGTCGTTCCGGAGAGGTAATCGGTTCTTTTGGTGTTTTATACGAGAATGGAAGAGCGGCAGAACATTACGACCTATACTCAGAGTATCTAAAAACGCTGTTAGGATTTACGTCAGTCACCATAGAAACGCACAATATGCTTGATGTTCAAAAGGCATTATTAGACTCATTCATCCAAGTATTTGCAGGATCTCTAGATAAAAAATCGCCATATACCGGTAACCACTGTCAAAGAGTTCCAATAATCACGCAGTGGTTAACGCAGGCTGCGCAAGAATCTGAGAATGAGGTATTTCGTCACTTTTCTCTCTCTCCTAAGCAATGGGATGAACTGAAGATGGCGAGCTGGTTACACGACTGTGGCAAGATAACGACTCCAGAGCATGTCGTCGATAAGGCTACGAAGCTGGAAACTATTTATAACCGCATTCATGAGATACGAATGCGTTTTGAAGTGCTTAAAAGAGAGAGTGAAATAGACTTAATTAAAGAAAATGTAACCCGCTTACCGGATGAATTTTACGAGCAATTAAAGCAGCGTCATGAGGAAATTGATGAAGACTTTGAGTTTATCGCGAGACTCAATCTTGGAAGCGAGTTCGTCAACGATGAAGCACTCGATCGTTTAAAGGGGATTGCTGCTAAGACTTGGACGCGCACCCTAAGTAAAAACATGGGTATATCATGGGTAGAAATGCAACGTCATGAAGATGATTTTGAACTACCTGTTAGTGAGCCGTTATTAAGTGATCGCCCTGAACATCTGGTCCCTTGGGACTTCCCTCCAACCAACGAAGAGCGTTTTATTCTGAAGCCAACCACTTATCAGGCTAATATGGGGGAGGTATACAACTTATCTATTCAACGAGGAACCTTAACCGATGAGGAAAGGTTCATCATAAATGATCACATCATTCAAACTATTCAGATCCTCGAATCTCTACCTTTTCCAAAGCACATGAGTAATGTGTCTAAGATCGCTGGAGGACACCATGAAAAAATAGATGGGACAGGTTATCCGATGGGACTTAAGGGGGATGATATGCCGATTACCGCAAAAAGTATGGCAATTGCAGATGTATTTGAGGCACTAACCAGTGCTGACCGACCATATAAAAAAGCGAAATCGTTGTCAGAATCGATCCAAATTATGAGCTTTATGGTGGAAGACAACCACTTAGATAGAGATTTGTTTGAGTTATTCCTCACGTCTGGAGTGTATAAACGATTTGCGGACGAATTTATGGCTTCGAGTCAAATTGATGTCGTAGATATTCAACAATATGTTCGAAATTAGACCGGCAACAAGCTGAATTTTTTATTTTAAATTCAGATTGTTACCTTGCAGAAATGTAAAAAATGTATCAATCTTATTCCATAAGCATGGATAAGGATTGTGTATGCACGCAAGTTCAATGAAAAACAAAGGGGTAGTAGGAAAAGTTCTACTGCCTTCTTTGCTTATAAACCTTCTTTCTCTCGCCGTTCCGCTAACGGTTTTACAAATTTACGATCGTATCTTACCCAACCAGAGTTATGGGACTGCCACTCTGTTATTAGCGGGTGCGACGTTGGCTGTCGCTATGGAAGCGCTAATCCGGTTTGTGCGAACTTGGCTTTTGTCTGCCGCAGCCAGTAACACCGAGAAAGCGACTTACCAAACCTTGGTTGAAAGAGTAACAACGGCTTCATCAGGCCACCTTCGTAAGGTCGGTGTAGGTGGTGTAGAAGAGGGGCTAGGATCGGTATCCAAAGTTAAGGATTGGTATTCTGGTGGGGTGATCGCAGGCTTTATCGATTTGCCTTTTGCATTGATTTTTTTGGGGCTGGTGGCATATATCGGCGGTGAGCTAGTGGTGATACCTTTGGCAGTTTGGCTCATCACGCTTGGCATTGTTTGGTTATCTTCTATTCGTGTTAAAAGCCTAAGTGAAGAAGCTTCCCAAGATGAGCAGGAGCGGAAAGCGTTCTTGATTTTACTGAGCCAAACCATTCAGGGAATCAAACGTCAGGCAGTAGAGTCTCGAATCTTCAATCAGTTTAAATCTCTTAATAATGTTCGCTCCCAGTCTAAAGCGAGAGAAGAGGAACAGAATGCCTTCGCCCAAGAATGTATTCAGCTTGCGGCATTAGCTACCTCAGTTCTACTCGTGATTACTGGTAGCTTGTGGGTGTTAGATGGTCAATTGACCACAGGAGGGTTGGCAGCATGCTCTATCTTATCAGGCAGAGCGGTTGCGCCTTTAAGCGCTCTGGTTGGGGTTCGAATCAAGCTTAATTCAATACACAGCGCCAATCAGGCAATAGAAAAATTGAGTGACTTATCGCGATTTGAGTCTTCGGATTTTAAGCAACCTGAGAGCCATGTGTCTGATTTTGAGACGTTAGAAATCAAGCAAGCGACCGTTGAAAGATACGGTGAACTCGCTCATGCCGATGTCACACTGAATAAAGGTGAATTGGTGTTGTTAGAGAGTGAAGAACGCCACACTAACAGTCATTTATTGTCGTCGATTGCTTGTATTGATGATCTGAAGGCGGGTGAGTGCTCCATTAATGGAACTGCTGTTTCAATCGCGTCCGTAACCAATATTGCGGCCTACTGTGGCGTGAAAGGGCAATTGGTGTCGGGGACTATTCTCGACAACTTGTGTGGGTTTGATCCTGAGAGAACACATAGCGCCAGTGACTATGCTAAGCGTTTGGGTTTAACCAAGGAAATTACTCGATTACCTGATGGATTAGAGACACTCATTGGTCATGCGAGTGCTTCATTATTGAGTATGGGCAACGTGAAAATGCTCAATATCGCGACTCAACTAGCCAGTGATAAACCCATTATTATGCTAGAAAGACCGGATTCTTCACTTGATTTAGATGCCCTTGGAAATCTAGCTAAGGTGTTGGAAGAAGAAGTGACGGCAGGACGAACGATATTGATGGTTAGCTATCATTCGAAACTTCGTGAACTAGCCAATCGGATCATTACAGTGGAAAGTCGAGCTATTACCGAACAAAGAGTGAGCAATCAGGAGGCCATCGTATGAATCGTTTAGATGCTAGCAACCGAGCAGACACGAATGGTCAACAAGAGATGATGAAGCCTATAGAAAATGCAAGCCTTTCGGCTCTTAAACAGTTGGAAGTTAATGCGAATATCCAGTTGTTCGCACATCAATGGGTCGATGAAAATGGCATTGAATCAATTGACGATATGTTTGCTCTGTTCGATAGGCTTGCTTTGCCCTATCGCTTGGTTGCCAACCTAGATGAAGTTGGCGAGCATAAATTGGTTTTACTGGTACTTGGTGAAAATGAGCTGGTTTCTGGTCATTTAGAATCCAAGCAATTTATTGCTTTTAATGCCAATGACGACATCACCGATGTCCCTCAGTTTTGCATCGTTATCGAAGGCCCACCATTGGAGAAAGCCTCTGCTGATTGGGTTGGCGAACGGCTAGATGCGTTTCGTCCCATCATTCCGAAATTGTTGTTGGTCAGTTTTATCACCAACTTGTTTGCACTTGCCGTTCCCTTCATCACGATGTCGATTTATGACCATGTGATTGGTGGTGATGCAGGCCATGAGTTGCAAGGTATCGCCATTGGCGCTGCCTTATTGTTTGTGATGATGGGTTGGTTAAGAACATTGCGCAGTCGAGTGTTTGCTTCAGTGTCTAACCGAGTCAGCCGCGAGATATCTCAATCTCTTGTGCTGCGACTATTAAGAAATAGCTATGCTCAAAACCAGCAAACTGCCTCTTCTAGTCAACAAAACCAAGTGATGTTATCTGAGCGTATTTCAGGTGTGCTATCGGGGCCATTAGGTAATGCGTTGTTTGATTTGCCTTTCATTGCCATTTTTGTGCTTGCGATAGGTGTGCTAGGTGGATGGCTGGTACTGGTTCCAATCGTCTCTTTGGTTCTATATTACCTATTCGCTAAGCGTTCGATACGCTCGAGTAGCAAGCGCTCAATGCAATCGACGGTAGCAGGCACTAATCGTCAAAATATGACGAATGAGTTGTCGTCTAAGCTTGCCTTTATTCGTAGTGCTGGGTTTTCAGAGTACTGGATCCAGCGTTTCAAAAAGGCCAATCTACTTGCCTCTACGGTGACGTTTAATCAATCGGTTCTGCAAAGTCGATACACATCTATTTATTACTTTATAGGAGTGGGATCAACATTGGCTGTCATGGGCTTAGGTATTGGACTTATTTTCGAACAGGTGATGACGCCCGGTGGTTTGATTGCATCAATGATGCTGATATCCAAAGTGACTGGGCCTGCGCAGGTGTTAGCCAACAGCGCGATGCGTTTTAATAGCTTTAATCAATCTAAGCTGCAGGTAAATCGTATACTGTCTCAGCCTTCTGAACGTGAATTCAGTTACCAGCATCATCCATTGCCAACGGTTGCTCCGAACTTGAAGTTAGATCAAGTGACTCTCCGTTACCCTAAGCAGAGTCGCCCTGCATTGAATGGAGTAAGTTTTGATGTTGAAGCTGGCGATATTGTGGCGATCACCGGCCCTTCTGGGAGTGGCAAATCGACATTAATTGAAGTGTTGTCCGGTTTACAGCCTATTCAAAACGGCATGGTAGAGCTGAAGGGGGTAAATCTTGCTCAGTACGATCCGCAACTCTATCGACACTGGTGTTTTATTCGCGCAGCTTACCCCGACTTACTTACCTTGAGTATTCGAGAATGGTTGAGCGATGGGCATAAAGTTGAAGAGCAGAAAATGATATCTGCCATTGATATGGTAGGGGGCAAGCGCTGGTTCTCCACATTACCAGATGGACTGGATACCTCTATCAGTAGCATCCAACCGGATAGTTTATTTGACATGTTGTCAGGTACTGTCGCTCAGATTCTCATTGACGCGAAGGCTTTGGTGTATGACTACCCGATGTTCCTAATGGATAATCCTGTGCCTGATGGACATCCCAATGCTAAACGTGTATTCGGTGAGTTTTTGGCAGCCAAGAAAGGAAAAGCAACGGTGATCTATACGTCGCATGATCCTGATTTGATTAAGCTTGCTGATAAAGTCGTGGTGCTAGATGAAGGTGCTGTGGTTTATGCTGGTCCTCTGGAGCAGCCATCAGAGCCTCAAGAGCAGCAGTTATCTGACACACAACAGTTACCACAGGAACAATCAGAGTCTAAGCAAGGAGTCGCGAATGACTAAACAACCTATCGAGAAGGGCAAGCGCTACGGTGAACTTGTGGAATCACAAAATACGGCTCGTACCTTGTCATTGGCGACGTGGTCAGTTGCTTTGTGTGTTATCGCTTTTGCCACTTGGTCTGTCGTCACCCAAGTTGATGAAATTGCCAAAGCCAAAGGCGCAGTAATTCCAGAAGGCGAGAAGCAAGTATTACAAAGCGCGATCGGTGGTAAATTAAAGCAAATTCTCGTTAAAGAAGGTCAGTTGGTCGAGAAAGGTCAGCCTCTTGTTGAGTTTGATGCGACCTTCCAACGTACTGCTCTTGAAGAATTGAAATCTCAACAAGTGACGCTTCTCGCCAGTGTAGAGCGTATGAATGCTCTGCTTGAACAACGTGAGCCAAACCTTGCTGAGTTTGAGGTTGATTATCCAGAGATCGTTAGTCAACAAAAAGCGCAGTTAAATGCACAAAAAGCCCTCTATTTTCAAAAGCGCGTGGTACTTGAGAAAGAGAGTGAGCAGATTGCAGAGCAACTTCGCAGTGTAGATAAGTCATTACCTAGCTACGAGAAAGAGCTGAATGCGACCAAGCAAGAGTTGAACATACTGGAGAAGGGGTATAAAGCAGGTAACATTTCACGTTTACGTGTCCTTGAAATGCGACAAAAACTGGCCAGTATTGAACAGAAAATCGAAGAAGCTCGTGGTAAGAAAGCAGTGTTAATCAAGCAAGCAGACAGTACAGAGCAAAAAATTGAACAGCTTTTAGCAGAGGCAAAGGCGAAAGTCAGTGACGATCGTTCTAAAGCGGTATCTGACTTGTCTGCACTGAATGCCAGAGTTCGTTCAAGCCAAGCTAAATTAACCAACACTATGTTGGTGTCACCGCTACAAGGCTTGGTGCAAAGCCTGCCAAGTACACAGAACGGTGGTGTTATTCAGCCGGGCGGGACTGTCGTTGAAATTGTTCCTGTTGGTGGGAAAGCCGACTTTAAAGCTCGCTTGTCGCCAAGAGATATTGGTTTTGTGAGTGTGGGGCAACCGACTCGTATTAAGATTGATGCGTTTGATTACAGTCGCTTTGGGGCACTAAAAGGGGAGGTAGAGAGTATTTCACCGACCACAAGTCAAAGCGAACGTGGTGAAATCTATTATGAAGTTGTGGTATCGGTTGATACACCATACTTCCGCGATAATCCGGAAAGCTTTTCTATTTTGCCTGGTATGACGGGTGAGGTAGACATCACTACTGGTGAGAAGTCAGTATTCCAGTATCTTTGGAAGCCGATTTACACCAATGTCAGTGTCGCCTTTGGTGAAAGGTAATCGTGATGAAGAGTCGTTGAGAGTAAACGAGTACAAAAACAGCAAAGCCGAAAAAGGGAGCACATCATGTGCTCCCTTTTTGGTTTCCATTTTCTTTGTTCTGTATGTTCATTAGAGGAGATTACGGGAGCAGACAGCACTCCCAATCTTACTTACTTGATGTTATGGATTAGGGTCTATGTCTGGCAGCCCGTCTATGTCGTTGTGATGGTGATGCTCATCATCTTGATTGTGGTTGACGTTCCCATCATGGTGTTCCAGCGCGTCTGACATATCCAAGTGCGCTTGGTCATGTGTTGCTGCCTCTTGTTGGTCGACTTGTGCAAGTACGATGTCCATATCAGCAGGTTGATCGTCAACTGTTGTCGATGTCGCGTCGGGTTTAATGCCCAGAGCATCTAAATAAGAAGACACACCATTATGATGGTCTTTTTGTTCTGCCTCTTGGTGAGCGTATTGGATTAAATCCAGGTAGCTGTCACCAATGGGGGCCATGCCAACTTCTGAGTCAACAAAGACATCAGGCTCATCATGCTGAACCAGAGAAGAAGGAGTCGGATGTAACGTGTGAGTGGCAGGAGTGATAGTCATATCAACCACCTCGGTACCAATATTTAGTTTACCGCTATTCCCGGGCCCATGACTGAGTATTTGCACATTAACATGGGCGACAATTTCATCTTGATTTGTGCCCTGTAAAGCGACTTCGAACTTATCTTCATGCTGACCGAGACCAGAAGCACTGCCATGTGGACCAGTATGAACATTGGCCTGCTCTTGATAATGTAAATCTCCCGTTTGAGGGTCAATAGTTAACGTACCATATTGCCCATGATGACTGGTCACATATTGTCCATTGGGTAAATGGATCCGCCAACCGCTTTGTGCTGTTGGTACCGGAGTTAACGATGGTAATAGTGGTGGAACCCCAAGCGTACCAGATACTTGGTGGCTTCCCGATGGTGGTCTGACAATGATAGGTTCAGGAATAGCGCTTGCAGCGAAACCTTGGCTACCTGTGGTATTACCGTGTTCGTCAGTCATTGTTGCTTGTACATTAGAGCCAGGATGAACTTCAATTTGTATTCCATGCTGTAGAGTATGAGCATCTAATACATGATCCTGACCGTTAACGACAAGATGCTCACCGATTTTGGCATCACCAGGAGGCGTAACGGTTGCTGTGATCGTATTTGCCTGTCCTCGGGCGATTTCAGCTTTGCTGTATAAGTTGTCTGCCCCTGCGTTTTCAAAAGTAATCGTAGGAATGCTAACCTGTGTATCAACTTGGTAAGTAACATCTGCACTGGCATGAGCGCTATTACCAGCACTATCTGTTACCGCTACTGATGCCTCTATTTTTTGGTCAGCATCGGCAATGAGTTCACTGCCAGGTACGGCAATTGAATAGTGTCCTTTTGCATCGACCACGCCAGTATGCTGTGTCCCATTTACATCTAAAGTCACAATGTCGCCTGCATTATAATCGCCAGAAACGGATCCGGTGATGTCAATGGAGCTGTTGGATTCTTGAGCATTTATCACATTGTCGGCGGTAATTGGGTCTGTTTGAATACCGACGTGTACTTGTGTATCTATATGGACGGAAAGAAGCGAAGATGTAGCCGGTAGCACTGACGAAGGAGCCAATGCTTTGGCGGATAGATTATGATCGCCCTCCGATAAGCTGCTTACGGCAACACTATATTGACCAGAGGCATCAGATACCGCGTGTCCAATGGGTGTTGAACCATCGTAAATGGTGACTTGCGAATAAGGGATGTCTGTGTGTCCCATGACGGTTGGTGTACTGTCTTTAGTGAGGTTGTCGGTATCGGAGGTACCAGTATCACTCGACGTCGCTAAATCGACGGTAACTGCATTATTTGGTGGAGCAGTTGGCAAACTTGGTTGAGTGCTGGTTACCAATGGATTGGAAGGCACAGAAGTTGAAATCGTCGGTGTTTGTCCTGGTAAAACTGAAACATGGCCGTTGGCATCAAAAGTGATGAATTTCGATGACTCGCCACCGTGATTGTCCGTTACTTTCACTTCAAATATATCGGTGCCATGGTAAGTATGCGTCGCCGCGTTATAACTCATCCCAGCAACCGAACCATTGGCTGTATACACATAGGCACCTGAATCTGGGTCTACAGATAGTGAACCGAATTGCCCTGTTGAACTGACAACAGAGAAGGTATGAGTGTCGTTCACGTCAACATCGGTCTCGGTAAGCGTACCTGTTGTTGGGGTTGTTTGAGTTACCGATAAAACAGGGTCATCGTTGGTGCCATTAATAGTGAGAGTAATCACATGTGGCGTTCCATCTTTTGATTGGATAGTAACGGTATCCGTGAGCGTCTCGCCTGCGCCTAGGCTCTGAACTTCAGGCTTACGGTTATCGATGTAATAGTGCCATCTTCCTTGTTGATCTATTTCTAACTGGCCACCAAGTGCAGATTGATACGGTGCCCAATTAGGATGTGTCGGAGCGCTGATAAGAGTGTGGTAATCAAAGCCTGATTCCCCAGCATCAGGGTCGACGGTTGTAATGTGTCCCTGAGCTTCTAATTTATTTGAGTAGTTGCCTTGTACAGAAGGGTGAACATTTTGATCTTCGGTCACGCTCCCAGTGTCGTCACCTGTAAAGCTAGCGGCATCATTGACTGCGGCTAAGGTCGTGGTCGCCCCGGTGTGGGTTGTTCCACCGTGCGCATCCTTAACGTCATAAGTGAAATGCACTTGGCCATTGAAATTATGGTCTGGAGTGAAGGTAAATGTACCATCTTTGTTGTCGACTACTGTGCCGTGATCTACTAGTAAATTGGCAATAGAAAGTTGGGCGGTATCGTTAGTATCAACGTCTACGGTGTTCGCTAATAATTCAGTTGCTGTGATGGTTTGAGGGAGATCTTCTTTTCCGCTGTTGAGCTGAACTTCTGAAGAGCAGTAAGGGCGGTCATTGTCGCCATGAATGGTGATATGAATGTCGTGAGTGGTACCATCAGCCGATTTGACAGTGACGGTATCTGTTATTGATTCACCTTGACCGAGATGATCAATCTTTCTCCCCGTTGCGTCTTGGCCTATGGAAGCGTAGTAGCTCCAATCTCCGTTACTCTGCAGTATGACCTCACCGTAGGTGCCATGATAAACGCCGTTTTGAGCATGGCCTTCGCCTGTGTCTGCGTCGACTATGTTGAGATGTCCTTCCGTGTGGATTTCGTCATTCCACAACTTACCTATATTTCCATGCATGTGATCAGGCGAACGATCACCTACATGGCTTCCAGACATTTTACCGTCAGGTGCTGTGTAGGTGTGCCCTTCATGGACGTCACCAGTATCACGGCCAGTGAACTGTGCAGCATCGCTAACCGCGTCAATATGTAATGTATTCGTTGCTTCTACAGAGCTAGCATGTCCGTCATTAACGGTAAATTTAAACTGAACATCGCCGTTAAAGTCAGTGGCTGGGACAAATTGGAGTTTGGCAATATCGGAAGCAGAAATACTCTGACCTGCCGTGATGTCGTGCCCATCAAGCACAAACTTACCCTGAGCTGCTGGTGGAAGATCAGTAATGGCGATTGAGTGCAACGTATCGCCCGTATCAACATCGTTGAATCCGAACTGACTCGCCTGCATTTGATAGTGTGTATCTTCAGTGCCATGTGCAAGTGTTGTCGCAGTGATGGTCGGTCGATCATTGGTGCCTGTAACCGTTATTGTTATATCGTGGGCAGTATGGTCTGCAGAATAAACACGATATACAACCTTTTCTACTTCACCTTCAGCTAATGATTGCAAGCGACTGTTGGCTACTTCGTACCCCCAAGCACCATTTGGTGTTATGCGCAAAAATCCACCAAAGGGGTCGTGTATCGCCTGTTCTCCTAATAATCGGTTTACCTGAAAATGGTCTTGCCCTGCATCAGGATCAGTTACCCTCAACAAACCCGATGCAGCGACAGGATGTAATGAACTGTGACCAACATTATTATCTTCAATAATCGTTCCGGTATTATCGCCAGAAATTACAGCAGAATCACGGGTAGGAGCGAGAGTTATTGAGGCTGATGTAGAGACACTTCCACCATGTGCATCCTGCACATCATAGGTAAAAGAGACATTCCCATTGTAATCTTGGCTCGGGTGAAAGGTGAAGGTTCCGTCGTGATTATCGGTGATATTGCCATGATCAGCGATAAGATTTGCTACAGAGAGCTTCCCTACATCATTGTGGTCGATGTCTGTAGCATTGGCGAGTAAATCAGAAGCGTGTAGAACGACATCTGTATCTTCAGTTCCTGCAGGAAGAGTTATTACCGAAGAAACCTTAGGGTCATCATTTGTACCGTGGATTGTGATCTGAATTTCATGACTTGTTCCATCGACACTGTGGATCGTCACCTTATCGACAAGAGTCTCTGTTGACCCAAGATTTTGAATTTCTGGTTTACGATTATCAATTGTATAAGTATAAGTACCATCTTGTTGTAAAAGTACCCACCCACCCATTTTTGTATCATAGCCAATTCCGTGATAGGTGTAGCCTCTTTGAATATCAAATTGAGCTTCACCTTGGTCGGGGTCTACAATATCTAATTTGCCATCAAAATGAAGATTATATTGTGTATCGATATAACCACGATCTTCTGTCACATTTCCGTGATCAACTCCAGTAATAGTCGCAGCATCACCAGTTGCTTGTAAATGTAAATTCGCGCCTGTTGGTGTAACGCCACCATGAGCATCTTTGACGTCATAAGTGAAATGCACTTTACCGTTGAAATCATGGTCTGGAGTGAAGGTGAAGGTTCCATCGTGATTGTCTTGAATCGAGCCATGGTCAGCATGCAAATTAGCGATAGTGAGCTTACCTGCATCGTTGGCGTCAACGTCAACAGTATTTGCCAATAACTCGGTTGCTGTGATGGTTTGAGTTAGGTCTTCTTTTCCTGAATTAAGCTGTACTTCGGAAGCGCAGTAAGGTCTGTCGTTGCTACCGTGAATCGTAATGACAATATCGTGCGATGTACCATCTTTAGAATATACGGTAATGGTGTCAGTCAGAGTTTGATTTTCACCAAGCTGGTCGATGGTCGTTCCTCGGGTGCTTGAGAGCCCACCAGTGCTACGAATCTGTCCCGTATCAGCGTGATAAAACCAAGTTCCGTCTTTTCGAAGAAGTAGGTCACCATATTGACCAGAATAATTAAAGCCGAGTCCGTGTGTATCAAACTCCGCCTCTCCTGTATCAGTGTCTGAAATAGTAAGTTTGCCATTGGCTTTAATAGTACTTCGTACTAAGTGTGCCATGCCCGGTTGAGCATAATCTGGGGACATGTTCTGTCCAGCATTACCTTCGGTTACGTCACCCGTGTCGACACCGCCAATAACGGCAGAGTTATTAACCCCTGTAATCGTAATTGAGAGGTTTTGAGTGCTGCTCGCATTATGTTCGTCTGTGACTGTTACGGGGACAGTCAACGTCTTCGTGATACCTGATGCTAACGATTGGTAGCTAGAGTGAGCAGGGCTGAAGCTATAACTGCCATCTGGGTTAACCACCAAACCATCAACCTGAGGTGCGCTGTAAATTAAGGTCGCACCTGTATCTATATCTTGGCCAACCATTTGTCCATGTAGAATGCTTCCACCTTCAGTCACAGAGTGAGACTGTGCACTGATGGTAGGGGCGTCGTTGGTACCATGAACCGTGAGCTCTATCGTATGCGTTGTACCATCTGCTGAACGTATAACAGATGAATCGTGTTTAACTTCACCTTGCGCTAAGTTCTGTATGTTGCGGTTGTCGAGCGTATAGGTGTAGTGACCATCGCGCATTAGCAGTATATGACCACCTAATTTGGTGTCGTAGCCAATACCTTGATAGGTTTGCGGGCCAATGTTCGGATCAAACTGAGCCTCTCCCGCATCAGGGTCTTGGATATTTAATTTGCCGTCGTAATGTAATTTATAGTGGGTGTCTATATAACCGCGATCTTCAGTCACTCCCCGTAAGTCAGCATTAGTTTGTGCGTCGGTAATAATCGCGTTATCTGGAGTTGCGGTAAGGTCAAACTTAGCTTGAGTACTAACGCTACCACCATGACCGTCAACTACATCATAGGTGAGTCGAATTTCACCATTGAAATCTTTGTCTGGCGTGAAGGTATAAGTGCCGTCTTTATTATCAGTCAGGCTACCGTGTGTCGCTTGTAGATTCGTCACATGCAAAACATCGCTACTATCAACATCGCTTGCATGCGTTAGCAAATCAGAAGCTTTTATGGTTACAGGTTGATCTTCTTTGCCTGCAGGAAGCTGAGTCCACGCACTGACAATTGGTTTGTCGTTACTACCTTGCACATCAATAACGATTTTATGAGGGACTGTTGCTCCAGCTGAATCGGTAACGGTGATCCAGAATGATTCAGACTGACGTTCACCAGCCGCGAGCTTATCCGCTGCACCACCGGTCGAATTGTCTAGCTGATAGTGCCAATGTCCATTCTGATCAATCGACAGTGTTCCCCAACGGCCTTGTGGTTGATTGATTGCCCACGTAATAGTGTCAGACTTATCTATATCAGTTGCGATTAAACTCCCTGTCGCATCGGGGGTTCCTGCCGTGTTCAAACCCTGATCGATCACAGCGCCACTTGACGTTCCGGAGATAGTAGGGCTGTCATTGGTGCCGTTAATCGTCACTTTAATTGTTGACTGAGTGCCATCGACAGAGGTGACCGTAAATGTTTCTTCGACTTTGTCGCCAACGTTGAGTTGGTTGAATGCGCTGTTAGCAGTGAATGTCCAATGACCATTGGCATCAATAGTAAGGTCGCCGTTAGTGCCGCTGATCGCATCAGGAGTGAAGGCGTTATCCGGATTATCGACATCGGTACTGGTTAGGGTACCAGAGGTGGTGATTGCGGAGTCCGTTTCATCAACAGTCACCGTCGCACTGCTTACACTAGCTGCATCATTAGTACCGTTAATGGTCACTTTAATGGTGGATGGAGTGCCATCGACAGAGGTGACCGTAAAGGTCTCTTCGACTTTGTCGCCAACGTTGAGTTGGTTGAATGCGCTGTTAGCGGTGAACACCCAATGACCGTTGGCATCAATGGTCAAATCACCGTTGGTACCGTGCTGAGTTGAAGCAGTAAAGGCATTGTCTGGGTTATCGACATCGGTGCTGGTTAGGGTGCCAGAGGTGGTGATTGCCGTGTCAGTTTCATCGATAGCCACAGTCTCACTGCTGACCGTAGCTGCATCATTGGTGCCGTTGATGGTGACCTTAATGGTCGATGGTGTGCCATCAACTGAAGACACAGTGAAAGTCTCTTCAACCTTATCGCCGACATTCAATTGATTAAACGCGCTGTTAGCAGTGAACGTCCAATGACCATTGGCGTCCATGGTTAGGTTACCGTTTGTGCCGCTGATCGCATCAGGAGTGAAGGCATTATCCGGATTGTCGACATCGGTGCTGGTTAGGGTGCCCGAGGTGGTGACGGCTTTATCCGTTTCATCAACCGCCACAGTCGCGCTGCTGACCGTAGCTGCATCATTGGTGCCGTTAATCGTCACTTTAATTGTTGACTGAGTGCTATCGACAGAGGTGACCGTAAATGTCTCTTCGACTTTGTCGCCAACGTTCAGTTGGTTGAACGCGCTGTTAGCGGTGAACACCCAATGACCATGGGCATCAATGGTTAAGTCGCCATGGGTGCCCGAGATCGAATCAGGGGTAAAGGCATTATCTGGGTTATCGACATCGGTGCTGGTTAGGGTACCAGAGGTGGTGATTGCGGAGTCCGTTTCATCAACAGTCACCGTCGCACTGCTTACACTAGCTGCATCATTAGTACCGTTAATGGTCACTTTAATGGTGGATGGAGTGCCATCGACAGAGGTGACCGTAAATGTTTCTTCGACTTTATCGCCAACGTTGAGTTGGTTGAATGCGCTGTTGGCGGTGAATACCCAATGACCGTTGGCATCAATGGTCAAATCACCGTTGGTACCGTGCTGAGTTGAAGCAGTAAAGGCATTGTCTGGGTTATCGACATCGGTGCTGGTTAGGGTACCAGAGGTGGTGATTGCCGTGTCTGTTTCATCGATAGCCACAGTCTCACTGCTGACGGTCGCCGCATCATTGGTGCCGTTGATGGTGACTTTGATGGTTGACCGAGTGCCATCAACAGAGGTGACCGTAAAGGTCTCTTCGACTTTGTCGCCAACGTTCAGTTGGTTGAACGCGCTGTTAGCAGTGAACACCCAATGACCATTGGCATTAATGGTTAAGTCGCCATGGGTGCCCGAGATCGAATCAGGGGTAAAGGCATTATCTGGGTTATCGACATCGGTGCTGGTTAGGATGCCAGAGGTGGTGATTGCGGAGTCCGTTTCATCGACGGCGACAGTTGCACTGCTGACTTTCGCAGCATCATTAGTACCGTTAATGGTCACTTTAATTGTTGACTGAGTGTATTAAGTTGGTTAAAGGCGCTGTTAGCGGTGAATACCCAATGACCATTAGCATCGATGGTTAAGTCACCATGAGTCCCTGTGATCGAATCTGGCGTAAACGCGTTGTCAGGGTTATCGACATCGGTGCTGGTTAGGGTGCCCGAGGTGGTGACGGCTTTATCCGTTTCATCAACGGCGACAGTTGCACTGCTGACTTTCGCAGCATCATTAGTACCGTTAATGGTCACTTTAATTGTTGACTGAGTGCCATCGACAGACGTTACCGTAAAGGTCTCTTCGACTTTGTCGCCGACATTCAGTTGGTTGAATGCGCTGTTAGCGGTGAATACCCAATGCCCATTAGCGTCAATGGTTAGGTTACCGTTTGTGCCTGTGATGGCATCTGGCGTAAACGCATTGTCTGGATTATCGACATCGGTACTGGTTAGCGTGCCTGAAGTGGTAATGGCCGTATCGGTTTCATCTACCGCAACAGTGGCCGTGCTAACCGTCGCTTTATCATTGGTGCCATTGATGGTGACCTTAATGGTCGATGGTGTGCCATCAACAGACGAGACGGTGAAGGTTTCTTCTACTTTATCGCCGACATTCAATTGATTAAACGCGCTGTGGGCCGTGAACGTCCAATGCCCATTAGCGTCAATGGTTAGGTTACCGTTTGTGCCTGTGATGGCATCTGGCGTAAACGCATTGTCTGGATTATCGACATCGGTACTGGTTAGCGTGCCTGATGTGGTAATGGCCGTATCGGTTTCATCCAAAGCCACGGTGGCACTGCTGACGGTCGCAGCATCGTTGGTGCCATTGATGGTCACTTTTATAGTGGATGGTGTGCCATCAACAGACGAGACGGTGAAAGTCTCTTCAACCTTATCGCCAACGTCTAATTGATTGAAGGCGCTGTTGGCAGTGAATACCCAGTGACCGTTGGCATCAATGGTCAAATCACCGTTGGTACCGTGCTGAGTTGAAGCAGTAAAGGCGTTATCCGGATTATCGACATCGGTGCTGGTTAGGATGCCAGAGGTGGTGATTGCGGAGTCCGTTTCATCAACCGCCACCGTCGCGCTGCTGACCGTAGCTGCATCATTGGTGCCGTTGATGGTCACTTTTATATGCTGTTGGCGGTGAACACCCAATGACCATGGGCATCAATGGTTAGGTCGCCGTTTGTACCTGTGATCGAATCCGGGGTGAAGGCGTTATCCGGGTTATCAACGTCGGTGCTGGTTAGGGTACCTGAAGTTGTTATTGCTGAGTCAGTTTCACCAACAGACACTGTCGCACTGCTGACGGTCGCCGCATCGTTGGTGCCATTGATGGTGACCTTAATGGTCGATGGTGTGCCGTCAACTGAAGACACAGTGAAAGTCTCTTCAACTTTATCGCCAACGTTTAATTGATTGAAGGCGCTGTTAGCAGTGAACGTCCAATGCCCATTGGCGTCCATGGTTAGGTTACCGTTTGTGCCTGTGATGGCATCTGGCGTAAACGTACTGTCTGGATTATCGATATCGGTACTGGTTAACGTGCCTGAACTGGTAATGGCCGTATCGGTTTCATCCACAGCCACGGTGGCACTGCTGACGGTCGCAGCATCGTTGGTGCCATTGATGGTGACCTTAATGGTCGACGGTGTGCCATCAACAGACGAGACGGTGAAGGTTTCTTCTACTTTATCGCCGACATTCAATTGATTAAACGCGCTGTTGGCCGTGAACGTCCAATGCCCATTAGCGTCAATGGTTAGGTTACCGTTTGTGCCTGTGATGGCATCTGGCGTAAACGCATTGTCTGGATTATCGACATCGGTACTGGTTAGCGTGCCTGAAGTGGTAATGGCCGTATCGGTTTCATCTACCGCAACAGTGGCCGTGCTAACCGTCGCTTTATCATTGGTGCCRTTGATGGTCACTTTTATAGTGGATGGTGTGCCRTCGAYAGAGGTGACTGTGAATGTCTCTTCAACYTTGTCGCCSACGTTCAGTTGGTTGAACGCTCTGTTAGCGGTGAACACCCAATGACCATTGGCATTAATGGTTAAGTCGCCATGGGTGCCTGAGATCGAATCAGGGGTAAAGGCATTATCTGGGTTATCGACATCGGTGCTGGTTAGCGTGCCCGAGGTGGTGACGGCTTTATCCGTTTCATCGACGGCGACAGTTGCACTGCTGACTTTCGCAGCATCATTAGTACCGTTAATGGTCACTTTAATTGTTGACTGAGTGCCATCGACAGACGTTACCGTAAACGTCTCTTCAACCTTGTCACCAATATTAAGTTGGTTAAAGGCGCTGTTAGCGGTGAACACCCAATGACCATTGGCATTAATGGTTAAGTCGCCATGGGTGCCCGAGATCGAATCAGGGGTAAAGGCATTATCTGGGTTATCGACATCGGTGCTGGTTAGGGTGCCCGAGGTGGTGACGGCTTTATCCGTTTCATCAACCGCCACAGTCGCGCTGCTGACGGTCGCCGCATCATTGGTGCCGTTGATGGTCACTTTTATAGTGGATGGTGTGCCATCGACGGACGTTACCGTAAAGGTCTCTTCGACTTTGTCGCCGACATTCAGTTGGTTGAATGCGCTGTTGGCAGTGAATACCCAATGACCGTTGGCATCAATGGTCAAATCACCGTTGGTACCGTGCTGAGTTGAAGCAGTAAAGGCATTGACTGGGTTATCGACATCGGTGCTGGTTAGGGTGCCAGAGGTGGTGATTGCCGTGTCTGTTTCATCGATAGCCACAGTCTCACTGCTGATGGTCGCCGCATCGTTGGTGCCATTGATGGTGACCTTAATGGTCGATGGTGTGCCGTCAACTGAAGACACAGTGAAAGTCTCTTCAACCTTGTCACCAATANTCGTTGGTGCCATTGATGGTGACCTTAATGGTCGATGGTGTGCCGTCAACTGAAGACACAGTGAAAGTCTCTTCAACCTTGTCACCAATATTAAGTTGGTTAAAGGTGCTGTTAGCAGTGAACGTCCAATGACCATTGGCATCAATGGTCAAATCACCGTTGGTACCGTGCTGAGTTGAAGCAGTAAAGGCATTGACTGGGTTATCGACATCGGTGCTGGTTAGGGTGCCAGAGGTGGTGATTGCCGTGTCTGTTTCATCGATAGCCACAGTCTCACTGCTGATGGTCGCCGCATCGTTGGTGCCATTGATGGTGACCTTAATGGTCGATGGTGTGCCGTCAACTGAAGACACAGTGAAAGTCTCTTCAACCTTGTCACCAATATTAAGTTGGTTAAAGGTGCTGTTAGCAGTGAACGTCCAATGACCATTGGCGTCCATGGTTAGGTTACCGTTTGTGCCGCTGATCGCATCAGGAGTGAAGGCATTATCCGGATTGTCGACATCGGTACTGGTTAACGTGCCTGAAGTGGTAATGGCCGTATCGGTTTCATCTACCGCAACAGTGGCCGTGCTAACCGTCGCTTTATCATTGGTGCCATTAATCGTGACCTTAATGGTCGATGGTGTGCCATCAACAGACGAGACGGTGAAGGTTTCTTCTACTTTATCGCCGACATTCAATTGATTAAATATGCTGTTGGCGGTGAACACCCAATGACCATGGGCATCAATGGTTAGGTCGCCGTTTGTACCTGTGATCGAATCCGGGGTGAAGGCGTTATCCGGGTTATCAACGTCGGTGCTGGTTAGGGTACCTGAAGTTGTTATTGCTGAGTCAGTTTCACCAACAGACACTGTCGCACTGCTGACGGTCGCCGCATCGTTGGTGCCATTGATGGTGACCTTAATGGTCGATGGTGTGCCGTCAACTGAAGACACAG